>NZ_JACJRQ010000011.1 GCF_014697355.1 Nostoc calcicola FACHB-3891 | reverse complement strand
TACTTGGATGAGCATTCCCTCTAATAACCTGTTCCACGTAATCAGCTCTAGTCATACCCAAGCATTCAGCAGCAATTCCCAAAGCTTTCCAGGTTTCATCAGTTAATCTTAAAGAGCGCACTTGACGATAATCATCGTCTTTTAGGGCGAACTTCCCTTGAATATCCCGCTTTAACATTCGCCTCGTCCGTGTATTACATCGTAAGTTTAACCCGAAATTAGTGAATTTTACGGTGTAAGATCCAGAATTACAGTCAGAGTATCTTTATGAGGCATCGCTTCCGTGTAACACATGGAAAAAACTAATTTTCCTTGCTCCATGTATTACACGGTGAAGCTGATTCCACTTTTCCCAAGTATTACACGGTGATGGTTTTAGCAGATCCAAAATCGTGTTGTTTCCTTTAACAGTAAGGCATTAATTCCTCTCACACTTCAAAAATAAGCGAACGTACAGCTGAAGAATGCATCCAGGGCGAACGACAACGCCACTACTGCTTTTAACAAGGCTAAGGAAGCTCAGGGAATAGGAGAACAGGCAAAGGGACTGGCAGGGCAAGCGTTTAACAAAGCAGGTGAGGCTTTAGGCGTAGCGCTAACTGCACTATCTCTTTACCAAGGAATCAAATATCTCAAGGGACTCAAGGGAGATCCAGGAATTCCTGGCAGACCTGGACGAGATGGATTGAACGGTCGCCCAGGGCTAGATGGGCGACCAGGACGGGACGGATTACAGGGAGCGCCAGGAATTACACAGATAATACAGATTCCTGGTCGTCCTGGGCGAGATGGTAGAAACGGGCTTAATGGCTTGCCAGGAAGGTCTGGGCTTAATGGCTTGCCAGGAAGAAATGGAGTAGATGCCGTGCCATATAACGATGCAGGGTTACGAGCGCTGATTGTATCTCAGCATACACAGACTAGGGCAAATAGCACAGCGCAGCATAGCACTACTAGGACGACGATCTTAACGCCGATCATGGCTGCACTAGCACCAATATTGGCATTACTCAAGCAGATTTATGACGCAGTAATGGCAGTTAGTAACGCTGCTATATTAGCTCTCCTGAACGTCATTAACACAAAATTAGGGGTGCAAGTAACAGGCGGTTTATCGCAATTTATTAAAACAATTGCTGAAAATACATATCTTGAAAAAGCGCTGTCAGTCTTAACGTTCGCTGCAACAGTTCACAACGCTCTGATGCTATCAAATAATCTAGGACAAAGTTTAATATCGATCATCGATCAAGTCACGGGATTCTTATTACCCAAAGGAATTGACGGCACTCCAATAAACTTTAGTGAATCACTTGGTAAGGCTGTAAAACTAGTGATTGAAACTGCTATAGGCGAAGATAATTATACTCAATTATCGGAGGACTGGGCAAAGGCTAACCGCATCTATCAAGCGACCTCTAATGTTTTCAATCAAGTTACTCAACTGGGCGGTTTAATTAGCACTGGTTTAGAGGTGATTGGAGGCAACCTTGGCAAGATAGGAAATGCACTCAGAAAAGGTGGAGTGCTACTAGAGAATGCCTATGGTTACATGAACCCACAGCCAAATCTTCAAGGGAAATTCTTCTCTCTTATGAATACAGCTAATGAAAAGTTGAGTTCTATTGCTGCGGTTGTAGCAATTCCAATTGCTTTTAAAGAAGTAATGTCAGGGATTAATAGTAGCACCGCAGACCTGAAGCGCGAACTTTCACAAACAGACCCCAAAGACGAAAACGGTAACCCGATTAGAGATGCTAACAACAACATAATTCATTACAAGCCAGGCGTTGAAGTGCCTACACCCATAGTAGAAGAAGCCAAGGGAGAACAAGCAAAAGCAGATTCAACAAACTTTCTGGAATTAGTGCTTGAGGATATTTTTGATGGGGGAGACTAAACATGACTTCAATTACTCCAGCGGAACCACCTGATGATAAGTTGCCTGATAACTTTGACCCTTTTGAACATTTGCAAAAAATTTATATCCCGCAACACAATGCACTGGTAAAGCGCTATTTTAGCGATTTAGGAAATGATTGGAAGCCGAATATCGCTTCATCGAGAAGTGCGCTACGGGTAGCTTGCACCATGACCGACAACGACAATCAATTAATGATGAATTTAAGGCATCATTTATTATTTGATTTGCTTGGGTATGGACGTAAAAACTTAGCAATATTTTACGGCAGTAGAGAAAACCAGGAACAACCAGTAGAAGGACATCCTAAAATAGTTTTTTACTTTTCTCAAGATTCGGAATCTTTACCTTCAGAGCAAGACTATAAAGCTGATGCTGAATATAGCGTTAGGTTAATGCAACTAGAAAATACTTCTAGTAATTTGCGTACTAAATTAGTAGAAATAGCTAATGAAATCAAAGTACAGTTTTTGAGTGCAGGTAAAGGAATTATCCTTACAAAAGGAAATTTATGTGTCAGCTACAAAGATGTTAAAAATGGGTTTCCTAACGGAAGTAAAATATTAACGAATACCGAAGCTGACGCTATAGATATTTACCAACGTATTTGTAATGTTGTCGATGTGACTTTTAATGAGCAGAAAATTACTGTAGGTAATCCGAAAAAACTAAGCACTACAGGACAAGTTACTGAGACTCAAATAATTATGGGTAAAACACGTAAAAAACGTGCTTATCGACGTGTTGTGAATGTGCGATTTAGGTATGCTTACGCACTTATTCCAGGTGAGCCACAACCAGTATTTCTGATAGATACGACATACAGGTATACACCTCTAGTCAAAATTTGAAACCACGCGAAAATCAAGGGAAATATAATATATATCCGAAAAACAAACCACGCGAAAACTGTTGCTATGGTTGACTTGCAATCAAACTTTAACAAAAAACAAAATGGCTTATAAAGACATTAGTCGTGGTGTTCGCTTGGCTAAAGACCACGAGAAGTATATGTTATGGCTGAATAAGGACACCGAAGCTAGGCAACAAGCTTTTGCAGCTATTAACACCCCTGCTAACACGGTAAAAACTACGCGAGTTCCTGGCTATATTATTCCTTTTGATTCAAGTGGAGCGGAATTGGTTTATGTTCCAGCCAGATTGATTAGTGCTACTCAAGCAGGTAGAGGATCGGCACTGGCAAACACACTTAAGGGGATAGTTGATGAATTTACTTTCAGCACTACTGAAGTAGCAGCATTAACAAATCCAAACGTCCTTACAGGTGTCAGAAACTTTAAGTTTGCCAAATTTACAGTCATTCAACGGGTAACTACTGCAACAACTAAAGAATCTTCCCGGATTACTGGGCGTAAATATTACAGACATGAGAATGATTCTGTAACTGCTCATTTTGGTAAGAAACTCGCAAATAGCGGTTACGAAGCTGTGATTGATGCAATCAAAGAAAAACCAGCGTTCATCGGGTTGTTCCAAGGTAGCGAGAACGCCGCTGCTAGCCGTTATCGTTTTGTCCCTGAAGGCGCGTAATTGTAATGTCTATTGCTTCTGACAACGGTTTAATTTGGGTTCCGCCAGACATCAGCGATTTATTAACTGTATCGGTGGACGGTCAGGCTGATGATTCTACCGTCCAAGGGATGTTGATCGTCAATGGTGCATCTGGGCAATGGTTATCTGGTGCAATGGACGATTACACGTATTTCGAGTTACTAGACCACTTCGGCATCGACCCTTATGGTTTTGTCGGTGAAGTCGAAGACCACATGGAACTGTTAATGAGATGAGTCGAATTTTACAGCTAGGGATAGAAAATAATTGGTCTTTGCAATACAGCAATTCTTTCCCTGCTGTAAGTTACTTAAACGACTCAGCAGGAAAGCCAATTTATCAAAGAATAACTGAAATAAATGTACCTGTAGTGTTTGATAAACCTATCACTGCTATCTCTATCAATACTACTATTCCTGTTGGCAAGATTTGGAAGTATGCAGGATGTTTACGTCGTAGCTTAACAACTGGATTGGGTGCGACTTTCGTTGGCGAACCCGAACAGTTATTTTTAGGTAAATTCAATTTAATAATTCTCGATGATTTAAACATTGATTATTTTGTTTCTATTCAAGTTCCTAAATGGTTTATCAGCGCTACTGTTGCTATTTACCAATACGAAGGAATAGATTCAACCACACTAGAAGATGATGTGCAAGCTATAAAAACATCGCTCGGTATTTAAACTTAACAATGAAAATTGACATTAACAACGCTCTCACTATTATTATTGGGCTATTAACAGTAGTGGGAGCTATTTATCGATTAGCCCAAATTGAAGCCAATATTAACAGTAAGATTGACAAGGTAGAAAATAAGTTGCTATCGGCGGTCGATAATCTTAAAGACAACTTTGTGGACAGGCTTTATAAGGTAGAGAAGAAATTAGATGTCCATCTAGTTGAATACAAAGAGAAAAAACTCTTTGTAGATTATCGGCTCAATGGTCTCGAATCACTCATCAAGCACAAATTTGATCGACTGGCAAACTGGGTCAAGCAGATTGTCGGATTCCTGAATAAAAATTCTGGGTTTCAAATCCGAGACGACAAGTTTTAGTTACTACTTCAGGAAGCTTTGAACAATGAGATTTAAAAGCCCAAAGTAAAAAGCAAAACCTATACACATAAAACCAGCTATTAACATTCTTCCCTGTGGGTAGCCATAGCAATTGTCGTAATACTTTATGAGTGATGACATTAGCGGACGGAATGACCCCAACCATTCTAAAAATTTCATATTCCCTCGGTGACTGGATTTACCCTTTATACTTCACCGGGGATTCATTCTAGCCGCGAAAATCATTTATAGCCCAGCCTGGACTTGAACCAGGATTTCTCGGAACCGGTTAACCCGCTACGAGCCGTCCTAACCTTAGACTACTGAGCTAAACTATTTTACTCACTGGGGATTCACTCTAACAATTCGTCCTTTTATTCTATCGCCCTTCGGCTATAATGCCGTGTAACACGGCAATAGAGGGATTATGAATAAAGGTGGCAGAACTTCAACAACTTGGGAGACTGGCAGCACTTGGCGAACAGGGAAGACAAAATTAATTCGCGTTCCAGAAGCGATCGCGGATGAGGTGATGCGCTGCGCTAGAGAGATTGATGCCGGTAAAGCCGTGTTACACGGCAATAGAGCCGATATGGTCGAAGGCGCGATCGCTGACTATATCGAAATGCGGCGAGAGAACCTGCACCCAAACCAGCATTCCAAGGGCAAGGGACTGGATACGCGATCGCGTACTTGGGATGAGTTAAGGCGGTTTCAGGAGTGGGTTAAGAATCGGCAAAATGAGTAGTATTTGAGTAGCGAAATGGTTGCTTGCAATCGCTAAAACCCAGGAGAAAAAAGCTGATTTGAGTAGTATTTGAGTAGCAAAGACAAAATAAATCGCTAGAATACTTGCTAAACAAACATCTTGCTGAATTGTGTATGGAATTAGTACAAATGCAAAATTGGTAAATAAAAAATTAGGCGTGAGAAGTTAAGAGTTAGGAGTTTTTAATTAACTTCTCACTCCTAACTTATAACTCATAACTAAATTTAAAGAGTGTGCATTAAATCAGCAAAGCCATAAAGGCTAATAATGAGTAATAGTAATGCTGTGACTTGGGTAATTCGTGTTTGGGGTGAGGGGGCGATCGCTTCTCGCACTAAAATCGAAATAGATGCCCCAACTACTAAGCTCAAACCTAAAATTAAATATGGTCTGTCGGGTAAAATAGTCGCTATTGCTAGCATAGCGATCGCTAAAAACAGCATCAATAGTTCTACAAACCGGGGCGGGTTGTATTGGCTAGATAAAATAAAGCTGTTCAACCAAAAATACCAAAATCTCATAGTCAGTATTCAGTGCTGAGTGCTGAGTTAAGAGTTAGGAGTTAAGAGTTAAGAGTTAAGAGTTATAAGAATTCTTCTTATCTCCCTCATCCCGCTCATCTCCCTCATCTCCCACTCCTAACTCCTAACTTCTAACTTCTAACTCCTAACTCCTAACTTCTAACTCCTAACTCCTAACTCCTAACTTCTAACTCCTAACTCCTAACTCCTAACTCCTAACTCCTAACTTCTGACCCGTGCCATTTTTTTGTGCAGCATCATCTTCTGCGAGTTCCACACCAAAGACGCGGCTAAAAGCTTTAGCGACTTTGTAGCCAGAGTCAATTGATTCTAACGGGTCTTTCCGCAGTCTATGACGCAAACATAGTGTAATCACGCGGCGGATATCATCAACTGTAACTTCAGTGCGTCCTTCAAATGCCGTTAAGGCTTTAGCGGCGCGGTTACTTACAATGTCACCCCGTAAACCATCTACATCCAGTTCAGAGCAGACTTCAGAAATTTTCACCCGCAAATCATACTCAATTTTTACTTCTGGTAATAATTGCTGGGCATTGACAATTTTCTCTTGTAATGCTTCTTGCTCAGGTTTGTACTTATCTAGAAATCCGGGCGGATTTTGGTCAAATTCCGCCCGTTGTTCCACGATTTGTACTCTTAAGGCTGGTTCTTTGACTGTATGAATTTCTGCGTGCATCCCAAAGCGATCGAGTAATTGGGGACGCAGTTCGCCTTCTTCTGGGTTGCCAGAACCCACAAGCACAAAACGTGCTGGGTGACGAATTGAAATGCCTTCGCGTTCTACAGTGTTCCAACCACTGGCGGCGGAATCGAGTAGTACGTCTACAAGGTGGTCATCTAGTAAGTTGACTTCATCCACATAAAGAATGCCCCGGTTAGCCTTTGCCAGCAGTCCTGGTTCAAAAGCTTTGACACCCTCAGATAAAGCTTTTTCGATGTCGATTGTGCCGCAAACCCGGTCTTCTGTGGCTCCTAAGGGCAAGTCTACCATTTGGACTTTTTTGTGAGCTACGGGAATTTCTGCCCCTTGTTCTAACAGTTGGCGGACTTCATCGCTCATCAAGTCAGGGTCGCTAGGATCGCTACTAAACGGGTCATTGGCAACCACAGAGATTTCTGGCAGCAGATCCGCCAGCGCCCGGATAGTTGTGGATTTACCGGTACCGCGATCGCCCATAATCATGACACCACCAATTTTGGGGTCAATCACGTTCAACAGCAGCGCCAGTTTCATCTCTTCCTGGCCGACAATTGCCGTAAAAGGAAACACCACGCGACGCGCACTTGCCGTAGATTGAGCAGTTGGACTCACTAAATTACCTAACAATATTTTTCTGATTACAGTTCTTTATTGTGACACAGGTGGGGACTGGGGAATAGAGAGTGGGGAGATGAGGGGGATGAGGGAGATGAGGGAGATGAGGGAGATGAGGGAGTGGGACAATACATTTCAGAAAAATCCAAAACCCTCATGTAGAGACGCGATTTATCGCGTCTTCTTCTCTCCATGCCCCATGCCCAATGCCCAATGCCCCATGCCCAATGCCCCATGCCCAATGCCCAAGATACATTGGGCACTAATGCCTACTTGCTACGTCAAGTTTCTTAATGTGCATAAGTTTGATTTAGTTTTTCTGGTGCAAAAGTTCCATACACAAGGAACCAACAACTACCAATCTGTCAATTTTTTAGTAAGTATAAATGCTTGTAATATATGACTAGTAGATTGAATCACAAAAGCAAGCAATGGCGTGTGTGGGTAGCTAATGCATCATTCAAACCTATGAAATCAACTTTTTTTGTTCAAGGTTGGCGACGAAAACTTAAATATATTTTCCCGCTGCTGATTTTAATATCGTTTGTTACGGTGTTGTTATTAGATAGCTTCACCCCTGCTGTTGCCCAGCTACCCCGTCAGGAAATTCGCGGGGTTTGGATGACCAACAATGATTTTGACACCTTGAAGAATCGTGCCAAAGTGCAAGATGCCATGAATCACCTGCGGCGGCTGAATTTCAACACAATCTATCCTGTAGTTTGGAATTCTGGCTATGTGATGTATCCTAGCGCGACGGCACAACGGGCAGGTATTCAACCTTTTGTGTATAGAGGTTCAGATGGACATGATATTCTTGCCGATCTCATTAACCAAGCCCATCGCAAGGGACTGCTAGCAATTCCCTGGTTTGAGTTTGGATTTATGGCTCCCCCAACCTCGGAACTAGCATTGAATTATCCAGATTGGTTCACACAAAAGCGCGATGGTAGCCAAACTTCCATCAGCGCAGCTGGTGAGGTGATGTGGCTCAATCCCTTCCATCCACAAGTACAACAATTCATCACCAATCTCGTGCTGGAAATTGTCACTCAATATGATGCCGATGGCATTCAGTTTGACGATCACATGAGTTTGCCCCGCGAATTTGGCTACGATAAATACACAGTTGCCTTGTACACCCAAG
This sequence comes from Nostoc calcicola FACHB-3891, assembly GCF_014697355.1. Classification (GTDB taxonomy): domain Bacteria; phylum Cyanobacteriota; class Cyanobacteriia; order Cyanobacteriales; family Nostocaceae; genus Nostoc; species Nostoc calcicola. The sequence goes on along the minus strand of NZ_JACJRQ010000011.1, from coordinate 205,937 downwards.
AAACCAAGAGCAATCCCCCAGCCAATGCAGAAGATCCGGCATGGTTACAGTGGCGGGCAGATAAAATTACCGCCTTCATGGTAAAACTTAACCAAGCCGTGAAGCAGAGAAAACCCCAGGCGATTTTCTCTGTTGCTCCTAATTACTATGACTTTGCTTACAAATTTCACCTGCAAGACTGGCTGAATTGGATGCGGCAAGATATTGTGGACGAGTTGATTGTGCAAATTTATCGTCCGAATCTGCAAAGTTTTATCGCCAATATTTCCCGCCCAGAAATTCAAGAAGCGCAACAAAAAATTCCTACTGGAGTTGGGATTATGACAGGGTTACGAAATAACCCAGTTCCGATGCAACAAATTAAGTCTCAGGTGCGAGCTGCCCAAGAACGCGGTTTGGGTGTAACCTTCTTTTATTATGAAAGTCTTTGGAATTCTGCTCCAGAAACTTTAAATGAGCGTCAAGCAGCATTTGAAAATCTTTTTCCATCTCCCGCACTCCGCGCCAGAGTTGAATAACTTTTTTACTGAGGTACTTGGTACATCTCATTAATATTGGTTGGAAATATTAACTGTAGCTAACCCCTCTCCAAACCTCTCCCCGAAGCGGGGAGAGGCTTTGAATTTTCCCCCTTCCCTACTACTATGCAGCTGGCGAATCGGGAGTCAGACGCCTCGTTTACCGACAAAATGGTTGGTAGAGACGTTGCATTGCAACGTCTCTACATCTGTTGGAATAGGAAAAATCTTAGGGTGTGACCCTTGATTTGCCGTAGGTGTTGGGTTTCGTTCCTCAACCCAACCTCAAGAGAAGATTTATCCTTGGGCAAGCTAGGCTGAGGTTTCGTTTACGAATATTCAAGACTCATCCACGAAGCTCAAAAACTCATTCACGAGTTATAAACACTTGTAGGTGAGTCTCAAATAGTCATCGACGAGTTACAAAGACTCGTTGACGAGCAAAATATCCTCGTTAACCGGCAAAATATCTTCGTTAACTGGCAAAATATCCTCGTTAACTGGCAAAATATCCTCATTAACCGGCAAAATATCCTCATTAATCGGCAAAATATCCTCGTTAACCGGCAAAATATCCTCATTAATCGGCAAAATATCCTCGTTAACCAGTATCAAAGACTCATTAACGGAGTTCCGAGCCTCATTAATGAGTATCAAAGACTCATTAACGAGTCAACCTGAGTATTAGTAATGATAAATTCTTCTTAAAATTCCGTAAAAATTATTATTGCTGATGTAGTTTCATACAAAATGGGAGCTTAGTTTGACACTGGTTGCGAGATTGTCTAGCGAATCAGGGGGATTACATATAATTGTCGTTGACAGGTGAACCTCAGTATGGCAAACACGCCTCAACGTTACCTTGAAAAAATCCGAGAAGCGAAAGAGAAAAAGCTTAAAGAATTAGATTTAAGCAATGATTGGGGTACTAATGACAAGGAACAATTAACAGAGATTCCTGCTGAGGTGTTTGAACTGAAATGGTTGGAGGTTTTGAATTTAAGCTACAACCAATTAAGAACACTACCAGAAGCGATCGCTGATCTACAACAACTCACCTCCCTGGATTTAAGCGTCAACCACTTAATGACGCTACCAGAAGCGATCGCTGATCTGCAACAACTCACCTCCCTGGATTTAAGCGTCAACCACTTAATGACGCTACCAGAAGCGATCGCTGATCTGCAACAACTCACCTCCCTGGATTTAAGGGGTAACCAATTAACGACACTGCCAGAAGCGATCACCAAACTGCAACAACTCACTACCCTAGATTTAAGCGCCAACCAATTAACGACACTGCTAGAAGCGATTGCTGCTCTGCAACAACTCACTACCCTCTATTTAAGCTACAACCACTTAATGACGCTACCAGAAGTGATCGCTGATCTGCAACAACTCACCTCCCTGGATTTAAGCGTCAACCACTTAATGACGCTACCAGAAGCGATCGCCGGACTGCAACAACTCACTTCCCTGGATTTAAGCCGCAACAAATTAACGACACTGCCAGAAGCGATCGCCCACCTGCAACAACTCACTTCCCTGGGTTTAAGCGACAACCAATTAACGACACTGCCAGAAGCGATTGCCGGACTGCAAAAACTCACTTCCCTGGATTTAAGCCGCAACAAATTAACGACACTGCCAGAAGCGATCGCTGATCTGCAACAACTCACTTCCCTGGATTTAAGTGGCAACCCCATCGAAAAGCCACCACCAGAAATTGTTGCAAAAGGTATTAAGGCGATTAAGGATTATTTCCGGCAACTGAAAGCAGAAGGCACAGATTATCTGCATGAAGCAAAATTACTAATTGTCGGCGAAGGAGGAGCAGGGAAGACAACACTGGCGAAGAAAATTGAAGACCAAAATTATCAACTTCGAGAGGAAGACACTACAAAGGGAATTGAGGTTATCCAGTGGGGTTTCCCAATGGAAAATGGGCGAGAATTTCGAGTTAACATCTGGGACTTTGGGGGACAAGAGATTTACCATGCAACTCACCAGTTTTTCCTCACCAAACGTTCCCTCTATACTTTGGTGGCAGATACCCGCAAGGAAGACACGGATTTTTATTACTGGCTGAATGTTGTAGAACTGTTGAGCGATAACAGTCCACTGCTAATCATCAAAAATGAGAAGCAAAACCGCCACCGAGAGATTAATGAACTCCAGTTACGGGGACAGTTTACTAATTTAAAAGAGACTTTATCAACAAACCTTGCTACCAACAGAGGTTTAGAACAAGTTTTAGAACAAATCAAGCATTACGTTAAAAACTTGCCTCATATTGGCAGTCCTCTCCCGAAAACCTGGGTTAGAGTCCGGGAAGCTTTGGAAACTAACACACGCAATTACATCAGCTTGGAAGAATACCTAAATATCTGTCAACAAAATGGGTTTACCCAAAGAAATGACAAGTTGCAGTTAAGCAGCTATCTGCACGATTTGGGAGTCTGCTTGCACTTCCAACAAGACGCACTTTTGAACAAGACTGTCATCCTCAAACCCAAGTGGGGAACTGATGCAGTCTACAAAGTGCTGGATAATGAAAAGGTGATTCGCAACCTGGGTCGTTTCACATGGTCTGACTTGGCAAACATCTGGCGTGAAGACGAATACGCCATGATGCGTGGTGAACTCTTGCAGCTGATGATCAACTTCAAGCTGTGCTACGAAATTTCTAGAAGCCAAGGAGAATACATTGCCCCACAATTGCTATCTGCTAAGCAACCCTCCTACAATTGGGATGAAAATAACAATTTAATTCTGCGTTACACCTACGAGTTCATGCCTAAAGGCATCATCACTCAGTTCATTGTTGCCATGCATGAGTTAATAAATGAACAACAATGTGTTTGGAAAAGCGGCGTTGTTCTCAACAAAGACCAGACAAAAGCAGAGGTGATTGAATATTACGGCAAGCGAGAAATTAAAATTCGAGTCTCAGGCCGTCACAAAAGAGATTTGATGACCATAGTTACACATGAACTCGATAAAATTCATGACTCGTACCAGCGACTGAAGTATAACAAGTTAATACCTTGCAATTGCCACACCTGCAAAGATAGCCAAGAGCCACACTTTTATACGCTTGAGAATTTGAGAAATCGCCTTGCTAAACAAAAATATGATGTTGAATGTGATATTAGCTTTGGAAAAGCGAATGTTTTGAGCTTAATTGATGATGTGATGGATAGAGGGGAGTTATTTAAAGCAAAACAATATATAGACAAAGATATTCTTCCTAATTTCTCTGAGGCAAGAAGAGAAAATGTCGTTGTAACAATTAATAATGTAATTCAGCCATCAAAGCAAGAAATTAAATTTATGACAGAACCACCTAACCCCCAAGAAAAGTCTAAATCAGAAGTACAAGTAACACTTTCGTTTGCGTTTAGAAATGGCATGTTCTATTTATTCGTATTCGTAGTTGTATTTTGTCTAATTGCATTTTTTGGTGGTTCGCTACCATTTCATTATCTAGCTTTAACAATTATTGGTACAGCAATCACGATCGTCTTAATAGGCGTTCTGCAACTCCGCCAAGATAACCGCCTTTCTGAAAAATCTTTTGTAGATTTGACAAAAATGGTACTAGAACAGTTGCCTTTAATTAGCAACATTATTAAGCAGATTCAAGGCAATAAATAAAAGCCCACCAAGGTGGGGTAGGAGAAAACTAAGCTTTTTTAACCCGCGCAGGCGGGTTTTGTTTGTGTAGACGCGGTTTCTAACTGCCCTTTTAGCTTCACTCTTCTCGACTCTTCTCCTGAAGGAGCGATCGCCAATCTGCAATTGCTTTTTCTGTCCATAGCCAATTTTTAGCTAATTTATCTACCTGGAAATTTACGCGATCGGACTTCATTACCATTTGTCGCAATTTTATCGCTTCATTCATATATTGTGCTTGTTTAGCACTAGATTCATCTAGTGCAGATTTATATAGTCCCAGAGCTAAACCAGCATAGGAAGTTAAAGCATCTGGAGGTAGTGGTATGTTTGTGGATGCTGTGCTAGAAGCTGTATTCTGTGGTTTGAGAGCTAAATTTAAAGCCTTGAACCAGGAATCATTAGCTCGATTCAAATTACCTTCTGCGTAGTAAGCAAATCCTAAAGCGTTATTATACAAAAGCGAATCTGGTTTAGCTTTGGCGGCAGTTTCCCAGTAACGACGAGCATCATCAACGCTATAGTTATTGTCTCCAGTCTGGATCGATTGCCATGCTAATCGCCCCTTTAAAAAGTTGACAGATGGATCGTCAACTTGCTTGTTTGTAACTAGTTTCAAAGCAGTTTCAGCCGCAGCAAAGGCACCACGATTGAGTAATTCTTCCACAGCAAATAACCCGCCTTGTAAATCGCCTTGGCTCAATTTTTCAGTGGCGGTGGCGGTGACAATTCCAGTTGGTGCTGTTTCTAAATCGATATTCGGTTGCTTGGCGATGGGTAAAGACTCGGTGGGAATTGGTGGTATCTTTGACACAATTGGCTGGGGTCGATTTTGCCACCAATTTAAACCGATCGCAATGGCGATCGCACTTGCTCCTACAATGCCAACAATCGGCCACAGCTTGCGGCGCTGGGCACGATTTCTAGATGGTGATGGGGTTGGTTGCGGCCGGAAAAAATCAGAATTTTCCCGATCTCTTTCCAAATTACCAATAGTTTGAGGAGGTGGTGCTGGGACTTCTCCCCACAAATCTGCTTCTTCAACAGAAGAAGTCATTTCTTCTGGAACCTGCCTATTTTCAAGACTATTTTCGTGAATTTGTTGCTCGGTTCCGGTAGAGCTTTTTTGCTCATCTAGTCGCCGAAACAAATCGGAAACGATGGCAGAATCTTCTGCATAACTTGGGTCATCATACTCAATTTCATCAACAAGATCGCCCCAAGTATCTTCACCTAGCCAATCCAAGCCAGAAGAGTCACGCCCCAAATCAGCAGGAATCATTTCCTCAATTCCTAAAGGCATTTCGGTGTCATCTGCCATAGCAGCATACATGGAAGTGGGAATTGTCCCTACAGGCGAACTATACTGATTGAGCGACTGTGGGCTTTGGGCTAAGCTAATTTCGTGGCTCAAGAAACCGTCAAATTCGGGCTGGAGATACAAAATTGGCAATGCCCAGTACATTTGGTGAGAACCATAGGCAGAAATTAATCCTTGGCGCACCCGACTGACGCATAAATCTACTGGATATCCCTGACTCAAGTTGCGGTAAAATAATTGCGTGAGTGTCAGTGCCACTTCATCAGGAATACGCTCTGACATAGCCAAAACACTGGCAATTCCTCTTTTCACCAGACTTTCTGCCAGATTGCGTTCCCCAGTATCTCCAGAAGCTCCCAAGGCGGCTGTGTAAGCCCCTAAGCAGGAATTAAATACTGCCATCTCGATGTTATTGTTGACCAGCAAACCTGCCAAATCATCTCCAGTCAGAACTTCCGTTAACCCAGTTCTGCGACTAGCAAGATAAATTTCTCCGCCATTTGGGCCTAAATTACTATGACCAGAGTAGTGTAGAACCTGATATCTGCCTTGCTCTAGAGCCTGGGTTAGTTCTTCTCGTCCTGGTTGATCTAACACAGTCAGTTCAATTTCTGGGAGATGATTGCTACCTTCAGCAAATCGTGGTGCTAGACGCCCAAGTTCCGCTTGCAGTTTAATAGCTTCCTGTTTGAGCAAGTCAAGACGGACTTGATCTAGGGGTGAAGCAATTACCATCAATACTTTGACACCACTTTCTTCTAAAGGTGTGGGCATATTTGGGGATCGCAAACGAGAACCGCCCAAAATTCCACTTTGGAACCGAGAAAAAGCGACATAAGGGCCAGTGGCTAAAGGGCGATCGCCTGCGTGCATCACTTCCCAAGGCAAACGAGCTAACCTCGTCTCTTTCAGCCCCAAGCGTAAGCGGAGTACTTGTTGGTGATTCTGGGCAATACCTTGGGCAGTAATCCAACTATCTCTGAGAGTGCCTTGAAACAGTGCATTATATAATTGTTGACCCAACGCCACCAAGTTCACAGAGTTTCTCGCAATATCGCTTTCCCGCCCGCTAGAGGCGAATACATCTCCCTGTAACACCGACTTCAACGGGTCATTCATCAAATGCCCAGCAGCCATCAACCAATCAGCTACAGGCCAAGTCACCAATTCTTCTGCCAATGGCACCCCAGGCGCGACTTGTTCCGTCCGCACCAAGTAGTCGTTTTGCCCTACTGGGGTTACGGATATATGGAATTCCTGGGTCACAGCTTTTCCTGTTCGCCTCCTAAATTCGGTTTGAAACGCGAAAGTTTCAAGTCGATTTTTCGCTCCCTCTGATAGCTTAGATGCATCCCACCCCTGAATGTTTCTGATTTTTAGTTGTTTTGCTTTTTGTGCCTCTACAACTTTATCCGGATCGGATTACTTGGGTCTAGAACACTTAATTGGTAGATGCACCTTGATCTTCAACTCCCCTAGTCGGCTAACACCCACTGGGGGTTTTTTTATTTTGGCAAACAACAGCAACCTTTAATATCAAGTTCGTGTGAACACTTATAGTTAAGGCTGACGCCGAGACACAAACACAAGTGGAACCGCCGACTTCCGGCGTAGATGGTTTGCGACTTAGCCCAGGCATCTGAACTTCAGGAAACGCTCTGACACAAGGAGTTTTAAATTATGAGTAATTAAACGAACTTAACATAACGCAGATATTCTCACCAGAAAATAGTGCTTAACTTTAGAATACTTGATTGGCAGATAGATGTACCTCGATCTTTAACTCCCGTAATTCCCTCAATATCCACTAGTACAGCATGGCAAAAATCCAACTACCATCTCAATTAACCAGACAAGCGCCTTGAGATCCCTGTTTTAGAGATAGGCAAACTGCCGCCAAAATGTACTAGTTTTTTTTTGACACACAACAATAATCAACTTTCTCGGAAATTTATCCGGAGCATGATGGTTAAACCTAGAACATTTAATTGGTAGATGCACCCTGATAACTAGCTCCCCTGGTCAGCTAATAGCCACTGGGGGTTTTTTTTACTTATCACACACAGATTTTTCAGATAGCGCACTCATCATTAAATAATTGGTAGGTTTGACCTGATAACTAACCCCTCTGATTGGATAGCACCTGTTGAGAGTTTTTTTTCTGGTAAACAAACAGCAACAAACTCAACTTCTGCATAATTTATCCGGTGGATAGCCATTAACTTGAGAAAAAATAATTGGTAGATGCACCCTGATAACTCAACTCCCCTGGTTGGCTAACACCCACTGGGGGTTTTTTTGTTGCGTAGGCGAGCTTTTCGTAGACATCGCCATCAAATCTGATTTCGATTGACTTTGGAGCGGGGTTTTTCAGTTTAGAGCAACCTCTCTTGTGGAAGCAACAAATCTCAAACCGATAATCCAAAACCTTCAGCAGCCCAGTACCTTTGTGGTTGGAGTGAATCTAAAAGACCCTCGCAAAAAGGGTGGGAGCTATGGGCAATCCCAAATCTTGTTAGAGGTTGAGCATTTTCTCCGGAAAATACTAGCTGCCCCTAGAAAAGATTGTTGGTAGATGCACCCTGATAACTCACTCCCCTAGTAGGCTAACACCAACTGGGGTTTTTTTATTTTAAAAAATAACTGACCTTTGTACAAATTTATCCGGAGTATGGTGTTCAACCTCAGAACAGTTAATTGGTAGATGCACCCTGATAACTAACTCCCCTGGTTGGCTAACACCCACTGGGGGTTTTTTTATGGCTAGATGCGTGGCAAATTGTTGTTAAAGACCACGAATCTCCATAACCTGGCCACATAGCCAGAATGCACCTTGTGACTACTCCTGGTAGACTTTGAGTATTTCCTTGTTGCTAGTATAGAGCAAAACCCGGTCACTCAATCCCTGAATCGCTTTCCTTTTATTGTCGGGTACAGATGCAACTCTAAAATGATCGCCATGATATTTAATCATATTCTTAAGTTTTTTTCTAGATTTCTACTTTCTCTTTCTTGGATTGCTGCTTATTAATATCCTCCTCAGCCGTCATGCTGAGGATTCCGGTCTACTCAAACAGGCTTTGTTAATGGTTTGCTGGAATCTTTAGCTCCCGGCTCAGTTAGGTTAATTAACGATACAGGAAAAGTTACATCTTTTAACCTTGGCACTAGTTTAGAGATGGAAATTGCTCAAATATAAATAAATTTTAATAACTTAATAGTTATGCAAGTATTAATAGTTAAATAATTTTAGGAGAAATAAAAACAGATGAGGTCTGCATCGGCAGTGGTATTTGCTGGATAGATTGATGCAGATCCTCTTTAAACCTAGAATAACAATCTTTTAACTCTAGTACTGGCAGACATCCTGAGTGATGACTGCCTGAAAACCTTGCACTTGAACATCAAGGAAGCAACAATGAGTAGCAATCTCGCCATCAAACTGCGCTCTGGAACTCAACAAGCCCACACATCAGCGGAAAACGTGGGATTTATGAAATGTTTTCTCAAAGGAGTTGTAGACAGAGACTGCTTCGCCAAATTCTTAAGCAACTTGTATTACATCTACAGCGAACTAGAAGCGGCCATAGAAAGCCATGTAGAGCATCCTGTGATTCGTGCGGTTTATTTTCCCGAACTTAATCGCCAAGTTTCCCTCGAAAAAGACATGGTGTTCTATTATGGGGATAATTGGAGAGAGCAAATCACCCCCTCATCTGCTGCCCAGACCTACATTAACCGCATTCAGGAAATTTCTGCTAATGAACCAGCCTTATTGCTAGGTCATGTCTACACTCGCTACATGGGCGACCTCTCAGGGGGTCAAATGCTACAAAAAATTGCTCAATCAGCCCTCAAGCTTTCTGGCTATGAAGGCACTTCCTTCTACAATTTTGAGCAAATTCCTGATAAGAAGGCATTTAAAGATAAGTATCGTCAGGTATTAAATGAACTACCCATTGATGATGCTACAGCACAACGGATTGTTGCAGAAGCCAATAATGCCTTCGGCTTGAATTTACAGATGGCTCAGGAACTAGAAGGAAGTTTAATCAAAGCCCTCGGCCAAGTCCTGTTTAATAACCTGACTCGTTCCCAGAATTCAGGTAGCACCGAAATAACTGCGGCTAATTAAGTTAAGAGTGAGGAGTGAGGAGTTAGGAGTTAGGAGTTAGGAGTTATGGCGGTTATCGGTTGAGTCCAATACGCTTCTTTAGGGCACGGCAGTGCCGTGCCCCTACACGCGACGATATAACTTTGTATTGCATCCAACTAAGAACGGCTATATTCTCACTCCCTCATCTCCCTCATCCCCCTCATCTCCGTCATCTCCGTCATCCCCCTCCCTTCACACATTTATTGGAAAGTAACTCAATGGTTTTTCTATTACCTGGTGTCAAATTTGATCTAGATCTGATCCAAAAGTATGATACTCGCGCACCCAGATACACCAGCTACCCACCTGCTACAGAGTTAAACGAAACATTCACCCAAACTGATTTTAAAGCTGCGATCGCCGCCTCGAATCAACGCAAAACTCCTCTTTCTTTGTATTTCCACATTCCCTTTTGCCAAAGTGCTTGCTACTTCTGTGGATGTAACACGGTAATTTCTAACAACAAGAAAATTGCTGAACCTTACTTAGAGCATTTGGTTCAAGATATCAAAAATACCTCAGCTTTGATAGATTCACAAAGAAACGTGCTACAAATTCACTGGGGTGGTGGTACTCCTAACTATTTGGAGCGCGACCAAGTAGAATTTTTATGGAAAAACATCAATCACTACTTCAACATTGACCCACAAGCAGAAATCTCAATTGAAATTAATCCCCGCTACATTGATAGAAACTACATTCTCTTTCTCCGACAACTTGGGTTTAATCGCATTAGTTTTGGCATTCAGGATTTTAATACCCAAGTTCAAGTAGCTGTGAATCGCGTCCAACCTGAAGAAATGCTATTTGATGTCATGAGTTGGATCAAAGAAGCCAAGTTTGAAAGTGTGAATGTAGACCTAATTTATGGTTTACCTTATCAAACCACTGAAAGCTTTCGAGACACGGTGAAAAAGACGATCGCATTAGATCCTGACCGGATTGTTGTTTTTAATTTTGCTTATGTGCCGTGGCTGAAACCGACGCAAAAAAATATTCCTCAAGAAGCCCTACCCCCAGCCGATGAAAAGCTAGAAATTCTGAAAATGACCATTGAAGAATTGACGAATAACCAATATCTATTTATTGGGATGGATCATTTTGCTAAAAATAATGACGAATTAGCGATCGCTCAACGCAATGGCACTCTCAAGCGTAATTTCCAGGGCTATACTACCCACGCTGAAACAGAACTTTTTGGTTTTGGTGCCACATCCATCAGTATGCTAGAAGATGCCTATGCTCAAAATCATAAGGAATTAAAGGATTATTATCAGACACTGAAAGCAGGTGATTTACCTGTTAGTAAAGGCATCAAACTGACTCAAAATGATATCATCAGACGAGAGGCGATCATGTCTATCATGTCTCACTTTCAACTGCATAAGCAAGACATTGAAAACAAATATCATATCAGTTTTGATGAATATTTTTCAGATGAATTAGACGCATTAAAACCACTAGAAGCTGATGGTCTGGTGAGTTTATCAAAAAATCACATCCAAGTCACAGATATCGGTAGATTACTAGTCAGAAATATTGCCGTCATATTTGATACTCATACAAGAACGCGAGAGTCAAAATTCTCTCGCGCCATTTAAAGTAGAGACGTTGCAATGCAACGTCTCTTTTTTGAAATTTTGCAGTTTTCAGATCCCCGACTTTTAAAATAAGTCGGGGATCTAATTTTTCATAAATTTTGTTCAACTTGATGAATAAATATTTTATATACATCTCCAAAAAGTTAGATAAAAAGATTACATCTTGAGATAGATATCACAAGGCTGAGATTCACATTTTTTTATAAATTGAGATTTATGTTATTCTCAATAATCTAGTTGTATAACCCACAAGACCTAATAGAAAATTAAAGATTCAGTAATTGATTATTTCTTTCGTCGGCAGAAAATGTTGAATAAAATATTTTAAGCTATAAATGCCAAATTGCAATTATCATCTAATCTGGATACAACCTCTTTTATCTAACTTTTGGATTCGGCATTTATCCCATGTGATAGAAAGAATTGGGAGTCAGAGTTGATAACTTAGATACAAGTCAGATTGATGAGGTAATTATCGGATTATGAGTATTATTGCTTGGGTAGTTTTAGGACTTTTGGCAGGTGCGATTGCTAAAGCTATTTATCCTGGTTATCAAGGCGGCGGAATTCTTTCCACAATGATTTTAGGCATCATTGGTGCTTTCATTGGTGGAACTGTATTTACATTGCTAAGAACTGGAACCCTGCAAATTACTTCGGCTGGCGCTGGCTTAACTGTTCCTGGCATTTTAGTAGCTGTCCTCGGCGCAATTATTGCTATCTACCTATGGGGATTAATCAGAAGAAGCAGTAATGCATAATCAGTGATTGCCAGTTATTAATCATGAAATGACTACTGGATTTTATTCGTCTTCTAGTTTTTTGGTTGAGAAGATATGCAATCTCAATTTAGTCAGATGAAAGTAGAAAATACTAGGAAACTATAAACCAGTCCATCCATTTTGTCAATTTTTTTTGGAAGCTTCAATCTATGTTTTTTCACAAAAAAGATCCTATTCATGTAGTAAATGTTAACGAAGCAAACCCTCGTTTTGCTCAGTTACTTCTAGAGCAGTTTGGTGGAGCTACTGGAGAATTAAGCGCAGCTTTGCAGTATTGGGTTCAATCATTCCATGTAGAAAATGCTGGAATTAAAGATATGCTCCAAGATATTGCGATCGAGGAATTTGGGCATTTAGAAATGGTTGGTAAACTCATTGAAGCTCATACAAAGAATACCGATCAAACAGAGGCTTATAAGAGTACTCTCTTTGCAGTACGAGGCATAGGACCTCACTTTTTAGATAGTCAAGGTAATGCTTGGACTGCAACTTACTTGAATGAAGGTGGAGATGTAGTGCGTGATTTGAGAGCTAATATTGCAGCGGAAGCTGGCGCTCGTCAGACTTACGAAGAGTTGATTAAGTTAGCAACTGACGAAGGAACCAAAGAGACTTTAGTCCATCTTTTAACACGAGAAATTTCTCATACTCAGATGTTTATGAAAGCTCTGGATTCTTTGGGTAAGTTAACAGATCCATTTTTTGGTAATATTAAGCCAGATGAAACTGTTAATCTGTACTATAACCTATCTACAAACGGCAATGGGAAAGATGAGCGTGGTCCTTGGAATTCTGAGCCAACATTCAAATACATTGCCAATCCGCTAGAAAGTCACTCTTAATTTCATAGGTTGCAGTAACAACATAAGTTGATTTTCAGCAAAATTTTTTGGCAAATTATTGAAAGCTTTGAATGATTGCCGATGGGTATTTGCTGAGATTAATTAGGATAGGACACACCATCGGGGCGCACATTTGTGCGCCCCTACCAATGGCTATTAATATTCACTCATACAGAAGAATTCAGAGCGATGTTTTTGAATTCAGAATAAGTAGCCAAGCTAAGTTCAGTAGCCAAGCATAAAGCTTTTTTTACTCCTGAACTCTGCTTTCATTAGACCTCACATCAAGGGTTTAAGACCCCTCACGTAGTATTTGAGACTGTCCGCTACGGTATCAACAAAGGATTTCAGCTAAATTCAGCTAAATCCCCAGTCGCTAGTCGAATCAAAAAAAGAGCCAGATAAGTAACTTTCTGGCTCAAAGCTGGAGACAAAAGAATCATCAAATAAGGGCTAACTTGGGTAAAAACCTAAATTCTGCCCAAGTAATGCAATCCTAAAATAGTGCCTACTCCTAAGACATGACCAAAGGCGGTAGTTGCTAATAAAGCAGGTAAACCAAAACCACCGAAGAAATTGGCTGATGGTAGTCCTGGTTCTGCATTAGGATACTTGATGGTAGATTTGCCAAAGGCAATGGCGACTATGTTAGCGAGAATCATAGTCAGCCCGACTACAGGACTCCATTCCAGGGGGGCGGTTGCAGCAGCGAGTAAGGTTGAAGTAAACACCTGATTTGCTCCTGAAATTTATTAATGATTGAACATATAATCTGAAAATTCCCGAAGCCAATTCAAGAAAACACCCGATTTTGCATCAATATTTAACACTTATTCTCACTACTTAATATAATCTGCCCCATCTCACGTCTTTTTGCCGCTAGGATCTGATTAGGGACTTCCAAGGAAAAAAATATTCCATAGTAGGGGCGCACAGCTGTGCGCCCCTACAAATGTACAAATAATTTGGGATAATTTATTTTCTGGAAGTCCCTTAACGCTAAAATCAAATAGTACATTTGAACGACTATGGTTAATCAACTTAGTCGTGATATGGAGTAGAGTATGCAAACAGCCCAGCCTCTAGAAAATAATCGAAAAAATCTGTAATACATGTCATCTAGATGACATGTATATTTGCATTAAACGACACATAAATTTCACGAATTGCTACTCGCTTACGTAATACTAGAAAGTCTGCACTGATACAACTCTAATTTTGGCGAGTTGCTGTCATAGCTAGGTGATATGCCAAAGTGAAGAAGAGGTGCGTAGCAGCCCGCAGTAGGCATCGCTCTAAAGATAATTTAAACTCAAGATGATAGTGATTATTTCCAGCTTCTGTTATGTCCTCAACTCTCGATTCTTTGCCACCTGCACTCGCTAAAATTGTCCAGCGCTTTCAACGCGCTTCGGAACCGAAGCGACGCTACGAACAGCTAATCTGGTATGCTCAGAAGCTTAATGACTTCCCAGAAGCTGATAAATTACCTGATAATAAAGTTCCTGGTTGCGTTTCTCAAGTTTATATCACAGCAACCTTGAATGATGGTAAAGTTGTCTTCCAAGGCGATTCTGATTCCCAGTTAACCAAAGGATTAGTAGGGCTTTTGGTTGAAGGATTGAATGGACTAACTCCAACTGAGATTGTGCAACTTACTCCAGATTTTATTCAAGAAACAGGTTTAAATGTTAGCCTTACACCTTCCCGTGCTAATGGATTTTATAACATTTTTAAAACCATGCAAAAAAAAGCCTTGGAATGCAAGTTAGATGTAACTAATTAATAGTTGGTCATTGGTCGTTGGTCGTTAGTCATTTGCTTTGGACAAAGGACAAAAGACAAATGACAACTAACAAAGGACAAAAGACAAAGGACAAAATTTAATCTAATGTCAACAAATTTATTATCTACCTCTGCTGCTGTCGGATTTGGTGGAGTAGTTCAAGAATATCTCTGGAATTGGGAAAATCAGCAATTGCGCGTTGTTTATGAAACCCTTGGTAAAGGTTCACCGCTATTGCTACTACCAGCTTTTAGCAGTGTTTCGACGCGTTTGGAAATGGGCGAACTTGCTAGATTATTAGCTCCCAATTTTCAAGTTGTAGCCGTAGATTGGCCTGGTTTTGGTGAATCTTCTCGCCCTAGTTTAAATTATCGACCCCAAATATATCAGCAATTTCTGGAAGATTTTGTCAACGCGATTTTTAATACTTCAATTACTGTAATGGCGGCTGGTCATGCGGCTAGTTATGTATTAGAATTAGCTCGGAAACAGCCTGGTGCATTTTCACGAATTGTGTTGTTAGGTCCGACTTGGCGGGGACCTTTGCCGACAATGGGGGCAAGTCAGGAGATAGCTGGTATGGTGAGAGAATTAGTGCGATCGCCAATACTTGGTCAAGCTCTCTACAAACTCAACACTACCCCATCTTTCTTAAATTTTATGTACCGCCGTCATGTCTTTACTGACACGGCTAAACTTACACCCAGTTTCATCGAGAAAAAATGGCAAACAACTCAACAACCAGGAGCGAGATTTGCTTCTGCTGCCTTTGTAACTGGGAATCTCGATGCTGTACGCCAGCAATCCGATTTTCTCAAACTTGTACAGTCTTTAACGGTACCACTGATGGTGGTAATTGGGGAATCCAGCCCTACTAAATCACGAGAAGAAATGAACATTTTGGCTGCATTACCAGGAGTAAGAAGCGCCGTTATTCCTGGTTCTTTAGGGCTGCATGAAGAATACCCAGCAGATGTTTTAGCAGCAGTTCAAGATTTTCTGTTTTCTTCAGAAAGTTAAATCCTCGCACCAAGGTGCAAAATGATTTTTTACACCTTGGTGCGATGACCAGTATAAAACCCTGTGGCAGGTCAGACAGTGTTTTCTTAAAACCACCACACTTCTGCATCAAAGTATAATTTTCTGATTAAGCAGGTACTTATTTAAAAACTTCAATTGGTATTGAATTGTTTTGCCAAGGTGTTAAAGGCTGATTTAAGACATCGTTAGATTTGACTATTACTATTTCAAAGTTACTGTTAGATTTAAAGAATTTTTTAGCATGTTCAGGGACTTCATCTAAGAAAATAGCGTTTTTTATATGTCCTTTATGCTGAATCGCAATATCAAAAACCGTTTCCAGTTTTAATCCAAATTCCCACAGTTCCTTTAAAGACGGGATTCCATCGGGTCTTGTTAGTTGGTTGTTTGAAGGGTATTCATCCCAGACAACACCATTGCATCCATCACCTTCTGTTGTAATTGGGTAGTCTGGGAAAATACCCCAAAACGGTTCACCTCTATTTACACGCCAAGTAATTGGTGGGAATAGACTACTTTTGACGTAACTATCGTATCCTGCCGATTCAGCTTCATTTCTCAACCATTTTACAAGCAATTCTTGAGCGTATTTTTGAGCGTAAGTTTTAGGTTTTAGCATTTTTTCCTCTTTTA
The DNA here is from genome assembly GCF_014697355.1 of Nostoc calcicola FACHB-3891. GTDB lineage: Bacteria > Cyanobacteriota > Cyanobacteriia > Cyanobacteriales > Nostocaceae > Nostoc > Nostoc calcicola. The sequence continues at coordinate 189,582 of NZ_JACJRQ010000011.1, read as the reverse complement.
GTTAAGCTATATAGGAATCGTACTTGAATCTTGCTAAGTATACTGAGAAACAAATCTTTGTATGGCAAGCTTCTAGCCAATTTTGATTTTTGAAAAAACTCTCTACATTCCAAGAATATCAAAATCAAAGTTAGTGTGTAGAATAAACCAGTTGCCACTTCCGCCCTTACTGTTGCAGTTTGTAGATGCTGGTTTATCAGAGTCTAATTTTACACTTGTAACTCAACCGTATGATCTCGTACTCTTTTCAAAAATCAAATAGGATTCCTATACATAAAATAAAATGTTTCGTGATTAAATTATGTGATCACTTTGCACAAACCCAAAACAAGGCAAGTTCGCAGAAAAAAATAAAAACAATTATCATAGGCGATATTGATTATCCATAAGGTGAGAAAAAAGGAATTTTGAGTATGGTGGCTGACGTAATCACAAATTCAGTTCCCGTTACTGTTCTTACAGGTTATTTGGGAGCAGGTAAAACGACTCTACTTAATCACATCCTCACCTACGAACACGGCAAAAAAGTTGCTGTGATTGTCAATGAATTTGGGGAAGTGGGCATTGATAATCAACTAATTATCGATGCCGATGAAGAAATATTTGAAATGAATAATGGCTGCATCTGCTGTACAGTGCGCGGCGATTTAATTCGCATCATTGGCAATTTGATGAAGCGCCGAGATAAATTTGACCATTTAGTAATTGAAACAACTGGATTAGCCGACCCTGCACCAGTGATTCAGACATTTTTTGTTGATGAAGACTTGCAAAGTCAACTATCTTTAGATGCCGTGGTGACAGTCGTAGATGCCAAGCATATTTGGCAGCACTGGGATGCAGACGAAGCCCAAGAACAGATTGCCTTTGCTGATGTAATTTTACTTAATAAAACAGATTTGGTAGCGCCAGAACAATTAGACGAATTAGAAAAGCGAATTCGGTCAATGAATGCTATGGCAAAAATCTACCGTACCCGCAACTCTGAATTAGAAATGGATGCTTTGTTAGGTGTAAAAGCATTTGATTTAGATCGGGCATTAGAAATAGATCCAAATTTCTTGGGTGAAGATGCCCACGAACATGATGAAAGCGTTTTCTCTATAGCTTTAGTAGAAAAAGGTGCAGTCGATGGAGAAAAATTAAACGCTTGGCTTTCTGAATTACTACGTACCCAAGGCCCAGATATTTTCCGGATGAAAGGCATATTAAACATTGCTGGAGAAGAAAATAGATTTGTGTTCCAAGGAGTGCATATGATATTTGATGGGAGACCCGATCGCCCCTGGAAACCCAACGAAACTCCGAAAAACGAACTAGTATTCATCGGTCGCAACCTTGACGCAGAAAGACTTAAGCAAGATTTTCTTGCTTGTTTGGTATAAAAAGCAAGTTAAGAGTTAGGAGTTATGAGTGATGAGTTAAAAATTAAAAACTCCTAACTCCTAACCCTAACTCCTAACTCCTAACTCCTAACTCCTAACTCCCCCTTATAAATATGAACTCCACAACCAGCAAATCTAAGGAATTTGAACAATACTATTCAGGGACACTTGCAGATTATATAACTGCGATCGCTTGGTCACCCCAAGGTCAAACTTTAGCAGCAACTTCCGCAGCTGGCGAAGTAGTACTGTGGAATGATGGTGAACTGACAACCTTGCAAACTGGTCACGGTAAATCAGTAGATTGCCTTGCCTTTTCTCCAGATGGGAAATTTTTAGCTGTCGGCGGACAAGATGGACAAGTCAAAATTTGGCAGGATACTGAATTAATCGCCACGCTGGAAAATGCACCTGCATGGGTTGACAAACTAGCTTGGAACTACACCAATAACCAACTAGCTTTTAGTCTGGGGCGTTATGTGCAAGTGTGGGATGCAGATACTCGTGAAATTGTCGTCACATTGAATTTTGATAACTCATCAGTCTTGGGTATCGATTGGCGCATTGATGGCGAGTACCTAGCCATTGCTGGTTATCAAGGAGTCAAGATTTGGCACAGTCAAAACTGGGATGAGGAACCATACGTCTTAAATACCGCTACCGTCAGCCTCGCAATGGCTTGGTCGCCCGATGGTAAATTCCTGGCTTCTGGCAATATGGATCGTAGCGTCACCGTTTTGGAATGGAACAATCCCGATCCTTGGGTGATGCGGGGTTTCCCTGGTAAAATTCGCCAATTGGCATGGTCAGAAGCTACTACGAAAGTGGGTGCGCCAATACTAGCATCCTCTAGTGTTGAAGGTATTGTGGTGTGGGAAAAGTCAGAAGATGATACCTTAGGTTGGGAAGCACGAGTTTTAACTAATCATGTGGATGTGATTAATGCGATCGCCTTTGCACCTAAAAGCTTCCTTCTCGCTTCTGCTGGTGCTGATGGCTGGCTGTGTTTGTGGAACGAAGCCAACGAAGTATCCCAAATAATTACAGGTGTCTCAGGAGGCTTTTCTACCTTAGCTTGGCATCCCCAAGGCAAATTACTAGCCGCAGGTGGTGAGAAAGGCGAATTAGTTATTTGGTCAAAAGTTTTGCGAGGTAAAGGATTTGGGCGTGATTAAGAGTGGGAAGTGGGGAGATGAGGGGGATGAGGGAGAATAACTCCTAACTCCTAACTCCTAATTCCTAACTCCTAACTCCTAACTCCTAACTCCTAACCCCTAACTCAATTATGATCGTGCTGGTAGCGGCTGAACCCTGGGCCGTAGGTTGCGAGGAGATTTTGCGGTGAAAGGGCAATTTCTGGCACTCCTGTACAAACAATGGTTTGATTCAGGCAAAGCACGCGATCGCAATGACGGCTTACCATATCAATATCATGGGAAACTTGCAATACTGTCCAACCCTCTTCCCGCTTTAATTCATTTAGCAAAGCGTAAAAATCTGCGGCACCTTGTACATCAACCCCAGCAAAGGCTTCATCTAGTACTAACAATTTCCGTTGCTTCACCAAACAATAAGCCAACAACACCCGCTTCAACTGGCCACCGCTAAGAGTACCAATAGCTTGATGCTGTAAATGATAAGCATCAGTTCGCCGTAAAGCTTCTGTTACTGCTAACGATTTTTCTCGGTCTTGTCTCCAGAAATTTGAGAAAAATAAATCTCCCTTTTTCCCTTCACTTGTCCATCCTAGTCCCACCAATTCCCTAACAGAAATCGGAAAGCTGCGGTCAAAAATGAAGTTTTGCGGCATATAGCCCAACAAGTGACGTAAACGCCCCAGCTTGGCAATTGGACGATCCAATATTTCAATCGTACCAGCACTTCGAGGTATCAAATCTAAAACCGCTTTTATCAGAGTACTTTTACCAGCACCATTGGGGCCAACTATAGCTGTATCTGTTCCTGGCAACAATTCAAAGGAAACATCTCGTACAGCTAGATAACTGCCTTGATAAACAGTTAATCCTTCTACTTTCAAAATAGCAATATTATTAGTCATTGGGCATTGGGCATTGGGCATTTGTAATTGGACTTTGGACAAAATTATTTACACGACGTTTCTATAGTTTGTAAGTTAGTTTTCATCGCTTGGAAATAATGCTGTGGATCTGTTTGTCCAGTTTCCAGAGAATCCAATGTACGCAAACTTAACTTCAAGTCTTTTGAAAGACTATTCAGCAATTTATTATCTACTCCAGGTTCGCTAAATAAGGCTTTAACTTTGTACTTTTTTACAGCATTAATTGCATTTTGTACATCCGTTGGTGAAAGTTGATCTTCGGGAATTTCTACCACAGCAACTTGCTTGAGGTTGTAGCGTTTGGCTAAGTATGGAAATGCATCATGAAAGGTCACAAAGGTGCAACTCGGAGTTTTTTGTAATGTCTGCTGAAATTCGCTGTTTAAACTGTCTAATTCTTTAATATAAGCCGCAGCATTAACCTCATAAGTCGCTTTATTCCCTGGATCGGCAGCAATTAAGCCATCCCGAATATTGGTTACTTGCTGTTTTGCCAAAACTGGATCTAACCAAACGTGAGGATTACCTTGGGCGTGTTCGTGGTCTTTTTCCTCTTTCGTGGTTTTCACAACAGGTGAAATTTCATTTAAGGGTTTAATACCAACACTTGCATCAATTTCAGTTAATTTGGAATTTTGGGCATTTTTGACAGTATCTTTCAAAAATTCCTCCAACCCTAAACCATTTTTTACTAATACATTAGCTGTGGCGATCGCTTTAACATTTTCTGGTGTCGCTTGGTATTCATGTACCTCCGTACCAGGTGGCACTAAAATTTCGACATCTGCCACATTTCCAGCTACTGCCTTGGTAAACAAATATATCGGTAAAAATGTCGTCACTACTTTAGTTTTTCCCGGTTGCGCTGTTGGGGTAGACGCAGCTTCCTGTGCTTGCGGCGACTGTTGAACAGTTGTTCCTTGATTCTGATTCGATTCGCTACAGCCAGCAGCCATTGACAATATTAGCAGAGCAATTAATGACACAATGCCTTTTCCTCGTCTGCCTATTCTAAATCCTCTGCAATTCCCCATCACGGTGTTTTCTCCCCAAAACCAATGCTTGCTGTGCCTTTGCCACAATTTTTGTTGACAATGATACTTATTCTACATCTTATACTAGAATAATTCTCATTCTCAATCAAACAAGACTGAGAATTTCCGTATAAATAGTGTAAATAATTACAAAAAAAATATTTTTAACAGGACATTTCTGCAATTCAGTTTTCCCAAAATAATTAGGATTTATTGACATTTTTTGTTAAAAAGCTTGCATATTTCTGATAAAATTACTGACGAGTTTTTAATAAAATGTGCTTTCAAAAAAGCGCGGTGTGAGTGCGAATTGTAGAAAAGTGTGAGGAGAAAAATGCAAAAATTTTGTCAATATCTGCTAGTTAGTCCAGCACTATGCAGTGCAATGCTATTTCTTAGCACTGCTGCATTTGCAGGTGAAACATCTGGCACTTCCGAAATCAATCAACCAGAAGTTTTAGCTAGTCCAAACACTAAAGATCGGGACATAGCTCAAAATAAGACAATGGGGCAAGTTACCTCAGTGTCTCAGTTGTCAGATGTGCAAACCACAGACTGGGCTTTCCAAGCGTTGCAATCGCTGGTAGAACGCTATGGTTGTATTGCAGGCTACCCAAATAGCACTTATCGTGGCAATCGGGCACTGACGCGGTATGAATTTGCTGCTGGTTTGAATGCTTGTCTCGATCGCGTTAATGAACTAATTGCCACAGCCACAGGTGATTTAGTTAACAAACAAGATTTAGCCACATTACAAAAGCTACAAGAAGAGTTTTCCGCCGAACTAGCCACACTCCGGGGTCGTGTAGATGCAGTAGAAGCACGTACATCTGAATTGGAAGCGAATCAATTTTCTACCACAACCAAACTGCAAGGCCAAGTTGTTGCGGTTGTCAGCGATGTTTTGTCAGGAAATACAGTCAACGGTGCGGAAATCACAGACAAAAACACTACTTTGGGCGTAAGGGCGCGGGTAGAATTTGTCACCAGCTTTACAGGGCAAGATACGCTATTCACTAGAATCCAGGCGAATAATATTCTCACCCCTAACATTGGTACACCAGAGGGCAATTTATTCTTTGCTGGTGAGGATGGTACCACTAGTGCTGCGATCGATGCACTGTATTACAAATTTCCTTTGGGCAAAAAGACACAAGTCATCGCCATTGCCAATGCAGGTGCAGCAGATGACCTGACTGATACTGTGAATATCTTTGACGGTGATGGCGCTTTTGGTGCTTTGTCCACCTTTGGTACACGCAACCCAATTTATAACCAGATAGGCGGCGCAGGGTTGGGATTGACATACGAATTTAGCGAAAAATTAGCATTAAGTTTAGGATATTTGAGTGGTACAGCTAATGACCCTACACCCAATAATGGTTTGTTCAATGGTTCTTATGGTGCCCTAGCACAGTTGACGGTTAAACCAAGCGATCGCATTTCTATTGGTTTAACTTACATCAATTCTTACAACCAACCACTAGCCACAGGTAGCAATGCCGCAACCTTCCAAGATATAGCAGCCATCCAGGGTTTACCAGAAGATCAAGTAGGATTTTCCAGTAATTCTTACGGTGTACAAGCATCCATTGGCATTACTAATAACATAGTTTTAGGTGGTTGGGCTGGATACACCAACACCCGAAGCTTGAGAGGAAACCGTGGAGACGTTGACATTTGGAACTATGCCGTTACCCTTGGCTTCCCCGACCTCGGTACAAAAGGTAGCTTAGCAGGTATTATTGCAGGCGTGGAACCCAGAGTCACAAGTTCTAGCCTCGTAGGATTAGCTGAAGATCAGGATACATCTTATCATTTGGAAGCATTCTACCAATATAAGCTTAGTGATAATATCACTATTACCCCTGGAGTCATTTGGCTAACATCCCCAGATCATAATAATGATAATGATGATGTTGTTATTGGTGCATTGAGAACCACATTCAGTTTCTAATTTTCAAAATCTTAAAATAAAGACGCAAAGGATAAGTTTGCGTCTTTTCTTTTGTGTGTGATGTCAAAGCAGGAACGTGGAAAGGACAGGTACAATACGGTTGGGTTAAGGCTAAAATTCTTGGTCGAATTCAATTTTTTTAACGTAGACGGAAAGCGGCTTGCCGCAGGCTACCGCCAAGGACGCATTCGCGCAGCGTCTCGTCAGAGAAAGACGCAAAGAGAAGAAAGAAAGACTTAACTGAACTGTATTGGGGACAGGTATGGAATCAATCCAAAATCCAAAATCGTTTGGCCAAAATCCAAGAAAAAGTTTACTGCTCATAACAAAAAGACCAGCCTCCCACAGCTGGTCTAAAAAATATTTTTTTCGCGTTGTCTTCTCAAGAGAGTTAAAACCCAATTGCGCGTTCCTAAAATGCAACGGGCAACTTTTCTTAACAATATTGTAACAGCCAACACAGATTTTTCAGAAAATTTCATCAAAAAAAGATATAAGTAAAGCTTAAAAGCCTCTATCTATAAGGAGAATTCGGTACAACGTAGGGTAGAGGTGGGGAGTGGGGAGTGGGGAGATGAGGGGGATGAGGGAGACGCGGGGACGCCAAGAAAAACAAATGACCAATGACAAATGACCAATGACTGATGACTAATGACTAATGACTAATTGCGGTTTTCCCCAAAGGATAGTCTCTTGCTTGTAAATGGCAATTCCCGGTTTTGCTCCTTTGGGTTTGTAGACGTGTTTTAGCTGAGTGTATACTACTGGTACTTGGTCGCTCTGACGGGCGCGACTGTAGTAAGCGGCAAGATTCGCTACAAATTGCAAATCAGCTTCTTCTGCAACAGCACCGGGTTCAAGACGTAGCAGCACATGGCTACCGGGAATTTCTTGAGCGTGGAACCAGAGGTCATAATCTCCAGCTACACGAAAAGTCAATTGGTCATTTTGGCGATTGTTGCGACCGATTAATACTTCAAAGCCGCTGGGAGTAAGGTAACGATGAAAGTTGGTGCTGGGGGCTTCATTGCTGCTGCGGTTGCGGTATTCTGGATCTTCTAGATACTTTTGCCCAATGAGTTCTTCGCGGATTTCTTCTAAAGCTTGCAAATCTTCTGCTGTTTGGTACATTTCTATCTGGTCGATCGCAGCTTGTACTTGCTCTAAATAGTCAATTTCTGTCTGCACTTCTAAAAGTAGCGGTTCTACAGCAGAACGAGCGCGTTTGAGTTTTTGGTGCTGTTTGTAAAGACTTTGGGCATTTTGGACGGCATTTTTATCCGGCTGGAGAGCGATCGCCACTGGCTCATTACTCTCAAAATCTGGGATAATTATCTCTTTCATCCCCGGTTCCCAGTTTTGTAGGTGAGCCATTAATAAATCAGCTTTTTGGCGATATTCATCGGCTCGATCTGATTGCTGCAAGCGTGTCTTAAAGGTTTGAGCTTTGTTGCGTAATTTCCCCAAAATATTATTCAATTTTTGACTCAACTGATGGCGCAATTGGGAAAATAACTGTTGATTGAGTTGGTCAGTGTAGTAACGGTTGAGTAATTCTTGGGTATTTTTGACGCTTTCTACTCCACCCCAACCCATTACTGTGTAGCCATCTTTTGTCCAAGCGGGTTGAAATTGACTCGCATCCAAGGCTTGCAGCCATTCTTGCCAACGCTCAAACAATCTTTGCCAATCTTCAGTTTTGAGGGTATCGGTAGATGTTTCTGGTGGGATATTTGCTGCTAATAACATTGTCTCTAACAGTGCAGCACTTAAACCACTATAACTTTTGAGTAATTGTCGCTTGATTGCTCCTGGTACTAAACTTACCCGTTCTTGCCAGCGTTCTTGAGATTCGCTCAAATTAGGAATAGTCCCAGTAAGTTTCGGTGGTGTTTCGTAAGGTTGTCCGGTTTGGATGGGACGGACACTAGATTGTTGCTGACTGACTTGATGGGCAGCTGTGATTATTATATTGCTAGCGTCGGTGAGAATGACGTTGCTATACTTGCCCATAACTTCCACATACACATGATACAGGGCGCTTTCTCCAGGACGCCGAGCAAATTGTAAATCAATCACGCGTTCCCAAGGAGCGATCGCTTCAATTGCCACTAAGGCTAAACCACCCAATTGGTGTATGAGTTGTTGGCTGAAGGTGAAGGTATCGGGAATTCGCGGTGGCGGATCGCCGATGCAAATATGTGCAGCTTGAGGATGCCAAGAAATCTCTAGCCAACCCCGCTGTTTCAAGGTGCGTAATGCTATGACAATAGTGTAGCGATCGCGCTGGTAAACTTGTTCTGTCCGTGAGGGTAGCCAGTTCGTGCGTAGTTCGCTACAAGCAGCTTTTAGGGTGGTAAAGTCAACTGGTTGCACAAAAATGAATTATTAACTTTCAAACATAGATGCCCAGTATATGCTATCGTGTCTAGCTCCGACTGGTATGATTTGAAAAAGCGGTCAGGTTAACAGGCTACATCTATATTATTATGTAGGGGCGCACAGCATTATTATGTAGGGGCGCACAGCATTATTATGTAGGGGCGCACAGCATTATTATGTAGGGGCGCACAGCTGTGCGCCCCTACAGTTGATAACTATGTGTTACTCATTGCGAATTACCACAGAAGGTTATTGGGTAACCAACACTGGTTCTACTTTTTTATCTGTTTGCAAAATCTCGTTGTAGAGTTCGCCCAGTTGATTGGCGACGCCATCCCAACTAAACTTAGTTTCGACGCGCTTTCTACCAGCTTTACCCAATTGATCTCGCCATTCTGGATTCAACAGAATTCTATCGATCGCATTTGCAAAGGCGGCTACATCTTGGGCTGGTGCTAATAAACCAGTTTGTTCGTTGACTACAGTAAACTGAAGTCCACCCACATCACTCGCTACCACAGGTGTACCACTAGCCATCGCTTCGATCGCCACGAGTCCAAAGGGTTCGTAGTGGCTGGGAACAACGCAAACATCAGCTGCTGCGTAATAAGTTGGCAAAATATCTTGACTCAAACGACCGGGTAAGATAGTCAACTCATTCATCCCTAACTCGTTGACAATTTGCTCAATGCGATCGCGCTCAATTCCATCGCTGTTACCTGGAGTGCTACCACCACCAATAATTAGCTTGAGGTTGTTGGACTCCCGGAGTTGAGACTCATTTACTGCACGCACTAAGGTTTCTATACCTTTGCGTGGGTCAAAACGACCGACATACAATACAACTTTGGCTTTTTGATCGATTCCTAATTCCAATCTGGCTGCTTGTCGTCCAATGGAACCAAATCGCTGAATATCTGTACCGCAGGGAATGATATCGATATTACCTTTAGTCGAGACGAGCGATCGCATATGTTGATTTTCCTGCGGACTCGTCGCTACAATGCGTTCTGCTGTCTCCAGCACTTCTTTTTCCACAGCTAATCGCTGAGTCGCAATCAGGGGAATATTCTCTATAGTGTTATATTTTACAGCTCCTAAAGAGTGGTAGGTATGAACCTGTTTAAGTCCTGGGATTTTCTCCTTCAACTCCATCCCTACCCAGCTAGAAAGCCAGTAGTTAGTGTGAACTAACTGGTATGTAATACCATTTTTTACTTGAAATTTGAGAAAATTCTCCACAAATTCCGGTAAATATCCAAAAATATCATCTCGTGGCACAAACTCCAGGGGGCCTGCTTTTAAACGAATAGTTCGACAATTCTCGCTATGTTGAACAATCGAGTCTTGCTCCAGACTGACCTTGCGGGTGAACATATCAACTTCCCATCCTAGCTTGGCTAGGGCTTCACCCACATGGCGCACGTAAACATTTTGTCCCCCAGCTTCTTCTTTCCCTATTTCAATCGCCGGGTCTCCGTGGACGGAAATCAAGGCGATACGTTTTTCGGTGGTAGAGTTCATAGTTTGTGTGTTGCGGATTGTAACAAAGTTTTAGCCGATTCCAAGTTGGCGTATCCCATAGCACGCTTACCTGAATTATTTAGGAACCTTGATTAATATTGATTTAAATTTAATATGTCTAATATTTTTTTACATCTTCTGCCAGAGATATACTTTTAGATTCAGTATATGTATTTAATTCTTTTATATATAAATGGTTATGTTTATATTTAATACTTCTGATAGATGAAATTCTGTTATTGGTTTTGTTGCTACCAAAAATATAGTGCTTCTGCGTTGAGTCCAATAGAGACCAATAAACTTCCAATACGGTTCCGTTAAGGTTTTTTAATTAAAATTCTAAATTCCAAAGACGCGATAAATCGCCGTCTCTACAATAATCATTCCTTTGTAGAGACGGCGATTTATCGCGTCTAGTACCTTAACCGAACAGTGATAAAAAAGTTAACTCCTCTGGTACTATTCACCAAAGGAGTTTTCGCGTATACTTTTTACTGTGTCAAAGATAACAAATAGAATATCTAAGTACCCTACGCAGCCTCTAGTTTTTACATCTAAGACTATACTAGTTAAAAATTAAAAATACCTGTGAAGTTAGCATATATTTGCAACAAGCAGTTACAGAATTGCTTGCAAGTAGCTTTCAAGTAAGCAGCTAGATAATAATTGATAATTAAAAATTAAAAATCAAAAAAGTAATTCTGATTTTTAATTTTTAATTTCCTCCCTTGAGGATTAATTCGTGGTTTGTGCAGCTAACATCTGCTTGAGCTTTTCTAATTCCGAAGCCCAGCGGGGATCTGGACGAATAGCGTCTGAATCTGTGGTAGTGGTACTTTCACGAGAACCACCGCCACCGCCGCCACGACGAGGCTTCTTAGAGCCTTTCTCACGACGGCTACCTTCTTTGTTGGCGCTAGGAGTAGGGTTACTACTAGCAACACTAACTGCTTTAGGAGCTTGCTCGTCGCCCTCCTCACCCTTTGTACGAGGTAGTGCCTTTTCTAGCTTGATGGGAGTGTCTTTAAACATCTGACCATTATACTTTTCAATAATTTGGTCAGCTTGTTCGTCATTGTTGACCGTCAGAAAACCAAAACCACGGCATTTGCCAGTTTTCCGGTCTTTAATTAATTTAGTAGTTACAGCATCACCTTCAGCTGCAAAAACGGCTTGTAGATCTTGACGATCGATTTCTTCCTTGGGCAAATTACCTATATATAGGCGAACGGACATGAACTATACCTCCAATAGATGAATGAACATGGCAAGGTGAGAAAACCATTACTTGGCTTTGGCTTTTAAAATAGATGCTATTAAGAAAGACTGCCACCAACCAATTTTTTTGTTCCAAACTATCAACCTATACAATACAGTTTTTCGTTGGGATCAAGCTTATTTAATCCAAAGGCTCACACTAAGATGAGCTAATAACACCTTAATTCTAAGAATTGTAAATTTAATAGCCTACTGTCTGCCAAAGTACACGCTTTCTTCAATGCTCTTTTTAGCAGAATAAAATACCATTCTTTACATTACCACGGTATTTTCTACCTAGCTAGTTTAGCGCACATCTTTTCGACTTTAGTATTACTGCATCGTAGCATAAAACACATTTTTTATTCAAGGCGGGATTTTTGGAAACAAAAACCAGCCAGTGGCTGGTTGATTTGCTGCTGTGTTGGGAGGATGAAAAGGTATGGTGGGGGGGGAAAGCATCCGAATTCATCACAAAGCGATGAGGCTGAGTTATGTCGGTTGCTATTGTTTGTGTAAATAAATGTAACACTGTTTGAGAAAACCTGCAATAATTGTTTACATTTTGGTCTGTCCTTTGTCAGTTGTCCTTTGTGCTTTGTGAGTTGTCCAAAGCAAATGACCAATGACCAATGACCAATGACCAATGACTAATGTAAGTTGTCCTTTGTGCTTTGTGAGTTGTCCAAAGCAAATGACTAATGACCAATGACCAATGATTAACCAGAGAGAAAAACGTATGCACCCCAAGCCTGGGCTGCAACTGCTAAAGCAGTAGACCAAATGGGATGAGGGCTATGAACGGCTTTACCACTTTGAGTTTCCAGGGTTTGGATGTCTATCCAAGGTGTTGCTCCTCGCCGGAACCAACCTGTGACGATGATTTGCCGACCAATCAAATCCTGATGATTGACTGATTGTCCCAGCCAAGAAACGTGGTGTAATTTCACTAAGCCTGCGCTTGATTGTAAGATTAAATCTTGGGCTAGGGAGTTGCTAGTTCCTTGACGACCTAATAATTTGCCCACAAGACGGACGCTGATGCTGTCAATGGGTAAGGCAGAAGGGTCTGCTAACAAGTTGGGCAAACCGTCATCAGTTTCCACAGTGCCAGGTTTAATATCGGGAAAGAAAGAATTAATCCGGATCACTGTACCGATGCTAAAGCCAATCAAAAGGCAGCCTGTAATGAAAGACCAATCCTCATAGATCCATTTGAGATTTAAAAACTTGAGTGCGAATGCTAATTGCCACGCTACCCACACAAAACCTGCAAACAAAACTCCTAGAGGAATTCCCAACCAGGGAGCGATTTGTAATAGAAAAGACTGACGCCTAGCTTCTAATGGTTGTTCTCTAGGGAAATGTAATTCGGTGTCTAGATGCCAGTGACGGGCTATTTGGCAGAGGCGTTCGATGCGATCGCCCACCAGAGGATGGCTATTATTAATCGTAAACCATCCGCCATAGGGATTGACAATATCCCATTTCAAAAAAGATTCAAAAGAAAGATGACTGGCAATAGTCCCTAAAGAAAGGCTTTGTTGATGGCTGATTGGTGCGACGAGATTTAAGCTTTCCAACTGCCAACTCGTGTGTTCTTGTTTTTCGATATCAGTTGCAATTCCAATGGCAATTTTGAGCAAGGCACGAATTAGAGCATTGGGATTACCTGTAATTTCAGCTGCGGTGCGATCGCTATAATAAAGCCGCAACCGCGACAACCACAATGCAGTCCCAGTTAGCAAACACCAAACTCCATAAATCAGACTAGCCACAATTGTCACTGGCAAGCGCCAAACTTTTCTTGATATGCTGTCACCCAAGTTTGATACTTGCTGATATACCTTATAAATTGGTAGTGTCACCAGCAACACCAAAGACATGACAACAAAATCCCAATGAGCAATATGCCCTAGTTGGGTGGCGTAAATGATGGCAATTTCATCATCTGCTAGTTGTTCTAACAGCCCTTGACTAACCACAATCCTCGCATTCCGTGGTAAACTACCGTAGGTGAGAATAATTGGTGCAGCCATTGGCAAAATTCGCAGTTTGGGTAACGGCCAGTGGCGTTGTTGGCAACAACGTTGTAAAATCCGAACGGCTTCCCGACTACGGCCATTCAATACATCTTTAGTTAGTTCTCGTTGACCATACAAATTTGCCAGTAGCAAATCGAGCAACCAAGGTGATATCCCCATTAAAATCACCAACGCTATTAGCAACAATCTGGTAGGATCGTTGTATAAAAACTGCAATGGTTCCACATAAGGCAGTTTAACTAAAGCTTGGTTGATGAATCCTAATATTAACTTGAGGATTTCTCGCATCACCCAAAACAGGGCGATGAATGTTCCTGCCCCCAGGAGCCGTAACGGAATTAATTTTGGCTTACGTAGGGGTTGCCATGCCCTGGCGCGTTGTGCTTGTCGCCAATAAATAACACCGAAGAGTTTGGCTTGGGTGCGGGTGACAGAACCCATGAAGCCATTGAGGGGGGGCGGTGGTGGTGGTGGTGTGACAGTAGCTTTGAGTTTAGCTAGTGGCACCATCGTTGGGATATTCTGGCTCTTGGTTTCTGTTACTTCATCTTTTGGCTTCTCCTCTGATGTAGGAGTATTTGGGGGTGAATTATCAAAGGCAACAAATCCAGTTTCGGCATTTTTTGATTCTGGTTCAGGTTTTTGACGTTTTGTCAAGTGTTCGAGAGCGCGTGTTGCCCACTCTTGAACTTGGGGATTGTTACTCTCAATGAGATTTTGGCAAAAGGCGATCGCTTTAGAGACTTCGCCAGTACGGGCATAAGCCATCACTAAACCAACCCTTGCTTGTAAGTTAGCAGTGGCATTACTTTGGCTGCTAGCAAGAGGTTCTAAGTGAGCGATCGCTGTTTGGTAATTTCCCTGCTTGAGGGCAACTAAACCAGCCTCCAAAGACGATTTGGCATGTGAAGGCATACAAATTCAACAATTTTGGATTTTGGATTTTGGATTGATTCAGAATTCAGAATTCAGAATTCAGAACTCAGAATTTAATTTTGTACTATTGGCGGATGCATTAAGTGAGTTTAAGACCCCATTAAATTTTCTACTTGGTCGTCTTCAATCAGCCCAGGACTGGAATTCCTACTGAAATATTGCTGAATTCAGAATTCTGAATTCTGGATTCTGACTCCTGAATTCTGAATTCTCTATTCTTCATTCCTCCACTGGTTGTTGACTAGAAAATACTGGGGCGATGGCGCTTAATTTCAACTCTGGATGGTCACCCTCTAATTGTTGGCAATTCCATTCATTCCGAAAGAGCAACACTGGGCGTCCCATACTGTCCTTAACTGTAGTGGTATTGAATAAACGTCCCACCTTATTTAATGCTTCCCAACCACCTTCAACCCAACGGGCGACACTGTAGGGTAATACATCTAGTATGGTTTCTACACCATACTCATTTTGTAAGCGAAACTGTACCACCTCAAATTGCAACTGACCCACCGCCGCTAAAATTGGATCGCGCTTGGCTTCATCAATTGAATACATAATTTGCACAGCACCTTCTTCGCGCAATTCCGCAACGCCTTTTTGGAATTGCTTAAACTTCGAGGGGTTGGGATTCCTGAGAGTTGCAAACAGTTCCGGCGAAAAATACGGAATCCCTTCATATTCCAGCTTTTGCCCCGTGTAAATTGTATCCCCGATCGCAAAAACACCGGGATTGTTCAAACCGATCACATCGCCGGGATAAGCTTCATCAATCGATTCCCTCTCCTGAGCAAAGAGTTTTTGCGGACGGGATAGACGGACAAGTTTACCAGTGCGAGCGTGATTCACCATCATATCTTTTTCAAACTTACCAGTGCAGACCCGGACAAATGCGACGCGATCGCGGTGTTTCGGGTCCATGTTTGCTTGGAGTTTGAACACAAACCCAGAAAAGTCTGGGTATGTAGGTGGAACTTCGCCAACACTGCTGACATGAGAACCGGGTTTGAGGGCATAGTCTAGGAAGTATTTGAGGAATAACTCTACCCCAAAGTTTGTCATGGCGCTACCAAAGAACACTGGCGTCATTTTGCCATCATGTACCAACTGCAAATCTAGCTCTGGTCCAACTCCTTCTAACAGTTCTAGATCGTTTTTCAGTTGATAGTAGAGGTCTTGTTCTAGCAGCTCTTCTATTCTCGGATCGCCTAATTCTACTATCGTATCACGGGCTTCTCGGCTACCGTGGGCGCTGCGCTCGAACAAGTGAATTTGTTGCTTGTGTCGGTCAAAGACACCTTTAAAGCGATCGCCCATGCCAATCGGCCAATTTACCGCATAGGTTTGCAACTTCAATTCTTGCTCAATTTCATCCAAAAGTTCGAGAGGTTCCCTTCCTGGGCGATCGAGCTTGTTGACAAATGTAAAAATCGGGATACCCCGCAGCTTACACACTTCAAACAATTTACGGGTTTGCGGTTCCAAACCTTTTGCGGCATCAATCAGCATCACTGCATTATCGGCAGCGGCAAGGGTGCGATAAGTATCTTCACTGAAATCTTGGTGTCCCGGTGTGTCTAATAAATTTATTTGACAGTCCCGGTATGCAAACTGCAACACCGTGGAAGTAATGGAAATACCACGTTGTTGTTCCATCGCCATCCAGTCTGATGTGGCCTTGCGCTGTGCCCGTCGCGCCTTCACCGCCCCAGCTTCGTGAATTGCACCTCCGTATAGCAGTAGCTTTTCTGTCAGTGTAGTTTTACCGGCATCGGGGTGAGATATAATTGCAAAGTTGCGGCGAAGTTCAACTGCGCGATCGAGTTCCGACTCAAGTTCAATTGACATAACTGTATTTGTTTGTAACTTAACTTAATTTTTTTCGACTTTGGGAAGTCTTTTAATCTTAAGACAACGATGCTCGTGATAGGGTCGTAATATAACCAACAATTTGACTAAATTAGGAGAAAGGAATGTACGACACAGACAAGCGAAAGCTTTTATCCGCCTTGTCTCATGCAGCCATTTTTTTCAGCACGGCTGTTGTATCTGTAGGTATACCTATTGCCATACTATTAGTATCTGACGATCCTGTTGTTAAAGAAAACGCCAAAGAATCGATTAATTTCCACTTTAATGTCTGGTTCTATGGAGTGATTCTAGGAGCGCTGTTTTTCCTATTCGGTTGGTTGGTCTTACCACTATTGTTACTCGGTCCACTAGCAGGTATTGGGTATTTGTTGCACTGGGGACTAACAATTTGGGCACTCACCCACGTTTTTAGCAATCCTGATACACCCTTCCGCTATCCCTTTATTTTAAGAGTGTTTTAGCATAAATGATGGGCATTGGGCATCGGGCATCGGGGATTGATAATTGTAGGTTATTTTATTTTGCTGTTGTGCCTTTAGTTTATACACAACTAATAACCAGGATTTTGCCAACAGAGGGTCTGACAATTTTCAATTGTGAATTTTGAATTGTTTATTGTTTATGGATACAATGCCCAATGCCCAATGCCCATTTTTTATATTGTTTTTTGAGTTCGTTAGATAGATGACAACGAAGCTGTAAAATACAAAATTGCCCCACAGCTTGATTAAGAGTAGGGCAAAGGTCAGTTAAGCACTGTTTGTAGTCTGTCTGACAGCAGGAAAGTTTTAGCCTGCTTTTGTGACGCTTTGTTTTGTGTCCATTTGCGTTGTTTTTCTTCAGAAAATTTTATGTTTCCTCTACATCGCCCCCGCCGTCTGCGTACCCATCCCCAACTGCGCCGGATGGTTCGTGAAACTGTTTTGACAACAAGCGATTTCATTTACCCACTATTTGCCGTACCGGGTGAAGGAATCGCTAACGAAGTAAAATCGATGCCTGGAGTCTACCAACTTTCAGTAGATAAAATCGTCGAAGAGGCAAAAGAAGTTTTTGACTTAGGAATTCCTGCCATCATTCTATTTGGTATTCCGGCTGATAAAGATGTGGATGCTACTGGCGCTTGGCATGATTGCGGTATTGTCCAAAAAGCTGCAACTGCGGTAAAAGCAGCAGTACCAGATCTGATTGTAGTTGCTGATACTTGTTTGTGTGAGTATACCAGTCACGGCCATTGTGGTTATCTGCAAGTTGGTGATTTGACAGGACGGGTTTTAAATGACCCAACCTTGGAATTGTTGAAAAAAACAGCAGTTTCTCAAGCAAACGCTGGTGCTGATATCATTGCGCCTTCGGGAATGATGGATGGTTTTGTGCAAGCAATTCGTCAGGGTTTGGATGAAGCTGGATTCCAAGACACGCCGATTTTGTCTTATGCTGCTAAGTATGCTTCGGCTTATTATGGGCCATTTCGGGATGCAGCAGACTCGACGCCGCAATTTGGAGACAGAAGAACTTACCAAATGGACCCAGGTAATAGCCGCGAAGCAATTAAAGAGATTGAATTGGATATTGCTGAAGGTGCTGATATGCTCATGGTTAAGCCAGCCTTGGCATACATGGATATTATCTGGCGTGTGAAGGAAGCGAGTAACTTACCCGTTGCGGCTTACAATGTTTCCGGTGAGTATTCGATGATTAAAGCTGCGGCTCTCAATGGTTGGGTTGATGAGGAACGGGTGGTTTTGGAAACTTTAACTGGGTTTAAACGCGCTGGGGCGGACTTGATTTTGACTTACCATGCTAAAGATGCAGCGCGATGGTTAAAGTAGAGTGGGCGATTGAGTAAGAGTTTAGAAATCTCACGCAAAGGCGCAGAGTTGTGTTTTGGTGTCTAGGCGTGAGATTTTTGTGTTTTGGCTTGGGCTACGCTTAAGAATTATTACTCTAGGAGCGTCCAAATAGCCAAGCGATCGCAACACTAAAAACTAATATGAGAGAATCTTACAGCGTTTTTCATCTATTTGAACCACAATCCTCGGTAGGGGCGCACAGCTGTGCGCCCCTACAACATGGTCTATTTACCTGAAAATTGCTGTAAATCAGTATTACGTAAACAAGCATGAAGTTATCTAAGATATTTTATGCAGATTTGCTCAGTGATAATACATAAAAATGGGATTCTCGCGTTTGCAATAGGGACGGGCGATCGCTTATAAAAGAAATAGTTAATAAATTTTTCTCAATTGCCATTTAATGTCAATTGATTTAATAAAAGATTTCAATATTTTCGAGGGGAGCATGGGATATGGATATGCAAGTCCTGAGAGAGCGTGCTGGTCTTAGCCGTGCGGAGGTTGCCTTCAGGCTTGCAATTAGTGAAACCAGTGTTCGTAACTGGGAAGCTGGGCGTACTGAACCGACAATGACGCCAAAAAAATATTTAGATGCTTTGCGTCTGTTCAAATGTACACCTGAAGAGTTGGCAGCGGCAAGTGAAAAGTCAATTAATCAGCGACATAAACGCAAACCAGGCAGACCGAGACGCTTTCCAGACACTCAAGTATCTCAAGTAACTGATTCTCCAGTTTGTAGCTGATAACTTGCTAGTCAGAATTCCTCTTAATAAAATCTAACTTAGGAGTGTAGATTTATTGATTCGCAACTCCTAATCTAGGGTTCGCTAGCAGTCTTGCTAACCTGATGTTTCTCAGATATTGGTGCGCTAAGCTGATGGTAAAGCATTACAAGTCAGGCATTTGACCATTAGCTACTCATTCTGCCTCTGTTATGGAGTTAAAGTTTGACGCTTGATTTTGCTCCAGTGAAGAGAGTTCCGCTTCTACGACTGTTAGAAACATAGGGATTCCGATCTTGGTTGATAAATTTTCTCACACCTGATGTTTAAAAAATCAACACTGTTACCCGATCTGTTTGATGGCTGATTTATGAGACATATAATACCGTAAATATACGGTAATTGTTGAATCGGATGAAGAAGGGGAAGGAGGAAAGGGAAAGGGGGAAGGGGGAAAGGTTAAATTTATCCCTTTACCCTTTACCCTTTAACCTTTTCCCCTGTTTTTAATTCTTACCCTTTTCCCCTTTCCCCCTTCTCGGTAACAACTTTGATATAGTTGTCTCGACGATTATTCCCTGGTTAAGGGGAAAATAGCAATTAAGCAGACAGCACAGGAGATGAGAAATCACAAACAATCAACAAAGAAACTTTTTAGCAATTCTTAGGGTTTATGCCTGGGGCGGTTCGTTTAAAGAATTCAAACTCTAACTAGTGCGATCGCTCACGGTATTTGCCACAACCACACGATAAAATTCTAAAACCATAATCGTACTAAAGGTCTAAATGGCAGAAACACTATTCTTCAACGCCTTGCGTGAAGCCATTGATGAAGAAATGGCGCGTGACTCGAGCGTATTTGTTCTCGGTGAAGACGTAGGACACTACGGCGGCTCCTACAAAGTTACCAAAGACCTGTACCAAAAGTATGGCGAACTCCGAATTCTAGACACCCCCATCGCCGAAAACAGCTTTACTGGGATGGCAGTGGGAGCAGCCATGACTGGATTGCGCCCCATCATCGAAGGTATGAATATGGGCTTCTTACTCCTGGCGTTCAATCAAATATCCAACAACGCGGGGATGCTGCGCTATACCTCTGGCGGAAACTTCAAAATTCCGATGGTAATTCGCGGTCCTGGAGGTGTGGGACGGCAGCTAGGTGCTGAACATTCCCAACGACTAGAAACCTACTTCCAAGCAGTGCCAGGGTTGAAGATTGTTGCCTGTTCCACACCCAGAAACGCTAAAGGACTACTAAAATCCGCCATCCGCGATGATAACCCGGTGTTGTTCTTTGAACACGTCCTGCTTTACAACTTAAAAGAAGACTTACCAGAAGAAGAATACCTGCTCCCCCTGGATAAAGCAGAACTTGTGCGTCAAGGTAAAGATGTCACAATTATCACTTATTCTCGGATGCGCCATCATGTGCTGCAAGCAGTAAAAACTCTTGAAAAACAAGGATACGATCCAGAAGTTATTGATTTAATATCCCTCAAACCATTAGATTTTGATACCATTGGTGCATCAGTAAGAAAAACCCATAAAGTCATTGTTGTGGAAGAATCCATGCGAACTGCGGGTATAGGGGCAGAAGTCATCGCTTCAATTAACGATCGCTTATTCGATGAATTGGATGCCCCAGTACTGCGGCTTTCTTCCCAAGATATCCCCACACCATATAACGGCAATCTGGAGCGACTAACAATTGTCCAGCCAGAGCAAATAGTGGAAGCTGTGGAAAAAATGGTAGCGTTGCGGGTTTAACAGGGAGGAGTGAGGAGTTAGGAGTTAGGAGTTAGGAGTTAGGAGTTAGGAGTTAGGAGTGAGGAGTGAGGAGTTAGGAGTGAGGAGTGAGGAGTTAAAAATTTGAAAGTTGAGTTTTAACTTCAAACTCCAACTTTCGACTCCTAACTCATAACTGCCAACTCCCAACTCCCGACTCCCAACTCCCAACTCCTAGCTCCCAATCCATAACTCCCAACTCCCGACTCCCAACTCTCGACTCCCAACTCCTAACTCATAACTCCTAACTCCCAACTCCCAACTCCCAACTCCCAACTCCCAACTCCCAACTCCTAACTCCTAACTCATAACTCCTAACTCCCAACTCCCAACTCCTAACTCATAACTCCTAACTCCCAACTCCTAACTCATAACTGCATAAAAGAGCGCTATTATAGCCTTTGTCAGTTGCGAGTTATGGTATGCAAAGACAGCGATCGCTATTAATCTTGATTTTAGTTCTGGTAATCGCCGCTATCACGGTGATTGCTACGATTCCGATACCTCTTGGACTTGACTTGCGGGGAGGTTCACAGCTCACAATTCAGGTGAAACCAACAGCTGAAATTCCCCAAATCACCGAACGAGAATTGGAAGGTGTGAAGAAAGTTGTCGAAGGTCGGATTAATGGTCTGGGTGTTTCTGAGCCAGTTATCCAAACAGTCGGCAAAGATAAAGTATTGGTGCAACTCCCAGGGGTGAACGACCCAGAGCAAGCTGAACGGGTGCTAGGAGGTACGGCGCAGTTAGAATTCCGGACGCAAAAGCCGAACACAGAAACTCAACTGTTAGCTTTCCAAACATCACGAGCTGAATTGAAGGCAAAGCAAGAAGAGTTAAGAAAAAGTAAAGATAAAGCAGCAATTGCCAAAAATCAAGAAGATTTAGAGAAAAATAATCAAGCGATCGCTGAATTGTTTGAAAGCACCAATCCTCCCCTAATTGGCAAATATCTCAAGGATGCCTATGGCGAACCCACTCAAGGTAACAATTGGAATGTTGCCATTCGCTTCGACCAAAAGGGTGGTGAACTGTTTGCCCAGCTGACAAAAAACCTTGCCGGTACTGGGCGTAGTATTGGCGTTTTTCTCGACAATGAACTGATCAGCGCTCCTACCGTAGGTATAGAATTTGCCGCCACTGGTATTACTGGTGGTTCAGCTGTGATTACAGGCCGATTTACCGCACAACAAGCTAATGACTTGGGTGTACAGCTACGTGGTGGCGCATTACCTGTACCAGTACAAATTGCAGAGATTCGTACTGTCGGGGCAACTTTAGGTCAAGACAGCATCACTAGCAGTATCTATGCTGGTATCGGTGGTTTGACTTTAGTATTAATATTTATGGTGGTGTACTATAGACTACCAGGACTGATTGCTGACATAGCACTATTGATCTACTCCTTGTTGACCTGGGCTAGCTTTGCTCTGTTGGGTATCACCTTGACCCTACCAGGAATTGCCGGTTTTATTCTCAGTATTGGCATGGCAGTGGATGCGAATGTACTGATTTTTGAGCGGACGCGGGAAGAATTGCAAGCAGGCAAATCCCTGTATCGTTCTATAGAATCTGGCTTTTACCGCGCCTTTTCGAGTATTTTAGACGGCAACGTTACCACAGTTATTGCTTGTGCTGCGCTATTCTGGCTAGGGGCTGGCTTAGTAAAAGGCTTCGCTCTAACTTTGGCTTTGGGCGTAGCAGTGAGTATGTTTAGTGCAATTACTTGTACTCGCACCTTGATGTTTTTAGCATATACAATTCCCGCACTGCGGAAACCAGAACTTTTCTCTCCCAACCTGCCAACATCTAATAAGGCAGAGGTGTCTCAATGAAACTGAGTATTAATAAATCGCGATCGCTTTGGTGGGCTATTTCTAGTGCCATCATCTTGGCTGGTATCATCTCAATGGTGATTTCTTGGCAAAACCCCAACATCAAAGCACCCCTACGTCCCAGTTTGGATTTTGTCGGTGGTACACGATTACAGTTTGAACGAGATTGTACCAAACCAGGTAACTGCGACCAACCCATTGATATCAATGTTGTTCGAGAAGTAGCTAAAGTCCAGGGACTCGGTGACAGCAGCATCCAAATTGTCGCTGACAAAGCCAGTGGTGCAGAAAATGGTATATTGATTCGTACAAAAAGCTTGGATCGTGACCAGCGTACCAACTTGCAAAATGCCTTGAGCGAAAAAGTTGGTACTTTTGACGATCAAAAAAATCAACTTGACACAGTTGGCCCTACTCTGGGGCGAGAGTTGTTTACTTCTGGTGTTCTTGCTCTCATCGTTTCCTTTGCAGGCATCGTTATTTACTTAAGCTTTCGATTCCAGTTGGATTATGCGGTGTTTGCTGTCGTTGCGCTATTTCATGATGTCTTAATGACGGCAGGGATTTTTTCGATTCTGGGTTTAGTACTGGGCACTGAAGTAGATAGCCTATTCATTGTTGCTCTACTAACGATTACAGGTTTCTCAGTCAACGATACAGTAGTGATTTACGATCGCATTCGAGAAACCCTAACAATCAATCCCAATCGAGCGATCGCTGACATTGTGGATGATGCTGTCAACCAAACCCTAGCAAGGTCTATCAACACAACTTTAACAACATTGCTAACATTATTTGCCATCTTTCTATTTGGCGGAGAAACACTCAAGAACTTTGCCTTAGCTTTAATTATTGGCTTTACTGCCGGGGCTTATTCAAGTATTTTCATCGCCAGCACTCTCCTAACTTTGTGGCGAGAACGTAGCGGTAAATCTCAGGCGGTAGTTAATGCTGAGTCAATTGATACATCTGCTGGTCATTAGTCATTGGGAATTGGGTATGGAGAGATGGGGATATGAGGAGATGGGGAGAAATAACCAATGACAACTGACCAATGACAAATGACAAAGGACAAATGACAACTGACCCATCATTTGCTCAACAAGTACAAAGGCTATACCAGCTTCACGTATATGGTCGATGGTTGTTTGTGAGCTGTTTATGGCTCACCATTGCGCCTATTTGCCTGTGGAATTTACGTACAGAAATTTCTTTATGGCAACAATATTTTACTTGGGTAGCAGTGCGATATGGACTCTTCTATCATCCATTGCCTACCTTTGGTTTAGCGTTTTGTATCGGAATGACCGCTGCCGTATTAGTTTGGCAAAGTCGCAATATCTTACTGGGATTACCACAGGAAGAAAAACAACGTTTAGAAAAACAAGTTTATCGCATACGTCAGCAAGGACCAACTCATCCCTTGTGGAAATGGGTTTGTTAGCTCATTACCTGCTCTCCCTCCCCATCCTACAAAGAGTCTTCTGGTGGGGACTCCCGCGATACCTTTAAATATTGCCCTAGCTGAGTCAAGCTAGAAAATCGTTGCATATACATATACACGTCCAGCAATTTCTAGCAAAATATGACTTAGCAATAGCTTAAGATACAGCCAAAGTGAGTGCCATACATGAACAATCCTCAAATTGAATTTAGCGATCGCAAATCTGAAATTGACCTTTACCAACTCCAAGAACTGTTAAACATTTCAGCTTTCTGGGCAAAAGGCCGCAGTATTGAGGATTTAAGTATAGCCATTGCCAACAGTGAGCCAGTGATTTCTGTTTGGGATAACGAGAGTGAGCGACTTATTGGCTTTGCTAGAGCAACATCTGATGGCATATATCGCGCTACAATTTGGGATGTTGTGATTCATCCAGAGTATCGAAATATTGGTTTAGGAAGCAATTTAGTGGAAACCGTTTTGAGCCACCCCCGCATGAAATGGGTTGAGCGGGTTTATCTTATGACTACTCACCAAGAGGAATTTTACAAAAAGATTGGTTTTCAACCCAACACTACAACTACGATGGTGCTACATAATCTAGCTAACCTTAGTTTGATTCCTGATACAGAAGTTCAGCTTCAAGAATCACCGAAATAGTCCTGAGTGAGAAGTTGGAACTTAGGAGCGAGTACTTATACCAATTTTAAAAAAGAATGCGACAAATAGACCACTTGTAGAGACGCGATTCATCGCGTCTTCATCCAATAATGTGTTGCAATCATTAATTGAATTGGTATTATTTATTCCCCTCATCTCCCTCATCTCCCTCATCTCCCTACTCACCCCTCAGCACTACTAAATAAGGGAATAGAAATTTGTAGTCTGCTCATTTCCTGGGATGGTTCCTTGTCAATTGGAGAAGGCAAGATTTCTAGTTTTCCTCCCAGAACTTCCACCAGAGTCTGATTAATTAATAGCCTCATTCCTGGAGAAAGAGTAGCGTTCTCTAGCTTTACCAGACTTAGCCCATCTTCAGATGTTATCAAGTCAATTGGCTCACTCCAAGGTATGGCATGGGTTGGTACATCCAGCCAAATATTCACAAAATTAGTTTTAGAGACGATGCTGCAAGAAATATAGATACTGCCTTCTTCCATTTGAGTAATTGCAGTGTCTATTAAACTGATTAATATTTGGCGGAGCCAGAGATAATCTGCCAAAACATAAATTTCTGGATCTGCGGGTAACAATTGCAACCTAAAATTGCGATTTGCCGCCAGCATATAAGTTAAGTTATAAACTTCCTCCAAAATATTGGCTAAGGGTCTGGGCTGAATATCTAGTTTATTTGTACCATGCTCGGTTCTGGCAACGTTGATAATTTCATCCATTAGCTTCAGCAGTTTCAGCGTTCGCTCATGAGCTTGGACAATAAATTCTCGTTCTTCAGCTGGACTTTCACACAGATCTGACAAAATTAATTGATGTAAACCAATTAAACCATTGAGAGGCGATCGCAATTCATGGGTTGTCCGCGCCAAAAAACCAGCTTTAAACAGGCTCATCTCCCTTGCCATTTGGTATGCCAACTGCGTTTGCTGCATTTGTTGCGATATTGATGGCATATCCTGTTGGTCTAATGGCACTACTGGGGATAAGCTATGTGAAGAGTTTGGCCATCGCACAAATAATCGACGAAAACCTAGACCTATCGCTATTCCTGCTCCTAAATATATCCAGTTACTCCAATTCATATTTTGGCAATTATAAACTTGTTAATTGACCACAACAGCGCAAATTAAAGTTCCGGATTTCTCAGTTGTTGAAACCAGGAGAACAACATTATAGCTACCTATATCTAGTTGTCACTCGATAAATCTAACTTTATCGCACCTTGTCGTAAAATCTGCCAATTCATCCCTGTCCATTTGGCAACAGTGGAAGGTACACCCACCCCCAGTATTTCATTCTGGCATTCTGTGGTTGTTAGAGTCAGAACGTTGGGAAACTGAGCTGCAATTTCAGCTATTGTTTGCAAAGGTGGCTGACCAGAGAAATTAGCGCTAGTGGTAGCAAGAGGGCCTGTTTGCGCCAAAATAGTTTGAGCGATCGCACTGTTTGGTACTCGAATACCAATTGTTGCTGGATCGATGGGATTCATGACTTTTGGCAAGCGCTGACTTGCTGGTAACACTAATGTTATAGCTCCTGGCCAATATTTATCTGTTAATTCTTGCCAGATTTTGTACTCGTTCTCACTAGCTTTGACATAAGGCCACAAATCCTCAGCACTAGCAGCCATCAAAATCAAAGGTTTATCTTGACTGCGTTGCTTAGCCGCAAAAATTAATCCGGCTTTTTCTGGTATCGTCGCCAGTGCGGGAACCGTGTCTGTGGGAAAGCTCACCAATAAACCAGCGCGTGCGCCAGCTATTAGCTTTTCTAGAGAAACTTGGGTCATGTTTACGAAGTTAAGAGTTAGAAGCTAAGAGTTAACGTGAGTTCTGCGAACTTAAAAAATCGCAATTCGATAAATCTCAAGTCATAGAATTTTACTTTTCTTACTTTTCTTATTTTTATTACTTTTCAAAAAATAATAGTCCCCAAAATTTTACACATTTTTTAGCTGGAATGTGCTTATTAGATCAAAGGTATTTTTTTTTGACATGTAATTTTACTGAAAAAGTATTGCTTGATAAATTAAATAATTACAGTCTTGAAAGTAACTTTGACTAAAGAACTTACAAAACAACATATCAACATTAAATCTCTTGCAAAAGTCTTTCTTTGCGTTCTCTTCTCTGCGCCTCTGCGCCTCTGCGTGAGACAAAAAAATATTTATGCAAGAGGTCTATTTAAAAAAATTGTTAGTTTAGAAAATTCATAAATATAGAATTTCAACTCAAACTCTTGATTATTTAATTAGCTGAAATTACTACTGATGGCTGAAAAATCTACATTGTTGAAACGTTTATGAAGAGTTCTTCTTTCTGATTCTAGTTGGCAAAGATTGTAAGCGGCGAAGCAGCAAGCAGTATTTCAAAAAACTTTATCCAAATCGTATTGCCCTAACTTCTATAAGCTAGGGCGAAGCGTTCAATACCAGCTAAGTCAGCATGAATTTGAATATTGGAATAATTACCTTGATTTTGCAAAAGTTCTAGCACTGCATCCGCCTGTCCTGACATCATCTCAATCAGCCACACACCACCAGGTTGCAAGTAGTTAGGAGAGATTTCTATCAAATGGCGAATGCAATCTAAGCCATCAACGCCACCATCCAAAGCTAGATGTGGTTCATGTTTAACTACTTCTGGTTGCAAACTAGGTAAGGTACTGGTGGGTATGTAAGGGGGATTCGACACCATACCACTGAACTGACCTTTGAGGAATGCCAGTGGCTCCCACCAGGAACCTTGATAAAATCGAATGCGGTCAGCAAAACCCAAATTCTGGGCGTTGGCTTGGGCGATCGCCAAAGCTTCAACACTATAATCAACAGCATGAATTGTTGCTTTTGGCAAGACATCTGCTAGTCCGATGGCGATCGCTCCACTGCCGGTACCCAAATCCGCCCAGTGTCCTGAAGCATTGCTAGCAGCGCCTACAGCCAAATCAATTAAGCACTCTGTTTCTGGTCGAGGAATCAAAACCGCATTCGATACGGCGATTTTAAACTGACGCCAAGGTGTAGTTCCAGCAATGTACTGCACTGGCAAACGTTCATTTAATCGCCTCTGCCACAACCGATCTAATTCTTCCAGAGGCAATTGCATCTGAATTTGCGGCCAATTTTTAAAAGACTCCAAACGGAGTGCCAAACGGTCTAATCCAGCTACTTCAAGAAGTAGCCAATCTACCTCCGTTGGTGGAACATCAGTGGCGATCGCTGCAACGAGGGCTGCATTCCGCCACTGCCAAAGTTGTAAACCAGAAACTATCAGATGTTTCTCCCCCATGTCTCAACCTTGGAGTGCATAACCGTTATTTTTTCGGAGCGGGCGCAGATTGTGACTGATTCGGAGCTAGGGAGCGAATAAAATTGATCGACTCGCGGGATGGATACAAAACAATTTTATTGATACTAGGATCGTTGCTAGTGTTGAGAGCCTCCATAACACCGTACAAATCCACCACCTGAATTTCAGTGTTCTCTGCTTCCTTGGGCACAGCTTTTTTAAATTCGTCTAACAGAGCTACTGCTTGCTCTTTCTCGAAAAAGAAAGGAATGTAACGCTCGTTACCTTTTGCTAGAGGAATGGTTAGATAGCTATTATCTTTTTTAAATTTGGGCACAAACAAAGGAATACCGTTGAATTGCTCAACTTTTTTACCATTTGCGTTCACCATACTTGTTGCTGACGCTACCTGTTGTTGAGTCGGGACTAAAGTATAAATTACTGAATCTGACTTCTTTTTGCTTTCCAGGACTATCTTATAGTAGTCTGCCAAAGACAAAGGTCTTACCTGTAGCGTGCTTGCAAGTTGAGGATTTTCTTTTTTCAGCCGATTATCAAGAAATTTTTGAGCATCTTGCTTGCTAATAAAAAATCCTACTTGAGAGACGGTCTTAGATTGGTTATTCCTTGAAAGAACTACGAATTCGCCTTTAGGATTTGTGAGGGTGAATACGGGTACTTCCTGTAGCTTTTTCACTACCTGATCTTGTGGTAACGCGATCGCCTCTAGATTGCCTAACCCTGGTAGATTGCCTATTCCTGAAAGTCCTCCTAAAAAGACACTCCCAGCTATACCTAATGTTGCGCCCCAACGAACCAATGATTTCATGACTGCTCCTCGCATCAAAAATACAATTAAATTAAACAAATGGTTGGATTTGCACAGCACCAACTAGCTTCAGTTATATAGCAATCTATTTTAGTTGTGAAAATTTATTTGTAAACAACTCATGATGTCAGTTGACTGTTAAAAGTCAACGATCGAAGTAAAATAATCCCAACTATTTAGGATTGTTATAATATCGCTTTTACCAATAGGCTGTGCTAAAGTTGTGTTTTTGTCGATTTTGGTTTGCTATTGACTGTTAAATCCTGTAGATGCCTATTCTATAGCTTGTCAAACACTGAAAAGTGTGTCTGACTCTGAAAATAATAAATATCATTTTATTGACCAATGATTCCTTGATGGTACAGAGCAAGCGAATTTATCCGTGGAATCAATCGAAAATCCTTTCATCCAAAATCCCAGGCTTCCGGATTTAACCGTGAAATCAATCCAAAATTCAAAATCTAAAATCCAAAATTGTTTGACTTTCTCTCGTATTGGTGACGGTGTGACTTTATCAATCGTTCCATCTGGGGTTAGCTAAATATCTTCTTAAATTTATACAAAGTGCAGTATCAGGAGTATCTTATTCCTGAAGTACGAAATTTACCTACTATGCTTTAAAAGCTAGCCCAAGAGTAAAATAGCCAAATTAATTTTCTGCGTAAAAATATGCAATTTAATTGCACATCTTAGCAACAAAACTCTAGTCTATTTGCCCTAAATGATAGGAATTTTTCAAAGATTCTCTATATTTAACTGACTGCTGAGACACAAAAACCTTAATAAAATCATCGGCTCTACATACCCATGTATAGAAATTGGCTAACACTTTCCGTGGCCGATCGCAATTTCGCAAATTTTGATTTTTTAATTTCACATTCTAAGCAAACCCAAATGTATTAATAATTCTGGGTTTAATCGCTCAAATATATTAACTAAATCGGGATGACAGGATTTGAACCTGCGGCATCCTGCTCCCAAAGCAGGCGCGCTACCAAGCTGCGCTACATCCCGGCTATGCCTGTCTACTTTTTGCGGTTCGGTTTTAACTTTCTCGCAAAAGCATTAATCTAAACATACCACATAACACTGCTCATGCACAACTTTCTTTATGCTTTGTAAAGACAAGATACACAGCATCTTTACATTGAATAAAGGTTTTTCAGCCGACTGTCTTTTGCAAGATATTTATTTGCTTGTATGTCGGCTGAACTTTCCCAAACCACGTCAAAATAATAGACCTTTACTAATATACCCGATTTTCTTGTGCAAATCGGGCTTTATTTGAGCTGGGTATTAGTGAGGATACCAGAACATGCCTTTGATGCCTTCCGGATCTGGCATAAACCCCATAGTTCGGTAGAAATCTACAACATGAGGATCGGCAAAGAGAGTCACATTGCTAATCTCTTCACTCCTCAGTTTTTTGAGGACGTATTTCATCAGCGCTTTGCCCAGTCCTTGACTTTGAAAGTCTGGGTGAACCACCACATCCCAAATAGTGGCATTAAAAGCGTGATCTGAGGTAGCGCGGGCAAAACCAATGAGCCGCTTTTGGTTTCCTCTCACCTGCCACATTGAGGCGACGAGAAAACTATGCTCAATGGCTTTTTTCACTTTTCTTAAAGGACGACGCGACCAACCTACTGCATCACAGAGTTCTTCTAGTTCATACAGATCGATGTCTCGCTCTGTACTGAAGACGATGCGAGCCTCCTTTGAAGAAGCTTCGCTAACACTACCGGGGCTAGAGTTACCCGCAGTTTGTGTTGTATATTCTTCAAAAGAGTTTGTCCTAGTTGTCGCTACAGACTCAGGAGTACTAAACCAAGTTTTCCAAAAACCCATGCCAACGTGGTTCGGGTAATATAACTGAAATTGGTTTCCACTCTCACGAGTGTTGATTCATGCTTAACGTAGCTAGCCCCATTTACTACCCCTGACACCCCAAATTTTTGGGTTGTTTTCCAGATTTGTAATGATAACAGCTAGTTAGGGCATGTTTCACACCAATCATCTACAACTTTAGCATTTTGTTTTGACGTTCTCACCGCCCTAAAAGTGCGATGATTCTAAAAATTACTTTTTAGGTTTTCTCTTTCATCGACAAACCTTAAAATCAACTATCCATTGCTGGCAGTACTTAAACTAATTAATTGTTCAATAGAACCAATCAACGAGTCTAACTTAATTGACTTCAGAGGGATGTATCTCCAGAGACTTACTAGTATATTGAAACTAGCGTTATCGTGCGCCCCACGATACGTTTGTAAGTCACTGTGGTCTTGGGCTTTGCCCAAGTGGAGCAAGTGGCGTGGGCAAAAAATATGATGTTTTCTGGTTGTTGCTACTTTGTTGATTTTGCTGGCTTTTTTATACTCGTATTCGCCACCGAGTTGCCTTTATTGTTTCCCGACCTGTCGTGTTTCACCCTTTTGAGTCGTCCTGTATCGGCGGATATTCTACCTGAGACAACTTGATTTTATCACCAAGCCGTCCTCAAAGCACAGAGCTTTAAACCCTGTTTTTCCGTAAACCCTAGTAAAAATTCAACAAAAGGGAAGAATATAAATAATTCAAAATCATCCCCTGTTGTGATTCCTCTGTCTGACTCTACGGGAAACGACCCAAGCCGCTGCTGTGACTTTTCTCGAAATAAATATAGAAAACCCAATTCTGGCAAAGATCCTGTGAATTGTTCGTATGCAGCTTAAATGCACGTTAGGTTAAGAGTGAATTGTATATCAGGGATTTGAATAGCCGGGAAAAATTTTCCCACTCCCCAGTTCCCAATACCCAGTCCCTAGTCCCCAGGTGACGAAAGCAAGCGAGTCTTACCTTAAAAATGGCTTCTGGTTTAAAATCTTCGACACTGGAACTCCTAAAGCGCTTTAATCGAGCGTTTCCCCAGTTTTATGAGCAATTCGTCAGCAGTGAGATTCAACTGCAAAATTTACGGCTAGCCTACCGTCTCTATAAAACTAGACGCGCTGTGATTGAACTGAAACCTGAAGGTAGCAAAAGTGCTTTGCATTTTGCCTACCGCAACCAGTCTTTTCTGCTCAGCGATATTTTTGGTGTACTAGCAGCTTATGGTTTAACAATCCACGGTCTGAGTTTATACGGTCAGATCCGTCCGCCAATGTTAGTTTTTATCAAACTGCTGGTATCACGTGGTAGTAAAGCCTTGACTGATAAAACGGCAGAAAATGTTTGTCGTGCGATTCGTGAGGCTTTAGGAGGTCGGTTTGAGGTAGAAGAAATGCTGGCAGTAGAATTCAATCTTGATACTGGGTTAGAGCAGGTACAAACTGAGTTCTATGTCGATCCGGTTTTTCATCTCCCTGCCTTAGTGATTGAAGCCGATAATCAACCAGGATTATTTTACAAAGTCATGTACGCCATCTGGCAGGAAGATCTGCTGGTAGTCAATGCCAATTTACTTGTTTGGCGCGGACGTACACGGCTAATTCTCTACTTGTTGGGGCCTAATGAAAGCCTGATTCCTGAATATCTGGGTCACAAAATTGCTGAAGGGGTGCGACACAGATTGCTGGGGAAATGAAAAAGTTAGGAGTGAGGAGTTTGGAGTTTGGAGTTAAATAAGAGGTTAGGTTAGGGGTTACAAGGCATAGTCAAGCAAAGTTATCCCTAATCTTCTGTACCCTATAACCTTGGGTTAGGAGTTGGAAGTTGTTGATTTTGTAACACCAAACCCAAACTCCTCACTCCTAACTCCTAACTCCTAACTCCTAACTCCTCACACTTCGTATTTAGTCGCACCCACCCTTAGGGGTACGATATAGGTATGGCAACTATTGAAATCTTGGGCGTTCCACACGCATACGAGCTAACGGCTCCCACTTCCTGCCCCGATGCTTTAGTATTTATCCACGGTTGGCTTAATAGCCGTGGGTATTGGCAACCTGTGATTTCCCGCCTATCAGATGATTTGCAGTGCCTGTCCTATGATTTGCGGGGTTTTGGTGAATCCCAGTCCCAGGTAAAAACTGATTTTAGTCGGGCACAAACGTCTGTGAATCTGATGCCCATCTCCAGTGATGGGGTTGGCTCACCTTTCGATTCTCTTTATACTCCTGCTGCCTATGCTCAGGATTTAGCAATTCTGTTGGAACAGCTAAATATTACTAGTGCTTGGTTAATTGGTCATTCTTTGGGAGGTACGATCGCTCTATGGGGAGCAGATCGAATGCCTGAGTGTATTAAGGGAGTTATCTGTATCAACGCTGGTGGCGGTATTTACCTCAAAGAAGCCTTTGAGCAGTTTCGCTCGGCGGGTCAGAAATTTTTGCAAATCCGTCCGCGCTGGCTATCCCAAGTGCCTTTGATTGATTTGCTGTTTACTAGAGCCAGTGTGGCACGGCCTTTAGAGCGTTACTGGGCACGTCAGCGGGTGATTGATTTCGTCGTGGCTGACCCAGAAGCAGCGCTGGGAGCTTTGTTAGACTCCACAACCGAAGAAGAAATCAACCGTTTACCTGAGCTAGTATCCCAACTCAAGCAGCCAGTTTATTTTTTGGCTGGTGCAGAAGACAAAGTGATGGAACCGAAATATGTCCGTCATTTAGCTAGCTTTCACAGACTTTTTCAATACTGTGGTGACAATGTTTTAGAAATTCCTAATTGTGGACACTTAGCTATGTTAGAGCAGCCAGATGCAGTAGCTGATTACATCCGGTCGATAGTTAAGGGTGAATAGGTATTGGGGACTGGGTATTGGGGACTGGGAGTGCTGAGTTAGGAGTGAGGAGTGAGGAGTTAACAATTATTCTCCTTGTCCCCAGTCCCCAGTCCCCAGTCCGCAGTACCCAATCCCCAGTCTCCAGTCCCCCACATTAATACAACTTCATCACCTGACTCAGGGCTAATCTAGATTCAACGCCCAGTGTCAGGGGCGACGTATGACCAGAAGATAGATGTTCGGCGGCGGCGCAGCCAATCATGGCGGCGTTGTCAGTACAGAATTTCAAAGGGGGAAATAGGACGCGGAGGTTATGTTGAATGGCGGCGGCTTGGAGGTTTTTTCTCAGACCACTATTCGCTGCTACACCACCGCCAACGGCAATTGTATCTAGACCATAGTCTAGGGCACAGGCGATCGCTCTTTTGGTTAGCGATCGCGCTACAGTATCCTGAAAGCTAGCTGCTACATCTGCCACTGGCACTTGTTTAGCATCTTTCTCTAACTGTTGTACTAAACGCAATACAGCCGTTTTTAACCCACTAAAACTCGCATCATAACGATGAAACCCGCCACCAGGTAAAGAAACTTTTCCTTCTGGTAAGACAAAGGCTTGGGGATTTCCCTGTTGTGCGAGTTTGTCTATGGCTGGGCCGCCGGGATAACCCAGCTTTAATAATCGCGCCACTTTATCAAAGGCTTCACCCGCAGCATCATCACGAGTTTGTCCTAGCGTTTCGTAGCTACCACAATCTTTAACATAAATCAAGCTTGTATGTCCGCCTGAAACCAGTAAGCTAAGAAAAGGGGGACTTAAACTTGGCTCACTCAAGTAAGTTGCGTAAATGTGACCTTCAAGATGATGAACTCCCAAAAAAGCTTTGTTGTGTACCATAGCCAGGGTTTTGGCGGCGGTTAATCCCACCAACAGCGCTCCTACGAGTCCAGGCGCACAAGTGGCGGCAATTCCATCAATTTCCCCCCAGTCTAGTTTGGCTTGCTCTAGAGCTTGAGCGATCGCTTGATTGATCGTTTCCAAGTGCTGGCGGGACGCCACTTCCGGTACCACCCCACCATATTGCTGATGCACTGGAATTTGCGAGGCGATGATGCTGCTGCAAACTTGACGATTCTTTACAATTGCGACGGCAGTTTCATCACAGCTGGTTTCTATTGCTAAAACGGTTGTCATTGAGAGTATTTGGTTGAGAAGCTTTAACTTTTATTTACTTAAACTTTACTCGGTTCCCACCCAAGAGTATGATGACTTCCTAGTTATGCAAATAAAGACTGTACAAGCCGCTTCGTTTTGTACAAAGAACTTTTTGTTTTGTAATAAAAGGAAACACTCTATGCGACGATTGTTTGCTTTGATTTTAGCGATTTGTCTTTGGTGCAACTTTGCCCCCCCAGCACAAGCTCTAGGGGCTAACTTGACTCCCTGCAAAGACAATCCCGCTTTTCAAGAGCTAGCAGCTAATGCCCGTAATACCACCGCCGACCCAGAATCTGGTAAAAAGCGATTTGAGCGTTATTCTCAAGCGCTGTGCGGTCCTGAGGGCTACCCTCACTTGATTGTTGATGGCCGTTTAGATCGTGCTGGTGATTTCTTGATCCCCAGTATTCTATTCCTATACATCACTGGTTGGATTGGCTGGGTAGGTCGTACCTACCTGATAGCGATCAAAAAGGGTGATGACCCCGAACAAAAAGAAATCCAAATCGACCTTGCTTTGGCACTACCGATCATTGCCACAGGCTTTGCTTGGCCAGCAGCAGCAGTCCAAGAATTCCTCTCTGGTAAATTAGCAGCCAAGGATTCAGAAATTCCCGTTTCCCCACGCTAAACCGGTTTTACTAATTCATTTCTTTGGAGACTAAATTCATGGCAGACAAAGGCGACAACTCATCCTATTTGATTAAATTTATTTCCACAGCGCCAGTGATAACTACCCTATGGCTGACAATCACAGCAGGTATTTTGATCGAATTCAACCGCTTTTTCCCAGATCTACTTTTCCACCCACTGCCATAAGTAGAAAATGAGATTGTAGGACAATTCTCTAAAATTGTTTAGTTAGTCTATTTAGCCTAACTAGACAATATCATCACCTAAATAGGCAGTAAAAATAGTTTTTTGAAACTCGCGATTCTGTTTACATATCGCGAGTTTCACAGTTTTCAAATGAGCTAAATTAATTTTTCTAAACTTCCTAAGAAAAAGACATCTTTAGCTACAATTATTATTAATATAAAAATGCCACCATTTTAATTGAGAGGCGAACATAAAAATATGGCGCAAGCAGTAGATGCATCAAAAAATAACCCCAGCGATCCAAGAAATCAGGAAGTTGTTTTTCCTGCATTTGGCGATCCACAGCTAGGTAACCTAGAAACCCCGGTTAATTCTTCTCGCTTGATCGCGGAGTTCATTAGGAATTTACCTGCTTACCGTCCTGGTTTAACTCCTTCCAGACGGGGATTAGAAGTTGGTATGGCTCATGGTTACTGGCTGTTTGGGCCTTTTGCCAAATTTGGTCCACTGCGGGACACAGCTAATGCTAACTTAGCTGGATTACTAGGAGCGATCGGTTTAGTTGTTCTTCTGACCGGCGCCCTGTCGCTGTATTCCAATAGTAATCCTCCCAAAGCCCTTGCTAGTGTTACCGTACCCAATCCTCCAGCAGATGCTTTTAACTCTAAAGAAAGCTGGAATAACTTTGCCAGTTCTTTCTTAATTGGTGGTATTGGTGGTGCTGTAGTTGCTTACTTTTTGATTGGGAATTTGGAACTAATTCAAGGTTTATTTGGTTAATTTAGAAGTTAGGAGTTAGTAGTTACAAGTTAGGAGTTAAGAGTTAAAATTTCTAATTCCTAATATGGATCGGAGTACAGTAAGTCCCGAATCCACCCCGTAGGAATTAGGAGTTGAAATTCATAACTTCTAACTCTTAACTCTTAACTCCTAACTCTTAACTTATTTAAACAAAGCCGCTTCAATGTCATTTAAAGCAGTTTGAAAATCGTCATTAACGATTTGAATATCAAATTCATCTGCGGCCTTAATTTCTTCTTGGGCGCGGTGTAGACGACGAGCGATCGCATCTTCAGAATCTTGAGCGCGAGAGCGTATGCGTCTCTCCAATTCCTCGAAAGAAGGCGGTAAAATAAAAATGCTCAAAGCACTGGGGAAAGAAGCACGAATTTGTCTTGCTCCTTCTAACTCAATTTCTAGCACTACCAGCTTACCGGAATTAATTTGGTTAAGTACAGCTTCACGGGGAGTGCCGTAATAGTTACCAGCAAATTCTGCCCATTCTAAAAATTCACCTTCAGGAATTAATTGTTCAAACTTACTGCGGTTAATAAAGTAATAATT
This sequence comes from Nostoc calcicola FACHB-3891, assembly GCF_014697355.1. Taxonomy (GTDB): domain Bacteria; phylum Cyanobacteriota; class Cyanobacteriia; order Cyanobacteriales; family Nostocaceae; genus Nostoc; species Nostoc calcicola. Next base: position 152,593 of record NZ_JACJRQ010000011.1, on the reverse strand, counting down.
TTTGCCATCAATTTCCCCTGGACGGGGAGAACGAGTCGTCACGGACACCGAATAATACAGTTGGGGATGACGTTGGAGGAGCGATCGCATTAAAGTGCCTTTACCGACCCCACTGGGGCCAGTTAAAACAATCAACCTGCCTGGATTTGGAGATTCTTTGGTAGTAGCGCTACTCTGGATGGGTAAAGCTCGGATCATCCGTTTAACCTGTGAATTAATAAATAGATATTATTCATTAGTCTTGTGTTCGTGGCCAAGCCCACCATTGACTACAGAGTTTGTAGCGCAGGTGACAAAAAATTAGTCTAATTCACATGGTACTGCCGATAGGCTGCAAATAGAGTGGGGTTTTTAACCCACTGCTGGTCAATTATCTACAGTCTGATGATCGCGAGAAATCACAAAGCGATTCGCTACCGTTTCCGGCTGAATCGCTGACAGAATTACGTGGCTGGAATCAGTGATAATTACAGCCCTAGTCCGACGACCATATGTTGCATCAATCAGTTGACCTCTGTCCCGTGCATCGGTAATAATCCGTTTAATCGGGGCAGACTCTGGACTGACAATAGCAACTACTCGGTTGGCAGACACAATGTTACCAAAGCCGATGTTGATTAACTGAATATCCATAAAAAAACTGAGGCCAAACGCGGTTTGAGAAGCTTGTAATAAACTTATTTACATGTTATCGCCAATAAACGGGAGTTACAACGCTTAAATTCACGCCAGCCTTCGTTTTTAAAATAATGTCTGCTTTTTTTAGCTGTTTATCAACTAAATTTACTAAAAATCTACCCAAAGACATAGGGAAAATCATACTGATAATATTAGTTATTTAGATGATATACATTTGTTTTTTTGAAACAAGTATCTAGATCGAAAATTGATAGAGAGCAAAATCGATTGGAAACGTCTGGCTCTAACTGCGCTGAATCATTACAATGTCAGTGCAGCTCAATTGGTATTCTTGGGTCATAGTGAAAATGTAACGTTTCGTGTTGAGACTGCCAAATGATTATCAAAATATTTTAGAGTCATTCTTTATCGCAGCAACGATAGATAATTTTGCATTTCTCGAATCACAACCAAATGAACATGATTCCCTTTCACAGGATATACCCTACGTTACTGAAAAGCTTTGTAGCAAATATTTAAAAGGTGAAGCCTTTTTGTTCGAGTTTTGAATTTGGAACAGGTTCTTGTTCCGATAGAATGCTTTACATTCGCCATTTATAACGCGGAACCCACTGGAGGATATCTTTTGCAAGTTGATTATTAATTAGAGCTTTATAAGGTTCATATTCATATTCGGAACCACCGCGCCAATCCACGTCAGGAAATAGTGCTTGAGCCATTTCTTGACTAGTTCGATAGGCCGAAGAAATGTCATCCGCGCATAGCAACAAAGTTACATGACCGGGATTTGGACAGTGTAAAGCGCACCGTGCAGCCTCAGCAGCGTCTCTCACATCCAGAAAAGCGCCATATTCCCAAAATGGATTCCATTCAAAATCAGGATTAGCTCTGCGACTAGAAATAATAAAATCGTAAGTCTCTTTATCAAACACACCAGGTGGTCGCAGACAAATCGTTGAGATACCTGTGCTATCGGTAAAATGTCGGCACATTTCTTCACCAAGCCGTTTGGAAATAGCGTAAGGAGTGGCTGGATAACAAGGATGATTGTCATCCAACGGAAGATAATCCGGTTCTCTCTCACCTTTGAAGATTCCCAATACATCAACGCTGCTGAAGAAAACGATACGTTTAACTTTTGCCTCTGCTGCTGCACTGAGAATATGCCAAGTGCCAAGAAGATTTACTCTCATTATTTCATCCGGTGAATCTTCAGGATTTCCAAGCAACGCTGCTAAATGAACGATCGCATCACAACCTTGAATAGCAGAACGGATTTCGTTTGGATTTAAAATATTATGACCATTTACAATATCAAAGCCAATAACTTCACATCCGTCGGCACGCAAAACTTTTTCAACAACTGAACCGATCATTCCTTCGTTGCCAGTAACTAATATTTTCATAAGGGATTTCCAAGAAAAGCTCTCTGAAACTCTTATTTATGGGTGCCCTCTGCGTCCTCTGTGGTTAGATTTTCCGTTATAGCAAGGGACTGGGTGAAAAGTCTTTTTGTGTCTAGGTTTTATCATCTGTTAATGTCCTAACCACCAAGGCTGTTGCTATACCTGTGCGTAAGTCCTAAAAATGTAGGTTTTATCATGCTGCCAGTTTCTTGTATTATATTTGTATTACAAAATTACCTGAAGGGGTTCATCGGTGATGGCAGCCGTAGAACTGGAAAATTTATCCAAGACGTTTACTCTAAGTAGGGGTTGGGGACGCAACCGCACTCACAAAGAGATTGTGGCGGTAGATGGTATTAGTCTGAGCGTTCCAGATGGTCAAGCGATCGCCTTCATCGGCCCTAATGGCGCGGGGAAGTCCACTACAATCAAGATGCTGACAGGCATACTACAGCCTTCATCTGGAACAGCAAGGTTACTGGGATTAAATCCTTGGCGAAATCGACGCGAATTAGCTTACCAGATTGGGGTAGTGTTTGGACAGCGATCGCAGTTATGGTATCACCTACCTCCCCGCGACACCTTGGAGTTACTGGCGCGAATCTATAATTTGAATCGGCAAGGATATATTAAACGTCGTGACCAACTAGTTGACCGTTTTGACCTCAGCCCGTTTTGGAATACCCCAGTACGTAAGCTGTCTTTAGGTCAGCGGATGCGAGCAGAAGTAGCAGCCAGCTTACTCCATGCACCTAAAGTATTATTCCTCGACGAACCCACAATTGGACTCGATGTAATTGCTCGTCAGGAATTACGCGATCTCATCCGTGAGTGGAACCACTGTGAAGGGGTAACAGTGTTTCTCACTAGCCACGATGCAGGCGACATTGAACAAGTAGCCCAGCGAGTAGTGGTAATTAATCACGGGCATGTAGTACTCGATGACAAAGTTTCGGCAATGCGCCGCCAATACCTTGGCTCAAAGATTCTCAGTGTCAAATTCCATACTTCCCCCGCCGAAATCAGCCTCCCAGGAGTCACACAACTCAAAACTGGCGAATATGGCATCAAGCTGGAGGTTAATACCCGCATCACACCAATTGAAACCGTGATGACTCAAATTCTCCAGGCGGGTTCGGTGGCTGATATTGCGATTGAAGACCCGCCGCTGGAAGAGGTAATTGCACACATTTATGCTCAGGCAGCCTGATAATTTAGTGAACAGTTTCAGTAAATATACGTGGATCGGCTTGACGGCGGCTCGCTCCAACCTGGCTTATTTTGGAGAAGTTGCTTCCAGAGGAATTTTCTTGTTTGTCATTCTCTACATCTTCCTACAACTGTGGCGTCTCACCTATGCCCAGACGGATGCTGAACAGTTGGGAGGTTTAACACTCGCTCAGATGCTTTGGTATTTGGGTATCACTGAGTCTATTGTCCTCTCCAGTCCTCAGGTTGCTTTGGAGGTAGACGAGGATGTACGGACAGGAACGCTGGCAGTACAACTAATCCGCCCTCTATCCTACCCTTTGTATCGCTTGTGGACTACTTTGGGAGAGCGTACAGTACGCTTTGGGTTGAATATAGCGATCGCTTCCCTACTCGCACTAGTGTTTGTCGGCACAATTCCTCTAACTTTCGCAGGAATTTTATTATTTGTATTGGTGCTACCACTGGCATTTGTACTAGATTTTTTGGCAACCTTCTTAGTGGGTTTAGGAGCTTTCTGGCTGGAAAACACCACCGGTTTAATGCTTATTTACTCCCGGTTGACGATGATTTTGGGTGGGATGCTGATTCCCTTGGAACTGCTACCAGAAAACTGGCAGCCAGTACTACAGGCTTTACCCTTTGCCAGTATTTTATATGGACCAGCGCGTTTATTTGTGCATCCAGACTTAACCTTTGCTGGTGAATTGTTAGTGCGGCAGGGAGTTGCCATAGTTGTGCTGACTCTGTTGGTGGCGCTCGTGTACTGCACAGCAGTTAAGCGTATCCACGCGCATGGAGGTTGAGATGTTCTGGCGTTTAATTTCCTACCTAGAATTAGCTGGCGCTTATATTTGGCTGAATCTGAACGCTCACTTAGAATATCGCGGCGCATTCCTCACGCAAGTGGTGGCAATGGTACTTAATAACTTAGTGTGGGTGACGTTTTGGGGGCTGTTTTTCACACGCTTTCCAGTGCTACGAGGCTGGACAGTGCAGGATGTGATTACACTCTGGGCGATCGCAGCAACAGGGTTTGGTTTGGCTCATACTGTCTGCGGTAATGCTTTGCAACTGACAAGTCTGATTGTGCAGGGGCAGTTGGATGTATGGATGTTGTACCCGCGTGCCCTTTTACCACACCTACTGCTGGGACGGATGAACGCTACATCTTGGGGAGATCTGCTGTTTGGGTATGGGGTTTATTTGTTTTTTGTCAAGCCTGATGCAGTCCATTTAGCGTTGTTTACTGGGTTGACAGTTTCGGTAGCAACATTATTCGTAGGCTTTAATGTTTTGATAGGTAGCCTCAGCTTTTATCTGGGCAATTCCGAAGGACTGACACAGCAGTGGCGAAATGCGATGCTTACCTTCAGTACTTATCCAGCGACTTTGTTTGAGGGAACAGTGAAGTTATTGCTGTACACAGTGCTTCCGGCTGGATTTGTGAATTATTTGCCAATTGAGGCATTGCGATCGCTATCTTGGATTCATGCTTTATTAGCAGTAGCTGGATCGATTGCAGTGCTGTTAGTTGGTGTCGGTGTATTTTACCAAGGATTGCGTCGCTACTCCTCAGGAAATTTGATGCAAATGCGAGGTTGAGTTTGGATATTGGCGCTTTTTGGTACTTTACAGCCGTTTTCATGTATTTGAACCACAATCCTTTGTAGGGGCGCATAGCTGTGCTACCCTACCCTATAGCTTAATTACCTGAAAATTGCTGTAAGGTTAGGGCTGGGGCGATCGCACCTGAGTTAAGTTAGCATTACGTCAAGTTAGTCAGGGAAATTAGCCCATGAACCTAGTTTGAGAGCGTGAAACACCTCCTCTGAGAGAAGATGAAACCGGAGCAATTCGAGTTGGGAATTCAAGGGTTTTGTTAGAAGTCGTAATCCGAGCTTTTCAGGATGGCGCATCCCCTGAGTCTATTGTCCAGCGATACTCGACTTTATCATTGTCTGATGTTTATAGCACCATTGGTTACTATCTTCGGCATCAAAACGCTGTAGAAGCATACCTTAATCACAGAGAACAATTAGCTGAATCTGTACAGCAACGTTTATCCAATGTTCAACCTGATTTGAGTCTCATTCGTTCTCGTTTATTAAAGCTCCAGCCCTAACCCATCACAATTATTCCTCATCAAATTTATCTATCATCGGTTTTTGAGCAGCATGTCGTACAAACAGAATCTCAACACTATCTATCATTAACGATAGTAAAGATAATTCGATAGGCATTTCTTCCCTTTCCATAAAGCAATTGTCGGATTTCTTGCTCAAAAAAATCATTCTCAAATGCTAGAGAACAACGGGAAGGCATTTTTTATAGGGATAAAATAGCTTTATACAATCCTTCTAACCATTGTCTAGCTTTACTAGAAGAATCATTACTCAACCAAAAATAGGCTTCTTCTATTGCTTTTTGTGCTGCGGGTTGTATGATGATCTGATATTTCTGACTCATTGAGAACTGTCTAGTTTATCAAACAGTTCATTAAAAAAATCTTCCGCTTTTTTCCCTTTTCCTTCCTGCATTTGTTCCAAACCAAGTTTAATACCCTTTAAAGTTTCTACTAACTCAGCAGCATCTAAAAGTTCTTGATAAGATTCTGCATCTTGAACAACTAGCTCCGCTTTTCCATTGATAGTTAAAACCAATGGATGTTTTGTTTCCTTAATACGCTGCAAAAACTCAGTCGTATTACGTTTAAATTCGGTGAGAGAATGTATGTCTTTTGAAAGGTCGATCGTGGAGACAGCATTTAATAAGCATCTAATCAAATGCTAATAAGTTGCTAATTTTGTCAACTGATATCTCTCAACAGTTTTCTTAATCAGTTTGCCCGATCGCCACTCCCCTTTTTCAAACCTTGCCAGCTTTCTCGCAGCCGTTTCAAATTAGGCGGATGTCCACCATAACGCCAGCTAACATAGGCTTGACAAATTTCATCTATAACCTCAGCAGTAGCTGGGGCATGATGCTGGTATGAAACTTTGGCATACTCTAAAGGTGTTTGTGCTGGATGTTTTCCCAAACCTTTTTGCGCTGTCCATTGCAGCATTTGTTGATAAAGGCTTTCCATCGCTGGCAATTTCTTTAACCATCGACGATTGCGCCACTCTCGCCACTGTCCCCAAGCTACCCAACCAAAGAAAGCGATGGTAGTACCCAAAATTAAGCCAGTCAATACACCGAACCAACCTTGAGAGAATAAAGCCAAAAACCAAGCGATCGCTCTACCAATCCAGTTAAATATTGTGCCAAATACATTATTCAATAAACCAGTCACTGGAGAAGGTAACCATCCAGCAACCCACTGCCAAAATTGCCGCAACACGCTAAAAGTTTCAGTATCTTCAATCGACGGGGGTATCAATGGATGATTGGGAATTGGATCGAAGGCAAACCAGCCATATTTAGGAAAATACACTTCCGTCATCACGTAAGCATCTGTATTACGGACAACATACATCCCCGTGAATGGATTAAACTCTCCCGGACTAAACCCCGCCACTAAGCGCGCTGGGATACCAATAGAACGCAGCATTACCGTGAGAACTGTAGAAAAGTGGTCTGGATAACCTCCTTTATACTTGAATAAAAAAGCTTCTACCAAGTCTTCTTTTTCATCTAAATAAGGTAGTTCTAAGGGATTTTGCGGAATAGAGTAGTATTGCTTTAGGTATTGAGCTAAGTAAAGAGCCTTTTCATAAGCTGAATCTAGGTTTTTGGAAGACTTTGCTACCCGGTGTTCATTGTACTTGGCGAGGATTTCTTCGGTGCGTTGCCGGACTTTTTCGGCAATTTCGGGGGGGATTTGGAGATAATGCTTTTTAATATCTTGGGGATATTTAGTAGAAGTTTCACCTAACAAAGTCCGATCGCGGTATGGTACCTCGGAAACTACTGTATAAGTCACACCTTCTGATAATTCCACAGGCGATCGCAACCCGTCTTCTTTATCAACTGCGATCATTGGTGTGGGAAAGTAAATCTCCTTGGGATTAGCCATCGCTGGAATTAAATTCGGCAAATCCGACACCACTGTATAAGTTTGTACTACCTCTTGAGTTTTACCAGTAATTAGAGGTGGGGGAATAAAAATTTGGTAAGACCAAGGCGATCGCCTGATGGTGGTAACATCTTCTTTACGAGAAACTTCCCATCCTTTACCTGTATAACGGTCAAATCCCAAAACTCGCCAAAAACCCTCAGCTTGCGATCGCACCCGCATCACAACCTTAGGTTTCATCTCGCCCCGCAGGTTTTGGTTAATTTCGCTATTGAAACCGTAGTAAAAATTATTATCTACTTTTCCAGGTTGGCCAGTTTTATTCTGTCCTGTACCATCACCTTGATTATTACCATTACCTTCGCGGACATAACCGCGATTGATAATGCCACGTCCTGTAAAATTGCCCTTGATTTCCATTGGAGGACTTACAGGAAAAGTACGTAATTGGTAGCCAGGTAACCTGGGTAAAACGGCAAAAATTGCCAGTCCGAGACCGACAATTACAAAAAAATTAACAATTAAAAATTTAAAATTTAAACTTGAGAATTTCTCTTTTGGGGTGTTTTCTTTTTGTGTTTTTAATGGCTGCAAACCCAAGCGTGAGCGATAATCTAATATCAACGTTGGGAGAGCGATCGCTAAAAATAACAGCAACACAGGTGCAAATGCTAAAGTCTGACTCAGCGTTGCCGCCACACCCAATAAAATCAATCCGATAACAATCGAATAACCCAAATTTTTGCGGCGGGGAGTATCAAAGCTGTGCAACACCTGTAGTTGAATTAATAACTCTGCCAAACCCAACCGCGTATCATTCAACTCTGTCACCAAGCGCCCAAAGAAAGCACCCAGCGCTATTAACATGCCGATAGCGATGCAGAACTTGACTGCGATATTGCGATCGCCACGACGATAGTAACTCCAAATCGCACCCACTACACTCAGGGGTAACGCCCAAATACTGAATGAAGTTTCAGCCGCGATATCTGTCGCCACAATTCCCAAAATAACCAACGCTAGCACTAGCACCCGTAAGGAAATTGAATTTTCCACTTCTGTCAAAGGCGAACCCTGTATATTTTGCTGCCTGAAATTATTTACAGGGAGACGCCAAAACCGATTCATCCTGGATAAGTTAAACAAGGTGTAGATCCCACGGAAACAATACTAACGACGGAACTCACCGCCCTACTTCTAAGTATTCCCGTCAGAGGAAGTTTTCTTATCCTGTTTTTTAAGTGTCTATAAGTGGAAAATTGATAGCGATGAAAATTCTAGATCGCAAAGACGCGATGAATCGCCGTCAAGACGAAGGACTGGTTATTGTAGAGACGGCGACTTATCGCGTCTCTTGCCTTAACCGAACAGTATTGGTTACGGGTTGAGTTTACACATGCCTAAGATTTGGCAACCTACATTAAGTAAGCACCCTGTTTTCAGTAGTCTTTAAAGATAAACAAAGCCCCAAAGCAACAGCTAGGGGAAAAGTTATCTTAAATATATATCGGCATTCATTGACGAAGTGTGCTAGCGGTAGTAATTTAGACTACATTGTGGGATTAATCACAAACAACAAAGGTTGCTCGTCTATTTCTGGAAACTCAACTTCCAGGGTATAAATTGGGTTAAGTTGCTCGCAGCCTAAATCTACACTTAGGTATCCGGAACTCGAAGATGTTGTCATTGCTAAGGTGCCACTTCCTCGCAATGTCAAAGTTCCTTTAACGGGTAAATCAGCTTGAACAAGTAACTTCGTAAGTTTACCTAGAGATTGGTACTCTACTTTAATGTTTAAAGTACCGACACTGGTTAGCCATTGTCTTTCTACCACTGGACTAGCCGCTGAAAGTGGTAGAGTCAGATTTTCCAGCAATTGTTTAGCCGCCAGCAATGACAAAGCCATCTGTTGCCGGGGTTGTAAATCTGAATAATCGCTCTGAATATCGGGCATTTTGTCCAGAGTATTCACAGAACGATAGGTGCTTCTTAGCACCAATCCAGCTATGTCATTTAGTGCCTGAGATTCGTTGGGGAAAAAGTTCTCCACCACTTGAACTAATTTTGCCCCCAGTGGCACCGAAGATGTAACTAACGCCTGACACTGTTCTAGCAATTGCCGGAAAACTCTTTCTGGCAGGGGAATCGGCAGATTCAGCTTTGACTGCTGTGCCATCCATCCCCAGGTAGGAACGAGTGTCATTGATGGCTCATCAACAAAGTCGGGATAGTCGGTTAATTGTGTTTCCCAGGGAAACAACGGTGGCTGATCTTGGATTTGGATTTGTAACCGACGCTTAAGGATGGCTTGGAAACGATCTTGCACAGTAGGAATTTCTCCCAGTTGAAGGGTCTGGGGCGTTCCTCTCAATTTTGGCTCACTGTTTTTTGAACTAGTGGCTTCCTTGAAGAGGTTTTTTACCCCGTCATTTTCCTCACATTCTAACGAGGGATACTCATCGTTTTTGACATTACCTGTCAATAACCAATAGAGACACTCGTTTTGTAAGGATTCTGAGTCACTATTCATGAGTAGATGCACCCGATCCGGACACTAATGAGTTACGAATTTCCCAAGCTTGTTCCAGAATCTTAAACCAGCGTTTCTGTAATTGTGCCATTGACAGCCCTAAAGTTTTAGCTATTTTTTCATCAGCTTGTCCTTGTTGCTTCAACTCTAGTAAAGACCGCTGTTTATCGTCCAACTGCGTTGTGTATGCTTGCCATTGCTGGGGAGTTAAGCCCAAGTTGGTATGCAATGAAGCTTCGAGCCATTCGTGAACTAATTCCCAACGGTGCAACAAGGCGAATCGAATTAGATGATACTTGAAGCGCTGCTGTAAGTAATCTCTCTGACGAGAGGTTAAGCCTAAAACCGATTCAATTTCTTGTGCTGATAAATCTTGAAGACGAAGTGAAAAGTAATCAGCACAGTCAGATTGTTGCCGTTGTTCGAGATAACTCATTAATTCGGTAATCACAACAGAACGCAAGGTGTCTTCTTCAGGTTCCGGTTCTGTTTGGGTTGCCATTGTGGAGCGCAATTGCTGAATGGCTGGTTCTTCCCAACCGTCGGCTTCACTATTGCTGCCTTCTGCGGCTTGTTCTATGTCTACGCTGGTTTCGGGGGGTTGCTGTTGGGAGAAAGTTTGCGCTCGCAGGATAATTAGCTGCTGCTGACGGCCTGGTAAGGGAATTCGCCGCTTACCATAGCGCTCGGTAAATGCCATATACTCGGCCAATTCCAGAAGCGTTTGTGGCCGATAAGTGGCACCGAGTTGATTTTCTCGCCGGAAAGCGTTCAATGCTTCCAGATAAAAACTTTGTAGAAAATCTTCAATTATAGTCAGCCGCCCTTGATAGCTCAATTGCTTCTGAGGAGGATTAATGTAACGATAAATAATAGCGCTCAAAGTACTGTGTAATTCTACCCTGCCCCGATTTGAACCCAACTGATAGTACCTGAGACACTGTTGCAGCCGATGTCGAGCGAGGGTGAGTGCCGAGCTTTCCACAGCCCCAGAAGCTTGGATTCGTTTGCTTTCACTGCAAATCCGATAGACTTCGTTGGTAATTCGTCTTGCTACATCGTGACAATTCTGTTCCGAAGCTTTGGTTGATTGCTGGAACTCCCTGGACAGGAGTTGAAAGATCGCCTCCACACCAATAGAATTTTGTCCTAGAAAAGTTGCAGATGGAATAGTTGCGGTTGCGGCTGAATTCATAGTCTCGGTTTTCAAAAGACCTTAAGGTATTTAAATACAACCTGTACGACCGTGGGCGTTGGCTTTTTGAGTTTTGCTTATAAGCTAAATGCAGACCAATCCTACGTTGAAGATGTGCCTGATGTTATTATTCCCAAATTTAATGGGATTGTTCACATTTTGTAGATGTTATTGCCATTACCCAGGAGCCGTATACAAGTCATTATGGATTTAGAAGCACAAATTCAATTGCTGATTGACAATGCACCCCGCGATGGTATAACACCAAATCTAATTTCAGCAATTGCTCCTTCCCTGAGAGCGATCGCTCAAAAATTACGTTACTCCCAGTACTATATTCTCCAAAGTTCGGAGGGCAACTGGGTTTTAACTACACTGAGCAATCGTACTAATCCAGGATTGGAAAAGCGAGTGGTTTACGCTTTCCCTACCATACAGGATGTCTCCCTAATTTCCACTGCTGGGCTTGACCCTCAAATGCTAACTAAAATTGTTCCCGTCACCCATATTTTGTTTCAATTGCTGGCATTGGAACCCGTAGATAGTATCGTTTTTTTGGAAACGCCGGGTCAGACCACTCATACCTTTGAAGTCCGGCGAACTGAGTTACAAAAACTCATGCAACAAAAGCTGCGACAGATGCGATCGCCTAAACACATACCCCCTGATATTGCATAGAATAATTTCGGGTCTGAGATTTTTTCGATACAAGCTAATATCTGTCTTTAAAACTTATGAGCGCCAAAAATTGGCGCTCATAATTTTCTAAAAAATTTTCAATTTCCAATCTGTCTGCAAAAATTTGCTCAATCGGGAAACCATTTTTTCCCTTATCGCTTTCCAATGTCTAGAATCGATTAAAAAACAGTTAGCAGTGAACAATTATCAATTTTTTGTTTAGCTTCTTCTAAAATACAAGGTTAGATTTCTAATCTTTGCAATATCTAGAATTGAGTAAAAAACAGTTACTAGTGAACAATTTGCAATTTTTTGTTTAGTAGTCGTAGGTTGGGTTGAGGAACGTAGCAAGATCCCGCAGGGTAACCCAACATTTCTGATTTTTTCGGTTCTCACAGGATAAACCCAACCTACGTTAGTATTTTCAACTCTCTGCAATATCTAAACAATTGATTAAAAAACAGTTACCACTGAACAATTTTCAATTTTTGTGTTTAGCTTCTGTTGAGCCAGAAATACCCACTCAAAAATAGTTGTGCAGGTTTGACTGAGGCAGAACTTACGCAACTGACACGTTCGCACAAGTCGGGAAAACCGCCCAAGCGACTGGCTCAACTTTTGTCTCCCACACGCTACGCGTAGCTTGCTTCGACCTAAGAGTACGCAAAATTTAAAATCTAAAATTCGTTTTTAATAAAGCCGACTCAGTGCATAGTCAGCTATGTTAATCAATGCTTGCTGGGACTCTGACGGTGGCAGAACTGCAAGATGTTCAATTGCCAATTTAGTATGATGAGCTGCTAATTCTCGCGCTTGCTGTATACCCTGGCTATCTTGAATCAGTGCTAATGCTTGCTCTAAATCGCCTTCTTGAGCAAATTCTCTTTCAATCAGCACTTCCAAGTATGGTTTTTCCGCTAAAGCAAATAAAACCGGCGCAGTCAGATTACCACTTTTAAGATCCGATGCCACTGGTTTACCCAAGGTATCTGTTGTGCTGGTGAAATCTAAAATGTCATCGACAATTTGAAATGCTATGCCAAGATGACGACCATAGCTATACAGATCCTCAACAGTTTCTCGGGACACTTCACTGAGTAATCCAGCAGCTTTAGAACTGTTAGCAATTAACGAAGCTGTTTTGTAATAACTCTTTTGCAGGTAAGTTTCAATGGAGATACCAGCATCAAAACGATTCAATCCCTGCTGAATCTCCCCAGTAGCTAGATCCATAATCACTTCTGAGAGGAGTTTCACCACCTCCAAATTGTCCAAGTTTGCTAAATACCACGAAGATTGGGCAAAGAGAAAATCTCCTGCTAATATGGCAATGCGGTTACCAAACAAACTATGAACGGTGGCAACGCCTCGCCGCACGTCTGATTCATCTACTACGTCATCGTGTACCAAGCTTGCTGTATGAATCATTTCGGTAATCTCAGCTAAGCGGCGATGACGCGGGGTAATTTCTTGCTCTAACATTGTTGCCCGCGATATTAGCAAGACAATTGCTGGCCTGATACGCTTTCCCCCAGCTCCGAATAAATGTTCGGCTGCTGCAAACAAAATGGGGTGGCGATTTCCAACTAGCTGTTTGAGGTTATCTGCTAGTTGTCGCAGGTCTGCTTCCACAGGGGTAAACAGGGAGGTGGCTGGGGTCATGGATGGGCGGACTCTGACTTAGGTTACGAAAGTTTACATATCCTTTACTCATTTTAAGATAACCCAGTGCCAGCGCAAAGTTTTCATCAGTAATCCGATAGTTATAAGTCTCTTGGAGGAAAAAATAGCTAATACAGTTTTTGTCAATAAGCAATTATGCTTAATTTTAATATATTTCTGAGAATATTGGAAAAGTGTTCGCTGAAGATCGTGTTACTGAAGTCTTGTAAAATTTTCTTTCAGTGTGGGGCACTGCCTAAAAGATAAAAATAAGGCTCGATCGCTGCCCATTCCAGAAAAATTGAAATCAAGCAGTTGGTGCAAGATATCAGAGTATTCACTTGCCGTATTTGTACATAGTCCCCTACAGACAGAATAGTGGATTAAGTATTATTGCTTATTTACAATAATGAAATAAAGTGCGTTAGACTCAATGGTGTAAGACTAAATTTTTTTTCAGCCTGAAGTGTAGCTCTTGAAAAAATTTGAAATTTAGCAGACGAGTAGGCTTAAAATTCAAGGCTGTTGTGTTACGCTAAAATATAGGAATTTTAAATTTTTCAGATACTCACACACCAAAAGTAAGTCACCTGCTAGTTGATTTCACTGACATGGTAGTTGTGTGTATAAAATAACTATTCGGTGGTGACATTGAGGGAGTAATTCCTTTGATTTCTCCGACGATATGCGAAACTCCTAGTTCGGAGCTATGCAATACCCCTATGGGAAGCCCTTCGGGTGACGCTCCTTCTCTGCGAGACGCTAAACAAACGTAGCTAACGGTAGGCTAAGGTCAACTAAGTCCTAAAGTTATCCTTTATGACTCTGTTGGCTTAAAGCTACACTTTTTTAGCTGACGTTGAGCGCAAGGGTTAATCCTGTCACAGTAGTGTGAGCAAAAATAAGGCAGATCGAGTAGACCGCTGAGAATTGCAGTATTAGGTTGTCTTTTGGCAACTTAACTGCTGTGGGATTTATGGTCTGCAAAAACTTGCATTAGATAATAAATTATTTGTCCGTAGAGAGTTTTATCTCTATAGGTAGATTTACTATAGCAAACTACAGTCACCAAGAACGTACTTGGTTGGCTGAAGTTCTACTAATTTCATGAAATTTTGTATTGCTTACCAAGGGTGCTAGTAGAACAATGATTTACGGAAGTGTGCCTATGATGATTTTTATTTTAGCGTCTGGATATTTGTTCACAGTCTACCTGTTATTAGCACTAGCAAAGCGGACGGGTACAAAGGCTGCTCCGGGAAGTTTTGCTTCATCTGTTAAAGAAAAACATGAGCAGGAGATATCAGTCAGGACAAAGGTGACTGAAGCAGTCAATAGTCAATAATTGAAAGTTAGGAGTTAGGAGTTAGGAGTTAGGAGTTGTTAATTCAAAACTTTTAACTTCTAACTCCTAACTTTTTAATGGAGTTGGGAAATAGCGATATCAGTGAAGGAAACCTGTTCAACCAGGGGTGTATGGCCTAGCCAGTGAACTCCGGACTGGGAAAATTGTTGTGGACAACCACTGACGGCAAAGCGAGTTGGTAGTGGTGGGTGCATATTTCTTAAGCCTAGCAAGTCTAGTTCTTGGGCACAAGCTGCGACAACATGAACAGCTGGGTCAACGAGCTGGACTTGAGAGGGAAGGAGCGATCGCAATACTGGTGTGAGCAACGGATAATGAGTACAGCCGTGGACTAAGGTATCAATTTCCTGCTCTAATAAAGGTTCTAAATAGCCTCGTGCTACTTCAGATGTGTAAGGGTCGTGAATGCGGTTTTGCTCAATCAGTGGCACAAACTCTGGACATCCAACTTGCCATACTTGGACATTGGGATTAATTTCGAGTATGGCGTGCTTATAAGCATTACTCTTAGCTGTGGCGGGAGTGGCAATTACACCGATGCGCTTTCCTAGCTGCACAGCTGCCCTTGCCCCTGGTAGGATTACTCCTAGTATGGGTACGGTAAATTCTTGACGCACAGTTTCTAACGCTAGAGCAGAACTGGTGTTACAAGCCATAATCACCATTTTTACCTGCTGCTGTTGTAGCCAGGTGAGGATTTCACGGGTAAATTGTAAAATTTCTGCTTGTGAACGAATTCCGTAAGGAAGCCGAGCTGTATCCCCAAAGTAAACAATTGATTCATTAGGGAGTTGGCGATATAGTTGTCGCAGTACTGTCAATCCTCCCACACCACTATCAAAGATACCAATTGGGGCGCGTTGGGGTTCTTGATTAGAAAAATCGTCAAGATTTTCTTCAAAAATCGAAGATGAATACACAGGCAGATATTGATTTAGGTTTTTGGATATAAAATACAGAATCTAGCAGACAATTTACAAATTTACCACTAAATTCTGTACATATAAGAGGTCTAAATACCACCTCTTGAATAAGTAATTTGTACTATCTTACCTCTGTCGTAAGTATTTGAGAATGCCACTAGCGATCGCTTCTGCCATGCGATTTTGATACTCTGGTGTTGCTAATCTGGGATTATCCTCGTTACCAGTCATATAACCTGTTTCCACTAAAATCGAGGGCATAGAGCTTTTTCTGAGAACGTAGAATCTAGCTTTACGGGTTCCCCGGTCTTTAATGGTAGAGATGTTTTGCAGAATTGTATTACGAACTACTTCAGCTAGAGCATAACCGCTGTCGTAATAATAGACTTCTAAGCCATTGACACTAGGACGATTATCAACTGAATTGGCGTGAATGCTGACAAACAAAGTCGCATTAACTCGCTCGGCAATATCTACCCGTCCCTGAAGTTCGACGAAAAAGTCTGCGTCCCTTGTTAGTACTGCTTGTACACCATTTTGCTCTAAAATCGCTGCTACCCTTTTACCAATAGGCAAGATTACATCCTTTTCTAACAATCCACCCAAACCAGGGGCACCTGAGTCTTTACCACCGTGTCCTGGGTCAATAACCACCAGCAATTTTCCTCTAGGAACTGAGGGGCGTGACTGTGGCTGGTACGTAGGACGAGGATTATCTGTGGGGCTGGGGAGTTGACCTTGGTTTGGTGATGGTAGGGGAGGTAAAACAATGGGGGGTGTGATGCTACCAGAGCGTTGTAATTCTAAAGCCAAAAGTTGGTCGCCAACCTGGTTGAGTTCGCCAATTTTTACTCCTGCTGCTGGTTGAACCAAGACAGTGACAGTATTGTCTGCTTGTGGTTGCAGGCGAACGCGGAGGATAGGACTATTAGGATTAAAAGTAGGCCCTTTAACTTTAGGAGCTAATCGAGCATTGTTGATGGTAATGCGGAATAGACCAGAGGTTCTATCCCAGCCTCCTGTGGCAGATAAACTTTGGTCGGCTCTAATTAATAGTTGTGTGCCATTGCCGGCTAGTTCTACAGACTCAATGGTGGCTGGTGAATTGTTCGCATATGGTACGGGGCGTGGAGTATTATTGCCTGGTAACTGGGCGATACCACGACTGGGCAGAAGCACGAAACCGCCAACGCTACTGGTAGTTGCCCGCCAGTCAGAAGCATTTTTGTCCACCTGTAAGGTCATGCGAACAACAGATGGGCTGCTTTCCAGTTGGGAGAACTGGATGCGGCTAACTCCGTAGCGATTAACTGGCAAATCTCGCTGTTCTAGATTTGGTGAGAGAGTCGCGCCAGCGATGTCGATGTTAATTTTCTGGCGATCGCTGCTACGATTAACTTGAATCTGAGGATTACCGCCACTAGTGGCGACGAAAAAGCCATCACCTGTGATTCGTAAGTTTTCAACTTGGGTAACTCTGGCGACAACTGTTGGCCTGTTAGATGGATTAGCGCCAGTTGTCACCACATTATAAATATTTCTAGGGGAGAACGCTGGTGTAGATGTTCTCGGTGAAGTTTCTGTGGCTATTTGTTGTTCTTGAGTATTTCTTGAAGGTAGATTTTCCGCTTGTGGCGTAGGTAATTGCACTATCCAGCGTTCACGAAGTGTCCCCGCAGGGGGTTCGCCAGTTGTACCTCTAAATTGTACTCCTTTGGGGTCTAAAGTATAACCAGGTGTCAGTTCGACGACTATGCGCGTTGTTTGTTCGTCAAATTGCCCGATGCGGATAGCGCGAATTGCACCACCTACTTGTTCGGTTAGCTGCGGACGCCCAAATGTCGTTCCTGGCAAATCAATTACCAGCCGAGTCGGGTTGAAAATTAACTGTGCTTGGGGTTGAACATTCCCCAAAGTATTAATTTCCAGTTTGTTTTGATTGGCATCATAGCGCCAAGATTCGAGTCTCGCGGCCATTGCTGGCGACGACAGCATGAAGATAGTTCCAATAGTACTGGGTAGTAACCAGCGTAATTTCACAGTCCTTTCTCCTGATTCACATTCATGGGAGCCGTCAAAATCTCAACATATTGGCAAATCCTCACACCGTCACCACCTACACTTGAGTTTTGCGCTGTTATTAAGACACAGCTAATGGCGTAAAATATAGCACGATCGTCTGATTTTGCCATGCCATTAGCCAATATAAATTAGACCTAGAAAGCATCAGATGACAATAACAAACAAGCGACTCTTGTCCCGCCGCAAGAATACCTAAATTTTTACGTAAACCCCTAATGTTTGCTAGCGGTTAGGGTAAAACACCAGAAAAAATTAGTAATTTTTTAACTACAAGGGAGTAATTAGAATTATGCCAATTAGGAGTTTGAGATTTTGATGAGTCCAGGTGAGGCGAATTTGTTCCCAACACCAGGAATATTCTCATCATAATCACTATTAAATTGTATAAATTTCGTCAATCATTTAAATGTATTTACTCAATAGTTAGACGAAATTACTTATCTTCTCTTGAGGTACTGAAGGATGCCACGAGCGATCCCTTCTGCCATTTGATTTTGGTAAGCTGAGGTTCTGAGTCTAGGCATATCCTCTCGACCAGTCATATAACCTGTTTCCACTAGAATGGAGGGCATAGAACTTTTTCTCAGAACATAAAATCTGGCTCGCCGCACTCCCCTGTCTTTGAGAGTACCAATACTTTGAAGAATGCTACTGCGGACAACACGAGCTAGACTCAAACCGCTGTCGTAATAATAGACTTCCAAGCCATTAACATCCGAACGACCAGGGCCAACTGCATTAGCATGGATGCTAACAAACACATCGGCATTCGCTCGCTCTGCTAATTGTACTCGTCCTGGAAGAGTAACAAAATAGTCAGAATCCCTAGTCATAACTACTTGTACGCCATTTTGCTGCAAAATCTCTGCTACTCTTCTACCGATAGGCAAGATAACATCCTTTTCCCGCGTCCCTCCAATACCAATTGCTCCAGAATCTTTACCACCGTGTCCAGGGTCAATAATGACTACTAGCCGTCCATTGCTAACTCGGCGTTGTGGTTGTGTTGGACGTTGGGGATTGGGATTATTTGGGTCTGGGAATGGACCTCGGTTTATCGGTGGTAGCGGAGGTATAGCATAGGGGGGTCTTCCAGGAAGTGTGACAACTCGACGAGAGCCTTGTATCGGTACAGCCAAAAGCTGATCACTGATTCGATTGGGTTGCCCAAGTTGCACTCCGGCTGCTGGTTGAACTAAGACGACAACTGTGTTGGGTTCTTGCGGTTGCAGACGTACCCGGAGAATCGGGCTATTGGCACCAAACGTGGGGCCTGTGACTCTGGGAGCTAACTTTGCATTGGGAATTGTGACACGAAACAAACCAGAGCTTCTATCCCAGACTCCTGTAGCAGATACAGTTTGGTCAGTTCTAATCAGCAATTGTGTACCATTATCAGCCAGTTCTACTGACTCAATTGTGGCTGAGGAGTTGTTAGCCAGTGGTCTGCTCGGAAAGGAAACTGCTTCTGACTGGTTGTCAGAATTATTACTTTCGGGTAACGTGACAACACGAGTAGGGAGAACTACCAAACCACTGCTGCCACTCGTGCTTGCTCGCCAGTCTGGGCTATTTTTATTTACCCGCAAAGTTAAACGAACACCAGGGGGTTGAGTTCGGAGTTGGGTGAATTCAACACGGCTAACGCCATGTTTATTAACAGACTGATTATTTTGCTGTATCAGCCGTGGTGATAGAGATGCGCCAGAGATATCCATGAAGATGGTAGCGCGATCGCGGCTGCGAATTACCTGAATTGGAGGATTAGCTCCACTGGTGCGGATGAAAAACCCATCGCCTGTGACTTGTAGGCTCTCAATTTGAGTCGCCGCCCTGGGAGTGGTGGCAACCCTGGGAATATCAGGTTGAGGACTAGAATCTGGGGTGACTACACTGTAAACATTTCTCGGAGGAGATGCTGCTTTATCAACTTCCGGTCTAGGTAATTGCACAGTCCAGCGATCGCCAGTTGTGCCCACAAATTGCACTTTTTTGGGGTCTAAAGTATAACCAGGAGTCAATTCGACGACTATACGCGTTGTTTCTGTGTCAAACTGCCCAACACGGATATAGCGAATACCATTACCTACCTGTTGGGTGACCTGGGGACGCCCAAATGTGGTTCCTGGCAAATCAATTACCAACCGAGTCGGGTTGAAAATTAGTTGTGCTTGGGGTTGAACATCCCCCACAGTATTAATTTCCAGCCTGTTTTGATTGGCATCAAAACGCCAAGACTCTAGTCTCCCAGCCATTGCTGGTGACCATAGCATCAAGATCGTTCCAATAGTGCTGGGTAGTAACCAGTGTAATTTCACAGTCCTTTCTCCTAATTCACATTCATGGGAGCCTTCAGTAGTGTGAGTTGCCAAAGTTCAGATCTAAAAAAGCTGAAGCTCCTGACTTCTCGTTCTCGTGTAACTCCCACATCAAATTGCCGTCCAATGAGTATTTTTAACGTGGTTTATTTTACTTAATACTTGGATTCATTGCTCAGCACTGCTTCGGTCAATATCTGAATTCATTGCTAAATCATCACACAGTCACCACCTAAACTTGAGCTTTGATGCCTTTTTTCATTCTTAAGCTGGTATAAAGGCATACTAATAAGATTTGCTAGGTTTGATATCGGGATTCCGATCCAGCGTAAAGCATTCCACCTTTTGAGGTGGGGGACTCTGACTTCCAAAAAAACTAGATCGCTGATAACTGATAATTCTTCACAGATAACTTTTTGTTGTTTGTTGCCATTGATGCACTGAGTAAATAAGGGATTACCAACAAATAAATTATCCACTCCTGTGGGGTGGACATCTTGTCCGCCCCTTTCCACGGGCGGGCGAGACGCCCACCCCACAAGAAAAGTTGTATATTTTTTTATTTGGAAGTCCCTAATTACCACTACTGTCAGTCGATCTAGCTTTGTTTATGAGTGTTACTCCCCAATTAGTTGAAAAATCTTCAAATGAAGGTTGATACCAATCTGCTTTCTAAATCGTAACTTTCACTTTCGGGGAGTAGGCAAGAGAAATTTATAAATTACGTTTCTGGCTGCAAATTGGTATGAAGAGCAGGGGAAAACTGCAAATAAATAACATTCCGAATACTAGTAGAAATTACAAACAAACGACAATTTTATAATCACACGGGACGGAGATTTGGAAAGAGAAGTTTCCAATGTCAGGAGGGAGAGGCGGGGATGGGGGGCAGGGGGAGATGAGGGAGATGAGGGAGATGAGGGAGATGAGGGGCAAAGAGGAGAACTCCTCACTCCTAACTCCTAACTCCTAACTTCTAACTCCTCACTCCTAACTCCTAACTCCTCACTCCCAATGCCCCAGTAATTAACTATCCCCAGATTCTGGAGTTATTTCTGACGCTGATACCTTCGATTGGGGTGGTTCGATTACCAACGATGTTCCAGAAGCACCGTCCAAAATTAGTTGCTCTGAGCCTGCATCCAAGGTTTTTGGTTCTGGAAATACAAATCGTAACAAGGGAGGAGCTAAAAAGGTGGTTAAAATAACCATCATGATGATTGCTGCCCCTAGTGGTTTGGAGAGAGCGCCGCTAGCAGCGCCGACACCAGCAAATACTAACCCGACTTCGCCTCTAGGAATCATTCCCACACCGATCGCTAAACGGTTGATTCCCGGTTGACCAAACACGCTTAAGCCTGTGATCACTTTACCGAGAATGGCTACTGTAATCAGGAAAGTTGCCATAATTAAACCTTCACGATTATCGGGAATCGCTGGATTTAAGACTCCCAAATCGGTTTTTGCGCCAACGGTGACAAAGAAAATTGGCACTAGCATATCGGCAATGGGACAGACTTGTTTTTGCAGTTCTTTGCGCTTATCTGTCTCTTCTAGGACTAAACCGGCGGCAAAAGCTCCCAGAATTGCTTCTAAGTGGATGACGGCGGCCAGGTATGCCATAGCAAAGGCGAAGATGAATGCTGGTATCACCAATCCACCACGTGTTTTGAGTTTATCAGCGATCGCCACAAAGGATTTATTGAAAACATTGCCTAGCAAGATTGCTCCCAAAATAAAACCAGTGGCACTGATTATCAAGTAAATGACTTTGCTGACATCCACCACACCATCTTTAGCTAAACTGGCAACCACCGCTAAAACGATGATTCCCAGAACATCGTCAATTACGGCAGCACCCAGAATAATCTGCCCTTCTTTAGAATTGAGTCGCCCCAGTTCTGATAAGACTTTGGAAGTAATCCCAATACTAGTAGCAGTCAAAGCCGCCCCCGCAAAAATTGCCGGGACAGCACTGATACCAAACAAAGTCATCAGTCCCACAGTACCAGCGGCGAAGGGTACTGCCACCCCCACCACTGCAACGACGGTGGCTTGGATACCCACTGCCATTAAGTCTTTTAAGTTGGACTCCAAACCGATTTCAAACAGCAGGATGATCACGCCCAATTCTGCCAAAACGGAAACGACCTCGGACTGTGCTGCAAACACCGCTGGAGTGGCTTCGGGAGATAAACCAGCTGTAGTTTGCAGGAAGGTCATAATCAACGAGTTAGAACTGTCTGTGCCACCTTCTGGAAACACCAAAAGATGCAAAACAGAGATTCCCACTACCACGCCACCTACGAGTTCGCCCAACACGGGCGGCAAACCTATTTGGTTTGATAACTCCCCACCAAGTTTGCTGGCGAGGTAAATGACTACTAAGCTCAGTAGCACTGCTGCTACTACCATTGAACTGTCTGCGGCTTCTGTTGCGCTAGCCAGCAGAGGAAAAGAGAAGTTGATTGGATTTATCAAATGCATTGGGTTCTGTGAAAATCCTTCTCTTTGATTTTGACGCGTTTCTGGAAAACATCTGTCTATGGAGATGATATTGCCGGGGACTGGGGACTGGGGATTGGGGACTGGGGATGAGGAGGATGAGGGAGATGAGGGAGATGAGGGCGAGTTAGAATTTTGTTCATTTAGTTCAAAGGCTCATTAATGGAGTTCTAAGGCTCATTTATAACTCGTTAACGAAGTTCAAATACTTCCTCATCCCCCTCATCCCCCTCATCCTCCTCATCCCCAATCCCCAATCCCCAATCCCCAATCCCTAGTCCCCAGTCCCCAGTAAAATCAAGCGCTGCCAATAGACTTGAGAAACCGGGACTACAGACAGTCTAGGAAGCCGGAGCAAGTCAAAGTCTGTAAATTTTTCATCCTGCTTGATTTGGGCTAAGGTGACGGGTTGCTGTACTCTTCGTAGTGCCCGCACATCCACAACTACCCGTTTACTATCATTGAGTGCTGGATTGAGATAAGGTTGACTAGTTATTTCTGCCACACCGATAACTTGTCGTTCTTTGCCTGTGTGATAAATCAACGCCAAGTCTCCAAGGAGCATGGTACGTATATGTTTGAGTGCCAGAGGATTATTGACTCCATCCCAAATTGTACTGCCGTCCCGTTCCAAATCGAAGTAGGAATAATTTTCTGGTTCAGTTTTCAGCAGCCAATACGCCATACCCAAATCTCCAAAAATATAAGTGTAATTTTTTTAGTTTCCAAAAATGTAACCATTCCCGCTTTTGATTCTGGCGGTGTCAAAGTATAAACATACGAATCGTATCTAGCGATCGCATTTGAATTATGAAAAACTTGTGGTGGCTGTTGTCTTTTAACGGTTACCAAAGGATTGCTAGATACGCTGATTAAAAACATCTGTTGTGAGGAGTGCAAATCTTATGACTAGAGCCGCTTTACCCGGTTCTGCGTTTCCATCTGGAAATTTGTGGAAAATACTGTCTTTAACTTTGCTTTTATGTACAACTTTTACACTGCCGGCGTTGGCGCAAGAAAAGGAAAAATTGTGGCGAACCTTGACTGTTAATGGTCGCGGCATGGAAGCAATTCCCACAACCATAGCCCAAGTTAATTTGGGAGTGGAAATTCAGGGTAAAACTGCACAGGAAGTACAGCAAGAAGCCGCCCGTAGGTCGTCGGCTGTGGTTGCGTTTCTGAAAAATCAAAATGTTGACAAATTACAAACTACTGGTATCCGGCTCAACCCAGTTTATAGCTACACCAATAATGTGCAGCGGATTACGGGCTATGCTGCCAATAACACCGTGAGTTTTCGTATTCCCATTGAACAAAGTGGCACATTATTAGATGGCGCAGTCAAAGCCGGTGCAACACAAATTGATAGTATTAGTTTTGTTGCAAATGATGAAGCGATCGCTAAAGCCCAAAACCAAGCATTAGCAGAAGCTACCCAAGACGCTAGGCAGCAAGCCAATGCTGTTTTCGGTGCCTTAGGTTTCACACCCAAAGAAGTGGTAAGCATTCAAGTTAATAATGCCAGTCCACCCCGGCCACCCGTGTTATACCGTGCTGAGGCTGCTAAACTACAGAATGCGGCTGATGCTTCTACTCCTGTAATTGGTGGCGAACAGGAAGTAGAAGCATCTGTAACGTTGCAAATTAGTTATTAGTTGTTTGTCATTAGGGATTTCCAAAAAATAAGTTATCCCAAATTATTTGTACATTTGTAGGGTAGCACAGCTGTGCTACCCTACTGTCCGCCCCCAAGATGGGATGTTTTTTGATTGGAAGTCCCTTAGTAGTTTGTCATTAGTCATTTGTGAGGACAAAGGACTAATGACAGATGACTAATGACGAATTAGAAATTCTCTGGCGAAAAATCTCCACCGCCTTCTGCATCGCGCTTCGAGCCTAATAAATCTAATTGGTCTACTCGAATAAATGGTGAAGAACGCAGTATTCCTGTTTGGCGATCGTTCCAGCTGTTAAACTTCAATGAGCCTTTAATTCCAATTAGGCTACCTTTACGCACATAATTACCTGCGATCTCAGCTGTCTTATCCCACAATTCTAAATTAAACCAGTCAGGTTTATCGTTGTTGCGCGAACGGCGATCGACAGCTAGTGTTAGCTTACACACAACTTTACCAGACTCGTAATATTTCATTTCTGGGTCGCCGCCTACGCGACCGACGAGGGTGACAACATTGATACTCATGTGCGTTACCTTTTAGTACAAGCGTACTTATTACTCTAGACTCTCATCATAGCGAATTGTCAAACTATTGAAAATAATGTGTTAAACAGTTAACAATATAATTGAATTGAAAAATTATACATACTACTTGGAGAAACACATAAAAGTATACTGATATACTAACTCAACCAGAGAATATCAAAAAATAGATGCCTGAGACATAGTAAATATTGCTGGGAATTATATAAAAATATAGTCTAGTTTACTGGACTCAGGATACCAACGAATAGCATATAACACTATTAACTCATACTGTTGTAGTCAAAAATTAGCGCTTAGGGGGCTTAGAGACGCGTGGGTCTTTTCAGGAACTTTCGCACATCGTGGGATATGGGTATCGACCTCGGTACCGCTAATACCCTTGTTTATGTATCTGGTAAAGGTATAGTACTGCAAGAACCTTCAGTGGTTGCCATCGATCAAAATGAAAAAGTAGCCTTGGCTGTTGGAGAAGAAGCCAAAAAAATGCTTGGTCGCACGCCTGGAAATGTGATTGCTCTCCGCCCCCTGCGTGATGGTGTAATCGCTGACTTCGAGGTGGCCGAGCTGATGCTCAAAAGCTTTATTCAACGTGTAAATGAAGGTAGATCCCTGATTTTACCCAGGATTGTCATTGGCATTCCCAGTGGCGTCACAGGAGTAGAAAGGCGGGCTGTGATGGATGCAGCTCAACAAGCCGGAGCAAGAGAAGTTTACTTAATTGATGAGCCTGTAGCAGCGGCAATTGGGGCAGGATTACCTGTTACTGAGCCTACTGGTAACATGATCATTGATATTGGCGGTGGCACAACAGAAGTTGCAGTGCTGAGTCTTCAAGGTACGGTAATCAGCGAATCAGTACGCATTGCCGGGGATGAATTAACTGAAGCGATCGTTCAGTATCTCAAGAAAATGCACAACTTAGTGATTGGTGAACGCACTGCCGAGGAGATCAAAATTCGCCTTGGCTCTGCCTATCCTACTAACGATGATAATGATGCCATGATGGAAGTCCGGGGCTTACACTTACTTTCTGGTCTGCCACGAACTGTAACAATCAAAAGCCCAGAAATCCGTGAAAGTATGTTGGAACCGTTATCGGTAATTATAGAAGCTGTGAAGCGGACATTAGAACGCACGCCTCCAGAACTAGCAGCAGACATTATTGACAGAGGTATTATGCTGGCTGGTGGTGGTGCTTTGCTCAAAGGCATAGATACCCTGATTAGCCATGAAACAGGGATTGTGACCCACATTGCCGCCGATCCTTTAAGCTGTGTTGTGCTGGGGACAGGTCGTGTGTTAGAAAACTTTAAGCAAATGGAACGAGTTTTCAGCGCTCGCTCTCGCAATATGTAGCGAAAAAATATCAAACTTGAGTTCTATTTGAGTTCTATTTGGGTTCTATATAAATAGAATCCAGGTAGAACTTAATTTATTAAGTATACAAAGGTATATATGGTGACAGTACGGCGTTGGTGGGATCGTAAAGGATTACAAATCGGGTTGCTAGCTGTAGTAGCTGGTAGTGCTTGGATATTGCGACAGACTCAAGGTGAGTTGGTACTTGAGACGTACTATACAATTACCCGTCCGTTGCAGATGTTGCAGTCAGGGCCAACTCCAGAAGAACGCCTCAGAGATGCGCGGGTATTAGAGTTGCAAACTCGGATAGTAGATTTGGAAAGTGAGAAGAAAAAGTTACAAAATTTATTGGGCTATGTGGAAAAAGAGCCACTGGCATCAAGGCCAATTCCAGCGCGGGTGGTGGGACGTAGTGCTGACCAGTGGTGGCAACAAGTTACCTTGAATCGGGGTGCTAATTCTGGGATTCAGGAAGGCTATGTAGTCAAGGCCGATGGGGGATTGGTTGGTTTAGTGCAAAGTGTAACTCCCAACACTAGCCGCGTGTTGTTAATCAGTGACCTCAAGAGTCAAGTAGGTGTCACAATTAGCCGCACGGCTGCTAAAGGTGTTTTGCGAGGAGATTCTTCTGCGGATGCTGTGCTGGAGTTTTATGAAAAAGTTCCAAATGCGAAGGTAGGAGATTTAGTTTCCACATCTACCTATAGTCAAAAATTCCCATCAGGCTTGGCAGTAGGACGAATCAAGTCGCTGAATTTAAAGAAACTCCCAGCCTCAGTAGCAAAAGTTGAGCTTTTTCCGCCAATTCGTTTTCTAGATTGGGTAGCTGTCTATCCAAAGCTAGAAAACCAAGATTTGGAAACCCAAAAGTCGCCAGATCAAAAGTCTAAGTAAATTCTTTGATAAAATCCACAGAAAAATGAAGATTCCTGCATTTGTTGGCAGCAGACAAAAAAAGCCAAAATCGCCAAAGCGAAAATTGAAAATCCAAATCCCGCCGCTTTCTCGTTGGCATCCTGCTGTACGTAAGTTGACGGGTTGGATGATAACGGTTGGGTCTGTGCTGCTATGTTTATTGTTGTTGCCAACCCGCTTTCCAGGTATGGAATTATTGGGAATTGGACCAAACTGGCTATTAATTTGGGTGGTGGCTTGGAGTGTGAAGCGCACAATGTTTGCGGGAGCGTTGGCAGGTATAATTTTGGGGCTACTTCAAGATGGAATGACATCACCTTACCCTACTCATGCCCTCAGTTTAGGTATAGTGGGACTTCTGACCGGTTTGCTCCAAAAACAGCGCTTCATGGAAGAAGATTTTATTTCTATTGCTGTAATTGTCTTTGTGATGGCAGTTTTGGGAGAAACTATCTTTGGGTTGCAATTAAGTTTTACAGGCGATGCCCACGGCGGGCACAGTCTCAGCCAAGTCGGAGATATTTGGACATATTATCAACGTGTCGCTCTTGCTTCTGCGATTCTTAGTAGTCTCTGGGGACCTGTGGTTTATTATCCCCTGAATCTTTGGTGGCAGCGGATGAAGTTGTTGGAGCAATAGTTGATGAAGGGAATATCAAAACCCCATAGCTTAATGCTTTGGTTCGATTTGCTGTTGGAAGTAAGTTCGCAAACCATCTGCCAAAGCTGGAACCTGAACAGCGCGGCGTATTAAATTGTCATCGGCTTCACGCACGTAGATTTGTACAATATCAGCAACTGTGACATTGTTTTCATCCCGACTCACTAGTTCGATCTCATCTCCTACACCAATTTCACCTTCAAGGACTACTGAAAAGTAAATGCCACTTAAACGGCTGTTGAGAAACCGTTTAACCATATCATCGCGCCCAAACTTGAGATTGAGCTTGAAGCAGGGAAACCGTGGCTGCGTCACCATCACAACAGCCGTGCCAATGCTAAAGCGATCGCCGATATTGACTTGGGTTTCCGACAAGCCCTGAATCGTTAGGTTTTCGCCAAACGCACCCCAAGGCAAGTCCTCATCTGGTAACTCCTGCCGCCAGTAAGCATAATGCTCCATTGGATAAGCGTAAACCGCTTTTTCGGCACCCCCGTGAACAGTCAAATCTGCCTGTCGATCTCCATCTAGATTGAGCGATCGCAGCATTACTCTTCCATTTACGGGCTGCTTAAAAATGCTAGTTGTGACAGACTTTTTCTTCCAACTCACTTCACGCGGCAGTCCAACGCAAACAGAAATCAATTTCATAGAACAACCTCAATAGTACTTAGGAGCAGACGAAGCTCATTTAGATTTGGGATTATGTCATGTCCGGTTGAAGACTTATCATCTTTATTCCTTGAGAAAAGCATCAAACGTCAACCTATCCGGTAACGAAGTTTGTGCGCCTGGTTTTGTGGCGGCTAAAGCACCTGCTGCTGCACCCCAAACAACTGCCTGATGTAGAGTCATTCCTTCAAAAAGTGCTGCTGCCAAACCGCCGTTAAAAGCGTCACCGGCGGCTACTGTGTCAACTACATGAACTGGAAATGCAGGTACAAAAAACTTTTCTTTAGCAGTTGCACAAAAAACGCCCTTAGCACCCAGTTTGACGATCGCACATTTCACTCCCCGTTGCAATAAAATCTCAGCTGCCTTAGCTGCTGTTTCCTCTCCATCCACAGCAAAACCCACCAACTGTCCAGCCTCGACTTCATTGGGTGTGATAATGTCTACCAATGGATAAAGTTCTGTGGGTAAATTAGATTGTGCGGGTGCTGGATCGAGAATGACTTTGATGTTTGCGCTTCTGGCTGCTTTAGCTGCTGCAACTACCGCAGGAATCGGAATTTCTAATTGTAAAAGCAGTGCTGTAGCTTCTGGTAATAAGTTTGATAACCGTTGCACATCTTCCTGATTGACGCGTCCATTTGCACCAGGAATCACAACAATTTGATTTTCACCAGCCTGACTAACGGTGATAATAGCGACTCCAGAACTAACAGTTTCATCAACAAAAACATTGTTTGTCTGCACGCCAGATGCTTGCAAATTGTTGACAAGTTCTACACCAAAATAATCTGCACCAACACGTCCTACCATTTGAGTAGGAATTCCCAATCTAGCGAGTGCTACAGCTTGATTGGCTCCTTTACCTCCCGAAACTTGAAAAAAGTTTTCTCCGAGTAACGTTTCTCCACCCACTGGTAACCGGGGTGCTGTGGCTACCAAGTCTATATTGATGCTGCCAAAAACGATAATGGTCATACTGATTTTTATTTAGCTTATGAATTATTTAGCCTCATAGTATAGGGTGCGATCGCAGTGCTTAAAACTACGAAATATCTCTATATTTTTGAAAAGTATTAGCACTATTTAGCCTACAGTTTCAGATATTGACGCAAAATGCTTTGTACCTGTTCTAGTAGTTCTGCTTCTAGTTCGCCCAATCGTTGAATCAAACGCATTTTGTCAAAGGTCATTGGTTCAACACATACCAAAAGACTATCTACAGACAGCCCATTTTGTGCTGATGAAGGTACTGCAACCACCGCAGGCGAAATCCGAGAATCATCTGGTCGTGCTGATGTAAAAGGTAAAACGGTCACCTTGGTTCGTTGGGCATTAAATACAGTACCAGAAACTACCAATGCTGGCCGTGTTTTACGAATTTCAGTGCCTAAAGATGGATCAAAAGTTACGATCCAGATGCTTCCCAGTCGGTAATCGCCGCGTTCTGCCATTCACTCTCCCAACCTAATTCCAATTCATCCACTAGCGAACAAGCTATTGCTAGTGCGGTATCTTCTTGTTGCTCTTGCCATTGTTTCAAAAGATTTTCAATCAAGGCACTGCGGTTTTGTACTTTTTGATCGATGTAAATCAGTAATTCATCTGGCAGCGAAATAGAGATTTTAGCCATATCCTACTTAAAATCATACTATGAGTAGTATAACCCTTGATCTTCAAAACTTAAGAACGCCTCAAAATGTGTAGTTTGCCGCCGTAGCCATCGCCTTTTCCATCTCACTTCCAACAAGCTATACTGCCAAATATCGCTTAACAAATCTTAAAAACCATCATTGCAAACATAGGATATGCAAAACACAGATGTAGTTGTCATCGGTAGCGGTATTGGCGGTTTAAGTTGTGCTGCTCTTTTGGCACGATATGGCTTTGATGTAATAGTCTGCGAAAGTCATTCCATACCTGGTGGTGCCGCCCACGCTTTTGAGCGCAATGGTTTCAAGTTTGACTGTGGCCCGTCTCTCTACTCTGGACTGTCTTACAGTCCCTCTGCCAACCCTCTGCGCCAAGTCCTAGACGCCATTGGCTCTGAATTACCATGCGTCACCTACGATACTTGGGGTTGTTTTCTGCCAGAAGGTTATTTTGACACGTCAGTTGGGGCTGAGCAATTTTCTGAAGTGTTGATGAAATTGCGTGGTGGTAATGCTGTCGCGGAATGGCAGCAACTCCAGCGGGTTATGGAACCACTGGCGAGTGCAGCAACGGCTATGTCGCCAGCAGCATTACGCTTTGATTTGGGTGCTGTTCAAACTGTGGGACGATTTGCCCCTTCTCTACTAAAACATACTGGAAATATCATCAAGCTGACTGGCTCTTTCAGCCGGATTATGGATGGTGTTGTCAAAGACCAATTTACGCAAAATTGGCTGAATTTGCTGTGTTTTCTGCTTTCCGGGCTGCCAGCAGATGGCACGATCGCCGCAGAGGTAGCATTTATGTTTGCTGACTGGTATAAACCAGGGGCAATGCTTGACTATCCGATTGGTGGTAGTGGTGCTTTAGTTGACGCTCTCGTACAAGGATTGCAGCGTTATGGTGGTCAGATAAAACTAGGCGCACATGTCCAGGAAGTCCTTGTAGAGGGGAATCGGGCGGTGGGTGTGCGTTTTCGCGATCGCCAAGAAATCCGCGCCCGTAAAGCAGTGATTTCTAATGCATCGGTTTGGGACACGCTGAAGCTGTTACCAGAAAAGGCAGTATCAAAACAGTTTCGCGCTCAAAGACAAGCGACGCCTGAGTGTGATAGTTTCATGCATCTGCATTTGGGTATTGATGCCCAAGGATTACAAACAAATTTACAATGTCATTACGTTGTGGTGAATAATTGGGAACTGGGGGTAACAGCACCTCAAAATGTGGTGGTGATATCAATTCCTTCAACTCTCGATTCATCCCTAGCACCACCAGGTAAGCATGTGATTCACGTTTATACTCCGGGGAATGAGCCGTATGCTATTTGGCAGGGGATGGATAGAAGAAGTGAAGAATATGCCGAACAAAAGCGATCGCGTGCAGAAGTCATGTGGCAAGCGCTACAAAGGATTATTCCAGATATTCGCTCCCGTTGCGAAGTCACACTTGTTGGTACACCCCTAACCCACGAGCGTTTTTTACGTCGTCACCAAGGTTCATACGGCCCAGCAATTGCGGCTGGTTCTGGTATGTTTCCCGGCCCTGGTACACCCCTACCAGGGCTATTGTGCTGTGGAGATTCGACATTTCCCGGTATTGGTTTACCAGCAGTCGCCGCTAGTGGGATGATTGCCGCCAACACCCTTGCACCTATTAACAAGCATTTAGAAATGCTTGAGGATATTAAGTGCATTTAAAAAGGGGAATTCAAGAGTCAGAATTCAGAATTCAGAATTCAGAATGAATATAGAATCAAGCGCGCTACGTATTTTTGATTTTTTGATTTTGTTCAAATTATAAAGCTTGAGTCTCAAAGTCTTCTGACTCCTGAATTCTGACTTCTGACTCCTGAATTCTGACTCCTGAATTCTAATTAATGCATTTATTTTTTTGAGTACAAAATCTCGCTGCTAACAAAGCCGCACCCGCAGCCAAAATCGCTAAGGCGCTTCCAGGTTCGGGTACGGCAGCTACTTTAGCATCAATTCGTGCAGTTCCAGCAAACAAACCTACCAAATTAGAGTTGCCAAGTCCTTGAGCAAACTCTGGAGAAATGAACAATTGAACATCAGCCAGAGTTAAGGTTAAATTATCTTTATCAAATATGACAGATTGGGGAGCGCTTAAATCAAACAAAATTGAATTTTGAGGAGAAATTGTGTCTTTTAAAACAAGTCCGCTGGCATTAGGAAGAGTACGTCCTGGAGCAAAACCAATTGAAAAGTTACCAACAGTAATTTGATCGTTGAAGGTAACAGTACCACTATGCTCGATTGTACCGAATAGTGGAGTAAAACCGCCTTCGTCGCTGAAGGTGAAGTTGGTAGCTGAGTCGATTTGAAACCCAACTAAATAATCGCTGGGTATTGGTGGGACTGTATCCTGAGTGCCTGTGATAATTAGCCCGATATTTCTGAGAATATTTTCGTGGTCGCGATCGATACTGGTGACTCCAGATTCCACTTTAAAAGTTGCAGCTTCTACTTGTATGGGTGCAATTGATATCAAAGCTGCTGTCGTACAACCAACAATTCCTGCAATTTGAGAAAAACGCATATATCCTCTCTATTTTCTGTGCTTATTCTTAGATAATTCAACGATTTTATTTTGTTGAAAAATTTGATTTAAGAAATTTATATCCCATTTTAAAAACTTAAGACATTTTATGTTTTTATATTTAAAAAATTTCAGTTTTTCACTTAATTTTGTTTGATACTTTTTGTGTTTCCTCTCTTCAGTTTATAACAAATTTTTTCTGCAAAAATAGAAAACCTTTATTCTTTGAATCACACATTGAAAAACTCGTAATTCAGTATGCTACAACTTTGACGTTTTGTTAAAATTATAAAATTAGGGTCTCTAAGTCTTATCAATTCAGAGATTTTTGATTTTTACAAAAAAGCTTTTACATTTGGCAATTTCTGGATAATAAACAATTTACATAAGCGTTCAAGTGATTAGGAATAAGATGAATCAATAGATGCAATGATGAGTTTGCATCAAGAGTTATGGATAGTTACTTATTCCTTTTATACAGTACCATATTTTTTTTAAATGTCTATGACTCAATAGCCAGCTTAATCTTATCAGTTGGCTGTTGGTGGTTATTAAGTTAGCCTGCGATGGAGACAATAATCTCTTTTTAAAGTTTCAATGAAGTAAGCATCAATTTAACAGCATATTTTAATTTGTACAGTTAAAAATCGAAAGTCAATTAGGCGGGTAAAAATAAAGAACGCTACTTGTAATTGAACATAAAGCTTGAAATGCAAATCATTGGACATCACAAATTGGGAAAATATAGTTACGTTTAATGATGCCCAAATACTATTACTTAAGTGCCAGCTTACTATTGTTATGTAATCAAAAATAAGCTTTACCTGTAATTATTGAGAAGTTTAGGTTAAGAAGCAAAGTGATGTATGAAGGGCACAGCAATGCTGTGCCCCTACAGCATGGTCTATTTACGATCGCACATTAAACCCTTTCCCCCTTCCCCCTTACCCTTTAAAGAGCCAAGCTTACTTGGCGAACTACTAGTGGTCTATCGCATTAATTTTGCTGGGTAAACTCAATCTTCTTTCTCTCTTTCTCTGCGTTCTCTGCGCCTCTGTGGTTCGTTCCTTAACCCATCAGAACTAATAGGACACACCACTAGTCTTTTGACTTTTGACTTCACGGCGGTACCAGTGCTTCCGATCTTCTGGAAGTGCAGCGTTGGTTATGTCGGTATCTTGGGCATTGTGAGAGGTTTTCGCTATGTTAGGGGTAAAGCGCATTGCTAAACCCCCGCTACTTACTTTTTTGGATGGAAGTATCAATTTTCTAATTGACAGACACTCGCTAAAAGGATATACCATATAGTGCATCCTACGCAAACCGTTGTTTTATGCCTAGTGTTGAAGCTGACGAAAACCGAGAGCATCGCATTCAAACAGAGATCATTGTAGATGCTGAAGATAAAGAAGACCGGGCTATGGGTTGGTACTATTACTTAGAAGAAACTCTGAATTTTCCATTTATGGCTAAATGGGCTAAGAAGGGGCGCAAATCCGCTTCTGTTGAGGAGAAACAAGTCGAAGTACTGGGAATGGCACCGGATGATGAGTGCTTAAAGGATATGTTTGTAGAAGTCGCTGATATTAATGGTAAGGATGATGATGTGTATTCTGCAAAGTTATCTGAAATAGTAGCCATTGATGCTGATAGTGAAACGATTGAAGCGATCGCAGACTGGCTTTATTGGATTGCTAGAGGGTATAAATTTTAAATTCTACGATAAATTCCGAATCACGCGACAAGGATTACCAGCAGCAATAACATTTTCAGGTATATCTTTAGTAACTACACTACCAGCACCAATGGTTGTGTTATCACCAATAGTTACACCTGGACAAATAATTGCACCGCCACCAATCCAGACATTATTACCAATCTTAATTGGGGCTGCTAGTTCTCTACCAGAAAGACGAAGTTCCGGTTCTGTAGGGTGATAAGCAGTATAAATTTGCACGTAGGGAGCGCATAAAACATTATTACCAATGTGAACTGTATTGCAGTCTAATATGACGCAGCCATAGTTTATATATAATCTATCGCCAGCAAAAATATTACTGCCATAGTCACAGTGAAAAGGTGGTATTACTGTGACTTTTTGACCTACTTTTCCCAGTAATTCCTGCAAAATTTGTTGTCGTTGCTCTTGCTGTTCTTCAGTTGTAGAATTGTAATTTCGCAACAGACGACTAGCTCGTTTACTTTGGGCAGCTAATTCGGGATCTTCTGCAAGGTATAACTCACCTGCGAGCATTTTCTGTTTTTCGGTTTTTTCCATGACAGATTTATGGCGCTTGGAAGTTGTCTGTAATACACCTTATATCATTTTGGATTTGAGATTTGAGATTTTGGATTGGGATGCTCCCGGTTGGGCTTACCTTGTGATATCGTGTGCGGTTAAAGACTTATCATTAAGACCGTAGTGGGTCAGAGGAAAAGGGGTTTTTGTTGGTCATTTGTATAGATTTGGGAATTATGACTAATTATTCAGACTTAATATGAAAATCCAAATTGAGATTTATTACTAAAATATCGCATAAGTAGCCTTTCCTTGGCGCTTAGCTCGGTACATAGCAGTATCTGCATCCCGTAGCAGGGTTGCAGGTTCTTCGTAGTTACTACAATTCCAAGCAATACCAATGCTGGCTGTAGTATATAATTGATTTCCGTCGAGGCTAAGGGGTAATCTTAAGGAGTCTTGAATACGTCTGGCAACATTGGTAGCGTCAGTCACGTCTTTAATATCTTCCAAAAGAACGGTAAACTCATCACCACCGAATCGTGCTATAGTATCGCCACTGCGTAAGCATGACTCTAAACGTCTAGCGATCGCTACTAAAAAATCATCCCCTACTCCATGCCCAAAGCGATCGTTTATTTGTTTAAAGTTATCTAAATCCAAAAACAAAACTCCAAAATAATAATCATTTTTGCGTTTGCTACGTTCTATTGCTTGTCTAAGTCGGTCTAAAAATAAAACACGATTTGGTAATGCTGTCAGTCCATCATAAAACGCATTGCGGATCAGTTGTGCCTCTGTCTCCTTGCGTTTGGTGATATCTTGAAAAACTAAAACCGCACCAGTAATATTGCCATCTCGATCGCGGATAGGTGCAACATTATCCCCAATAGGTATTTCTTTGCCATCTTTGGTAATTAGTGTACAGTTTTCCGGTAGATTTAAAACTTCACCTGCTTCGATTACATCTGTGACTAAATTTTCAATTGCTTCTCCTACCTCTTTGTCAACTAAGCTAACAACTTCTACTAAATCTTTACCGAAGGCTTCGCTTTGCTTCCAACCAGTGATAATTTCTGCTATTGGATTCATCATTTGAATACAACCATTTGCATATGTTACAATCACTGCACGACCCATACTGTTAATAATCGCTGTCAGCCTCTGTTTTTCTTCCTGTAATCTCTTTTCGCTCTGATGTTTATACAGAGCCATTTCAATCACAAAATGTAAATCACTTTCAATAAATGGTTTTAGGATATAGCTAAAAGGCTCAATTAACTGATTTTTTTGTAATATTTTATATTCGGAACGTTCTATGAGATAGACTACAGGTACATGGAAATTATTCTGGATAATATCCCCTAGTTGCACAGCGTTTATTTCCCCAGCTAGACAGATATCAATTAATACTATATTTGGATGATTTTCTGCTACCTTTTGTATTGCCTCTTCACCAGACTCAGTTATTTCTAAAACGGAATAGCCTAATTTTTGTAAATTTTTTTTGATATTTGAGGCTAGGGTTTTTTCATCCTCAACAACTAAGATTTTGCGGGAGAACATGTTACAATAGCCTGCTTGCTAAGGTTGAGATTTTGTTGTTAACATCAACTCGATCTAAAATTCGATAATCTTATCATAAACAATCTCTCAGTACCTGGCTAAATAGCAAGTAGCATGTTGTTTACCTGGGATCATTTCTGCATTTCTTAAAGCTAATTAATTCATACAGCTAATATCAAGTTATTAGTTTTCAACATCAATTACCAGCAATCAAAAATTGATCTTCGGAAATATGCAATAATTATTCTGATAAAAAGTAAAACAAATCAGTATAGTATTTATCCAAAAACTAATCAAGAATAAAACTTAATTCAGAATTCAGAATTCCCAATTCTGAATCCAAAGTCCAGAATTGGGAAGTAAAACAGGGTTTATACTCGGCTTTGGGATGAATCATTGTGTAGTTCACTTTCCGGGAAATATGCTGTAAATTCACAGCATACTCATCTTTAATTTCATGCTTTGAAAGTGGGGTTAGGGAAGATTAATTTTTAAAGAGTCAGGGAGAATCATACTGGCTTTAGACTGGGCTGAAGTTGGTTTTCGCTTTTTAAGAACGAGTGCGGGGTGGGGGAATAAATGGCAGGAAAAATTCTGTTTGTCAGATATTTCCACACTCCAGCTAAACCCCTGTGTTTGCTAGTTTATCGGTATCGATCGCCAAAACACGCTTTGCGGTTTAGAGATTGGACTTAGTTTTAGTCACTTCAATGCTAATTGTGCCGCCAAAGTCTGGAATCGGTGCGCTAGGTTTGCTGAGAATGACTTGGACTTGTGTTATGCGATCGTAGTGTTGGAGGATAGAATCTGCGACGATCGTTACTAGCTTCTCCACCAAAGCGAACTTAGAAGTTTTGACCAGATGTTGTATCAAGCTA
Source organism: Nostoc calcicola FACHB-3891 (assembly GCF_014697355.1). Classification (GTDB taxonomy): domain Bacteria; phylum Cyanobacteriota; class Cyanobacteriia; order Cyanobacteriales; family Nostocaceae; genus Nostoc; species Nostoc calcicola. The sequence goes on along the minus strand of NZ_JACJRQ010000011.1, from coordinate 115,336 downwards.
ATGACGCTGCGATAATCTAAAGTGTCTTCGATGGCGTCAGTCTTAGCCGCTGTGGAGATATCCAACCATAACCTCACATCCACCTCAAACCATTGTCCTAGCACCTGTTCTTCTGGTAGATACCCAGTGTAGCCATAGCAGCGAATTCCTGTTAAATGAATGCAGTCCATAAAAGTTTGAGAGCAAATTGTGTGCATTTTCTAGAAAGTGTAGTCACTGGGTTGCGATCTTTGGCAAAGTTGAATCAACTGGCGTCAAGCTAGTACTCTGCCAACCCAAAAATGCGCTTGTGAGGGCTGGGGAAAGGCGAAGGGGTAAAGGGTAAGGGATTTAAAACCTTTCCCCCTTTCCCCTTTCCCCTTTACCCCGCTAAGTCACGAAAGCGAACTACTAGTCTGTCTGGAAATTTTCTTGCCAACAAACTCGCGTAGCGGTGTCGCTTTCCATCGAGAGCATTTGTGAGAAAAAGCTCGCAACCGACTTTTGGGCAAAGCTGCTTTTGAACCTCCAAGGGTCAAAAACCGAGCCTCTGACTTTTATTTTGTCCAACTTTCCCAGACGGATTTTAAATTGAATTCTCCTAAAGAAAATCTAAAATTTAAGATTGTTTTATAGCTATGTTTGATTTAATGCCGATCGCCTTTAAAAATGTTAATCAACTTTGGGCTTATATTTTAACAGAGACACTAAAGCAGCTGGGATTGACTTGTGCTATCATTTGTCCTGGTTCGCGCTCCACACCTTTAGCAGTGGCCTTTGCCCAACAAGCGCCAGAGATTGAAGCCATTTCCGTGCTTGACGAACGCTCCGCCGCCTTTTTTGCCTTAGGACAAGCTAAAGCAACCGGACGCCCTGTAGTAGTTCTTTGCACCTCTGGTACAGCAGGAGCGAACTTTTATTCGGCGGTAATCGAAGCCTCATATAGCCGCGTACCACTGTTAGTATTAACCACCGATAGACCACCAGAATTGCGAGATTGTCACTCTGGGCAAACCATAGACCAGTTGAGATTATATGGCAACTACCCAAATTGGCAAGGGGAGTTAGCCTTACCCGCTGCTGATATGGGAATGTTAGCTTATTTGCGGCAAATGGTAATTCATAGCTGGGAAACAACGCAAATCCCAACGATTGGCCCAGTACATTTGAATATTCCCTTTCGCGATCCTTTAGCGCCTGTTCCCGATGGAAGTGACTTGAGTTTTTTACAGTCCCAGTTCCACCCAGAAGACTTTTTTGCAGGTATAGCAAACCCATTGCCCACTCGCCATTCCCTATTCCCCATACCCCAAGAATGGAAACAATGCGATCGCGGCATTATTATCGCAGGTGTAGCGCAACCAGAGCAACCACAGGAGTATTGTAAGGCGATCGCCCGACTTTCCCAAATTCTCAAATGGCCTGTTTTAGCAGAGGGACTTTCGCCACTGAGAAATTATGCCGAACTCAACCCCTATTTAATTTCTACCTATGACTTGATTTTGCGAAATCAGCAACTAGCCAAACAGCTAGCACCCAAAATGGTGATTCAGATAGGAGAAATGCCTACTAGTAAAGAACTGCGTACCTGGATAGATGCAACCCAACCCCGACGCTGGGTAATTGACAACAGCAACCAAAACCTCGACCCTTTGCACGGGAGGACAACGCATTTGCGGATGAGGGTAGAGCAGGTTTTTTGGGGAGATGAGGGAGCAAGGGAGCAGGGAGCAGGGAGCAGGGGAGAAGAGTTTTCCCCTCTGCGCCCTTCCCCCTGCCCCCCTGCCTCTTGCCCCGATTATCTGGGCCTGTGGTGTGCAGCGGAAACGCAAGTTAGGACAGCTGTTGACCAAACTATGGGGGATATGGAGGAATTATTTGAAGGTAAAGCAGCTTGGTTAATTTCTCAGACGCTACCGCCGGGAACGCCGCTGTTTATTGCTAATAGTATGCCTGTGCGGGATGTGGAGTATTTTTGGAAACCGAATAATTTGGGAGTGCGATCGTATTTTAACCGGGGTGCAAATGGCATTGACGGCACATTATCCACAGCTTTAGGAATTGCCCATCGCCAGAAAAGTAGTGTGATGTTAACAGGAGATTTAGCTTTGTTGCATGACACTAACGGTTTTTTAATCCGCAATAAATTTGTGGGGCATCTGACAATTGTGTTAATTAATAATAATGGTGGTGGCATTTTTGAAATGTTACCCATTGCGAAATTTGAACCACCATTTGAAGAGTTTTTCGGCACTCCCCAGGATATTGATTTTGCTCAGTTATGCGCTACTTATAATGTGCAGCATGAATTGATTACTTCTTGGGAACAGTTGCAGCAAAGATTAAACCCGCTACCAACTACAGGGATTCGGGTTTTAGAGTTGCAGACAAATCGTAAGGCTGATGCCAAGTGGCGACAAGAGAATTTAAGGAACTTTGCGGCAGATATTGTGATTTAACTCTTCTGTTAGGTGTTACTGAATAACGATATAAAATATAGTGCTTATGTGAAGCACTTGTGGTATTAAATAGATTTACCTACTAATATCAATAGTCATAAAAATAAGGATCTATGGTCTAGCGGTTTCAGCGCCTTCATCTATATAAGTAAAGCTTTCACTTCTTCAATAGTAAGTTGTGGAGAGTGCCGATGAATCATTGCATGACAATTTGGACACACAGGACGCAAATCTCTGATAGGATCAACTTCGTATTCTTGACCTATCTTGGAAAGTGAATGAAGGTGGTGAATATGAATAAAACCTTCCCCTCGTTCGCCGAACACTTTATAGAAATTGAAGTCACAGACGTAGCAACTCGTACCGTAGTATTCAATACACTTTTTCCGCGCTACTGGGTTTCGTTCATAAGCGTTGACTAATACTTGACATACTGCTCCTTCATTCAGCGCTGTGACTGAGTAGATTTCATCTGGAAATATTCCTGTCTCAAACGCCCAAACAATTTTGACAGGAATAGTATTTTCAACTTTTTCCACATTTCCAATTCCAGCAAAGACGAAGGGTTGCAAATTTTCTTCCCGCCAAAAGATATAAGTATTGTTATTTATACTCAAAATGGACTGGATTGATGGGTGGTGCAACTGCGAATTTGTCTTTCCATACCATTCCAATCTGTTCGCAAACCATTGATTAGCGTAGTCATGGCCTGTTCGTCCTGATGTTCCTACATTGCAGAAGATAAACCAATCATTGCCATGAGATGCATATCCTGTATCCCAGTTTCCCCCGTGGGTATCTTCAGAAATGCCGATAACCCGATACACATCACGTCTAGTGTACTTATGCCCAACTTTAAATGGAAATACCATTTAGTTCCTGTAGGTTATATTTTCACTTTTGTTCCAGTGATAATATCTAAATTTTGGCTAAAAGTTCCTCAGCAATTTCACCAAATAGTCGTTTTACCAGTCGGAGGACGAGCGATCGCACTCCTTCTTCCACCGCTTCTGATATACCCGCGTGTCTGCAAATGCTTCTTCACTGCGGAAACCTTTACTTGTAGCCATAATTATTTTACAGAATGCGATCGCCTTTCCTCTCTGCGCCTCTGCGCCTCTGCGTGAGATTTACCCTCTGACTCCACCTTGTAACCACCCTTCCAAATCAGTAAGAGTAGAAAAATCCAACAAAGCATCACCTAAAGCTTCCAACTGTTCCACCGATAACTCTTGAATCTGGGACACAAGCGTATCAGGAATATTACCCACGCGCCGATTTAATTGTCGTAAAACGATCGCTCTTTCTCCTTCTTCCTTGGCTTCGCGGATAGCCCGTGGTTCTTCTAAATTCAGTCCTAACATCTCTTCAATCTCCTCTCGACTAAGGTTAGAAAATTTGTAGACGATAATCGTCGTCACTAAATCAATTATCGCTTGCTCCGATTGCTGCCGTGCTTGTTCCAGCAAAAACCGCGCCCCTTCCACTGCTTCTGCTTCAGCAGTAACATTTGTCAGCAACATCAAACCCAATCCCAAAGGTTGTTGTCGCAAATCCCCCAACTCATCGAGATAAACCCGCCTGACTTGTCCACTTTCCAACAAGGCGCGATGAATCATTAAATTTGATGGTTCCAGACTGCGAGAAGGAAAAATCACCACTCCAAACCAGTCATCGTAACGAATTGAGTGGCGATAGAGAAACAAAAACAATTCGCTAAAGAAGCGGTGATATAAGTCTTCGTCCTTCTGAAACTGCACTTCTGCAAAAAAGACGGTTTTGGAAACTGCATTCGCCGGAGGTAAAAATACTCCATCAATCCGAAACGCCGTTTCTTTGACTTCAACTGATTCAAATTGGTAGTTTTCTGCTTCTGGAGGTGGTTCATCTACTAATTCAAATAGCAAACCCGGAAATTGCTTAAATAATTTGTAGAAAATGGAGTCGCGCCGCATTTTTATTCCTCAACATCCAGACAATTACCAGATTGTAAAGCTTGAGACACCAATCTTAGCGTAGGCGTAGCCCACCGCAGGTATCGCAACCCCCCACGTCCGCGATAAAATTCTCTAAGCAACAGCGCACTCCATACCAATGCAAATTAACTGGCAAACTGCCAAATCCTACGAAGATATCCTGTATCAAAAAACCGATGGCATTGCGAAAATCACCATCAACCGCCCCCACAAACGCAATGCTTTCCGCCCCAAGACTGTGTTTGAACTTTACGATGCTTTCTGTGATGCTCGTGAAGATACTACTATTGGTGTTGTTCTATTTACTGGTTACGGACCACACACTGATGGTAAATATGCCTTCTGTGCTGGTGGGGACCAAAGCGTGCGGGGACATGCTGGTTATGTGGATGATACTGGCATCCCCCGGTTGAATGTGCTGGATTTGCAACGCTTGATTCGTTCCATGCCGAAAGTAGTGATTGCTTTGGTAGCGGGATATGCGATCGGTGGCGGACATGTCCTACACCTGATTTGTGACCTCACCATCGCTGCTGATAACGCCATTTTCGGACAGACTGGGCCGAAAGTCGGCAGTTTTGATGGTGGTTTTGGCGCTAGCTATCTCGCCCGCGTTGTGGGGCAAAAAAAAGCCCGCGAAATTTGGTTTCTCTGCCGTCAATATGATGCCCAACAAGCCCTAGAAATGGGCTTAATTAATTGCATCGTCCCAGTCGAACAACTAGAAGCCGAAGGTGTTCAATGGGCGCAAGAGATTTTAGAAAAAAGTCCGATCGCCATTCGGTGTCTCAAAGCAGCATTCAACGCTGACTGTGATGGACAAGCTGGTTTACAAGAACTCGCTGGCAATGCCACCCTACTGTATTACATGACAGAAGAAGGGTCTGAGGGCAAACAAGCGTTCCTCGAAAAACGCCCACCAGATTTTCGCTCTTTTCCTTGGTTACCCTAAAATTGCAAAAATCGCACCTTCCTAAAGGGTGCGATTTCTGTAGATGTCAACGTTTACAGCACTAAAAATCTTAAAAACAAATCTTATTTTAAGCAGACTACGAACTCAGTTCAGTAATAATGAGTGACTAAATAAGTACAGTTTTAGTCTTAGCCTCTTGGGAAGTAGAGACAGTTGTTTCCTCTACAAGAGCAAGAGCAGCATTGTCTAAATCTGAAACTAGGGATTGACAAGAAGTTAAAACTGGTTTTGCATCTGGCAAACCCCAAGCATCTTCCAAAGTTTCCCAAGAAGGTGCAAAAGGTGGGATCGCCAAAGAGCAAGCCTTCCAGCTTGCTTGAACTGGCGCTCCCAATTGCTGACACATTCCGCCACGGCGACCCTCTGGCTGGTAATGACGGCAATATCTACAGGCAGATGCTAAAAATTTAATAGGTTTCATTTGGGTTCATCGTTAGTGCCGTTTCGGCTGAATTTCACCCTTATATTTTGCTTCTATATATAAAGAGGGAGGAAAGCCAAAAAGTCATTATTTGCTCTAGGTTTCAGCGATCCCGACGAAAAAATAAATTTTAGGATATTTTTATATTCTTGTTATATTTTTCAATGATCTTTAGAGTGGATACCTATAGATTTTGGCTAAAACTTATTAGGGATCAAGATTAAAAGTAAAGATTTTGATTTATTGAATGTTTTAACTTCTTCCTTAAGGATAGCTTGAGGCAGATAATTAGAGATAAATAGTCTGCTTTTCTATCACACTCGGCATATTCTAGCAGTAAAATATATTTTTTCTCAAGAATTAGAACTCTTGTGTGTGGTTGCAGCAAGTTACTTAAGGATATTTTTTTCTTAAATAAATTTAGTTGCTCTGTCTGTAATTGTGCGGAGAAATTTAATTTCTCCACACCTCTACACGAAGCTCCTCAACTTAGTAGTCAGGATTGACTGGCTTCAAAATTGCTTAGCAGCACAGACAGAACAGACTGCCCAGCGCTGGAGTTCGCCGGGTGGAGTGGGGGATTGACATTGGGGACAAAGGGGTAAGCCATGCGATCGCGCTTGCACGATCTTAGTCCAATGCCCAAAAGCAGCATTCGGATCTTGAATAGTGGGTGTACTGTCAGGGCGGCTAAGGCGATCGCCAACGTAACTGGGATGCTCATGGGACAAAATTGTTTGTTGCTGTTTTTTCTCCACAGCTGAATGCTGCCAACCAGCAGTCGAGAAGCGAATATCAACCAAAGGCGTTGGCAGCTTTTTATTCAACTTTAAAAGTAGAGACGTGCGACCAAAAGTCAAGTTTTGCGCCCAAGCTGCACTCGAAGTTGCTACCCACAAAACATCACGCTGAATCGACAATGGTCGAGTATGTGCAGCAACCACAGAACCAACAACCTCTGGCCAACACTTGGTCAAGCGTTGAAATGGTTGCTCCTGCCATTTAGCCTGCTTTTCTAGAATGCCTAAAATATCATTAACTGATTTCAACGACATGATTAATCAAAGTGGGGAGTCGGGAGTCGGGAGTGGAGAGTAGAGACGCGATTAATCGCGTCTCTACAGGAATTAGGAGTTTTCTCTCCCCACCCCATTTCCTATTCTCAAGATAGACCTCCATGAACTATGCTTCACAACAAAGTCTAAAAATCGTCTTTTCTACTCCCCACTCCCCACTCCCCACTTTCTAAGTAATTTTCGCTAATATTGGCACAAATATGTCTAAAGTTAATTCCAGCAATCTACCTTTGAGGTGTAGAGGTAATGACTCAAAACTCCCCGAATGATTCCGGTACTCAATCGTCTAAAACACCTGGCTTGAAACCAGCACTGGCGGCAGCACTGGCGAGTTTAGAGGTGCCACTAGATCGAGAGTTAGCTCGATACCGACGCACCCGAACTGGTTCGGTGTCCTCGAACCAGCCCCGTGTCGGGAGTTACATCAACACTCAAACTCAGCAGTTCACTGCCGTTTCTACAGCATCGGGTATAGCTGCGCCATCCCTAGCGGAAACTAAAATCAATCTCCCACCACCACCGCCTCTATCTGTACCCGTGAATCCTCAGGTAACTCCAGCACCATCTGTTGTAAAAATTGAGGAACCACCGATATCTGTACCCGTAAATCCTCAGGTGAACTCAGAAACAGTAACGGTAAACACTGAGGAAGTGAGTAATCTTAATGTCCCGCCTAACTTGGATTCTGCTAAAAGACAAACTCAACTTCCACCACCGCCGCCTAACTTTAGTAGCAGCATTGTACCAGCAGTCGTAAAAGATACTAAAGGCGAAAATCTTGTGCAGCCGGATGATGGACCGAAGCAGCCAGACGACTATTTGGAATCTAGTGAAGCACTGTTGCGAAGTCTTACAGAAGAACAGCCACAAACTAAAAAGCCAAGTAATTATAGTGACAGTCTGCTATCACCCTTGGGTATCGGCTCGATGTTGCTGCTGTTGGTAGCAAGTCTGACTTTGGGTTATGTAGTTTTCAATCCTAAAAGCTTGCCCCAGTGGAATTTAGCCAAGTTGTTTAATAACAACTCCTCTGCTGCACCAGAAAATACTCAGGAAGTTGCAAGTAATGTCCAATCTCAGATCCAGCCACCAAGCACATCTATACCCAAGTATCCCAATCTCGCTGCCGAAGAGTTTCCTGAGGTCAAAGATCCCAATGATGTAGTTGGCTTAAAACCCAAAGTCCAACCAATAACTCCAGTTGTAAGGAATCCAGTTGTTCCCCAAAACCCGGCAAATCCTCAAGCCCCATTGCCTAACCCGATCGCACCCCTAAGACCCACAAATCCGATCGCCATAGCACCTTTAGCGACGCCAAAGCCCTTACCTCTTGCGAATTTATCCCCGACTCCAAAGCCAAAAACCTCACCTCAGCCAAATGCACAAATCAAACCATCTACAGATGGGCTATACCACGTAGTGATAGACAATCAAGACCGTGCTTTAGCTTCAGCAAGGCAAGTAGTTCCCGATGCTTATTTATCATCTGACAAACAATTGATTTTTCTGGGTGCTTTTAAGACTAAAGAGCAAGTACAAAGACACATGCAATTACTACAAACAAGAGGAATTAAAGCACGAGTTCAGCAGCCATGAGTCGCAAAAATCTACGATACCATGAGATAACAGTGCTAAGTGGGGAGTAGGGAGTCGGGAGTCGGGAATAGTAGAGATAAAATTTTGGTTGTTTAGTACGCTACTACAAAAATTATTATACTTAGGAGCGTCTAACTGGCGGCGATCGCCACCTCCATTCCCCACTCCCTACTCCCTACTCCCTATTTTTATGGAGGGCAGACATGGAGTTAATCAAGCGTATCCTGCGGGTGATTCGCGCTAACCTCAATAGTTTGATCGGCAGTGCAGAAGATCCAGAAAAGATTCTGGAGCAAACTGTGATGGAAATGCAGGAAAATCTAGTGCGGTTACGGCAGGGTGTGGCACAAGCGATCGCTACCCAAAAACGCACCCAACGACAAGCCGCCGCCGCCGAGTCTCAAGCCGAAGAATGGTATCGCCGCGCCCAATTGGCACTGGGACAAGGCAATGAAGTGTTAGCACGGGAAGCTTTGACTAAACGCCAAGCTTATAAAGAAACCACAAAAGCCCTCTCCAACCAGATAGAACAACAAAATGAGATAGTAGCTAGGCTAAAAAAGGACATGCGATCGCTAGAGTCAAAAATTGCCGAGGCGAAGACTAAAAAAGATATGTATATTGCTCGCGCCCGTTCTGCTGAAGCCTCTTATCGCTTGCAAGAAATGCTCGATGGAGCTTCTGCCACTAGCAGCCTCAACGCATTTGAGCGGATGGAAGAAAAAGTTTTGCAGATTGAGGCCAAATCAGAAGCGATCGCTCAACTTAGCAGCGATGACTTGGAAACACAATTTGCGTCGTTGGAATCTACTAATGATGTGGATGCCGAATTGGCAGCGATGAAGGTGCAGGTTTTAAATGAGGCAGAAAACACACAGCCCAACAATCGCCTCATGGAAGACAACCAGAAAACACAACAGCCTCCCCAACAGCAGCTACCCAAAACACAAGACTCTTAAAGTTTGGTGAATTGCCGCAGCTTCGAGATATCTTAACAATTAAGAGTTGTTGGGAGGTACCGATCCAAACCGGAAAGATTACATTGAAATAGGTAGCTATTAAAAAGTAAAAAAGCTAACTGTCCAACAAAGAGCGTAAACCAAAAGAAGGAAAAACAAAGTTATGGGATTATTCGATCGCATTAAACGAGTTGTTAGTTCTAACCTAAATGACCTAGTTAACAAGGCTGAAGACCCCGAAAAAATGCTAGAGCAAGCCATCCTGGAAATGCAGGAAGACTTGGTTCAACTGCGTCAGGGAGTAGCCCAGGCGATCGCCGCCCAAAAACGTAGCGAGAAACAGTACACCGATGCCCAAAATGAAATCAATAAGTGGCAACGCAATGCCCAACTGGCTCTGCAAAAAGGTGATGAAAACTTAGCACGACAAGCCCTTGAGCGCAAGAAGACTTATACTGATACCAGCGCAGCCCTTAAGGCTAGTTTAGATACACAAACTACTCAAGTTGAAACCCTCAAGCGCAATTTAATCCAGCTAGAAAGCAAAATTTCTGAGGCCAAGACCAAGAAAGAAATGCTCAAAGCTCGGATCACCACCGCCAAAGCCCAAGAGCAACTCCAAAGCATGGTCAGTGGGATGAATACCAGCAGTGCAATGTCTGCCTTCGAGCGGATGGAAGAAAAAGTCTTGATGCAAGAAGCCCGTGCCCAATCAGCAGGAGAGTTGGCAGGAGCAGATTTAGAAACCCAATTTGCTCGGTTGGAATCTGGTAGCGATGTTGATGATGAATTGGCAGCTTTGAAAGCCCAAATGCTACCACCCGCCACTCCGGTAAGTCAACCCCAACTACCGCCCCAACAGCCACCCCAACAACAAACCACTGCTCCTAAGTCTAATGATGTGGTTGATGCCGAGTTGGATTCCCTACGCAAACAATTGGATCAAATGTAATAATTGGCAAAAAACTCACTTGAGCCAGTCCCACGCCTATTGGTTGTGGGATTTTACATTTTCAGTCATTAGTCATTGGTCATTGGGAATGGGGAAAGGGAAAGGGGTAAGGGGTAAGGGTAAGGGGGAAAGGGTAAGGGGGAAAGGGAAAGGGGGAAAGGGAAAGGGGGAAGGGGGAAAGGTTAAATTTATCCCTTTACCCTTTAACCTTTAACCTTTTCCCCTGTTTTTAATTCTTACCCTTTACCCTTTAACCTTTAACCCTACCTCCCCATCTCCCCATCTCCCTCATCTGGTATTTTGTATGTTGGGACAAATTGTATCCTCACGTTGGTCGTTCATATTTTTCCAGCCTGAAAGTAATCCTTTGATTTCGGAGCGTAAGGTTAACAACTGATCGATTTGGCGATCGATCTGCGAAAGCTTCTCTTCAAGCTTTTCTTGAATTTCACCACAGGGAGCTTGTCCTTGGTCGTAGACCTGAAGAATATCTCCAATCTCTTCTAGGCTCAGACCGAAATTTTGTGCCCTTTTAATGAATGCTAGACGAGTCAATACATCTAATGAAAACTGGCGAAAGCCTCCTTCTGTTCGTTTTGAGGATTTGATTAAACCTAAACTCTCGTAATAACGAATTGTCCTAATGGGAATTTTGCTCAAACTTGTTACCTGACCAATTAAAAGTAGTTTTTTTTCCTCAGTTAACATGGTAGATAACCCCAATGTTTGTGATTATTATTACATATTTTTTCTATTAAATTGTCGAAGAATTTAAGAGTTCACAGTAAACATTGCTCCACTGCTACCTTCTCATTCAAATAAGAACTTACATGGCAAAATTAGGACTTACGCACGAGTTACGGAATAACGAACCACAGAGGCGCAGAGGACACGGAGAAATGAGAGTTTGAGATATATTTTGCGTAAGTCCTAAAAATATCAGAATCAGTAGCTATAACTTTTATCTTATTAGAAATTGTGCTGAGTTGTAATATTTAAAATATCGGCGTTACTGAATTGGAATATGAAATTCAAAAATCAACTCTTCTCAACTCTTACTCTCTGCGACTCTGCACGATCTAAATTCATATTCTCAATCAGCAACACCAAAATATCTATTGTGACTTTATGGCAGCTTCTGGAAGCTTCTATTTAGTTGCTATAATTTTAACATTTTTAACGATAATCTTCAATATTTTATATCATTTTATTGGACAAATTGTTGTCCTAGTACTGAAAGTAACTGTTTGTTTAGAGTTCCCATGTTACTTGTAGATTAACCGCTTCACTGCAAGTGAAACCATAAAAATGAATCTCAACTCGCAGACTTTTAACTCAACCCGTAAACCTAAAACTTTTAATAATCCAGAGCGTTTTATTGAAGGATGGTATTGGGTAATACCCTCTCAAAATCTGCGGGTAGGTGAAGTAAAACCTGTCACGATTTTGGGCAGAGAACTAGTGATTTACCGTGGAAAAGATAAAAGAGTAGTTACTTTTGATGCCTACTGTCCACATATGGGCGCTCACCTTGCTGAAGGCAAAGTTGAGGGGAATGCACTACGTTGTTTTTTCCACCACTGGAAGTTTGATGGTGAAGGGATGTGTATTGATATCCCCTGTTTAGATACGCCGCTTTCTTTGAAGTTACAATCTTGGCCGACTGCTGAGAAGTACGGCATGGTTTGGGTTTGGACTGGAGAAATACCACAACAACCTCTACCTTTTGTTCCAGAATTAGAACAAAAAGAGTGTGATATTGCCATCCATTCCCACTTCTTGATGAATTGTCACCCTAATGTAGTGATGATTAATGCAATTGATGCTCAGCACCTGAATACAGTTCACAAATTGCCTGTAGAAGTTCTCTTTGAAAGACAGCAACTCAACGAAAATGCGATTGTCTTCACCAACACTGCACCCATCAAAGAAAATTTATTTTTCGTCAAGCTCATCCGTCTTTTTTACAAACGTACCATTACTTACAGTATTTGCTATTGGTACGGTAGCATTGGCATTGTGACATTTGGCCCCGATTTCTTCCACGTCCACATGATGTTTGCTGCACGCCTTCATGAATGGGGAAAAGCTGAAGGCCAAATTGTGTTGATGGTTAAAAAACGTAAGGGAATTTTTGGTTGGTTATCCAATCGAGCTGTGCTGTGGCTAACTAAGATTGCAGGTAAGTACTTTCTCATGGGTGATATCAAAGTTGTCCAAACTATTCAGTTTGATTTGAAAACCCCAATTAAAGCAGATCAGTCAATTATGCAGTTCATCAATCATGTTGAAAAACAGCAGTCTCGAATGTGGGGGACTTGGGAAGATGCGCGATCGCGCGATGATGAAAGCAAGGCTAAGCGCGAAAGATGGCGAGATAGCATGAGTAATGACTAAATGTCAGGAGTCGGGAGTCAGAATTCAGGAGTCAGAATTGAGAAGTAAAAAAAACTTTGTATCTGGTTTTCAGGATGATGCATCTTACTTCATTTAGTTGCAATTTGCTGTAATCACTAAATAAAAGTTAAAAGTTGAAACAAATTACTTTTAACTTTTAATTTATTTTTTACTGGCTTACGATATAAATAAAAAGAAGTGGCAAAGCCACTTCCTAATTCCCAGGTAGAACCTAAGTCATGAGTATAACGACTACAAAAAATTGAAATAGTATAAACAAACACCAATTTGCTGAATATCTCTGTTTTTCTAGTTTTCTAGGTTAGGAAATTCTGATTTACATCAGGCAAATAACACTATATTTAATAAGTTTCATGATTCCAATGCAGACTCAATTTTATGCAGTTCGGTGATTTGTATTGGTGGATAGGCGGCGCGATCGCCACTTGATAGCCTCGGTATGAAAATGAATTTGACGCCTGTCGCTTCAAGAAAAACTCACAGGCGTCAAGCCAATTCGCAATTTCCAATTCGCAATTCGCAATTATAAAATTCAGTGGGGGCTTGAACCCACCACTGATTTAAGACCACTGATTTTTTGAATCAGTGGGGGCAAGATACCCATTAATTAACAATTAAGCAATTAAGTGATTTCTTGTATTTAATTGCGAATGGGCGAAAAAGCGAATTGACAATTGTTTTGGCCAGTATTATCTATTCGATTAGCTTACGAATTGTCGTCAGTTTACCGACTATCCATCTCGCAGATACAAAGTAGTTGTATCTATTAAATATTGATGCTTTGAGGAATATTGGTAGGAAGTAAAAACTCGTAAGGTATTATCCTATCACCCTTACTATTACTATTTCTATGGTTAATCTGTTGCTGAATTTCTTTGAGCTTTATCTGGAATTTTTCCAAAGGCGATGTTACTTTTGCATCTGTAAAAGCTGATGGGGAATAATTGCCTAAATTGGTGTAGTAGATAGAGCCAAGTAAATAAAGTAAATTGATCTGATTTAGTGCTTGCTCTAGCGGCGGTAGTCCCTCGATAAAGTTCTCTGGTTGCTGGGGATCTATAGGTACAGATAAATAACGAGCTAAAGGAAATGCTGGTGTATACATCATCAGTTTCTTTTGCGGAAAATTAACAGCAGCGTGTTGAGCGCTAGCCGTAAAAATAATCGTTGAGACAGCTTTCACTAAATAATCTAGTGTTTTAATATGCCCTTGTTCATCTTCGCCAAAATTTTGTAAGCGACCTCCTTCATGGGAACTCAATGTAGATGCCCAAGTCTGTAAAGATCGATCGTTAAGAACTAATGCATCACTGCTGTAGTAAAGACTAAAATATTCCTTAACCCAACTTTCAATAGCCCCCCAAATCAGTAATCCGTCATCTCTATAGGGGTAAATAGGTAGTTTGCTAGTATCGTCAACACCCCGATTTCTTAAAGTATCAGGAAAGGCAATATCATTAAAGTTAAACAGGTAGCTTTGCGTTCCACTAGCAGCTAGAGTTTGATCGCTGCCAATACTGCTAGCTAGCAGCTCATCTACACCACCCCCTGGGGCGATTAAGGTTGTATGAGCGCCATAATTAATCAGTACAGTACCCTCAAGATGAGGTTTCAGTAGGTTCCTTAGATTGTGGTTGTCAGGCAATAGATTAGTTGGCACAATAAAAGGCTCAACCACTAAGTGAGTACGGGCTAAGTGACTGACTAACTCGTGATAGTTACTATCTGCCATTTGGACAATATTCTTGGCAGTCATCCACGTATCTGCATCAGTATCAGTAACTAAGGGTGTAAATAAAATCCAATCATTACTAATTGAAGTCTGCCGATAACTAATTGCGACTGGGAATAAAGAGCGAACTCCATAGCTACTTGGTGGTACTGCAAATAGCGCTAAAGGAGCAGAAATATACTTTTGTTTTTCAGGGAAAGTGCCATTTGCTAAGGTATCTAACAGAGTATAATCTGCTAAATAAATTCGACCCTCAGCTAGGGCGTTATTTAGAGTATCTGAAACTCCATATAAGTTAGCAACATCAGAGTATTTGTCTTCAGTAATTGGTAAACGTAAATCTAGCTGTGCTAGCTGCTGTAGCATAACTGGGTTGGGGCCAGCTACCTGCATATAAGCAAAATATTTATCTTCTTGAAAGTGATAAGAAATATCTGGTTTGGCTATAACTTGAAATTGGTTGTTGTAACTTTCAAGGCTAGGAGAATCAGAAGCAGACTTTGAACTGGGGATTTGATACTTAGCTAGTTCTGCTAACTTAGCCGTGGATTTAATTATTTCCTTAAGATTTTGAATTTTAGGTTCTTCACTTAAGTCTTCTAAATTCGGCGTAACTCTTTCTGGATTTTGAATTAATAATAGATCTATCTGTTTTTCAATTTCTTGAAATTCCGCATCAATTGAAAGATGAGTAATGCTTTCTGGTTGTTTCGCAAACCTAGCAAGTACAAGTTGATCGTCAACTTTCTGATTTTGATTAATTTCTTCTAAACTTGATTTAAGTTTCAAAAGAATAGCGCTTAATTCTTCTTGAGATTCTGGCTTGTTTATTTCGTTACCAATTGCATCTAAGGAAACGGCAATTATTGATTTCAATAAATCAGGTTGGTTAATTAACAACTTGTTTAATAGAGTAACAAGTAATCTGATTACTACTGCAATTATCCATTTGAGGCTGGGAAGTTCTTCTTTAGGAAGAAGAGGTATAGTAATATTTCTAATTGTGAATTGAGGTACATTTGTTATGGCTAAAGGATCTAGATAAGTGTAGTTGTATTCATACGTAAAACCTTTCAATGCAGCTTCACGTAATTTCAGAAGTGAGTATAAAAGTTTAAGCAAATCTACAATATCTGAGATTATACTTTTCTGATTTAAGGTAGATAAAGAATCTTCAGTCTGAATCTGTGACATGATTTTCCTGTTTGTTGATTTATCGAAATTTGTGGCTATTTTCGTGTTGAAAATAGGACTCACCCATTGACAGAAAAGCCAAAATACTAGGTATGCTTTTCAAGGCTTTTAGCTAGATTTTTCAACTTACTTTTTGGGATGCTGGGTTGGGCTACGCCTACACAACTAACAAAGAATAGTTTTTACATAGCAATTGTACTGCTATTAGCAGCATTTTTATAGCGCTGCAAGTAGAATTTCATTAACGATCGCCAGAATGTCGATGTAGCAATTTGGGCGATCGCGTTTTCTTTCAACAGCCGAAACACCATTCTGAGTCTAGATGTAATACCATTTCACTTTAAAATTGATACAGATACCTCGGTAGGGGCGCACAGCTGTGCGCCCCTACGTTATGTATATATATGTATCAGGATTTTCGTGAAATGGTATAACTTATGTAGTTTCTTCTAGGAGTAATTTACCAGTTACAGACGTAGTATAAAAATCTGGTTTACACACTCCACTTTTGCCTAACTCAGCAAATTAGATGTTGAGCAGCCGATCGTTACTCACTAGGATTCAATGTAACGATAATTTCTGTAAGCCTTACTCCCAATGGTTTCCAGTGCTGATTGCTGGAGGAAAAAGTACCATCCCCTAACACTGCTTGGTAGTCATTGGGGAACTTTTCAGAAGCATTGGGAGCAGCGTCTACTCGTAAAATGAGTTTGCCTTGATAGCGGGATAATTTGCTACTATCCAACAAAATTGTACCGCCGTAATCCCAACCCAATCCATAGAGTTTAAAGTTACCTAATTGTTTGCGTAACTCGCTCAAAGAGGTTCCAACGCCAATACCTTCGCGGGTTTTCCAAGCTGAACCCAGGTTACGCACATCTAGAGGTTTGGTACGGGTTTTATCACTCCAGACTACCAGGAGCGATCGCCCTCGATTTAACTTTAATTGAGTAGCGGCAAAACTACCGATTCCTTCAGCACCAGAAATGGTTTTATCAACGAGACGAGACGCACCAAACAACTTGACTAAATCTCGTTTGGTGGTTGTGCGTGTTATCGGGCCGACTCTTTCCCCAGGAACAATCAAGGTGTCTGTTAATGGTTGCGACTTAGCAATAGTAACTGGATGATCGATTTTCTGGGGTAGCGCAATTGCTTCTTTTGCTGAGTAAGTTAGCAGCAAAGCTAGCGCAGCTGTAGCGATACTTTTAATATGTGAGTTCACGGTATACCTCGAAAGAATACGATTGGGAATACTGACTTCAATTATTACTTTTCAGTTTTAACTTCTACAATTTCCCAATTACGGATTCCCGATATACTTAAAATTTTGTCAAGAAAGAATTCAGGATGAATAAAGGGTTTCAAACTCCGATTAAATTTAATACGGTTCATTTGAGGCTAGAACTCTTTTTTTTTACGAACCGCAGAGGCACAGAGGATACGGAGAGAAGAGAGGAAGAATGAGTACGCAACCGTGTTTATTCTGACTCCTGAATTCTGAATTCTTCTTCATTTCATTGCTCTAGTGGCGTTGAGAATTGCAAGCATTGCTACTCCGACATCTGCAAACACAGCTTCCCACATTGTCGCTACACCCAAAATACCCAATCCAATAAATACACCTTTAATCGCTAAAGCAAAACTAATATTTTGCCAAACAATTTGGCGCGTTTTTCTAGCAATTTGTATTGCTTCTGCGACTTTTGAAGGTGCATCTGTCATGATGACAATATCAGCAGTCTCTATTGCCGCATCTGAACCCAAGCCGCCCATTGCTATGCCAACATCTGCTCTAGCAATTACTGGCGCATCATTAATACCATCGCCAATGAAAGCTACTTTAGCATGTTTGTCGGCGGTGCTGAGTAACTTCTCAATAGCATTTACTTTTTCTTCTGGTAATAACTCTGCTTCGTAGATATCTATGCCAATTTGTTGAGCAATTCGAGAGGCGATCGCCTGATTATCTCCTGTTAACATTACTGTTCTCATACCCATTTTTTTGAGTGTTTGAATAGCTTGTCTCGCATCTTCTTTCACTTCATCAGCAATGACTATATAACCAGCGTAAATATTATCCACTGCTAAATGAATAACTGTTCCTTCTACTAAGCAAGTATCATGAGCAATGTTCTCTTTATGTAATAGGCGATCGCTTCCCGCTATCACTACCTTATTTTCAATTTTCGCTCTAATTCCATAACCTGCTATTTCTTCGTAATCTCTCACATCAGATGCATCGATTTTGTCACCGTAAGCATTGCGAATAGATTGGGCAATAGGATGATTTGAATGTGATTCAACTTTGGCAGCTAATTCTAGTAATTCTTTTTCATTACAGCCATTATATGGTACTATTTCTGATACTTTAAATACTCCTTTAGTTAACGTTCCCGTTTTATCAAAAACAACCGTTTTGACTATATTGAGAGTATCTAAAAACGTAGAGCCTTTTACTAAAATACCGCGTTTGGCTGCACCTCCCACACCTCCAAAATAACCTAATGGAATACTGATTACTAGTCCACAGGGACAGGAAATAACTAATAAAACTAAGGCTCGATAAATCCATTCTGAAGAAGTTGCGCCAGAAATGAATAAAGGAGGTAACAGGGCAACTGCTAGAGATGTAAAAACTACTATTGGCGTGTAATATCGAGCAAATTTAGTAATAAATTTCTCTGTTTCTGCTTTTTTGCTTTTGGCATTTTGCACTAAATCTAAAATCTTGGCAATGGAAGATTCATCAAAAAGCTTTGTGACTTTAATGCTGAGAACACCGATTTTATTGATTGTCCCAGCCAAAACTGTTTCTCCCGGCTTCACGGTTCGCGGCACAGATTCGCCAGTTAATGCAGATGTATCAACTTGGGAATTCCCTTCGATAATTTCACCATCTAAGGGAATCTTTTCTCCTGGTTTGACGACGATAATATCTCCAATATTTACTGTGTCTGGCGATACTTTTTTGAGTCCTTGTTTTGTCTGGATATTTGCATAATCTGGGCGGATTTCTAATAAAGCTTTGATGGAATTACGCGAACGACTGACGGCAATATCTTGGAACAATTCGCCAACTTTATAAAATAACATAACTCCGACAGCTTCGGGTAATTTATGAATTGCGATCGCCCCTAGTGTCGCTACTGTCATTAAAAATGTTTCATCAAATATTCTGCCTCTAAGTATATTGCGTCCCGCAGTTTTTAAAACACTCCATCCACTTAATAAATAAGCAGGAATAAAAACCAAATATTCACCTATTGAGTAGAGTGTGTTGTGCAACTGGTATTCAAAAATTACACCAGGTGCATACAAACTTAGAATCACTATTAAAGGAAATATCTCATTTTTGAGATTGAATTCTTCACCATGATTATGATTGTGGTCATGGTTATGATTCTCATCATGATGATGGTTATGATTCTCATGATGTTCGTGTTCACAGTGACCACAACCTGAAGATTCTGAATGTAGTTTTGGCTTCATTTTTGTTGAAACTGGTAAGTTATTTGATATGGAACCTTTCTTTAAAGGTAATGAAAAAAATCAGTTTTTACAAGTTAATAATTTAAGAAAGATAATCGATATCAATAAGTAACAATTCAGAAGGTTTAATGTTGAATGTTTCGATTAATTTTTAGCGAATACTAAGATTTATAAAGTCAAAGATTTTCATTTGATAATAAGTATCAATCCCAATCTAGCTGATACCTATAGATGAGGAAGATGGGGAGCAGAGGACAAGGGGACAAGGAGAATAATTTTTATTCTTAGAGGTTGTTTGAAAAGTGGTATGTTGTGATTTTAATTGAATTATTACCCCCCTTAATCCCCCCTTATAAAGGGGGGAAATAATAAAATCTGGTTCCCTCACGCCACTTGCTTCTCCTGTCGGAGACGCTGCGCGAACAAGCCGGGGAACCCGTCCAACGCAGTGGCTCCCCTTCATAAGGGCAGGGTTAGGGTGGGGTAAAAAAATATTTGATACATCAATCATGACTTTTAAAACATCCTCTTAATCAACAGTCAACACTCCCATTGCCCTAGAAGTTTAAAATATCTAATGATTCTTCTATTTCTAATTCTAATATTCTTTCTTTTGTATCTTTGAGGGCTTCTAGTTTACCTTCTTTGCGATAGATATCTGCGGCTTTTTGAAAATCTTCAATTGCACCCTGTTTATCTGCCATTTCTAAGCGAATATTGCCACGATTATAATAAGCATCAGCATAATTAGAATTAATCTGGATTGCTTGAGTATAATCTTCAAATGCTCCTGAAAAATCTCCTAAATCGGAACGAGCATTACCACGGTTGTAATAAGCATCTATGTAATTAGAATTAATCTCTATTGCCTTGGTATAATCTTCAATTGCTCCCTGAAAATCTCCTAAGTCGGAACGGGCATTACCACGATTTTTATAAGCATTGGCATCTTGAGGATTAATTTTAATTGCTTGGGAAAATACCGGTGGAGTTCCTAGTAAATAACGAGCGATACCACGATTTTTATAAGCATCAGCATAATCAGGATTAATTTTAATAGCTTGGGTATAGTCTTCAATTGCTCCCTGGTTATCTCCTATATGAGAACGAGCTTCAGCCCGATTTTTATAAGCTACGGCAAGGTTAGGATTAATCCTAATCGCTTGGGTATAATCATTAATTGCTTCTTCTAATCGTCCTATTTGATATAAAGTTAAACCTCGTTTATTGTAAGATTTAGCATCATGAATATTTATCTGGATTGCCTGAGAAAAATCTGCGATCGCTCCGTCATAATTTCCTAGTTGATAGTGAGCTAAACCTCGTTTATAATACAAATCACCATCACTATGATTAACTTCTAAAACTTGATTGTAGCTAGCGATCGCATTTGTATATTCTCCTTTTTGGAAACATTCGTCAGCTAATTTTAGGTAAAGCAAATTTAAATCTTCGTCAGGAGAATGCGAATAACTCTCTACATGAGGTTGAAAAGAAGATTTCAGCAATTGATTATTAACTGGCTGAGGTGGCGTTTCTTGTTTTGGGAGATATTTCTCAATCGGTGTTTGTTGCCTAAAATAATTCTGATTTCCAGAAGATTGTAACTGTTCTAAATAGCAAAATAAACCACCACCGTAAAGTAATTGGTCTATACCAAAAGAAATTCTACCTGTCTTTAACTTAATCATTCTGGTTGGCAGAAAGCCAGCTAAAAAAAGGTGATATTCAGATTGTGCTTCGCTGACATCTTCTTGAATTAAAATGCAAACTACAACTGCATTTTTTTCAACTTCTTCAGAACTAATTGACCATCTAACTCTGTCAATACTACCGTGACGAGATTTAACTTCAATACCAATAGACGGGTCAGAAGTCAAGGTAAAATCTATTTTACCATCACCGCCGAATCGCTTTTCATAATCGACTTCGGTAATAAAATCAGCTAAACGTTCCTTGACAACTTCCTCACCGAGTTTCCCCTTAAGATAACTGATGAAAACATCACGAACTGGCAAAACACGCTTATATTTCTCAGCCATCTGCCAGCAAAATTCCCGTAGTGTCTTTAACCTCTCTCCAGAAATTATAGTTAATTCACTATATTGACCTTCTGTTTCACAATGAAGCAGACAACCAGATGCTAACCTTTTGATAAAATCAGACTGTAGCGATCGCAGTAGCGTAATCCAGTCCATTTTGATTGCTGCGAATCTTTTGATGAGATTATTCTATTAAAATATTCATTCGGCGTAAACCTTTCAATTCACTTGGGTGATATCCCTAAAAACTGCTTAATCTTATATCTTAAATCTTAATTTATTTTAATGCAATTAATTTTGCAGAAAGCGACTATATTATGACATAGTAGCCTGTCATCAAATCTCACCGATTTTTACAGTCGAATTTGATTAGGAAATTATTGATAGATTTGCCGGAGTTCTTTTAAGGTATTGACAGTTTTGATACTAGAGAAAATAGTTTTTGCCGTGATTTACATCAGTTTTGCAGGTGTAATCATGTCTGATTATGCCAGAGTTTTGAAAAGTTGGGGGAAGGGTGCGATCGCTTTGCGTCATAATTTGACCATCGTTTTACAAGATAGCGATTTTGAGCGGATGAGACAAGTAAGAGAGTTATCTTGCGAATCTTGGCTGTAGGTTGAATTTGGTAGTGGGAGTGCGATCACACTAGTCGTACCATTTCCAAGTATCCTCATTGATCTGTAATTAACATGCATAAATAAACTTCCTTTGTCCTATTTAATGGTAGTGACTTGATAAAGTCAAGTGATTATTATTTAACGTTGATATTCAAGAATACTAAACTGCGCTCAAAACAAACTATTCTAAACTAAGAGGTGTTAAATGACTCCATCATTTATAGAAGAACTATCTGGGCAATTTAAAAAATTTAAAACTTATTTAGATGCTCCAACAGAACAGAATCAAGACACAGATGTGAAGAATCTCAATGAGCAAATTCAAAAAACAAGCGAAATGTTGGAAAAGGCTAAACATAAGTTAGTAGAACCTTTCAATATAAAATTACCAGACTACCGAGATAAAAATTTAGAAGAACTGATTTTTTACCAACAAAAAATCAAAGAAATTAAGGAGCGATTAGATAATCTTAAAGTTACAGATGAATCATTAAAAATCCTAGTTTCTGATTTTTACAATGAGATAAATTTTCATATAAAAAAACATTGCGAGAAAGGACAGCCAAAAACAAAAGATCGTCCTCTAAATAGATAAAAATCTTAATTAAGTATTTTATGTTAATCTAATCTATTGTATTGTATTGCCAATTTCCATATATCTCTCAAAAGAGCAGATTTTTGCTATGTAGAGAAGGTTTTTAATTGGTTAATGAGATAATCAATTGATGTTTGTACAATATCAGCTTTATCATAGTATTGTTTTAGATATTGATTTTCTTTTAAATGATTTTCAATAGCTCTTAAAGCGACTTCGTAAGGTTTATATTTTTCAGGTATATGAACTATCACTGAAGCATGTTTACTGCTTTCCACCAGACACTCAGTACGCTCAACAACAGTATCGTGCAGCCAATTGATACATTGATCAATGTCGACATAAAACTTTTCCTTATACTTTTTAGGAATATTGTACTTTGCTTGCGATACAGCTTCCTCAGCCGTGCTCAATAAAGCTAACTTATTTCCTGGAGTATCAAACCATTTAACAATCTCTTTTTCGGCTTGACGTGTAGCTTTAAAATTTTCCGGTGCCGAACTTAACGAATAAATAATTTTTAGCAATTCATCGCGTTTTTGAGAAGAAGTCAGAGACTTAATCTTAGACTCTAACTCTTTCACATAATCTTTATATTTTTCTATAAAATATTTATTTTCATCCTCTAATTTATTCTGATATTCATCTTTTAAATCCCTTTCCTTTGTATCAAATTGCAGTTTTACATCAGCTTCAACTTCTTCTGATATTCTATAATTGATTAAAGTTAAAAAGAATATTGCTATAGCAGGAGAGCCAATAAAAGAGATGAATTGTTTCTGTTTATCTGACAATGACTCTGGCAGTTGATTGTATGTAAGACCTATAATAAATGTATATACCCCGAAAATAAAAACCAAAATTAAAGATGCTTTTATTTTAGCCAAATTACTCCAATTCATAAAATCATTCCTAAAATTCATTGTAGAGTTTTATTGATTATAGATAAGAAAACAAAATTTTCTGTCTCTACAAAAAGTATTTTATAACGTATAAAATTTTCATAATCAACGCAATACATCATTATTATTTAGCGCTATGAGTTTTTGTAGCAAATCCCTTTCCTCAGCCATCGCTTTTCGGATACGCTCTATCATGTAGCAAGCAGTATTCTTATTAACCCCAATCTCTTTGGCAAGCTGACGTACGCTAACACCTCCTGGTGAATTCAGCACAAGGTGAATCGCTACAAACCACTTTTGTAATTCTACATGAGTCTTGTGAAAAAGTGTACCCACTGTAACACTGTATGATGTAAAGCATTCGTTACAGTGATATCTACGCTCATTCTTATATGCAGTGGCGTTGGTTGATTCACAATATGGACACTTTGGCTTGCCATTCCAACGAATTTGCTCAAGTAGCGCAACGGATTCTTCGTGATTTCGTGACATTGTTGTTCTCAGAACTCTGAGAATAACAATGTCAAAAATTACTCTTTAATGTTACAGCAGTATGTATTACATGCCAAAGAAAAACTCAAAGGCAATTAATATTTTTGATACTTTATACTTAGTTAATTTCAATATCTCTAGATTTTTTTGTTACCTTACGCCCTTCTCCTGCAACAGTGCATCTGCCCAAGTTGCATCTGTTTCTGATAATGCTGGTACTGACTGTTGGCTGTAATCTACTACCAAATCATAACCGTAAATCTCATATACCTCATTTAATAATGTCTGCAAATCTATAATTGGTTCCGTATCTCCAGAACGCAAAGGTAGGGGAAAGGGTGGAATTATATCTTGTAAATTAAAAGCATATAAGTCAGCATAAGGACGGCGATCGCCACGACAAACTAAAATTCTATAGTGACTCTGAATATCATTACCTATCATCGGCATGGGTCACCTTTACGTAATAAATCAATTTCAACTAAATTACTGCGGCTGGCTAATACTTGTGCGCGTTTTTCTTCGTAAATCTGCCGTCCTTTTCCTGTACGTTCATTCGATCGAACACAAAGAAACATCCCCCGTAAGATAGATAATTTTTCCTAGTAAATCGTAAACTTAACAAAATTTTTATTATCACCATAATTTTTATCAATATCAAAAACTCTAGTATGAAGCAGCAAGTAGTAATACAATAAAATGTTAATTGCAGCTTGTAGCTATTACTTACTTTTCGCGTTATGTGGAAAAGTTAACGTGAAACCTAACCTCCTAACCCCCTTCCCTAGTAGGGAAGGGGGAAAATTGAAAGCCTCTAACGCCACTTGCTACAACGCGGAAAACCCGCGCAACGCAGTGGCTCCTCCTTGTAGGGGAGAGGAATGGAAGCGGGGTTTCCAGATCCCGCTGAATTGTCAGGTAGCCATTAGTGCTTCATTCACTTAAATTTGACGATTGTTAGGTCAGGTAAACCGAAAAGTTTTCGGTTTACCTTGCTAAAGAAACTTGGCAAACTACTAGGAGGTATCAAGGAATAATGTTGAAACGTCGCACAATACTAGCTGGTCTAACTGCGCTTGGGTTAACGTTGGCCGTTAGCACACAAGTCTATGGACAATCCACTAGCGGGCCAGAAGCTTGGCAGGATGTCTATGATGAGGCAGTTGCCGGGGCAACAACGGTAATTTCAGCTCCGTCTTTGCTTGTTGGCTTATTATCTGACCTGCTAAATATAGTTTACAACTTGGCGGGTTTTTGGGGCGGTTAAGTTTCGGTCTCAGATTCAAGCAAAGAAAGAGTCTAAAGTATGGGCTTTGGCAATGTGATTTTTTGGTATAGCGGTTGAAGCATAGTTTAAGACACAAGCTTACCATGAAACCCAACCTGCCAACAGACAATAGCCCGCCTGTTTCCTATTGCCTGCCATAACTCTTAAACGCAGATTCTCCTGTAACCAAATATTCGCAAAACCGTGAGGAATTTTTTCTATGTTCAAACCTCGCGCAATTCTTAGCGCCTTAGCTGCAATTATCCTAGCGGTTGTCATAGGTACGCAGATAAATAAACAACCCGCCGTTGCTTTTGTAGGAGGGTGTAATCCAACGGCGAGTAACCGACCCGTATGCCCAAGCACAGCACCTTCAGAATCTGCGACTTTTGTTGACCCAACAGCAATAATCACCAATCCAGGAAATATTAGCTTGGGCGAAAGAGTCTACGTCGCACCATTTGCCAACTTAAACGCTACTACTGCCCCTATTAGCATCGAAAAAGATTCTAACGTTCAAGACCAAGTGAGAATTACAGCTTCTGGAACGGGAGTGGAGATTGGCTCACGAGTCATTATGGCACACATGGCCACCATTAAAGGTGCAGCCAAAATCGGTATTCAAGGGTCAATCGGTCCTTTTACTGACCCCAATACCAATACTCAGTTCAACAACGATATTCCAGAAACATTTCTCGCCTTCAACTGTGAAATTGATGGTGCAACCATAGAAAGAAACACGGTAGTCAACTTTCTCTCGCGGGTTGGTCCTGGTGTTACCTTACCTGCTGGTAAAGTTGTCCTCCCAGGTAAAGAAGTCATAACTAATCTACAAGCTAATAGCGGTAGTTTGGGGAAGGTGGCAAACCTGACAGCAGCCGACGTTGCACTGATGGAAGGTATCATTGAAGTTAATAAAGCATTTGCCAAAGGTTACACAGAATTAGCCAGAGCAGACTCGACAAACGTAACAGGGATAAATTACGCCCCAGTCACCTCTTTTAACCCCGGAGGTTTACCTCAGTTAGCTGGGAATATAACTCGCAATCCAAATTTCCGTAACCGCATCATCGGCAATGTCGTTTTGGAAGATTCTTTAGCAAGCCTCAACTTCAAAATAGGTAATAGGATTTCCCTGCGTGCTGATGAGGGTCACCCTTTTAATGTCGGGCAAATTGCTGGTATGGCAAACGATGTTGTCTTTCACGCTTTAGAAACCACTAGCTTAACCCTTGGCGATTACATTGGCTATGGACCTCGCGCTTTAGTTCATGGCGGTAGACAGGTTGTCAATGGTGTTGCTAATGGCCCTGAAACCAGCATAGGTGATTTTGTAGGGCTAGGGCCGAACTCCGTTGTATTCCGCTCAGTTATTGGCAGCAAATCAGCAATTGGGCAAAGAAGCGCTGTGTTCAATTCTACAGTACCTTCCAGAACGTATATCCGTTCTAAAGTCATCTATGCCGACAACGGCAACATGATTTCATCTGTGGAGTGGTAATACTAATTAGCAATTTGCAATTCGTAATTCGTAATTCGTAATTGGCAATTTGTGAAACTTAGGTTC
Organism: Nostoc calcicola FACHB-3891; assembly: GCF_014697355.1. GTDB lineage: Bacteria > Cyanobacteriota > Cyanobacteriia > Cyanobacteriales > Nostocaceae > Nostoc > Nostoc calcicola. The sequence goes on along the minus strand of NZ_JACJRQ010000011.1, from coordinate 88,624 downwards.
AGCAAGAGTTTTCTGATTTACATCTGTTGCCGGATTTTGAAGAATTGGTATAAGCAATTGACTTTTGCATGATTTATGAATCTGAAAATTTTGCCGCTAGTGCAATTACAATGCCTGCGATTGGTTGTACTGTTCAGTTTAATATTGGCACTGGTAGTAAGTGTTGATGGTGGTTCATGTATGGCTGCACAAAAGGTCAGTCAACCTGGATTTACAGACGGCGTAAATACTGACATCAGCTTTAATCAGCCTGAGGTGGTAGAACCTCCAGTCACCGGACTTGTTTCTACATTGTCCGATGAAGTCGAGGAATTACCAGCAGAGTTAATTCGCTGGTCAACCTATTGGCAACTTTGCTGGGAACCATATCCCGGAGCTAAAGAATACGAACTGCAAACGGTGCTTATGGAAGGCAAGTCTCCAAAGTTCAAACATCAAAGCGATCGCTGCTTTCGTTTACAAGCTGCATCTAATGAAAACCAAAAATCACAAGGATTACTCAACCGTGAATTAATTTTGTTGACGCATAAAATTCAGCTTGGTTATCGAGTGCGAGCTGTCTTAGATAATAACCGCGTCAGTGAATGGTCTCAAGTAATGGCAGTCGGTGCAACTACTGTGCCTGAATCAAATGGTACTACAATCAGCGTAAATCCCTGATTTACTGGCGCAAGGAGTATAGGGTGTAGGGAAATTCAGAACAAGACAGTTCTGTTTAGGAACTTTCAATGAAAAAAACATCCCATCCCTGCGGGACGCTCTGCGAACGCGACACAGATGTTCATTGGTGTCAACTTAACGTCAAACCCTTGTAATAACTTAGAGCAAACTTACTCAATTAGCAATTAATCCCCAGTCACCCCACCCCGGCTTTGCTAACGCAAAACCTCCAGGGGATTGAGGGGTGGGGTAAAACGGCTGTGGGACAGGTTTTGCGCTTAAGTTGACACCAATGATAGCTGTGCTGCCCGAAAAATTTATAAATCAGTTTTAGCCAGGGGAAAGGTCAAGAACAACTAGTAAGGGCTGCACCACATTGATCTTCTCTTTTCAACCAACCCTTAACATCTTGATATTTTACCTGTGCCCAATCTCCCTGACAGCCTAATAATTTGACAGGCGTATTAGCAGGAATTCTTCCAAGTTTTCGGCTTTGTTCATTGCTACTAGCATAAACATCCACGCCATTAGTACCGTAGCCCTGAGTTGATAAACCTAAATTTGGCAAAAATACCCATCCAATTCCTTGAAAACCACTACTAGCGTTAGTAATCTGCACCCAATTTTTAGCAGCAGCAACAACCTGAACTGTTTCGTTTGTGGGTATTTGTCCTAAAATTCTGTTTTTCGTACTTCCACCACTCCGCACATTTAAACCTTGGGGATCTGTATCAGTAACGTAGGCAAAAATATCACACTTTTGGTGATTAGTTGATTCCGCTAAAGCTATTTGATTAGCTATGCCACTGAGCATTACACTAATACAACTGAATGCCAATGCGATCGCTAACTTATTCGCCGAGTTTTTCACTTTTGTGGTCATAATTTCTCCAATCTGCTGGCATCAGTACTCAAAGCTGGAGTTCTATTCCTATCTCATATCGTAATTATTATTAAAATCAATTTTCATCTGTAATAACTCTTGATTTTACAAAATTTAGTCACGCGATCGCTGATGAAGTCACATAACCACAAAACTGATTATTAGGGACTTCCAATTAAAAAAACATCCCGTCTCCGCGAACGTAGGGGCGCACAGCTGTGCGCCCCTACAAATGTAAAAATAATTTGGGATAATTTATTTTTTGGAAGTCCCTTAACATCTGATACTAATTCTGTATGAAGATGCGCCAGATATAAGGAACGTAGGCGCAAAGCGGCCTGCCGTAGGCTGCCGCAAAGAACACAAAGAATGCAAAAGACCTCTTGCAAAAGCCCCCTAACACCCCACCCCCAGCCCCTCCCCGCAAGCTCTTAGGGGAGACTTTGACGTAAGTCAAAGGCGGGGTAGGGTTCTTTTTTTGATTTATGCAAGAAGTCTAAAGAAAGAAAGAAGAAGTAAAAAAATTTGGCGCAGCCTTACAAAGAAATGGTGTGAGTTCCACCGATAATTACGAATTAGTAATTAGTTTGTCACAGCAGTTATCTAATAACTGCTGTGACGAACATCATACTACTTCATATCGTAGCCAAATAAATTGGGGTCAACTTCCCCTAATTGCAACTCTGCCAAACCATACTCTGCCCATCGTCTATCTACCATCGCCGCCACATCTGGATCTGATTCTAAAGTAGCACCCCATTCATGGTCTGTTTCCGGTGGAATTTTTGTGGTAGCATCAATTCCCATACGTCCACCTAAACCAATTTTTTCGCTGGCAAAATCCAAACTATCAAAGGGCGTATTCGGTAAAATAAAAACGTCTCGCACTGGGTCAACTTTAGAACTAATTGCCCATACAACTTGACGGGGATCGCGAATATTTATGTCTTTATCTACGACAATCACAAACTTGGTGTAGGTAAATTGTGGTAAAGCACTCCAAAACGCCAAAGCCGCCCGTCGCGCTTGTCCGGGATATGCTTTGTCAATGGAAATAATCGCTGCTTTGTAACTCAAAGCTTCCATTGGTAAGAAAAAATCGACGATTTCGGAAACTTGTTGCCGGAGAATAGGTGTATAGATGCGATTAAGTGCGATCGCCATCATCGCTTCTTCTTTGGGTGGACGACCGCTAAATGTTGTTAAGTAAATCGGATCTTTGCGGTGTGTCATGCAGTTGAACCGAACCAAAGGCGAATCCTCAACGCCACCGTAATAACCCATGTGGTCGCCAAAAGGCCCATCCGGCAAAACTTCCCCCGGTGTAATCGTTCCTTCTAAGACAAATTCTGAATCTGCGGGAACTTCCAAATCTACAGTTTTACACTTCGCCAACTGCACACCCGAACCGCCATAAAGTCCAGCAAACAGCCATTCTGATAAATCTACAGGAATGGGCGTAGCTGCTGCCATGATAATTAAAGGATCTACACCAAGTGCGATCGCCACTTCTAATTTTTTCCCACGTTCAGCCGCTTTTCGCAAATGCCTTGCGCCACCCCGCACCGATAACCAGTGAACCGTCATCGTATTTTTTGATTGGAGTTGCAAACGATACACTCCTACATTTGGCGTACCCGTCTCACAATCCTTAGTAATTACTAATCCCAGCGTGATAATCTTGCCAGCATCACCACAATAAGGACGTATCAAAGGCAACTTATGTAAATCCAAATCATCGCCTTGAATCACAACTTGCTGACAAGCCGGGAAAAAATCCCGTCCCGGTTTCGCCTTCACCACGTCAAACAACACCTTACCAAAATCTATCGCCTGGGAAATTTTCTTCGGTGGTTTTGGTTGTTGCAGCATACTCAACTTTTTCCCCAAAGTTTCCAACTCCTCTGGACGCTGCATATTCATCGCCCAGCAAATTCTTTCCACAGTTCCCATCAAATTCACCGCCACCGGGAAAGAAGCACCTTTGACGTTTTCAAACAACAACCCTGGCCCACCTTTCTGTAGCATCCGGTTAGAAATTTCAGCAATTTCTAAATCTGGGTCAACTAAAGCTGAAATCCGCCGTAATTGTCCTCTTTCTTCTAGAATTTTAATGAATCCCCGTAAGTCTCTGGCCATAGTTCTTGTAAAGCAGATTATTTAAGAAGTGTGAAGCGCTTTCTTATATTATTAGTCATTTGTCATTTGTCATTTGTCATTTGTCTTTGCGTCTCTGTGTCCCCGCGTCCAAGCGTCCCCACTCCCAATACGGTTCGGATAAGCAGTATGAACTTCCATTGTGGTCTGGGAAATGGTTTTGGGGTAAGGGGTAAAGGATGTATTTGAAACCTTTCCCCTTTCCCCTTTCCCCTTTAACCGAAGCGCATTGTCCCCACTCCCCATTGATTTAGCCTTAACTGTAAATTAACCTGTTTCTTAACGTTTATTAACTAAGTTTTGTAAGCATTTTAGTTATCCTAAGCAAGGATACGCATTATTTTTGACAAATAAGCGCTAACCTAATCAAACATGGCCAGAATAAACTATACCTTCCTGGCAGGTGGTCTTGTTATGTGACCCCTGCTGGGTTTATTTGTTAGAAGCTTCGGCTGTGCTTGGCTTTTGGATTTTTGCGAATCTTCGTGAGTTTGCGTTGGCTTAACCCAATCCAAGCATCGCCACATAGCAGCATTTTCAAAAATTTTTGCAATAAATTCATCACCTGTAGGGGCGTACAGCTGTACGCCCCTAGCAATGTATATGTAGCAGGTATTTTGTGAAATTGTATCAGGAGTATTTTTCTAAGTTCAGCAAAGGATAGAAGTTAAAAATTCTTGTTTCTTCTACTATTATTAGGTTAGGTCTGTGTACTTAACCAAATCAAAAATAGCTATATAACTAATACTTTTTTAAACATTATTAAACTCAAAGTTGTACATCCAAAAGATGTTTAATTAACAATATTGACCTCACCAGTGTCAATATCGTAACAAGCGCCAATAATTTTTAGTTTACCTTCACGGAGTAATTTGGCTAATATCACTGAGCTTTCTTCCAATTTTTTAGCCTGATATTTAACATTCGCTTTAACCGCATCATCACTAGTATTAGCAGTTGTCAGTTTCACGTTAGCTAAAGCAGGTTTGATGCTTTCAACAACAAAGCCAATTCTGCCAGGAAGTGCTTCGTTTTTGATTGCTTCTGTGACTGCGCCGCATCTTTTGTGACCTAAAACTACAATTAACTGCGAACCTAATACGGCTGTAGAATATTCTAAACTACCTATAGCCATGTCACTGGCGACATTGCCAGCTACTCGCACAACAAATAAATCTCCAAGTCCCTGGTCGAAAACGATTTCCGCAGGTACTCTAGAATCTGCACAGCCTAATATGGCAGCAAATGGATACTGAGCTTTAGCAACTAATCGTAGATGTTCTAATGATTGATCGGGATATTTGCGTTGCTGATGAACAAATCTTTGATTACCACTGAGCAAGCGTCTAATAGCTTCAGTAGGACTGACTGGATTAGGGTTAACTGGATGAACATCAGCCGCAGCAGCTTGTTCTGGACTCCAAAAGCGATCGCCAAAAGCAGTAACCGCAATACCCATCACACTTGCGAATTTCAAGAAATCACGTCGCCCTACGAATCCATTAATTTGACTCATCAATCTACCTGACAACATTTTTCTTAGTATCAATAAGATATCAGATGCAAATAGAATGTAAGAGTACCTTGTTACACTGTTTAAGAGTTATTTAATCTTCATTTTGTATCGTAAAATGTGATTATAATTATTTGTTTTCTAACAAATAGCTGCTTCCAAAGTGCTTTTCACAAACTGATATACTTCTGCCTCGTCTGAAGCTCTTATTCCTGCAACATTAAGAGTTACTATTTTATACTTGGAAATAAATAACAATAATTTGCTGGCAGGATTTAAATGAGCTAAATCTTTACATATATGTATACAAGGTTTCTGATATGTTTGAGCTAATTGGGCAGTTAATAAACTGCCAGCAAACAGTTTTTCAGCAATAGAAAATATAGCAGTTCCGTCAGAGTCACGAACATTCCATTCAGTCCGCTGGGAATATTCATCTGATGGTGTTTCAGTTAGGTTATAGCGTGGATTAATCACACCATCTTCTGCTTTTCGTCCTTTAGGACACCAGCCTCCGTGAGGAATTTGATGAGCTATAGCCCAATCCAAAGCTGCGCGGTCTGCTCCAGTTTGACCACCAGAAACTATTTTTAAGCTGTTAGCCATTTTGAATTACAGCAATTTGGAAATTAGATACAATCTAAGTTTTTATTCCGATATCAGACTGTTTTACTCCTGAATTCTGTTAGCGCAGCGGGGCGTAGCCCATTCTGAATTCTGAATTCTCTTGTATTAATGTCTTTTACCTGCTCCCAAATACAATTCACCCACTTTCGGATCGTTCAATAATTCTTCACCAGGCCCGGAGATAGCATCGCGTCCAGATTCTAGTACATATCCGCGATGAGCCATTTCTAAAGCCTTGCGGGCATTTTGTTCGACTAATACGATCGCAGTACCCGTTTGATTTATTTGTTTAATCTGCTCAAACACTTGTGTTACCAAGATAGGCGATAAAGCAGCAGAAGGTTCATCCAAAATCAGCAAACTCGGTTCCAACATCAAAGCTTTGCCCATCGCTAGCATCTGGCGTTCTCCTCCAGATAAGGTACCAGCGCGTTGATTGCGGCGATCGCTCAGTCTAGGAAACATAGTAAATATTTTATCTTTGAGTGGTTTCAAAGGAACGTTGAGGACAAAAGCACCCATCTCTAAGTTCTCTTCGACACTGAGGGAGGGAAAAACATTAACTATTTGCGGTACGTAGCACATTCCCCGTTGCACAATTTGATTCGACTTTAGCCCCACAATATTTTCACCTTTGAAGGTAATTGTGCCAGTGTGAGGATTTAAAAGCCCAAAAATTGTTTTTGCCAAAGTAGATTTACCAGCACCATTAGGGCCAATTACTGCTACCAGTTCCCCTGGTGCAGCATGAAAATTCACACCTTGTAGGATATCTACGTCTTTGATATATCCGGCGTGAACGTTTTTAACTTCTAGTAAATAATCATTTGTCATGTGTCGTTTGTGATTCGTCATTTGTCATTTGTCAGTGGTCATTGGCAAAAAACAACTGACAACTGACCACTGACTATGAACTATTCCGGGGTTTTTTGCAACTCCGGTCGTTCTTCTGGAAGAATTGCCCCTTCGACTGGGCAAACTTGGAGACATATACCACAGTCAATGCAGGTGGCAAAGTCAATCCAGTACCAATCGGTTCCCTTGGCATTTTTGCCTGGGCCTTCATGAATGCAAGCTACGGGACAGGCACCTACGCAGTCAGCGACGCCTTCACAGACTTCTGTAACAATTGTGTGCGGCATATTCTCGATTCCCTCTCTTCTGTATCGGCTATTTCTAGACTAGCAGGGGAGGGGAGTGTGGGGAGTGTGGGGGAATGGGGGAGTGTGGGGAGATGGGGGAGTGTGGGGGGATGGGGGAGTGTGGGGAGATGGGGGAGTGTGGGGAGATTAGAAAAAAGCTTCCTAAGCTTCCTAAGCTTCCTAACCTCCCACACCCCCCTCACCTCCCACACCTCCCACACCTCCCAATGCCCAACTAACTCAACGCAATGATTCAATTCTTGGTGAGCCATCAGCTTTGATCCAGGCGATTTGGGCAATACCGCGATCGCGTGCATATTGGCGGATAGCGTCTGCATCCCTTCTGAGCAAATCCATTTCCACCCGCACCAAATGAGTCGAATCTCGGAGTTTTTGCGCGTAGGCGAAGGCAGAAGCGTCAGCACTCGGCGTCTCTGGTACTACCAACCAGTTACTAGCTGGGGTTGCTTGCGGTAATTGCCCAGTTGATAATAAAACTTGGTATAAATCTTCGATGTTAAGTACAAAACCAATTCCGGGGATGTTTTCTCCTTGGGGATGATATAGACCCAAAAGCTGGTCGTAGCGGCCACCCTGACCTAAAATTCGAGCTTGGGATTCGGTATCATTAACAACTTCAAACACAATGCCAGTGTAGTAATCTATGGTCTGGATGAGGCTCAGGTCAAGGATTAAGGAGAATTTTTTCTCTGATTCCAGTAATTTTACTAGGGATTTGAGGTTGTTAACTGCCTGTTGCTGTTGTTCATCTAAATCTAAGCTACTGACTTTTTGTAAGACATCGGCACTTGGCCCGCGCAAATCCATCATGATTCGGGCGCGATCGCGTAGTTCGTCACTCAGAGGTAAAGTATCTATAGTAATGCGGTCAAGATGAGCGATCGCAGTGCGAACTTTATCCTGTAGATTAGCACCAAAGGCATTGAGGAGCGATCGGGTAATTCCCGCTTCACCTAAAATTAAATGCCATTGGCGCAAACCCAATGCAGCCAGACAATCTGCTACCAATAACAGTACCTCTGCATTTGCTAGCAATCCACCAGCACCTAATAACTCGACTCCAGCTTGATAAAACTCCTGCTGGCGATTATGCCTACTTTCCCAAGTGCGGCGAAATACGTTGGCATTGTAGTACAGCCGTTGGGGATAAGTTACATCTGCCATCCGAGTGACGACAGTGCGAGCAATAGATGCCGTTAATTCTGGACGCAGCCCTAATTCATCGTCTTCGCCATTTTGTAGTTGAATCACCATCTGGCGTTGGATTGCTTCCCCTGCCATCAAGGTATCCATCCGCTCTAAAGTTGAGGTGATAATCCTGTGATATCCCCAACGATGAAACACCTGTTGTAACCTATCTTCAATCCAGCGTTTTTTCGCCACATCTAAGGGTAATAAATCCCTGGCTCCCGCTGCTGGTTGATACACCATTATTTTTTCTTCCCACCAAACAAACCACCGAATAAACCACCATTACCAGATTTATCTGGTTGCTTATCTCCATTATTGGGAGATGAAGTCACCTTATGATCGGTAGGTTGTTGCCCTAAAACTTTATCTATTTTAGGTTTCCATTGCAACGCCATTTGGTCATTGGGATCTAATTTCAGAGCGTTCTCGAAGTGTATTTTTGCCATTTTTAGCTGATTTTGCTTTAAATACACCATTGCAATCAAGCTATGGCAGTGACTATTTTTCGGTTCTAGCTTCAGGGCTTCCTGCAACTCTACCTTAGCTTGGGCAAATTGGTTTTTCTCAATCAAAGATTGAGCGCGACGAACATACTGTTCTACAACCGAGTCTTCTTTTGGTGGTTGTGCTGCTGGTGGTGGTGTCTGTTTTGCTGTATCTGGCTTAGATGTACTTGAATTAACTTTGGGTTGAGCAGTTGGTGGTGCCCCTGGGGATGTTTTAACTGCACTCCGCATTAAATAGACTAAATTCAATTCACTGATTTGGGCAATGACTTGTAGGGCTTGCTCTAAAGAATCATATTGGGTTTGGGCAAGTTTGGCGATCGCACTTTTATAAAAATGATCGATATTGGCAGTACCAGCTAACTGTCTACCTAATTCTGTGTTTAAAGTCACCGAAGTCGATTCTTGCACCAGACGCTTACCCATTTGCGACAAAATCACAAGATATTCCGTCCGAGTACGTTCGTTAGCAAGTTTTTCGTAAGCTGGGTTAACCAACTTTGACAATAATTCATTACCTAGCTGTTTTTGCTCAGGACTTTCAGTAATAATACTATCTGGGTGTAAACGGCGGGCGATTTGAAGATAGCGTTTGCGAATATCTTTAGCATCCGCATCAACTGGAACGCACAATACTGCGTGATAATCTATGAAATCATATCTAAATAATCCACGATCTATTTTGAAAGACATATAGCAGTTTGCACCAAAGGAGCAATTAGATTTTTTCTAGTTTACTTCGCTCCATCGGCGATCCGTCAGTAGCAAATTATCATTTGTCATTTGTCATTTGTCATTGGGCATTGGGAAGAAGCAGGGGGGCAGAGGGCAGGGGGCAGAGGGGAAGATTTTCTCCCTTGCTCCCTACCCCCCTGCCTCCTCATCCCCTCATCTCCCCACTTCCCTCATTTCCACGCTGACAGGGGCGGAACTTTTACAAGTTCATGACTCACTGTGTCATGAATATAACTGTTGGTGGCGAGAATTCTACCTAATTCGATTTTTAAGGGAGTGCCATCGTAGGCGGTAACTTTGCCGCCAGCTTCTTGTACCAAAACGATCCCAGCGGCAATATCCCAAGGCGAAAGTCCCCGTTCCCAGTAACCATCGACACGTCCACAGGCAACATAGGCCAAATCCAGGGATGCGGAACCGCTGCGTCTAACTCCCTGAGTCAGATGGGTGAGGTGACAAAATTCTGCATAGTTGTTATCAGAGGTTTCACGGCGATCGTAGGCAAATCCAGTTACCAGCAAGCTCTTATTCAGTTCTGAGGTTGTGGAAACTGCGATGGGGCGACGGTTGCGTGTTGCTCCCAAACCAGCGGCAGCACGAAATAGTTCATTGTGAAAGGGGTCATAAATGACACCAACTTGTGGAACGCCATTAATTAACAGCCCAATGGAAACGGCAAAGAATGGGTATTGATGGGCGTAGTTAGTTGTGCCATCTAAAGGATCTATTGCCCAGAGATATTCATTTTCGCGATCGCCTAATTTTCCTGATTCTTCAGCAAGGATAGAATGTTGGGGAAAATGGCGACGCAAAATTTCCAAAATCAACTCTTCTGAGGCTTTATCAGCAACGGTAACTAAATCACCAGGGCGTCCTTTTTCAATAATTGCATCTTCTAACTTACCCAAATACCCTTGCAGTATAGCGCCACCAGCCAATGCTGCTTCTGTAGCAATATCTAGAAAAATTTGTAGATTTGTCATTTGTTATTTGTCATTGGTCATTTGTCATTAGTCATTTGTCATTGGTTATTTCTCCCCCTGCCTCCCCTGCCTCCCCTGCTCCCTCATCTCCCTCATCTCCCCACTCCTTAAAGATTTTGACGGCGAAACTCAGCGGGAGTGAGGCGCATGGGTTTTTCTGGGTTCCAAATTCCTTGCCCCATGAGTCTAGCCCATTGTTGGGCACGTTCTAAACGTTGGTCATATTTGTGGTTAGGCGATCGCCCAACAAACAATGCATTCCCTTGTTTAACTAATTCTTCATTCAACAAAACCTTATTTTTCCACACATAAGCTAAAGTTCGCCCAATTTTGTCTTTTGCTTCTAAATCAAACTCCAGCATTACTGATTGTTCTGCACCACCAATTAGATTCTCTAACTGTTCTTTTGCTTGTTCACCCCAAGGCCGCTGTCGCAAATCTGGTGCATCAATTCCTACTAACCGCACCTGAGAAATCAAATTTGGTTGTTCAGCCATGCCTAAGACTTCCAAACTTTGCCCGCTAACTACCCGCGCTACCTTCACCTGCGCCTGATTGTTTGGCACTTGATTTTTACCTTGGCAACTCACCAGCAGTAAAAAGCAAACTAAAATACCTATTTTTTTTGCCCAAACGCCAAAATGCACCGACAAAGTAGTAATTTGCACCTTTGCGCCTTTGCGCCTTTGCGTGAACAAAATCCTATTCTTCATCTAACGGTAAACCTGCTTTAACTCGACCCCTAGCAAAATAGCGTCCAAACTGGAGTTCGTAAACTTCATCCTCATCTTGTGTTTCTACTTCCAGGTCAGAACGGGGGTAACTCACACACAACAAGGCGTAACCTTGCCGACGTAAATCTGGCGATAATCCGATCGCCTCTGGTTGGTAAATTTCTCCCGACAATACTCTCACAGCACAAGTGGTACAAGCCCCATTACGGCAGGAAAATGGTAGTTCCACCCCTTGTTTTTCAGCACTGTGCAGGATGTAGCGGTCTTCTGGCACTTGTAGGGTGTATATTTTGCCAGTGGCGCGATCGCGAACTCGAATTGTATATCTACGGGACATCTGGATTTGGGTTTTGAGACTTGAACTTTGAGATTAATCTAAAAATCTTTTTTTATCATTGCATTTTTTAGACTTTCATACTAAGATTGTGAATCGTGGCATCTGGAGAGATGGCCGAGTGGTTTAAGGCGCAGCACTGGAAATGCTGTAATGCGGAAACGTATTCTAGGGTTCAAATCCCTATCTCTCCGTTAATCGGTATTCTACAAGGGTTCTAACTAATCAAGTGTTAAGTTTGCTTTGGACTAGATTAAAAACTCGGTCTAGTGAAGAGTAATTATTTTCCCAGTGGTTGATCAAAATAAATAGGGGCAAAGTATTCCTTTGCCCCTATTTATTTTCAAAAATCCTAACTTTATTAAAAACCAACCGATGGCAGCTTGCCTTGTAGTGACTGAAACTGTGCTTCAAAACACTTAGCACAATTGCAACCAACTTGTTCGATAATCGGATTGGATTTTTGAATTAATTTTGGCGCTGCTAAATCGAAAATTTTTTGTGTAGATGCTACTGTGATTATTTGTGTAGCATCTATAGATTTCAGATTTGATGCATGTGCGGGATTGGCTAGCAGTAACATAGATGCCAGAAGGGCGGGACAGGCAAGTAAGATTAGTTTGGCTATGTTCATAATTTACAAAAATATGCCTTTGCTGATACAGCATAGCGAATAAATTGCGGACGTTCAACTTCAAATACTAAGTATGGATTTCTTGAATAACTTTCAGATAGCAAGGCTTGCGATCGCCAATAGTAATGACTTGGTAAGCTTATTACAATACCCCTTTATGCAGCGGGCGATCGCAGAAGCTTTATTGATGGGAATACTTGGCGGCATATTGGGTAGTTTTGTCACCTTGCGCCAGCTGTCTTTTTTCAGTCACGCCGTTGGTCATGCAGCATTGGTAGGTGTGGCATTAGGTGTGCTGTTACAGGTGAATCCTACTTGGATGTTGTTACCTTTTACCTTAGTTTTTGGCGTTATTGTTCTCTACTGTATCGACAAAACCGACTTAGCTAGCGATAGCGTACTTAGTATAGTCCTATCTGGGGCATTAGCGATCGGACTGATTCTCACTAGCTTAATTAAAGGATATCGTGGCAACTTGATGGCAGTGCTGTTTGGCGACATTCTGGCACTTGATACCACAGATTTGATTTTGACCCTGCTGATACTTGTGGGAAGTTGCATATTTTTACTATCAACTCTGCAACAGCAAATTTTATTGACACTTAACCCAGATGTGGCACAAGTTCAAGGTGTTCCTGTGCAATTGTATCGCTATGCCTTTGTGGTCTTGCTTTCACTCGCCGTTGCTGTAGCAATTAAAGCTGTTGGCGTTTTACTGGTAAATGCCTTTTTAGTCATTCCCGCCTCCACCGCCAAACTCATGAGTCACCACTTTAGCCGTTTTCTAGTCATTTCGGTGATAGTCGGTTCCATTAGCAGCATTACTGGCATCCTTGTGTCAGGTCTTTTCAACCTGGCTTCTGGCCCGAGTATTGTCCTTATCCAGTTTCTACTCTTTCTAGCTGTTTTCATCTGGTTTAGGTTGACCTTGAAAGCAGCATAAATATTTTTCTACAACCTATTGCAAATTCGTTTTATCTTTGCTACATTTATTAATCGTGGCTCAAATAAAAGCCCCAGCCGGGATAGCTCAGTTGGTAGAGCAGAGGACTGAAAATCCTCGTGTCACCAGTTCAAATCTGGTTCCTGGCATTTAAAAAAAACCTAAAATCCAATGATGTCAAGGTTTTTTTGCTTTCTCATTCCAGAGGAATAAAGAACAAACGTTCTACCACTTAAACCTCGTCCATTTTGAAACCTGGAGTTTTTAAGGAGAGTGTATTATTCGGTTGTGGCTTGAGTTCTGAGCTTTAACCTAATTCCAAAAAACTATCGTTTTCAAGGTAGGCTCGTTTTATGTCAATTTTAGACATTTTTGGATACCTTTAGATACAAATTCGGTGTAAATTCGGTGTAAAAGAGTCAAAGGAGTAATTACACCTTTTGAACCTATGTTCTCCAAAACCCCTACAGGATGAGCATCTAAGGGTTCATTAGACCTCACTCTAGAGAAGTACCAACCTCACTTAGACGAACTTTGAGATAAGTTAATAGGCCATCTTCCATTTCTATGATGCGATCGGCGATGTCTAAAATGCGGTTGTCGTGTGTGACTAACAAGATAGTAGTTCCCTGATTTTTAGCTAGGCTCTGCATTATTTCTACGACATCGCGTCCTGATTGTTTGTCTAATGCGGCTGTTGGCTCGTCTGCTAGCACTAGGGGAGGACAATTCACTAAGGCGCGGGCGATCGCAATTCTTTGTTTTTGACCTCCAGAAAGATTGTCTGGGTAATAATTAACTCTTTCTTCTAAACCAACAGCCCGCAGCATCATTTCTGATTTAGCTACTGCTTCTGTTTGAGAAATGCGATCGTTTAATTCCACCGCCATTTGGACATTTTGCTTGGCAGTCAAGAACCCCAGCAAATTGTGTGCTTGGAAAATATAGCCAATGCTACGTCGCATCTGCACCAGTTTGTTCTGACTGACACCAAAGAGTTCTTCACCTAAAAATTTCAAACTTCCTTCTTGTACAGACCGTAAACCACCAATCAAGCTCAGTAATGTTGTTTTCCCTGAACCAGATGGCCCAGTCATAATTACAATTTCACCAGAATAAATTTCTAGATTAATATCAAATAAAACTTGTTTTCTTAGCGTAGTTTTTCCATAAAAATGATTTAAGTTTTTAATTACAATTACAGCTTGATTTTTTGTCATAAAATTGTCTTTTTAGCTAATCAGTTTAGCAATATCCATCTGTTTTATCCACTCCACTATTACAGGAATATTATCAATCCAGTCTGAAATTAATTTCTACTTGCTCACCAGTCACTCGCTTCGCTCGAATTCAAAATTCACGGCATTACAATCCCCATAAATAAATTCAGGGGCTTGAAACAAGGACGTTATAAGCCTCGTACTTCGTATATCGGCTTATATATTTTTACCTTTTCCATAAATAAATTCCGGGGCTTGTATCCTTTTTTTCTTTGGTCAGGTCATTAGCCCACTCATCTCCTGAAGATGTCCTTGAAACTACCACGAAATTGCGCTGTTAGTGCCATTATGTTGTTATATAGCATTTCCCTTTCTAGTGAGGTGTGAGGTACTTGGTAGGGGCGCAAAGCTTTGCGCCCCTACAAATTTATGTACCTTATTTGATTGGGAACTGCTATAATTTCCCTATTCTTTTCTCTTCATGACCATTTATTCCCTTTGCTCCTTCAAATACCATTGCTAATATTTGGTAGAAATGATGTATTAATAGAACATATTGCTCATACGAATTCTCTATGAAATTGCAAATTGTTTTGACCCCTCCTAAGCTCCCCGAACTCCTGGGAAAATGCCGCAAGCGGTGGGGTTATTTCTATGGCTCTTCATATGGAAATGGTATTAAAATGTTCTAGCGATACATTTGAATGATTCTTTGGAGTTTAAGTTAACACCAACAGATAATACAGTACCCGATTAGTACAGAAAGATAGATCGACTATGCAATGAAATCCGTTGCTGTCAGACTACTAGCTTGAATACGATCGACAACTGCTAAAGGTGGTTCACTGCTACCAGCGATCGCAATTAAAACGTTACCACCGGTTTGAATAAAGGACAATTGTCCGAAGCTAATTTGATCTGGTAATTTGATGCGGTCTACTCCTTTTTGGAAATCGAAGATCTGGTCAAATCTAGCACCTCTACCTAAGGCAAAGATATCGCGTCCAGCTCCGCCAGTGAGCAGGTTAAAACCTAAACCACCATCGAGGAAATCATTACCTTCATCGCCGTTGAGAACATCGTTATCTGCACCTGCAAATAGTTGGTCATTGCCAAGACCACCATTGAGTAGGTCATCACCGGCATCTCCAATAACAGTGTCGTTACCCCAACCACCATTGAGGAAATCGCCGTCTATGCCACCATCAATATAATCGTTACCCAAATCACCATTGATGAAGTCGCCACCTTGGTCACCAAATAAGCGATCGCTACCTGTACCACCATTGATGACATCATTGCTCAGTCCGCCTCGGATGACATCGTTACCAAAACCACCATTGAGAAAATCGCTAGCATCTGTGCCAACGGTTTGCGGGTTTGCAACGCCAACGCTAGGAATGTCTTGTGAAAGTGGTGATTCGTATTGAGAGTATAGTTCAGCATTGCTAACTTGCACAAAATTAGCTCGTGTGAGCTGATTGGGACTAACAAAAGCTACAAGTGCCAATAACTCACCTGTTGCAGCTACAGAAATCAAGGAACTAGGACCGACAGCCTCTATCTCGATCTGATTGAAAGTCAAGCCGCCAGCTAAACCAATAAAGTCATCGGTGGGGTTAAAGTCAACAAAAGAGTCTACCCCTTCACCTGCTTTAGTTACAAAGCGATCGCGCCCTTCTGCACCAAAAAGTACGTCGTTACCAGCACCACCATAAAGCAGATCGTCATCAGCAGCACCAAATAGACCATCATTACCTGAACCGCCCAATAGGGTATCGTCACCGCCACCACCACCTACGAGGTCATTACCACTGCCCCCGGATACGAAATCGTCTTCATCATTGGGTAAACGTAAAAAGAAATCATTACCGGCTCCGCCAAAAAGTACATCTTTACCTAAAGAACCAACGATGAAATCATTACCCAGTCCACCAACTATTAGATCGTTGGCATTACTGCCATTGAGTAGGTCATTAGTTGCAGTACCCACAAGTATTGAACTTGGGATGTGCAATCCCGTGACTCGATAATAAATATTGAGCAGACTATCTTGACCACAAAGGATGTTGGAATCAAAAAGATGTGACATATTTTTGGTTAGGTATTTCTGAGAGTTTTATGAACGATGAAAAAGCAGCAAATAGCTCTTACAGCCAAAACTCAAGAAGTTATGAATAACTCAGTTGTGAGCTTTAGCTAGTACTCTGCCAACCCAAAAATGCGCTTGTGAGGGCTGGGGAAAGGGGAAGGTGGGGCCCCCTCTGGGGATAAGGGGCGGGGGTAAAGAGTAAGGGATTTAAAACCTTTCCCCTTTCCCCTTTTCCCCGCTAAGTCACGAAAGCGAACTACTAGGTTGTATATGGAAAATATTTCGTCAAATTTTGCAACTTAAGAGTTACACGAATCTCATCAAAGTTTTTGCATGAAGTGCAACGTTTTTAAGATTCTTTTCAGAATCATATAAGTAAGTGTGTTTAATAAAAATTAAAATTTGTTTATCAACAGGTTAATATTTATTCAATAATGCTCATTTGTTTGCATATATGAATTTTATACAGAAAAAGATTAAATTTTGTTTATGTCATTATTAAGTCTAAATCTTACAGAAAAAGATTAAATTCTGTTTATATGATTATTAATTTTGAAGATAAAGTTCCTTTTTTTTACAGTGGAATAAAATACTATTAAAATAAAGAGAAAGAAATGAGAATTCTATTAAACTTTCTTATATAGAGGTAAAATCATAAAAAAATATAAAATTCCTCTCTTATTATGTGTGTATAATTTTCCCGAATACTGTAATTTGCTTGGCTAAGGTGGATAGGTTCCACAGCTAACCATAAAAATTGCATTAAGAACCCACTTAATGTAGTCAGCAACAGCAGTTATTCTCAGTCTAAAAAACTTGCAATATTTGGGTAACCTAAGTTAGCTTGCCTGTAAAAGTAATTCACGAAAACCTTCTGGGAGAAGTCATTCAAAACTTAAATCTGTTTTAAGCAAAGGTATTGAACCAACATATTGAGGATAAGCAGTAGGGTCAAATTCCTTTAAATAACTGAACGTCAGGTTTGTATTTTAGCAACCTTAAAAATTGGAATCTTCCATTGATCAATTCATATCGGGTGTGAACTTTGTTCGCGCCTAGATTTCTGTGCATATTCTGAGTAATAGGGCTGAAAACTGCAAGGAACTTCAACCATTATGTTCTATTGCAGGAATACTTTTGTATTTAGGTTTTTGCTAATTTAGTCAGTCATTAAATTAGTTAAAATACCTGAAATTCTTGTTTGGTTTAGGCAAGGTCAGTTACGCATAGTTGCTTTTAGGTATATCAAGACTTATGCAATTAAGAGACAAGATATTTGGCGGTGCAGTTTATACCAGAAGCGATATTCTCGACAAATTGTTTAGACCTAAGAATATTCCTGATTTGTCAGATGGAGACAGCGAAGAGAGAAAAGAACGTCTTTCGGTTAGACGAACAATCTTTCTGCATCTAGATGGTATTGCCTTAAGCCCTACTATAAATGCTCTACAAGAAAGGGGAGTGTTCTTCTTGTTTGAAGAAGGAAAACTCGTACCCCTGAATTTAATTCTGAAATATTTTCCAGGAAATATAGGCTATTTAAACGTTGCTTTGCGATTGATGGTGTCACAAGGATGGATGAAGCATCAAGAAATTGAGGGGGAAATCCTTTACACCTTGACTCGTAGAGGCAGTATAGCGTTAGGGCTGTCATCAATTTATAAAGAGTTCGTTGCTTTTTTACCTACCCTGATTAATATCAACGACTATCTTTTTGGAGATTCAACTTTGTCGTTGCAGTCTAAATTAGCTAACGGTGTGAATTTTTCCTCTCTGCTAGCAAGGGCTAAAAGACAGTGGGACTTGGTAGAAAGTATAGATGAAGATTATCAGTATGTGTGTTGTCAGATATTGCACCATCTCAATGGCTTATTGGTAGGCCCAACGATGGTATCTTTAGCAATGGCTAATGCGTTTGAGCAAATCGATCGCAAAACACACACACTTGATATTGAGCAGTTAACAGGTAATCAAAAACATTTACTTGAAGCTTTTGAAATCCTGGCTTTACAAGGCTGGGTTGTAATTCAAGATCGCCAAGTTCAGTTTACCCGTACAGGGTTATATGCGATTTCTAGAGCCTACGCTTATGGAGTTACGGTTTCTTATTTACCAACCTTCTCGAAGGTTCCGGAACTACTATTTGGCAATCCCGCTATTTTATGGGGACGAGATGCTGATGGACATGAAACCCATGTGAATCGTCGAGTAAATATTTGGGGTAGCGGACTAGCTCATCAAACATACTTCCAGAAAGTTGACGCGATTATCAGAGATATCTTTAACCGTCCCATTCACGAACAACCTAAAGGAATTGTAGATATGGGTTGTGGGGATGGTACATTTATGGAACACATTTATCACGTCATTCAAAATCAAACTGTCAGAGGGAAATTTCTCAACGAGAATCCCTTGATTATGGTCTGTGCTGACTATAATCAAGCCTCTCGTGAAGCTACTTATAAAAGACTCAAGGATTTGCAGTCGCCGATAAGTGTCATCTTTGGTGATATTAACGACCCAGACGACTTGGCAAAAGCAATACTCGCCAAACATGGAATACCATCTGACAAGTTTCTTCATGTCAGATCGTTTTTAGATCACAACCGTCCTTTTATCAGTCCCAGAATGGGGAATATGGGCTGTGAATTGAGTTCTACAGGAGCTTTTGTTTGTAGGGGTCGAATGATTACAGCAAGTGAACTCTTACAAAATTTATTAGAGCATTTACAGCGTTGGAAACCACATATTGGGCGATTTGGTTTGTTAGTCCTAGACTTACATACGATTCCGCCAGCCCTAGCAGCAGCGAATATTGGGTATACCTTAGCCACAGCTTATGATGCGACTCATGGTTATACAGATCAATATCCGATTGAGTTGAATCAATTCATCGCTGCGGCAAAATTAGCTGGTTTAACTCCCGATCCCCGGTATCAAGCTAAGTTTCCACCCAATGATTTGGCTACAGTTAGTCTCAATTTATTTGTGCCTATGGAAATTAGGAGTTAGGAGTTGGGGGTTGGGGGTTGGGAGTTGGGAGTTGGGAGTTGGGAGTTGGGAGTTGGGAGTTGGGAGTTGGGAGTTGGGAGTTGGGAGTTGGGAGTTAGGAGTTGGGGGTTGGGAGTTGGGAATTATACCAATTTGCATTCAGAAACGTAATTTCAAAATTTCTATTCTCCATCTCCCCATCTCCCCATCTCCCCATCTCCCCAGAGTTAGAGTTCATCGGGTCATACTGCAAAATCAAGTAGGTGGATTAGAGTTGTCTAATAACTTTAACGAAAAAGCGATCGCCATTATCGGGATATCGGGGCGTTTCCCCAAGGCAAACAACCTGGATGAATACTGGCAAAATCTCAAAAATGGGGTTGAATGTATTTCATTTCTGAGCGATGAGGAACTAGCGGCGGAAGGTGTAGATGCTTCTACCCTCAACGATCCCAAGTATGTCAAAGCTAGTCCGATGATTGACAATGTGGAATACTTTGATGCCGGATTCTTTGGCTATTCACCTAGAGAAGCCAAACTCATCGATCCTCAACATCGTGTATTTCTAGAGTGTGCTTGGGAAGCCCTCGAAGATGCTGGGTGCGACCCTGAAAACTATGAAAGCCCCATCGGTTTTTATGCAGGTGCAAGTATTAATACTTACATATTGGATTGTATTTTGGGCGATCGCTTGCGTCCTAAACTTGATTTTGAAAGCTTCCTGGAAACCTTCGTTGGCAGTGACAAAGACTTTCTCACTAGTCGCGTATCTTATAGGTTAAATTTGACAGGGCCTAGTGTCACAGTCCAAACAGCTTGTTCTACTTCCTTAGTTGCAGTACATTTAGCTTGTCAAGGCTTGTTGAATGGCGACTGCGATATGGCTTTGGCTGGAGCAATTTCCGTCAGAGTACCTCATCGTGCTGGTTATTACTATCGCGGTGGTGGTATTGTTTCTCCTGATGGACATTGCCGCGCTTTTGATGCCGAGGCTGGGGGGACTGTTTTCGGTAGCGGTGGCGGTATTGTCGTCTTGAAGAAGTTAGCGGAGGCTTTAGCAGATGGCGATCGCATTCACGCTATCATTCGAGCAACAGCAATTAACAATGATGGTGCCCTCAAAACTAGTTACACTGCACCAGGGGTAATCGGACAGAAAAACGCCATTATTGATGCTTTATCCAAAGCTGGCATTAGTCCTGAAACCATCTCATACATCGAAGCTCACGGCACCGGTACACCCATTGGCGACCCCATCGAAATCGATGCTTTAACCCAGGCATTTCACACGCAAACTCAAAAACAGGGATTTTGTGCGATCGGTTCGGTAAAGCCAAATATCGGCCATTTGGATGTAGCATCGGGTATGGCTGGACTAATCAAGCTGATTCTGGCTTTGAAACACAAACAGATACCACCCAGTATTAACTTTAACCAACCAAATCCCCGCATTGATTTTGCCAATAGTCCTTTTTACGTCAATACTAAACTCTCGCCTTGGCAAACCGACCAAACGCCCCGCCGCGCTGGAGTTACAGCCCTGGGACTGGGAGGAACTAATGCTCATGCGATTCTTGAGGAAGCGCCAATTGGGGATGAGGGGGATAAGGAAGATGAGGGAGATAAGTGTTATTTACTACCTTTGTCTGCAAGAAGTTCAGAAGCTTTAAAGTGTTTAGCAAAGTCATATCAAGACTTTCTTAGCACTCAAGAAGAAACCCTACTAGACATTTGTTACACCGCCAGCGTCCGCCGCAGTCATCATACTCATCGGCTGAGTTTGTTAGCCCATTCCCGCAACGAACTATCCCAGTTACTAGAAACATACCTCCAGGGAGAACTACATTCACAGATTACAACGGGTATCCAAACTCCAGATCGTCAGCATCTACCGATTTTTATCTTCCCTGGACAAGGTTCTCAGTGGTTGGGTATGGGGCGCAAGTTATTGCAGCAAGAACCTGTATTTAAGGCTGTTATAGTTCAGTGCGACGAAGCTATCAGTCAATATACAAATTGGTCATTGCTGGAACAATTGATGCTTGATGAGGCGGACTCGCGTTTAACAGAAATCGACGTTATCCAACCAACCTTATTTGCCGTTGAGATAGCCTTGGCAAGGCTTTGGCAATCATGGGGGATTAAACCTGCGGCTGTGGTTGGTCATAGTATGGGAGAAGTCGCAGCAGCTTATATTGCAGGTGCTTTAAACTTAGACGATGCCGCCAAGATTATCTGTAAGCGCAGCCAAGTTATTAAGCGCGTCAGCGGTCAGGGTGCAATGGCTGTGGTTGGTTTATCTTTGGAACAAGCACAAAAGGTGATAGTTGGCTATGAAGATTGCGTATCTGTAGCCGTGAGCAATGGCCCGACATCTACTGTGTTATCAGGCGACCCCAAAGCGATAGAAAGTATTCTGGCGAATTTACAAGCCAAAAACATTTTTTGCCGCTTAGTGAAAGTGGATGTGGCTTCCCACAGTCCGCAAATGGAACCTTTACAAGAGGAACTGCGGCAACTTTTACAAGGAATTCAACCCCAAGCAGCAACTATCCCCATCTATTCCACAGTTACGGGTAAATTAATTGATGGTTTGGATTTGGATACGACCTATTGGGTAAAGAATTTACGCGAGCCTGTGCTGTTTTCGACGGCTATTCAAAACTTAATAGGTGAAGGATATGAAGTTTTTCTCGAAATTAGCCCCCATCCGATTTTAACCACAGCCATTGAGCAAGGACTCCAGTATAGCGATCGCCAAGGTATTGTACTTCCTTCCCTCAAACGCAACGAAGATGAACTCGCTGTGATGCTCAATTCCCTTGGTGCGGTATATACGGCGGGATATCCTGTAAATTGGCGCAAACTCTATCCCGACGGTGGCAACCACATCCAACTACCTACTTATCCCTGGCAACGTCAGCGCTACTGGTTAGATAGAAAAATTACCCGCAAAACGCCACTTCCAGAAGAAACGAATAAATCTGCAATATCAGAAGAATGCACCGATTTATTCTATGATCTAACTTGGCGGTTAAAACCACAACAAAATTCCACTAGTAAAAATAGCCAAGATAGTTTGTGGTTAATTTTTGGCGATAATCAAGGCTTGGGAACTGCCTTAGCATCTCAATTACAGGCGCAAGGTGCAACCTGTCAATTTGTGATTCCTGGCAATAGTTACAGCGAATCTTCACAAGGACATTTCACAATCAATCCTAGTCATCCCGAAGATTTGCAGCAACTAATCAAAGATGCAAAGGCGAACAGTCAGCTACCCCTGCGGGGAATCGTGCATTTGTGGAGCCTGGATGTTGCTTTGGCACAAGTAACCGAAACATCCTTGCAAGATGCCGAAAAATTGCTCTGCGGTAGCGTGCTGCACTTGATTCAAGCCTTGGTGAAAAATCCCGCGTCAGACTCGCCGCATTTATGGTTAGTCACGCAAAACACCCAACCAGTGAAATCTCCTCTCAATTCTCAGGCACTACCCCAATCACTTTTATGGGGACTGGGAAGGGTGATAGCACTGGAACACCCAGAACTGTGGGGTGGTTTAATTGACCTTGATAAAACCACCGCAGACCAAGCAGCCATGCTGTTGGCGGAAATCCAAACAGCCGACGGAGAGGATCAAATTGCTTGGCGTGATGGTCAAAGATATGTTGCACGTCTCGTCACCGGTATCGTGCCCAAGGCATTGAAGCCGTTAACAGAATTCAATGCCGACGGCACTTACTTAATCACAGGTGGTTTAGGAGGACTAGGTTTAAAACTGGCAGCTTGGTTAGTCGCCAAAGGTGCAAGACACCTAGTTCTCACCAGCAGACAAGGACTGCCAGAGCGTTCTTTATGGGATACCTTACTGCCAGATGACAAGCATAAAAAGGCAATTACAGCAATTCAAACATTAGAATCCCAAGGTGCAACAGTCAACGTTGTGCAAGCGGATGTTAGCAACTTTAGCCAGATGCAAGCTGTATTTGCCAGCAATACTCACTGGCGTGGCATTATCCATGCGGCGGGGATTTCTATTCCTCAAAGCATGGCAGAGATGAGTCTAAGCACATATCAAAATGTGTTAGCAGCCAAAGTTAGCGGTACTTGGATATTGCATCAATTGACTCAAAATCTCCAGTTAGACTTTTTGATTTTGTTTTCCTCAGCCGCCGCCATCTGGGGTTCTAGCGGACTTGCGCCTTATGCGTCAGCAAACCACTTTTTGGATATCCTGGCTCATTATCGGCAAGGAAACAACTTACCAGCATTGAGTGTGAACTGGGGTAGTTGGGATGAGATAAACGTTGTTGCAGCCGAAGTTCAAAGCTTGTGGTCGCGTGTCGGGTTAAAACCGATGGCTGTCACACAAACCCTAGAAGCGTTGAAGTTATGTTTGCAATCAGGTGTAGTACAAAAAACAGTTGCAGATGTTGACTGGAGTATCTTTAAACCTACATTTGAAGTCAGACGACACAGACCACTACTAGAAGAGTTGGGACAACCGCAAGAAAAACAAGAAAATAGCACTGTAATCAAGTCAGAGCTATTGTTGCAGCTAGAGAAGAGTTTAGCAGGCGATCGCCACAACTTACTCATCGCTCATCTGCAAATGATAGTGAGTGAGATTTTGGATTTCGACCCAGAAAATCCTCCCGAAAACCAGCAAGGATTTTTCCAAATGGGTATGGATTCTCTTATGTCTATCCAACTAAAAAATCGGCTAGAAGCAAGTTTAAACCATCCCTTACCTTCAACCCTAGCCTTTGATTATCCCAACATCGAAATGCTAGCTAACTATCTAACACAAGAAGTACTAGCTCCAATTTTCCATCAACATCTTGAAACAACCCAAGATACACCTACACAGCCAACATCACAAAATCAAAGCAATAGCTTAGATGAGCTTTTCTTGCAAATAGAATCGCTTTCCGAAGACGCAGTAACACAGTTATTTTTGAACTAGTTTTTTGAGGAGAAAAAGCAATGTCCATCATTTACACCGTTTTAGATAACATCTCTCAAATGTCAGGAATTAGAAAAATATTAGCGATTCTCAGCACATTTGGTATTGTGTCAGTTTTGATTACAGCTTTATACTTGCTCTTTAGAACGTATAATGAAGTAGGCTTAACTTCCATCATGTTAATTTACTTTATTTTGATGCCTCGTGATTCTTACCTGGAAAGAAAAGAAATGAGAAAAATTGAGAAGCGGATGAATGCAGTCAAAGCCTAAGCAATTTTGGATTTTAGATTTAACCGATACCTGTTCGCGCAGCATTTTTCCAGGATAGATTGGAACTTGTTTCAGACTTTTGAGATTTGCAAGTTTGGAATTGTCAATCCAAAATCTAAAATCTAAAATCCAAAATTCACTAACAATCAAACACTCTCCCAAAAGTTTTATTTCAGCAATGACTGCTACCAAAGAACTTAACACCTGGATTTTTTCACCAAAACTAAATCCAAAAGCTAAACTTCGCTTCTTTTGCTTTCCTTATGCTGGGGGTGGTACTTCAGTTTTTCGAGATTGGGTTAACGGCTTACCTTCAGATGTAGAAGTATGCCAAATTCTGCTTCCAGGACACGATACTCGCATCAAAGAAAAGCCATTTTCCCATATCATTCCCTTAATAGAAGCAATGGTTCCAGGATTATTACCCTATCTGGATATGCCATTTGTTTTTTATGGTCATAGCATGGGAGCATTGGTGTGTTTTGAAGCCGCTCGTCGCCTCAGCAAACAACATAATTTAGAACCCAGACATTTATTTGTTTCTGGTAGCCGCGCTCCACAAACTCCATGTTTTCTAAAACCCACACATCATTTACCAGATAAGTTATTTATCGAGGAAATCAACAAGCGCTACAAAGCCATACCCAACGAGATTTTAAATAACCAAGAAATCATGCAGCTATTTTTGCCAGTTCTTAAAGCAGACTTTTCAATTATTGAAACTTATGAATATACTCCTGACTTACCATTAAATTGTTCCATTTCCGCCTTTGGTGGACTGCAAGACGAAATGGTAAATATAGAAGATATTGCTGCATGGCAAAACCAAACATCTGGAAAATTTACCTTGCAGATGATTGAGGGAGAGCATTTTTTCATCAATCATAAAAAACCAGAAATATTGAAAGCTATATCTGAACAACTAGTAGAAATTTTGAAAATTTAATTACCAGAGGTACTCTTGGAAACCCTAACAGAAATCTTCTCAGATGTATTAAACATCTCTCCATTAGAAATCACAGATCAACTCAGCCCCAATACTCTCAAAAATTGGAACAGTATGGCGCACATGAAGCTAGTAATGGCTATAGAAGAAGCCTACGATATAGTCTTCACAGTTGACGATGTAAAATCTGTAAAATCCTTCGCCGACGCTCGCCAAATCCTACTTCAAAAAGGAGTCGAATCCTAACTCCTCACATTCTCCTTTGCGCCTCTGCGCCTCTGCGTGAGCCTTTCCCCCAACATCATCCATGAAACTTAACACCCTCCCCCCAATCCGAGAAACTCAAAAACCGACTCCAATTTCAGATAATGACTTAGCAATCATACTGATGATTCGCCACTTTGAATTATCACTTTTAGAGCTATTTTCCAGTGGTAAATTAAACGGTACAACCCATACTTGCCTCGGTCAAGAATACATTCCCGTAGCACTCAGAACAGTTTTAACTGATAGTGACTTCATCCTCAGCAACCATCGCGGACACGGCCATTACCTCGCCAGATTTGAAGATCCCGAAGGCTTGTTAGCAGAAATTATGGGCAAAGAAGGTGCAATTTGTCATGGTGTAGGTGGAAGCCAGCACATCTACAGAAAAAATTATTTATCTACAGGAATTCAAGGCGAAAGTTTGCCTGTAGCTACTGGAATAGCCTTGCATTTACGCCGCCAAAATAACTTCGGCATGGCTGTAGTTCATATTGGCGATGGCACTTGGGGTGAAGGAGGAGTTTACGAAGCTTTGAACATTGCTCAATTGTGGAGTTTACCTGTTTTAGTAATTGTAGAAAATAACAAAATAGCT
Organism: Nostoc calcicola FACHB-3891; assembly: GCF_014697355.1. GTDB lineage: Bacteria > Cyanobacteriota > Cyanobacteriia > Cyanobacteriales > Nostocaceae > Nostoc > Nostoc calcicola. The sequence continues at coordinate 62,215 of NZ_JACJRQ010000011.1, read as the reverse complement.
CAGTCTACTCCTACTCAACTGCAAATGGCAGGTACAATTGCAGGTCGCGTTCAAGGTTTTGGAATTAATTATTTAAAAATAGACTCAATAGATATTAACGAGATTAGGAAACTTATTACTCCTCACATTCAAACTGCGAGAACTAAATCCTTGCCCTTAGTAATTGAATTCGATACGAATCGAGTCGGTCCTCACAGTAAAGGTGACGATACACGAGATATTAAAGAATTAGAAATCATTCAAAAATGGGATTGGTATTCAGTTTATCAGCAGCAATATCCCGACCAATTTGAGCGGCTAGAACTAAAAGTTAAAACTGAAATAAGTAGCTTGATTAAATATGTTGAATCTAGAGAATTAGTACAATGGAAACTACTCTAAAGAAAACTGAGCGAGTTGTTGAGAATTTAAATCGTGCCCTACATCATATATTTGCTGTAGATTCTCAAGTTTTTTTAATTGGTGAAGATATCCTCGACCCCTATGGAGGAGCATTCAAAGTTGGCAAAGGATTATCTTCTAATTACCCAGATAGAGTTTTAACTACACCAATTAGCGAAGAAGCAATTGTGGGGATAGGTGGTGGTTTAGCTTTGTGTGGCAATAAACCGATTATCGAAATCATGTTTGGTGATTTCATTGCCTTGGGATTCGATCAGATTTTAAACTTTGCCTCCAAATCTGTATCAATGTATGGCACAAAATTAGATTTAAATATGATTGTTCGCTGTGCAGTTGGTGGGAACAGAGGATATGGCCCGACTCATAGCCAAAGTTTGCAAAAGCATTTTGTTGGTATTCCCAATTTATATTTATTTGAATTATCGCCATTGCATGATAATATTGCAGTGTTTGAAAAATTGGTTAATTTAACTTATCCCTGCATATTTTTTGAAGATAAGGTACTTTATACTCAAAGAATTTACGCTGATGGATTGATTGACGATCTGTTTAGTTATGAATTTTTAGATTCTGCCAAGAATTTTGCGAGAATTTATGCTGATAGTTTTGAAGAAAATAACTGCTTACTAATTGCGCCAGGAGGATTAGTACCCAGATGTTTAGCTGCGGTGCGGGAATTATTTATTGATTGGGAAATTGAAACTCAGATTCTTGTTCCCAGTCAACTATATCCTTTTGAATTAGAAACCATCATAGATTTATTAGCAGATACGACTCATATTTTCATTGTGGAAGATAGTGTAGCTGGGGGTACGTGGGGGAGTGAAGTTGCTCATCAAATCTACAGTAGGCTTTGGGGTAAATTAAAAAATCCTGTCAAACTGGTTCATTCAAAAAATAGTATTATTCCTTCTTCTGCTCATTTAGAGAAGCAGGTAATTGTGCAGAAAGAAGATATTTGCAATTCTGTCAAGGAAGCCGTATTATATGTATGAGATAATTCTGCCCAAATTTAATAATAATGATGAGAGCTATACATTGTTATACTGGTTATTAGACGCAGGTAAGCCAGTAAATAAAGAAGAAGCGATCGCAGTATTTGAAACATCGAAAGCAGCTTTTGATTTAGAGAGCGAATCTGAGGGAATTTTACACACCTTACCCGAAGCTGGCGATGAATGCAAACCTGGAGATGTCATTGGATATTTATTTGCAAATGAAGCAGAAAGACAAAATTTTATCAATAGCTCAGGAACAAAGACAAAGGCAACAGATGATAAATCTTTAACGATTACCAAAGCTGCTCAAGAATTAATTGACAAGCATGGTATTTCCGAAGAAAGTATGAGAAAATTAGGTAAGAGTGTAATTAAAAGACCAGATATTGAAAAGTTAATTAGCGAGCAAAATCGAGAAGAATTTAGAGGTTTAGAAATATCTCGTCAACAAATGGCGATCGCCCGCGTAGTCACCCAATCTCATACACAAATTCCCAAAGCCTTTTTGTTGATGAAAATCTACTGTGATGCTGCAACTCAAATGTTGGGTGATTACGGCACAAAACATGATGTTATTATTGGCTTACCAGAAGTATTAATTAAAATCACAGCTACTCTATTAACAGATTTTCCCTTTTTCTTTGGTAGTTTAATTGATGAAAATAGATTCAAGCCTGGAGAAGTAGCTAATATTGGAATTACCCTTGACTTAGGCAAAGGTTTATTTATTCCCGTAATTAGAGATGTCGGTGAAATATCTCTATCAGATATCGCCAATAAATTGATTGACTTCAGATTAAAAGCAATGCGCGGTCAATTTAATGAAGAAGAATTGAATCAGGGCAATATCTCTATTTCTATTAATATGGATCGAGATTCTCTGGTAACAATTCCTATAATTCTGCCTTCTCAGACTTGTATGTTATCTCTTGGAGGAATTCAAGAAGAACTTTATTTAGATGCTGAGAAAAATATCAAGATTCGTAGTTATATTAATTTAGGATTAGCTTACGATCATAGAGTGATTAATGGTCGAGAAGCTGCTCAATTTTTAACTAAAATTAAAACAAGATTTGAACAGCCAAGTGTCTGAGCATCAAGTAATAATAAACGAACCGCAAAGAGCGCATTCGCGCAGCGTCTCGTCAGAGAAGGTCGCAAAGTCAAGAGAGTTAGAGAGGGGTATTACATTAATTTATCAAGTATTATTATCTGCGTCTATCGGCAATTAATTTAATTCTTTATCCCAGCATCAGGGTAAAATTAGGGGAAATAATTATGGGTAAACTTCCAGAGCGCATGACGAATCTTTCAGCTACTAAATTAGCGCTCTTGGTACAACAAATGCGTGCCAAAACTGATGGAATCGAACTGTTAAACGCCGAACCGATCGCGATTATTGGTATGGGTTGCCGATTTCCTGGTGGAAGTGATAACCCTGAAGCATTTTGGCAAAATCTACGTAGCGGTGTTGACGCCATTAGCGAAATTCCGCCAGACCGTTGGGACGCAAATGCATATTATGACCCCAATCCCGATGCACCAGGTAAAATGTATTCCCGATGTGGTGGTTTTATTGGTCAAATCGACAAATTTGAGCCAGAATTTTTCGGGATCTCGCCACGGGAAGCGGAGAGTCTCGACCCCCAGCAACGGTTAATGTTGGAAGTCAGCTGGGAAGCGTTAGAAAATGCCGGGATTCCCTTCAATCAATTGCAAAGAAGTAAAACAGGCGTTTTTGTTGGTATTACCACCACAGATTATCTACAATTGCAGACTGGTCTTGCAGATGATGAACTGATAAATGCTTATACAAATTCTGGCGGAGCCATTAATTTTGGAGCTGGGAGATTATCTTATTTTTTAGGATTACAAGGGCCGAGTTTAGCTGTAGAAACTGCTTGTTCGTCATCTTTAGTAGCAGTTCATTTAGCTTGCCAAAGTCTGCGTCATCAAGAAAGTGATTTAGCAATTGTCGGCGGCGTTAACTTAATTGTCATACCAGAAATGAACGTCAGGCTATGTAAAGCCAAGATGATTGCCACTGACGGACGTTGTAAAACCTTTGATAGCAGTGCGGATGGTTTTGGACGTTCTGAAGGTTGTGGTGTTTTGGTACTCAAGCGCCTTTCCCAAGCATTAGCCGACGGTAACAACATCGTAGCTTTGATTCGCGGTTCGGCAGTCAATCAAGATGGTTCTAGCAGTGGTCTTACCGTACCTAACGGATTAGCACAACAAGCAGTAGTGCGGCAAGCATTAGCCAACGCCGGACTAGAACCCCATCAAGTTAGCTACATCGAAACCCACGGTACTGGCACATCTTTGGGAGATCCCATTGAAGTGAATGCTTTGGGTGCAGTGTTTGGTAAAGAAAAAACAGCTCATCAACCCTTAATGTTAGGGTCTGTCAAAACCAATATTGGTCATACAGAAGCAGCAGCAGGTGTAGCTGGCATCATTAAAGTCGCCTTAGCGCTGCAACATCAAGAAATTCCCCCACATCTGCATTTGCAAACTCCTAACCCTCACATTGCTTGGCAGGATTTACCTGTTGCAGTTCCGACTCAGTTGACACCTTGGCTACCACACGAACAACGCCGCATTGCTGGGGTAAGTTCCTTTGGTGCAAGCGGGACAAATGCTCATGTGGTACTGGAAGAAGCACCTGTGAAGAAAGTAGGGGGAGCAGGGGAGCAGGGGAGTAGAGGAGAAAAAATTACAGAGCGTCCTTTACATCTATTAACACTGTCAGCTAAACATCCCCAAGCTTTGAGTGAACTTGCACAACGCTACATCAAATACTTTTCGTCTCACCCACATATATTCCTTGGCAACATCACCCACGCCTCACAAGTTGGCAGAACCCATTTCTCACATCGCCTTGCACTCATCGCCGCAGACAACGCACAAATGCAACAACAGTTGCAAGCCTACCTCGACGGTATCGAAGTCATCGGTATCCATCACAGACAAACTAGCCAGCAAACTAAAAAAATTGCTTTCCTGTTTACTGGACAAGGGTCACAGTATCGTCAGATGGGTAAGCAACTTTACCAAACTCAACCCAGTTTCCGCCAAACACTCGACCAATGCGATACTCTACTGCAACCGTTGTTAGGCGAATCAATTTTACAGGTGATATTCTCTGACAATTTAGAAGATACTCGCCTCGACCAAACCGCCTACACCCAAGTTGCATTATTCGTTATAGAATATGCCCTTGCCCAACTTTGGCTATCCTGGGGTATTCGTCCTCATGCTGTACTCGGTCACAGTGTCGGTGAGTATGTTGCTGCTTGCATTGCTGGCATCTTTTCCTTAGAAGACGCACTGAAATTAATTGTGCAACGTGCTGCTTTAATGCAAGCACTACCTGAAGTTGGCGGAATGGCAGCAGTATTCACCACGGTAGAGCAAGTTACACCGTTAATTGCTGATTATCCCCAACAGTTGAGTATTGCCGCCATCAATGGCGAACACAGCATTGTTTTATCTGGGGAATTAGAGATACTCACAACAGTACTGCAAAAATTAGAAAGCCAAGGTATTGAAACCAGAAGATTGCAAGTATCTCATGCTTTCCACTCACCTTTGATGCAGCCGATGCTGACAGAGTTTGCCAAAGTGGCAGCCTCAGTAAAATATCAACAGCCGCAATTAGATATTGTCTCCAATGTCACAGGTAAAATTGTCAGACATGAGGAAATGTCAAATGCGACTTATTGGGTAGAGCATATCCTCGCCAGTGTGCAATTTGCTGCCAGTATGCAGACGTTGTATCAAGCACGATATGAGGTATTTATAGAAATCGGTTCTCATCCGACATTGTTGGGAATGGCACGGCGGGAGTGTCCAGAAGTATTGGACGAACAGGGGTTATGGCTGGCTTCGTTGCGTAAAGGTAGAGAAGATTGGCAGCAATTGTTAGATTCGCTGGCGCAGTTGTATGTTGCAGGGGTGGAGGTTGATTGGCGGCGTTTTGAGGCTGATTATCCTCGCTCTCAGGTCATTTTGCCCAATTATCCTTGGCAAAGACAGCGTTATTGGGTGAGCGATGGGAAGAAAAAGCGATCGCCCCTGCAAAAACTATTACATCCTTTACTCGGTCAACGATTGCGATCGCCTTTATCCAACACAATTATCTTTGAAAGACAACTGGGCACAGCCGATGTACCCTTTATTGACGATCACCGTATCTACGGTATGGTAGTAGTGCCCACAGTTGCCTATTTAGAGATGGCTTGGGCAGCAGCTACAGAAGTCCTTGGTAAGGGTGTTTGTGTTTTAGAACAAGTTGCTATCCGCGAAGCATTCGTGCTGGCGGAGGGTGAAACCCGCACTACCCAATTACTCCTCACACCAGATGAGAGAGGGTATGCTTTCCAAATCTTCAGCTTGGCATCCCCGGAAAAAGAAGACGCAACCGCTTGGAATCTCCACGCATCTGGTAAGCTGCGAGTTGAGTCTCTACCAGAACACCAAATCATTGCAGATTTCTCACCCACAGCACTACAAGAACGCAGTCTGCAAGAACTATCCGGTGGAGTGTTCTATCCTTGCTTACACAAACGCGGACTAGAATTTGGCTCTAGCTTTTTGGGTATAGAAACACTCTGGAAACTCCAGGACGAAGTGTTAGCGAAAATTCAAATGCCAGTATCCATCATCACAGAGGCGGGTGATTATAATATGCACCCAGCCCAATTTGATGCTTGCTTGCAGTTGTTTTTGGCTGACTTACCCAGTGAAGATGATGTGTTCATCCCCATTGGTTTAGATAAGTTGTGCTTTTATGGGCAACCCACGACTGAGTTGTGGTCATATATGCGTCTGCACATTGGTAATACACCCAACCCAGAAACCTTTGATGTGGATGTCTGCATTGTAAATCCGGCTGGTGAGGTGGTAGCCCAAGTTGAAAAAATGCACCTCAAACGTGCGCCCAGAAAAGCTTTACAGCGCATTGCCCAGAAGAGTTTACATGATTGGCTGTATGAAATAAAGTGGCAACCACAAGTCCTACAGTCGTCTATCCAAGCTACTGCAACAGGGCATTGGCTGATCTTAGCTGATTACAGTGCGATCGCAGTAGAATTAGCCGAGTTCATAGAACAATCTGGGCAAACTTGCAAGTTAGTCTTTGCCAGTCAGGAATACCATCGTCAAGACTTTGCACAACTGTTCGAGAATTGTGCAAAAGAGCAAGAATGGCGTGGTGTAATTTATCTGTGGGGAATAGATTCGACTTTAACAGACAAAACTTCTGCCAGTTTCCCCGCTTTGGTTCAAGCTTTAGTCGCTGCCGAATTATCTCAGCAACCCAAGTTATGGTTAGTCACACGGGGTTGTGTACCCGTGGAGTTAAAACCAGGAGAATTGAGTATTGCCCAAACTCCTGTCTGGGGATTGGGAAGAACTCTAGCTGTAGAACACCCGGATTTGTGGGGAGGATTAATTGATTTAGATCCAGAAACTAGCTTAGTCGAGCAAGCATCTAGTTTGTGGACTGAAATTAACCATCCAACTGAAGAACAAGTGGCTTTTCGGGCTGGACAACGCTATGTACCTCGGTTGTGGCGCTATCAACCTTCATTCTCAATAGAATCTGTAAAAATTAAACCTAACGCCACGTATTTAATTACGGGTTGTTTTGATGATATTCACGTGAATCTTGCCAGTTGGCTAATTGAAAAAGGCGCTGAATATCTCGTGTTAATGGGTGAAGGAGAACCAGCACCAGAAATTTGCGATCGCCTCAAACAAATGCACGCAATTAATCCAACTGTAGTATTGTTTAACTTCAGTAGCTCCAAGTCAGGACAAGTTGCAAATGTCTTTCAATATATTGAAGACAAACTGCCAAGTCTATCTGGTATCATCCATACCGAAGGTATACATGAAGACGGCATCCTTTTACACCAAACACGAGATAACTTTGCTAAAGTCCTGGCACCCAAAGTAACAGGAGCCTGGAATCTACATATCCTGACTCAGGAAATACCCTTAGATTTCTTTGTAATGTTTTCTTCAGTATTATGTTTGCTGGGTTCGCCTGGACAAGGTAATTATGCTGCGGCTAACGCTTTTGTTGATGCTTTAGCCCACTATCGTCAATCTCTGGGTTTACCTGCTCTCAGCGTCAACTGGGCACCTTGGGCGCATCGAGATAATCCTGTTGTCCGACGCTGGGCAACTTGGGGTGTAGATACAATTGATTGGCAACAAAGTTTAAAAATTTTAGAACAACTACTGACTGAAAATGTCGCGCAAGTTGCCGTCATGCCAGTGCAGTGGAGCAAGTTTACTCAAGCCTTTCCTAGAGGTCAAATGCCTCTATGCGAGCAAATCAGCCATATTGTCAATAAACCCAAATCTTCGCCAGCATCCCAGTTATACGAACGTTTAGAAAACGCTCCCCCCAGCAGACGAAAATACTTAATATTTGAAGCCGTACAAGGGGAGGTTGCCAAAGTCTTGCGGATGAAATCAGCCCAGGTAGATGGGAAAAAGCCTTTTAACACAATGGGTATGGATTCTCTGACAGCAGTGGAACTGCGAAATGCCCTGATGGAATTATTGAAAATTACATTACCTGCAACCCTCGTCTTTGAATATCCCACCCTAGAAAGCTTGTCTGAGTATTTAGCTGAGTTAGTGATTTCTAAAATCCCATCGTCCGCAACTCAGGAACTACCCACTGCTCCCAGCGAGATTAACTTGGCTGTAGAGCCAATGGAACAGTTTTCCGAAGATGAGCTAGAAGCCCTACTAGCTCAAGAACTGGCAACTCTGAATGAGTCATGAAGATGAACACCCCAGAACGTACTGACCAGCTACGGCGGGCATTAGTCGCCCTAAAGGAACTCCGCACCAAACTTGATGCGATGGAACGGGATCGGCAAGAAGCGTTGGCTTTGCCCGCCGTAGGCATCGCTATTGTCGGTATGGGATGCCGATTTCCCGGAGGAGTTAACAACGCTGAAACCTATTGGCAATTATTGAGCCAAGGTATTGATGCTAGCCGGGAAATTCCCAGCGATCGCTGGTCGGTCGATAGCTACTATACGCCTTATCCTGACACCCCTGGTAAAATGTACACCCGTCGGGGTAGCTTTATCGACCAAGTTGCTAGCTTTGATGCCGATTTCTTTGGGATTGCGCCGCGAGAAGCAGTCAGTATAGACCCGCAACAACGATTGTTGTTGGAAGTTGCTTGGGAAGCCTTAGAAAATGCCGGACAAAGTACGGAGAAATTAGAAGGTAGCGCCACTGGCGTATTCATTGGCATTTCCACCAACGACTACGCCCGCTTTCACATCAATAGCGGCGACCCCAATCGCATTGATGCCTACTCATTCATTGGTTGCACCCCCAGCGTAGTTTCTGGTCGTTTGTCTTACGTTTTTGGGTTGCAGGGGCCAAGCCTCACCATCGATACAGCTTGTTCATCTTCCCTCACAGCCATTCACCTAGCTTGTGAAAGCTTACGCAAACGCGAGTGTAATTTGGCTTTGGCTGGTGGTGTCAACTTGATGCTGGCTCCAGAAACCACGATTTATTTTTGTCAGGTGAAAGCCTTAGCCGCAGACGGTCGTTGCAAAACCTTTGATGCTGCGGCTGATGGCTACGGACGAGGAGAAGGCTGTGGTGTCGTCGTCCTCAAGCGTTTGCGGGATGCTTTAGCAGATGGCGATCGCATCCTTGGTTTGATTCGCGGTTCCGCTGTCAATCAAGACGGACGCAGCAACGGCATGACCGCCCCCAACGGCTCGGCTCAACAAGCAGTCATTCGCCAAGCACTAGCGGCGGCGGCAGTACAACCCCAGGAAATTGGTTATGTGGAAGCCCACGGTACGGGAACAGTTTTAGGCGACCCAATAGAGATTCGTGCCTTAGCATCGGTACTTTGTGCTGACAGAAGTCAAGATAATGCATTAATTGTTGGTTCTGTCAAGACAAATATCGGGCATTTAGAAGCCGCTGCTGGGATTGCTGGAATTATAAAAGTAGTTCTGGCTTTACAGCATCGACAAATTCCACCACACCTACATTTCAAACAAGCAAATCCGCATATTGATTGGCAGGAATTACCGTTAGTTATTCCAACTCAGCTTACTCCCTGGACTTCAGATAAACTGCTGGCTGGGGTTAGCTCCTTTGGCATGAGTGGGACTAATGCTCATGTGGTTTTGGAAGCAGCATCGGTTGAAGAGGACAAGGGGACAAGGGGACAAGGGGACAAGGGGAATGAGCAAAGCGATCGCGTTTATCTTTTACCTTTGTCTGCTAAAAGCCCGGAGGCTCTCAAAGAAATAGCTAAAGCATACCGAGAATTGTTATCAGGAAATTTACTACAGCTTGAGGATATTTGTTATACAGCTAGTTTGCGGCGCGTTCATTACGAATATCGTTTGGGGTTGGTGGGAAATTCGGCGGAAGAATTAGCGAATCAACTTCGAGATTTTATTGAAGATATTCCCAATTCTGATGTTAATTGGGGATATCAAGGTTCTAGCCGTCGTCAGCAAATTGCCTTTGTGTTTTCTGGACAGGGTTCTCAATGGCTAGGTATGGGGCAAGAATTGTTGACGCAGGAGCCTGTATTCCGGGAGGCTTTGGAGGAGTGCGATCGCATCATCCAATCTTATACTTCTTGGTCGCTGATTGCCGAACTGTCAGCACCGCCAGAGAAATCCCGTTTGGATGAAACAGAAATTGCTCAACCTGCGATTTTATCTATGCAAGTGGCACTGGTGGCGCTGTGGCGGGCTTTGGGTGTGGAACCGAGTACAGTTGTAGGTCACAGCGTTGGGGAAATTACAGCTGCTTATGTGGCGGGTGTGTTGAATTTGAAAGACGCTTTGTGGATTGTGGTGCAACGAGCCAAACTGATGCAGCAAGCAACAGGTCGGGGCAAAATGGCGATGCTGCATTTACCACACAAAACAGTAGCAGAACTGATTTTACCTTATGAAGACAAAATAGCGATCGCTGCCATCAACAGTCCTTCTTCAACAGTCATCTCCGGTGCAGCTGAGGCAATTGAAATTATCCTAGAAAAAGTCGAACAGCAAGGGATATTCTGCCGCCGCTTGCCGGTGAATTACGCTTTTCACTGTCCCCAGATGGATGGCTACAGTCGAGAATTAGAGAAAATTATCCAAGATATTCAGCCAAAATCGCCATATTTGCAGATTTTCTCCACCGTTAGCTGTCAACCAAGTCAACCAGGAGATTTCGACGCTGCCTATTGGGGGCGGAATATGCGGCAATCTGTACGATTTGCCGAAGCAATGGATAATCTTGTTGAAGCTGGATACGACTTGTTTATAGAAGTTGCTCCCCATTCTGTCCTCGCTAAAGATATGCTAGAGTGCCTCAGTCAAAAGCAGGGAACAGTCTTACCAACGATGCGGCGGGGAGATTCTACAGCCAGGTTCAGGTCATTAGCCAAACTCTACACTTTAGGACACAAAATAACCTGGGATAACTTGTATCCCAATGGCGGTAAATTTGTACAATTACCGACTTATCCTTGGCAACGCAAACGCTACTGGATTGAGGAAACACAGCCAAATGTTATTTCCACCACCACTTCAGAATTTTCAGATTGGCTGTACGAAATCCAATGGCAACTGCAACCATTATTAACCAAACAGCAAACCATTGCTCCTACTCATTGGTTAATTTTTAGCGATCGCTCCGGCATCGGTGAAACCCTAGAACGCATACTACAAGCCCAAGGACACACCACCATTATACTTTATTCTACAGATGCATCTTGTACAGACGCGATTCATCGCGTCTCTAAAGTCTCCAACTTACAGATTGTCCATCTGTGGAGTTTGGATAACACTGAACAGCTACTTAATTGTGGTAGCGTACTAGACTTACTACAAGCCTTGGCACAAGTAGAATTACCAGCAGTAAAACTGTGGCTAGTAACCCAAGGCGCACAACCAGTAGGGGAAATTAGCAAAGAATTGGCGATCGCCGCAGCACCACTTTGGGGTATGAGTCGAGTCATCGCAATGGAGTCTCCTGAAATCTGGGGAGGCATTATAGATATAGACCCAGCAAGCACTCCAGAGGAAGCAGCTAACCTACTGGCCGCCGAACTCTCTCAATCAAATACCCAAGAAAATCAACTAGCTTTTCGCCAACAGCAGCGTTATGTGCCTCGACTGGCGCGGACTACCTCAACAATCACCTCACCTTTAAACCTCCAAACCGATGGTACTTACTTAATTACAGGTGGATTGGGTGCTTTGGGATTACAAGTAGCCCATTGGCTAGTAGAAAAGGGGGCGCGTCATCTGTTATTACTCAGCCGTCGTCCTCCTGGAGAACAAGCGCAAGCAGCTATTCAAAAGATGGAACAGGACGGGGCACACATTCAGGTTGCGTTAGCAGATGTCACCAATCAAGCTGAACTTAACACCGTATTACAGAACCTCAACCATCCCCTACGCGGCATTATCCATGCAGCAGGAGTATTAGACGATGGCATACTGCTGCGACAAACTTGGGAACGATTCGCCAAAGTATTAGATCCCAAAATCGATGGGGCTTGGAATTTGCATCTTCTCAGCCGTGACTGTCCCCTAGATTTCTTCGTCATGTTTTCTTCTGTGGCTTCTTTAGTAGGCTCCCCAGGTCAAGGGAACTACGCCGCTGCCAATATGTATTTAGATATACTGGCTCACTATCGACGACATCAAGGTTTACCCGCTTTGAGTATCAATTGGGGACCTTGGTCAAATGCAGGTATGGCAGCTGATTTAAATCATCGCAACCTCTGGAGTACCGAGAACGGAGTTGGTTACATCACTCCCGAACAAGGATTGCGGGTATTGGAAGAACTGCTCAAACAAGGGAAAACTCAAGCCGGAGTTGTACCGATCGCCTGGGATAAATTCTCTACAAATATACAATTACCATTGTTGCAGCAGTTAACTACCAAGGTGAGTCAATCACCATCTCAGCCCGTTTTACTGCAACAGTTGGTATCTACACCAGTAAGCGATCGCCGGGAATTGTTGATGTCAGCCGTCCAAGCCCAAGTAGCAAGAGTGCTGAGGTTAGATACTAGCCGCCCCATCGACCCGGAACGCCCCTTGCAAGAAATGGGTATGGATTCCCTGATGGCGGTAGAATTGCGAAATGCTCTCGGAAAGTTGGTAGAAAAAACTTTACCCGCAGCTTTGATTTTTGACTATCCCAGCATTGCAAATTTGACAGCATATTTAGGTAAAGAACTGGAAATATTTGCGACAACCGCATTACCGCCGACAGTAGAGAGTCGGGAATTATCATCTACAGAAGCAATCGCTGTTGTGGGGATGAGTTGTAGATTCCCTGGAGCCGATGATTTAGAAAGTTTCTGGCAACTGTTGTGTAATGGTGTAGACGCGATTCGAGAAGTACCGAGCGATCGCTGGGATGTAGATGAATTTTACGACCCCGACTTATCTTTTCCTGGGACGATGAATACTCGGTGGGGCGGCTTCATCAATCATGTAGACCATTTTGACCCCCAATTTTTTGGTATTTCTGCCAGCGAAGCCCGCAGCATGGACCCCCAGCAACGCCTACTTTTAGAAGTTTCTTGGGAAGCTTTGGAACACGCAGGTTATTGTCCCGACCAGCTGGCGGGTAGTCAAACAGGAGTATTCACAGGTATCAGCACTTGGGATTACTTCACACTACAACTAGAGCCACCTCCACGGGGCGGTACGGGGATGGCTTTGAGTATTGCAGCTAACCGTCTTTCCTATCTTTTGGATTTGCGCGGGCCGAGTATGGCAGTTGATACCGCTTGTTCTTCTTCCTTAGTTGCAGTTGATTTAGCTTGTCAAAGTTTGCGGAACGGTAAATGCGATTTGGCATTAGCAGGAGGTGTAAATATCATCCTCTCGCCACTAACTACCGTTGCTTGCTCCCAAGCTGGGATGATGGCTGCTGACGGACACTGCAAAACATTCGACCGGCGAGCTGATGGTTATGTCCGGGGAGAAGGCTGTGGCGTAGTCGTACTCAAACGTTTATCGGATGCACTCCAAGATGGCGACCATATTCTGGCTCTGGTGCGTGGTTCTGCTGTCAATCAAGATGGACGCAGCAATGGTTTAACTGCCCCCAATGGTTTAGCCCAACAAGCTGTAATTCGCCAAGCCTTACAAAATGCTGCCGTCACTCCAAACCAGATTAGCTACGTTGAAGCCCACGGTACAGGCACAGCTTTGGGTGATGCCATTGAAGTAGAATCCCTGTGGACAGTACTCAAGGAAGGCCGGACTGACAATCAGCCTTGCGGGATCGGTTCTGTGAAAACTAATATCGGTCACTTAGAAGCAGCCGCCGGGATAGCTGGTTTCATAAAACTAGTGCTGTTGTTGTATCGAGAACAGATTCCTGCTCATCTCAACTTGCAAACTATCAATCCCGTGTTGAATTTGCAGCAAACCCAGCTACAAATTCCCACCTCCTTGGAACTGTGGAAACGAGGAGAGCAGCCGCGATTGGCAGGGATTAGTTCTTTTGGTTTTGGTGGGACTAACGTTCATGCAATTGTGGAAGAAGCACCCCTGGAGAAAAGAGGGGGGGCAGGGGAGCAGAGGAGCAGGGGGGCAGAGGAGCAGGGGAGCAGGGGAGTAGGGGAGCAGGGGAGCAGGGGAGCAGGGGAGCAGGGGAGCAGGGGGGCAGGGGAGCAGAGGAGCAGGGGAGAAGAAATTATAATTGAGCGTCCTTTGCATGTACTTACGTTGTCTGCGAAAAGTGAATCAGCTTTGCAAAACTTGATTGGGCGTTACCACCAATATTTACAGGAAAATATTGGCGATCGCTTGGCTGATATCTGCTATACCGCTAATGTGGGACGCAGCCATTTTGCTCATCGTCTGGCATTTGTGGTCAATTCTCAGGCACAGTTACGAGATACCCTCGCCAGTTTCAATGCAGGAGAAAAAAATCCCTACGGTAAGGTAGATACTCAACGTCAGCCAAAAGTTGCTTTTATCTTTGCTGGTGAAGGTTCGCAGTATGTTGGTATGGGTAAGCAGCTTTACGAAACCCAGCCGCAGTTTCGCTCAATTTTAGAAGATTGCGATCGCCTCCTACAACCTCATCTCCAACAATCCCTACTTGCAATCCTCGAAGATGAATCACTGTTAACACAACCCCGTTACGCTCGTCCTGCTGTATTCGCCTTGGGATACGCCTTAGCCCAACTTTGGCGCAGTTGGGGCGTACAACCTAGTGTAGTCATGGGTGGCGGAGTTGGTGAGTACGTTGCCGCTTGTGTGGCTGGCGCGTTCAGTCTGGAAGATGGTTTGCGGTTAATTACTCAGCAGGAATCGTGGGCAGAATTCGAGCCGATTGCCAAGCAGGTGAAATTTCAAGTCCCCCAAATTCCAATGGTGTCAACCTTCTATGGGCAACTGTTAGCTGCTGACTATATCCCAGACATTGACCACTGGAGACGATGCTGGCAAGCACCAGCGTTATTTAAAGGAGCAATGTTAGCCCTTACACAAAAAGGGTGCAATTTATTCTTAGAAATTGGCTCCGATCCGCAATTAGCGGAGATTCAGCAGCAAGGCACTTGGTTACAATCCATTAGACCTCTTGCAAAAGTGCTTTTTGCAACAGGGGGGAAAAGGGTAAAGGTTAAAGGGGAAGGGAATAATACAGAACTTTTTCCCCTTCTCCCTTCCCCTTTTCCCGACTTATGCAAGAAGTCTATTGATGATTGGCCAGTATTGTTACAGAGCCTGATTGCACTTTATATCAACGGTGTAGCAATCGATTGGCAAGGATTTGAACAAGGATATCAGCGTCGTCGTGTGGTCTTGCCGACTTATCCCTTTGAACGAAAGCGGTACTGGCTCGATCCGGCAGTTATCAGATCCTTTAGCAAAAAGGAGGAAAATTTATGCAACGAGTAGGAATTGAGAAAATTAATTTATACGCTGGGCGTTTCTGTGCTGATGCGCTGGAATTAGCTAATTTAGAAGGTAAAGACTTGGATTATGTGTCTAAGCAAGTAAAAGTAAAGACACGTTCTGTCATTCCTGCCTACGAGGATACAGTTACCTTATCGGTGAATGCAGCCAAGCGCCTCCTTTCCCCAGAAGATGCGCGGGATATCGAACTGTTGATTGTGGCGACGGAATCGGCGGTGGATTTTGGTAAACCTGTATCTACTTGGGTGCATCGGTATTGTAATTTACCTCCTAATTGCCGCAGCTTTGAAGTCAAACACGCCTGTTACGGCTTGACAGCAGCCGTCAAAACCGCAGCAATGTGGCTGCAAGGAGGACTCACCCCCGGTAAAAAGGCATTAGTTATTGGCTGTGACTATAGCCGTCCCCACCTTGATGACCGTGATAATTTTATTGGCGGTGGTGCGGCTATTGCTATGCTAATTAGTACCGACCCCAAGGTATTTGAAATTGACTTGCATCCCGCAGGCTTTTGGACTGATGAAATTTCTGATACCTTCCGTCCGACTGCGAGAGTCGAAATTGGCGACAATCAAACCAGTCTTTACTCTTACTTAGATGCTTTGGAAGCCTCTTACACCCACTACGAAAAACTTGTAGGGGGAGTAGATTATGACAAAGATTTCCAGAGGCACATTTATCACACACCTTTTCCGGGAATGCCCTTACAAGCGCATCGGACTTTGCTGAGTTTATTAGATAATGACTCGAAAATCTATGAGGAGAATTATCAAAAGAAGGTACAGGAAGGGATTTACTTTGCCCAGCAGGTAGGTAGTACCTATGGTTCATCTACATTCTTGTGTTTGCTGAGTTTGTTACATCATGCCCAGGATTTACACGTAGGCGATCGCATTTCGATTTTTGCCTATGGTTCTGGTTGTCAAGGTGAATTCTATGGCGGTTCTGTTAGTCAGGGTGCAATTGAATACATCCGTTCTTTGGGTATTGACCGCCATTTGCAAGAACGTTTGCCGTTATCTGTGATGGAGTATGAACTTTTGGAATATGCACGAGAAAAGTATATTGATGCGCCTGATTATCAGCCCAAAAGAGATAGTTTTCGAGAGGCTTATGAGAAACTTTACGCTGGACAGGAATTGCTGGTGTTGAAACAGGTGAAAAATTATTACAGGGAATACGAATGGAGTTAGGTGGGATTTGTTTCACGCAGAGACGCAGAGGCGCAGAGAAGAATGGAGATGGAGTTAGAGTTAAGGGTTATTGAGTATCAAATGGATTCGGGAGTCGCTCACATCACATTATCAGCGCCGGAAGTTGGTAATGCTTTGAACGGCGAGATGTTGGTACAGTTTTATCAAGGTTTGGTTTCGGCGATCGCTGAGCCAACTTGTCGAGTTATTGTAATTTCTAGTATGGGTGCTGACTTTTGTACAGGGATGGATTTTAACGCCATTTTTGCTAATGGTTCCCGTCCTAATTTAGCGCCACTGCAAGTCTTTTGTGATTGCCTGTTACTAATTTATAGTTCTCCTAAACCAGTTATCACTTGTGTGACAGGTAATGTTACAGGTGGTGGTGTGGGTATAGTCGCCGCCTCTGACATCGTACTCGCCGAGGAAAATGTCGTATTCATGTTGTCAGAAGTGTTGGTGGGGATGATTCCTGCTGTCATTACGCCGTTTTTATTGTGTCGTCTTTCCTCCTCCCAGGTGAAATATCTCACCGTTAGTTCTAGAGGTATTGATGGAAATGAAGCCAAAAATTGGGGACTGGTGGACGAAATCGCTAGTGATGGGATGAACGATACACTCAACCGCCAGATTCAACGTTTATTTTATTCTTCACCGGAAGCGATCGCCCAAAGTAAACAATATTTTGACACATTTATCGGTGAAGATTTGCGACATCAAACAGAATTCGCCATGCAACGCCTACAAAAATGGTTAGAACAACCCCAAATTACCACAGCCATCCATCAATTTAGCGAAGGCTATTCCCCACCCTGGTTTCAAAAATATAAGAGGAATAACACTAATTATCCAAAATAAACCTACAAATATAAAGCTAAATCCTGACTCTCTTAATTACGAACTACGAATTAATATTATGTCCGAAATTGTAACTTTTTCATGTTTAGAAGATGGAATTTGCCAAATCAACTTAAACGACCCAGAAAACGATAATCGACTCACAGATGAGTTAGTTGATAATTTCTTAAAAGCATTAATAGAATGCGCCAACACCACCCATTTAAAGGTATTATTATTAACAGGTCTTCCTAATGTTTTTTGTGGTGGTGCTAGCTTAGATGTACTGCAAAAATTGCTGCGTGGTGACACAGAAGTTAAAGACCTCTTGCTACCAACAAAACTATTAAGCTTTCCTGTTCCCATAATCGCAGCAATGGAAGGACACGCCGTAGGAGGCGGATTATTAATTGCCTTATGTTGCGATGTAATTATAGCAGCGCAAGAAAGTCGCTATGGCGTGAATTTTGCTGGATTAGGATTTACCCCTGGCATGGGAACAACATCTTTACTTCCATCATTAGTTGGGCCATTATTCGCCCATGAAATGATCCTCACTGCCAAACTTTACAAAGGTAGAGAACTACAGGGAAGAGGACTATTTAATGATGTCGTTCCCAAAGAACAAGTAATGGAAGTAGCGATGGATATCGCCCGCAACATTGCCGAAAAACCGAAGCACGTATTGGAAATGCTCAAGGATACTTTAGCACTCCCCCGTCAACGTGCTTTACAAGAGGCTATGTCCCGCGAACATCTCATGCATACTGTGTGCTTCAATCATCCTGAAACCCAATCTATTGTCAAAGATATGTATATTTCCTAACAATAACAGTAGATTTTTTCGGAATTATTCTTTTTGGAGATTAGGAGAAAAATCATGGTGCAACAAACAGTTGAGCAACAAGTCCTTAATGTAGTTACCAAACACATGCGCTTGAACATTGAAGGTTTGGAAAATGCAAACATCGACCCAACAAAGTCAATGCGCGATTTGGGTGCTACCAGTTTAGATGCAGTAGAGATTGCCTCAGCTTCGATGAGAGAGTTAAAAGTGAAAGTTCCTAGAACCAAACTCGGCAGTGTTAAGAACATTCAAGAACTTGTAGACTTACTTGCTGAAATCAAGATACAGCAAGGGTGAAAAGTGACTGTTGACTGAGAAGTTATTATTCTCCCTATCTCCCCATCCCCCATCTCCCCATTCCCCTGTTATGAACAACACTAAACAACAAAAAAAGGAAGCGTTGGCTTTGCCCGCCGTAGGCATCGCTGTTATTGGCATGGGATGCCGATTTCCTGGGGCGAAAAATCCTGCTGCTTTCTGGCAAATGCTGCGGGATGGGATGAATGCTGTTACACAAGTTCCCGCCAATCGTTGGTCAGTTGATGACCTCTACGACCCCGATTTGGCGACCCCTGGAACGATGAATAGCCGTTGGGGAGGGTTTCTAGAAAATGTAGACCAGTTTGATGCTCAATTCTTCGGCATTTCTCCCGGTGAAGCCGCAAGTACAGACCCGCAGCAGCGTTTGTTACTAGAGGTAGCTTGGGAGACTTTAGAAAATGCTGGTTTAAATCCGCAACAAGTTTCAGGGAGTCAAACAGGAGTATACATAGGCATTGGTAGCAACGATTATGCCAATGTTTGCTTTGAGGATTTGACTCAACTAAATGCTTATTTTGTGACAGGCAATGCCCTCTGTACAACAGTAAATCGCCTGTCTTACTTCTTTGGTTGGCAAGGGCCAAGTCTAGCATTAGACACCGGCTGTTCTTCATCCTTGGTTGCCATCCATCTCGCCTGTCAAAGTTTACAAACCGGAGAAATTGACCAAGCTTTGGTAGGGGCTGTTAACCTGATTTTGTCACCCAAAGCTAACATCGGATTATCCCAAGCTTGGATAATGACATCAGATAATTGTTGCAAAAGTTTTGATGCGGCAGCTGATGGTTACGTGCGGGGTGAAGGTTGCGGCTTAGTTTTGCTCAAGCGTCTAGAAGATGCAATTAGGGACGAAGACCGGATTTTAGGAATTATCCGGGGTTCAGCCGTTAATCAAAATGGCTTTGGGAAAAACTTGACTGCACCCAATCAACTAGCACAGCAGTCAGTCATCAGTCAGGCGTTGGCGAATGCTGGAGTCGAACCACAACAAATTAGCTATATTGAAGCCCACGGAGTCGGCACACCGTTGGCTGATGTGACGGAAGCCAGCGCCCTCAAAGCAGTTTTGCGACCAGAGGGGGATACTCTACCGTGTTTTCTCAGTTCTGTTAAAACCAATATTGGACATTTAGAACCGACTGCGGGAATTGCTGGTTTAATTAAAGTTTTACTGTGTTTCCAACACCAAGAAATTCCACCACACCTGCATTTTCAAACCCTAAATCCAGACATTGGCGATGATTTTCCCTTTATCATTCCCACCACAGCAAGTCCTTGGGAATTGAACGATACACCTCGCTTGGCTGGAATCAATTCCTTTGGTTTGGGGGGAACTAATGCCCATCTTGTTTTAGAAGAACCACCGGTTAATAATTCAAAATTCAAAATTCAAAATTCAAAATTAATAGAAAGGCCGTTACATCTGTTGACGCTATCGGCTAACAGTGAAAAGGCATTACGAGAATTAGCTAATCTTTACAATACACATATTGCTAAATCTGTCAATATTTCTTTGCCGGATATTTGCTACTCGGCGAATGTAGGTAGAGCAGCATTGAAACACCGCTTGGCTATCCCGGCGGATACATTGGAGGGCTTGCAACAAGAATTATCAGCCTTCGCCAGCGAACAAGAGGCGGGAGAATGGTTTTATGGTCAACAGAACTCTACTAAAGTTGGATTCTTGTTTACAGGACAGGGAACGCAATACGTTGATATGGGTCGTCAACTCTACGATACACAACCTGTATTTCGTGAGGTGCTGGAACATTGCGATCGCCTACTCACCCCTCATTTAAATAAGTCGCTATTATCAATACTTTATCCTGAATCTGGTAGCAAACTATTACTACACGAAACCGCTTACACCCAACCTGCCTTGTTTGCCCTAGAGTTCGCCCTAGCAGAAATGTGGCGTTCCTGGGGAATCAAACCGCATTGTGTCATGGGCTACAGCTTAGGTGAATATGTCGCTGCTTGTGTTGCGGGTGTTCTTAGCTTGGAAGATGCATTAAATTTGGTGGCAAAGCGGGGAAAACTGATGCAGCAGTTACCGCAAACTGGAGCTATGGCTTGGGTATATACTTCACTAAATCGAGTAACAGAAATCCTCTCATCCTATCAGTATCAGGTTGGTATCGCTGCCATCCACGGGCAAGCAGAAATCTTGATTGCTGGTGAAAGTCAGACTGTGCAGCAAATTCTCCAACAGTTGAAAAGTGAGGGCATAGCTTTTCTCAAGCTGAAGATAAATCAAGCTTTTCACTCTCCAGCCGTCGAGCCAATATTAGATGCAATGGAGGAACTCGCTGCCACATTCACCTACAACCCACCGCAGATAAATTGGGTTTCTAGTGTGACTGGAAAATTAGTGGAGGCGATCGCACCCCAACATTGGCGCAATCATCTACGAGATACATTACAATTTTCAACGGCAGTTGATACCCTAATTGCTCAAGGTTGTAACCTGTTCCTAGAATTAGGGCCGAGTTCGAACTTAGCGGAAGCAGGTAACCGATATCGACCCCAAAGCGGGGAGATTTGGTTATCTTCCCTTAAAGAAGGATTTGAAGATTGGCAGCAGGTATTACAAACCCTTAGTCATCTTTACATACAGGGAGTAGACATTGACTGGGCAGAATTTGACAGAGATTACCAACGCCAACGCACAGAACTGCCAACTTACCCCTTTCAGAGAAAGCGTTACTGGATAGAACCGCAGCAGAAACCCGACGTAGAGATTCAGCCACCAGAAGCGCAAAATTTCACATCTCTACTCTGGCAAAACCTTAACCTGGAGGAGGTGTCAGCTAGTCAGCGTTGGGAAAAACTGCAAGCCTACGTGCAAACTGAGGTAGCAACTGTTCTGGGGCTGGAACCAACAGAGAAACTCGACCCAAACGATGGATTTGCTAGCTTGGGGATGAAATCTCTAATGGCAATTGAGTTAAAAAACCGCATTCAAACTCAACTAGGACATTCTTATTCCCTAGCTGCAACCTTGGCATTTGATTATCCCACAATTACCACGCTCACAGAATACTTGGGTAAGGAAGTCCTAAATTTAGATTATCCCACAACCAACCACGAAAACCTCCCCCAATCTTCTAAAGACGCGATTAATCGCGTCTCTACTGAAGATATCGCTATTATTGGTATGGGTTGTCGCTTTCCTGGAGGCGCAAATAATCCCCAACAATTCTGGGAAATCCTCCAAAAAGGTATCGATGCGATTACAGAAATTCCCTCGCAACGCTGGAACCTGGATAATTACTTTGACTCAAAGCCAGAAACACCAGGTAAAATGTATACCCGTCACGGGGGATTTATTGCAGACATTGACCAATTTGACGCGCAGTTTTTCGGTATCAGTCCCCGTGAAGCCGTCAGCCTCGACCCCCAACAACGCATACTGTTAGAAGTAAGTTGGGAAGCTTTAGAAAATGCGGCTGTTGCACCACAGAATCTTGTCGGAAGTCAGACAGGCGTGTTTATTGGGTTGATTTCTAACGAGTATATGCAACTGCAAATTCAGCACAAAAACCCAGAAACAATTGATGCTTATTACGGTACTGGCGGTATTGGTAGTGCGGCTGCGGGAAGGATATCTCATAGCTTGGGGCTGCGCGGGCCTAGCTTGGTAGTGGATACAGCTTGTTCGTCTTCGCTGGTTAGCATTCATTTAGCAGTTCAAAGTCTGCGGCGTGGAGAGTGCAATTTAGCATTGGCAGGTGGCGTCAACTTGATACTACTGCCGGAGACGAATATTTTCTTATCAAAATCCAAGGCTGTAGCTGCCGATGGACGCTGTAAAACCTTTGATGCTTCAGCTAATGGCTTTGTTCGCGGAGAGGGATGTGGTGTAGTTGTCCTGAAACGACTCTCTGATGCTTTAGCTGATAATGACCCAATCTTGGCAGTAATTCGGGGTTCGGCAGTGAATCATGATGGACGTAGCAGTGGTTTTACTGTGCCGAGTACAACAGCGCAACAAGAATTGTTACATCAAGCATTAGCTAACGCCAATGTAGAAGCCCAGCAGGTGAGTTATATTGAAGCTCATGGTACTGGTACATCTTTGGGAGATCCGATTGAGGTTGGTGCATTAGCATCTGTACTCTGTGCAGGACGTTCTTTTGAACAGCCACTAGTAATTAGTTCTGTTAAAACTAATATTGGTCATTTGGAAGCGGCGGCTGGGGTAGCGGGTTTGATGAAGGTTGTTTTGGCTCTACAGCATCAAGAAATTCCGCCGCATCTGCACTTGCAACAACCTAATCCGATGATTGCTTGGGAGCAATTGCCGTTGAGAATTCCTACATCTGGGCAATCTTGGGTGGTTAAGGACTCGGTGCGGATTGCTGGGGTGAGTTCTTTTGGGATGAGTGGTACTAATGCTCATGTGATTGTGCAGGAGATGGGAATTTTATCTCACGCAGAGACGCAGAGGCGCGGAGAGGAATTGGGAGTATGGTCTGAAGATGGTCTAATTGAGCGGCCTTTGCATATACTTTGTCTTTCTGCGAAAAATGCTAATTCTCTGCGGGAATTAGGCCGGGAATATGTTGAGTATTTGGGTAAGTATGGCGATATTGCTTTGGCTAATATTACTCACACTGCCCAAGTTGGACGTTCTCATTTTTCTCATCGTTTGGCTGTTGTTGGTTCATCTCATGCTGAGATGCAGGCCAAGTTGGAGTCAGTAGATTATGACTATCAAGTAGATAGTGGTGGTTTCACTAGATGCGCTTTTTTATTTACTGGGCAAGGGTCGCAGTATGTAGGGATGGGAAGACAATTGTATGAAACCCAACCTGGTTTTCGTCGGATGTTGGATGAATGCGATCGCTTTCTCCAACCTTTGCTAAACAAGTCCATCTTATCAGTCATTTTTGCTGATACCACAGAAAATCCACTCCTCGACCAAACTGTTTACACTCAACCAGCCTTATTTGTCCTAGAATACGCCTTGGCGCAACTGTGGATTTCTTGGGGTATCCGTCCCTCTGCGGTGCTTGGTCACAGTGTCGGGGAATATGTGGCTGCTTGTGTGGCTGGTATTTTCTCCCTTGAGGACGGATTAAAATTGATTGCCCACCGCGCCCGTTTGATGCAAGCATTACCGCAAACAGGAGGGATGGCTGCGGTTTTCGCTGGCGTAAAAGTTGTAGAACCCTTGATTGCCCCCTATCCTCAACAACTGAGCATTGCTGCCTATAACGGACAGCAAAGTTTAGTTATCTCAGGCGAGATACAGGCATTAACAGCAGTGTTGCAAAAACTAGAAAATCTAGGCATTGAGACGCGAACTTTGCAAGTATCTCATGCCTTCCACTCCCCGTTAATGGCATCTATGTTGGCAGAGTTTGAGCAAGTTGCTCAGGAAATCACCTACCATTCCCCCAAACTAGAAATCATTTCCAATGTCAGTGGGAAATTGATAACTAATGGAGAGATGTCTAGTGCCAGCTATTGGGTTGAGCATATCCAAGCCAGTGTTCGTTTTGCTCAAGGAATGTCAGCACTTTATACCGCAGGTTATCGAGTATTTTTAGAAGTTGGTTCCCATCCTACCTTGATTGGTATGGCACGCCAAGATTGTCCAGAAGAATTGGAAAGTAACGGTTTATGGCTACCTTCCCTACGCAAAGGCAAAGAAGATTGGCAACAAATTTTAGAAAGTCTGAGCCAGTTATATCTCCAGGGAGTAGAAATTGATTGGCTCATATTTGACAACTACTATACACGAAACAAAGTAATATTACCCAACTATCCTTGGCAGCACCAACCCTATTGGTTTGAAACCACTACCAAAAAACCAGTACCGCCAAAAAATGAAATCTCCCCATCAAACCCTCATCCTCTCTCCCTCTGCGTCTCTGCGTCTCTGCGTGAGATAAAACCCCCAAAATCCCATCCCCTATTAGGTCAACGCCTACATTCTCCACTCTTCAAAAGTCTAGTATTTGAGAGCGAATTCCACACAAATAACTTACCCTTTCTAGCCGACCACCGCATCTACGGGTCGATAGTTGCACCAGGAGCATCTTATATTGCTATGTTGACCCTAGCAGGTAAGCAGATTTTTGGAACTAATGCAGTGTCTCTTCAACAGATTACGTTTCGAGAACCGCTAATCATACCCGAAAATAGCAGCGTCAAAGTGCAATTGATTTTGCAACTGGGCAAAAATCAGAACTACACCTTTGAACTGTTCAGCCTAGAAAGCGATGAACAATGGTGTCTCCATGCAACTGGTGAGTTATCTACCTTGTCTGCTACGAGAGAAACTTGGTCTTGGGCAGAAATACAGGCGCGTTGTCCTGAAAAATCCACTGGTTCTCAGGTATTTTATCAGGATGTCGGAGATACTGGGCTAAATTTGGGTGTAAGTTTTCAATGGATTGGTGATTTTTGGCGACGAGATGGGGAAGCCGTTTGTCAGATGCAACTACCACCGGGTTGTGAATCAGAGACGAAGTTATATCCATTACATCCAGGGCTGATAGATTCTTGTTTGCGAATGTTGGGGGGTACTTTACCAGCAGAGATTCGAGATGCTGATGTTTATGTACCGATTAGTTTAGGTGGCTTTCATCTCTGGCAAAATCTGGATTTGAGTCAGCCATTATGGTGTTACGCCCGCTTGCAAACCAATAATCCAGAGGTGATAGTAGGAGATGTACAATTATTAGATGAATCTGGACTAGCGATCGCTCAATTCTCGGAACTCTGTTTAAAGCGATCGCCACAGCAAGCATTACTCAAGCAAACAAATCTCCAAGACTGGCTTTATCAAATCACTTGGCAACTCCAAGAACGAACAATTACGCAGTCACCTTTAGGATCGCAACAGCAATATTGGATACTTCTAATTGATGAAGATGGTGTAGGCGCAGAATTGGTAAAATTGTTGCAGGATAAAGGTGAGTCCTTTGTAGTAGTTATCCCTGGTGATACTTATAAATCTTTAGAAGCTGGTAAAATTTACATCAATCCAGCCGAACCCCAGCATTTCGAGCGACTACTTGAAGAAATCTCAATTCAACCAGGCATGACTCTGCACATTGTACATTTGTGGAGTTTGGCGACTGTAGATTTGCTAGATTCTACACAAATGCGTCAGGACTTACGCACAGGTAACGGAAAATCGAACCACAGAGGACGCAGAGAACACAGAGAAATAAGAGTTTCAGAGAGTTCTTGCGTAAGTCCTATGCGTGTTTGTGGTAGTGTTTTACATTTAACTCAAGCCTTAGCTCGGATAAATTCCCCACTAGCTAGTAGTACGCCAAGTTCCCTTGGTGGGGTAAAGGGTAAGGGGGAAGGGGGAAAGGGTTTAAATCCCTTACCCTTTTCCCTTTCCCCTTTCCCCAGCCCTCACTTAGCATTTTTGGGTTGGCAGACTGCTAGGCTGTGGTTGATTTCTAGGGGTAGCCAGTCAATTAATTTGCAATCTGAAATCGCACAAACACCTCTCTGGGGATTGGGGCGAGTTATAGCAACAGAATATAGCGAAGTTTTTGCAGGGCTAATTGATTTAGATCCCCAAAGTTCAACCCTACAAGCCGCAACTCAGTTGTGGGCAGAACTTTCTCATCCAGAATTGGGCGAACAAGTCGCCTTACGGGGAAATCAGCGTTACGTCTGTCGGTTGCAACGCCTTCCCAACATAATAGATTTCTCTGCTTCCTTTAACCCTTCCCTTGGTACTTACCTGATTACAGGCGGACTAGGAGGACTGGGGTTAACAGTGGCTAATTGGTTGGTTGAGCTAGGCGTGCAACATTTAGTATTAGTAGGTAGGCGATCGCCATCTGATAAAGCTAAAAGTGCGATCGCCTCCTGGGAAAACGCTGGCGTGCAAGTTACAGTAGCTCAAGCAGATATTACCCAACTCGAACAATTACGAGCAGTAATCGACAACATCGATCCTCAGTTTCCCTTACGAGGTGTTATCCATGCAGCCGGAATTCTAGACGATGGGATTTTACTCCAACAAACCTGGGAGCGATTTACTAGGGTGATGGCTCCGAAAGTACAGGGTGCTTGGAATCTGCATATCTTGACTCAAGATAAACCTTTGGAATTATTTGTGTTGTTCTCCTCCGTTGCTTCAGTGTTGGGAACCGCAGGACAAGCAAACTACGCAGCAGCGAACGCCTTTCTTGATGGGTTAGCCGATTACCGTCGCTCCCAAGGGCTGGCGGGATTGAGTATCAACTGGGGGGCGTGGGCGGAAGTGGGAATGGCTGCAACCTCTACAGATTCTCCAATGGGAGTAGAGAAAATTTTACCCCAACAAGGATTACAAATTTTGGCAGCATTGACGCATCAAGCCAACACCGGACAAGTTGCGGTTTTACCAGTGCGTTGGTCAAAATTTATCGCCCACTACTACACCCAAAAAGTACCGCCTTTGCTGAGTGAGTTTGTTGATTCAAGGCAAACCCAAGAAACTGCACAGCCAGTTTTAGCAGCGAAACCATATATTTTACGACAACTCCAGGAGGCTCACCCCACAGATATTCAGCAGATTTTATTTAATTACATCCGTGACGAAGTTGCGAAAATCTTACGGCTCAATTCATCTGAGGAACTGCAACCGCGTCAGCGTTTATTTGAAGTCGGGTTAGATTCACTCATGGCCATTGAGTTGAGAAATCGCTTGCAATCAAGTCTGGAGTGTTCGCTGCCAACGACTTTGTTATTTGATTATCCCACCTTAGAAACCTTAACTAAATATCTGACTAACGATGTCTTGGATGTGAAAACTGCATCTCCACCGCCAAAAAGCGATCGCCCCGACACCGAAATCAGCGATATTCAACAGCTTTCCCAAACAGAACTAGAGCGATCGCTAGCAGCAGAATTAGCCAGCATTGATGAATTAATGAAAAAAATCTAATCCCCACAGGGTTCATAGCATGAATAAAATCGACACAGAACAAAACAACATCAATCAACTACAACGCGCATTGCTGGCATTAAAAGAAATGCGTGGTAAGTTGGAGGCGATCGAGCGTGCTAAAACAGAACCCATCGCTGTAATTGGGATGGCGTGTCGCTTTCCTGGGGGAGCCGATAACCCGGATGCTTTTTGGCAAATTCTCCAGCACGGTATAGATACCATTCAAGAAATTCCCCAAGAACGTTGGGATACCGCAGCTTATTACAGTCCAAATCCCGATGCTGAGGGTAAATCCTACATTCGCTATGGTGGTTTCTTAAAAGATGTCGATTTATTTGATGCGAACTTCTTTGAAATCTCTCCCAGAGAAGCCGTTAGTACAGATCCACAACAACGCTTACTACTAGAAGTAAGTTGGGAAGCCCTAGAAAATGCCGGACAGTGTATCGAAAGGCTGTCGCAAACTCAAACAGGCGTATTTATTGGCGTGATGAACAACGATTACTCACGCCTATATTCTGGTAATTCTAATAGTATTGACACTTACTTTGGTACAGGCAACAGTTTTAGTTTTATTTCCGGTCGCCTTTCCTATATTCTGGGTTTACAAGGGCCGAGCTTAGTTGTAGATACCGCTTGCTCATCATCTTTGGTATCGTTACATTTAGCCTGTCAAAGTCTGCGTTCTGGAGAATGCGACCAAGCCCTAGCAGGTGGAGTTAACTTGATATTGTCACCAGACACGAATATTTTTCTCTCGAAAATGCGCGCAGTTGCACCCGATGGACGCTGCAAATCTTTTGATGCTTCAGCTGATGGCTACACCAGAGGCGAAGGCTGCGGAGTATTGGTACTGAAGCGATTATCAGATGCTGTGGCAGCTGGTGACTCTATCCTGGCATTGATTAGGGGTTCAGCCGTGAATCACGACGGCCCTAGTGGTGGACTAACAGTACCCAGCGGCCCTGCACAACAAAAACTACTGCGTCAGGCTCTAGCTAACAGTAGGGTTGCACCACAACAAGTAAGTTATATTGAGGCGCATGGTACAGGGACTTCTTTAGGCGATCCCATTGAAATTAACGCTTTAGCTTCTGTTCTGTGCGAACAACGCTCCTCTGAACAGCCTTTGGTTGTTGGTTCTGTAAAAACCAACATTGGTCATTTGGAAGCTGCTGCGGGAGTTGCAGGTATAATCAAGGTAATATTATCGCTACAACACCAGAAAATCCCACCTCATCTCCACCTCAAGCAACCTAACCCCCATATTCCTTGGCAGGAACTACCACTAGCTATTCCTACCACAGCTAAACCGTGGCATTCTGAAAACAATACTCGAATTGCTGGAGTGAGTTCCTTTGGCTTGAGTGGTACAAATGCCCATGTGGTGATAGAAGCAGCACCTGTGTTTGAGCAGGGGGCAGGGGGCAGGGGGCAGGGGGCAGGGGAGGCAGGGGAAGCAGGGGGGGAATTTTGGAAGTATTCAAAATTAATTGAGCGTCCAATACATCTATTAACTCTGTCAGCCAAACAGCCTCAAGCTTTACAAGAACTCGCTCAAAATTACATCAAGTACCTCTCATCCCACGCAGAAATTCCCCTTGGTGATATCACTCACACTTCACAAATTAGTAGAACACACTTTAGTCATCGCCTCGCAATTATCGCCTCTGACCATCAAAAAATGCAACAACAGTTGCAAGCCTATCTAGACAACAGTGAAATCATTGGGATTCATCACGGAAACAGCAGCCAGGAAAGCAAAAAAATTGCTTTCTTGTTCACTGGACAAGGGTCACAGTATCGCGGTATGGGTCGGCAATTGTATGAAACTCAGCCGAGTTTCTGCCAAACTGTAGACAACTGCGACACCTTACTGCAACCACTGTTGGGCGAGTCAATTTTATCGGTTATATTCTCTGAGAACTTAGAAGGCGATCGCCTCAACCAAACCGCTTACACCCAAGTTGCATTATTCGTCATAGAATATGGCCTTGCCCAACTGTGGCTATCCTGGGGTATCCGTCCCACAGCAGTTTTAGGTCACAGTGTCGGGGAATATGTCGCCGCTTGTATTGCTGGTATTTTTTGTTTAGAAGATGCACTGAAATTAATTGTCCAACGTGCTTCTTTGATGCAAGCCTTACCCCAAGGCGGAGGTATGGCAGCAGTATTCACCACGGTAGAACAAGTTAGACCTTTAATTGCTGACTATCCGCAACAATTGAGTATTGCAGCGATTAATGGCGAAGAAAGTATTGTCTTATCTGGAGAATTAGAGATACTCAATTTAGTACTGCAAAAACTAGAAAGCCAAGGTATTGAAACTAGAAAATTGCAAGTATCCCATGCTTTCCACTCGCCCTTAATGCAGCCAATGTTGGCTAAGTTTGAGCAAGTTGCAGCAACTGTGAAATATCAACAGCCGCAACTAGATATTGTCTCGAATGTCACAGGCAAGATTGTCAGACAACAGGAAATGTCTAATGCGGCTTACTGGGTAGAACATATCCGAGCGAGTGTGCAATTTGCTGCCAGTATGCAGGCATTGTATCAAACAGGATATGAAGTGTTTGTGGAAATTGGCCCTCATCCGACATTGTTAGGGATGGCACGGCGCGAGTGTCCAGAAGTCTTGGATGAACAGGGTTTATGGCTGGCTTCACTGCGAAAAGGAAAGGAAGATTGGCAGCAGTTATTAAATTCGGTGGCGCAGTTGTATGTGGCTGGGGTGGAGATTGATTGGCAGGAATTTGAGGCTGATTATCCGCGTCATAAGGTTGTTTTACCGAATTATCCTTGGCAGCGTCAACGTTATTGGTTGCCCACTGCGACGACAACTTCTCTGCCACCAGAATTACAAGATTGGCTCTATGAGGTGCAATGGCAACCACAAATTCCAGCAGTTCAACAGTCTACGATCGCACTTGCTCATTGGTTGATTTTAAGCGATCGCACAGGCGTTGCTGATAACTTGGCGCAACTGTTAGCCAAACAGGGTCATACTTATACTTTAGTTTTCTCAGGCGATTGCACTCACTTTGACCAATTGCTAGAGGGTATCCCAACTCAGTCACCATTGCAGATTGTACATCTGTGGAGTTTGGATGATACTAAAGAGGCAGATTTAACAGAGTTGACAAATATTCAACAATGTGTATCTAGTGTATTGGATTTGCTCCAAGCACTAGCTAAGCGTCAGCAGTTAATATCAGCACGGTTATGGTTGGTGACGCAAGGGACGCAGGTAATTGGAGAACATTCTGGAGAAATTGCGATCGCTGCTGCGCCATTATGGGGTTTGGGTGGAGTTATTGCAATGGAATACCCCGAAATTTGGGGAGGTTTGGTGGATATCGACCCCAGCAGTTCACCAGCTGATGCTGCGGCTTCATTACTGGCAAAACTGCCAACAATGATTTTAGGCGATCGCGTTGCTTGGCGACATCAACAGTGGCACACTGCGCGTTTGGTGCGTAGTCAAATTTCACCAGTAGCCGCCAAATCCCTCACATTCACTCCAGAGGGAACATACTTAATTGCTGGCGGACTTGGTGCTTTGGGCTTGCAAATTGCCCGTTGGTGTGTGGAACAGGGTGCAAGACATTTAGTATTACTCGGTCGGAGTTTTCCCAGTGAAAGCGCCCAAGCAACAATTCGAGAGTTAGAACAAACAGGCACGCAAATAATAGTAGTACAGGCAGATATTGCCCAAGCCGAACAGTTGCAGCCAGCACTAACAGCACTGCAAACACCACCATTACGGGGCATCATCCATACAGCAGGTGTTCTAGATGATGGGATGCTGCTACAACAAAACTGGGAACGATTCGCTAAAGTCATGGCTCCTAAAATCCAAGGCGCGTGGAATCTGCACACCCTGACACTGAATCAACCCCTAGATTTCTTCGTACTGTTTTCATCAACAGCTTGCATACTCGGTGCGCCAGGTCAAAGCAACTATGCTGCTGCCAATGCCTTCTTAGATGCTTTAGCTCATTACCGCCAAAAACAAGGATTAGTTGCTACCAGTATCAACTGGGGACCGTGGGCAGAGGTCGGGATGGCAGCATCATTCGGTGAAAGGTTAGCAGCAGAAGGCATTAATTTGATTCCACCAAACCAAGCCTTGCAGTTACTTAGACATTTCCTGCAACAGAGAGTTTGTCAAGTAACTGTACTCCCTATCAACTGGACACAGTTTTTACAACGCTTTCCCACAGGGCAAGAACCTGCTTACTTTAGGGAATTGCTTGAGGATAGGCAAAACCAGCCATCCCAACTACAACAACACCTAAAAGCAACATCTGTTAACGAATGGAAATCTTTGTTAGTTGCTCACATCACCGATGAACTCACCAGCATCTTAGGCTTGAACCCATCCCAAACCCTCGACCCCCTACAAGGATTTGCGACGATGGGCATGGATTCACTCACAGCAGTGGAATTACGGAATCGTCTCCAAAAAAGCTTAGATAAATCGTTACCTTCAACACTGACATTCAACTATCCCAACATAGATGCATTAGCAACTTATCTTGTCAAGACCCTAGATAACCAAAATATACCGCCTGAAACCAACCCGACATCAGTGAATCCCAGCCAATCTCTAACAGTGACACAAATCAAACAGCTCTCAGAAGAACAAGTCGAATCCATGATCGATCAAGAATTAGCCTCCCTAATCGAATTTAGTCATTAATCATTCTCTCCTCTGCGCCTCTGCGCCTCTGCGTGAGACAAAAATAATTTCCACCCCTGCCCCCTAAACCAAAATCAGCCAAATGGAAAGTATCGACCAGCTATCACCATCCCAACGCGCCCTTTTGGCATTAAAAGAACTGCGTGCCAAAATTGACACAATGGAACGGGCAAAAACAGAACCCATCGCAATTGTTGGTATGGCGTGTCGGTTTCCCGGTGGCGCTGACGATCCAGAAACATTTTGGCAGATATTAAGGGACGGTACTGACGCTATTGTAGAAGTACCGAGCGATCGCTGGGATATCAATGCCTATTACGACCCCAACCCAGACACCCCCGGTAAAATGTCTACCCGCTACGGTGGCTTTCTACAGCAAGTAGATCGATTCGATGCCGAGTTTTTTGGCATCTCACCACGGGAAGCAATTAGCATCGACCCTCAACAGCGTTTGCTGTTAGAAGTCAGTTGGGAAGCTTTAGAAAATGCTTGTCAACCTCCTTCTGAACTTATGGGTAGTTCAACGGGGGTGTTTGTCGGTGTTACTACCAATGATTACACCCGCTTTTATGCCCAGGCGGGGGAACAGGGAATTGATGCTTATCAGGGAACAGGTAGCGCTTTTAGTGCGATGGTTGGTCGTCTTTCCTTTGTTTTGGGTTTGCAAGGGCCTTGTGTAGCACTAGATACCGCTTGTTCTTCTTCTTTAGTTTCCGTTCACCTGGCTTGTCAAAGCCTCCGCAACGGCGAGTGCGAGTTAGCTTTAGCCGGCGGAGTCAACCTGATTCTCACACCAGAAGCCAACATTATGTTCTCCAAAGCGAGAATGATGGCAGCAGATGGACGTTGTAAAACCTTTGATGCCGCAGCTAACGGTTACGTGCGCTCAGAAGGTTGTGGCATAGTCGTACTCAAACGCCTTTCTCAAGCACAAGCCCAAGGAGATAAAATCCTGGCGGTAATTCGCGCTTGTGCGGTCAATCAAGATGGTCGCAGCAGTGGGTTAACAGTACCCAACGGTATCGCCCAAGAAAACTTGATTCGGCAAGCGATCGCTAATGCTAAAGTACAACCACAGCAAGTAAGCTACGTTGAAGCCCACGGTACTGGTACATCTTTAGGAGATCCGATTGAAGTAGAAGCGATCGCTGCGACTTTAGCAAAACAGCATACTACAGATCGACCTTTGGCGATCGGTTCTGTCAAAACCAACATCGGTCATTTGGAATCGGCTGCTGGGGTTGCAGGTTTGATGAAGGTGGTACTGGCACTACAACATCAACAAATTCCACCCCATTTACATCTCAACCAACCTAACCCGTTGATTCCTTGGTCAGAACTGCCTTTAACAATTCCCACAACTCTTACACCTTGGCAAACCAACGGTGAAACGCGAATTGCTGGGGTAAGTTCCTTTGGATTTAGCGGCACAAATGCCCACGCCATATTAGAAGAAGCACCTGTGTTTGAGCAGGGGGTAGGGGGCAGGGCGCAGGGGGCAGGGGGGGCAGGGGAGGCAGGGGAGGAATTTTGGAGGTATTCAAAATTAATTGAGCGTCCAATACATTTATTAACTCTGTCAGCCAAACAGCCTCAAGCTTTACAAGAACTCGCTCAAAATTACATCAAGTATCTCTCATCGCACCTAGAAATTCCCCTTGGTGATATCACTCACACTTCACAAATTGGTAGAACACACTTTAGTCATCGCCTTGCAATTATCGCCTCTGACCATCAGCAGATACAACAAAAGTTGCAAGCCTATCTAGACAACAGTGAAATCATCGGTATTCATCACGGACATCGCAGCCAGCAAACCCAAAAAATCGCCTTCCTTTTCACTGGACAAGGGTCGCAATATCGCAATATGGGTAGGCAACTGTATGAAACTCAGCCGAGTTTCCGCCACATATTAAAGGAGTGCGACGCCCTACTGCAACCACTGTTGAGTGAATCAATTCTTCAAGTTATATTCTCGGAAAACCCAGAAGATAATCGCCTTGACCAAACCGCGTACACCCAAGTTGGATTATTCGTTCTAGAATATGCCTTAGCTCAACTATGGCTATCTTGGGGTATTCGTCCCACAGCAGTTTTAGGTCACAGTGTCGGGGAATATGTCGCCGCTTGCATTGCTGGTATTTTTTGTTTAGAAGACGCACTGAAATTAATTGTGCAACGTGCTTCTTTGATGCAAGCCTTACCTCAAGGTGGAGGGATGGCAGCAGTATTCGCCACGCTAGAACAAGTTATACCGTTAATTACCGATCATCCGCAACAATTGAGTATTGCAGCGATTAATGGCGAACAAAGTATTGTTTTATCTGGGGAATTGCAGGTATTAAATGTTGTAGTCCAAAAACTAGAAAGCCAAGGCATTGAAACTAGAAGACTGCAAGTATCTCATGCTTTCCACTCGCCCCTGATGCAGCCGATGTTGGCGAAGTTTGAGCAAGTGGCAGCAACTGTGAAATATCAACAGCCGCAATTAGATATTGTCTCCAATGTCACAGGTAAAATTGTCAGACATGAGGAAATGTCAAATGCGGCTTACTGGGTTGAACATATTCGAGCCAGCGTGCAATTTGCTGCCAGTATGCAGGCATTGTATCAAGCAGGATATGAGGTGTTTGTCGAGGTTGGGTCACATCCAACGTTGTTGGGGATGGCACGGCGCGAGTGTCCAGAAGTATTGGACGAACAAGGGTTATGGCTGGCTTCCCTACGGAGAAATAAAGAAGATTGGCAGCAGTTATTAGATTCGGTGGCGCAGTTGTATGTGGCTGGAGTGGAGATTGATTGGCAGGGATTTGAGAGTGATTATGCTCGTAATAAGGTGGTTTTACCGAATTATCCTTGGCAGCGTCAACGCTATTGGTTGCCTACTGCTACCACCAAGCCAATAGTTAGACAAATGAGCGAAAACCTGCTGCATCCTTTATTGGGTTATCAATTGCGATCGCCATCTCTCAAGGATATTGTTTTTGAAACTCATTTGAACACAGCTAGTTTACCTTTCCTTGATGACCACCGAATTTATGACACGGTGGTAGTACCAGGAGCTTCGCATATTTCTATGTTGTTGCTTGCAGGTCAAGAAATTCTGGGAACAGGGGCAATTTCGCTAAGTAATATTACATTTAGGGAAGCGCTGACGGTTAGCGATCGCCAGACTATCAATGTACAACTTATTTTGCAACCTGAAGCCGCAGGTGAAAAAGCAGGGGAGCAGGGAGCAGGGGGCAAGGGAGCTATCGCTCACAAGGGGCGAGGCTTTGAACCTTATCTTTTTCGTAAATATAAATTTGAACTATTTAGTTTTAATAAACAAATAGATAACTGGTTGGTACACGCTACAGGACGACTCAGCCAAGATGTAGGCGATATTGAAAAACCTTTATCTTGGGCTGAGTTACAGACGCGTTGCTCCCAAATGCTGGCCGGTTCAGATTTCTACGCCCAAGTTAGAGAACAAGGACTGCAACTCGGTCAGCGTTTCCAATGGGTAGAATCTATGTGGCGGCGTGATGGTGAAGCATTGTGTCAAATGCAATTTCCCCAAGAATTTGCAGCTGAAATTAACACCTATCTTCTGTATCCGGGATTAATCGATTCCTGTTTTCAGTTCTTAGGCTTTGCTTTACCCCAAAAGCTACGAGATAACCAAGTTTACGTACCCTTTAGCATAAATCACTTTTATTTTTACCAGTCGCCAGATTTTAACAGCCGTTTGTGGTGTTACGGAAAGCTAAATTCTCAAACAAATTCAACAGCAGGAATGTTCACAGGAGATATCTGGCTGCTGAATGAAGCAGGAGAACTAATAGCCTACATTGAAGGACTTTGCTTAAAGCAAGCACCGCGTCAAGCTTTGCTCAGAACTAACCAAGCACCGACTCAGGAATGGCTGTATCAAATCCAGTGGCAACCAAAATCTAGATTACCAGAACAATTACCCACTTTTCCCGGTCGTTGGCTAATTTTCACCGATGCTCATGGTATTGGTAAAGCATTGGCGCAAAAATTAGAACATCAAGGCAAAGTTTGCATCCTTGTTTCTGTTGGTGAAATTTATCAACAAATTGCTGAAAGTCAGTTCCAACTCGACCCCAGTCAACCGCAACATTTCCATCAACTCTTGCAAGATGTAGGGTCAAATGCACCATTGCACGGTATTATTCATCTCTGGAGTTTGCTAGAAACCGAACAAACAAACTATCTAACGAGTTGCGGTAGTACTATCTACCTGTTGCAAGCCTTATCTAAATTATCAAACTGCCAAGCCAAACTATGGCTGTTTACCCAAGGTAGTCAACCTGTTGGTGATGAACTGACAATAAACGCTCTGACTCAAGCGCCTCTGTGGGGACTTGGGCGAGTAATTGCCATTGAGTATCCAGGAATTTGGGGCGGTTTGGTAGATATTGATATTGATAATTCTCCAGAACAGACAGCAGAGTTAGTACTGGCGGATATCTTACAACCAGAGTCAGAAAATCATTTGGCTTTTCGCAACGATGAACGTTATGTGGCTCGCTTAGTTCGGGCGGCGTTGCTGAATAAGGGGATGAATGTCTCACGCAAAGGCGCAAAGACGCAAAGGAAAACTGATAAAGTCATCCCGCATTTATGCAACGCCGTTCGGGCAAAGCCTCAAGTATCAACGCAACCTGTAATATTTGCTGCCGATGCTACTTACCTAATTACTGGGGGACTAGGCGCACTGGGGCTAGAAGTTGCTCGTTGGATGTGTCAGCAGGGGGCACAAAACTTAGTTTTAGTTGGTCGTCGTTCGCCTTCTGCAACTGCGTTGGATGCTATTCACCAGATGGAACAGGCAGGGGTTCAAGTGCAGGTAATACAGGCAGATATTACGGATTTACAGCAAGTTAAACAACAGCTAGAACCCTGTAAACATAAACTACGCGGCATTATCCATGCAGCTGGAGTGTTGAGCGATCGCATTATCTTACAGCAAACCTGGCAAGATTTCACTTCAGTAATGGCTCCCAAAATTCAGGGAACTTGGAATTTACATCATTTAACTGAGGATATATCGCTGGATTTCTTTGTGATGTTTTCCTCCGCGGCCTCTTTGTTGGGTGCAGCCGCACAGGGAAACTATGCAGCCGCGAATGCCTTTTTAGATGCCTTCGCCCACTACCGCCATTCTCAAGGACTACCTGCACTCAGTATCAATTGGGGAGCTTGGGCAGAAGTAGGCATGGCAGCAACCTTAGGTCAGTCTCTCGGAGTGGAACCTATTGGAGTTGAACAGGGATTACAGGTATTGGAATCGTTGCTCAGTCAAGCAGATATGGCACAAGTAGGTGTGATTCCTGTCAATTGGCAAATTTTCCTCAAACAGTATCGTCCAGGTGAAGTACCGCCACTGCTGCAAGATTTTGCTGAGTATACCCAGAAATCACAAATTTCCAAATGCACAATTCTGGAAAAATTGCAACAATTTTCTGATGACAAACGACAGTCTTTTTTGCTAACCCACGTCCGCGAACTGGCTGCGAAAGTGTTGCGACTCAACTCTGGGCAAAACCTCGATGCCAACAAACCTTTGATTGAAATGGGTCTTGACTCGCTGATGGCGCTGGAGTTGCGAAACGTTCTCGAAAGTAGTTTGGCTTGTTCCTTACCAGCCACATTGTTATTTGATTATCCGAGTCTGCAAACTTTAGTGAATCATTTAAGCCAAAATGTGCTGTCGTTACCCAAATCAGAGGACTCATCATCAGCACCATCGCTTGAGGAGAGTGAGCCATCAATTTCCCTGGAGGATTTAACCAGGATGTCGGAAGCAGAAACAGAATTGCTACTCCTGAAAAAACTAGAACTGATAGATGGCGGTGGAGATAGGGAACGGGGAATAGGGAACGGGGAATAGTGAAAAAAGTTGTGTAATTAATTTTGTTTAGGTACTTAGCTGAGATGAGCAAAAGCAACGAGCGAGTTGAGGAATTATCCCCTTTAAAACGAGCTTTACTGGCATTAGAAACAATGCAAGGCAAGCTGAACCGCCTGGAATCGAAAAAGACAGAACCAATTGCAATTGTAGGAATGGGATGCCGTTTTCCTGGCGGTGTGAATAATCCCCAGACTTTTTGGCAGTGCTTGCGCGATGGTGTGGATGCAATGCAAGAAATTCCTCGCGATCGCTGGGATTTGGAAACATACTACAATGCCGATGCTGATGCTGTTGGCAAGATGTACACTCGTCACGGTGCTTTCGTTGATGACGTTGATAAATTTGATGCTGATTTTTTCAGTATTTCTCCCAGGGAAGCCGCATTTATTGACCCGCAGCAGCGCTTGTTTTTAGAGGTATGTTGGGAAGCCCTAGAGCAGTCAGGAGAACGACCAGACCAATTAGCAGGTAGTCGTACAGGGGTATTTGTCGGTGTGATGTATGCCGATTACTCGCGGTTACAGGGCACTGTCATCGATGCCTACAGTAGTACTGGCAATAGTATGAGTGTGGTATCAGGACGGGTTTCTTACTTGCTGGGTTTGCAAGGGCCGAGTGTGACTTTGGATACAGCTTGTTCTTCTTCCTTGGTGGCGGTACATCTAGCTTGTCAAAGTTTGCGTTCGGGTGAATGTAACTTGGCTTTGGCGGGTGGGGTGAGTCTAATGTTGATTCCCGACAACAACATTACCTTATGTCGCACCCGCGCTTTATCGCCTACGGGGCGTTGCAAAACCTTTGATGCTGATGCTGACGGCTTTGCGCGTGGTGAGGGATGCGGTACCATCGCTCTCAAACGCCTCAGTGATGCGATCGCAGATGGCAACCCAATTTTAGCAGTGATTCGCGGTTCTGCCGTTAATCAAGATGGACGTAGCAATGGTTTGACTGCTCCCAATGGCCCGGCTCAACAGGCAGTGTTACGAGAAGCTCTAGCTAATGCTGGGGTGAAGCCGCATCAAGTCAGTTATGTGGAAGCGCACGGTACAGGTACGCCTTTGGGAGACCCGATAGAAGTGAGTTCGCTGGCGGCTGTTTTGGGTGAAGGGCGATCGCCAAATCATCCTTTAGCTTTGGGTTCAGTTAAAACCAATATCGGACATTTAGAATCAGCAGCTGGTGTGGCAGGTTTAATCAAAGTTGTCCTGGCAATGCAGCATCAGCAAATTCCGCCCCATCTCCACTTCCAAAAGTTGAATCCTTACATTTCTTGGGGAAATCTGCCGATTTCGATTCCCACAGAACTTACACCTTGGAATAGTGGCATAGAACGACGCATTGCTGGGGTGAGTTCCTTTGGCTTTAGCGGTACGAATGCTCATGTCATCCTCGAAGAAGCACCGCTTTTGCCCACAGAGCCGACTTTGGTATCAGTAAAAGATTATCTTTTACCTCTATCTGCTAAAAATCCAGCCGCACTCTTGGATATGGCTCAAGCTTACCGAGCTTTTCTTCCAGGTAAAACTAACTTACTGGATATTGCTTATACTGCTAGCTTGCGCCGTCCGCATCACAAGCATCGCATCGCTTTGGTAGGACAGTCTATCGAGCAACTCACAGCAGCACTTGAGGCTTTTGTACAAGACCCCAACTTAGTATCCAATCCAGATAATTTATCTGGCTTGGTTTTCGTGTTTTCTGGACAGGGGGCGCAGTGGATAGGGATGGGACGGCAACTCTTGGCACAGGAGCCTGTGTTTCGAGAGACGATTCAAGAGTGCGATCGCATTTTAAAATCCCTCACTCATTGGTCGCTACTCCAAGAACTAGCAGCACCAGAGAATATTTCTCGCCTCCAAGATACTGAGGTTGCCCAACCTGCCATTTTAGCGATCCAAGTTGCCCTGACTGCCTTATGGCGTTCTTGGGGCATTGAACCTGCGGCGGTTGTGGGTCATAGTCTCGGTGAAATCACTGCTGCTTATGTAGCAGGTGTCTTTAGTTTAGAAACAGCTTTGCGGATTGTTGTGCAACGGGCATCCTTGATGCAACAGGCAACAGGCAAAGGCAAAATGGCTGCAATTGGGATGCCTTGGCAAGAACTCAAACCCTGGCTAGAGGAATTTCCTGGTTTGGCGATCGCCGCTATCAACAGCCCCACTTCTACTGTCGTTGCTGGTGATGCCACTGCCCTAGAAACTTTGTGCCAAAAACTACAAGCCCAGGAAATATTCTGTAGATTGTTGCGGGTGAATTATGCCTTTCACTGTCCGCAGATGCAGCATTACAGCGAGGAACTGGTTAACCTTTTGGCAGGACTACAACCGCAAGTTGCCCAATTACCCCTGTTTTCCACAGTTACCGGAACCAGCAGTCAAGGACGAGATTGGGATGCTGGTTATTGGGGACGGAATATGCGATCGCCTGTCCAATTCAGTCAGGCGATTGAAAACTTGATATATGAAGGATACACCAGTTTTCTGGAGGTCAGCCCTCACCCCGTCTTATCCCAGAATATTCAAGAATGTTTACAGCACACAGGCAAAGCCGGAATTGTCCTCGCCTCTATGCACAGAGAGCGACAAGAGCGTTATTTTTTACTCAGCGAACTAGCCCGTCTCTACACCTTGGGCTATCAACCACGATGGCAAGCTTTTTATCCAGAAAATAGAAGGTGCGTTTTATTACCGACTTATCCCTGGCAACATCAACGCTACTGGTTAGAAAGTAGCAATTTTCTACCGCTGAGCAAAACATTATTAGGAGAAGCCTTGCCGAGTCTGGCGCACCTGCCAGAGATGCGGATTTGGCAGATGCAATTGGATTTGCGATCGCTTCCTTACCTCAATGACCACCGGGTACAAGGTGTCATGGTGTTACCTGGGTCAGCTTATGTAGAAATGGTATTAGCTGCTGCGACTGAGGTATTTGGCGCAGGTAAACATACACTAGAAGTTTTGCACTTTCAACAAGGTCTATTTATTCCCGAAGCAGAAACTCAGACTGTCCAAATTTGCTTGCAACCAGGAAATACACCAGACACTTTTACATTTGATTGTTACAGCCGTCCTAGTATAAACACACAAGCAAAATGGCGGCATCATGCCAGCGGTACAGTGCGCCGAGGCGACGGGGAAATTACGGTGGCGACTTCTGCAACAGTAGCAGAAATTCAAGCCCGTTGTCAGGAAGTTATCTCTGGCACACAGCACTATCAACAAATGGCGGAACAGGGTTTGCTTTATGGAGCCAGCTTTCAAGGGGTAGAGCAAATCTGGCGACGGGAAGGGGAAGCCCTCGGACGCATCCATTTACCAGCATCTTTACACGCAGAAATTGCCAACTACCAAATTCATCCGGTTCTTTTGGATGCTTGTTTCCAGGTGATAGCCTTGGCGACTCCTTTAGCTAACCCTGACGCTGAGGCAGAAGGAGCTTATTTGCCAGTGCAGCTGGATAAACTCCGACTTTACCAGCAACCGGATGCTACAGGTTTATGGGCACACTTGCAGTTAAAACCTGTAGTGGAAACAGATGCTTTTGCTGCTGAGTTAGTGTTGTTCAATGACCAAGGACAACGGATATTAGATGCTGAATGTTTGCGTATTCAGAAATTTGATAGTCAAGGTGAGAATAATTCTCGTGATTGGTTGTATGAGATTAGCTGGGAACGGCTTTTAGCACGCAGAGACGCAGAGGCGCAAAGAGGAAGGAAAAAAAATCAAGGCTATTGGTTGATATTGACGGATAGGCAGGGAATTGGGGAAAATCTCAGCCAACAATTGCAGCAGCAAGGTGAAAATTGTATTTTGGTTTTTGCAGGTGAAAGTTATCAAAAACAGGATTCACGGCATTATCGAATTCAGCCAAATTGTTTGGATGATTTCAAGCAACTCCTAGAAACTGTTTCTGGTCAATGCTTGGGAGTGGTGCATCTGTGGAGTTTAGATATGACTCCAGTTGATTTGACTACCCTGGCTTCATTAGCTGGTGAAAATATAGAAAGTCGGCGACTTAGCGATCGCAATTTGGGATGTATCAGCACTCTCCATTTAGTCCAAGCACTTGCAGAATGGCAAAATACACCCCGTCTCTGGCTAGTTACCCGTGGCGTACAGCCTGTAGATTCGAGTCCTAGTAGTTCGCCAAGTGAACTTAGCGGGGTAAAAGGGAAAGGGGAAAGGGAAAAGGTTTTAAATCCCTTACCCTTTCCCCTTTCCCCTTTCCCCAGCCCTCACCCAGCATTGTTGCCTTGCCAGGTCACTAGTATTGCCCAATCGCCTCTGTGGGGACTGGGACGCGTCATTGCTCAAGAACATCCAGACTGGCGTTGCTCGATGGTGGATTTAGCGCGTGTGGCTGAATCGTCAGAAGTTACGTCACTTTTACAGCTACTACAAGCAGACGATGTGGAAAATCAAATCGCTGTGCGTGGCGATGTGTTCTACGTTGCCAGATTGAAGCGATACTTACCCAGTTATTCAAAATTACCAAATTTCCACCCCCAAGCAACTTACCTCATCGTTGGGGGTTTGCGGGGTCTGGGTTTACAAGTAGCTACCTGGATGGTGGAGAGAGGAGCTAGATATTTGGCGTTGATGGCGAGAAGTCAGCCAACACCTGAAACCTTGGAAGTTTTGCAAACTCTGGAAACCGCTGGAGCAAAAATTAAGGTGCTTCAGGCGGATATTGCTCAGGCTGAGGAAGTAGCTAGAGCGATCGCTAAATTAGACCAAGATATGCCACCATTACGCGGTGTAATTCACAGCGCTGCTGTTTTGGATGACGGCATTCTCTTACAATTAACACCGGAACGGTTGCACAAAGTCATGCAACCCAAGATAGAAGGGGCATGGAATCTCCACACCCACACCCTCAATAAACCCCTAGATTTCTTTGTACTATTTTCTTCAGCTGCTTCACTCCTGGGTTCCGCCGGACAAGGAAACTATGCCGCGGCCAATGCCTTTTTAGATGGGTTAGCTCATTATCGCCAAAGTCAGAATCTGCCTGCACTCAGTATCAACTGGGGTGCTTGGGCGGAAGTAGGTTTAGCAGCAGCCCAGGAAAATCGGGGCGATCGCATGGCATCTCTGGGTTTTAGTAGCATTCCCCCAGAGCAAGGCTTAGATATTTTAGGACACCTGCTAACGGATAAAACCGCACAATTAGGTGTGATTCCCATCAATTGGGCAAAAGTCTTACGTGCTAATCCAGCCGTTATCAAGATGCCTTTCTTTCAATTGCTGACAGAGGTCTTCAGTAACTCTGGAGAAACGGAGACAGACAAAAGCACAAATTTACTTTCTCGTCAAGCACTTTTAGCAACTCCATCAGATGAGCGTCAACTACTTTTAGAAACCTACTTCCACGAACAAGTGGCCAGGGTGCTGCGAATGCCAGCCTCGAAACTTGATCGCCATCAGCCCCTCAACAGCCAAGGACTAGATTCATTAGTGGCGGTGGAGTTAAAGAACAGACTCAAAAACGACTTGGGCGTTGATTTACCGATGGTTCGCTTCATTCAAGGCCCTAGTATCGCCCAGTTATCTGCACAAGTACTCACTCAAATTACACAAGAAATGTCGTCAGTATCATCTGTACTTGTATCTCCTCCTCATCTG
This sequence comes from Nostoc calcicola FACHB-3891, assembly GCF_014697355.1. Lineage (GTDB taxonomy): Bacteria > Cyanobacteriota > Cyanobacteriia > Cyanobacteriales > Nostocaceae > Nostoc > Nostoc calcicola. Next base: position 18,493 of record NZ_JACJRQ010000011.1, on the reverse strand, counting down.
AGGAGCGATTCTGCTAGACCTGTTGAATTAGCCACCAGTAATCAAGAATGGGAGGATGGCGAACTATGAGCGCGAGTCAACTTCTGGATGATTTGACGCAAAATGGAGTGTATTTGTGGGCTGAAGGCGACAAATTGCGTTTCCGTGCCCCCAAAGGTGTGTTAACGGAAGAACTGCGCGATCGCTTGACTGCTCACAAGCTAGAATTGCTGGCAATGTTGCAATCGCCCAGTTCCACCACTGAATTCAGCTTAGTTCACGCGCCAGAGGAACGTTATCAGCCATTCCCCCTGACTGACTTACAACAAGCCTATGCTTTGGGTGGTAGCAATTTTTTCGATTTGGGTAACGTGTCTGCTCATTTCTACGTAGAATTTGCCGTCACGAATCTCGACATTGAGCGATTGAATTTAGCTTGGCAACGTTTAATTGAGCGTCATGAGATGCTGCGGGCGGTGATATTACCAGATGCCCAACAGCAGATTCTCGAAACAGTGCCTCCCTTTGCTGTGGAAGTCATCGACTTACGCGGTGAAAAAGAGGCAGAGGAGCAAATAGCAGCGATGCGCCAGCAAATGAAGGATAACGGGCCATCACTCGATCAATATCCTTTATTTGAAGTGCGGGTGCAGTTGTTGGATGAGGGGCGATGTCTAGCGACAAGACGCTTCGCGTCTACGCAACTCCACATCAGCATTAGTTTATTAATCTGCGACGCTTTAAGTGGTGGCTTCGTCTTCCAAGATTTGTATCAGTTTTATCTCAACCCCCAAGCACAGTTACCAGCCCTGAATCTTTCTTTCCGAGATTACATCCTGGCGCTGAATCAACGCCGTCAAACAGCAGCCTACGACAAAGCCCGTGATTACTGGTGGTCAAGGTTATCTGAAATTCCCCCAGCCCCAGAATTACCCCTAGCCAAAAGTCCGAGTGCGATTGAGAAACCCACTTTCACCCGTTGGCAAGGACAACTCACACCAGCAGTTTGGCAGCAATTCAAAACACGAGTCAGTCACCTGGGACTAACACCAGCAGCAGCGATTTGTGCTGCTTATGCCACCATCCTCACCACTTGGAGCAAAAACCAAAAACTCACAATTAACATCCTCTACTTTAACCGCGAACCACTGCATCCACAGGTATATCAGGTTTTAGGTAACTGTAGCTCCACCCTATTATTGACAGTTGACCACACCCAGAATGAAACCTTCGCCGCCCAAGCCAAACGCTTACAAGAGCAGTTATGGCGCGATTTAGAACATACAGCCGTGACTGGCGTGGAAGTATTGGGCGAACTCAACCGGATGCAAGGGGGAACTGCTAGAGCCGCCATGCCTTGTACCTTTGCCAGTGCTTTGGGTTTGGGAAACCGCGATACTCAAACTAATGCTGCCGGCGAGCAGGATTGGCAGGTAATTTGTAATGGTTTGCTGCAAACGCCCTTCGTCCTCCTCGACCACCAAATTGTAGAAGAAAACGGCGCTTTGCTCCTGAATTGGGATGCTGTAGAAGCAGCCTTTCCCCCTAATTTAATGGCCCAAATGTTTGATGCTTACCAACTGCTGCTGCATCGTTTGGCTGAGTCAGACAATACTTGGCAGACTACCACAGAATGGTTGATACCCGAAGCGCAGCTACAACAACGAGCAGCCGTCAATGCTACCAACACCAACATTCCCACCCAATTGTTGCATGAATTGTTTGTCGAACAGGCGACTCAACACCCACAAAAATTAGCGATCGCTACTTCCAAACTAACATTGACTTACGCCGAACTCGATCGCCTATCCAACTACATCGGTAGACAACTGCGAGACTTAGGCGCACATCCCAATCAATTAATCGCCGTAGTCATGGAAAAAGGTTGGGAACAGTTAGTAGCTATTTTAGGAATCCTCAAATCAGGCGCAGCCTACCTCCCAATCGACCCCAGCCTACCCCAAGAACGCCTCACCTGGCTCCTAGATAACGCTGAAGTAGCGATCGCCTTTACCCAACCCCAGTTACAAGCAAACCTCAACTTCGCCACCCAACTCAAATGGCTAACAATTGATGACCAAACCCTCTGCGCCTCTGCGCCTCTGCGTGAACCTTTACCATCAATACAAACCCCAGAAGATTTAGCCTACGTCATCTACACCTCCGGCTCAACCGGCACACCCAAAGGTGTCACCATCGACCATCGCGGTGCAGCCAACACCATCCTCGATATCAATCAACGCTTTGCCGTCACAGCAGAGGATCGAGTATTTGCCATTTCCTCCCTAAGCTTCGATCTGTCAGTCTATGACATCTTCGGCACCCTCGCAGCTGGTGGTACAATTGTCATGCCCGACGCCCAAGGCACCCGCGACCCAGCACATTGGCTGGACATTCTGCAACGCGAACAAGTGACAATCTGGAACTCTGCACCAGCCTTAATGAAATTGCTAGTCGAATATGCAGGCGATCGCTTACCGTCTTCCCTACGGTTGGTGATGATGAGTGGCGATTGGATTCCAGTAACCCTACCAGAGCAAATTCACTCCTTGGGTAAAGATATCCAAGTAATCAGCTTGGGAGGAGCCACGGAAGCTTCCATCTGGTCAATTTTCTATCCTATCGAAACAATTGACCCTAGCTGGACTAGCATCCCCTACGGTAAACCCCTGAGTAACCAAAGCTTCCACATCCTTGATGAAGCCTTGCAACCCCGTCCTGATTGGGTTCCGGGACAAATTTACATCGGTGGTATCGGTTTGGCTCAAGGATATTGGCGAGATGCAGCCAAAACCCAAACCAGCTTTATTCAGCATCCCCGCACGGGAGAACGTCTTTACCGCACCGGGGACTTGGGGCGCTATCTGCCAGATGGTAACATCGAGTTTTTAGGAAGAATTGATTTTCAGGTTAAAATCCGGGGTTATCGGATAGAAATCGGCGAAATTGAAACTGTTTTGCAGCAACACCCAGCCATCCGTTCTGTTGCTGTTTCAGCCGTTGGCAAACAACGAGATGACAAGCAACTGGTAGCTTATATCGTTTTCGAGCAGGAGCAATCACTTACTTCAATAGAATTGCGGAACTATCTCCAACAAAAGTTACCAGAATACATGGTTCCCTCAATGTTCGTGTTTATGGACAGCTTGCCCCTGTCATCCAACGGTAAAGTCGATCGCCGTGCTTTACCTGACCCAGAACAAAATCAAGCAGATTTAGGGGCAATTGTCGCACCCAGAGACAGCTTAGAGTTACAACTCGTACAAATTTGGCAAGAAATCTTGAACTTGTCGGAGGTAGGTATTACTAATAATTTCTTTGAACTGGGTGGAACTTCTATTCAAGCTGTGCGCTTGATGACGCAAATTCACAAACTCTTTGCTGAGAATTTGCCTTTGTCTACGTTGTTCCAAGGCGGGACTGTTGAGCATTTAGCGCGGACTCTGCGCCAATCGTCAGATAGTTCTGTGCCTTGGTCGCCTTTAGTCAGTATCCAGCCCTCTGGTTCTCAGCCGCCTTTCTTCTGCGTTCATCCGGCTGGCGGTAATGTGCTGTGCTACATGGATCTCTCCCGGCGGTTAGGTGTAGATCGGCCATTCTACGGTCTCCAAGCTGTGGGGATGGATGGAAAACAACCACCGTTCACCACTATCGAAGATATGGCGGCTTATTATATTGCAGCCATCCGCACCGTCCAACCACAAGGGCCATACTCCATCGGTGGCTGGTCTTTCGGGGGAATTGCAGCCCTAGAAATTGCCCAGCAATTGCAAAAGCAAGGTGAAGAAGTCAATATGCTGGTACTCATCGACTGTCCCGCGCCCTTATCTGGCGAAGATTTGGACGAAGCCACCTTAGCAGCTTGGTTTATCCAAGACTTAGAAGGTCGATTTGATGTTGATGCTACTAGATTGCAGCACTTGCAGCAACTAGATACCGCACAACAGTTGAACTACATCCTAGAACAAGCCAGACTACTGCACCTAGTTCCGTCAGACGCTGGAGTTGAACAAGTCAACCACTTGTTCGAGGTATTCAAATGTAATATGCGAGCGATCGAATCCTACACACCGCATCCCTACGAGGGGCTAGCAACACTGCTGCGGGCAGAAAACCAACCACCAGAAAATCCCACAAACCCTGCTTTAGATTGGCACAAATTACTCACCAATCTGGAAGTGCGTTGGATTCCAGGCAACCACTACACGATGGTCAGAGAACCAGATGTGCAAACATTAGCAACCCAATTGAAGGCTTGTCTAGCAGTAATGAACAACTGGCAGCCAGGAAGATACAACTAACCCTATCAATTTCTGGCGTTGCTGAATGAAGGAATGAAAATTAAAAATTCAATTTCTCAAACTCTTACTCTCTGCGCCTCTGCGTCTCTGCGTGAGACAAAAACCATCCCACCGATCAGCAACGCCCAATTTCTCTGTGCCCTCTCCGTCTCTGTGGTTGAAAAACTCTTTTTTTAACCACAGAGCCACGGAGAACCCAGAGACTAGAAACTTATTCGACAGAACTCACGTTACTTTAGGAATTAACTTGTGGAACTAATAATACAATCTCAGTTTGCGGTCGCTTTCCCAGAACAACTACCACAAGTAGATGTCAAAGCTATTCTCTGCTTGGTTCATTCACTGTATTGGCTACTAATTGTCAATGCATCCATCATTAGACGGCGCAAACTCAATAACCCAGAGTCATTTGTTGACAACTCCACAAAAGAACCAGTTGCTAGTGAGTCATCCATCACTCCTCAAGGCCCGCCAGCACTATTTCTCACCAGTGCTACCTACGGTATTTTTTACATTTTGCTAGCAATTTGGTGGACAAATCCCGATGCGCTAGGATTTTTTGTGTTTCAACCGACTTTTGCAATTCAAGCTCTAGGAATTGCTATTCTTGGTTTGGCATTGATTGTGAAAGTATGGTCTTTTTGGGTTTTTCGCAGTTGGCGGTTATTTCCCCACATCGATCCCGGCCATCAACTTGTGACCAAAGGCCCCTATAGTTTCGTAAGACATCCGCTTTACTTCGCTTTTCAACTTTTGTTCTTTGGCTCCTTTCTAATTGTTCCAAAACTAGGATTTTTACTGCAAGTAATTGCTAATTTCTTAGCTCATGATTTTCGCTGCCGGGTTGAAGAAAAAATCTTGCTGCAAGCTTTTGATAATGCATACGAGGCATATAAAAAACGCACTCGTCGTCTATTGCCTTGGGTGTATTAATATAGTCTAATGGTGTAGGGATATATTTTTAAAAATATATCCCTTGCTAAATTCTTAACTTTGTAATACCAATTTTTTATGAAGCTGCATAGAATTCGATCCCCCCTAGCCCCCCTTAATAAGGGGGGAACCGGAAAAACATCTATCAAAGTCCCCCTTTTTAAGGGGGATTTAGGGGGATCAAAATATGTGCAACTTAACATTAAATTGGTATAAGACTAGATTTTATAGATTTAAATTAAATTATGAAATATCAGTTTTTTGCCAAACCTATAAACTTGAGATTTGTTGTAATTTTAGGCGCTGCGGCTTTAGCTACTTGTGCTACTTCGTTTTATTTAGTTTTAAATAATCAACTAGAAAATCAAAAGCGATCGCAACAGGCCATTGCAGCTAATAATCAAACTAAAGCAAGTCCCAGTGCGGTTGCTGCGAGAGGATATCTAGAGCCTAAAGGAGAAGTAATTAAGCTATCTGCTCCTAGTGCCATACAAGGTGAAGGTGTACGAGTTGCAAAGCTACTTGTCAAACAAGGAGACAAGGTAAAAACAGGTCAAGTTGTGGCAATTCTGGATAACCAAGAACGTCTACAAGCAGCTTTGGAACAGGCAAAAACTCAAGTGAATGTTGCTCAAGCTAAACTAGAGCAAACTAAAGCAGGTGCAAAAATAGGAGATATCAATGCCCAAGCAGCAAAATATCAACAAACAAGAGCAGAATTAGAAGGTCAACTCACAATTCAAAGGGCAACTATTGCCAATTTAGCAGCTCAATTACAAGGAGAAAAGAATTCTCAAGCCGCAACCATTAAGAGGATTCAAGCGGAATTGCGATATGCTCAAACTGAATGCGATCGCTATAATTCTTTGTATGAAAAAGGAGTAGTTTCAGCTTCTCAACGAGATAGCACTTGTCTACAAAACAATACTGCTCAAGAACAACTTGCAGAAGCTGAATCTAATTTACAGAAAATTATTAGTACTAGAACAGAACAAGTTAAAGAAGCAAAAGCAAATTTTAACCGCACATTAGCAACTTTAAAAAAGCAAATTGAAGAAGCTAAAGCAACTCTCAATGCCACGGCAGAAGTTCGTCCTGTGGATGTTAGCGTGGCAGAATCAGAGCTAAAAAATGCTCAGGCTGCTGTGAAAAAAGCTCAAGCAGATTTAAATTTATCTGAGGTGCGATCGCCTAAAAATGGACAAGTTTTAAAAATTCACACATGGGCTGGTGAAGTGATTAGTAACGATGGAATTATCGAGTTAGGTCAGACAGAACAAATGTACGCGATCGCAGAAGTTTATGAAACCGATATTAGTAAAGTTCGTCTCGGTCAACAAGCAACTGTTACCAGTGGTGGATTAATCGAAGAACTGAAAGGCAATGTCGATGAAATTGGTTTAAAAGTTGGCGTTTTAAATGCTTTAGGAACCGATCCTGTTGCGGATGCAGATACTAGAGTTGTCGAAGTGAAAATTCGTCTGTCTCCACAAGATAGCCAAAAAGTTGCTAGCCTAACTAATTTAGAAGTCAACGTCATGATTAATACTGAATCACCACAAAAATGAAACTTTTTTATCTATAAATTTTCAAATAATAAACAAAATAAATCTTACGTTTATCTCTCTTTTAATTTGTTGTAAATTTTAAATACAAACATGATGCCTAGCAAAAAAATATCAGTAGATACATAGTGGCGTGACAAGCTTAAAATAGTGCATTAACTTGACTCTTGTGGGATGGGCGTCTCGCCCGTCCGGTGCAGACAAGATGTCCACACCACAAGAAAATTTTTTGCAGCATTTTAGCCTTGCCACGCCACTACAAATACTTGTTGTAAGTTTGAAACATAAACATGATATTACCAAAAAAAATACCAGTAGCTTGGTTACAACTTAGATATCAGAAAGCCAGATTAATAATTGCTTTATTAGGAGTGGTTTTTGCTGTAGTAATTGTCTTCATCCAACTAGGTATTCGAGATGCTTTATTTGACAGTGCTGTTCGTTTGCACCAAGGTTTGCAAGGGGATTGTTTTTTGATTAGTCCTCGTTCTACAGCTTTAATTGCTATGGAAAGTTTTCCAGAACGACGTTTATCTCAGTCTCTAGCATTTCCAGAAGTTAATTATGTTGCACCGATATATTTAGGCTTTGGCCAATGGAAAAATCCCCAAACTAAAGACTATTGGCGGAATATATTTGTGATTGGTTTTGATATTCGCTATCAGGTCGTAGATTTTGCTGGAGTTGAGGAAAATATCAACAAACTAAAAATTCCAAATGTGGTTTTATTTGACCGCAGTTCTCGCGCTGAATTCGGACCTGTGGTTGCAGATTTTGAGCAAAAAGGTAATGTAGAAACAGAAATTGGTAACCGTTCTTCAAATCGTCGGGTTAAAGTAGCTGGCCTATTTAGTCTAGGTACATCTTTTGGTTCTGATGGAAATTTAGTCACCAGTCATCTTAACTTCTTAAGGATTTTTAGCTCTCGTAATAAAGGATTAATTGATGTTGGTTTAATCAAATTAAAACCAGGATATGATGTCCAAGAGTTTACAGAAAAATTAAAAACCTTTTTACCTAAAGATGTAAAAGTATTATCAAAAGAACAATTTATTGCTTTTGAAAAAAATTACTGGCAAACTAGTACAGCTATTGGATTTATTTTTAACTTAGGGGTAGGATTGGGAATTGTTGTCGGTATTGTAGTCGTATATCAAATTCTCTATACCAACGTTTCTGAACATTTACCCCAATATGCCACTTTAAAAGCAATTGGTTATCAACAAAGATACCTTTTATCTATAGTTTTACAGCAAGCATTATTAATTGCAATTTTAGGCTACATACCGGGTTTTTTAATTTCTATAATTCAGTATGAATTTGCGAAAAAAGCAACACTTCTACCTATTGTAATGACAATAGATAGGGCTGGTTTTGTGCTGATAGCAACTGTGATTATGTGTTTTGTTTCGGGTGCAACAGCAGTGAGAAAACTCAAACAAGCAGATCCGGCTGATATTTTTTAGTAGAGATGTAGTATTGCAACATCTCTACAGGATTTATACGCATTGTGATTAATGTGAAATAGATTAACCAAATTCGGTGGGTTTAAGTCCCCCGGTTCAATAAATAAGTCAGTTTTGTGGTGGGGTCTAAATCCCCATTACAAAACTATACTTCCGACTTCCGACTTGTTTAATCTGCTGTTTTTTCTAAGTAACCTTGTCCAATATTTTCAGCTTCAGCTATTTCCCTGATATTCTCCATCACTCTCGGTAAAACTTTTTTAAACTTTTTGCCGAGAAGCCAACCAAATAAAAATGCCAAGGCTCCTTTAAATGAGACTTCATGAGTAAATGATGTCCTACCTGCATGAATATTTAAGTAGCGATGTACATTTAAGTTGCAAAATGGTAACTGAATTGTGAATGTATAACTCTTACCTGGGCTAAACTGCGAAATTGTAAATTTAGAAGTTGTACCCGTTTTCGGTGTTAATTTACCTACCGCACCAAGTTTAAAAGGACTCTCAAGATATGAATCACACAGTTCGGTATCCCATACTGACCAATTATCTACGTCAGTCCAAATTGCCCAAATTCTTTCAGGTGTGGCAAACGTTGTGACAGTATTGCTAAACTTCATATGACTCTCTCGTTTGGTTAGATACAATGCAGTATGCAAGTTTTTGAGATTATTTAAGCTGACTGATAGGGCCTCGTGTAACGATCGTAGGATCTTCAAGAATATTGAACTTTTTGACTACGATATTACTAATTGCTGAGTTATTTCTCATTCCAACATTGAAAATATTTTCGACATAGTTGTTCAGAGATTTTTCATCTTCAAACAGATAAAACCCGCTAGCTTCTTTGTTACCTTCATCAATTGACCAAATTTTCCAGCGCAGTCCCGGTGCTTTGGCGATACGAGGCGCGACATCCTTCATCTGCTTTCTAAAGTCAGATGTGGAGTTGTTGTATTTGAAATTAATCTGAAGGATACGACTGGAAGTTGATGGAGTTGTCTGATTTTCAGCCAATAAATTTTGCGAAGTGACACTCGTCGCACCAGTAAAAGATCCTACTAGACCAAGTGTACTAACCACAAATATCGAGTTAAGCAATCTCCTTAGCATATTTTTTGCCTTTCGATCTAGATTTGGCAACATTTGAGACACAAATGACAAAACTGTCGTGAAAAAGTACTATATTGACATTGCCAATATGACATTAAATATTGTCACTGTCAATATGACCTATGAAACCAAAAGAGAAATATCATCACGGTAATTTACGTAACAAATTAATTGCAATTGCAACAGAACTTCTGTCAGAAGAAGGCGCTCATGGTTTGAGTTTGCGGAAGATTTCTCAAAGAGCAGGAGTCAGCCATAACGCTCCGTATATGCACTTTGCAGATAAAGAGGCGGTTTTAGCAGCGATCGCAGAAGAAGGTTTTCGATTGCTGTCAACGCAAGTAGAAACAGCAATAAATGAAGTTAATAAAGATACCAAGCAACAGTTGATTGCCGCTAGCAGTGCATACGTTAACTTCGCACTAGAGCATTCAAATCATTTACAAGTAATGTTCTGTTACTACAATCCAGAGAAGTATCCAAGTTTAATTGAGGTTTCACAAGCATCTCTAGATCAATTATTTAAAATTGTTCAAGCGGGACAGCAAGACGGAACGCTAATTGCGGGCAATCCTCACGAAATAACCAAAACAATTTGGGCATTGGTACATGGCGTAGCAGCGATTTCTATTGCTTATGAATCAAAGATTCTACTTCCAGAAAAAAATTCAGCACAAGAGGTAGTATCCACATTTGTGACGCTGTTGCTGAATGGATTAGCCAGATGAAGTAACCAATCGCTCTGCTTACTGAAACGCATACCTGGGTCTGTGGTGTGCGATCGGCTAGTGGCGGTGTAAGTCATCACCAACAGTATCTTCGCCAGTTAACAACAGTTTTCCTGTCAATCACTGATACAGTAAAAAAGTACTATGACAGTATAATAAATAGTTATTTCACGCTTTTAACCTACATAGAGTTTCAGTAGAGTAAGCTGCAACACGAATACCATGAACAAAAAATCAATTTACTACAAATACCGACTCATTCTCCTATTAGGTGCAATTCTAGCTAGCTTCGGATTTTACCCGAAGATACATGCTCAGGAAATTTCTGCTCCGGACACTACTGAATCTTCAGCAGTCAGTGTCAAAAATCAAGACTTTCCCCAGTGGGGATATTACACGGTGCGGAGGGATTTTCGCAGATGTGCTTCTCCGATATGCGGGGGATTTTTCATTAAGCAGAACAACCTAAAAGCTACTCCCTGTGTCGATGGTGTCTTTCGCAATGAATGCTACGTGTCTTCAATTGATTGGAGTTCCCTGAAATTAGGACTTGACAAACTAGCAAAACTTCAAAATCAGGATGGTAGCCGTCTGATTCTCAGAGGTACGATAGTTCCAGTGGAATTTGGTGAACTTGGCCAATTTGGGGAATTGAGAGTTAAAGAAGCTTTCATCGCTGCTACAGATGCTCCAGCAAAAGGTACTTTTGTTGCGCTTAAAAACAATGGCATTGTCTGTATCACCACCCCTTGCTTCTCCACAGATCGGTTTGTTTTGAATAAGCCTCTCTTTTCTCAAGTTTCGTCAATCGATTTGAGCCAAACGCGTGCAACACCTGAACAAATTGAAGCGGCAAACAAAGAAATTTTCGCTCTCGGTTTGATTGCTGTGGGTAAAACTAAGGTAGTAGATAACTTAGATCCGACCAAGAGAGATGTTAAGTTTGTGGCTACGCAATTTTATCTGAGAGTGAAACCGAACTAATAGTAGTTTCACCGTGGAATACCTGTTTGTAGATGTTTTTTCAGCTTACCTGTAAACAACACCAATTAAACAGCCAGGGTCTGCAAAGGCGATTTTATAAAGAATTTTTAAGAAATTAACATTCTTCAGAAAAGGAAAGACCTAATGCTGAAGTAATCCCCAAGAGTTCAGAATCATAGATTTTGTAGTTTACACACACCCTAGTAGTCTGCCAACCCAAAAATCCGCTTGTGAGAGCTGGGGAAAGGGGAAAGGGAAAAGGGTAAGGGATTTAAACCCTTTCCCCCTTCCCCTTTAAAGAGCCAAGTTCGCTTGGCGAACTACTAGTACCGCTCCTTGGAAGTCAAAAGTCAAAAGTTAAAAGTCAAAACAGAGGAAAATGAAGAAGTTCACCAGTTTGATTATTGTCGGGGCAGTATTGTCGATTAGTGCGCCGGCCTTTGCTGAAACTCGTGCGGTTAATATTAGTGTTGGCAGTATTGGTGGTTCCTTAGATAATGCCGCTTTGCGAACAATTCGCCAGGTTATCGGGTTTGCAGTCGGCACTGGTACCGTGGATAAATTCATCGTATATAGTCCCAGGGTTGGATCTCCTATTCCCATCGAAGGAGGTTTATCTGCTTGTGCTGAAGCTGGTTTCGGCACAAGCAATACAAGATTTAATGCTTTTATCCAGGAGTTGCGTTCAATTAATCCCAAGGCAGGGACTTTCTACAATCTAGAACTGACTGAAAGCTGCAAACAGAGATAAGAATGTCGTTTGCACTCAAGCACGTAGGATGGGCTGAGGTACAAAGCCCATCCATCGAGTTACACGTAAGCTTAATATGTTGCTCAACCAAAGCCCAGACTTTTGGTTTGAGTATTTTTTAGGCGTTGCATAATTGCGGGATGATTTATCTCACGCAGAGGCGCAGAGACACAGAGAGAATAAGGAGTTTAAGATTTCAATGCGTACAATTTCATCCCTTGATTCAGCAACGCCATTTTTTATTGAGGAGTTAAAAAATCTAACTTTCATGATAACAATCTGCTCGGTTGACGCGATAAACTAAGCAGTCATCGTTACCAAATCGTCGAGACTCGACAAATTGGAAACCAAAACGTTCATAGAAGCGGTGAACACGGGTATTGCCAGCAAGTGGATCGACGAGTACAGCCGTCACCAAGGGGTCAGCAAAACATCGAGCAAGTGCAAGCTGCATCATTTGGGTTCCATAACCTTTGCCCAAATCAATCTCTTCCCCAATCCAGATATCAATAGCGCGAAGATTTGCCGGAACATCACCCCAGTAGTGACTATCCTCACGTGCCGGATCGATGATTTGGATAAATCCGATGGGACGGCGATCGATTTCAGCAATCAATTGCTCCCTCCATTCGGGGGCGCGGTCGAGTTCTACCTCCCAGCCCCAGTCATCGTTAGGATCGGAGTCAATGACGTGAGGTTGCTCATCCCAATGTCGCAACAGATCCAAATCAGCCAAGGTAGCAGGGCGGAGGTTTATCCTCATCGGAGGTACTGGGGAATAGTTCATGCTGGTTCTCTTATGTTTTCAGTAATTTTGAGAAAAATACTAACTGAAAACCTCTAGCCTTCAGGCAAGAAAGTGTTAATTAACACTCCTAAACCATTCAGTAATTCCTTGAGCGATCGCTTTTGCCATTTTTTTCTGTTCTTCTGGATCTACTACCTGCTCAAATTCATCAGGATTACTCATAAAACCCAATTCCAGTAACACCGATGGCGCAGCAGCTGGACGTGTCAGCGCCAGGTTATCCCAAAACACACCATAGGAAGGTTTTCCGAGGTTTTTTACTACATAGTTTTGTAAAAATATTGCCAGACTGTGGGCTTGGGGTTGATACCAAAAAGCGCCGAATCCCTTGGTTTTTTCGGCATCGCCATCATCGGGTAGGGAATTGTGATGTATGGAAAGAGCGATCGCAGGTTCTTCTTGACTAATAATTGCTTGACGTTCTGCTAAAGAAACTTCCTTGTCGTCCTCCCGTGTCATTACCACCGTCGCCCCTCGCTTCACCAATTCATCCCGCAACAACTTCGATACTGCCAAATTGACATCTTTTTCTAAATATCCAGTTGGACCACTGGCACCAGATTCTTTACCTCCATGCCCTGGATCTAGTACAATCTTGAAATTAGCTAAAAGCTTGCGTCTTGTGTTCCCAATTTTAGGCGGATGACGCAAAGCCAAAACCAGGGTCGTACCGTCGTATCTCAGCTTATATCCCCACTGTTGAGCTTTTTTAAGGTTAAAGGTGTATTTTACTCGTTCTGGCGTCTCCTGTTGCCAATCTAGGCGAGAAATTAGGGGGTTATCGTCCAGACGAATAATGTCCGTTTGGGCAGTAGTGTTGTAGAGAGTGAGAGTCAAAGCGCGATCGCTCTGTTGCACGCTCACAGGTACGGGGACTTGTAAGGGGAAAGCCATCTCTGTCACACCAGGGAGTTGACGGTATCCGACACTGCGAATTATTGTTTGTGGCGGAACTGCACCGGGTAAAGTGCGAGTTTCCTGACTATTAATCCAAGCTCCGTAGTCTAGGCGCAACCATTCACCTTCCTTACCTGTAACTGCTGCTCGTGTGCCTTTGGGCAGTGGTGTGAGTCGAGAATAATCGGTATTGGGGCCAGTGCGTGCAACACCTGCGTCTACCGTCACCTCAGCAACTGGTAACTCTGCTCTTGAGAGGATTTTAACTTTACCATTTCCTGGTTGAGTTATGGTCTTGCCATTGAGCGTCAGTTGAAACTGGGGTTGTCCCAAATCTACCTCTTGACTTGAGTCTGGAACAACAGCACCAGAAATGATGTTGTTGCCGTAAATTAGACTGAAGGAATTAGTATCAGGTTGTTGCAAGGTGATGCAACCTTTATAGTTCCCTACGCTAGACTGGCCATGAGGCTGATTTTGCCCCGTCAAAGCTGCCAAATTATTTGGTAATTGGGCTTGCTCGGGTTGGGGCAAAAGGGTAACAGTTTGATTAGCCAGTTGGACAGATACGCTGGCGTTAGGGGGTGCGATCGCGCTAAAACAAATAAGTTCTCCCGGTAGTCTGGCAATGTCAGTAGCCGGAGTGAGGGAATCTTTTGCAAAGGCCAACCCCTGTGGAAGTTCAGCTACAGTGGCAATCCTTGTCACCCTGATCTGGAGTTCTTGATTGCGGTGACGCACAGTAAACAGATTCTCTCCCAACTGCAAAGGTAAACTCGGAGAAAAATGACCAGCTTTGCTGCGGGTAATTGGCTTATTATTGATCGAAACTTGTCCATCGGGAGGTGCTGTGCCTAGAAAAAAGATTTTTTGGGCACTTGTTTGGTAGTTTGTCTGGGGAAAAACGACTAGAAGAGATGGCTCTGCCAAGGCTACGGAGGAGGTGAGAATACAGCCTAATATTACTAATCCTAAGAGATTTTTCACAGCAAAATCGCGGAAGATTTGACGACAGTCACTATGGCACAATGACGGGATGTATTTTTAGAAGTTGTTAGAAATTAAAACTACTATGACTAAGTTTATCTTTGTAACTGGAGGTGTAGTCTCCAGTATTGGCAAAGGAATTGTAGCAGCAAGTCTAGGGCGTTTGCTCAAATCGCGGGAATATTCGGTGTCGATTCTCAAACTCGACCCTTATATCAATATAGATCCTGGGACGATGAGTCCCTTTCAGCATGGCGAAGTGTTTGTTACCCAGGATGGCGCCGAGACAGATTTAGACTTGGGACATTACGAACGCTTTACAGATACTTCGATGTCACGATTAAACAGCGTGACTACTGGCTCGATTTACCAAGCAGTCATCAATAAAGAACGTCGTGGAGACTATGATGGCGGCACTGTACAGGTGATTCCTCATATCACCAATGAAATTAAAGAGCGAATTCTGCGGGTCGCTAAAAGCACAAATCCATCTGTAGTGATTACAGAAATCGGCGGTACCGTGGGTGATATTGAATCCCTGCCGTTTTTGGAAGCAATTCGTCAGTTCCGCAAAGAAGTGGGACGGCAAAATGTCTTGTACATGCACGTGACGCTAGTACCGTGGATTGCTTCTGCGGGTGAGATGAAAACTAAGCCAACACAGCATTCAGTCAAAGAACTGAGATCTATTGGCATTCAACCAGATATTTTAGTTTGTCGGAGCGATCGCCCCCTACCCACAAAATTAAAGCAAAAATTGTCGGGATTTTGTGATGTGCCAGAAGAATGTGTCATCACCTCCCAAGATGCCAAAAGTATCTATGAAGTACCACTGAATCTGGAGTGGGAAGGAATGGCAGAACAAGTGCTGAACTTGCTGCAAATGGAACAACGGACACCAGATTTAACTCAGTGGCAAACCCTGGTAAAACGGTTACATAGTCCCAAACACGAAGTAGAAATTGCCATTGTCGGTAAATATGTGCAGTTAAGTGATGCTTACTTATCTGTGGTTGAAGCACTCAACCACGCTGCAATCTCCACCTATGGCAAACTGCGCCTGCGTTGGGTGAACTCAGAACTTTTGGAAACTGAACCAGCCGAAACCCACCTTGAGGGTGTTGACGGCATAGTTGTGCCAGGAGGTTTTGGACTCAGGGGAGTAGATGGCAAAATTGCCGCCATTAAATATGCCCGGAATCGCCAAATTCCCTTCTTGGGTTTATGCTTGGGAATGCAATGTTCCGTAATTGAATGGGCGAGGAACGTAGGGGGATTAACAGACGCCAATAGTGCTGAATTTGACGCTTATACAACTGAGCCGGTAATTAATTTATTGCCAGAACAGCAGGAAGTAGTGGATTTAGGGGGTACAATGCGCTTGGGACTATATCCTTGTCGTGTTCTCCCTGATACTTTGGCTTTTAAGCTCTATCAGGAAGATGTGATTTATGAACGACATCGACATCGCTATGAGTTCAACAATGCTTACCGCGATTTGTTGTTAAAGTCTGGCTACGTCATCAGTGGCACTTCTCCCGATGGACGCTTAGTTGAAATTGTGGAATTATCCAAGCATCCATTCTTTCTGGCTTGCCAATTTCATCCAGAATTTCAATCCCGCCCCAGTACCCCTCATCCCTTATTTAAAGGGTTCATTCAAGCGGCGATTTCTCTGTCAAATTCCGTCACACCAACACCATTGGAGGTTTCATAAGAATTCATAATTCAAAAAATTAATTTGATTTTGAACTAGCGCATAGCAACATTAACTTAGGGCTTGGGTACATTTGATATACAGGGTGCATCATTCATAAATTTCGGACTTGAGGAGATGTTGTGACGTACTGGGTGAAAATCCTTTACGAGAGGAAAGAATATGTAGTAAATTTTGAGCGTGTCCATGCTTTTTGTTATGAACGAAATGGCAGGGTTACTTTTTGGTTACCTGATAGTGCCATTCCCATAGTGATTAACCCACAAACTAACCTAGAAGACTATCAAAAAGTTATCGATTATATAGAATGCGTTACCGAATTGAAATTAAATCATGCCTACTGGGTGAAAATTATTTACGAAAAAAATGAATATGTAATTAACCTCGACTGCGTGAGTTCCTTTTGTCATGAACCGAACGGTAGGATAACTTTTTGGTTACCAGATGGCACTATTCCCATCATCATCAACCCTGTGAGTAATCCTGAATCCTATGAAAAAGTTGTGAAATACGTTGAGAAAGCAACAGGATATTCTTTATCTTAGTATTAACTAATTCGTAATTACTTAGGAAAATCAGTCATTACTGTACGTTCGCTTATTTTTGAAGTGTGAGAGGAATTAATGCCTTACTGTTAAAGGAAACAATACGATTTTGGATCTGCTAAAACCATCACCGTGTAATACTTGGGAAAAGGAGAACGAGCTTTACCATGTATTACATGGTAAAATAAATCGCGGCTTTCCGTGTATTATAGGGATAAAAGAAATATATTGAGAGACTGTTATCTGAAGTTAAGTCATTCCGTGTAATACATGGAATAGCAGCAATATTCAAAGTTCAATTTGCGGTGTCTTACACGGAAATTGCTAATATTGAAATGGAACTTCAATTCTGTGTATTCTTCTTCAGGAGTGGTGCAAGTAATTGACTAAGACGAATTATGTCGAGCGCATCACCGAATCTATCTGATAAAGGGATGAAGGCATTTTCATTAAAGAAAGAATTTGTTTTTGAAGCGCGTTAATTGGTGTGATGAAGATGGTAGAATCAGGTAAAAAATAAAGAGTTAAATTACAAAAAGCCTTGAGCATCTGTTCAACAGATGGGCGAGCAGTTTTTCGCTTTGGATTACCGTCATAAAGACCTGCCAAAGATTGTTGGGTTTGCTCAAGAGCCAGCCGTACTACAAACTCCATTAGAGTAAATACACGCAAAGCTATGTTCAACAAGAACATTAAGCCAGTGATTCGGTCAGTATTTTGAAAGTAAATGGGTAGGGCTGGTAAAGAACCCCTTTTAAAACGGTGAAAACCTCGCTCTAAAAGCCATTCATCCCGATAATACATCACAGCAAGTGGTAAACTCAGCTGGCTACTATCGGCATTAGTGACATACAATCGCCACCCTGCCAAAGTTTCTGCCGACTCAATCGCAGTATCTATCTTCTGGATATGAAGTTGAAGACAAATATCTGTCAATTCCTCAGTGGTCGAGTTTTTTGATGGTCGTCCCCGTCCGAGATGACGAGTTTTTTTAGTGATCTGTTCTGTAATCATGGTTGAGAAAAAATTTTTGACCCGATAGCGCAGGAGAATGTTTTCTACTTTATGGGTGAGTACCTCCCGATCTGAACCTGGCTTGTTAGCTAAATTTTGGAGAGCAGTTTCAGCACTCAAGATGCGTTGCTGTTGTCCACGTATGATTGATGCAGCAAGGCTTTGGGAGTAAACTACTAAGTAGCGTTCTAGCCAACGCACCCACTTGTTGGTTTGTTTATTGAACCAAAACTTACCTAACTCCACCTCAAAACCTTTTCCCACCGCAGGTTCAAGTTCATCTTGTCGCGGTAAACGAATGGGCACAATTTCTCCTGGTGGGTTGAGAACCCATTGCTGAAGATATTGAGGGTGTTGCCCACTCATAGCTACAGGAACGCAGTAAATACCCCTAGAAGCGGCGATTTGAGCGCGAGTTGCAATCGACCCAGCTTTACAATCAGCGATAAAGACAAACTTTTTATGTCCAATCACTTGTGCTATTTTTTGCCAAGTGGGGAAATATAATGGGTCGTCAGCTCCATTACCTTCAAGGGTTGTGCTGACTAATGGCATTCCCATCGGGTCAAGGGTTGCCAATAATTGACGGTATTGTAACAAATCTGGGCGAAAGTCTTTGGAATAGCCATAACGTAATAGATTTTCTTCTGGGGAATCTCCCTGTTGATGATTCACGCTAAAACTAGTCGTATCAGTTCGTGCCACT
>NZ_JACJRQ010000010.1 GCF_014697355.1 Nostoc calcicola FACHB-3891 | reverse complement strand
TTCTCACGCGTTACTCACCCGTCCGCCACTATGTCCGAAGACACCGTTCGACTTGCATGTGTTAAGCATACCGCCAGCGTTCATCCTGAGCCAGGATCAAACTCTCCGTTTTGGTTTGTTTGTTTTTTAGCTCAATTAGCTGCTCTTTTTTAACCTCAGCTTGGTTATCTTATTTACTTGACGCAGGCCACTTGTTGTATAATAGCTTTCAAACTATAATATTTTCATGGTTCGGTGTCCTTCACGCGTCGCTTTGCTTCGCTTTGCTTCAGGCACTTATTCAATATAGCGAACCTCTTTAAGAGTGTCAACCACTTTTTCAAAGTTTTTTTCGCCATTTTTTTCAGCCTGGGATAAGCCTTATATAGCAAGGGTTTTAGGCTATAGTATTCCTGAGAGTCCCTAAGGAAGGAATAAAGCTGTGAGGAATTTTGGTGTTTTGCCGCCCTGGCTAGTTTTAGATCCGCTGTTGCGCGGTTGGTTGTTGGAGGATATTGGGCGGGGCGATCGCACCACAAACACCCTACTCGTTGAAGATGTCACAGCAGGAACAGCCAAGTGGATAGCGAAGGCTCCAGGAATAATTGCTGGCTTACCAGTTGCAGCTAGGGTATTTCAGATTTTGAATGAAAATGTGAGTTTTACGGTTGTGACGGCTGAAGGCGCAAGATGTGAGCCGGGACAGGTAGTAGCTGAAATTCATGGTTCGCTGGATGCGTTGCTAATGGGGGAACGGGTAGCGCTGAATTTGGCTATGCGGTTGAGTGGAATTGCCACGCTGACTAATATATATGTAGAGAAAATTGTTGATTTACCTGCTCGGTTGGTGGATACGCGCAAAACTACACCAGGGCTAAGACTGTTGGAAAAGTATGCGACTGCTGTGGGTGGGGCGATTAATCATCGTATGGGGTTGGATGATGCGGTGATGATTAAGGATAATCACATTGCGGCGGCTGGGGGAATTGAGGAAGCTATTAGCCGGGTTCGTTCTCAAATTCCTTATCCTTTGACAATAGAAGTAGAGACGGAAAGTTTAGAACAGGTGAGGGAAGCTTTGCAGCACCAAGCCGACATTATTATGTTGGATAATATGCCTTTGGATATGATGCGTGAGGCGGTGGAATTAATTCGTCAACAGGATAGCCGGGTGAAAATTGAGGCTTCGGGGAATGTGACTTTGGAGACGATTCGAGGTATTGCAGAGACGGGTGTGGATTATATTTCTAGCAGTGCGCCGATTACTCAGTCAAAGTGGTTGGATTTGAGTATGAGGATTGTCTAGTCGTCCGCTTTGATTTTTGAACTTATTTGCTCTCAGCAACAAGTAGGGAATCAGCCTTTTGGAGATGTACGGAGTTTTTTCAAAAATAAAACAGGAGTCTTATACTTGAATTTCCTCCACATCAAGGGTTCAAGAATAGCACTTTGTTGCTGTTAAGTATCACTTTGTTCTACTTCTTCTAGTGATGATACAGATTGTTTTGCCCAAGCCGCAGCCGAACAACAACGCCAGCGAGCAGAACTTGCCGAAGCCCAGTTACAAGCTTTACATGCTCTACTAAAAGAGCGGGGAATTAATCCAGAGCAATTGTGAGGAAATTTAATTTACAAGTCTCAAAAATAACAAAGTTTAGTAACCGCAAGGTGACAAATTTATCCTATATTCCTGATACTGAACTTAAGTAAGTGGTTTTTTAGAATCAAAGTAGGAGATAATTTTCCCAAAACATAGGGTGAATTTCATTGGTTCAACAACCAGAACTCCGGGAAAATTCGTCAATGCAACCAATCCAGCGCGTGCTGGGTAGTTTGAGTACTTACAGATGGACTTCGCTGGGAGCCTTGGTAAGCTTATTGCTGTTGACGATCGCCAATGCGGTTACCCCGCAACTATTTCGGTGGGGAATCGATGAAGGGATTACCAAAAAAAACTTAGAAATTGTGCTAACTAGCGCTGGTTGGATGGTAGTCGCGGCGATCGCTCGTGGCTTATTTAACTTTGGACAAAGCTATTTGGCAGAAGCTGCCTCTCAAGGTGTAGCTTACGATCTGCGAAACAAAATTTTCAGCAAAATTCAAAATCTCAGTTTCAGCTATCACGATCAGGCGCAGACTTCCCAACTATTAACTCGTGTTACCAGTGACGTTGACCAAATCCGTACATTTGTTGGGACTAGCCTGATTCAGGTGATTGGTGGGGTTGTGACATTGGTGAGTATTGCAGTACTTTTGCTGGTGATGAACTGGAAATTGGCACTGATTACTCTGACAGTAGTACCCATAACTGCATGGTTAATGGCGCGATTCGTCGCTCGGAATAACAAACTTTTTCGGCAAGTACAAGAGCAACTAAGCGACCTCAACGCTGTATTACAAGAGAATTTAATCGGAATACGGGTGGTGAAAGCGTTTGTGCGGGAGTCTGCCGAAAGGTCGCGTTACACTACCCTGAATGATGGCCTCGTCAAGGCAAATATGATGACCATTAGCGCCATCCGTAATACTTTCCCGTTTATCTTTTTGTTAAGTAATTTGGTAACACTGGCAGTTTTCGGTTATGGGGGAGCCGAGGTAGTTGGGAAGAGGTTCTCCGTTGGTGAACTGGTGGCGTTTAACTCCTACCTAGCGTTAATTCTCCAACCAATTTTATTGATTGGATTTGCGGCACCTGCGATCGCTCAATCAACTGCTTCTGCGGAACGCGTTTACGAAGTTGTGGACGCAGAGATAGAAATTAGCGATCGCCCTGATGCCATCCCTTTTGACACCTGTGGTGGTAGAATCACTTTTGAGAATGTTTCCTTTCGTTATCCAGGAGCAACTGCGGAAACTCTCAAAGAAGTTTCCTTTGAAACCAAGCCCAATGAGCTAATCGCCGTTCTAGGCATGACTGGTTCTGGAAAAAGCACAATTATGAATTTGATTCCCCGCTTTTACGATGTCACAAGGGGAGCTATTCGCATTGATGGACGGGATGTCAAAAGTTTCAACCTCAAAAGTCTCAGATCTCGTATCGGTATTGTGTTTCAGGAAACCACACTCTTCTCTGGCACAATCCGGGAAAATATTGCCTATGCAAAATCCAATGCAACCTTAGAAGAAGTGATTGAGGTGGCAAAAACCGCACAAATCCACGATTTCATCATCAGTCTGCCTGATGGCTACGAAACGATTGTGGGTGAACGAGGTGTGGGTTTGTCTGGTGGGCAAAAACAAAGAATTGCGATCGCTCGTACCTTACTCACTGATTACAGTATTTTGATTTTGGACGATAGTACCTCTGCTGTGGATGCCAAAACTGCTGCCCAAATTCAAGCCGAGTTAGATGGTTTCATGCGCCAAAAAGCTTGTACAACCTTTGTAGTGGCTCAACGCATTAGCACTGTCAAGAATGCCGATCGCATTTTTCTGATGGACAAAGGACGATTGGTAGCACAAGGCACTCACGAAGAATTGATGCAAACCAGCCCACTTTACGGGGTAATTTTGGAATCTCAGGTAAAGCAGAAGGAGAATAAATGAGAAGTACAGCTGCGGTTGTTGTATCCGAAGAACAAGCTAGTAAGCAAGTCTCCACTCTAGGGCGCTTTTTGCAATACCTAAGACCCTATCGCAAAGAAATTCCCATTGCCGTCACATTGGTATTGATTGGTGCTATCACCCAAGCAATTGGGCCATTCTTTCTTGGCTGGTCGATTGATAACCTGATTGCAAAAGGAAATTTGCAGGGACTACTGCTGTTATTAGGGCTACTTGCGCTGAATTACGGAGTTGGTGTCTTGGCAATCCGGGGTCAAATTATTCGAGTCGGCTGGATTATGCAGCGATTGTTGGCTCAACTCAGGCAAGACATTTTCATTAAAATCCAAAGTTTACCCCTGAGCTTTTTTGACCGTAGCGAAGCTGGGGATTTAATGAGCCGCTTGTTGAATGATGTCAACACTGTGAATCAAGCATTTGGACTGACGATCGCCCAAATGCTAGGTAACACTTTCAGTTTAATCGGCATTGTGATTGCTATGCTCTCAATTAACCTGAAACTTGGCTTGTTGAGCAACCTAGTAGTGCCACTGATGATTTTTACCACAAGCTTGTTTGCACGTTGGGCAAGATCCAGATTTCGCGTCACGCGACAAACCATTGGGGAGCTTTCCGCCAAGTTGGAAGAAGATATTGGTAGTGTGCGGGAAGCACAGGCATTTAATCGCGTACAGTCCAACATTGCAGAATTCGAGATTCTCAACGCCGCCAATCGTGATGCTAACGTTCAGGCTGTGGCAATTACTTCGGCCTTTTTGCCGTCCATCGATTTTCTCAACACACTAGCAACCGCAGGTGTGTTGGCTTATGGTGGTTATCTGGCAGTGACTGGAGGTGCAACAGTAGGCGTGGTGACATCCTTTTTACTTTATGTACAGCAGTTCTTCCGCCCCATTCAAATTCTCAGCCAGTTTTACACCCAAGCTCAATCTGCATTCGCTGGACTAGAGCGAATCTTTCTGTTGCTAGATGAACCGTCACAACTCAAAGATGCCCCTGATGCTACCGAAATGCCACCCATTCAAGGTGAAGTAAAATTTGAGAATGTTAAATTTGGCTACAATCCTGACCAACTGGTTCTCAAAGGGGTAAATTTACATGCTTATCCAGGGCAGATGGTTGCGTTAGTAGGGGGAACGGGTTCGGGAAAAACTACGATCGTTAACTTAATTTTGCGCTTCTACGATGTATCTGGTGGTGCAGTTAAAATTGATGACATTGATGTACGTAGTGTTACTCAAGCAAGTCTACGGCGTCAGATTGGTATCGTCCTGCAAGACAATATTTTATTTAGTGGCACCGTTGCAGAAAACATCGCCTTTGGTTGTCCCTATGCTAGCCAAGCTGATATCGAAGGAGCTGCACAGATGGCGAATGTCCATGAATTTATTACCTCATTACCACAGGGCTATACAACTCGATTGGGTGAAAAAGGCGCTCCCTTGAGTCAGGGACAACGACAACTCATCAGTATTGCTCGTGCGGTGTTAATTAATCCCCGAATTCTCATACTCGATGAAGCTACCAGCAGTATCGATACCCGCACAGAACAGCTAGTACAAACTGCGATCGCCCGCTTGTTGCAAGGTCGTACTAGTTTCGTAATTGCCCACCGCCTCAGTACAGTTACTCAGGCAGATCGAGTGTTAGTAATTCAACAAGGACAAATTGTAGAGCAAGGTACTCACGCAGAACTCATCGATCGACAGGGTGTTTATGCGAACCTCTATGCCTTGCAATTGGGTGCAGCAGACACTGTAAAAGGGAGTGGGGGGGATGAGGGAGATGAGGGAGATGAGGGAGATTAGGGAGACAAATGGCGAAAGTTACACTCTATATTGCAACTAGTTTGGATGGCTACATTGCTCGTAGCGATGGAGGAATTGATTGGTTATCTATAGTTGAGGCTCAAGGAGAAGATTACGGTTATGCTGCTTTCTACGAATCGATTGATGCTATTGTTTTGGGTAGCAAGACATACGAGCTAGGCCTTAGTTTCGGCGAGTGGCCTTATCCGAAAAAGAAATCTTTTGTTTTTACCCAACGACACCTCAAATCTGACCGCGAAGACGTTGTATTTGTTTCCGACACAGTGAACCACGCATTAGCAAGTATAGAGGCGCAAGGCTTTAAAAATATCTGGTTAGTTGGTGGTGGAGCCTTAATTAATTCATTTCTTGGACACAGCTTGATTGACGAATATATTATTTCAACTATTCCAATTATTTTAGGTGATGGTACACGCCTTTTTCCACCACCTAGCCCCGAAGAAAAATTGGAGCTTATTCACTCAAAACAATATCCAAGTGGATTACTTCAAGCACATTACAGACGAAAACAGAGCATTTAAAAATGTATAATTCATAATTCATAATTTATAGTAATTTGAGTGCTATCAGAGCAATCAAACCGTTTTTAATTACGAATTACGAATTACGAATTACAAATTAACTAAAGAAGCTTGTCAATAGCGTTGGTGAACTGCTCGTAAGGAGAAACTCCCACGATAGTTTCTGCTAAAACACCATCTTTGAAAATTAAAACTGCTGGAATGCTGCGAAGACCAAATTTTTTGAAGATTGGCTTGTTGTTGTCAACATCTACCTTAACAACTTTCGCACGACCTTTGTATTCTTCGGCGAGTTGATCCATTAACGGACTAATCAGGCGACAGGGACCACACCAAGTAGCAGTAAAGTCAACAACAACAACTTGCTCTTCACTTCCATTTAAAACAACATCAAATTCGCTTTCTTCAACGTAAGCAACTATGTGAGTATCAGTAGACATGTTTTAAGTCTCCAATCTAAAACTAAAATTTGATTACAAAGCTGACTATACAAACTATACTTTGTTATGTCTATCAGGTTGACTAATTTCCTAAATTGGGATATTACCGCAGGAGACTGATTATTGAGACTGACGGGGGGACACGGGGACACGGGGACGCGGAGAGATTTTAATAATCAAAATTTCTGAATTATCACATCATGTAGAAAAACCAGGTCTTTGAAGACGCGATAAATCGCGTCTCTACATAAGGGTTTTGGGTAGAAGGGATGGGACGCAATACTGCTCGCTTTGTGCATTTTTAACTCGGAATTGGGTTTTGGGAAAAGGTTAAAGGGTAAAGGTTAAAGGTTTTTTCTTTACCCTTTCCCCTTCGCCTTTTTCCCAAAACCCGACAAGTATTGGGATGGGATGGCTAGGCGAACGAGCAACGCAATCATGGCTGTACAATTTGTAGCAAGTTTTTCATAGTTGAGTGGCGATGAGCCTTTCTTCCTCTACTCAGCAACGCTGATGTTTTTAATTTTTATTACTCTGGGGCGTCACCTCAGGACTAGGTGTCGGTGTAGGTTCAGGTGTTGGGGTTTCTGTGGGAGTTGGTGTAGGTTCAGGTGTGGGAGTTTCTGTTGGAGTTGGTGTGGGGGTTGGTGTTTCTGTAGGCGTTGGTGTTGGAGATGCAACTGGGGTGGGAGTTTCGGCTGTAATGGTGAGTTGATAATCTATCGGTTTCGATGCTGTGGAAACAATGACAAACTCGTAAAAACCCTTTTCTGGTAATTTACTTGATAAAGTACGCTGGGTAGAATCTTCTAAAAGTTTGATTTTTCCTGAGGGTGAGTAGACTGATAATAAAACTTGGGAATTTGCTTGTAGCTTCAATTCCATAGCTTGGTCTTTGGCAAGTTCAGCAATAAAAACTTTACCAGCAGCAGGTTGAAGAGTTCCGCTGACTGTTTTGCTGGTAGCGCCCACATCGAAGACAAGTTTCTGGAAAGCACTACCAGCCAGGATAGCACTGAGTTTATCGCTCACAAACCCGTACCAAACTTGTCCAATGGGCTGATCTGCAAAGTTTTTACCTCTTTGCTCAGGGAATACACTTAAAAATGCTGCATCACCCAAATCGTACAAAGAGCGACTACCAACGTTGATGCGGTTGACTTCGACTTTCCAGCGATCGCGTTCAGCAGTTGTATAAGTTCCCAGTTGTCGGCGGGAATTGGAACTCAGTGATGCAAGTTTTTCCAGTAATTCTGAAGCTGTTTTATCCCATTCTGCCCGCAAACTCTCATCTTCGGAACCATTGCTGAGAGTCCGTCCTCGTAAACTGGGATTTTTGTCCCAAAAAACTTGATTCACCAAGTTAATGTAGAACCTCTCATCAATACCCAACTGTTGACGGCGATCGCTCAATCTTTGTTTGCGCTGGCGTTCGGCTGGTGAGTATTGGGCTAAGGGATCGACTGGCTGGTTACTGGTTGGGATTGGGCTGGGTGTGGGGCTAGGTTCAACTCCTCCTCGATCGCGGTTACTAGTGACTCCCCAGAAAATTAATCCGGCTGTACCAACTGCTACCAGTGCTGCTAGGAAGGTTTTTGTTGGTGTCCATTGGGAAGGAGATGAGGGGGATGAGGGGGATGAGGGGGATGAGGGATATGAGGGGGGTGGAGGGGAGACAGCGACGGTGGCGGATGTGGGTTGTGGTGGGGTGGGGTATTGAGTGGGGGGATAGCTGGCTGGAGGCGGGTTGAGGGCTTGGAGTATTTGACGGGCTGATTGATAGCGATCGCCTGGTCTGGCAGATAGCATTTTATCTATTACTTGTCCTAAAAGGGGACTCAGGCTAACTTCTCGCTGCCATTGCCAGGTTAAATTATAAGTATCAATTAATTCTTGGGGGAGTTTACCTGTCAGTAAAACCAACACTGTTGCTGCCAAGGCATACAAGTCACTGTGGGGAGATACTAACCCAGTTTGCATCTGTTCTGGGGGAGCAAATCCTACTTTACCTAATAGAGTTGGTGATGGGGAAGATGCCATTCCACCAGGTTGATAATATTGGGAAGCTACAGTTGCTACTACTTGTTTGACACCGCCAAAATCAATTAATACTGGTAGTTGGTCAACGGTGCGAAGAATTAAATTATCTGGAGAAATATCTCGATGAATTACACCTAGTGAGTGGATGTACTCCAACACTGGCAAAATTTGCTGCAATAATTGGCGCACTTCAGCTTCTGTAAAGCGCAAACCTTGCTTTGTTTTAGCATTTAACAAAGAGTTGTAAGTTTCCCCTTCTACATAATCTTGCACTAAAAACAGATATTCTCTGCCCTGTAAGTTAATGCGAAGCAGTTCGCGGAAACGAGGAATTTGGGGATGTTGCAACTTATAGAGAACACTCGCTTCTCTTTCAAAAAGTTCTTCAGCTTTTTCGACAACGTAAGCGGTTTGGACTTGGGGCGAAAATTCCTTTAAAACACAAAGTTCGCGGAAACGGTTAACATCTTCAGCTAAATAAGTGCGTCCAAAGCCACCTTGACCGATTTGACGGACAATCACATAGCGATCGCCTAAAGTTAATCCTGCTTGTATACCATAACTCATGGGCGTATCCAATAACTTCTCACCACACTGGAGACAAAACCGACTACCTGGGGAATTTTCATGTCCTTTAGAACAATATAATTTTGTCATTTGTCATTTGTCATTTGTTATTCCCCGTGTCCCTTTACTTGCCAGATTGTACTTTACTAATTCGATCGGCTGCGATCGCATACCAAATTTGACCGAAAGTTTGCTGATTGAGTTTCCCACGGTCTTGGTCAGGAAACAAGCGATCGAATTTTTCATTTGTTTCTTTGTTCAACCGATCGATTGTATAGTCTCCGAATTCCCCCGATCGCGCTTGTCGTCTCCATCTTTCGTAATCTTGTGTGGTGTAATTGCCCAGTTTGCGACGCGCTGCTGTACTGAGGTTAGCTTGTTCTATTTTATTTAAAAATTCATCTCCGATACTGTACCATTCATCCCGAAAACGCGCATCTTCAGGTTTAGATGTGAGGCTACGTCCCTTTAATTGGGAATTTTTTGTATAAAATGAATCGTCTACGAAGCGCGTAAAAAATCCTTCGGGAATTTCTAGCTGTTGGCGGCGACTGATAAGTTGCTCAAGCTTGCCACTTGTGCCGCGATCGCTGACTGGTTTCCCGCTAGGATTGGGTAATTGGGGAATTTGCGGTAATGAAATTGATGGAATGGTGATTGAAGATACCCCACGAATCACTGCGTTTACCACCGCCCAAGCACCTGCACCAGTTAAGACGACTAAAGCTGTACCGCCCAGACTCATCACAAAAGGACGAATCCAAACGGGGAAAGATGCCGGTTTAGCGATTGCTTGGGTTCTGTTCTGGAATCTACTAACAATCGCACTAGCGCCTTGTCTTCCCGGAGCAACTACCATCGTCTTAATCTTGGTAATATAATTAGCTGGTGGTTTGGTAGCATTTGGCGATGGTAAATCTTTGAGGACTTGCTCGGCTCGTTGATAGCGATCGCTCGGTTTATAAGCCAGCATCTTTTTTAACACAGACTCCAGTTTGGGACTCACTTGGATTTGCTTGCCCCAGTACCAAATTCCCTGATAGCTGTCGTATAATTTTTGCGGTTCTTGTCCCGTCAGTAACACTAATGCAGTTACCGCTAAAGAGTATAAATCACTACTAAAAAATGCTTTACCTTGTCTTAGCTGTTCTTCAGGAGCATAACCTTTTTTACCAAGCAAAGTGTTATTCCCAACCAACTGAGTGCGCCAAAAACCTTGAGAAGCCGGCAATTGCTTAACGCCACCAAAATCAATCAACACTGGTAGATTATCAGAACGCCGCCAAATTAAATTATCGGGAGAGATATCACGGTGAACTACATCTCGTGAGTGGATGTAAGATAAAACTGGTAAAATCTGTTGCAGTAGGGTAATTACTTCCTCTTCACTAAAAACTTTTCCTTGAGAGCGACGCTGTTCTAATAGCTGGTCAAAATTGTCGCCATCTACAAAATCTTGGACTAAAAAGAAAAAATCTTTAGTACCGATGTTCACTTGCAGCGAACTGTGAAAACGGGGAATTTGAGAATGCTGGAGTTTTTTCAGCACATTGGCTTCTCGTTCAAATAATTCTTTAGCTTTTTGTAAATCTTGTTTTTCTTGTACTTGGGGTGCAAATTCCTTCAGCACACAGGTTTGATGAGATTTATCTCGATCCTGGGCCAGATAAGTTCGTCCAAAACCACCCTGGCCTAGTTGACGTATGATTTTATAGCGATTATGTATAACCTGCCCCACAGCAAGAGGTAATGGTTCACCGCAAAGAGTACAAAAACGGTTGCCATTATCATTCGTGTGTTGTTTGCTGCAATAGACCTGCATGGTGCCCAAGGTTGAATTAAGGTTTTATTTAATGACTACAACGAGCGTATACTTGTTTTCGGATATCTTACCAAACGTTAGGTGTAGGGTGTTGCTATCCTCAGGAATATTGATTAAATAGAGACTAATGCTTTTGTATACTTATTTACGATCTGAAAAATTGAAGAAGAATTCAGAATTCAGAATTCAGGAGTCAGAATCAAGATGCTCGAACGGGAGTGCGTCTCCCTTTGAAGATGCAAAAACGCCGGTTATTCAGACGTTCCTGCGTCGCTAACGCTGCGAACACGAGTGCGTCTTGTAGAGAAGCACTGGTTTTTCGATCGAAATTCATTCTGAATTCTGAATTCTGACTCCTGAATTCTGTTTGATAAACAATAAGCATCATGAACCGTAAATCACAAAGCCAGCGAGCAATTAAAGCATTTGAAGATTTTCTTTCTACTCCCCTAGAAACTCAACTGCAACGACATCTCAATACTGATAGTTCAGTACCTTTGAGTTTATTTCACGATGTGGCGGCTAACGTACCCGCCTACAAAGCTTTTTTAGCAGAAAGAGAAATTAATCCTGGGAGTATTCAAAGCTTGGAGGACTTTCAAAAACTTCCAGCGATCGCTAAAGAAAATTATATACTGCATTATCCCTTAGCTGACTTGTGCCGCAACGGACAACTCCAAGGCTGCGATACGATCGCCGCTTCCTCTGGTTCCAGTGGTAAACCGACATTTTGGCCTCGTTTTTTCACAGATGAACTCCAAATCGCCACACGTTTTGAACAGATTTTTCACGATAGTTTTTATACAGACACTAGACGAACTCTAGCCGTGATTTGTTTCACCCTGGGTACTTGGGTAGGTGGAATGTTCACCACCAATTGCTGTCGCTATCTTGCTAGTAAAGGTTATCCCCTGACTGTAATTACTCCTGGTAACAACAAAGAAGAAATATTGCGAGTTGTACAAGAGTTGGGTTCGGCTTTCGAGCAAGTGGTACTTTTGGGATATCCGCCATTTTTGAAAGATGTCATTGATACTGGAATTGCTCGTGGTGTGGAGTGGGAGCAATATCAGATTAAATTTGTCATGGCGGGAGAAGTATTCAGCGAAGAATGGCGCAGTTTGGTTGGTAAACGAGTTGGTTCACAAAATCCCTGCTATGATTTTGCATCACTTTACGGCACTGCGGATGCGGGAGTTTTGGGCAATGAAACGCCGTTAAGTATTTGCATTCGTCGTTTTTTGGCAGAAAATCCCGATGCAGCTAGAGCTTTGTTTGGGGAATCGCGTTTACCGACGTTAGTGCAGTACGATCCTTGCAGCCGCTTTTTTGAAGTTCAAGATGGCGCATTGCTATTTTCTGGAGATAACGGTGTTCCATTGGTGCGTTATGACATCTTGGATACTGGCGGTATCATTAGTTATGATGCCATGCTGGAATTTTTAGGTGAATGGGGATTCGATGCTGTTGCAGAGTTACAGAATCAGAATTCAGAATTCAGAATTCAGAATTCAGGCAGAGGTATTCACTCATTACCTTTCGTTTATGTGTTTGGTCGTTCTAACTTTACAGTTTCTTACTTTGGGGCGAATATTTATCCAGAAAATGTGACGGTGGGATTAGAACAACCAGGCATTCAAGAATGGGTGACGGGTAAATTTGTGTTGCAGGTGAAAGAAGATGCAGACAAAAACCGATTTTTATCTGTGGTTGTGGAGTTAGCACCAGGGGTAGAGGGTAGTGAAGATCGAAGAGAAGCGATCGCATCTTCTATTCTTTCACAACTGCTACGTCTCAATAGCGAGTTTGCTAATTATGTTCCTGTGGAATATCAAACACCACAGGTTGCATTAGCGCCAATGGGGGATGCTGAATATTTTCCGATTGGGGTGAAACATCGTTATACGCGTAAATAGATGAATCAAATACAAGAAGACGCGATGAATCGCGTCTCTACAAGGGGGGATGGGGTGGTTGTTCGCAATCGCTCTCCCAATTGATTGGGTTATTGATAATATATTGTCTAATGCGATCGAGGGCGAATTCATTACGAATTATGTTGTCATGAAACCTTTCTTGCCATCCAAAACCTTGATAAATTTGATTAATTTCAAATGAACATCGTCCTTTGTACCATCTAATAATTTTAGAAAGAGAATTTTTAGACAACATCGGGTTAAATAACCCAGTAACCCCACCCCGTTCACCACCCCCCCTTGTAGAGACGCGATTCATCGCGTCTTCTTCCAGCGTTCGTGGATTCATCGCGTCTTCTTCCATTTGTATTTGATTAATAACCAAAATCCCATGAATATGATTAGGCATGACGCAAAACGAATCTATCTGGCAATTAGAAAAATTATTAGGAATCTCGTACCACAATTTCTGAGCAATTTCTCCAATTGTTGATAACTGCATTTCACCCTGCACAACCTCACCAAAAAAGCATTTTTTACCGTCGGTGCAAATAGTAATGAAATATCCGGCATTACTAGCATAACTCCATGCTGGCAAACGGATTGAATCAATGCGATATTTACCTTTGTATTTGGGTTTGTTGTTTTCTGGTTGAGGATCGTAATGATTCATGATTACATCTTTGATACAAAATTTTATGCAATTATTGCTTTGCATTGATGTAATTGCCAACCCAAAAAACTCGGAATTATTGGCGCTATGTAAATGCGGGAAATAAAGACGCGATGAATCGCGTCTCTACAAGGGGGGGATTGCAAAAACGATCGCATTTACATCCTGTTCACAATATCTGTTTTATTAGGGGCGACGCATTCCCTGGATTGCGGAAAGATCAGACGCGATAGATTTACGAGACGAGATGAATCGCGTCTTTACAAGGGATTGCTGCTTCCACATTTCGCTGATGTTGTGGCTGGAGAAAGTATTTTTCTTTCCTACTCTCCATTTTTCACTTTCTCTTGTTGATGCCAAGCTTGATAAAAATCGGGGTAGGACATACTTTGAGCGCACTTCCAGATAACTTTGTAGCAATTATCAAATCGCTCAAAATCATTTTTGTAAGTTTCAGGTGATAAGTAATTTTTCAACACGGTGACAACACTGGGCATCTGTTCCTCTAACATAATTTTCTCTAAGCTATCTGCCGCTTGCCATTGGGTAGAATCATTCAATTGTGGTTTGGCGATTAACTCTACCAAGACATCAATCGCTTTTTGGTTGCCAGAGTCAATTTCCCCTAAGCTATCTGCCGCTTGCCATCGGGTAAAATCATCCAGTTGTGGATTGCCGATTAACTCCACCAAGGCATCAATCGCTTTTTGGTTGCCAGAGCCAATTTTCCCTAAGCTTTCTGCTGCTTCCCTTCGGGTATAATCATTCAGTTGTGGTTTATCAATTAACTTCACCAAAGCATCAATCGCTTTTTGATTGCCAGAGTCAATTTCCTCTAAGCTTTCTGCCGCTTGCTTTCGGGTAAAATAATCCAGTTGTGGATTGCCGATTAACTCCACCAAGGCATCAATCGCTTTTTGGTTGCCAGAGCCAATTTTCCCTAAGCTTTCTGCTGCTTGCCTTTGGGTATAATCATTCAGTTGTGGTTTACCAATTAACTCCACCAAAGCATCAATCGCTTTTTGGTTACCAGAGCCAATTTTCCCCAAGCTTTCTGCTGCTTGCCTTCGGGTATCATCATCCAGTTGTGGTTTACCAATTAACTCCACCAAGGCATCAATTGCTTTTTGGTTGCCAGAGCCAATTTTCCCTAAGCTTTCTGCTGCTTGCCTTGGGGTCGAATCATACAGTTGTGGATTACCAATTAACTCCACCAAGGCATCAATCGCTTTTTGGTTGCCAGAGCCAATTTTCCCTAAGCTATGTGCCGCTTCGCATCGGGTCGAATCATACAGTTGTGGATTGCCGATTAACTCCACCAAAACATCAATCGCTTTTTGGTTGCCAGAGCCAATTTTCCCTAAGATAGATGCCGCTTCCCTTCGGATAGAATCATCCAGTTGTGGATTGCCGATTAACTCCACCAAAGCATCAATCGCTTTTTGGTTGCCAGAGTCAATTTCCTCTAAGCTTTCTGCCGTTTGCTTTCGGATAGAATCATCCTTTTGTTTGAGAAGTAACTCCATCACAGCAATGAGCGCTTTTAGCTTAATTTGCTCTAAGCTTTTTGCCTCTTGCATTCGGGTAGAATAATCCAGTTGTGGATTGCCGATTAACTCTGCCAAGGCATCAATCGCTTTTATGCGATTTGTCTGAAAGAGTGCTATCTCTGCTCCTTTTGCTATTGGTGTGAGAAATTCTACCCACCTATTTACTTCAACTTTAAACTCAGCACAGTGCCATTTAACGATTTTCGCCACAATAGCATCTGCGTTGCAAGAATTTTTCCACTCATCAACCCCCGCAGCAGCGAGAAAATAAGCGCGAAACTCGTAAAATCCCCTTGTGACTTTATCAATAGCTCTGTATTCTCCCCACCCATCATCAAATTCCACCAACGCCTGAATAAACTCTTCTTTCTCCTCCCTCCCTACATCCTCACGTCCCAACCACAGCAAAATCACCTCTTTCCACTGCGGGGCAAAAATGCGATAAACGCCTAGCGCGGGGTTGTCGGGAACATGATTGAGAAACTCGTGCCAATCAGCGATCGCCAACGCTGCAAAATATTCTTCAAATGTGGGATGGTAAAAAGCGTAAACTTTCTCTTTTGTTGCTGATTCCGCAGCCACTCCAACTTCATTTAGCCATCCCAACTTTAACGCTAACCAAAATAAAGAATTTTGCTGTTTTGCATCACCCAATTCCTCACGCACAAACTTATGTCGTAGCCGAAACCGTGACGTTTCTTGATCGATTGCCCGTTTCGCCAAACGTCCCAACGCTGCGTTTAATTCTTCTTGCTGCTGTTCGGTGGTAGGGAAGCGGTTTTCTTTCCACTTGTAAACCTCTTCCACAAACTGCTGATAAAGTCCGGCTTTAGTTTCCGGTAAACCTTTATAGGAACCTTGCCAAGTGCTACATAACAGCGCTAACCGCAAAGGATTTTTAACTAAATCTTGGATACGCTGACGTTCAGCTTTATCCAATTCCTTCCATAATCTTTCCCCTTTGTCTGCATCCCTGTTGTAAAACCAATGCCGAATAAACTCTTGCACATCTTTCGGATATGCAAAATTGAGTAGCCGATACGTCTCAAAATTTTCTAAAGCGTTGGCGTTTGCTTCCCAAACATTCACCCGACAAGTCAGCACAACCCGCGCATTTTTCACCCATCCCGTTAACTGCTGGGAAATCTCAGTTAATGGTTGGGGTGAAGCCATTTCATCTGCTGCATCCAACAACAACCACACACGATTATTCTTGAATAAATCTGCAAAAGCGTTTTCCTGTTCTTCTTTTACGCGCACCACTTCTAAAGCATTCTTTAGCCAATTTTGCAACAGATAATTTTCTAAATTCTTTCCTTGCAAGTCTGCTAAAGAAATCCAAATTGGTAAACCCAGATTGTTGTTTAATATCCAAAAAGCTATAGTTTGTAACTGAGTAGTTTTTCCCGCGCCCGGTTCCCCAATTAAAGCGATGCGGTGTCCTTGAGTTTTACCAACACCATCACGGATAATTTGCTCTAAAAAAGCCTCATGTTCAAATCGCTGCTTCTCTTCATAACTCGGTTCGTAAAGCCGCGAACCTTGTTCTGGGGAAATATCCTCGCTGCACTTCTTCGGTTTGTTACGTTCCACCAATGCTAAAGGGACATGAATTGCCTCTAGCTCAAATTTCATCTCATCATCAGCAAACAGCAACTCATTTGTGGTGAGACGCTTGTGTTTTTCCAGCATAGCGCCGCAGATTTCTTGCCAATCGAAGCTATTATCTGTTGTTTCTACCTGGAATGTTTCTTTTAAATTCGTCTTTTGGTGTTCCTTCCACTTCTGCTTAACCACTTCCAGATTCTCTTTTATCGTCGCTGTCTGATGTTTTAGCGTCAGGGTAAATTTCCAATAGCCTGGATTTTTCTTAACTTGTTTGTCTCCTAGCACTTGCAAATCGTTCAACCAGTCAAGTGCAATTTGAAGCTCATCGAACTCATCAACATTAGATTCTGCTTTTTTCGGAGAAGGTTTTAAAGTTTTGCCAGCTTTTGTTATCTGGTTGAGTAAATATTCCTTCTTTGTACCAACTTCAGTTGTTTTGGGTCTGTTTCCTCTTGTCTGTTGGCTTTTATATCCGGTAATTCGCAGCTTATTAGCATTCCAGACAACGCAAAGTGGAAGTTTTGACTCACAATCTTGCTCTACCGACAGTTGCAGCAATGCTTCTACCAGACTGAGTACATTGTCTAAAACGGATTTATCTCCACGATTATTTCTTGGCATCAGTCTGAAATAATTTTAAATTACCCAAACAAACAAGCTTCCCCAAGCCGCAAAATCTGACTATACAAGCATTATAGACGTTGCGTGGGGAATGTGTCTGGGGAAATACCCAAAAAAATAATTGACCTTGTAAACCAAAAAACAAGGTGAATTCAGATGTCAGCTAAAAAATCTGGTAAAAGTGTAAGTCAAAGAGCGATGTCTACGACGGGCTACGCCTACGCTTTCTTGCTAATTCTGCAAACAATATTAATTGGCGTAAGTGCCGAAAACCACCTTCAACAAGGAGACTCAAGAATCGAGATTTTACTATGGATGATTAAGGAGTCGATCTCACTCGTGAAACAAGCCAGCAGTTTGCAAGAAAAGCAGAAAAAGAGCCTGTTACCCAGACATCGCCATTCTAAGGATAAATAATATCACAAGCCCCTCTTTGTAAGGAAAGAGGGGCTGTGGCTATATGGGTTGTTATACAGGAATCCGGTTTAATTGTGTGAAAAAATCTAATACCAATTCAATTAATGATTACAACACATCCTTGGTTTAAGACGCGATGAATCGCGTCTCTACAATATGGTGTATTTGTGACACTTTTCTCGATCGCCTACAATTCGGTTCGCATCGGTTTTTTTTGATAAAAATTAACGCCTTGTAGAGACAGCGATTTATCGCGTGTCTCTCTATTCATCCACAATACAAATCCATTCATCCACAACGCAAGTCCATTCATCCACAACGCAAGTCCATTCGTTCACAACGCAAGTCTATTCGTTCACAACGCAAGTCCATTCGTTCACAACGCAAGTCCATTCATCCACAACGCAAGTCCATTCGTTCACAACGCAAGTCCGTTCTCAACGATTTGTTATCTATTGTCGTGTAATTACTGAGTTAATAATCAAATCTTATTATAAAAAACACATTATTATGCAAGCTTTACTGAACCGCTACATTGCCTTCTTGAGACACCCTAGAAAGATAGAGTTTAGTAAAAAGTATTCATTGATGCCACGCAAAAAAAGAAGCTCTACCTTGCTGGAAAAAACCGATCGGAAATTAATCGGATTTAAATCGATTAATTCCAACCTTGACTTTGGTGATTCCATCAGTGTAAACCATTTAACTGAGTTAACTGGGGAACTCCGCAACGAGATTGACGAGTATAATATGATGTTAACTGCACTTGACACAGCAAAGGGAAAAATAGAAACCCTTGAAAAGAACATTCGGGAAACTTCAGAACGCTTGGTTAATGGTGTCGCGTCGAGGTATGGCAAAAACAGTCGGGAATACGAAATGACGGGCGGAGTACGTAAGAGCGATCGCATTCGTAAAGCCAGCATTACGCGGATAAAATCCACCGCAGAGTCAAAAGCGGCTTCTACACAGATGGCGTGACAAGCAATGGGCATCATTCACTGTGAATGATGCCCATCTTAATGTCTTTAATTTTGAATTTTAAATTTTGAATTGTTAACCCGTGTTTTATTCCTCAATTAACTCAAAATCAACTCGCTCATAAATATCTCGTAACGTAATTTGAAAATCGATACTATTCAAAATTAAAACAGCCTCTTCACCTTCATATTCCTTAAATATCCATTGTCCTTCTGTTTGTTTGGCAAATTGTTCTACAGAAAAACTATACTGGTCAATCATAATATATTCCTGAAACTCAGGAATCGAACGATAATATTTAAATTTATCTGTTTTATCATAATTTTTAGTTGAATTTGATAAAACTTCAACAATTAACAACGGATTAGTAATAATTGTTTTACTTGTTCCCTCGTAGATTGGCTTACCTTTAATCACCATAACATCAGGATAAGTATTAATGCGATAACGAGGTATTGCTAATTTCACATCGCCTATATATATGTTATAATTTTGTCCCTGTACTGTCAGGGGAAATTTTTTGTAAAAATTACCTGCAATGTTGTTATGGTTAGTTGTTCCCCCTGTCAGAGGTATAATTTCTCCGTCTCTGTATTCATTTTTATATTCAGCCTTCTCTTCTAATTCCAGATATTCTTCTGGGGTATAGTAACGCTTCTCTGTTTGTAAAACCATATTAATTAACTCACAAAATCTAGCAATTGGTGTATTATCAATAGCGTAACGCACCCTTGTCTATCAGAAGAAGTGTAGACCATTGTAGACATCCCTATTATTCCAGAAAATCATCTGCTGTAAACTCACCTGGATAAAAGCGATCGCTGAAAATTCATAATTCTGTTTCAGATAGAACTTTAAACCCTATCTGAAACAGAACTATCTTTATAAACACCAGTTACCAACCCTTTCTAATTACGAATTACGTTAGCGTAGCGGGGCGTAGCCCATTACGAATTACGAATTAAAAAGTCACCACACTCCGAATTGATTCACCTTTGTGCATCAAATCAAAAGCATCATTAATTTGCTCAACGGGCATTACATGGGTAATCAAATCATCGATATTTATCTTACCTTCCATATACCAATCAACAATTTTCGGCACATCTGTACGCCCTCTCGCGCCACCGAATGCCGTACCTTTCCAAACCCGTCCAGTTACTAATTGAAAAGGACGAGTACTAATTTCTTCTCCAGCGCCAGCAACACCAATAATTACACTAACGCCCCAACCTTTGTGGCAGCATTCTAATGCTTGACGCATTACTTTTACATTACCAATACATTCAAAACTGTAATCAGCACCGCCTTTTGTTAAATCAACTAAATAGGGAACTAAATCACCCTCTACTTCTTGGGGATTAACAAAGTGCGTCATGCCAAACTTTTCTGCTAAAGCGCGTTTGTTGGGATTAATATCCACCCCAATAATCATATTTGCTCCCACCATCCGC
This sequence comes from Nostoc calcicola FACHB-3891, assembly GCF_014697355.1. Classification (GTDB taxonomy): domain Bacteria; phylum Cyanobacteriota; class Cyanobacteriia; order Cyanobacteriales; family Nostocaceae; genus Nostoc; species Nostoc calcicola. The sequence continues at coordinate 204,136 of NZ_JACJRQ010000010.1, read as the reverse complement.
GCCCCTTGGATGACATTTAAGCCAATACCACCCAAACCAAAAACCACCACATTTGCTCCTGGTTCTACCTTGGCTGTATTAATCACTGCACCAATACCAGTAGTCACGCCACAGCCAATGTAACAAACCTTCTCAAATGGGGCATCTTCGCGGATTTTTGCCAAGGAAATTTCCGGCAGTACCGTATAGTTAGCGAAAGTAGATGTACCCATGTAATGATGAATCATCTGTCCATCGATACTAAAGCGACTAGTGCCATCAGGCATAACACCCCGTGCTTGGGTTAGGCGAATGGCTTGACAGAGATTAGTTTTGAAGCTGAGACAATATTCACACTGACGACATTCAGCAATGTATAAAGGAATCACACGATCGCCTGGTTTGAGACTAGTGACACCAGCCCCTACCTCAACCACCACACCAGCACCTTCATGTCCCAAAATTGCTGGAAATAAACCTTCGGGATCGATACCAGAAAGGGTATAAGCGTCGGTATGACAAACCCCAGTGGCTTTAATTTCGACTAACACTTCCCCAGCTTGTGGTCCAGATAGTTCAACCGTTTCAATAGTCAACGGCTTACCTGCGCTGTAAGCTACTGCTGCTTTAACTTGCAACGTCAGCCCTCCTGTATAGTTTGTCAATTAACTTATTTGAGTTTATATCAGGAGATGGGGCATTGGGCATGGGGCATGGGACATTGGACATTGGGGACTTGTTCATCTCCCTTAAAGACTCATTAATGGAGTTCAATATTAATTAAACAAAAAGAATCTGCACTTACTTCAGAGGAAGAAAAAGAATTAGATATGGTTTTTAAATGACCCATATTTGGTATTTTATGTCAATGCGTAAGTCCTAGATTATTTGAGTTTGGTAAATCGGACGATCAGAAATTCATCGCTAATTCAAAACGAAAGTGATTCTTGAAATTTTGTCGCTTTTAAGCTACGATTTATAATCTATGGCTGATATCGTTCGTCAAAAAACCCTGAAAGTCTATGCAAAAGAAGACGGCAAGGAGCCGTACACTGAATGGCTGGAAAACTTGAAGGACTATGCGATCCGTTCCCGGATAATCCGACGGATAGAGCGACTCAAGCAGGGCAATTACGGGGATTGCAAGTCAGTTGGTGATGGCGTGCTTGAACTGAGGTTTTTCTTTGGCAGTGGCTACCGCGTTTACTTTGGAGAATCCGCGAACGATCTAGTAATTCTTCTATGTGGTGGTGACAAGGATAGCCAGGACACGGACATAGAAAAGGCTAAAAGATATTGGCAGGCTTATCAGGAGGAAGAGGATGAGCAAGAAACTGAGAAACCATGATGAGGTTGTGTTCGAGCAGCTGCGTCACCCGGAAATGGTAAAGGCTTACCTAGACGTTGCCCTTGAAGAGTACGAGCAGGATGGCGATATTGCGTTTTTTCTGGAAGCGCTGCGAAACGTGGTGGAAGCACGGGAGGGGATGACGCACCTTGCACAAAAAACTGGTTTGAACCGCCAGAATCTTTACAGAGTCTTGTCGCCAGAAGGCAACCCCGAACTGCGAACCATCAGCCTTATTCTGCACAATCTCGGCTATCGCCTGAGTGTGCAACCAATTCAAAGCTGAAAATTTAACTTCAATAATGAGCAATCTAATTGGCGTAACACTTCGTAATCGATACAAAATTTTTCAGTATCTGGGAGGTGGGGGTTTTGGTGATACTTACTTAGCTAACGATTTTGATTTGCCAGGACAACCCCTATGTGTCGTTAAACATCTTAAACTCAAAAACCCAAATCCTGATTGTGTCAATCTTGCTAAGAAGCTATTTGATAGGGAAGCACAATTTTTATACCAGCTTGGCAACGAGCATCCGCAGATACCCCGATTGTTTGCCCATTTTCCAGAACAGGGAGAGTTTTATCTAGTTCAGGAATATATTAATGGGCATGATTTGACAAAAGAAATTATTCCTGGTTCGCCCAAGAGTGAAGATGAAGTCTTGAGGTTGATCGGAGACATTTTGAAAGTTTTAGCATTTGTTCATCAACAACGTATCATTCACAGGGATATCAAGCCACAGAATTTAATGCGATGCCAAGATGGGAAAATTGTGCTGATTGACTTTGGAGCAGTGAAAGAAATCAGTGCTTTGAAAGTTAATGCTCAAGGTGAAAGTAGTCTAACAGTTGCAATTGGTACTCCAGGCTATATGCCCAGCGAACAACAAGCTTTTCGTCCCGAATTCAGTAGCGATATCTATGCGCTAGGAATTATTGCTTTTGAGGCATTGACTGGGTTAAAACCTCAACAATTACCACGAGATGCTAATAATGGTGAGCTGTATTGTGCTTTGTTTCACAACAGGGTAAATATTAGCTCTGGTTTTGCAGAAATTTTAGATAGGATGGTGCGCTATGACTATCGTCAACGTTACGATGATGCCACCGTTACCTTGCAAGCCCTAGAGCAATACCTAAACATCTCTCAAGCTCAAACGCTTGTTCAAGCACCAGCAGCTACGGTTGTTTCTCCACAAAAACCTTCTCTACCAGTTGGTGAAACCTCTATTTTTCAAAAAATTTGGCGATTTTTTCAGCAGTTATTTAGTGAAGATACGCCCGACAATTTGCAGCCACCAACTAGAACTACCACCCAACCTACTCCCTCGTCTGCAAGTTTTGAACAACCAGAAGGACAAGTTAGCTTAGAATCTGCTTTTTATGTAGAACGTCCACCCATAGAAAATGACTGTTATGAAGAGATATTACGACCAGGGGCGCTGATTCGCATAAAAGCACCTCGGCAAATGGGTAAGACTTCACTTTTAACAAGGATTCTCCATTATGGGACACAACATAACTGCCAAACTGCATACTTGAACTTTCAATCAGCAGATGCAGAATTTTTCACAAATTTGGATAAATTCTTGCAGTGGTTCTGTGGCAGTATTGCTCAGGAATTGAATCTCAAAGATAGGCTAACAGAATACTGGCAAGGCATTTTAGGTAGTAAAGACAAGTGTACCAACTATTTTCAAAGATACTTGCTCTCAGAAATTCCTCACCCTATTGTTTTAGGTTTAGATGAAGTCGATCGAGTTTTTCAATATCCGCAAATTGCTTCAGAATTTTTTGCCTTATTAAGAGCTTGGCATGAAACCTCTAAGAATAAAGAAAGTTGGAAAAAACTGCGATTGGTGATTGTCCATTCCAAGGAAGTTTATATCCCTCTGAATATTAATCAGTCACCGTTTAATGTGGGATTGCCAATTGAATTACCAGAGTTAAACTCCTCACAAGTCCAAGATTTGCTGCAACGACACCATTTGAATTGGGCTGAGGAAGAAATTAACCAACTTCTGGCAATGTTAGGGGGCCATCCCTACCTAGTGAGAAAAGCACTCTATGAAATTGGCCGTAGCCGGATTAACTTGTCGCAACTATTACAAATAGCACCTACGGATGAAGGTTTTTATAGTGACCTTTTGCGTAGACATTTGTCGAATTTACAAGAAGATAGTAAGTTAGCTAGTGCTATGAAACAAGTAGTTACAGCTACTGAGTCGGTGCGGTTAGATTCTGGGTTGGCATTTAAATTACGCAGTATGGGATTGGTAAAATTTCAGGGGAATAATGTCATTGCCTCATGTGAGTTGTATTGCCTGTATTTTCGTGAGCATTTGAGGTGAATTATCAGCGTGTAACACCATATTTAGTCAAAATTTCTCAGCTAGCATCTGAAAAAGCGCGATGACAACAAGTAGATATTATTCAAGCCCAAATTGAGATATACCCAATGAATGCCACACCTCGCCCATTTTACGAATATCAAGTTGGAGGCAGTTTGCCAATTGATGCCCCAACCTATGTAGAACGGCAAGCAGACATTGAACTTTACGAGGCATTGAAAGCAGGAGAGTTTTGTTATGTACTTAACTCCCGACAAATGGGCAAGTCGAGTTTGCGGGTACGAACGATGCAACGGTTGCAAGCAGAGGGTATTGCTTGTGCTGATATTGACATTACAGCTATTGGTACTTTGGATATCACTTCAGAGCAATGGTATGCAGGGGTGATTAATGGCATTATTAATAGTCTCAATCTCTACGAAAGCTTTGATTTAAATGATTGGTGGTCTAGTCACAGTTCATTGTCTTCCATCAACCGATTCAGCGAGTTTATTGACAAAATTCTGCTCAAGTCAATTTCTGAAAAAATAGTGATTTTTGTTGATGAAATTGATAGTGTGTTGAGTCTGGAATTTAATATTGATGATTTTTTTGCTCTCATCCGTGAATTTTATAATAGTCGAGCGACTCAGCCAGATTATCAACGGCTGAGTTTTGCTTTATTTGGAGTAGCAACACCCTCAGATTTAATTCAAGATAGGAGACGCACGCCTTTTAATATTGGTAGGGCAATTCAACTGACTGGTTTTAAGTTACAGGAAGCCCAACCGTTAGCTGATGGTTTAGTGGTGAAAACCAACAAACCAATGCTGGTGATGGAAGCAGTATTGGGGTGGACAGGGGGGCAACCATTTCTCACCCAAAAACTTTGTAAGTTAATTCTTAATGATGATTCTCCAATTCCAGAGGATAGGGCGGTGGAGCGGGTAGAAGAGTTGGTGCAAACTAAGGTTATTACTAATTGGGAATCTCAGGATGAACCAGAGCATTTAAAAACAATTCGTGACCGAATTTTACAAGGTGGTGGACAGCGTACAGGTAGATTGTTAGGTTTGTATCAGCAAATTCTGCTTCAAGAAGTCATAGATGATAATAGTTTAGAACAAACCCAATTGCGGCTTTCGGGATTAATAGTCAGGCATCAGGGAAAGCTACAAGTTTATAACTGCATTTATACTGCTGTGTTTAACCAGAGTTGGCTGGAAAAAGCACTGGCAGATTTGCGTCCTTATGCAGAAGTACTGAGAGCTTGGGTAGAATCAGACTATCAAGATGAATCGCGTTTATTGCGAGGGCAAGCGTTACAGGATGCCTTGGTTTGGGCGAATAATAAAAGTTTGAGTGATGAAGATTATAAGTTTTTATCTGCTAGCGAAAGATTAGATAAAAGAGAAATTGAAGTTGCTTTAGAAGTCAAAGAAGAAGAAGGACGGATATTAGCGCAAGCAAATGAGACTTTAAATAAAGCGCAAAAAAAAGCCAAGCGACAAATTCGCATTGGTGCAATTATTTTAACTGTATCGATAGTTGGAGCAATTATTGCTGGGATATTTGCAAGTAATGCAATTAAACAAGTACAAGAAGCACAGGAAGCTACAAAGCTAGAACAACAGGGAGTTACAGCTTTGCGACAATTTGAATACCAAGAATTAGAAGCATTACTACTAGCAATGGATGCAGGGCAAAAGTTGAAAGAACTGGTAAAAGATGGAAGACCACTAGAAAAATATCCAAGCGCTAGTCCTATCTTAGCTTTACAGACAATTCTGGATAATATTCATGAGCGAAATCAGCTGTATGCAGGAAATCAAGGTTTAGCCGATAGCGCATTTAGCCCTGATGGAAAACTTATCGCGACTACATCTTGGTACAGTACTACTGCCAAGTTGTGGGATACCTCTGGCAATTTGCTTGCCGAACTTAATGGGCATGAAAATGAGGTTAGAAGTGTCTCATTTAGCAAGTATGGTCGGTGTATAGTTACCACATCTGGCGAAAAAACCATACTCTGGGACACTTCTGGAAAGCTACTTGTTGAACTCAAAACATATCGGGATGGTCAGAGCAATACTGTCGAGTGTAGTCCTTTTGGTGAATATGTTGTCACCGCATCTGATGACGGTACTGCAAAAGTATGGGACTTAAATGGGAAATTGCTTGTTGCTAACCTCAAAGGGCATCACAAAGCAATCAAAAGTGCGGTATTTAGTCCAAATGGGAAGTCGATCCTTACTGCATCCGATGATGGTACTGCAAAGCTATGGGATACCTCTGGAAAACTGCTTGCTGACCTCAGAGGAGATCACAAAGCAGTCGAAAGTGCGATATTTAGTCCAAATGGGAAGTTGATCCTTACTGTATCCGACGATGGCACTGCAAAGCTATGGGATACCTCTGGAAAACTGCTTGCTGACCTCAGAGGGCATCACAAAGCAGTCAAAAGTGCGGTATTTAGTCAAAATGGGAAGTCGATCCTTACTGTATCCGATGATGGTACTGCAAAGGTGTGGGATACTTCTGGAAAACTGCTTACCGACTTTAAGGAATATCAGTATATCGACAACGCGGTAATTAGCCCAGACGGTCAAGACATTATTATTTTAGCGGACTATAAAGCAAAACTGTGGGACATTTCTGGAAAGTTTTTTGCTGAACTCAACGACTCAAATCAGGGCAATACAGTTTATTCTAATGCGGCATTTAGCCCGAATGGTAAGATCATCGTCACTTCATCTAGTGACGTTACTGATCGAGTCTGGGATGCATATACTGGCCGTCTCATTTTTGTTCTCAGAGGGAATGGAGGGACAAGTAAGAGGGCGGGATTTAGTTTGGATGGTCGGCGTATCTTTACTGAAACCGCAGATGGTGTCAGGATCTGGGAAATTCCTAGAAAACTGTTTGCTGATTTCGTATCATTCGACCGTGCGGTGTTTAGCCCCGATAGTCAGCACATCCTCATTATCCATAACATAAATGTCCATGTAAGGGACATATCCGGGAAATTGCTTGCTAATATTGTGCATCAAGGGGAAGTCACCAGTGCTGCATTTAGCCCGGATGGTAAGCTCATTGTTACTGCATCCGGTGATAACTCTTCTACTACATCCAATGATAACACTGCCAAAGTTTGGGATTTGAACGGAAAACTAATTACTGACCTGAAAGGACATCAAGAACAAGTCACCAGTGCAGCATTTAGCCCAGATGGTAAGCTCATTGTTACTGCATCCAGAGACAACACTGCTAAAGTTTGGGATTTAAACGGAAAACTAATTACTGACCTTAAAGGGCATCAAACCGGATTATGGAATACTCGCAATAAGAAGGTTCTTGCTTATATCCGAAAGAGCAAAATTTTTGATTGGGTGAACAGTGCCAGTTTCAGCCCAGATGGTCGGCGTATTGTTACCGCATCCAATGACGGCACTGCCAAGCTGTGGGATACATCTGGAAAATTACTTGCTGACCTGAAAGGACATCAAAAACAAGTCACCAGTGCCGCATTTAGTCCAGATGGTCAGCGTATTGTTACCGCATCCAATGACGGCACTGCCAAGGTGTGGGATATGTCTGGGAATTTGCTTTTTGACCTCAAGGGACATCAAACACTAGTCAACAGTGCAGCATTTAGCTCAGATGGTCAGCGTATTGCTACTGCATCCAATGACAAGACTGCCAAAGTTTGGGATTTAAACGGGAAATTACTTGCTGACCTGAAAGGACATTACAAAGAGGTCAAAAGTAGCAGCTTTAGCCCTGATGGGCAGCGTATCTTCACCGCATCTCTTGACGGCACTGTTAAAGTGTGGGACTTAAATGGAAGATTGCTGGCTGACTTTAAAGGGCGTGACTCAAATGTTACAGGATCATTTAGTCCCGATGGACATTACATTATTATCAACAGACTCCATAACAACATCACCGCAGAGATTTGGCAGGTTGGCGGGTTGGATGAATTGCTGACGCGGGGTTGCGACTGGCTGCAAGATTATTTTGTCACCCATCCAGAGGCGCGGGAGAGGTTGCGGGTGTGTCGGGCGAAGGGCTAGGTGAGAGACGCGGGCTGGCTCTTTAAAATCGATTTGTACAAGTGATATGTGGGGGGCTGAAATCTTGATGATGTGAGAATTTTGGAATGAGGATTGTACCCACCTCCCTCATTGATTGTGTTTTTTCTGGATAGCTTTTTAATTCCTCTTACCACCTCAAAATCAGCGAACGGACAGTCATTAATCAACTTCAGAACCTCAATCCCAATGCCCAATGCCCTATGCCTCATGCCCAGTCCCTCAAATATGACTTTGTAAAAATATGATTCTCTAGCTAGATTGGTTAAAGGCGGCGACAGTTGTTTTGACAACGATGTAAACTTGATGTCAGCAGCAAACCCCAAGTAATTTGTCCACCCTCAATTAATAAATTTTGTCACAGCTTATGAACCCTGCCCTAACACAAATTGGCACTCAAATGTCCAACCTGACTGGCGTCAGAGCAATCATGAAGGATATTATCGAAACGTTACGATCTGGTTCAGGGCAGCAGTTTATTAATTTGAGTGCTGGTAACCCGCTGATTTTACCGGAGGTAGAACAGTTATGGCGGGATTGCACTGCACAGCTTTTAGCTAGTCCAGAATATGGTGAAGTCGTTTGTCGCTACGGATCGAGTCAGGGCTATGCACCATTAATCGAAGCGATCGCCAATGACTTTAATAAACGCTACGGGTTAAAATTGGGCGATCGCAATATTTTTATCACCCCCGGTAGTCAAACTCTCTATTTCTACGCTGCAAATATATTCGGTGGCTACACCAGCAGCGGGCAGTTAAAACAAATCGTTTTGCCTCTAAGTCCTGACTACACTGGTTACGGCGGTATCTGCTTGGAACCAAAAGCCTTAGTCGCTTACAAACCAACTCTCGATATTGATGCAGCTGCCCATCGATTTAAATATCGCCCAGACTTCAGCCAAGTATCGATTACCGAAAATACTGGTTGTGTCATCTTCTCTCGTCCGTGTAACCCCACTGGTAACGTCCTCACTGACGACGAAGTGAAAAAGATTGCTGCCTTAGCCTCGCCTTACAATCTGCCAGTGCTAATTGACTCGGCTTATGCGCCTCCCTTCCCATCGTTGAACTTTACCGAAATGACGCCAGTGTTTGGCGATAATATCCTCCACTGCATGAGTTTATCCAAAGCCGGATTACCAGGAGAAAGGATTGGTATTGCCATTGGGGATGAAAAGTGGATTGAGGTGCTAGAGTGTTTCCAAGCAAACGCGAGTCTGCATTCTTCGCGTTATGGTCAAGCGATCGCTGCCCTAGCAATTAATTCTGGTGCCTTAGTAGAAATTTCTGAGACTGTGATTCGTCCCTTCTACCAAAATAAATTTACCGTTTTAGAAACCAGCTTAGAACAAGCAATGCCCAAGAATTTACCTTGGTTTCTCCATCGCGGTGAAGGAGCAATTTTTGCTTGGTTGTGGTTAGAAAATTTACCCATCACTGACTGGGAATTTTACCAAGAACTTAAGCAAGTAGGTGTAATTATCGTACCTGGAAGTACCTTCTTCCCCGGTTTAAATGAAGAGTGGGCGCACAAGCACCAATGCTTCCGTATCAGCCTCACCGGCAGCGATGAAGAAATTGTCACTGGTATGCAACGTTTAGCCAAAGTAGCCCAAGAAGCTTATCAGCGTACTGCTGTGAGTGCGTGATGAGTGATGAGTGAGGAGTGAGGAGTGAGGAGTTATGAGTGAGGAGTGAGGAGTGAGGAGTGAGGAGTTAAGAATTATTATTCTCCTCCTACTCCTGTGCCCCCTGCATCTTCCAATGCCCCATGCCTTATGCGCTATGCCCTATGCCCAATGACAAATGACTAATCCAAAATCCAAAATCCAAAATCCAAAATCAGATGATTGGCTAGAAATTGGTAAGATTGTTGCACCTCAAGGATTGGCTGGGGAATTACGAGTTTATCCTGACTCAGATTTCCCTGAACGATTTGAAGTGCCGGGAAAACGTTGGTTGTTGCGTCCTGGTGAGACAGAACCCCAACCAATCGAATTATTAGCAGGACGTTACATCAGTAATAAAAACTTGTATGTCATCAAATTAGCTGGAGTGGAAAATTGCAATCAGGCAGAGGCATTGCGGGGTTGTAAGTTAATGGTGCCAGCTAGCGATCGCCCCCAATTAGCCGAAAATGAATATCATGTCCTTGATTTGATTGGTTTGGAAGTCTTCATGCAAGCATCTGGCGAACTTGTAGGGACAGTAGTAGACATCATTCCCGCCGGCAATGATTTGTTAGAAGTAAAATTGCACCCATCTTTTACTACTACCAAAGAACAAATGACAAATGACAAAGCACAAAAGACAGTTTTGATTCCTTTTGTAGAAGCGATCGCCCCAGTGGTAGACATACAATCTGGTCGCATTGAAATTACACCGCCATCTGGATTATTAGAAATTAATAACTAGTTAAAATTTTGGAGCCTGGAAAATGACTCAAGCTTTACCAAAAATCGTAACTTTTGAGGAATTTGTCAAGTGGAAACCAGAGAATGAACGCTATGAATTGCACAATGGAATCATTACTAAAATGCCTCAACCTGTAGGAGACCATGAAGAGGTAACAGGATTTTTAGCCTTTGAACTGACTAGAGAATGTATCCGTTTAAATCTCCCTTACTTCATACCCAAAACAGCACTAGTCAAGCCACCTGAAAATGAATCAGGTTATTCGCCAGATGTACTGTTATTGAATCGCCCTAATTTGATAAACGAACCTCTATGGAAAAAAGAATCTACTATTAGTCAACCGACATCAATTCCTATAATTGTTGAAGTTGTTAGTACCAATTGGCGTGATGATTACCTCAAAAAATATGCTGATTATGAACAAATGGGAATTCCTGAATACTGGATTGTTGATTATGCTGCTTTAGGCGGTAGGGAATTTATTGGTAAACCAAAACAACCTACGATATTAATTGGTTCTTTGGATGAAGGTGAGTATCAAATTAGCAAATTTAGGGGTACAGACCGCATCCAGTCTCGAACATTTCCAGAGTTAAATTTAACTGCTCAACAGATTTTTCAAGCGGGTAATAATTCATAGTTCGTAATTCATAATTCATTCATACGCTCTCTATCCTGTGGCCAGAGCCAAGGATTTAGTCACAAAGGCTGGAAAAATTTTTCATGGGTTAGATGGCCATCATCTGGAAAATAAGTATAATTACATACTGAGCGAATCCGTCAAAATCCTTTTGTAATGGAGTGTCGAAATGACATTAGCAACGACTCCACAAACAAAGCCTTTAACAGATGAAGAATTAGGTAAGATCAATGCCTACTGGCGTGCAGCTAATTATCTTTCCGTTGGGCAAATATATCTACTCGACAATCCGCTACTGAGAGAACCGCTAAAACTAGAACACGTCAAGCCCAGGCTTTTGGGTCACTGGGGAACAACACCAGGGCTGAACTTTATCTATGTTCACCTGAATCGGGTCATTAAAAAATATGACCTGAACACAATCTACATTGCTGGGCCTGGTCATGGAGGTCCCGGACTGGTAGCCAACACCTATCTAGAAGGTACTTACAGCAAGTATTACCACAACATCTCCCAAGATGCTGAGGGAATGAAGAAACTCTTCAAACAATTCTCTTTCCCTGGTGGTATTCCCAGCCACGTTGCACCGGAAACACCTGGTTCTATCCACGAAGGCGGGGAACTAGGTTACGCCCTCGTCCATGCTTACGGTGCTGCGTTTGATAACCCAGACTTGATTGTTGCTGCTGTTGTGGGTGATGGCGAAGCGGAAACTGGTGCTTTAGCGGCTAGCTGGCATTCTAACAAGTTTCTCAACCCCGTGTCTGATGGTGCGGTACTGCCAATTCTGCACCTGAACGGGTATAAAATTGCCAACCCAACAGTATTAGCACGGATTAGCCATGAGGAATTGGAGAGTTTATTTGTAGGCTACGGCTACAAGCCATACTTTGTCGAAGGTGACGATCCCGCAGTTGTCCACCAACAAATGGCGGCGACTCTAGATACAGCGATCGCTGAAATTCAAAGTATCCAAAGAGAAGCCCGCGTACACGGTTTCACTGAACGTCCCCAGTGGCCGATGATTATCATGCGAACCCCCAAAGGTTGGACGGGACCGAAGGAAGTGGATGGCAAAAAAACCGAAGGTTATTGGCGATCGCATCAGGTTCCTTTTGGCAACATCGCCAAACAGCCAGAACACCTGAAACTCCTAGAAGATTGGATGAAGAGTTACAAACCAGAAGAACTCTTCGACAGCAATGGTAAGCTGATTGAGGAACTAGCAGAACTAGCTCCCAAAGGGCATCGACGCATGGGTGACAATCCCCACGCCAACGGCGGTCTTTTGCTACATGACCTGAAGATGCCGGACTTTCGAGACTATGCTGTAGATGTTTCTCAACCAGGGAAGGCGATCGCTGAAGCTACCAAAGTGAGTGGTAGATTCCTCCGGGATATCATGGAATTTAACCAAGAAAATCGCAATTTCCGCGTCTTCGGTCCCGATGAAACAGCATCCAATCGCCTGGATGCTGTGCTGGAAGTTACAGACCGGACTTGGGAAGCTCAGATTCTCCCCGAAGATGACCATCTTTCCCCCGACGGTCGGGTGATGGAAATTCTCAGCGAAACTTGTTGTCAAGGATGGTTAGAAGGCTACCTCCTCACAGGTCGCCACGGCTTTTTCTCCTGTTATGAGGCCTTCATCCACATCATTGACTCCATGTTCAACCAACACGCCAAATGGTTGAAAACTACCATAGATATTCCCTGGCGCAGACCAATTGCTTCCCTCAATTACCTACTTTCCTCTCACGTTTGGCGGCAAGACCACAACGGTTTCTCCCACCAAGACCCCGGTTTTATTGACCATGTGGTTAATAAGAAAGCAGAGATTGTTCGAGTTTATTTGCCTCCTGATGCCAACACTCTGCTATCCGTAACAGACCATTGCTTGAGAAGCCGCAACTATGTCAACGTCATCGTTGCAGGGAAGCAACCAGCGTTGCAGTACCTCAACATGGATGCAGCCGTCAAGCACTGCACCAAAGGCATCGGCATTTGGGAATGGGCAAGCAACGACCAAGGCGGCGAACCAGATGTAGTACTGGGTTGTGCTGGGGATATTCCCACCTTAGAAACCTTGGCGGCGGTAGATATCTTGCGTCAGCACTTCCCTGACTTAAAAGTGCGGGTAGTCAACGTAGTCGATTTGATGACACTACAGCCAAAAAGTGAACATCCCCACGGTTTGAGCGAGAAAGACTTTGATACACTTTTCACCACTGATAAACACATTATCTTTGCATTTCATGGCTATCCTTGGCTGATTCATCGCCTAACCTATCGCCACACCAACCATGAGCAGCTGCATGTGCGTGGCTACAAGGAAGAGGGAACTACCACCACCCCCTTTGATATGGTTGTTCTTAACGAACTCGATCGCTTCCATCTAGTAATTGATGTGATCGATCGCGTGGACAAACTCGGATCTAAGGCAGCTTATGTCAAACAGCAAATGCAAGATAAACTGATCGAACATAAGCACTACATTGAGAAGTACGGCGACGATATGCCGGAAATTCGTGACTGGAAGTGGCCTTATTAACTGATATGTTAGGCGATCGCTAACAACAAAAAACCCTAGAGATTTTTTTCTCTGGGGTTTTGCCAGCAAAATGGACGAATAGAATTCGCCCTGCCTCTAAGTTGACACCTATGACAGCTGTGCGCCCTGACCAAGCTATTTGTATCAACCTTACAGGGGTTTTCAGGTATTTGAACCACATCTGTTGTAGGGGCACAGCAATGCTGTGCCCTTACCGCGTGGTCTATTTACCTGAAAATAGCTGTAAAGTTAAACAGTATAATTCCTGAAGTAATTAAAAAACATTTGCATAATTTTATTACTTTCCCCTGAAAAGTACTTTTAGCTGCTTAATGCATCAGCCGCTACACATTTTTATGGTTAGCGCTAGGATAGCTATGTATTTTTTGGAAGTATAAATATGGCTCAAACTTTTTATGTAAATCCAGTAACAGGCAGCGATACCAACGCTGGTAGTCAACAAGCGCCGTTCAAAACTATTACGCAAGCCCTGAAGGTAGCCACAATTGATACTAAGATTCAACTGGCAAACGGTAATTACAATGCTGCTAGCGGTGAAGTGTTTCCGCTAACGATTTCATCTGGGGTGACAGTGGTGGGTAATGAAACCAACAAAGGTAACGGCATTTTGATTGAAGGAAGTGGTAATTACTTAAGCCGTACTTTTGCTGGTCAAAATGTTACTTTTGTGATGTTGGATAAAGCCGAACTTCGGGGAGTGACTGTAACAAATTTGGCTAGCCGTGGTAGTGGTGTCTGGGTTGAATCAACTGCGCCTACTGTTGCAAACAGCACCTTCACTCAATGCAAGCGGGAAGGAGTATTTGCTACAGGCGATGCTAACCCAGTTATTCTAGGTAATGTGTTCAGTGAGAATGCAGCCAATGGAATTGCGATCGCTAAAAATTCCCAAGGTCAAATTCAAGGTAATACTTTTTTCAAAACAGGTTTTGGTATTGCCATTAGTGATACCGCATCACCCATAATTCGAGATAACAAAATTTCTGAAAATCGTTCTGGGATCGTCGTTTCTGGTACTTCCCGTCCCGTATTACGTAATAACCTGAGTGAAAATAATACTGATGATGGTCTAACTATAATTGCAAGCGCCCTACCGGATATCGGCAGTACCAATAATCCAGGGGGCAACACTCTACGCAATAACGGTAAATTTGATTTGCAAAATGCCAGTTCCAATAAGCTGGTTTCCGTGGGAAATACAATAGATCCGACTAAAGTCACGGGAAAAGTAGAGTTTGCAGATAGTTCAGTTCCGACACCGACACCCACGCCAACTCCAACACCCACGCCAACTCCAACACCCACGCCAACTCCAACACCCACGCCAACTCCAACACCCACGCCAACTCCAACGCCAACACCAACACCCACTCCAACTCCAACTCCAACACCCACGCCAACTCCAACGCCAACACCAACACCCACTCCAACACCAACCCCGACTCCAACCCCGACTCCAACACCAACACCCACTCCAACACCTACGCCGACTATCGAATTAACCGATATTACTAATCATTGGGCAGGTGCATTTATTCGGGAATTAGTCAAATTGGGGATAATTAATGGTTTCCCCGATCGCACATTTAAACCTGATGCTACGATGACACGGGCGCAATATGCAGCATTAATAGTAAAAGCTTTCGACCCATCGCCAAACCGCGCCGTTACCAAATTCAAAGATGTACCAGCAGACTTTTGGGCATCTAAGGTAATTCAGCAAGCATATCAAGGTTTATTTCTCTCTGGTTTTCCCGATAATACCTTTGGCCCCAACAAAAATATCCAGCGGGTGCAAGTGATTGTCTCCTTAGTGAATGGATTGGGATTATCTGGTGATAGCACAGCAACCACTAAAACTTTTGACGACCAAGCAAAGATTCCTGATTATGCTAAGGATGAAGTCATCAAGGCTATTAAAAAAGAGATTATCGTTAATTACCCTAATCTCAAACAACTCAATCCTACCCGCGATGCTACACGTGCTGAGGTAGCTGTGATGGTATATCAAGCTTTGGTAGATGCTAGTCGTGTAGTAGCGATCAATTCATCTTATATTGTGAGTGCGTAAACTGGTTTGTTTGGCAAAATCTTTGCAACACATAAATCGGTTGTAGGGGCGTACAGCTGTACGCCCCTACATTTGTATCTACTCGAATTTGGGCAAATTATTCGGGTCTATACCCTGAGATTGCAAGTAAGCAATCAGCTGTTCTTTTTGCTGGCGTTCTTGTTCGGCGCGTTGGCTTTCCTGTTCGGCGCGTTGGCGTTCCTGTTCAGCGCGTTGGCGTTCCTGTTCAATCTGTTCTACAGCCCACGGTAATAAATTACCATCTCGATCCCACCAGCGTAACCAATAACCGGTTCGCGCTTCTTTTGTGCCTTGCCAAGTTCCTAAAAATAAGCCCATGACATCAACCCAATGACGGCCATTTTCGTCGGGTTGCTTTAACTCATAACGTTGATTTTCCAGTTGATAATATTCTAATAAACCACCGTCTGGGTCAAAAATTACGTAGATGGGAATCTGTAAAATTTGCTCGTAGAAAAACCATTTTCCTGGAGGATAACTTCGCTTAACCGAATATTCTCCACCCTCAGTATCGGAGAGAAATTCCATAGCGATCGCCGGAATATCTCCTTCTAAATTCGGTGTATAACTTTTACGATTCCCTAGAACTTCATTCACCGACGCTACATAAACCCAGTCTGGTGCTTTAGCAATAAATTGCCCGTTAACAGTCGCACAAAGACCAAAATTGGAAGCTATCAACATTTGAGATTGAATGAATCCATTGATTTCTAGGCTTTCACGCAAAGCACCAGCCAAAATTGGGCGATCTATATTCTCCGTACCAGCCAGACGTGGGTGACCTATATTCTTGACTGGTTCATCCTCTAGTTTAAAATCTTTGGGTAAGGCTTCCCAAGTGATTACCAGTTCTGTTTGGGATTTGGCTTTACTGAGTTCAGTTGCCATAAATACAGCATCAATTTATTTTTGATTTTATCGCTTCCAGAACGTGAAGCAGAAGTTTTCCTCGTTCACATGCCCCTTATGTTAACGAGATAATCAGCATTCGAGAGACAGCAACAGGATTACTCTTACCTGCAAAAACTGTAGCTTGATTCAATCACAATAGTACAGTCATAGCGACTTACCTACTGATTTTTACAGTGAGAAATTGTTCGCATGGAGGAGTTAATTAAGTCTTAAGGACGTAGCGATCGCAGCATTTAGAGATATATCTTACTACTTAAGATGAATTCCAGTTAAGCAAATTGGTATTTAAGATTACAAGTACTGACATATTAGATTTGCAGGTAATTAATTTTCCCTGCTATTAAGGAGTAATAATGATTTTAAGTCAAAATCAACGCATTGTCGGCGTATTTACTCATCGTCGAGATGTAGAACAGGCACTACATGAATTGAAAGATTCTGGTTTGGCGATGGAGAAAGTATCTGTAGTTGTACAGAATGCAGACCGCAATCATGAGATTGCTAATAATGAAACTGGTGATAAAGCTGACGAAGGCGCAACAGTAGGAGGACTTTCAGGAGGCGCTGTTGGTGGTTTGACTGGTTTATTGGTAGGTCTTGGGACTTTAGCAATCCCTGGAGTCGGGCCAATAATGCTGGCTGGGGCAGCGGCAACTGCTTTGGTTACAACCCTTGTAGGAGCAAGTATTGGTGCTGCTACTGGGACTTTTGCTGGTGCATTAGTTGGTTGGGGAATGTCGGAAGAGCAAGCTAGAGCATATAACGAGCGAGTAGAGGATGGACACTATTTAATAATTGTCGATTGTACATCTTTAGAAATTGCTCAAGTAGAAGCAATTTTACAGCGTTGGGGTATTGAAGAGTTCGGCATTTACGAGGATTTTAACAATGAGTATGCAAGTAGAAATTATTTGACTACAACAACTTCTGTTACTGCTATTCCTAATAAAAGTGGAATTCTGACCAAGTATGCAATTAATTACTTCGATCGCATAGATAATGCTGAAGCGACAATTAACGATATGCTTGTTGCAGGTTTTCCAGTAAGCCAGATTTCTTTAATTTCCAAAGGCTTTCCTCAATTGATTGGCTCAACAGGTGTTACTTTAAGCGATCGCTTTGACGCTGTGAGGCTAGGAATACCAGATGAGTGGGCACGCTTTTACAACGAGCAAATTGAGCAAGGCAATTACATACTTATCCTTAGTGGCACAGACAACGACCTCGATAGCGCTAGCTTAATTCTAGGCAAGTATGGCGTTCAAGAGTGCCAAATTTATGACCCAATGTTGATTCGTTCTTAAAAGAGGGTACTGGCATTCACATTGCAAACTTATTTGAGTTTTGGAATATAGTTTATAAAAGACAAGTTGAGAGAAAAACAAAACAAAACTGGTTTTTTACAATTAGTGAATTCAGTCTTCTAAATACCTTTGTAGCCGCTGATTTAAAGTTCCTGTGTGTAACTCAAATAAATGATTGTCATAGTCGTAAAAATACAAGGAACGTCCTTCGCCTTCCACACGACTTCGACCTTCATTCACTTCTACTCCAAGACTTTTTAATCTAGCGGCATATAGTTCGTAGTCTTGTTCAGTTATTTTAAAAGCCAGATGGTTATAAGTTTTCTCTGATAAAGGCTCACCGTCCATAATCGCAATCCATAAGTCATTAATCAGGAAGAATTTTTCTTTTGATATAGAGAAGGTTCGTTCGCCACTAGAATAAACTTCCTGAGCATCAAATATGAATGTTAGGAATTTTTTCATTTTCTCTAAGTCTCTGACAATGAATGTGATATGGCTAATTCCTTGAATCATTTTTTGATATTATCCTAAGATTTTTGATTAAATGTTTTATCAATAAAGTAGTATTAATTTGATTATAGAGACTTACCCATACTGATAACATTGCTATCTGTAAAACCTATTTTTTCATAGAAAGCAATGACAGATTTATTAGAAGACCGCACTTGTAAATTCACTTTTGGGCAACCAAGCTTTTTTAATTCAGCTTCAGCAGCGTTCATCATCAGCCAACCAATACCTTGTCTTTGATAGTTTGGCAATACAGCTAAGTAATTAATCCAACCGCGATGTCCCTCATAGCCAACCATAATGGAGGCAACAATTAAATCATCCTTTGCTGCTACTAAAAACAGATGTGGTTGAAATTGTAACTTTAGCTCGATATCACGTTTCGGGTCGTTCCAAGGGACAACTAAATTGCATTGATGCCACAACTCGATAACCTGTTGTTCATCATCTGAGTGATAAGGTCGAACTTTAACTTCTGTGACTTTCAAGATTTTAATTAAGTAGAAGGACTAAATTAAACACTTAAGCTTAAACGCTTGTCCCACAGCCGTTTTACCCCACCCCTCAATCCCCTCCCCGCGTGCGGGGAGGGGAGGTTTTGGCTTTAGACAAAACCGGGGTGGGGTGACTCCGGATTAGTTAGTAATTGAGTAAGTTTGCTCTAACGTTATTACAAAACTCTTAACTCCTCACTTATCACTCCTCGGTCTTTTTACAGCAGAACTTTTCCTAAAATCGGTTCCACACTTTTAGAAATCTCTGGGACATAGACTTGTGAAACGTAGTCAGCAATCATTCTGTCGGTGTTGAATAACGGCGCATTTGTCTTAATGGACGTTTTCATCATCTGCACCCAGCGGTGGGGAATTCCTTGAGCGTCTTGGTCATAGTATAAAGGAACGATTTCTTCTTCTAACAACTGATAAAGCGATTCCGAGTCAATACGATCTTGCAATACTTGGTCGCTAGTATTAGCATCTTCACCAATTGCCCAACCGTTAATTCCTTTGCCATCCTTGTCGGCTTGATAACCTTCACACCACCAGCCATCAAGAACGCTGCAATTAAGACCGCCGTTAAAGCAGACTTTTTGCCCACTTGTACCAGAAGCCTCCAGGGGACGACGGGGATTATTCAACCAAACATCCACACCCTGCACCAGTTTTTGTCCAGTGTAAATGTCGTAATCTTCAATAAAGGCGACTCGGTTAATAATGCCGGAATTGTGACACCATTCCATTAATCGTTGGATAATCCGCTTGCCTTCTTCATCTGCTGGGTGGGCTTTTCCGGCAAAGATAATTTGTACTGGACGTTGAGCATTACCAAAAATCTTTAATGCCCGTTGGGCGTCGCGCAAAATCAGATCCCCGCGTTTGTAAGGGCTGAAGCGTCTAGCAAATCCAATGGTTAATACATTGGGATCGAGTAAGCTGTCAGTTGCTTGAATGAGTTGCTGATTTTCACCACGCAATTCCCGGGATTTCTTCACTTTATAACGGGTGAAAGCAATCAGCCGTTCTTTGAGAATAAGATGTCGTGACCATAATTCCTCATCGGGAATTTCGTCAACTTTAGCCCACATGTTGGGATCGACAGCACGAGTTTTCCAGTCTTCTCCCAAATACTCATTATATAAGTCAGCCAACAGAGGTGCAGTCCAAGTGGGTGCATGAACGCCATTGGTAATGTAACCAATTGGTACTGTGTCTTCCGATCGCTGCGGAAACAGAACTGTCCACATTTTACGGGAAACTTGACCGTGCAATTCACTCACACCATTACAAGCCCGACACATCCGCAGTGCCAAAACGGTCATGCCAAAGGGTTCCCAAGGGTCGCCCAGTCGCCTTGCACCCAATGCCAAAAATTGCTCGCGGGAAAGTCGCAATTGCGGCCAATAGCTAGCAAAGAAGGAGTCAATTAAATCTGGTGAGAACACATCATGACCGGCGGGAACGGGGGTATGGGTAGTAAATACACAACTATTCCGCACCTTGGCTTCGATGTCGTAGAAGGATTTGCCAGTGCGCTCAATTTCTAAGCGGGCAATTTCCAAGGTGCAAAATGCAGCGTGTCCTTCGTTGAGGTGATAGACAGAAGGTTGAATTCCCAAGGCATCCAAAGCCCGGACACCACCAATACCCAAGACAACTTCTTGGGCGATGCGGGTTTCTAAGTTACCACCGTATAGGTGTCCTGTTAGCCAGCGGTCAATGGGATCGTTATCGTTGCGATCGCTATCTAATAAATATAATGTCACTCGCCCGACTAGCACTCGCCAAATTTGCACTTTTACCAACCGTTGGCGGACTTGTAGCTGGATAGTCAACGTTTCCCCTTGGTCATTTTTAATTAACTCTAAGGGCATCTGTGCAAAGGGATTATCAATATAATAATCTTCTTGCCAACCATGACGGTTCAAGCGTTGCCGAAAATAACCTTGGCGATACAGTAAGCCGACACCAACTAGAGGTACACCTAAATCTGATGATGATTTCAGGTGATCCCCAGCTAGAATGCCCAAGCCACCAGAGTAAACGGGTAGAGATTCGTGGATGCCAAATTCGGCGCAAAAGTAAGCAATGGGGTGGTCTTGGGATACTTGCGGTGCAACTCGACTGACCCAAGTATCTTGCTGTTTAATATATTGGTCAAATTCACGCGCGAGGGCGGATATCTGCTTGAGGTAGAATGGATCTTCTGCTAATTGGGTGAGACGCTCGTAGCTTGCGGACTCTAAAATCGCCACTGGGTTATGCCCGCAGCGTTCCCATTCTTGGGGATCGATGGTTTGGAATAAAGAAACGCGATCGCCACTCCAACTCCACCAATAGTTATAAGCCAAATCTGCTAAACGTTTGAGCGGTAAAGGTAACTTTTCACTCAAGCGTCGTGCTGGGGTGATTGCACTGCTGTTAACCATACTAAATCCATGTCCTCGCGCTTAACTTTTTCTCTATTTCGCTCATCATCTGCTCCCAATCACTTCTTCTTCAGGTTTATGACACCGGAGTCTTCATTTATGAATCCTCCCCTGAAGTCAGAGCAGTTTATCGACATCAAACCTTATCCAAGTAAATGGTGTTTATTGTTTTCGTCTTCTCAAAATTATCCCCAATTTTGGACAGTTTTGATATTTTTTTCTATCAAATTCGTTGACATTATTTTAACTTTTTTATTTTGTTGTTAATATTTGTTTAAATACTATGAATTATAATTAACAGGACTTACGCAACTGGCACAGTGCGATCGCTTCCAAAACTTGCAATGCTGGTGTTTTCAGATGGGGAAAGTCTTGTAGAAACTCAGCTAAACCTGATTCACCTTCTAGGTAATCAAAAAAGTTTGTAAGGGAACCTGTGTGCCAACAAAAACAGCAACTCCGCTCATAATTTCTGGATCGGTATGAACAATACCTTGACGATCGAGAATTTGTTGGATTTTCATGACAAGTTCACTAAATCGAATTGATGAAATCCTAGCATTTGGTAAGCCGCGATCGCATTCTTTGTTGCTAACTTAATAAAGTGCATGGGTATCAAAGCGATCGACGAAATTGGAGCTAGTTCACACATCGAAATGATCGGGTACTTGCAAAGTTTTATAATAAAGCGATCGCATGGTGGCGAATATGATCTTCAATAAAAGTAGAGATGAAATAATAACCGTGGTCATAGCCTTCTTGGTAACGTAACTGTAGCGGCTGGTTCACATCTGCACAAGCTTGTTCAAACACTTCTGGGAATAATTCCTCAGTTAAAAATTTATCAACCGTGCCTTGGTCAATGAGAATCGAACTGTGATATCCTAATTTTTTAACTAATTCACTAGCATCATAAGCCCGCCAACTTTCTTGATTGCTGCCAAGATAAGCATTGAAAATCTTTTGACCCCAAGGAGAACGCATAGGTGCAGTTATAGGTGCAAAAGCTGATACTGATTTGTATAGTTCTGGATTTCTCATTGCACAGACTAGCGCCCCATGTCCCCCCATTGAATGACCGAAAATACCTTGTTTATCAGCTTGCCCTGGGAAGTTTGCAGTAATTAAAGCAGGTAATTCGTCAACAACATAACTATACATTTGGTAGTATTGACGCCAAGGTTCCTCTGTAGCATCAACATAAAACCCTGCACCAGTGCCAAAGTCCCAGTCATCATCTTCACCCGGAATACCAGTATTCCGCGGACTGGTGTCTGGTACAACCAGTATCAAACCATACTCAGCTGCAAAGCGCTGCACTCCTCCCGCCTTCACCATAAAATTCTCTTCTGTACAAGTCAAACCAGAGAGAAAATAGAGAATTGGCACAGATTGTTTAGTTGCTTGTGGTGGTTGATAGATGGAAAAGCGCATTTCACCGTTACAGCTTGAGGACGAATGACTGTAAAAGCCGACTTTACCACGAAAGCTTTTATATTCTGAAATCAAGTTGAGGTTAGACATTGGTTATATTCTCTTTCTTGAGTGCTTGCCAGAGAAAGATTATTTTACCGTGAACTACACGCACTTATATTGAAACATTCAGTGCAGGGTTTTGGGCATATTATCATCTAAACTTTTTACTTGAGATTTATATTAAGTTAAATCGACCTTAAGAAGTTATTTAGAAGGTAAAAATTAACTTATTATAGAGTGTAATGGCAGTTAATTAAACACAAGTTTTTACCCAAATTACCGACTTGTTAAAAAATTCGGGTTTATACAGCATATTTCAGGTAAATGAGTTACACGAGTAGGGTAGCACAGCTGTGCTACCCTACGATTATCTGTACCTCACCAACTTGCAATCTGCTGTAAATCTAGCTATTTAGTAATATTCAAGGTAAAGCATCTCTCAATTAACCTTTCGACTAGGTAACTTAGTCCCACAGCTTTTACAAAACACAGCATCGACATCGTGAAAAGCCAAACCACAATTTGAACACACTGTTTCTACCTGATTAGCTGTTTTCACCACTTGCTTAATTAAATCTCCCACTTGCCAAGGAATCAGCGCAATTCCTGTAAAAATCATCAGTACTGTTAACAAGCGTCCTAATTCAGAAATGGGAATCACATCGCCAAATCCTACAGTTGTCATTGTGACAACAGAGAAATAAAATGCATCCAAAAACGTAGCGTATTTTTCAGGATTAACAGGATGCTCGACTTGATAAATTAAGCCGGAGTAAACAAAAACAATTGCAAATAATGTAAATAATATTCGCGCAAAAATCATGCCATCTTCAGTGCTGATACTGGCGAATAAAAATTTTCTATCTATAAATCTGATTAATCGTAAAATCCGAAACCATCGCAGTAGGCGGATATAGCTGATATCCACTATTCCTAAAAACAATGGTAAAATTGCCATTAAGTCAATAATCGAATAAAAGCTAAAAATATACTTAATTTTATTTTCCGCACTCCATAGACGGAGTGAATATTCTACCAGGAAAATGATAGCGATCGCAGTATCAGCGACTTTCAACTCAAAGCGGACATAATCAGGAATATTATAAGTTTCTGCCACAAAAATTCCTGATGAAATTAGCACCAAGACTGCAAGTGTTAAATTAATGGTTTGACCTAAAGGTGTTTCCAAGTCTTTTAAGTAAAATTCTGTTGTTTCTCTACTCAGTAGCATATTCGACCATTAACTAATCTTAATTCCTAGTTATAGCATTAGAAATACGATATTATTAAACCTTATCCTGATGTTATCCCCAGCTTATATGAACTCAGAATATTTTATGCGTTTAGCATTGGCAGAAGCCAAAAAAGGCGATGCGCCTTACGGTGCAATAATTGTTAAAGATAACGAAGTCGTTGCCGTAGCTCATAATACTGTCAAAACAGACAACGATCCATCAGCCCATGCCGAAATCAACGTCATTCGTAGTTTAACAGCTAAACTTAAAAACCCCTCTTTAGAAGGTTATAGCATATATACAACTGGGGAACCTTGTCCGATGTGTGCATCTGCTTGTGTTTGGAGTGGTTTATCAGAAATTGTATATGGTGCTTCAATTCAAGATTTAATTTCGGTTAATCAAGCACAAATTAATATATCTTGCGAAGAAGTGATTGCCAAGTCATTTAGAAAAATTAAAGTCACCAAAGGCATTTTAAAAAACGAATGTTTGGAATTATTTAAATAAGCCATCAAAAAACTTCTTTTTAGGAGTAGTCCCAATACTGTTCGGTTAAGGCACCAGACGCGATAAATCGCCGTCTCTACAATAATCATTCCTTTGTAGAGACGGCGATTTATCGCGTCTTTTGAATTTATAATTTTAATCAAAATGGTAGGTTTGCAATTTCTAGCGATCGCCTACTTTTTTTTGATTTTTCGGTTGTATAATTAGGTGGGCTAAAAATTATAAATTATCTAACTTCGCTCATTTAAATAGGATAAATAGGTATTTGCCCAAATCGCAGCTTGAGTGCGATCGCGTAAATTTAGCCGATTTAAAATATTCGTAACGTGATTTTTTACTGTCCCCTCAGAAATGTAAAGTTCCTGAGCAATTTCTCGGTTACTAGCGCCTATAGCAATTAACCGCAAAACCTCCTTTTCTCTGGGAGTGAGTTCAATTAAACTAGATGGTACAGGCGGTGACTGAGTTGGTGTAGGATGAGAAAATTGAGTCAACAATTTTTTGACTATTCCTGGTCCTAATTGAGTGTATCCTTTATAAACAGCGCGAATAGCCACAGCTAATTCTTCTGAGGGTGTATCTTTCAATAAATAACCCATTGCCCCATTTTGCAGAGCTGCCGAAACATATTCATTATCATCAAAAGTTGTGAGTACTAAAATCTTCGTTTTGGGAAAATGCTTTTGGATTTCTCGTGTAGCTGCAACTCCATCCATAATTGGCATTCTGATATCTAACAATACAACATCTGGCTGAAGTTCAGCAATCAAATTAATCGCCTCTTGACCATTTTCTCCTTCTCCCACTATTTCTAAATCTGGTTCTAGTTCTAATAATGCTCTTAATCCTTGACGAATTAAACTTTGGTCATCTACCAGCAATACTTTAATGGTCATGTCAACCTCGTTAAAGGAATATTAACTATAATTTTGCAACCAGAACCAGGAGTGCTATTAATATTAAATTCACCTCCAAGTGCTAAAGTGCGATCGCGCATACTATGAAGTCCAAAACCAGTAGTATTTTGCTTGATATCAAAACCTATACCATTATCCTCAATTATCAGTCGCAAATTGCTTCTGATGGTAGTAAGTTCTATTTTTATCTCTGTTGCAGATGCATATTTAGAAATATTTGTCAAAGATTCTTGAGTAATCCGATAAATAGCAGTGTTGATTTCAGGCTGTAAAGAATATTCAACATTAATTTTATAAATTGGTAGAATACCATTTGAACGATGAAAATCTTCTGCAAGACCAGCGATCGCCCGTTCTAAAGATTGTTCTTGTAATGGGTTGGAACGCATAGTTGAAACAGATTGACGGACATCTTTGAGCGCTTTTGAACCTAATTCCTTTGCCGTTGCCAGAAATGTCTCAGCCTTCATTGGATTAGATGGCCACAATTTTAAAGCAGTTTCTAATTGTAGATTTAAAGCAGTTAGAGAGTGTCCTAATGAATCATGGATTTCACGAGCAATGCGGTTTCGTTCTTCCAAGGTAGCTTGATTTTCGATTCGCATGGCGTATTGACGAAGTTTTTCATTAGCAATAGCTAGTTTTTCCCGACTATGCCGTTCAGATAATACCGCATTCATCATCAACAACACAAAAACTAAACTCAGACCAAACACCAATGACCAGTTTAAGCTGAAAAATCGAAAACGTTCTTGAGCTTGTGGTGAAGATTGAAAACTGAATAACTGATATTTTAATTGTGTAGTCAGCAGAAATAAAGTAAATGACAGACTTGTAACGAATAAACGCCCAGGTAACTGAAAAATTAGACAACTGCGAGTCACTAAAATTATGTAAAGAAACGGAAAAAGGCGAGCAAATCTTTCACCAAAAAGCCCAATCAATAAAATCAATAAGATTTGAATAAATGTGTATATTAACTTACTTCTTAGATTATTTTTTGGTAACCATAATCCCATTAATGCAAAAACAATCAGACTATAAATTGATAAATCTGGCAATAAATTACAAATTGATAAATCTGGAAATGTACTACAAATTGATGGTTCTATTCGTTTAGGACGAAATCGGCGTACAGGAGGTGGTATAACTGCTATTAAAGCAGTGATTGCCAGTAATATCCATTCTAAATAAAGCAGAGATGGAAAAGGATGTTTTTTAATTGTAATTAGAGGATTCATCATCATAAATACCTAATTGTTAGCTCTCAACTCCTAACCCTTAACTCCTAACTCTTAACTCCTATTATTGTCAGTCACATTAGTCATAATTGAATCATGACTAAAGTCATGGGCATAACCGTGACTTTCTCCTCATGTGACAATTGAAAAAAAATTCTTATGATGGTGGCATCCAAACAGGCAAGAACCACGAGATAAGTAATGAAACTCAAAACATTATCATTAATTGCTGGAGCGATCGCTTTAAGTTTAACTGCAACTTCCTTTGCTGTCGTAGCTCAAACAGCCTCTCCTTCACCCCTGCTACTCGCACAAACTCCACAAAAACCCAAGGGTCCTTGGGCAGAATTGGGACTAACCGATGCACAAAAAAGCCAAATTCAGGCAATTCGCCGTGATAGCCGCGCCAAATATGAAGCAGTTTTCACCCCAGAACAAAAAGCAAAGTTAGAAGCAGCCAAAAAAGCGCGTCAGGCTCAGCGTCAAGCAGGTCAACAAGCTCAACGCCAACCAGGTCAGCGTCGAGGTGGATGGAAGAATTTTGCTGACTTAAATCTGACTGAAGCACAAAAAACCCAAATGCGACAAATCCGCGAATCAGAGAAACAACAGATTCAAGCAGTTTTAACCCCCGAACAACGGCAAAAACTAGAACAATTCCAACAGAACATCAAACAGCGTCGTCAACAAGGCAATCCTCAATAATTTTTAATCTTAAAAAAAGAGTTAATAGTTTGGGATGGGCAATATCGCTCATCTCATCCCAAGCTCGCTAATTATGGGAAATCCCACAACTAAGAATGAAAAAGGAATATACCCCATTCTTGAAGACGCGGTAAATAAAAAATGAAGTCGGAAGTCGGAAGTCGGAAGTCGGAAGTATTAAATCAAGCCACCCACAAGGGGTGGGGTTTTTACCTACCTTCAGATACAAGGACTGTTTCGCCCACAAGGGGCGAGGTTTTGAACCTTCACTTTATGGATAAAGACGCGGCAAATAAAGACGCGATAAATCGCGTCTCTACATGAGGATTTTGGGTTTATCTGTACTGGAATATACCCTACTCGCAACTCGCAACTCGCTTTTTCAAATTAGATTATGATGCAACCTTCTGCCGCTTCCCCAAATCTTCCTCCTCGCGTCCAAAAAGTATTAGATTTACTCGATCGCTTAACTGAAATACAGGGAAAAAATGTTTCTCCAATTGTCCAAATAGAAAAATTGCGTTCCTTCCCTACTGACACTTTCGGCAGAAGTTGGGCAAATTTCCTCGACAAAGACAACCTAACACCCTTCACCACAGGTAGCCGTCGTAAACAACTCCATGACGGGGTTCACGTTCTTACAGGGTATGGCACAGACCCAATAGGCGAAGCAGAAATACAGGCATTTTTACTAGGTACAAAATTTACTATAACTAACTTAATACTGAGTCTAGGATTGTTGCGAGCCATCCATAAAAACCTAAATTCTCAACAACAATTTAGCTGGAATCGACTTTGGCAAGCATACCAACGTGGTCTTCACTCCGACTTTGACCCAGATACTTGGCAACCGGAAATACTGTGGCACTTACCCTTGACTGATGTCCAGGCACTTTTTTCCATAGCCAAGAATTAAACAGTTATACATACAGACTTCTTGCAGAAGGCGGGAAAGGAGAAAAAGTTCATCTCCTTTCCCTTTCCCTATTTTCATACCCCATATCCAATACATAGACTTTCAAGCCAGAAGTTCATATAATAAAGATCTCTTGACCCCCAAGACCCCGTGAGGGTTTAGCATTGCTAAATCCTCACTCCCCACTCCCTATTTTGAAGCTAGTCAATCACGGGAAAATCCCCCAACCAAACATAAAAAAGGTTTCTTCCCCCACTCCCTATTTTTAAGCTAGCTTTTTCAAGATGTCTAAAGAATTCCCTATTGGTAGTAAAGTCCGTGTCGTAGCATTACCACCCTACGTTAAAACCGCTGAACCTATGCCCATGCTGCGCCCCCCCGATGTGATTCGGATTGGCGAAGAAGGTATAGTTATTGACCGTAGACCTGGTGGATATTGGGGTATTCGCTTCGGTAAAGGAGCCTTTCTCCTAGATAGCCAATACATCGAAAGCACAGATATTCCTCCCCAATCTGACTCAGAATGAGATTAGTAGCAACCAAGAATTGTAAACTTGTGTAAAGTTGTCATTCTGGTTTGCACCATGATTTCCCGCCGCACTTTTTTAAGCATATTATTCGCCAGCTGTATTTCTATTATTAGCTGGCTGAATTTTACCCCTACTGCTGATGCTCTTGGTGGTAAACTTCCTGCAATTAATCAACCTGCACCAGAGTTTACTTTGCCAACTAACACAGGTGATGGCAAAATTTCCCTCTCCGATTTTCGCGGTAAGTGGGTAGTCTTGTACTTTTATCCCAAAGACTTCACTTCTGGTTGTACTATAGAAGCTCGTCGTTTTCAGCAAGATTTACCCCAATATCTCGAAAAAAACACCGAAATCCTTGGTGTTAGTGCTGATGACATTGATTCCCACGCAAAGTTTTGTGATTCAGAGGGACTAAAATTTCCCTTATTGGCTGACACTGATGGTTCAGTGAGTAAAGCTTACGGTTCGTGGCTGAGTTTCTTATCTATGCGCCACAGTTTTATCATCGATCCTCAAGGCATCTTGCGCGAGACTTTTGTCAAAGTCAACCCAACTATTCACAGTTCAGAAGTATTAGCACGACTAGAAAAGTTACAATCGGCAGCTTCTTAAAACATAAGTCAGAATCCAGAATTCAGAATTCAGTAGAGACGTTGCAATGCAACGTCTCTACTAAATTTAAATCGTTAATATAAAACCGTTGAATATCAATTCGACAAAATTATTACCTAAAAGCTTCACTTGAATTCCTCCAGTGATTGCCATCATATCTGCCTCAGATAGTTTCTGTTCTTTAATTTGAGTGTCAGGTTGCAAGTTAGTAATTTTGATTCTGGACATATTTCTTTAGGGAGATTTTTTGAAATCTAGGAGAATTTTCGTTTGATCGGCTAGCAATCTCATCAACCAAAAGTTATACATTTTAGTATTTACATACTTTTTAAATAGACATTATTGTAAGGAATTATTTTTTGTTACTAATGCTTATATTTAGCGGTTCCCATTCAGATGCGGTACAACATTATATTGCGAGGGTAAGGGCACGGCATTGCCGTGCCCCTACAGGTGTACTTCACTGGAGTTTATCGAACAAGCTACTAGTTATTTAGACACAATAAATCCATATTTTTTGAGTATATCTTTAGCTTGAGCGCTAGATAAAAACTGGACAAACTCCTTAGCGGCAGAAGGATTTTTACTACTTTTGAGGACAGCTATCGGATAGACTATCGGTGAGTGAAACTTATCGTCAGCAGCGACTACAACTTTTACTTTGTTGGAAATTTTAGCATCAGTGGCATAAACTAGACCGGCTTCGGCGTTACCGGTTTCGACTGCTGCTAAGACTTGACGCACATTGTTCGCAAAGACTAATTTGGGTTTAAGGCGATCGTAAAGTTTCAATTTCTTTAAGACTTGCTCTCCGTATTGCCCTGCGGGTACGCTTCTGGGTTCACCGATCGCAATTTTCTTAATCTTGGCATCTGTTAAATTATAGAAGCTAGTGATACCCTCAACATCCTGAGCTACTACCAAAACCAGACGGTTATTTGCTAAATTGGTACGCGTCCCTGGTAAAAGCAATCCTTTTTGTTCTAAAGCATCTACTTGTTTTTTACCAGCCGAAATAAAAATATCTGCTGGCGCACCTTGTTCAATCTGTTGCTGCAAAGCACCAGAAGCCCCAAAATTATAAGTAATATTCACATTTGATTTACTTTGTTGGTACACAGGCTTAATTTCTTCCAGCGCATCCTTTAAGCTAGCGGCGGCTGACACAAGTATGTTGTTGGACTGGGCGACTACGGGAGAAGGAGTAACTAGTGGTAAAATAATTGCTAGCAATAAACCAGCAATTGCTATACCCAAAAAGCCAAGAATTTGTCTTCTTTTCATGGAAAAGGCGCTTGAGAGGTTTTTTGATAAAATTGATGCTAGGTAGAATCCTACCAAAAATACCAAAATTTACCCAACTATATCGGTAAAATTTTTGTATCAGATGTTCATCGACACACCTCGCCGAATCGCCGAAACCCTATATTTTTCGTTGAGGTGTGTCGATGCCTTACAGGGTAACGATTTGAGGTGTGTGTTTGACTTAATTTTTCACAAGATATATAGTCTTTTTCAGAGGTGTGTCGATTTGGCGGCTGAAAGCCTTACGGGGCAAAGCCTCCTGAACGAACTCTTTACCGATTCCCTGAAATCGGAATTAATGGAAACTAGTGTGATTAAAGGCACGAAGACGCACCCAAACTTTACCGATTCCCTGAAATCGGAATTAATGGAAACTCTAAAGATTCAGCCGAAACAAAAAATAATACTGCCTTTACCGATTCCCTGAAATCGGAATTAATGGAAACTCTACCTGCTCCGTGAGCGTGTAAACCATTTCGTCCCATGCTTTACCGATTCCTTGAAATCGGAATTAATGGAAACAAAACTCCACTCAGATTTTCTGGGCTTTCGGTAAAGCTTTACCGATCGCTTAAAATCGGAATTAATGGAAACCTTTGAGCAGAAATCGCGGACATATTGACCGCAATTTTCTTTACCGATCGCTCGAAATCGGAATTAATGGAAACTTCATAGCAACCGCAGCCGAGTAATCAGTGCGTTCCTTTACCGATCGCCATAAATCCGAATCAATGAAAACACAGTGTCCGAGAAGACAATGAACGTCACTATCGGTAAATAGAATCCCACGGCTTTTTGTTAAACTGAGCAAAAGCGATAGTTTAACAGCCGTGGGATTTTCAATTATGCCTTCTCCATTTCCTGGCATGAATCCTTATCTGGAACATCCTTCTCTGTGGGCAGGAATTCATCATCGATTGATTAGTGCGATCGCTAACGATCTTGCACCTAAGCTTCGTCCGAAGTATATTGTGGCGATCGAGGAACGGGTGTATGAGGTGAATGATATTACAACAGCATAAATTAAGGTAGATATAGGATGGAATGTCACTTACTTAACCTGGATTTAGATCCCCGACTTCTTGAAGAAGTCGGGGATCTGGGCACTAACTTTTACTTAAGTAAGTGGTATTCAGATGTAGAATGCGTTGTCTACCGATCTAAGCACATTGAATTGTTGACGGTGCGTTAGCCTACGGCATAACACACCCGACTTTTTCTAATTTATTCTGAATTCTGTTAGCGGATAGCTAAGGTTTAGCCCATTCTGTATTCTGTATTCTTCTTCAATCACAAACTATCGCAAACCTTTTGCAAGCAAAAGCGCATTTGCCCAAAGCCGATCTGTTTTTTGCAAGGGTGGAATGGGTTCTTCATGTTTACATGGTACAACAAAGAAGTCGGAATTCAGAATTCAGAAGTCAGAATTCAGAAGTCAGAATTCAGAATTCAGAAGACTTTTATAAGTAATGATTTATTCACGCTCCAGACGCTCCAGGCGCAGAGAGCAAAGTTGAGATAAATGTTGAATTAATTACGATTTATTCTTTAGCCATCTCTAATAACTGCGCCTCACTTAATTGGGTAATTCCCAATGAAATCGCTTTTTCTAACTTAGAACCGGCATCTTCTCCTACTACCAAATAATCTGTTTTTTTACTCACGGAATCAGTTACTTTTCCCCCAGATTTTTGAATCAACGCCTTGGCTTCATCGCGTTTTAAAGTTGGCAGCGTACCCGTAATTACAAAAGTTTTACCAGCAAACTTTTGATTACTATTATTAACTGTTTCTGTTGATTCTGTAGCAGTAAATTGCAATCCTTCGGTCTGCAATCGTTGTATTAAGGTTTGGTTGGCATCAATGCGAAACCATTGATAAACAGATTGAGCAATTTCAGCACCAATGCCGTAAATGCCTTCAATATCTGATTGTTTTGCTGTGGCTAACTCTTCCACCGTGGCATATTTCTGAGTCAACAATTGGGCATTCACACTACCTACATGACGGATGCCTAAACCATATAATACCCTTGACCAAGGTTGGTTTTTTGATTGAGCGATCGCATCCACTAATTTCTCTGCCGATTTTTTCCCCATCCTTTCCAGATCGTATAATCTCTCTTGTGTCAACTCATATAAATCGGCAACGGAATGCACCAAACCTTTATCAACGAGTTGGTATACCAGCTTTTCTCCCATGCCTTTAATATCTAAGGCATCACGACTTACCCAGTGTTCAATGGAACCTTTGAGAATCGCTGCACAAGAAGCATTGACGCAGCGAGTCACAGCCTCACCTGATTCTCGCACCACTGGTTGACCGCAAACAGGGCAATCTGTAGGCATGATAAAGGGTTCGGTGTCAGCAGGACGAAGTTCTTTAAGTACCCTTACGACTTCCGGGATGATTTCCCCGGCTTTGCGGACAATCACAGTGTCACCGATGCGGATATCTAATTGAGCAATGCGATCGCTATTATGTAAAGTAGCGCGGGAAACTGTCGTCCCCGCCAGTTGTACAGGGCGCATCTGGGCTAACGGCGTTAACGCCCCGGTTCTCCCCACGTTCACAGCTATATTTTCCACACGGGTGGGCGCTTCTTCGGCTGGATACTTTAAAGCTACCGCCCAACGAGGGAATTTCTGGGTAAAGCCTAGCTGTTCCTGAAGTTTAAAAGCATCCAACTTCACTACTACCCCATCCGTCATGTAGGGTAAATTCAGCCGTTCGGTATCCCAGTATTCGTAATATTCTGCCACTTCTTCTAGAGAAGCACACAACTTATGGTTGGGGTTGACTCGAAAACCCATTTTCTCTAACAACTCCAAGGCTTCCCATTGGGTATTAGCAATACTGGTGTCATCTCTACCAGGAATATGCAAGGTGTAAGCAAAAAAATCTAATCGCCGCTTAGCGACAATCCGCGAATCTAGTTGCCTGAGTGTACCAGCTGCGGCATTCCGAGGATTAGCAAATAATTGCTCGCTGGCTTTTTGTCTTTCCTCATTAATTTGTTTAAACACTTCCAACGGTAAAAAAGCCTCGCCTCGGACTTCCACCCTTTCTAAAATTTCTAAACCTTCAAAATTCAACCGTAGCGGAATTGAGCGAATTGTCCGCACATTTTGGGTGATATCTTCACCCGCCACCCCATCACCCCTAGTTGCACCCCTAACTAAAATTCCATTTTGATACGTCAGAGCCAAGGCAGAACCATCAATTTTCAATTCGGTGACATATTTCACTGAGTCAGGCTTAGGTACTTGTCGTCGCCAACGTTGTTCCCAAGCTTGCAACTCACTGATATTAAAAGCATTCTCCAAACTGTAGAGGGGAATGTTATGGCGTACCGAAGTAAACTGAGTTGCCGGTCTTTCACCCACGCGCTGAGTCGGACTATCTGGTGTCGTTAATTCTGGATACTCAATTTCTAGTTGTTGTAATTCTCGATATAACTGGTCATAGATTGTATCCTCCATAATTGGAGCATCTAAGACGTAATAAGCATAGCTGGCTTGTTGTAATAACTGGCGCAGTTCTTCTGTGCGCTTGACTTGGGACTGAATCTGTGTCATTAGATTTTTTGTAAAATATCTAGGAATAAAAGTTAAAGACGATAAAACCTGCCAAAAGCAGGTTATTGATGCGTAACCTTAGGCTATAGTCGAGTGGCTCTGGCTTGAAACAAAAAACATCTACTTTTACTAGGTTACTAAATTTAATACCAATAGTCCCATTCATCAGTACAGTTAACACAGTCCTAATGAATTGCATAAAGTCGAGATTAAATCTTTACAAAAGATTCATTTGGGGCAACTAATGGCAAAGAAAGTGTCATAATTGAAGAATATGCTGTTCAAGTTTTAGATATTCGGCAAATTATTTATCTGCCCTCATCCCCCAGAAATATTTACACTAGACAAATAAATACTACAACCTGTATTATAAAATTAGTTTCTACTACAAATACTACAAGGTTTCGATGATCGGCAAATTCTCTTCAACCATAGATAGCGTGATGCATTGTCAACCCAGGAAGGGTTCAGGCAGAATACCTGGCGCGCGTGCCTTTGAGAGGACATATCGCTTATTGGTGGCTCAATCTGCAACTGAAAGCATTTTGAGAGCGATCGCTCTTTGGCTGAATCCAGATGGAATTATTCTTCACAGCGGGAGGTGCAACTGTCTCATAGCACCCATAACTAGGGAAAAAGTACCAACGACCTGACCCCCGCTGCTGATAACCAGAAGTGGGGGTTATTTTTTTGAGGAGTTTTTACACATGCAAGTCCAGCAGCAAACTCAGCAACCACACATACTACAAAATTCGGTGGTAGTCTTCTCCAAGAACTACCTACCATTGGCACGCATCAACATCAAACGAGCAATAGTACTGTTAGTTACAGGTCAAGCAGAATCATTGGATTTTGGCAGTACAAAGCAGTGGGAAGTCCGTTCACCCAGTGTTGTACTACAAGTTCCGGAACACATTCGTTTAACAACGGGTAATCCAGAACGACACTGGAAAGTACCTCCTGTGAATCGTCGTGAAGTACTCAAGCGAGACAATCACACTTGTCAATACTGTGGTAGCGGTAAGCGTTTAACCCTTGACCATGTGATTCCTCGTTCCAAAGGTGGACAGCACAGCTGGGATAACGTTGTGACAGCGTGTGAGAGGTGTAACTCAACAAAGAGCGATCGCTTACTTCATGAAGCATCTATGGTACTCAAAACCAAACCCAAAGCTCCAATTCACCCCGCCGTCGCCTTTGCAGAGCATTTTTGGAGCGTACAACGCCTGAATGAAAACGAATGAAGAAGGGGAAGGGGGAAAGGGGGAAAGGGGAAGGGGGAAGGGGGAAAGGTTAAATTTATCCCTTTACCCTTTAACCTTTACCCCTGTTTTTAATTCTTACCCTTTACCCTTTACCCTTTAACCTTTACCCCTGTTTTTAATTCTTACCCTTTACCCTTTAACCTTTCCACCTTATAGGTAATTACAGCAATTTTCAGGTGATTAAACCACGTTGTAGGGGCAATTCATCAATTGCCCCAAGTACATTTTTTCTCTAAAACTAATATCCAAATATATGAAACGCATATAGGACTCCTACTGGAAGTCCCTAAATTAGGGTGTGTTGCGTGAAATCGCACCAGTAAAATCAACTTCTTTTTGATTTAAATCTGAGTCGAATCTAGCATTATCTAAATTTGCACCCCTGAACTTGGTGATACCAGTGGTAGTGATTTCTTGGATAGCTAAATTTAGCGATCGCATTGTCAAAGCAAGTAAAATCAAAGTTAAAACACCCCAAATACTGCCGAAAAGATAATTTTTGGTACTCAAATATGTAAATGCAAGGCTACTAATTAAAAAAGCTAAACCATAACTACATATAAAACCCGCAACTGCAACAGTTACCCACATCAAACCATTCGTAAAAATAAAACATAAAATTGCTGCAATGATGGCTGCGATCGAGGCTGATATTACGGCAACCTGCGGATTATTGTTTTCAATAATACCACCATAATAAAAACCAATTAATGCTGATGAAGCCACACCTGATATAGTTGTAATTAGATTTTCTAAGTTTGATTTTTCTGGAAAAATTCTTCTCAAACCTGCACCTAGTCCAGAAATTGCCAAGCTCGCAACTAGAGCTTGAGTGTACGACCATGCTGGTATTTCTGGAGTGTTTCCCAGTACCCCAAATCCCATCTCACTAATTGCTGGAAAAACGACGAATAAGACAATGAATGCGGTAATTCGTAAACTAATAAAGACTGTAGGCGACTGACCAAATTTAGCTCTGACAAAATTAGCTCTTTGTAACTGGGCATTACAAAAGTTACATCCACGCACATCAGCACCGCTAAAATTTGCATCATTAAGTTGGAGTCCTGTAAATGAGTGATTTCGCAAATTTTGGTTACAAAAATCGAGGTCATCACTATTCATTTTTTTTAGTTTTGGCTAAAATTAAGTCAATCTAACATCACTAATAAATGAGCAAATTCCG
Organism: Nostoc calcicola FACHB-3891; assembly: GCF_014697355.1. Taxonomy (GTDB): domain Bacteria; phylum Cyanobacteriota; class Cyanobacteriia; order Cyanobacteriales; family Nostocaceae; genus Nostoc; species Nostoc calcicola. Next base: position 167,536 of record NZ_JACJRQ010000010.1, on the reverse strand, counting down.
CAATGCAGCGACGATTTTTTACAAAAATAAATAATTATTCTTTCATTGCCCAAAGTATTTTCTTATGTTTACCGATATTAATATATGGTTGGAGTCATTTTCATCGTCCACCCCGCAGCGAAAAAAAACAAGAATTATTTCGGGGAATTGTTTATCAGCGTTTGATAGAGTCAAATCCCCGTCCTGCAATCATTCATATCGTTACAATTGATTTAATGACACCGGGAATCAAACCATTTGTGACTCCTGATATTGAAACATTACCAAAAAATGTTGCAGTCAGTTCTCAAACAATTATCGACAATGAAACCAGAGCGAGAACAACATCAGAATTTGTTCAAGAATTTCAAGTTCAACTCGCAATAAACGCTAGCTATTTTTATCCTTTTAGGGAAACAACACCGTGGAGTTATTATCCCCATAGTGGGAATAATACAAAAGTAGTAGGACAAACTATTTCCAATAGTAAAATCTACTCCAGCAAAAAATCAGGCAGGTATGTTTTATGCTTTAATAATAACAACCAAGCCCAAATTCCAGGCAGTGAAGAATGTCCAAAAAATACTATTCAAGGACTGGCAGGAAATGAACTATTAGTTTTTCAGGGAAAACCAAAAACTAATACTTCTGCAAATTTCCAAAAAGACAAACCATATTCGAGAGTTGTTGCAGCTACCAATAAAGAAGGCAAAAAATTATGGTTAGTTTTGGTAGATGGAAAGCAACCACTGTACAGCGAAGGATTTACTAAAAGCGAATTAGCAAAATTATTGACAAAATTAGGTGTCTACACAGCGATAAATCTCGACGGAGGAGGTTCTAGCACATTAGTAGTTGCAAACCCAGAAAAAGAGGGGAGTCCAAGAATTTTAAACGCTCCCATCCATACTAAAATACCAATGCGCGAGCGCCCAGTTGCCAACCACCTGGGATTTTATATAGATAAATTTTAGAGTGGGGAGTTGAAATAATTCGTAATTCGTAATTCGTAATTCGTAATTCGTAATTCGTAATTCGTAATTCGTAATTCGTAATTCCGTTTTGTATCGGGGTTAAATCCCCGTCACAAAACGTTCTGATAGAGAAATTGGAAGACATCCACCAGAAAATGATCGAGACAATTTTAGATTTTAGATTTTGGATTAAAATCTAAATCTAGAATCTAAAATAAAAGGTTTCAAGCCTCTCCATTCATGGAGATAAAAAAATAAAAAAACGATTACTTTCAAGCCTCTCCTTATAAAGAAGAGGTCAATCCAAAATCGCAAATTCAAAATCCAAAATTGATTGACCCAATTCAAAGTTGAAAACTTCTAGTAAATGAAAAAAACAAAAGTATGGCTATTAACGATACTGGTTGCAGCAATAGTACTAATCAACATCATCACAGGACATAGCGATCCTGTCAAAGCTGCTTCATCTTTAGGGAAAGACACGCTAACAATGATTACTTCACCAGATTATCCGCCTTATGAATTTTATGATACTAAAACAGGTGAAAATCAAATTGTTGGCTTTGATATCGATATTGCCAAAACCCTTGCTGAAAAACTAGGATTTAAACTTAAAATCATGGAATCAGATTTTAATGGCTTAATTCCTGCACTCCAAGCAAATCGAGCAGACTTTGTGATGGCTGGGATGACTCCAACTCCAGAACGCCAGAAAAATGTTGATTTTTCCATTATTTATTATGAAGCCAAAGATACGATTGTCGCTGCTAAGGGTAGTAATCTGAAACAGCCGCAAGATTTATCAGGAAAGAAAGTTGGGGTACAACTAGGAACTATACAAGAGCAAAATGCTAAAAAAATTGCCCAAAAAGTTACGGGAATTGAGCTAAAGCAACTCAACAAAGTGCCAGAAGTAGTTCAAGAAATCAAATCTCGACGAATTGATGCGGCAATTGTAGAGGATACTGTGGCTAAGGGATTCGCCCAAGCTAACCCAGATTTAGAGTTTAATGTTATTCCTTCAGAAGAAGCAAGTGGCTCAGCGATCGCATTTCCCAAAAATTCTGCTTTAGTCGCACCTTTTAACAAAGTCCTGCAACAAATAAAGGACGATGGCACATTAAATCAACTAGTCAATAAGTGGTTTTCCCAGAACATTATCGTCGATTCTACATCCTCAACTACTGCCAAAACCGGATTAAATCTCGACTTCACCAGAATCTTGCCAGATATTCCCTTTATTCTGCGGGGAATTCCTTTAACTTTGTTGTTTACCCTATTATCTGTCACGCTGGGGTTAATCTGGGGAACGATACTTTCTCTGGCGAAAATTATCGGCATCAAGCCCCTTACCTGGGTTGCAAACGCTTACACCTCAATCTTCCGAGGCACACCTTTGCTGCTACAACTGGCGTTGGTTTACTATGCGACACCACAACTTACAGGTTATGATATTTCGGCATTGGAGGCAGGAGTACTAACTTTTACCCTGAATTCTGGGGCTTATATGTCGGAAACCATCAGGGGTGGAATTCAGGCGGTAGATAAAGGACAAACTGAAGCGGCGTTATCTATGGGTGTTCCTTTTTGGTTGATGATGTGGGATGTGATTATGCCCCAAGCCTTGAAGAACATTCTGCCTGCATTAGTAAATGAAACAATTGGACTACTGAAAGATTCCGCCCTAGTGTCAACAATTGGTGTCGTAGAAATATTACGCAGTGCCCAAATCGTCGGCGCAAATAAATATATTTATTTTGAACCCTTGCTATTTGCAGGATTAATTTATTATGTTTTGGTCATGGGTTTGACCTTCGGCGCATCCACTTTAGAAAGGAGATTACGGCAAAGTGAGTAATGCAGTAATTCGCACGGAATTTTTGTGTAAATCCTTTGGTCAACTCGATGTACTCAAAGATATTTCCACCGAGATTTATCAAGGTGAAGTGGTTGCCATATTAGGCCCTTCTGGTTCCGGTAAGTCTACCTTTTTGCGATGCATGAACTTGCTAGAACAACCCACTAGAGGCAGAGTCTATTTTCAAGAGCAAGAAATTACTAATCCTAAAGCAAACATCGCTAAGGTTCGTCAACATTTAGTGATGGTATTTCAACATTTTAATTTATTTCCCCATATGACAGTGCTAGAAAACGTCACCTACGCCCCCATCAAGGTGAAAAAAATAGATAAGCAACAAGCACAGAAATATGGTTTAGAATTGCTGGCGAAGGTAGGTTTAGAGCCAAAAGCTGATGTTTATCCGTCCAAACTATCCGGGGGACAGAAACAGCGGGTAGCGATCGCCCGTGCATTAGCAATAGAACCAGAGATGATATTGTTTGATGAACCCACCTCTGCTTTAGATCCAGAAATGGTTAAAGATGTGCTAGAGGTGATGAAAGCTTTAGCCTTATCTGGAATGACAATGGCGATCGTTACCCACGAGATGGGTTTTGCCAGGGAAGTCGCCAATCGAATTATGTTCCTCGATCGGGGAACTTTAGCAGAAGATACTGCTCCGAGTGAGTTTTTCCAGAATCCGAAATGCGATCGCGCCAAGCAGTTTTTAGAAAAAATGCTTTAGCACTAACCAATTGACTAAGCAACCTGTAATGGTCGTCTAGGAAGCATTCTGGGTTCTGGTAGTGGTTTTCCCTCTTCTTGAAGCATCTCAACAAACGCCTCAATTACTTCCTGCCCATTTTTAGCGGCTTCTTCGTAGGTTTTGCCATGCGTATGAAACTCTTGCCAGGGGAACTCAGGCAAATGCACTAAGAATAGTCGATCGTCCTCTGACCATTGAATCACCATACTGTAGTGATAGCTCATTTATGATTCACCTTCATCGCTTTCCAACTCTTCCAATCTTTTGAGTACCCGTTGAATGTTCTTCTCTAAATATAGCGGAGCATCATCTCCGTTCTTCCCTGGAATAGTCAGAGGTTCTTCAGGTAATAACGGATGTTTCCAATACGTGTGACTTCCTTTTCCTCGACCTGGCTGAAGAACATATCCAACTTTTGCTACCATTGCCTTCAGTTCTCTAATTTTCTTGGGCATTGGTTTTAAGGCTCATTCTTTGCTAATTTTCGCTGTTAATGGTTTATCAGTTCAAGCTTACTATAAGTTTAGCGATCGCTCGATCTTGTAAGTTCCTCACGAGCAAATTCCACAAAAAAAAGACGCGATTTATCGCGTCTGATGCTTTAACCGAACCCTATTGCTTGCACCTTTGATACATCGCCCTGCACCTTTGATGCATCGACCTGCACCTTAGTTGCATCGACCCGCACCTTTGATGCATCGCCCTGCACCTTAGTTGCATCGACCTGCAACGCGATCGCAAGCCGATGCAATAAGATTGCATCGACCTGCAAACACGATTAATCGCCTCTCTACATACTTCTTCTCTCAGCACCCAGCACTCGCAACTCGTCACTCTTCATTAGACTTCTTGTAAAAGTCCTTATTTTTACCTTATTCTTTGCGCGGCAGTCGCTCATGGGGGAAACCCCCAAGACCGCGCTGCCTTGCCTTTGCGCCTTTGCGTGAGATAAAAACTTATTTATGCAAGAGGTCTATTGCACACAGTTAGGGTTGCTACCTGGAGTAGCATCGGGATAAAAAGTGCGAACGCCGCCATCTCTCCTGACAAACACTGCTTTAAACGTATTACCTTCATCAGTTACAGTCCAATGGCAAACAGTATTCGTTGAACTGGTGTTGGGGTTATTTTTATAAGCTAAAGCTGCTATGGAGAGAATTTCTTCAGCACTGAGAGTGTAGGGATAACCTTTGATTGAAGACTGAGAAGTGCTATTACCTACTTTAACAACAGCACCAATAGTATAAACGGCATTGGGAATAACTTCTTCGTTGGATACATTGTTATTTAGTCGTCCAGCTAAACCCTTTTCTTGAAGCTCTAAATAACGACCAACAAAATGTAATCCACCGATTGCACCTCCCGCTACAGGTTCTCCACAAAAAACATGATCGAAACCATCTGCATTAAACCAGACATTAGTCAAATCAGCTAAGAATTGTGTATCAGAAGTACGCCCCGCAACCAAATATCCTCCTACATATTGTTTAATATTTGACAAAACAGTAGGATTATTTGTCATCATTAACTGAAAGTTAGAAGGACTGACAACAGTGCCAGGTTGTCCACAAAGATCGGTTACTGCTCTATCAAAATTAGTCAGAGTTGGCGCAGGGGGAGTGACATCTCCAGGGCTACCGTATGCTAGTCCAGATACGGGATTATTGATATTATCAAAGAATGGTACAGAACCAGCGGGTAGAGAGGGAGAACCAGAAGACCCGTAATCAGTAATTACAATATCATCGATGTTAGTTCTGTTGGAACTTCCATCAGTTTTGCGGACTTCACAACGAACTATGCCGGAAATATTAGGTGTGAAAGTTGCAGTTTGAAGAGTTTTAGAACTTGTTGTAATTATTGAACCTACTGCTGTCCATGAAGTGCCGCTGGTAGTCGAACACCACAATCCCCATGTGGTGCTACCATCATTACCATACTTGGCATGTTTGATTGTAACAGTGCCAGCACCCGTAGTGCGATCGAATTTCATGGTAATTTTGCCGCTGTTACGAACGCGGACAGATTGCACTCCGTTTTTAACATCGCTTGAAGTGTTGCCAAGCAGCGCCTCATCCAAATTCCAAGTCCCTGTACTGAGGGTGACATCAGCAGCAGCATAAGCGGCTTTCTGACCAGACTCAAAACCCTCTGAAATGGTGGCGCCAATTGCTCGGAATACCGAAAATGAAAGCAGGAAGACTGCTCCTCCTGCTATTTTTAAAGGTAAACTTAATTTCAGCATATTCAACAGAATTAAAGATTCAACTACTACTTTTTAAAGTTGATTGGTTATCTGCTGATTAACTTTTTTTTAAAATAGTTTTTTAAGCTGAGTTTTTGTGAACAAAAGGATACAGTAGGGAACATGGTTGTGCCCCTACCCGTGTACTTCATTTATGTGAAATACGTTGTCAGATGTATTGGGGAGCGATCGCCATCTACAAAAACAAAGATTGCACAGTCAAATCCTTCAGAGTAATGGTGAAGTTACGCTTTTCTGCTATGGCAATGAATGAGACAATTGCTTCACATGCTACAGCAACGGTTAACATGACTAAGTTTCGTGCCAACGGATAATCACAAACATCATCATTCACCTCAGAGGGCACACGATAAAAGTCATTCCAAATAACTTCTGCATAATCAGATGCTAGCCCAGCATGAAGACAAGGAATGCTAAATTTATCTGCATAATCTTTTACTAATTGACGTGCAACGCTATTATCAAAAACATCGATAATTAATTGGCTATCTTGGAGTAATAGATTTACATTTGCGGATGTCAATTCTTTTGTTTTGCCATCAACTTTAGTACCAATTGCTCGATATAAATTGTTCGCCAATATTTTTGCTTTAAATGCTCCGACATCAGAACGGTAGTAAGGCTGGGTGGAAAGATTACGCTCCTCAATGCGATCGCGATCGATGACTGTAAGTTTCTCAAAACCAGACCGAGCCAAATTTTCAGCAATATTAGCTCCTAACGCTCCCGCCCCACAAATGGTTACAGAATACTTTTTCAATTTTGCCATCACAAAATTGCTGCGGTAAAGCTGTTCGTGAAAAAAGATAGTCATTCGATTTTGGATTTTAGATTTTGGATTTTAGATTGTATACTCGGTATTAAACCTGTTTGACTTCTGAATTCTGAATTCTGACTCCTGAATTCTTCTTTCACTACTCTTGTTGTTCGATGACAGCTACTAAGGATTGCAAGTCGAAGTCGCGATCGTAGCCACTTAGGCAAATACCGGAACTGATTACAGTCAAGTCAGTTTTGGCGATCGCACTACTGTGGCGAACACCATCAGCAGTTGTCCAATCGACTGTCCAGTAATCGCCGCGATCTTGGAACTGTTTTAATTCACCGCCGCCCATCTGCAATGCTTTTTTCAATCGTTTTTCATCCTGTTGGGGTTGAGCAAAGCCATCAATTCGCGCAGTTGCTAATTCATACACCGTGCGGATTTCTGGAGTGATGCCTTTGAATTGCAATTCTTCAACCGGAATAACTTCTTTAACAGCAGATTGCAGAGTTTCAACAATTTCCGGATCGGTACGGCGATCGATTTCCTCAAACCAGCAGGATTGTCCATTCCAGCGGGCAATGATTTGGTCAAAGATGATACCTTCAGTTACTAAATGAATGGCGATCGGTTTCACCACCTGCAACCGTTGACGCACATCAGCTTCATTCACAGGGTATGCTAACCAAGTTTGTCCCCGCAATTGGTGTGCTAACCGCAGCCGTATTTGGGGAAAGTGTTGCAGATATTCGGTAATTTGGGGTAAATCTGCTTCTTCCACAACTGTTGCTGTCTTCTCATCCACAGGCTGAAAGATGCCCCAACCTTCAAATTTACTAGGCTTTGGTCTGAAGGTGTAGACCATCCCAGCTACTCGTGTGCGAACTCGTCCACCTTTTACACAAGGGGCAAGAAATTGAGTTGCATACAGATGTGCTTCGGCATCAGCAATTTGGTTGATTAGCTTAAATATGTTACTCATAACTAATACCAATTATTTAAAATCCGCTACAAATGCAATCTAAAGATAGGTATAAAATATAACTTTATTAATTACGAGTTAATCTAATTATTTCCTGCGTGCAAGTTGGTGAAGCATTGCGTGTTCTCAGTTAGGGACTTCCAGAGAAGAAATTACCCAATTTATTCAGATGATATTTTTCTTCTCCCCCTGCTCCCCTGCCTACACAGCGATTGATTATTTTTTTTAATTGCAAGTCCCTTACTAGAGGGACATCACCATATTGGGCATTATTGCTAACTATGGGCAGTAGGCTTTCTAGATTTCACCGAAGTTTAGAATATGTATAATTTGAAAAAGAATTGACAACTTATGTCAACTGCATGGTATTGTGTATGATGATTGTTCTTTAGTTATTCGCATAGATTTAAAAGGACTAGCTAGATGGAAGTAGGCAGAATACGTGAATTGTTTGAAGCAGGCGGTGCTGTCATGTGGCCTCTTCTCATATGCTCGATTTTGGCAATAGCTTTAGCTGCCGAGCGTACAATCTTTTGGTGGAAAGTTTATAATCGTCAACAGCGTGTAGCACGAGATGTTTTGAATTTGTACCGTTTAAATAATGTAGTTGGCGCTATAGAAAAACTACGAAAAAATATTGATTTACCCATAGCCCGCATTTTTATTTTTACTTTAGAACTTGAGAACCCGACTCCAGAAGAGTTTCGTTTGGCATTGGAAACTGAAGCCAAAGTTGAAATGTCGTTACTTAAGCGTTTTAATCATATTTTTGACACAATTGTTGGACTTGCACCTTTACTTGGTCTTCAGGGAACAATATTTGGGTTGATGACAACTTTTGCATCTTTAAATATTGGTAATCTTGCTGCTACCAATAAAGCTGGTTTGACGGCAGGTATTAGTGAAGATTTAATCGCTACTTCATTCGGATTGTTAGTAGGTATTATGACACTCACATTTGCCAGTATTTTTAGAGGCTTATACCAGAGTGAAATAGAACGTATTGAGGAGTATGGCGGACACTTAGAACTAATCTACCTTCGTCGTTTTCAACCAACAGAAAAAGCTTATGAAGTTACCCAAAGAACCTAATATTCCGGCACAAATTAACATTGTGCCATTACTTGATGTAGTTTTTACTCTTTTGACGTTTTTTGTTATCTCGACTTTGTTTTTAACTAATTCCGAAGGTCTGCCAGTAAATTTACCTAAAGCTAACACTGGACAACAATCACAAACCCCAGAAAAAATTACAGTTACGATCGATTCACAAGGACAAGTAAGCATAAATCGCCAACCAACTACTTTTGATGCTTTGACAGAAGAAATACGTACTTTAGTTGGCAGTAATCAAAATGTATTAGTAGTGATTAATGCCGATGAAAAAGCAAATATGGGGCTGGCGGTAGGTGTAATGGATAAAGTGCGAAAAGTTCCTGGTACAAGACTGGCGATCGCGACTCAAAAGCTTTGAAGACATTTAAAGCTTTGATGATAAAGCTCTTTGTGTTGCCAAAATCCCAACAGCTAAACTCAAACTGAGAAAAGTTTTTAGAGTTTTCAAATATTTCTTATTTAGTTGCTTGACTTGAAAAAAGTACAAGTAGGTAACATTGAAAAAATTCAATGCTTACTATTTATGATAATAAGCATTGTCATACTTTAGAACCTACTTATCATCTCTCATCGGCAGTGGCACATCCAAAATCTCCATCAGCAAATCCAGACGAGAGGGGCGTGTCAGCAGTGGGACGAGGTTCGGTAAACTGTAGTAATCACCCTCAAAAGTAAACGTATCCACAGGTGCTTGCTGCTGCTTCAGTTGACTTTCCACCCAGTTGTAATGACTACCCACACGGACAATCACCACATTGGGCATTACCGCAAACTCCCGGCAATAGGTCTTGTAGACTTCACCGAAGTAAGGAGCAGCATTTTCGCCTTCATCCGTCACCAGAATAATCTGGTCAACAACCTGCTTCTTTTTCCGCATTGCTTCCAATGCAGAACCGATGCTAGTACCACCACCTGCGTTGATGTGCTGGAAAGCACGCTCCCAGTCAGTCAACTCTTTGCCCTTTGCCGTGACAGCATAAGGAATGGTGTCGAAGGCATAGACGAACAGTTCTGCTTGAGCGATGCCAGAGATTAAGGCACCGAGTTGCTTACCAAGTGCGATCGCATTCTCCATTGAACCAGATTTATCTACCAGTAAAGCAGTTGGACAAGCGATCGCACCACGCCGTTTTACCTGTTCGTTGGTCACTTTTTCCAAACGTGCAACGGTGTCTGCATCGAAATCTGCGGTGTCTGCGGCAATCTGGGCTTTGAATGCTGCCACTCGACCACTTTTAGATGCTTCTTCCAGCTTCGAGTCAATCAGCTTCTTGACTTCTGGGTGATCCATTGCACCCCTAGTCTGGAGAGACTTGAGGTTATTAATCACTTCCTGGGGAGTCATGCTGTTGATTAACGCCACCAGTACAACAGGTGTGAGTTGTTTGATTGCACCGATGGCGATCGTATAGGGAATGTTAAATTCCACAATCAGCCGTGCCTGTTCTGCCGTACTTTTTGCCTTAGCAAGCTGCTTGAGGATATCTGCTAAGGAACCCTCTGGCGGAGTATCGCCAAACAGAATCGCATTTGCCCGCTCACTTGGCTTGATGTGTAGCGAAGCATATAGGTGCTTCATTGCCTTACGACCCCGGAGGGCGGCGCGATCGAACAAAGCCGGATTGCTTTCTCGTGTCTTCAAGTAACGCCGCACGGCAGTTTTAGCTGAACGAGGCAGTTTATTTTGCTGCTCCTTCATAAAGTCCACTACACGCGCCACTTGATAAGGTGGAAACTCTTGCAGCATGATAAATCCGGCATCGCGGTGTTCAGTCAAATTGCTGGTTAGCAAGTGAGCAACAAACACTTCCTTGTGGTCGCGGACATCACCATGACGCTGATACCAGACTGCTAGGTGTCCGTAAAAAATAGGATCGAGTTCAACAATTAACTTGTGAATTTCTGCGACTTGCTCAAGTTTGCGGTGAGGAGTTGTCAGCAAACTGTTGAGCATTTCCAAGCGCAGGTCACGTTCTGCGGTATTCATAGTAACCTCCTTTAAGAATTTTAGATTTTGGATTTGCGATTTTGGATTCCAATCTAAAATCCAAAATCTAAAATCGAAAATTGCAGGAGGCAGATGTTGCACGCGGGGCGATCGAGTCACCGCGCAAGTTGCAGAAGCATTGTGTATAATTTTTGCAGAATTATGTATGCTTCTGCGATCGGGGCGCGGCAACAACTGCCGAGGGATTGGGGACTGGGGGAGATGAGGCAATACGGTTCGGATAAGCAGTATGAATTTCCCTTGTGGTCTGGGAAAAGGTTAAGGGGTAAAGGATGTATTTAAAACCTTTCCCCTTTCCCCTTTCCCCTTTAACCGAACCGTATTGGGAGATGAAGAAGCAGGGGGAGAATAACCAATGCCCCATGCCCTATTCTGTTACGTTAGGGAAACAACTGCTCCTGTTTCCTCTAGCTGCTGCTTGAGAATTACAGCCGCTTCGTGATTCAGTCCTGCCTGAACTACTTGAGGCAGAGATTCCACAAAGTCTTTTGCTTCTTTGAGTCCCAGTCCAGTCACCGTCCGGATGACCTTGAGTAAGGCAATCTTTTTCTCTGCTGGAACCGATACCAACAAGACATCAAATTCCGTTTGAATCTGCGGTTGAGTTTCATCCTCATCTCGCTTGTCAATCTGAAGGAATTTAGGTGTGGATATATCGACATTGAAAGTTACTTCAATCTGCTTTACTAATTGACCAATCTCATTAACATTTAGAGACTTTATTTGTTCTAAAATTTCTAGATTTTCCACAGACATAATAGCCTCGAATCATACCAAATTGAAATAATTAGTATTGTTTTAAATTCCACCCAACAGCTTCGTAATTACAGCAGATTTCAAGGAAGTCAAGTAAACAATCTCAGTCTGGTAAACCATAAAGGTTGTTTTATTCCTGAATTCTTATTTGTAATCCAAAATCCAAAATCTAAAATCCAAAATTGAATCACTTCGTGCAAGTTGAAAAAGCTGTTGATTCACACACGGGATTTGAACCCGTAGTTGCTTGATCTTGATTCAAGTGCCTTACCATTCGGCTAGTATGTAAGCTTTTTCGGTTAGGGCACGAAGTGAAAATTTTAGTTCTCAGAAAGTTGATTTAAAATAAATCGAATTTCTTTCTTACTACACTGCTGTTTTCTAATAGCGTAAATCTTTCTACCTTTATACAAGAATGCAGCATAACGGTGAATGAAACCTTTGAGAACATCTGTTACATAATTAGTTGGTGGCGGTGGAAAATCTTCAAAGGTAATGAGATACCAAATCTCATTCAGCTTGTAGTACCGATGATAATCATCAATAATGACAATATCAGTTTGCTCTGAATTTTGCTGCTGCTTTCGAGGTGCTTTTTCAACTGCACAAAGAATTCCAGTCTGAGGATGAATGTAAAAGCGATCGCCATAGCCTCGATCTAATTGATTTCGATACCCTTGGTAAGGCTTGCTGTAAACAGTACCATCAATTATTTCCACATGGCGTTCAACGTAGTCCCATAGATGACCAATAACATGCTGTCCTGCCATTGTTTTCCCATCTAGTCGTTGACACAGTTCGCTGTAAACATCATTCCACGGCTGTCCAACTTTTGAGCGTAAAAATCTACGCAAGGGACCGAGATGATCTGAAAGACGCTTAGATTTATTTGTTGCTTTAATCAGGTAGGGATTAAACAATCCATCCTCACTCGCTTCTTCGGTGAGTTTGTTTAATTGCTTTTTAAAACCCGTCATCTTTTTGAGGTTAATTCTCATCCCACCGCGAGGACGCTCAATCACAATTTCGCTCAAACGATGTTCGCTCATATCTCATGTTGTTTAAATTTAGTTCTACTGGTTGAGTTTTGATTAAACATAAGTTAGCGAACATCATTGAACTCACCTCCATGTAATTGATTGAGTAAAAGTTAATAGATAAATACAATTTAAAAGAGATGTCATAATTCAGAATTCAGAATTTAGAATGCAATCAGTGGCGGATTTATAACCGCAAACTAGAAACACCGCAAAACTCAAAATTTTTTCGGACTCAAACCCAGTTATCCATCAGCTAGGCATACATAATTTATTCTGTTAGCGGATAGCTAAGGTTTAGCCAATTCTGACTCCTGACTTCTGAATTCTGTATTCTTAAATAATTGAAATTCCGCACAAGTTAGCAAAGCAATTTTCACAGTTGCCTTTACCAATTTGGCTACGCTCCCATCAGTGGAAGCGACAGGAATCGAACCTGTATATCCGTTGCCGGATGGTGTGTAGGCTTTACAAGTTAGGGTGCGGAAAGAAGACACGGGGACGCGGAGAGTGGGAGACGCGGAGAATTTATCTAACCATAGACAGCTTCAGGACGCACAATCAAATCCCCGCTGGGACGGCGATCGATTACGTAAGCAGAAAGGCGATCGCTATTTACATCCAAATGCCGCGCCACCTGCTCCTTCACTGCCATATCATTCATACTTGCTGTAATTCCCAGTTGTGTTTCTACAACATCAACAGAACGTCCTTCAAATCGAATATGAACCATCACAATCACCTCTTTTTTAATTACGAATTACGAATTACGAATTATTTAATGGATCTGATCGGGATTGAACCGATACCTTCCCTGTGAGAGTTGCACTCACACCTCGTACAAGTTGAAAAAGCTGTGGTAACACCGCAGGAATTGAACCTGCACTTATCGTTTTAGAGACGATCGCTCTACCTTTGAGCAAGTATGTAAGCTTTTTCTGTCAGGGCACAAGTGAATGAATCCAGGCGCTCTACCATTAGAGTTACAGACCCAAGTTTGTTAAGAATAATAGAAATTATTCTTTTGTTTCTTTTGCCTTTTAACTTTTGCACAGACGCGATTACTCGCGTCTCTACTTTTGCTTTTTTGACAGTGGAGTCGTCGGGAATTGAACCCGAATCCTGCAACCGTCCGTTTGTTGGTTTCGGAGCAGTCGAACGCCAATCGCGACCCCCAAAAGTTGTAACTAGCTATTCAATTTTCTTGGTTCTGAGGTGTTTTGATTTTGCCTCTTGGGGAGGTTTTTTTCTCTATATTACATTTGTAATATGTAAAATACATAATGTCAAGGGGATACTACAAATTTTTTGGGAAAATGAGAAAATCAGGGAAATGAATTCATAGAAAGTTGCCAATGTTAGGGCTGCTAGTCGGGGGAATTGTGTAGGTTATGCGCGATAATCAGCAGCGCGTATCGTGTTTCACTGATGGCGCGATCGCTTGATATCTTGGATTTAACAAATGAGTTAGGCGCGATCGCTACTCAAAGATCGATCTAAATGTAGGGTTAGAAATATATACGGAAGATTCAAAAAGTAACCTTAAAGACATAAAAGGCGATACTTCTGGGGAAAGACGTAATCACATCGCTAGCTTCTTAAGATGATTAGGGTTGAAGTTAAAAGTCCACGTAATCTGTTTGGTAGCTACAACATGTAAGCTACAACGAGCGGGGTGGAGCAATTACACAGGAGTTTGCACGGATATGAACAGTTCATTTACCCGCCCTCTGGCTGTGGTAACGGGTGCTTCCAGTGGCATAGGTTACGAACTAGCTTGAGCCAGCCAACATCTTAATCAGACAATTGTTATGAATCAACGCATTAAGGTTGAAAAAACTTTAACGATCGACAAGCCAGCAGAAGAACTCTACGGCTTCTGGCATAACTTTGAGAACTTGCCCAGTTTTACAAAGCATCTCAAAGATGTGAAGGTATATAACGACAAGCGATCTCACTGGGTAACTAGCGGGCCTTTAGGCACAACCCTTGAATGGGATGCAGACATTATTGAAGATCGCCCAAACGAATTGATTAGTTGGACTTCAGTTGAAGGGGCAGATATTGCGAACTCTGGTTATGTTCGCTTCAAGCCAACATTCAACGATCGCGGCACCGAGGTCAAAGTTGTCACGGAATACAATCCACCGGGTGGAGCAATTGGAGATGCAATTGCCAAACTTTTTGGCGAAGCACCCGAACAGCAGTTAGGAGACGATCTGCGCCGCTTTAAAATGCTGATGGAAACGGGCGAGATCGCTACAACTGAAGGCCAACCGAAAGGACATGACTAACCTTAATAACAATACAGAAGAAAAGTAATGAAAGCAGTTTGCTGGCAAGGAACCAACAAGGTAGAAGTTGAAACCGTACCCGATCCCAAAATCATTAATCCCCGTGATGCGATCGTGAAAATTACATCAACGGCGATCTGTGGGTCTGATTTACATCTGTATAACGGCTACAACCCCACAATGAAACATGGAGACATTTTGGGGCATGAATTCATGGGAGAGATCGTTGAACTAGGTAAGGGCGTTAAGAATAAAAAAGTTGGCGTAGACGCGAAGCGGCTTCTCCCTGGAGATCGCGTCGTTGTCCCATTTACGATTTCCTGCGGATCGTGTTTCTTCTGCAATCGGGATTTATGGTCGCTGTGCGATAACTCCAACCCTAACGCTTGGATGGCAGAAAAAGCTATGGGTCATTCCCCATCGGGTCTTTTCGGCTACTCCGCTTTGACGGGGGGCTACGCAGGAGGTCAAGCGGAATATGCCCGCGTTCCGTTTGCCGATGTCGGGTTATTCAAGATTCCCGACGAATTGGCAGATGAACAAGTCCTATTTTTCACTGATATTTTCCCTACTGGTTATATGGCAGCAGAAAATTGTGACATCCAACCAGGAGATACGGTTGCGATTTGGGGTTGCGGGCCTGTTGGGCAGTTTGCCATCAGAAGTGCCTTCATGCTAGGTGCTGGGCGCGTCATTGCGATCGATCGCGTTCCCGAACGGCTCCAGATGGCAAAAGACGGCGGAGCGGAAGTTTTGAACTATGAAGACATCGAGGTGGGTGAAGCCCTCAAAGAAATGACTGGGGGTCTGGGTCCCGATTCAGTCATGGATGCCGTGGGAATGGAAGCTCATGGTATGGGCTTGGAAGGCTTTTATGACAAGGCGATGCAAGCGGTGCGAATGGAAACCGATCGCCCCAATGTATTGCGTCAAGCGATCGTTGCCTGTCGTAAAGGTGGTACAGTGTCGGTTCCTGGTGTTTACACTGGCTTTGTAGACAAAATACCGATGGGTGCTTTCATGAACAAAGGCTTAACCATGAAAACAGGACAAACACACGTGCATCGATATTTGCAGACATTACTCGATCGCGTTCAAAACGGCGATATTGACCCATCGTTCGTAATCACCCACCGTCTGCCGCTAGAGCAAGCCCCGCACGCCTACGAAATTTTCAAGCATAAGAAAGACAACTGTATCAAGGTCGTGCTTAAGCCAGGTCAGGCTGCTTGAAACCTATACTCTACAAATACTGCGGGTAACGGTAGTTAAGTAGATGAACAAAAATATTTACAGTCATTGCGAGCGTACTCCTTCGGAGTACGCTGCATTCGTTTGGGACTTTGTGTACTTAGAAAAGACTATTCAGGGGCAACTGGTGAATTTTCTTGAACCTGTCAGAGCATTAGTGTTGAGTTGGGATGGAGATAAATTTGCTCTCACCTGCGGCAATATTGGTTTAGCTGGTACTAACAAACTCCCCGCTGAGTGCGAAAGAGCAGACAAAGAGACATATCTGGCAACATACATTAATCTAGATGAGCATATTGCCAATATTGACGGTAAGCTCAAGTTTGAATAACCTAGAACAGTCACTCTTGTAATCCCTGAAAAAGGAAGTATTAAGGGCTTCCAATAAATAAATTATCCAATCTTGTGGGGTAGGTATCTTACCTGTATTTTGTTGTAAGCACCTGAAATGCCCACTCCACAATTAGTAATTGGATAACTTCAGGGTGCAATCTAATTAAAAAAAGGTAGAACATATATGTCAGACCAATTTACGTTTACCGTCACTAATAATACCGATCAAGCAATTACAGAATTGTGGGTATCTCTTGATGAGGATGAATGGTCTCAATTTACCCTTTCTGAAGAAGGGATTCCCACCGGTGAAGCAGTAACGATTGCTTGGGCTGAATATACGAATGATTCGCCCTGTGAATGGTACATCTCTGCTGTATTTGAAGATGAATCAGAAAGTGACTCAGCCTTATTCAACTTCTGTGAAGAACCAGATCTAGTATTCGGATAAATTTTTCTAACCCAACCTAGTAACTTCTGAATTCTGAGTTCTGAATTCTGAAAAAAAAATTTTAGGGGTGGTCACACAACCACCCCTTTATTCCCCTCATATTAGAATTTAATTGCAGCACCCTTTGTAGGATGTATATTTTACTTTGAAATATTAACTAAACTATCAACTTGAGAACTAGCCAAGGTTGGTGCTGTAAAGATACGCGAGTAGAGACTTGATGGTTGCTGGTGAGCAACGACTGGTAGAACTTGGCGAGCATGAGCGGCTAATTCTACTGCTTTGACATCATAAGCCTGTGTTGCCAATTTGGGATAGAACCCGATACCGATGATTGGTAGTAGCAGACAAGCAGTAATAAACAATTCGCGGGGTTTGACATCAGATATTACAGCATCTAAGTGCAACTCTTTGTTTTGGTTACCGTAGAACACTTGACGCAGCATCGACAGTAAGTAAATCGGTGTCAAAATCACGCCAACTGCTGATAGCAGCACCACTACAACTTTAAAGCTAGAACTGTAAACATCACTGCTGGCGATACCCAGGAATACCATCAACTCACCGACAAAGCCACTCATCCCTGGTAAGGCGAGAGAAGCCATTGAACCAACGGTAAACAGAGCAAAAGTTTTGGGCATTACCTTCGCCATTCCACCCATTTTATCCATCATCAAGGTGTGGGTGCGATCGTAAGTGACACCAGATAAGAAGAACAAGCTAGCGGCAATCAAACCGTGGGAAACCATTTGTAGTACAGCGCCGCTGATACCAAGTTCCGTGTAAGAGGCAATTCCAATCAGCACAAACCCCATGTGGGCAATTGAAGAATAAGCCAAGCGACGCTTGAGGTTGGTTTGGGCAAAGGCACAGCAAGCACCATAGACAATGTTCACTACACCCAAAATCGCCAGTACTGGAGCAAAGTAAACATGAGCATCAGGCAGCATCTCAACGTTGATGCGGATGAGAGCGTAACCACCCATTTTTAACAACACACCAGCTAAAATCATCGAACCGGGCGCTGATGCTTCACCGTGAGCATCAGGTAGCCAAGTGTGCAAAGGGAAAATCGGCAGCTTTACACCGAAGGCAATCAAGAAACCTGCGTAAACTAATAGTTCAAAAGCTTTGGGATATTCTTTCATTCCCAGAGTCGCCATATCGAAGGTGACGGTATCTCCTGAGAAGGCCATTGCAAAACCCGCTACCAAAATGAATATTGAAGCAGCAGCGGTGTAAAGTATGAATTTGGTGGCTGCATAGCGGCGGTTTTGTCCTCCCCAAATGGAAATCAGCAGGTAAACCGGCACTAACTCGATTTCCCACATTAAGAAGAACAACAGCAAATCCTGAGCAACAAATACGCCTAGCTGGGCGCTGTACATTGCTAGCATCAAACCATAAAACAATCGCGGCTTGTTGGTAACTTTCCAAGCCGCGAATATTGCGAGGGTATTGATTAAGCCTGTCAGAAGTACCAAGGGCATCGATAAACCATCAACCCCCACAGCCCAATGTAAACCCAACTGCGGTACCCAAGGATAGTTTTCTATCAATTGCAGTGTTGAGGTTTGGAAGTCATATTTATACCAAAAGGTATAAATCATCAATGCGAAATCTGCGAAAGCAACTCCTAAACCGTACCAACGGACGGTTTTACCTTCTTTATCTGGGATTAACGGGATGGCTAAGGCAGCCACCAGGGGCAAGGCAATTATGGCTGTTAACCAAGGAAATTCCATAGCATTCATCACTTCTGACAATCAATTTCACTTTTCGCTTTTGATTACATTATATTAAGCAGTTTGTACTTTTGTAAACGCGATCGCTCCTGAAAAGATTAAATTTTAGATTTAGATAGTAATAAATACTTATCCACAACTGCTTTAGCCCATTCTAAATGTAAAGTTTTACAACGTCAACAAAAAACGGCGACTAATGCCACCGTCTCAAATTATGGTTTCGTCTGATTTTGGCTTGATGAGTGTTTGCTCAGTTTCAAACAATCCGGTTAACAATTGTCCAGACTTCACCATCTGAGCGGACATAGGGAACAGAGATTGTCTTGAACCCAGTAATGAAAGGTTTGTAATAAACTTGCCAATATATAGGACTAAGCTCATCAGCGCAACGTTTGAGTAGCCGGATTTCTGTAGCTAGTTCTGCTGCGAGTTGATTGATGCGTTGAGCATGAACCTGAGCTAGTTTTTTTGCTTCTTCTAGCTGCTGCTGTTGGGTAAGTTGTTTTGATTCAATTTGCCAACGGGCTAATTGGGCTTGTTTTTGCTGTACTTGTAATTCCAGGGCTGCAACTGCATCATCTATGCCCTTGAGTTCAGCAGATAATTGGGGATTTTCTCTGGCGTGGCGACGGTAAGCGTCAACCATTGCCAAGGCTGAATCATTTTCGCCTAAGATTACATTATTAATAGTGAGTGCAGCGCGTTCTTGCTGGAGAGCTTGAATTTGAGATTTAAGCGCCGTTATTTCAGTTTGAATTTGATCCATAAGTGTGGGAAGTGGGAACTGGGGACTGGGGATTGGGACTAGGGAGGTGGGACTAGAGAGGTGGGCAGATGGGGAGAATAACTCTAAACTCCTAACTCCTAACTCCTAACTTTTAACTCAGCACTCCCAATGCCCCATGCCCATATCTTCTAACTTTTTGCGCCTTGGATATCCAGAGAAAGCGATCGCACATTGGCTATAATTCCTTCTTGTTCCCAAGCACTGGACATTGCAGCTTCCACAGCTTTTGAGTGTAACTCATCTGTCAAAGCTAACAGTGTCGGTCCTGCCCCACTAATCACCATGCCATAAGCACCAGCCGTAACAGCTGCTAAATTAACAGAATCGTAACTAGGAATTAAAGCTTTGCGATAGGGCTGATGCAATTTATCTTGCAAAGCCGCCTTTAACCATTCTGCTTTACCAGTTTCCAAGCCACGCAACAATAAACCCAAATGTGCGGTATTGAAAATTGCATCTGCACGACTGACTTCGGTTGGCAGAACCCGCCGCGCTTCTGAAGTGGAAAGTTCAAAATCAGGAATAGCTAAGACTGGTATGATATCTTGATGCCAGGGAACATCACAAATTTCCCAACCTGCACCACTGGTGGCAGCTAAGCGACATCCCCCCAACAAAGCTGGGACTACATTATCAGGATGTCCTTCCATAGCGATCGCTAACTCCATCACCTGGGACTGATTCATCGGCGTACCCTCAAGTTGATTCGCCGCAACCAACCCACCAACAATTGCGGTGGCGGAACTACCCAAACCCCTCGCCAAGGGAACACCGAGTTGAATTTCTATTTTTACCGATGGCGGTGTTTGCTCTATGTGTTGATAGAATCTGATGAACGCTTGGTAAAGAAGATTGCTTTCATCAGTTTGTACTCGTTGGGCTTCTTCACCTGTGACGGCAATGGTTAACCCACCCTCTTCCACACGAGTGAACTTGAACTGGTTGTACAGCTTTAAAGCTGCACCGATGCAATCAAAACCAGGCCCCAAATTAGCAGTTGTGGCGGGAACGGTAACAGTGACACCAGAAACAACAGACATCTGCAAAAACTCCCTAATCAATCAACCAGCATCCCACGTAAAGGGTTAATTTGCTCATCTGGTTTTTAATTAAGCAGGGTAGCAGAGCTAGCTGTGCTAGACCATCATGCATTGGATTTAAATGAAAATCGCTATTATTTTTTCCTTAGGGACTTCCAGAAAATAAATTATCCCAAATTATTTGTACATTTTTCGGGTAGCACAGCTGTGCTACCCTAGCATGGAATATTTTTTTCCTTGGAAGTCCCGTATACCGCAATACTTTGTGCGATTTTGGAAGGGAAAAGATAAGTGTAAGGTTGTGAAAGAGATGCGTTGCGGGCAGATATTTTTGTTTCGATTTCTTGAAGACTTGTCTGGAATTTTTAGAATGCCTCCCTTGCAACAGGATTAGAGAAAGGATTTGTCAAAGTCATCAGATATTTGCTGGAGTATGGAGGTGGTATGCTTAAACCCTTCACGAGGACGGTTTGCTGAATAGATTGAAAGCGAAAGATTGGATACTCCAAGAGATACAGGCGATTTTCTACCAACGCTGATGTGAGGTCGATATCTTTTTTTAGCAACATCGGGTTGGTGAAAAAAGTTCAGTTAATTTGCTTATATTGTGAGTGCGATCGCAAAACTTTTTGATCTAGGGAATTCCGATTAAAAAATATCCAAAATGACAATTATTAACCCAAAATTGGTTTCCGTATATAGGGTATACAAGTAAGCTATCGCACAATTCAAACACCAAAAATAATCTAGTAAAGCACATCGTAAATATAACTAATTTTTAAGTAGATCTGATTAATATAAAATCCAAATTATTACTTAGTAACTCAGAATCGTTGTAGTGCATCTGATTCTTATGCCGAAACGGATTGCTTAGGCGTAGCCCGTCGTAGACATCACCAGCCACTTAAGTACAAAATTAACTATTCGTAATGATGCTGAAATTTTGCGGAAATAGTAAATATTCAATTCATCTTTTTGAGGAATTGTGATGCAAGAATCAATCTAATGTGCTTTTAAATATGAAGTTTAGATGTAGCTTGCCGTAGGAATAGTTAACTCAAAAATTATATTCAATAGCCTAATTATTAGTATAATTTTCAGTACTATTACTGATTAATAAAAACTCTCTAGCCTTAATCTATCACTGATGCCATAGCCGAAAAAGAACAACCCATCGCCACCGCAGAACAAAGGTATAAATTGCGCCTAAAATCTCAAATTGAAGGAAACACTCATGGCAAATTCAGTTTTCAACTTATCTAACCTCAACGGCTCTAACGGCTTTAAAATCAATGGCATCGCTGCGAATGATAACTCAGGCATCTCTGTCAGCAGTGCGGGGGATATTAACGGCGACGGCTTCGACGACTTGCTTATCGGGGCAAAGCGTGCCGACCCCAACGGCTCTGACTCAGGGCAGAGCTACGTGGTGTTTGGCAAAAGCACAGGCTTTAGCACAGCCCTCAACCTCTCCACCCTCAACGGCTCCAACGGTTTTAAAATCAACGGCATTGCGGCAGGTGACCAATTAGGCGTTTCTGTCAGCAGTGCGGGGGATGTCAACGGCGACGGCTTCGACGACTTGATTATCGGGGCTTCATTTGCCGACCCCAACGGCTTGAGTTCAGGGCAAAGCTACGTGGTATTTGGCAAAAGCACAGGCTTTAGCTCAACTCTCGACCTCTCCACCCTCAACGGCTCTAACGGCTTTAAAATCAACGGTATTGCAGCAGGTGACCTGTCAGGTACCTTTGTCAGTAGTGCGGGGGATGTGAACGGCGACGGCTTCGACGATGTGATTATCGGAGCAATGTTTGCCGACCCCAACGGTGATAATTCTGGGCAGAGCTATGTGGTGTTTGGCAAAAGCACAGGTTTTAGCACCAACCTCGACCTCTCAACCCTCAATGGCTCTAACGGCTTTAAAATCAACGGTATTCTCGCAGGTGACAACTTAGGCAACTCTGTCAGAAGTGCGGGGGATATCAATAATGACGGCTTTGATGACTTGCTTATCGGGGCAAGGCGTGCCGACCCCAACGGTTCCGACTCGGGGCAGAGTTACGTGGTGTTTGGTAGTAGTGGTGGCTTTAGCCCGACTCTCAATCTCTCCACCCTCAACGGCTCTAACGGCTTCGCTATTAATGGCATCGCTCTCGGTGATTACTCAGGAAACTCTGTCAGTAGTGCGGGGGATATCAATGGCGACGGCTTTGATGACCTGATTATCGGAGCATCAAGCGCCGATCCGAACGGCTTCCAATCAGGGCAAAGCTACGTCGTGTTTGGTAAAAACACAGGTTTTAGCGCGACCCTTAATCTTTCCACCCTCAATGGTTCTAACGGCTTCGCTATCAACGGCATTGCTGCGTATGACTCCTCAGGTATCTCTGTCAGCAGTGCTGGGGATGTTAATGGCGACGGCTTCGACGACCTGATTATCGGGGCAACATTTGCCGATCCCAACGGTTCGAGTTCTGGGCAGAGCTACGTGGTGTTTGGCAAAAGCACAGGCTTTAGTGCGACCCTCAACCTCTCTACCCTCAACGGCTCTAACGGCTTTGTTATCAATGGTATCGCAGTGGAAGACTTCTCTGGCAACTCTGTCAGCAGTGCTGGGGATGTCAACAATGATGGCTTCGATGACTTGATTATCGGGGCATTTGGTGCTGATCCCAATGGCTCTTCTTCAGGGCAGAGTTACGTGGTGTTTGGCAACGGCGCTCCTGTCCTTGACCTCAATGGCTTGGGCAGTAACTCTGTGGGGATTAATTTTAGCGCCACCTTTACTGGTACTCCCGTCTCCATTGTCGATAACGACTTCATTCTGACGGACAACAACGCTACCCTAGCTGGTGCTACCATCACCATTACTAATCTCTTAAATGGTACAGCTGAAAGTCTGAGCGCTACTGCGATCGCAAACATTACCGCTACTTACAATGCCACCACAGGCATTCTTACCCTCAGCGGTACAGATACAATTGCCAATTACCGACAAGTCTTTGCCAGCCTTACCTACAACAATACAGCTGGTTCTCCTAACACCACTAACCGGATAATTGAGTTTGTCGTCAATGACGGGCAAGCTTTCAGTAACACGAGTGCAGTGGCGACTACTACCTTAGCTTTTAACGCCAATGGCAACCAACCGCCAACTGCCATCAATGATGTCTTCAGCACTAGTGAAGATACAGTTGTCAATGGTAATGTACTAGTTGCCAATCCCACTACCCCCGACAGTGACCCGAACAACGACACTTTAACCGTGACACAGGTTAATGGCAATGGTGCGGGTGTAGGCAACTCCTTTACTTTAACTTCTGGCGCTTTGCTAACTCTTAACAGCAATGGCAGTTTTGTCTACAACCCTAACGGTCAATTTGAATCTTTGGGTGTGGCAGCCACTGCCAGCGACAGTTTTACTTACACTATCAGTGATGGTAACGGCGGCACCAGCACAGCAACAGTCAATCTAACCATCAACGGTGTCAACGATGCTGCGACTATCACGGGCACAGCTACCGCAGTCGTTACAGAAGATGCAACTACCCCAAATCTGACAGCTACAGGTTCCCTTACCGTTAGTGATGTTGATGCAGGTCAAAACATCTTCAACACCACAGTCACTTCTGCTACAGGAAATCTCGGTAGTCTCAGCATTACCAGTGCGGGAGCTTACACTTATAGCGTTGCTAACAGTGCAGTACAGTCTCTCGGTGCTGGTCAAACTAAGACTGAAACCTTTACTGTTACCTCTGTTGACGGCACAGCTAGCCGAAACATCATTGTCACCATCAACGGTGTTAACGATGTTGCTACTATCACTGGCACAGCTACCGCATCTGTGACAGAAGATGCAACTACCCCAAATCTGACAGCCACAGGTTCCCTTACCGTTAGTGATGTTGATGCAGGTCAAAGCTTATTCAACACTACAGTCACTTCAGCTACAGGGAATCTCGGTAGCCTCAGCATTACCGCTGCTGGAGTTTATACTTACAGTGTTGCTAACAGTGCGGTGCAGTTCTTAGGTGCTGGTCAAACTAAGACTGAAACCTTTACTGTTGCCTCTGTTGACGGCACGGTGACTCAAGATATTGTCATCACCATCAACGGTGTTAACGATGCAGGAACTATTACTGGCACAACCACCGCAGTCGTTACAGAAGATGCAACTACCCCAAATCTGACAGCCACAGGTTCCCTTACCATCAACAATGTTGATGCAGGTCAAAATTTATTCAGCACCACGGTCACCTCAGCTACAGGGAATCTCGGTAGCCTCAGCATTACCAGTGCGGGAGCTTACACTTATAGCGTTGCTAACAGTGCGGTGCAGTTCTTAGGTGCTGGTCAAACTAAGACTGAAACCTTTACTGTTGCCTCTGTTGACGGCACGGTGACTCAAGATATTGTCATCACCATCAACGGTGTTAACGATGCAGGAACTATTACTGGCACAACCACCGCAGTCGTTACAGAAGATGCAACTACCCCAAATCTGACAGCCACAGGTTCCCTTACCATCAACAATGTTGATGCAGGTCAAAATTTATTCAGCACCACGGTCACCTCAGCTACAGGGAATCTCGGTAGCCTCAGCATTACCAGTGCGGGAGCTTACACTTATAGCGTTGCTAACAGTGCGGTGCAGTTCTTAGGTGCTGGTCAAACTAAGACTGAAACCTTTACTGTTGCCTCTGTTGACGGCACGGTGACTCAAGATATTGTCATCACCATCAACGGTGTTAACGATGTTGCTACTATCACTGGCACAGCTACCGCAGTCGTTACAGAAGATGCAACTACCCCAAATCTGACAGCCACAGGTTCCCTTACCGTCAGTGATGTTGATGCAGGCCAAAGCTTATTCAACACCACAGTCACTTCTGCTACAGGAAATCTCGGTAGTCTCAGCATTACCAGTGCGGGAGCTTACACTTATAGCGTTGCTAATAGTGCAGTACAGTCTCTCGGTGCTGGTCAAACTAAGGCTGAAACCTTTACTGTTAACTCTGTTGACGGCACAGCTAGCCGAAACATCATTGTCACCATCAACGGTGTTAACGATGCTGCGACTATCACGGGCACAGCTACCGCATCTGTGACAGAAGATGCAACTACCCCAAATCTGACAGCCACAGGTTCCCTGACCGTTAGTGATGTTGATGCAGGTCAAAACATCTTCAACACCACAGTCACTTCCGCTACAGGAAATCTCGGTAGTCTCAGCATTACCAGTGCGGGAGCTTACACTTACAGCGTTGCTAACAGTGCAGTACAGTCTCTTGGTGCTGGTCAAACTAAGACTGAAACCTTTACTGTTAACTCTGTTGACGGCACAGCTAGCCGAAACATCATTGTCACCATCAACGGTGTTAACGATGCTGCGACTATCACGGGCACAGCTACCGCATCTGTGACAGAAGATGCAACTACCCCAAATCTGACAGCCACAGGTTCCCTTACCGTTAGTGATGTTGATGCAGGTCAAAACATCTTCAACACCACAGTCACTTCCGCTACAGGAAATCTCGGTAGTCTCAGCATTACCAGTGCGGGAGCTTACACTTACAGTGTTGCTAACAGTGCAGTACAGTCTCTCGGTGCTGGTCAAACTAAGACTGAAACCTTTACTGTTACCTCTGTTGACGGCACAGCTAGCCGAAACATCATTGTCACCATCAACGGTGTTAACGATGTTGCTACTATCACTGGCACAGCTACCGCAGTCGTTACAGAAGATGCAACTACCCCAAATCTGACAGCCACAGGTTCCCTTACCGTCAGTGATGTTGATGCAGGCCAAAGCTTATTCAACACCACAGTCACTTCCGCTACAGGAAATCTCGGTAGCCTTAGCATTACCAGTGCGGGAGCTTACAGCTACAGCGTTGCTAATAGTGCAGTACAATCTCTTGGTGCTGGTCAAACTAAGACCAATACTTTTACTGTTACCTCTATTGACGGCACAGCTAGCCGAAACATTATCGTCACTATTAACGGTGTCAATGATGCTGCGACTATCACGGGCACAGCTACCGCATCTGTGACAGAAGATGCAACTACCCCAAATCTGACAGCTACTGGTTCCCTTACCGTTAGTGATGTCGATGCAGGTCAAAACATCTTCAACACTACGGTCACTTCCGCTACAGGAAATCTCGGTAGTCTCAGCATTACCAGTGCGGGAGCTTACACTTACAGCGTTGCTAACAGTGCCGTGCAGTTCTTAGGTGCTGGTCAAACTAAGACCAATACTTTTACTGTTACCTCTGTTGACGGCACAGCTAGCCGAAACATTATTGTCACTATTAACGGTGTTAATGATGCACCAACAGTGAATAGTGCGATCGCAGATCGAACTACTGTTGAAAATAGTGTCTTCAACTTTACCGTTCCCGCTAACACCTTTGCTGATGTCGATACAAGCAACACCTTAACTTATACCGCCACGTTAGATAACGGTAACGCCTTACCTAGCTGGTTAACCTTCAATTCCAGTACTCGCATCTTTAGTGGCACACCTGCGGCTGCTAATGTGGGAACCATCAGCGTCAGACTTACAGCCAGAGACACGAGCAACGCAACTGTCAACGATATCTTTAACCTGACAGTCACTCCGCTCAACTTGACGGGAACTGCGAACGCCGATAACCTCACAGGCACAGCTAGCAACAACGTCATCGATGGATTAGCTGGTAATGATAACCTCAATGGTGGTGCAGGCAATGATACCCTTATTGGTGGTGCGGGTAATGATATCCTCACAGGTGGAACTGGTGCGGATCAGTTCCTTTACAACACTTCTGCTGCCTTTACAACTTCTGCTGTAGGTGTAGATACAATTACTGATTTCAATCGTTCCCAAGGCGACAAAATTGTACTGGATAAAACCACTTTCAATGCAATTACTTCTAATGCAGGAACGGGTTTTAGTAATGCCAGTGAGTTTGCTGTGATTAATTCCGACACGACAATTTTACTGGGCATCACCACTGCGGAAATTATCTACAACTCTTCCAATGGAAAGTTGTTCTACAACCAAAATGGCATCTTGGCTGGTTTGGGGAGTGGCGGTCAATTTGCGACATTGACTGGTGCCCCGAGTTTAGTAGCTACTGACTTCATCATTCAAGCGTAGCAAGAGGTTTAGTCTATGGGCTGGGTAAATATTTGCCCAGTCTACTTTTCATTTAAAAGTTCTCGAAGTTGTCTCACCACTATTGAACACATCCAACTCGCACCGCTGTAGTTGCAGCCTCAGTGCGGTTCGTGACTCCTAACTTATTTAGTACTTGGCTGACATGATGTCTAATGGTAGAAGGACTCAATTTCATCCGTTGAGCGATCGCTTCATTACTCAATCCTAAAGCCAAAAGCGTTAACACTTCTGCCTGTCGCCTGCTCAGTTCGTATGGAGGAGGGGATGATGGTTGAGTCGGTTGCAGCAACGCCTGAATCACCTCTGCTGCCAAAATAGATCTACCAATGGCAGCACAACGTATGGCATCCGCTAACTCATCAATCGAGACACCCTTGAGCAAGTAGCCGATGGCTCCCGCTTGCATTGCTTTGTTTACCAAGCCCTTGTCTAGAAAACTAGTCAAAATTAAAACCTGAATTTGTGGGTATTTTTTGCGGATAACTCTTGTTACCTCCGCCCCATTCATCCCCATCATCATCAAATCCATCAGCACTACATCTGGTTGCAAGTTTTCGCAAAGACGTACTGCTTCATCTCCATTACCCGCTTCCCCCACTAACTCAATGTCATCAAACGCCAGCAAGAGAAATTTAATACCTCCCCGCAAGATTTGATGATCGTCAACAGTTATGACCCGAATTGGTTTGACCAATTTATCTGTTTCCATGTTTAAATCCGGGCTTTTAATAGTATTTTTTTAATACATTGATATTATTTTCTATTATTCCATCATTAATTTTTTAGAGAAAATTCTTAATATTTAATTTTTATTTGTTACCAACGAATAATATAAAAATTCACAATCATGAATCATAATGTGTCTTTTCAAAATTAAGTTAAGCTCAATAAATATAACTATATTGCAATCAGGTCAGTTATGAAAATTCTTCTGTAAAAATAAGGAAATAGGGAATATGAAACGGACAATAAAAGCGAAAAAACAAGCTTATATGAATTGAAGTAAACTATATTACGAAAAGTAAATGTGTCTAAAGACCTTACTATTGAGCAATAAAAAAGCAAAAATGTCGGTTGTATCTAGTTAAGTTTATTTGTGCCCAGCCTAATGCCTGATTCCCAATTATCAATTTTCTATTCTTGATTCGCTATTTTCAAGATAGGGATTGAACAACTTAGGGAAATCTCAGTCCCCCTTCCTAAATAGCTTGACAAATGGAAATTAGCGCCAATGGACTCAGCTCGTTCTTTCATAATTGCTATTCCCAAATGACCAGATGGTATCGGTATCTGTCTGGAGTCAAAACCACAGCCATTATCGCTGATACGCAAGACTATCTTTTGTGAATCGCACTCAAGGCTGACTGACACTTGCGTTGCTTGGGCATGTTTAATAATATTATTCAGGGCTTCTTGAGTAATCCGATAGAAAACAAGCTTTACCTCACTAGATAATGGTAAATCGTCCTCTACCGTTGTTGTTACCTGTAAAGTTGCTCGTCCAGAAATTGCCTTGGTTAATTGCTGTATTAATTCACCTAATGGTTTGTCCGCTAAACCATCGGGACGCAATTCGATTAGTAAATTCCGCATCTCAGCTAACGCCCCTTGTGTGAGTTGGGCGAGTTCTTCTAATCCTTGTTGGGCTATGTCTGGGTTGCGTTTCCAAACTCTAGGTAAAGCTTCGGCAATGGTCGCTACAGTAAACAATGTCTGCGAGACTGAATCGTGTAAGTCACGAGCGAGGCGATTTCGCTCGACTTCCACGGCAATTTTTCGTAGCCGTTCGCTTTCTAGCAATTGTTCTTGTAGTTTCACCGCTTGGATTAAATCTTTGGATAAGCGTAGACTCATAATTATCACGAAGGACATAAATCCAAACTCACCCAGGTATATAAATTTGATCTTTCCCAAATCTACTAGGCGATCGTGTTGAACAGTTGCTATTAAAATTGCTAAACTTAGTCCGAGAGTGAGTGCTGCTTGTTTCTCGCCGCGCCGATATTGAAGGTAACAGGCAAAAAAAACGAAAACAGTATTACTGAGGAAAGCTAATAATTGGAAAATGAATAGGGGATTGAGCGTAGCTTCTGGGTAAGGAATGGATTCGCCCCAAGGCAAAGAAATACTTGATAAGTTGCTGATATGAGAGTAGAGAATCCCTGTGGGAGAAATTTGGTTGATTAACAGGCTGATACAGTACAGGCTATTCACTACTAAAATTAAAGGCACTGGTCTGAAATTTGTATAGAGAGACACAAACCAAGCAGTAGTAATCCCGTAAATATATCCGACAGAAGTTAGCAGTTTTCTGGCATTTATGTAATCGTCTACATTCGTGGCTTTATATTCAGCTATAAGAGCCAAAATAGAACCAACAATGGCCAAGCAGCTTAACCCAAAGCAGAAGTTTAGTGCAGGTTTTAATCGCCCAGAGGCAATTAGCAAGTGTAAAAGACCAACATATAGACTAATGCCAGCAACTATACTTAGAACAGTTATAATCAAAGTCATTACTTATTGCCTTAAAAATTTATATCTAGCAGCACATAAGTAATATCACTTAAATACAAACGTTTCGCTTTTTTTATATAGATTCTCTATTCTTAAATTAGCTAAATGTATCAGCTTGCACCTTTGTTGCATCGGCTTGCACCTTTGTTGCATCGGCTTGCACCTTTGTTGCATCGGCTTGCACCTTTGTTGCATCGGCTTGCACCTTTGTTGCATCGACTTGCACCTTTGTTGCATCGGCTTGCACCTTTGTTGTATCGACTTGTACCTTTGTTACATCGGCTTGCACCTTTGTTGCATCGGCTGGCACCTTTGTTGCATCGGCTTGCACCTTTGTTGTACTACAGCAGCTTTCATTAGACATCTCCAGAAATTAATTCTGCGTTAACCGAAAACCCTGTAGAGACGTAGCATTGCTACGTCTCTACATTATTTTTTGGAGATGTCTAGGTTATTCTTCTCACTCCTGCTTTCTACCTCGTGCCTCCAGCCTCAAAACTTCATACAAATGAAAACTGCTGTAAATCTTTCACCTTACTGATAGCTTTAGAGTGACAATGGGTACATTAAATACATAAATGATAACAGTATGCTAATATGGCTACCCAAAATACAACACGCCGTTTGCGCCCACAATTAATTAGTGAAGATGTAAGTTCATGGTACGGTTTACAAACCGTCAGTACCTATGAAACTAACCGTACTGATGCCTCTGGTGCTAAATTACAGCAAGCTTATCAAGTTATGTTAGCCCAGCAACAAGCCGAAACCGAAAAACAAGCTTTATACCGTGCTGCGGCTGATGCTGCACGACTAGCAGAATGGGAATTTCACAATGCGGTATTAGCAATGAAAGAAGTTGTGCGCGGACAATATGGATTAGATAGCGATCAAGCTCAAGCAGTAGGATTGAAGAAAAAATCGGACTACAAGCGTCCTAACCGCAAAAAGTCAGTTACATCATGAGCTAAGGGACTTCCAACTAAAAAAATATACAATCGCTCTGTAGGCAGAGGGGCAGGGGGCAGGGAGCAGGGGGAAAATCAAAATATCTTATCTCGGAAATTGGATAATTTATTTTCTGGAAGTCCCTAAGTATAATTAACACATTTTAAGTGAGCGATCGCATTTGATATTACTTGTGCGATCGCTTTCTTGCATAGATAAAAACCCTGCAAAGCTCTCTATTACTTGTCATCCGTCAGCAAAATTTTAACACTGCCAATAAGTATAAGTAACAGTTATATAGGACAACGATGCTGCAACGATCGCAGCCTTTAATCATTCGATTTATGCAACGCCGACTTTAATTGCATCGCCTTGCACCTTAGTTGCATCGACCTGCACCTTTGTTGCATCGACCTGCACCTTTGTTGCATCGACCTGCACCTTAGTTGCATCGACCTGCACCTTAGTTGCATCGGCTTGCACCTTCGTTGCATCGACCTGCACCTTCGTTGCATCGGCTTGCACCTTTGTTGCATCGGCTTGCACCTTTGTTGCATTCAAGTTGCAAAAATTAACTTAGCTCAGTCTTGACAGAGTGCTAGCGATGTCTACGACAAGACTTACGCCTACGCCACTCTCACGTTTAATATAAGTATTAATTATATAGGACAAAGATCCTAGTCAAAACTTGGATCTTTGTACGATGCGCTCACAAAGGCGATCGCTATATAATCCATTTCGCTACAGCAAATTTAGGTAATTACCTAACTAAAAAACGATCGCTCAACTGATGAAGCGATGAATCTTGTGCCTTTTTTCCCAAGTTGCACTTTAGTTGCATTGACTTAGAAGGTTAACTTAACTAGAGACAAAACCATGAATAAATTCTTTTCGACTCTAACCTTAACAACAGCTACAACTTTAGCTATTGCACTCACTGGAGCAGCAATCGGTAATCACCTTGTTTTAGGACAGACATCTATTGACTTAGCCAAGTTACGTAGCGATGCTGTATCTGCACACAACACTCATCGAGCCAAGCATAAAAGTCCTAACGTCACCATCGATAATACTCTCAACGAGAGCGCCCAAGCTTGGGCACAAACCATAGCAGCTAAAGGTGACTTAGAACACAGTACCAATCGAAATAATGTCGGAGAGAACATATACTGGGGTGGAGACTCAGCAAACTTAGGTAGCACAGCAGTTGACGACTGGTACAGTGAAATTAAAGACTATGACTACAACAACCCTGTATTTTCTGGCTCAACCGGACATTTTACTCAGGTAGTCTGGAAGGGCAGTACCAAAGTAGGCTGCGGTGCTGCACCTGGCCCTGCAACAATTGACGGTACTAAGTACGATGGCGTCTATGTAGTTTGTCAGTATGCTCCCGCAGGTAATGTAGAAGGAAAGTTTGCTGATAATGTACTAAAACCGTAGTAGTTGATTAGCAATCGCTAGGTTAAGCGTAAAAGGCGATCGCTACATCATCGATTTTGCCGCAGCAAAAGTTTAACACTGCCAACAAATATAAGTACCAATTATATAAGACAAAGATCCTAGTTTTGACTAGGATTTTTGTTCTATGCGATCGTTGAGGCGTAGACGCGCTGCTTCGGCTTGTCGTAATACTGATACCATTACTGATTTCTCTAAGGGTAGCGATTTAATTGGATTGTATAGTGGTTTAAGCTTTGGACAACTGAGTTTCTCTGGTAACAATATCTTGGTGACTTCCACGAATGAAATCTCTCTTGCCTCGTGCGTGAAATAAATCATCCCGCAATTATGCAACGTCAAATGAGCTTAGCCTTTCCCTTAGTTTGAAAGTTGCAATGGACACATTAAATATGTACCTTATAACAGTATGTAGGATGAGCATTGCCCATCCTACTTTTGACTAGAAGTTCTCGAAGTTAGCGATCGCATTCTTCATCTTATCCAACACCTCATCCACAGATATAGTTCCCAATTCCCCAGAGGCACGAGTCCGGATACTTAAGGTGTTACTTTCTACTTCCTTAGCTCCCACGACTGCCATCACAGGTATTTTATCTTTCTCTGCGTTGCGAATGAGTTTACCCAAGCGATCGCCACTACTATCCACCTCTGCACGGATACCCAATGCCCGCATCTTTGCTGCCACATCTTGAGTAAAATCTAATTGTGCTTCACCCACGGGTAGTAATCTCGCTTGCACTGGCGCCAACCACAAGGGAAAATCCCCCGCATACTCTTCAATCAAAATCCCAATCAACCTTTCCAGCGAACCAAAAGGCGCACGGTGAATCATCACCGGACGTTTGCGAGAACCATCTTCAGCAACGTACTCTAACTCAAAACGTTCTGGCAAGTTGTAATCTACCTGCACAGTTCCCAATTGCCATTCCCGTTCTAGGGCATCACTGAAGATAAAATCGAGTTTCGGCCCATAAAATGCCGCTTCTCCAATTCCCTCAAAGTGTTCCATCCCCAAGGTTTCAACTGCACGGCGAATCGCACCTTCGGCTTTGTCCCAAACTTCATCACTACCAATGTACTTATCACTAGCAGGATCGCGGAAACTCAGTCTAGCTTTAAAGTTCTTCAGTTGCAGTTTATTAAACACCGATAAAATTAAATCCACCACACTGAGGAATTCGCTATCGAGTTGTTCTGGCGTAACGAACAAATGAGAATCATCCACAGTAAAACCGCGCA
Organism: Nostoc calcicola FACHB-3891; assembly: GCF_014697355.1. GTDB lineage: Bacteria > Cyanobacteriota > Cyanobacteriia > Cyanobacteriales > Nostocaceae > Nostoc > Nostoc calcicola. The sequence continues at coordinate 133,815 of NZ_JACJRQ010000010.1, read as the reverse complement.
CCCGCGTTAAACCGCCCAATTCCCCCGATTGTTCGTAGCGATAAACAGTACCGAATTCTGCCAAGCGCATCGGTAGTTCTCGATAGGAACGCAACTCACTTTGATATATTTGGATGTGGAAAGGACAATTCATTGGCTTCATGACGAAGCCCACCTCCTGTGCAGCCGCTTCTTCATCGTCCGCCATTAAGGGAAACATATCTTCTTTATATTTCTGCCAGTGTCCAGATTTTTTAAATAAATCGACTTTGGCAATGTGAGGCGTTACCACAGGTAAATAACCGCGTTTTAGTTGTTCCTGTTTGAGGAAGTCTTCTAACATACTCCGCAACAAAGTACCTTTGGGCGTCCACAAAGGTAAACCCGGTCCCACCAAGTCAGAAAATATAAATAATCCCAGTTCTTTACCGAGTTTCTTATGATCTCGCCGCAGGGCTTCTTCTTTGCGTCGCTTATACTCAGCAAGTTGTTCTGGACTTTCCCAAGCAGTAGCGTAGATGCGTTGTAGTTGGGCTTTGGTTTCATCCCCACGCCAATAAGCACCAGCAACACTTTCTAATTCAATGGCTTTGGGGTTTAATTCACTAGTGTTTTCCACATGAGGCCCCGCACACAAATCCCACCATTCATTTCCCAGATGGTAAATCGTGATTGGTTCCTGTTTAATATCTGCGAGGATTTCTAACTTGTAAGGTTCCTTAATTTCCTGAATCCGGCGTTCGGCTTCTTCGCGGCTGACTTCTTCCCGAATAACTGGTAACTTGCGATTGATAATCTTCACCATCTCTTTTTTGATGGCTTTGAGATCGTTTTCGCTAAATGGTTCTGGGTTGTCAAAGTCATAATAAAATCCGTTTTCAATCCAAGGACCAATTGTAACTTGCGCCTTGGGAAACAGCTTTTGTACTGCCATTGCCATTACATGGGAAGCAGTGTGGCGAATCTTTTTTAACTTCTCGGATTCGCTGGTACGCGGTAAATAAATTTTTTCAGGTTGTCCTGACTCTTCTGAAGGATTTGATGATAATTTTAGCGACATTGGCTGCTGAACCATTGGCGAAGTTATTACAAAAAGCGATCGATCTGAATCTGTAGGCTTATTCAACTATAACGGCATTGGGAATTGGGAATTGGGAAGAAGCAGGGGGGCGGGGGGGGGGGGGCAGAGGGGAAGATTTTCTCCCCTGCTCCCCTGCTCCCACACCCAATCCCCCATCTATACCTATAGATACCTTTCCAAAGGAACTGTACAAACCACATAGCAAAACCATATAATGAAAAGTGTAATTTTTGTTACAAAATATCAGATTTTCTCAATTTATTGCATGTCAGAGAAATAAGATAATTGTTAAGAATCGTGAATAACGTTAATATTAGCTAAGAAAGTTGGAAAAATCCTTCTGATTTATGCGAGACTCAAACTTACCAGGGACTCAGTTGCTGAAAGAGGTTTTAGAACCCCTGCTCGATGATTTTCAGTATTGGTTTACGCGATCGCGGGACTTACTCGAAAGCGAGCAACTCTCATTTATGAGCAACCAAGAGCAATCAGACTTGCTCTTGCGTGTCAAGCAAGCCCAAGAAGAACTAAACACCGCAAAAATGCTGTTTGCTGCTACTGACGGACAAGTCGGAATTGATATGGCAACTTTAATGCCTTGGCATCAATTAGTAACGGAATGTTGGAATGTAGCAATGCGCTTTCGTCAAGCGCCTGAAGTCTAAGCAGCATCCGCTAAACTTCTATGACTGCGGGAGCAATGTTGTCCATGTAAGACGGCATATTCAGCAGTTAAACAAATACTACAAAATTCTTAACATTTTCTTAAGTTTGTTTAGATTAACAAAAGAATGTATCCTATGTTACCGTAAGTGAAATAACGGTTGACAGATCGCCCCATATCAATGCAAGCGCACGAACAGTGCGTTAAATATTTGTCCTAATTGTGAGCTTAAATGTGAGCCACAGTGTAGGTCATCCAAAACGTTACAAAATAAACTTTTAAAAATTGCTGCCCTGGAGGAAAATCCAATGTTACACCTGCTTTACATCTTTGCTTTTACAATCCTTGCATTTATAGCTGTAGGCAACTTAATTCGTAACCTGATTATGTTCAGTTTCGATCGGGAGCGAACTTACCCGACAAATTCCTCGCCAATGGGTAATCAAGGCAGTTTTGGTTATTACGCATCAAGAAAACAGTTGGTACCACATCCAGAGTTATTAGATAGCGCGGGCAACTTAATTAAAGAACCATTATTGGTGATGCGTTCAATTAACGTTGAAGATGCTCGTCAACATTTGGATGCACTTTATGAAGCATCTCCAGGGCACAAAAGTGAAAATTCAGAGGAAGCATAGCATAAAAGTTGAAAGTTACGAGTTAAAGATTAAGACAGACCTTGGTGGGGTGCGATTGTGTAAAGTACTCACCTTGGTTTTTTTATTGGCGATCGCTTCCCCATACTTCTGATACGCTAACCTTAGGCAACTACAACCTGAGTAGCGGAAATTATCTGGTTGTGTTTGAGGTTAGTAGCATACAGCAGAATTCACAATTCAGGAGTCAGAATGGGCTACGCCCCGCTGCGCTAAGAGAATTAGAATAGGCTCTATGGCTCACTTTGAGACCTAAATGCTGTACTTCACTAACTTGAAATTTGCTGTAAAATAACCTGCGATCTATTATTTAGAAGTGCATTGACCAGATTTGAGTTCATAGTAGATGGGCCACCAGTATCACAACAGACTCGTAAGCGTGGTAAAGGCAATCGGCTTGAAGATTGGAAAAAGACAGTGCGACAAGAAGCTGAAAAATACTGGTCTTTGGAACAAAAAACAGCAACTGGGTGGGTTATGCTCCAGATAACCTATTTCTATGATTCTGTTCAAATAGATGTGGACAATATAGCCAAGCCTATTCAAGATGCAATTAAAGGATTAGCCTACGTAGATGATAATCAAGTAAGCGATCTTCTAGTTAGAAAAAGGAATTTGTCACCTAACTTGAGAATAGAAAACATGACCCCGACATTGGCGGAAGGCTTTGCCCGTGGTAATTAGTTTTTACATATTGTTGTAATTGATGCTCCCAACCAGGAGGTAGTTACTTGATGACAACTTCAACCGCGAACTTAGAAAAAGAAAGAGAGCAATTGCTGAAATTAGCACAGGAGTATCGCCAGAAGGGTTACGAAGTTTTTTTTCACCCAAATCCAGAAGACTTGCCTGAGTTCCTTAATAACTATCGCCCCGATATGATAGTACGTCGGGGAGAAGAAAATGTAGTTATTGAAGTCAAGTCACGCTCCTCACTTACCTTTCCTTCTAATCAATATTTACGTAATTTAGCTGAAGCAGTAGAAAAACATCCTGGTTGGAGATTTGAATTAGTAATAACCAACTCGGAGGACACATTTTATCTTCAGAAAGCAGAGCGTTCTCTTGAAGAATATGAAATCAAATCACAGTTGCAAGTAGCAAGGCAACTGATAACGCAACATCCAGAATTAGCTCTCCTATCCTCCTGGTCTTTGGTAGAAGCGACTTTGAGACTTATAGCCCAAAAGGAAGAGGTGAATTTACAAGAATTCCATCCACGCTATTTAGTGAAACAATTAGCAGCTGAAGGTGTAATTTCAAAATCTGAGTATCAGTTGCTAATGGATATATTGCCATTACGTAATGCTATTGTTCATGGGTTCAAAACTACAGAACTTAATCAAAATACTGTACATGAATTGATCGATCTGACAGAACAGCTCTTGAGAACTCTACACACTGGCGATGAAGCAAGCTAACACTTATTGGTTGGGGCAGATGGTAAAACACTGGTGCTAAATGTCATATCATCGTGAGGAGCGATCGCACTGCCCATAAAATAGGGAGTGGTAAATTCCCTACTCCCTACTCCCTACTCCCTACTTATGCTTCAATAACTACCCGCAAATTTCCGCGTTTTTTGGCAACGCGACAAGCAGTCGTACTACCAGAACGCTCGAATTCTAAATCTAGGACTGTAGTACCAACTTGCAAATTATGCAAGGACAGGCGATTAATCGATTCTGGCAAAGCGGGGTCGATGATTCGCAAACAATTATTTTGAGCATCAGGTACCAAGTTGACCATCATTTGTAGTAATTGGAAAATACTCCCAGTAGCCCAAGCTTGGGGTGTGCAGGCAACTGGATACTGCACTGGGGCATTATCACCGTTACGCTCGTAGCCACAGAAAAGTTCTGGAGGGCGTTGGTAGGATTGCTGACTAGTCATGTCAAATAAACCTTGGAAAATTTCCAAAGCTCGATCGATCAGACCGAGCGATCGCAATCCCATTGCAATCAAAGCGTTATCATGAGGCCAAACTGAGCCTATGTGATAGCCCATTGGATTATAAGCGGGTGACAAGCTACTCAGGGTACGAATACCCCAGCCGTTAAACATATCTGGTGCCCGCAAGCGTTCTGCCACACTGTAGGCTTTTTCGTGTGTGAAGATGCCCAAATGTAGACAATGACCAGGATTTGAGGTAATACTATCTACGCGCTTACCATCTCCATCCAAAGCCAAAGCGCAGAAATCCTGGTCGTCCATCCAAAAATCTCGATTAAAACGCACCTTGAGATTTCTCGCTTCTTCTTGCCAACGGTCTGCCAAATCAAGCCGCTTCTTCATCCTAGCTATTTCTGCTAGGCGCATTTTTGCAGCGTAGACGTAAGCTTGGACTTCACATAGAGCGATGGGGCCGTTAGCTAGTTCTCCCTTATGGTCAACAATACAATCACCAGAATCTTTCCAACCTTGGTTAGCAAGACCCCGTTTAGATTTACGGTAGTAAGTGAGGTAGCTAGTTTCTTGAGTATTGCGATCGATCCACTCCATTGCTGCTAGAGCATTCGGCCAAAGTTGCTCTAGGAGTTCTTGGTCGTTAGTCCAAGCATAATGTTCGGCATACAGCATCAGCCATAGGGGAGTAGCATCAACAGTACCGTAGTAAGGTGTATGGGGAATTTCTTGACACCGAGCCATTTCACCCAAACGTAACTCGTGCAAAATTTTACCTGGTTCTTCTTCCCGCCATTCATCATCGGTTTTACCTTGATATGTCGCAAGTAGTATCAGGGTTTCTTTGGCGATTTGCGAGTTTAACATTAGGGTTTGGGAAGCTGTAATCAACGAATCTCGCCCAAACAATGTAGAAAACCACGGCACTCCAGCGGAAACAGTTTTATGCTTGCCAAAAGACTGGCGCAACAAATACATATCTTGCTCAGCCCGCTCAATGACTCGATTGAAGATGCTTTTGTCTGAGCTAATGCGTGTAATTTGTTGTACCCAATGTTGTTCTTCCATCAACTCAGCGGCTTTGGCCTGTCCTAAGGTAACGGCGGCGCTGACAGTTGAACTAGATTGGTTGTTTTTCAACATGCTCACCCGGTAGCCGAGTTTTTGGGTTTCGTGAGAAGCCAACTCTAGTTGCCAAACCGCAGTATAACCCTTGAAATAGTCTGGTTGCCGATGCTGGAATAGAAGACGGGATTCCATCACCGAGCCATCCAAACCTTGATAGGCGAGTGTTAAAGATTCTTCCCTAGAGGCGTGGCGCTCTTTGGCTATAGGCGAAACGCCATCGACGAGAGAAAACATTCCTTCCTCAGCCGTCGGTTCCACTAAACGTAAAAGCCTACCTCGTTTCTCCCTGTCATAACCCCGGACTTCAAATAAATCAACAAAATCGGCATCGAAGCTGATGCTGAGTTCAAAACTGACGGTGGTGGTGCTGTAGTTAGAAACTTCTATTTCTTCAAATAGTGCGCCATTGAGTACCATTTCCCGGCTAATTCCAATAGTCTCGGCTCTCAAGCGTTCGTCGATTCTAGGGTTGGTACACAAAACTGACAGTGAAAATCCTTTTTCGGCACTACTACTCAAGAGTACAGGCGATCGCCCTTCAATTTGCAATTCCAAGCGATTCAGAAATCGCGTATCACAGCAAAACAGTCCCATGCTGGGATTTCCATCATTGAGGGAACAGCCTGAAATGTTCCCTATGGTATCTGTGACGAAAAATAAATCATCATCTTTAACCGTCAGTGTTGGTTGTGGTCTTTCACTGACAACACAAGGCCACTCTGGGATAGGTAATTCGTCAGCAGCAATAAAAGTTTTTCCATCCACTAAAATTTTTTCTGGAGTCATGAGTGCATCTGATGTCATTAGCCAAAGTTCCGCGTACAGGTCTATATTTTTGGTATCGTATTATTTATAGCCGTTCTCGATTGCGTGGAATACATCCTCAAAGAGGAGAGAGTAAGTAAGAGATTAGTAGCCCTTTCACATGAAGTATGCCAAAAGGAACCCTATGGTCAAAGCTGCCCACACCACCTTCAGACCAAGACAATTGTTCTCGTGCAGCAGCCAATAATTTTCCGGGATCGATCTTTTGAAAATTTCGAGAGGCGATCGCCGCTTTAGGGTGGTAGTTTAGCACAGTTACTAACCTTTTAACTTTTTACTTTTGTCTTGTTTGGTGATGATAAAGGCGATCGAGAATGTATATTGAGCTTAGTGGTCTATCATTTAAAACATCACAATGTCAGCCAATGGATGAAAAAACTTGAGTTAAGAACAAAGCGATCGCGGTCAATGACTACGCCACACTAAGGTGCAAAAGACGAATACATTGCCGCTGTTACTTTATTTCCGACTCAAAGCTTTTAAATTTTGTAAATGAAGCTAGCTGCACGCACTCCTGCTAATTAGTAACAAAGTGTTGCGTTTACCAGAGCCAAAAGTGCTTATTAGCGTTGTTTACATATTGAAACTGTTTATTTAACTTGAGAGTCCTTTGGAATTTGTACAATGCAGCTGTGACGTGGATCTTGTTGAGATTGGGCGTTTAACGATAATTCATGAGCATTTCGACTTCTGTGCTGAACGATCTGCTAAAGTCCCTACCCTACTTGCGGCCTCAGCTATATTTTAAGGCTTCACTAACGGCGCTCTCCCACGCGATGGAAGATCAAGTTTTGGCTGCGACTTTAGCCCAACCCCTTGTAATTGCTAGTTTTCAGAGAGAGCGATTCTACCGCCAAGAAGCTCATCGCTACCAGCGACTTGCTTTGCGAAGCAATCAAATATACGTATTGTCGGCTCCGGAAACTGATTTTGCTAACAGTTCGGAACACTACGAAAAAGTAGCTTTTGAGCCAGAGGATGGCTTAAGTCACGAGTGGCATTTGGTTGTGATTGCTGACAGCTACGCAACTTGTTTGGTTTGCCGGGAAAACCTTGGTTCTATTGCCAAAAACAAGGAACTACCAGAGCAAAGCCCCAGCCTGGATATGGACACAGCGCGAAGATTTGAGGGGATTTGGACATCAGAAAGGGGCGTTAGCCTCAAAGCCGCCGAATTGCTGTTAGAGAGAATTTTGGTCTACAGACCAGAACTGGCAAGCAAAATTGAGCAGGCACGTCAGAGGTTTGGCATTGGGCAGACGAGAAGCTACTTTGGAGCAGAACAAATCAACGAATATGCTTGTGACATTGACACAGATCCCTTTGTGCAACGCTTAGTGACTTATTTGCAAGCTAGTCAGTACAAATTGCACAAAGCCTACCGTTCGATTACTGCCCAAGCACGCAAAGAACGATTAGTCAATACTATTAGTACTGCCATTCGGCGATCGCTCGATCCCCACGAAGTTCTCCAGGTAGCAGCACAAGAATTAGGACAACACCTAAATGCTTGTCGCTGTTTAATTTACCGTGCCCAAGCCACAGATAGCCAAGCGATCATTGAACATGAATTTTTGACTGCTGGTATTTTATCTATTCGGGGACAAACCTGGGAGTTAGAAAAAAATTCCCTATTTCGGGAAATCATCCAACAAGGCGAAGGTGTTTGTATCACCGATACACTGAGTGACCCTCGTGTGACGAATTCAGCGGGACTTTCCTTAATCGCCAAAAAATTTGCCATTCGTTCTTGGCTGATGGAACCAGTGTTTTATCAAGGACGATTATTGGGCATCGTCGAGTTACACTACTGCCGAATGCCGCCCCACGAATGCCAACCAGGGGAATTGGATTTGGTAAAAGCGATCGCCACCCAAGTGGGAGCAGCTCTCATCCAAGCCGAAGCTTACGCCAACCTCGAAGAACTCAATCAGCAGTTAGAAGCCCTAGACCGAACCCGCAGCAACCTGATAGCCATTACCGGACACGAACTCCGTACCCCCCTCTCCACAATTCAAGTGTGCCTGGAAAGTCTCGCTAGCGAGCCAGATATGCCCTTGGAATTACAACAGGTGATGCTCAACACCGCCCTTACCGACTCAGAACGTATGCGGAAACTGGTGCAAGATTTCCTCACACTTTCAAACTTGGAAAGCGGTCGCGTAGAATGGCATCCAGAATCCCTGACTTTACAAGAGTGTGTAGATTTAGCACTCAGCCGCCTTCGCACCCGCTCCTCAACGGAAAAGCCCCCCCAAATCCAGACTCAAATTCCCCAAAACCTACCTTTGGTGAGAGCTGATGGTGATTGGCTGGTAGAAGTACTAGCAAAACTCATAGACAACGCTTGTAAATTTACGCCATCCCAAGGACAAATCACCATTGAAGCGATTACCAACAGCCATCAAATGGTCGAAGTCACCGTGGCTGACACAGGACGTGGCATTGAACCGAATCGTTTAGAAGTAGTTTTTGACCGTTTCTATCAAGAAGAAGGAGCGCTCCGACGCACCACTGGGGGTACTGGACTGGGACTAGCAATTTGTCGTCAAATTGTCAATGGCTGGGGTGGAGAAATTTGGGCGAAATCAGGCGGCAAAGACCAGGGTAGTCAGTTTCACTTCACCATTCCAATTATTCAGAGTGCCCAAGAGGAAAAGCGGACAAAAGTCAAGAGTAAATAGGTATTAGTCCTTTGTCATTGGGCATTGGGCATTGGACATTAGGCATGGGGCACTGGTTTTTAACAAATGACAAATGGCAAATGACAAATGACTAAAAACTGTTACAGTCTATAACGCGATCGCAACATGATCCTGGTTACGATGTTAGTATGCCCTAAAAACGTTGAGAGAACACTTTATGGCTGAAACACTCTCTGGACAAACGCCACGATTTGCTGGCAACACTGGTGGCTTGCTTTCTAAAGCAGAAGTGGAAGAAAAGTACGCTATCACCTGGACTAGCCCAAAAGAGCAAGTATTTGAATTGCCTACAGGTGGTGCAGCTACTGCGCTCAAAGGCGAAAACTTGCTGTACTTAGCTCGGAAAGAACAAGGCATCGCTTTGGGTGGTCAACTCCGGAAATTGAAGATTACAGACTACAAAATTTACCGGATTCTACCCAACGGAGAAACAACCGCAATTCACCCAGCCGATGGTGTCTTCCCCGAAAAAGTCAATGAAGGCCGTGAAAAAGTACGTTTCGTCCCACGCAGCATCGGGGAAAACCCCAATCCCGCACAACTCAAGTTCAGTGGTAAAGCTACTCATGATGTCTAGGGACTAGGGACTGGGGACTGGGGACTGGGGACTGGAGATGAGGGAGATGAGGGAGATGTAGCTTTAGCTTCCCGCAGGGTGGGAGATGAGGGGAATAACCAATGCCCCATACACCATCCCCAATCCCCAATCCCCAATCCCCAATCCCCAATCCCCAATCCCCAATCCCCAATCCCACAGCTATTTATGGTATTCCCCGATTTCTCCGAATTTTCTCAGCTAGCTGCACAAGGCAACTTCGTTCCGGTATATCAGGAATGGGTGGCAGACTTAGATACGCCAGTATCTGCTTGGTATAAAGTCTGTGCAGGTCAGCCCTATAGCTTTTTGTTGGAATCCATAGAAGGTGGAGAAAAACTTGGGCGCTATAGTTTGGTGGGTTGCGATCCGCTGTGGGTTTTGGAAGCAAGGGGCGATCGCACGACTCAAATCAACCGCGATGGTTCGGAGGTGGTTTTTGCAGGTGACCCTTTTACAGCTTTAGCCGAATGTTTAGCACCTTATCAGCCAGTAAAATTACCACAGCTACCTCCAGGAATTGGCGGTTTATTCGGGTTTTGGGGCTATGAATTGATTCGCTGGATTGAGCCGCGTGTGCCAATTCATCCACCAGATGAGCGAAATATCCCCGATGGATTGTGGATGCAAGTAGACCACCTGTTGATTTTCGACCAGGTGAAGCGGAAAATTTGGGCGATCGCCTATGCTGATTTACGTGACCCAAAAGTTGATTTCCAAGCAGCATATCAACAAGCAAGCGATCGCGTTACCCAAATGCTCGAAAAGCTATCTCTCCCCCTATCACCCCAAAAAACTAGATTGGAATGGAAGCCGCCAGGGAGCAGACGAGCAGACGAGCAGACGAGCAGAGGGGCAGAAGAATATAACAGTAACTTTACCCGCCCCGATTTTTGTGCAAGCGTCCAAAAAGCAAAAGACTATATTAAAGCTGGTGACATTTTCCAAGTAGTTATTTCTCAGCGATTATCAACAACATACACAGGCGATCCCTTTGCTCTTTACCGTTCTCTACGTCAGATAAATCCTTCGCCTTACATGGCTTATTTTCACTTCCAAGATTGGCAAATCATCGGTTCCAGTCCCGAAGTGATGGTAAAAGCCGAAACCGATCCTAATGGTGGAGCGATCGCAACTCTACGCCCAATCGCAGGAACGCGTCCACGTGGGAAAACCAGCCAAGAAGATACAGCTTTTGCCCAGGATTTACTCCAAGATCCCAAGGAAATTGCCGAACATGTGATGCTTGTTGATTTAGGACGAAACGATTTAGGGCGTGTTTGTCAAAGTGGTAGCGTCAAAGTTGATGAGTTAATGGTAGTTGAACGCTACTCCCATGTAATGCACATTGTTAGCAATGTTGTGGGTAAATTAGCACTTGATAAAACAGCATGGGACTTACTCAAAGCCTGTTTCCCAGCAGGTACAGTCAGCGGCGCACCCAAAATTAGGGCAATGGAAATTATCCACGAATTAGAACCTAGTCGCCGGGGTGTTTATTCTGGTGTTTATGGATATTATGATTTTGAAGGACAATTAAATAGTGCTATAGCAATTCGCACAATGGTAGTGCGTAATAACACTGTCAGTGTACAAGCGGGTGCAGGTTTAGTGGCTGATTCTGAACCTGAGAAAGAATACGAAGAAACACTCAATAAAGCTAGAGGTTTATTAGAGGCGATTCGCTGTTTACGTTAAAAGTCATTAGTCATTAGTCATTAGTCATTGGGAGTGCGGAATTAGGAGTTAAGAACTATTCTCCTTGTCTTCCCACCTTCCCACTCCCTACTCCCCTACTCAGCATTCATGAATCGCACACTGATTTTTGTTCGTTGATTGCAAAATCGGACTCGATATCAATACAGTAATTATTCTATTGGCTGTATGAGAATCCAAACCAGATTTTAAAAGCTGATATACTAATATTCTTCTATTTTGAATTACATAAGTTTTGCTTTGAACAGCAAGGTGTTTGACAACAATTTCTGCTACTTCTAGACCTACATATCCACAATAGCGGGATAAATTGGGAAGATTTGTAAATCCAATTAACATCAATTTTTTTCCCAAGCTAATATTTTTTTACATCAATTAAAAACTTCAACTGAAGTCTTGGGTTTTGATACCAAGACTTCAGTTGAAGTTACTACAGACAATAAGCCAACAAAGTTATTCATGCTAAGTGGCTGAAGTAAATTGCCCAAATAATTCCAGTTACTCCAACGGCGATTAAGAGGTTAGTAAAAAACCTACCTAATTCAATTTGTTGTCCCAGGCGATTATCGTCTTGACCAGCAGAGAAAAACAATGACCAGGCTTGATTCACATTGATGGTTTCAAAATTGTTGAAAGTAGGTCTAAAAACAACTGGTCCAATTAAATCTTTTCTGGGGTAATCAAAATCAGTTTTCATAGTTATGCCTCTAAGTTGTTGTATTCGTCAATTGGGGAAAATTCGGAAATATCAAGTGTCTTGTTTAAAGGCTTGTTAGCCATCCAATTAAACCATGTCCGGTAAGAACTTCCAAGGCTATGAGTGAGACAAAACCGATCGTTGCCAAACGCCCGTTGAGTTTTTCAGCATATTCTGTAAACCCAGCCCGTGGAGTTTCATCTACATAAACTTTGGGTTCGATAGCAAATCTGTTGAGTTGACCTCGTTCGTTAATGGTGAAGCCTCTACCTGTCATTTGTTACTCCTTGCTTTTGCTGTTTTTCTGAACCTGGCAATAAATATAAATTAATGTAAATATTTTTTGCAATAGCTTGACACGCCAATAAAAGTAGTAAAAACCGTACTAAGTACGTAGGTAATTTCGGATTCAATACGGTTCGGTTAAGGTTTTTTGATTATTAACCTACATTTTGTACTTCAATTTGAAGTGCAGAATGTAGGTTGTAATGCTTGATATATGAGAATTGATAAGAAATTATACGGAAACTTTGCGTATAATAAATAGTTAGCTTACTTCTGTGCTGTATATTCAACGCTTTGGTTGCGTCCCTGATGCTTTGCCTTGTAGAGTGCCTCGTCTGCCTTAGCAATCAAGTCCCTCGAATCGCTGTCTGCACTTGAAATCAGAGACGCTACGCCCAGACTCAAGGTAACATGGGCACTTACCTCGGACTGGGCATGGGGAATGGCAAGAGAGGCGATCGCTCGTCTCATCGCCTCAGCAACGCTCAATCCACCCTTCAGGTCGGTATTTGGTAAAATCGCCGCAAATTCTTCACCGCCATACCGCGCGACCAAATCAGTCGCACGTTGGGGGACTTGAGCCAGAGCCAGAGCTACTCGGATCAAACATTCATCTCCAGCCTGATGCCCATAGTAATCGTTGTACCGTTTGAAACAATCAATGTCTATCAAAATTAAGGTCAACGATTCCCGTTTGCGCTGGTGCCGTTGCCATTCCATTACTAGGTAGTCATCAAAGCGGCGACGGTTAGCAATTTGGGTTAGTCCGTCTAACATGGCAAGGCGAGACAATTCCTGATTGGCGTCTTGCAGTTCAGCAGTGCGTTCAGCCACTTGTTGTTCCAAAATGCGATTGTACTCTGTGAGAATCTTCTCGGCTTGTTTGTGTTGGGTAATGTCTTGAAAGGTTGAAAGTGCATATTGAACTTCTCCTGCTTCATTGTAGATTGGCGTTCCGTGTGCTTCTAGAGAAATCACGCGATCGCCACGATGAATTTTCATATCATCTACTCTAGAAGCTTCTCCCTTCAAGGCTCTGACAATAGGTAACTGTTCGTTGGGATAAAGTTCCTGGGTTTCAGCCACATAAAGTTGATAGCTTTGAGGAATTTCCTCAGTCGTTATTGTTGGATCAAGCCCTTTACCTAGCAACTTTTTGGCATGTTGATTCACGTAGTAGGGACATCCGTTCGCATCTAATACGCCAATGCCAACAGAAACGGCTTCGAGAAATTGTTTGAGCTGTTTTTCACTGTCTTTGACCTGGGTGTAGAGTTGAGCGTTAGTCAGGGCGATCGCAATTTGTCCGCTCAGGAGTTGGAGAAATTCGATGCGATTACTAGTAAAGGCTCCCGTAGCCACTTGATTTTCCAGATAAACCAGCCCTACGAGTTTGCTTTGGTCGAGTAAAGGATAGCAAAGAAGAGAAAGCGATTTAGCAGATTGAAAGTAGGAATCGTGGACGAAACTGCTTGCCTGGGCTGCATCGTCGAGAATAACGCTTTGGCGAGTACGCGCTACGTAATGGAGAACGGATTCTGGCAAAATTTGATGGATAGGATGGCCAGGCGAGAGCGTGGTGGTGTTAGCGTTGCTGTAAATGGCGATGGAGAGGTTGCTGACCGCTCCTGAAGTGGGGGATGTTGGCAACAGTAAACAACCCGTTTGTGCCCCTGCATTTTCTAGCAGAATTTTCATTAACGTCTGCAATAGATTTTCCAGCACAATCTCGCTGGCGATCGCCACAGACGCTTTCATCACCGTGTTCAGATCGAAGGTAGCACCACTACTCTGAATACTATTTGACTCAAAGGCGTTGCAGCGCGTGAGAAACTGGGCAGAGCTTGCCTTTTCCAATGATTGAAACTGGGGATATTGAGTTTCCAATTGCTTGACCTTCGCGATCGCACCCCAGCGTTGATAAGCACAGTGAGCTTCCACTATGTAAGCACGGGCGATGGTTTCTTTGCCTAAACGTAAGTAGAACTTGGCAGCCAGTTCGTTGGCAAGGGCTTCTTCGTGGACATATTGGTTTTCTTTGGCTTTGGCGATCGCGCGATCGTAATAATCTACTGCTTGCGTATTCCTGCCTTGAACTCGACACCGTTCAGCTTCCACCAGCCAATATTTATGCAAATGATTCATCGGGCCATACTTCGCCCATTTTTTCATGTTCTTCTGGCTACGAAGCACCTTCTGAAGATGAGGTTTTCGTTGGGATGGGGAGATATCTGTGGTTGCTAGAAGCGCCAGGGAATTATAAAAGTAAAAGTGAGGAACTACGATCAGACCCGGAACCCCATCGAGATACTGTTCGGCTACTTCAGCATTAACTACCGCTTGCTCCATCTCACCGAATAGAACACACAGCAGTATTTTGTTGAAATATAGCTGGAAGAGTAGATTCGAGTCCTTTCTGCTTTGTAGCGCCGGTATCATTTCCTGTTCGTCGAACGCTTTACCAATCAATAAACAAGAGAAACTTCCCGCTCCATCCAGCAAGTTCAGAACCGCCTGGTGAAACATAGAATTCAAGGCAGCAGTTCTGTCTTGTCCCGTCTGCTGGATGGCAGAGGTGCAGGTTGCCATATCTAATTCCAGTTTTGCCAATTCACAGCCGCTGAGTAAGGCATAGTGAGAAGAAAGCTCAAGTAAATAGGCCGCAAATTCCAAATCTCCAGTTTCCAGTCCAACTGCATACGCTTCCCGCAGTGGAGTCAACATCTCTCTTACAGGCTCTATCCAGTGTTTTGTGGAGCTATATGCCATGCACTCTGTTCTAGCTCTAATTTCTCTAGCATTCAGTTGAGAGACTAACTTGAGAGCCAGTTGACCAAATTGATAGCCAGTTTTAATATCGCCCCTGCCACAGAGGAACATCCCATAGCTACTATAAGCAGCAGCAGATTCATGAGTATTTCCCCACTGAATCGACAAGGTGACCTGCTTCGATACAATCAGCGGCCTTAGTAGAGGCGCAGCAAGGTAGGTCGCAGATGTTATTCTACTCAGAACACGGATCGCTGCTTGAGGACAAGGATCGGTCATGATTGGCAGGTCAGTTAGGCTGGCAATCGATCGATGTCCTGTAATCAGTTTTGTCCGTAGCAATTCCCGCGCAACATCAAACTTGCTCGGTTGTCTGGGCAGTTTTACCCCCAGTAAATTCAACGCTTCCAATCCGATATTGATGACTTCACTATACTGGCTCTGAGCAGCACATACCTGAATTTTCGTCTCATACACTTTCACTTTGTCTAGCACGGTTTTAGCTTGTGATAACACGGTTTTTATCAAGCGCTCCGTTAGCACCAAGTTTGCGCTGAGATAAGCCGCTTCGGCAGCCGTCGTGTAGAGATCCAAGGTCAATTTATACTGACATTGCCAGCCGCGATCGGTTAGTAGCTCAATTCCCGTTTTCAAATAGACTAATGCAGCAGCATAGGCAGCCGCATGTTTGGCTTTCTTTCCCGCGTTTAAGTTCAGTTGGGCTAGGGTTTCTCGCTCATCTAACTGAGTAATTAACTCCTGTCCTTGATTCAAATGTCGAACCATCTCAAACAGGTTTTCTTCTTGCTCAGTTTCGGAAAAATGTTGCAGTAATAATTTTCCGATTTTAAGATGGGTGGTGGCTTGTTTGTCGTTGGAAATTAGGGAATAGGCAGCTTGTTGGATGCGATCGTGCCCAAACTGGTAATCTTGGATCGAGAGATTTTGGTCGGGTAGCGACTCTCTGGGAGACGGCAAAGCCGAACGCGCCACCACAAATCCACGTTCTATAGCGATTTTGAGATCGGCGAAGAGTTCTGCTGAGGTTTGATTCTTGACAAACGAGAGGGTTTTGAGATCAAACTCTGTTCCCAAACAAGCCGCCGTCGATAGAATATCTTGCACCGATGGGGGTAACTTTTGTAACTGTGTGACCATCAGTTCCACCACATTATCGGTGAACCGCATCTGCTCAATCTGACCAAACTCCCATTGCCACTGCCTCAAATTGTGATTAAAACTCAGCAGATTCTCGCTATAGAGGGTTTTAAGAAACTGAATCGTAAAGAAGGGATTGCCCTCGGTTTTCCGAATCACCAACTCAGCGAGATTTTTGACAGTTTCGCGATCGCTTTGCAAAGTCTCTATCAGCAATTGCTCAATTTGTGGGGGCAGTAACGGCGCTAAAGTAATCTGCTCTAGGTGGCTTCCTTGGCGTTGCAGTCGATCGATTGTCAGGGTTAGAGGATGACCAACCGACACTTCATTATCTCGATAGGCAAGGATTGGCAGCAAATACTGGATTGAGTGGACTCCTAGCAGTCGTTCCAGCAAGCTTAACGTTGCCAAATCCGCCCACTGCATATCATCCAAAAACAGCACCAGCGGATGCTCTGGCGTGCAACAGGCTTGCATAAACTGTTGGAACACTAAATTCAACCGATTTTGGCTCTCAGTTGCACCCAACTCAGGCATAGGTGGCTGCTGCCCAATCATCAACTCGACATCAGGAATCACATCGATCGCCGCTTGTCCATTGGTTCCTAATGCAGCTAAAAATCGTTCTCGCCATTGCTGCAAAACCGCCTCAGGTTCCCCCAACAGTTGTTTTACAAAACCTGCAAAGGCATCTATGACAGCAGAGTAAGGAATATTGCGCTGAAACTGGTCGAACTTGCCTGAAATAAAATAGCCCCGCTTGGCTGTGATGGGTTTGTAGAGCGATCGCACCAGAGCCGATTTGCCAATGCCTGCATAACCCGTAATCAGGATCAGTTCGGCATGAGGGGAGGCGGAATCTTCCCGTGCCCTTTCTGCTCCTGCTACTCGTTCAAACGCTGCCAGTAGTGCTGCAATTTCGTGTTCGCGTCCATAGAGCTTTTGAGGAATTTGGAACTGCGCGGAAACATCATGCCGACCGAGGGGAAACTCACAAATCCGTCCTGCTGTCTGCCATTGCCTTGCACATTCTTTCAGGTCTGCCTCCAATCCCCAGGCACTCTGGTAGCGATCTTCGGGATTTTTCGCCATCAGCTTGAGCACAATATCTGAAATGGCTTGCGGAATTTTGAATTCCACGAGAGGGGTTGGCTGTTTGGCAAGGTGACAATGGACTAATTCCATCGGGTCATCACTGGTAAACGGGACTCTACCTGTGAGTAACTCATAGAAAGTTGCCCCTAATGAGTAAAAATCGGTGCGATAATCCACCACGCGATTCATCCGTCCAGTTTGCTCTGGCGATAGATAAGGTAGCGTTCCTTCCAGGCAGTTAGGCGGTTGTAGGGTAGGTAGTTCTCGGCTCAGTTGGGTAGAGATGCCCAAATCAATCAATTTGAGTTCCATCGTCGCTGAATTGAGGACGATGTTGGTCAGATTGATGTCTTTATGAATGACAGACTGACTGTGGAGTTGCCCTACCGCCTTGGCAATCTTAGGAGCTAGAAGTAGAAACAAATCGATTGGTGTCCCCAGGGAGTAGCGGTTTAACCACTCTTTAAGGGCGATCGCCCCAAAATCTTCAAAACTAATAACCAGGGTTCTTTGCCATTCATCTAACCCGTAAGCGCGAATCACATTAGGTAACTGGAGTTGTTGGGTCAGAAAATACTCCTGACGATAGCGCCTGAGTTGATTGGTGGTCGGATAGTCCGCTTTCAGGAGCTTGAGAATGACTGGATGCTCGTCTTGAACTCGTCGTGCCCGATAAACGTGCGAATTCTTACCAGCATGAATTTGATTCAAATCCTTGAATCCAGCGATGGTAAGCATGGCAACTGATGAGGGCATAATTGGCTAAAAAGTTTAAATTGACTTTTAGTAAAGCTAAGAGGTTGTTTGAAAAGTAGTTAACTGTGATTTTAGGTACTTGTTGATCCCCCCTAACCCCCCTTTTTAAGGGGGGAACCGGAGTTAAAGTCCCCCTTTTTAAGGGGGATTTAGGGGGATCTAAAACGTTTTGCTACCAACAATTGGACTTTTCAAACATCCTCTAAGATTCCTTTGTTTTTATCGATCCTATTCGCTATTTGGTTGAACCTGATTAAAGAAAGCAAGTATCTTAAAGTCTGTCATGTCTAGCCAGCTAACACTGCGTGGCAGCGGACGGACGAAAGGCATCTGTTGAGAGTTACAGGTTAACTGCTGAGCGATTTATCGCGTCTGGTGCCTTAACCCAAAAAGCGTTGTTGGTAGAAGATGGATTGCGATTTTAGACATTGCACCTAAATATTATGTCTAATTTGCTTAAGTAAAACTTATAAAAAATATAAATAAAAATTATCAAAATGTAGCTGAGAAAGGTATTGCTTATTTGTAACGAAGTTGTTATATTTCTTTACATAAAGACACAAAAGAAAGTCAAAAAACGTGTAAGACGCGAGCAATACTTCGGAAGTATCTGTTCGCATCTAAGTATCTAAAACAACAGAAGTAATTGCTGTGCCTTTGGTGAAGCGATCGCAACTGTAATTGTCTTGTCGTTAGTGTTGAGTACCTTTGCGAACAGCAAAAGGTATCTCCTTTGTCTGCACATTTGATAGAACTGTAATTTTCTTTTTGGAATTTCTGCTATGTCTTTTACCCTCCAGTCGGCTCAAAGCATCTTTCCCGGCACCCTAATTGCTGACATTGTTCCATCTGTCGTTGAATCTTTTAGTCAGCTCAACGCTGAAGATCAACTAGCATTACTTTGGTTTGCCTACACCGAAATGGGTAAATCGATTACCGTTGCGGCTCCGGGGGCTGCGAACATGATCCTCGCCCAAGGGCTTTTGGAACAAATTAAGCAGATGCCTTTTGATGCTCAGACACAAGTGATGTATGATTTGGCCAATCGTGCTGATACTCCCATCTGCCGTTCCTATGCATCCTTCACCGTAAACATCAAATTGGGCTTTTGGTATCAGTTAGGAGAATGGATGGCTCAGGGAATTGTCGCTCCCATACCACCGGGTTACAAGCTTTCTTCTAAAGCTGCTCAAGTGCTGCAAGCAATCCGAGGTGCCGATCCAGGTCAACAAATTACCATCCTACGGAATACCGTAGTCAGTATGGGATTTGACCCCAACGCTCCTGGTAGTTACAAAAAAGTCTCAGAGCCTGTGGCTCCTCCCATTGCACAAGCATTTCGGACTAAGGTCACCATTGAGGGCATCGACAATACTACTGTGTTGGGCTACATCAATAACATGAACGCCAATGACTTTGACAGTGCAGTTGCTCTGTTTAGCTCCGAAGGCGCTCTGCAACCTCCCTTTGAAAGACCAATTGTTGGTCAAGAAGCAATCCGCGCTTATATGCGTGAAGAATGCCAGGGATTGAAAATGATGCCAGAGCGCGGTGTATCTGAGCCAGTAGAAGATGGCTATACTCAAGTTAAAGTCACCGGTAAAGTCCAAACCCCCTGGTTCGGTGCGAGTGTAGGGATGAACATTGCATGGCGGTTTTTGATAGATCCCCAAGGCAAAATCTTCTTCGTAGCGATTGACTTGCTGGCTTCTCCTAAAGAACTCTTGAACCTAGTACGTAAATAGAGTACTAGCTTAGTCGCTGCTGTGCAGGGTGGGCACTGCCTACAACGTAAAAGTATAAACAGTGCCCACCTTAAGACAATTGCTGCGATCGCTTTTAAAAATAACTAATCTGTTTACCAAGATTGTAAAAGATTGTTAACTACTTTTAATATTGTGGAATTTTAACGCGATCGCGGACTCGGCACAGGTGCGCTGTTGCTGGAAACAGGCGCTGGTTACTTTCCCCAAAATCAAAAATTGCTATGAGACATATTTCCAGCAGCGATCGATTAGATATTCTGATTTTCAGGTGAGAAATGGAGACTTGGAAGGCGGGCTGTATGGATGCCGATCAAATACTCAAGCGCTATTGTGCAGGAGAGAGAAACTTTACTCAGGTAAGCTTGCATTTGGCTAACCTCAGCGAGGTGTGCCTACCTGGAATCAATCTGGATAGAGCTAATTTGGCTAATGCCACTCTGTCTCATGCCAACCTGCGTGGAGCAAATTTGATTGAAGCAAATTTGACCGCAGCGGCTCTCTGGAGAACTGACTTGAGTGGAGCTAACCTCATTTGGGCAAACCTTAAGGCTGCTAATTTGATCCGAGCAACTCTCAGCAAAGCAGACTTGCACAAGGGAAACCTTGTGAGAGCAGACTTACGTTTAGCAGATTTGCGTGATGCAGATCTTAGTGGTGCAAACTTAGCTGGAGCAGACTTGCGCTATGCCAACCTAAGTGGCGCCTTTTTGGCTAAGGCAAATCTCAGTGGTGCAAATTTGACTGGGGCAAACTTAAGCAACACAGACCTGAGTGATGCCAATCTTACCAAAGCCATTTTGTTTAAAACCGATCTGAGTTACGTTGACTTGACCGAAGTAAACCTGACTCAGGTAGATCTGCATCATTGCGTCCTGAACGGAGTCATTTTGCCGGAATCAAGTTTGATGAAGACGGGTTGAAGTGCCAATTTTAGATTAAAAATTACTTCGGTAATCCTACAAAAAAGCCATACCCGACCGGAATTAGTAATCGTTTATTCTCACCGACCTAGTTACCAATGACTGTCTCGAATTCCTTGTTGGAAGATTTGTGCCAAGTTCTACCAGATTTGCAACCTCAAATCTATTTCAAGTCTTCGTTGACGGCTGTTTCTCACGCAATAGAAGACTTAGTACTGGCAGCGACAGATCAACCCCTAGTGATTGCGAATTTTCAGCAGGAGCGTTTTTATCGCCAGGAGATTCCTCGCTATGAAAAAATTGCTCAGCATACAGACCAGGTTTATGTATTAGCTGCACCAGAAAGTGACTTTGGTATTGCTTCAGCTCCTTACGCAACCATTCCTTTTGCCCCTAATGACGAATTAGCTCAGGAATGGCATTTGATTGTAATCGGTCAGCTATATTCAGCGTGCCTGATTTGTCGAGAACACGCTTCACCAATAGATTCAGCATCCCTAGACCAAGCAAGGGAATTTCAGGGAATTTGGACATTTGACCCCGAAGTTTGTATTCAGGCTGCCCGCCTATTGTTGGAGCGAATTCTGACTTACCGACCAGAACTAGCACCTAAAATCCGGCAAGCGCACAGACGTTATCGACTGTTGCGGGGATCGGAAGTGCAGACATTAAGAAATAAGAGATTAGGAATTGATTTCAGGCTATTTACCAACCGCTTAGTCACATATCTACAAGCTAGTCAATACAGGCTACTGAAAGCTTATCGTACCATAGCTAGTAAAGAGCGCAAAGAACGTTTGATTAATGCGATCGCTACTACGATTCGCCGCTCTTTTAATCCAGAAGAGATTTTAACTGTTACTGTTAGAGAATTAGGTCAAGTTTTTAGCGATTGTCGGTGTCTAGTTTATCTTTATCAACCAGGTAGTCAAAACCAGCCAATTGCTTACGAATCGACACCTGTAGGACTGGCATCTTTGCAGGGGGAAGCTTGGACATTGGCAAGTCATCCCCTATTTCAAACTGCTTTAGTGCCAAGTCAAACTCACGGCGAAAACCAATCACAAACTATAGTTATTGCTGATATCAACCAGGATTTTGGCTTACAGTCCCATCCAGACTTAAAAGCTCAATTAGTGCGCTGGCAGATTCGTGCTTGCTTAATAATACCGATTTGTTATCAAGGAACTTGGCTGGGAATGCTGGAACTGCACCAGCCAGAAGCTCATTTGTGGGCAGAAGATGATATAGCTTTAGCAGAAGCGATCGCCACACAAGTTGGAGTAGCTTTGATGCAGGCACAAGCTTATCGCAACTTGGAAACTCTGAATCGTCAGCTGGTAGACTTGGAACGGACTCAAAGTAACTTAATTGCGATCGTTGGTCATGAACTGCGTACTCCTTTATCTACCATCCGCGTTTGCTTAGAGAGTTTAATTACAGAACCACAAATGCCGCTTAACTTGCAGCAGACGATGTTGCAAGCTGCTTTAGACGATGCAGATCGTTTACGTAAACTAATCCAAGATTTTATTACCTTATCTCGCTTAGAGGGCGGTTTGGTGCGCTGGCAACTAGAGCCAATATCCCTTCAAGAATACCTAGATTTAGCCCTCAGCGGACTCGAATACCGTCAGAAATTGCCTAAAATTGTCGTGGAATTGCCCCATCACTTACCACCAATCCAGGTAGATGGTGAAGGACTGATTGAAGTTTTAACAAAGTTAATCGATAATGCCTGTAAGTTTACTGACAAGAGCGGACAAGTCACCATTCGTGCAGACCTGTTGAATCGAGAAGAAGTTGAGCCAGCCTTAGAAAAACCGCAAAAAACATCTGTGTTAAAAGTTACTATTGCAGATACAGGTCGAGGGATTGAACCGAGCCGCCTAGAAACTATCTTTGAGCGTTTTTATCAGGAAGAAGGATTTTTGCAACGCACTGTAGGTGGTGCGGGACTTGGTTTGGCGATTTGTCGTCGGATTATTGATAATTTGGGAGGGAAAATTTGGGCTGAATCTCTGGGGAAAAACCAGGGTAGCGAGTTTCATTTTACAGTTCCGCTTGCGGTGCCTATTTCTTAATGTGATGTTTGGATTTTGAATTTACAGCCAAAACTGGCGATCGCCTTCTATGCGACTAGGACAAATACCAATACGCTTGGGTTAAGGGACTTCCAGAAAATAAATTATCCCAAATTAGTTGTACATTTGTAGGGGCGCACAGTTGTAGGGGCGCACAGTTGTAGGGGCGCACAGTTGTAGGGGCGCACAGCTGTGCGCCCCTACGGTGGGATGTTTTTTTAATTGGAAGTTCCTAAGGCTAAAACTCTTTGTCAAAGTAAGTTTTTTTAACGAACCACAGAGGCGCAGAGAAGCCAGTGCGTTGGGGAGCCAGCGTGGTCTTGCGGGTTTCCCCCATGAGCGACTGGCGTCCGGGTTCCCCGACTTGTACTCCTTCTCTACGAGACGCTACACGAACAAAGAAGCAAGCTATTAGTTTTTTCTGACTGCGGCTAAATTCCATAAAGAAAACCCTCATAAACACTATGAGGGTTTTCTTTTATATCTACATCTACAGCAGATTTCAAGCTGGTGGGTAAACAAGCTTAGCTGTTATCCAGGCATAAAGGGTGTTTTACTCCTGAATTCTGCTGTACGTCAGTTCTCAAGTGCGGAAACGTCTTTTACCCTGCTTTTGTAGGGCAAGTTTTTTGCGCTTGGATTTTTCAATCGGCGTTTCAAAGTGACGATGCTTCCTCATATCTGGAAAAATTCCCGCCTTGGAAACTTCTCGCTTAAATCGGCGTAAGGCTGACTCAAGGTGTTCATTTTCACCGACTATTATTTGGGTCATTATCTCTCCTACTAAATTGAATTCATGAATGGACTAAAAATTCGCTCTTCAAATTTACGGTTGCAAAACTTAGTAGCGGCTACGTCCACCACCACCACCGTATCCTCCTCGATTACCACCAGAAGGACCTCTGTCTTCTTTGGGCTTGGCTTTGTTAACTTTCAAGTCACGACCCATCCATTCAGCACCATCAAGAGCTTCAATGGCAGCAGCTTCTTCAGCATCTGTTCCCATTTCCACGAAAGCAAAGCCGCGCAGACGGCCTGTTTCGCGGTCTGTAGGTAATTGAACCCGCTTTACCGTACCATATTCAGCAAAAACACCCTTAATATCATCTTCTGTGACTTGGTAAGAGAGGTTGCCTACATAAATTGACATTGATTTTTTCCAAAATTATTAGTGTGTAGAGATTTAAATTTCGGAGAAAAGTCTGTAAATACCAAAAGGGAAAAGCCTGTCAATACTAAAAACAAGAATACTCACCGAATTAACTCTCGTTTTCTAGGATGACATAGAAGCCAATTTTCTGCATCCAGTAAAATGGCACAAGGTTTAGTAAGAATGCAACTAGTACAGCGCAGCGTAAATAAACCTACCATTTCAAACAGCTACAAGCCTTGATATATCAACCTTTTGACTTTTGACTTTTGAATGCGTGACTTCACAGCGGTACTAGTGTCTATTCAGTAAGGGACTGCCAAATAAAAAAATATCCCAAAACTGACGCAAAAACCCTCTGTATTTCTCCTCTCTCTGTGTTCTCTGCGCCTCTGTGGTTCGATAATTTATTTCTTGGAAATCCATAACCGATATCAGGGGGAATTAGTGATAATTTTGGGTAAATTTTCATTAAACTTCTTGCAAAAGTCCCTAACACCCCACCCCCAACCCCTCCCCTTGGTAAGGGGAGGGGAGCGTTTGTGTCAGCAAATGCGGGGTGAGGTTCTTTTATGGAAGAGGTTTATTGCGATTGTCGTGACCGAAGTCCCTACAGACACGGCCGAAGTCCCTACAGACATGACCGAAGTCCCTACAGACACGACCGAAGTCCCTACCGTCGCAGCTTTCGGTTGTAGTGAATACTAAAATTTAACTTAACTATGAAATATTACAGTCACTAAAGGTAAAAAAGCCAACATAAATCCATGCCAGGAATGCAATTGAGCTTCTGGGGTTGGTTCTGGTGGTGCTAATAAAGCTTCTACTCTTTGTTCTAAACGATCTGCACTAGGAGAACCCAATGCAGCACAGCAAATTTCTGATGACATAGGGCTGCTACTGACTACCAACAGCAGTGATTCGGCTAGCACCAGAGGGTCTACCTGTAATGCTGCATAACTGTCGGCGCGGAGTTCGCGCAAAACTAACAGTTCTTGCCATAAAGGCTCTGTATTTGGTAACCATGTGGTGCAGGAACGCACCCAACCCAGCCAGAAAAACCAGAATGTATCCCTGTACTGATAATGCCCTTGTTCGTGTGCTAAGACGCTTTCTATATGATTTGGTGAAAGAGTTTCTAGTAATCCAACGCTTACCACCAATTCAGGTTGCCAAAAACCAATTTGACCTGCAAACATAGCCTCTGTTTGCAGTAGTCTGGCTCGTCTGTCCCCCAAGTTCACCAGGGGACAGTTTCGAGCAGATTCCACAGACTGCCAACCTTGAAAGGCAAGTTTAATGCATAAAATGGCAAAAATTCCTAAATAAATTAATGCCAGCATGTAGCTGATTGAGCCTGTGTACATCCCGCCCATATTTCCTTGAGGTCCCATGAACAGCACAGCGATCGCCGTCATAAAAATTAACAAGGGCGGGAAGAGAAACAAAAATAGCGATCGCCGCCACCGCAAATTCCAAGTGCCTCCAGGTTCTCTCCAAGAGAATCTTAACCACCAGGCAACTGCCAAAGCAATCAAAATCATCACTAGATGCATCATTTTTCCTCCCTGGCTTGGCGTGCAGATTGTATGCGTTTGGCGATGGCTGCTATTTGTTCGCTGGCTGCTTCATCGAGACTATCGGCGAAGGCTGCGATCACATCAGGGTTACCCACTGCGAGAAATCGCTGTAACTGCTCGTGGGCTTTGATTACCTGTGACTGTTGCTTACTCAGCAATGGCCGCCAATAAAATGCCCGCCCTCTTTTATCGCAGGCCAGCCAACCTTTGTCCGTAAGGCGTCGCAGAACAGTGGTTACAGAAGTATAAGCTAATTCGCGGTTGGGATCGGAGAGAATGCGATCGTGGACATCTTTGACTGTGGCGGAACCAAGTTCCCAGATGATGTTTAGAATTTCTGCTTCCAAGGGGCCTAAAGATAGTTGTTTAGGGCGGTAATCAGGTAAAGGTGCCATAGTTTTGAAGGGGAGTGGGGAGATGGGGAGATCGGGGGGATGAGGGAGATGAGGGGGATGAGGGAGATGAGGGAGAATAATAACTTCTAATTCCTAACCCCTAACGGGCTAAACGCCGCGCTACCGCTAACAGCACTCCCAATGCCCAATAACTGTTAGCTTTCTTGTTTTAGATTACAAGATAGTGCAGCAAATCTGAAAGTCTAAAAATATAAAAATCAGCTTTTCCCTCATCTCCTCCAGCTCCCTCATCTCCCTCATCTCCCCCATCTCCCATTCATGTATCCAATGAGATACATTGTGTATTCTGATGCTAAAAAAAATTGTGGGAACAATTATGACTATAGTTCGTGACACTAACTAGGTAGAATGTTATTTGTTTGCCGCAGTAGTATAAAAGCAGGTGTATCCAGCGCGTGAAGCTATTTGTATACCACACTCCGGAATTGACTCCAACGGATAAACCGCCAGAATGTGCCATCGCAGTCGATGTCTTGCGAGCCACTAGCACAATAGCGACTGTCTTGGCAGCTGGAGGCGAAGCTGTGCAAGTATTCAGCGATTTAGATCGACTAATCGCTGTTAGTGAACAATGGCCTCCTGAAAAACGTCTGCGGGCTGGAGAACGCGGCGGCGCTAAAGTAGCGGGTTTTGAGTTGGGTAACTCTCCCCTCGACTGCACATCGGAATTGGTGCAGGGGCGTCGGTTATTTATCAGTACCACAAATGGCACTCGTGCTTTACAACGGGTACAAGACTCGCCAAATGTAATTGCAGCAGCCTTAATCAACCGAGCTGCGGTGGTGCAATTTCTTCTAGAAAAGCAACCGGAGACAGTCTGGATTGTCGGCTCAGGCTGGGAAGGTAGTTTTTCTTTAGAGGATACAGTTTGTGCGGGTGCGATCGCCCATAGTATTTTACAGCAAACCCAGATTTCACCAGAAGAATTAGCTGGTAATGATGAAGTAATTAGTGCGATCGCTCTTTACTCTCAATGGCAAGATAACTTATTAGGATTATTCCATCAAGCTAGTCACGGTCAACGCCTATTGCGTCTTGACTGTCAAGAAGATTTAAAATATTGTTCCCAAACTGATATTTTAGATGTCTTGCCAATACAACAAGAAATAGGAGTTTTAAAAAGGGGATAGGGCATTGGGCATTAGGAAGGGGAAAGGGAAAGGGGTAAGGGGGAAAGGTTAAATTTATCCCTTTACCGACCTTCGTTCGAGGGAATAGGGAACAGGCAACAGGCAAGAGTAAAGATTTTTGGTGAGACGCGGAAATTGTTGCCTGTTTCCTCGACCAACAATCAAAGGTCAAAAGCCCTGCCTCCAAGGTGAGATTGCGTGGGGCGGGGTTTAAATCCCCGTTCCACACCAACACTTATGCCTGTTGCCTTTAACCTTTACCCTTTAACCTTTTCCCTTTCCTCCCCATCCCCTTCATCCCCCTCATCCCCAATCTTTGAGCATTTCCCTAAGTCTTTGTCGCCAATGGGGGGGATATTTTCCTAGAAGTGTTGAAATTTTGCCACAAGCAAGGACGGAATAGGCAGGGCGACGGGCGGGTGTGGGATATTCGGGGGTTGTAATGGGGATAATATTTTCAACTGTCAGAGGAAACCCTAGCTGTTGGGCTTCTTCAAAAATGGCAACGGCAAAGTCATACCAGCTAGCAACGCCGCTATTGGTGTAGTGGTATGTGCCTGCAATATCTAAGCTCAAATGGGGAATCATTTCGCCTATGACTGCGGCTATATCTTTTGCCCAAGTTGGACTACCAATTTGATCGGCTACTATACGGAGTTCTGGGCGTTGGGCACCCAGTCGTAACATGGTTTTGACAAAGTTACTTTTGCCAAAGTTTCCATAAACCCAAGCTGTGCGGAGGATGAGGTGATGGGTGCAATTTTCTTGAATTGCTTGTTCTCCTGCAAGTTTGGTTTTGCCATAGACACTCAAGGGGTTTGTGGCATCGGTTTCTTGATATGGGCGACACCCATTGCCATCAAAAACGTAATCGGTGGAAATATGAATTAGAAAAGCTCCTAATTTTTGGCTTTCTTCGGCAAGAATTAGAGGTGCAGTAGCATTAATAGCCCAAGCTTGTTCAGATTCGCTTTCAGCTTTATCTACGGCGGTATAAGCAGCGGCGTTAATGATGATTTGCGGTTGCTTTGCTCTGATAATGCTACGAAGAGTATCAGGCTGGGTAAGGTCTACTGTTGGGCGTGAAACTGAGATAGTATTGCCGTAGGATGGAAGAATTTGTTGTAATTCTTGACCGACTTGACCGTTGTTACCAATTAGCAGAATTGATTTACTCTTAGTCATTAGTCATTCTCCGTGTCCCCACGTCTCTCCATATCCCCATTTCCCCACTCCCTATTCCCTACTCCCTGTGTTTCTTCAGAGTATTTAATCAAAGATTTCAGCAGTTTTCAAAGATTTACCAGCTTGGTCTTTGGCTGATAAAATCGGTGAACCATTCAAAGGCCAATCTATAGCTAAATCTGGATCGTTCCATAAGATTGTGCGATCGCCTTGGGGTGCGTAGTAATCTGTAGTTTTATACAGCACTTCAGCTTTTTCTGAAAGCACAAGAAAGCCGTGAGCAAAGCCTGATGGTATCCAAAGTAGACGTTTATTCTCAGCACTGAGTTCATAACCCACCCATTTTCCAAATGTGGGCGAACTTCTTCTAATGTCTACAGCTACGTCAAATATAGTGCCTAAAATTACACGAACCAGTTTACCTTGGGGTTGTTGGATTTGGTAATGCAATCCCCGCAGGACGTTTTGCTTGGAGCAAGAGTGGTTATCTTGGACGAAGTTAACAGCAATACCAGTTTCTTCAGTAAATTTTTGGTTGTTATAGGCTTCAAAAAAGAAACCGCGATCGTCTGCAAATACTTTTGGTTCGAGTTGTATAACTTCGGGAATTTTAGTATACGTAATGCTCATTAATATTATGAAGAGTGATTTGCTACACTACTAACTTTTTGAATTATTTAACACAACAAGTATAGTTAGTAGCATAACACCTTGACTAAATAATTACTAATTCGTAATTCGTAATTCGTAATTAAAAGAGGATACAAGCCCCCACAAAATCGAAGATTTGGTGGTGCAACAATGAGCGTGGTGGGTTCAGAGCCAACAATGATTGTAATTACGAATTACGTTAGTGGAGCGGGGCGTTAGCCCATTATCAATTACGAATTATTTTGGGCGTAGCAAAATTGAATAAATTAGGTGAGTTCAATTTGACAGTCATCGCCAATTAAGAATCGTAAAGCTTTCGGGCGACGGGGTGCGAGAGTCAATTGTGCCCGTTGTCCAATGACACTATCGATAATCCGCTGATGGATTCCGGCAATTTTAGCACCTTCTAAAATTACACTATGTTCTAAATCTGTATCAACGAGAGTAGCATTGTTAGCAATGCTACTATAAGGGCCAATAAAGCAGTTTTCTAAATGACAATTGTTACCAATGATTACTGGACCCCGAATTGTGCAGTTAATTACTTGAGATTTTGCCCCGATTTGAACTCGCCCAATAATCTGACTTTGGGCATCGACTTCACCGAGAATTGATGCTGTCATATAGGTGTCGAGAACTAAACGATTAGCTTCTAATAAATCATCTTTTTTACCAGTATCTAACCACCAACCTTGGAGTTTGTGTGCGACAACGTGCTTTTGCTGGTTAATTAGATATTGAATAGCATCAGTGATTTCGAGTTCGCCTCTGGTGGAAGGTTGGATATTGGCGATCGCATCAAAGATGATGTGAGAAAAGAAATAAACCCCTACCAATGCCAGATTTGAAGGAGGAATTTTGGGTTTTTCAATTAACTGCAATACGTTTCCTGTATCATCGACCTCAGCTACACCAAAGGCGGTAGGATTAGCAACAGGACGTAAGAGAATTAAAGCATCAGGCTGTTGTTGGCTAAATTGTTGCAGAAAGTACCTTAAGTCGCCTAATTGAATTAGGTTATCACCCAAATACATCACAAACGGAGAATCCCCTAAAAACGGACGGGCGATTTGGACAGCGTGAGCAAGTCCGGCTGGCTGGTCTTGTAATATGTAGGTAATGTTCGCTCCAAAGTATTCTCCATTTCCTGTTTTTGCTTGAACTTCTGCGCCAGTTTCTGGGCTAATGATGATGCCAATATCAGTAATACCAGCAGCAACCATTTCTTCAATGCCATACCATAAAACAGGTTTGTTAGCAACTGGTACGAGTTGTTTTGCTCCGCTGTAGGTGAGGGGACGCAGGCGTGTACCTTTACCACCAGAGAGAATTAGTGCTTTCATAGGGATTTGTTATTTGTCATTTGTCATTTGTCATTGGTTATTAGTTTTTCTTTGCGTCTCCCTCATCTCCCCATCCCCGTGTCCTCTGCTCAACGGTAATATTCTACACGTAGCGGGATAATACTTCGGCGGTTGCTTGTCCGGTTTTTTCCCAACTGAATTGTTGGGAGTGAGTGATTCCCTGGTTGGAAAGGCGCGATCGCAATGCTGAATCAGTTGCGATCGCCTCCATCGCCTCTGTAATTTCTCTGGTGTTGTAGGGATCGATGAGAATCGCCGCGTCCCCAGCGACTTCTGGTAGGGAGGAAAGATTGGAGGTAATTACTGGGGTACCACAAGCCATTGCTTCTAGGACAGGTAAACCAAAGCCTTCCCAGAGACTTGGGAAGACAAGGGCGATCGCTTGATTGATGATTTTTGGCAATTCGCTGTCAGGAACATAGTCGAGGAATTTGACTTGATTAGTGATGCCGAGTTGGGCAACTTGGGCTGTTAAAGTTGGGGTGTAACGGCGATCGCTTGGCCCTGCTAACCACAGTTCATAGTCGCCACTGTTTGGTAGTGCAGCGAAGGCAGTAATAAGTCTATGTAAGTTTTTGTAAGTGTTTTGGCGTCCGATGTAGAGAAAATAGTTGCAGGTGGGGAGATTGAGAAAACGGAAGTGAGTGCGATCGTAGGCAAGAGGAATTGGGCTGATTTTGCTAACGGGAATTTGGTAAAAATCGGTAATGTCTTTAGCAGTGGCTTGGGAATTGCAGATGATGTGTTCCGCCTGCTTGAGGATTTGGGGAACGTAGTAGCGATGGTATATTGTCAGGGGCGAAAAGCGTTGAGAAAAACGTAGGGGAATCAAATCATGGATAGTGATAACGAAGCGACAGCTAGTATTAATAGGAGCTTCTGGAATAGGCGAAAATAAGAGTTGAGATTTGAGTTCTTGATAGATTTTAGGTAGTTGAAATTGCGTCCAAACTAAGCGATGTAAATGACCTTTAATACCTTGCTCTGATGTTTGGTTAACAGGAGTTTGATAGCAATTATAGCTAGGGATAGATTGTGAAATTAAAAGTTTTGATTCAAGTGATTCTAAGTGAGGTAAAAGATTAAAAGCATATGTGGTAGTTCCTGTAGGTTTAGCCAATATAAATGAAAGGTTAATTAATAAAGGCATAATTATTTATACATAAAAACTAATTTGATAATTTCCAAATTATAAGGATTAGATGTTTTGAGATATTCGTATAAAAACTTCAACAGTAAATATATTTTTAAAATCAATATCTCCCACATTGGCAGATGCTTATAATAGTAGTAAATCTGGCTACGTCTATATTCAACAGCCATTTTATTCGATATTTTTTTGACAGAATGTCCTCTTATATGAATTAGGGATACATGGGGAGTATATACAATTTTATACCCTGCATTTCTGACTCTTTGACACAAATCCGACTCTTCAAAATACATAAAGAATTTTTCGTCAAAGCCACCTAATAAGTTAAATAAATCTGCCCTAATAAACAATGCTGCTCCAACGACAATATCAACTTCTTTAATCTCTTTAAAATTCTGCTCTATAATCTTCAACTTATTTTTATTTTGAGCATTATCATGTATTTTTTTGGCTTCCATTTCTCCTTTGATTCCAATTTTCGGCGAAAAAGAAACTTGGAAACTTCCATCTGGAAAAAGTAATTTAGTACCAATAACGCCGACATCTAAATTTGCAGACATTAATTCTATCAGATGGGGTAAAATATTACTTGTAAGTATTGTGTCAGTATTCAATAAAAATAGAAAATTACCTTTAGCTACTTTTGCACCGACATTATTACCTGCTCCAAAACCAACGTTTTCTGGCAGTTTAATTAATTTGATATTAGGAAATTTATCATCAACAATAGATACACTACTATCTTGAGAATTGTTATCTACTAAAATAATTTCACAGTTATCTCTAGGAATAAATTTTTCTAGAGAATTTAAACAATCTGCTAAAACATCTGCACCATTATAGTTAACTAAGATGATTGATACTGAATTATTTAATTCTGTGTTCATGCTTAATTATTATTTTTGAAAAATATTGCTCTAACTTTTTGTAAATCTAATAAAACTTTCAAAGTCCAAATTCTCAAAGCTATACCTTCAGAATTATAGCCTAACGATAAACTTTTATATAATAACTTGAATATTTTCATACCAAAATCTAAATCTTTATCATCAAAAGGATTAGACCAATTTAAAATATCTAATTCTTGTTTAAATCGTTCATAAAAGAATTTACTAAAGTCTCTGTGAACTAAATAACTATTGCCAGTAATTTTAAATTTTTTACCGATCCAGACTAATAGCTCACGGTAAAATTTACCTGCATCTTGCGTTACTCCCACATTATTTAAACCATGAATTCTATAGCGAACTAACGGTTGGTGAATATGTTCAATTTTACCTTTTTGGGCTGCAACTAAAGCTATCCACCAATCATGATACCAGTTAATTTTTTCTTGAGGTGGAAATGGTAGTATATCTGTCAGTATCGAAGTGCAAAATAACAGAGAACATCCAGTTACTACATTCCGAAGTAACAATAAATCAATAGATAACTTTTCAGGATTACGTCCTTCAAAGTTCCAGGTAGAATAATTGATAATTTTATCATTAGTATCTATCATTTCTAAATCAGAATGTACTAAAACTGCTTGTTGAGAACGCAGTTTTTCTAAAAGCCTAGCTAGTTTTTCAGGATACCAAATATCATCTTGATCTGCTAGAGCGATCGCGCTAATAGTTTTATCTTCAATACAATATCTTAATCCCCGTTCAAAGTTAGAATAATGATTAAAGTTTTGCTCATGAAAATGAAAAATAAACCGTGAATCTTCTCCAATGAGTTTTTGAATAGCTGTTTGATACTCAATTTGAGAACAGTCATCAACAACGTGACAAACCCAGTTTTTATAATTTTGATTTTTTATTGACTGTATCTGTTTTTGGAAATATTCTAAATTAGGATTATATGTAGCTAAAACAATAGCAATTTTCTCATCTAACTGCATTTTAATAAATTTATTAATTGAGATTTATGTCAATAAAAGAGTGAAAATCATCGCCAATCAACAACTTTAAAGAAGTCGGAAGTCGGAAGTCGGAAGTCGGAAGTACAGTTTTGTAATGGGGATTTAGACCCCACCACAAAACTTGCGGCTTGAGAAGCCGGGGTCTTAAACCCACGGAGTTTTGATAAAGCGTTAGGACGATAGTGTGCAATGGTTAACTCTGCACGTTCTCAAATTAGGTTATCAACAATTCGTTAACGAATTATCTCTATCTTAGCACCTTACAAAATAACACCGTGTTCTAGATATTTTGGTATCAATTTTGAATTTATACAAGATTTTACTATAGAATTTATTTGATATATTTTATATGATTATCTATCTTCTTTGCTTTTTATTTCATTAGTGACTTCGTAGCCAGAAAATTATAAATTTTACAAAAGTATCTATAAGTGATAATATAACAAGCATCATTTCATCTTCATAAATTATCCGTTCCCAGTCGAAAATGAGTACAAAAGAGTTTGGTATTTTTTTGATTTCAATTTTTTGCAATATAGTTGGACAAATTCTTCTAAAGTCAGGAGCATTAAAACTAGGAGAGGTCAATGCAACAAACTTATTTAACCATATCATTAGAATTTTATTTACACCAGAATTAATAATTGGTTTATCTTGTTATGCCATAGGTGCTATTGCGTATATTCTTGTATTAACTAGAGTAAACTTAAGCGTGGTCGGTCCTTCGACAGCCTTAGTTTACGTGTGTTCTTTTTTAATTGGCTATTTCTTTTTTCATGAGACTATTTCTCTAAATCGCACTATAGGTTTGGGTTTAATTGTATGTGGAGTGATCCTAGTTATTTCTAGATGAATTAATGTAGTTTTTTTTACGGTTTATAGCTGTCTTTGAAAAAGCTAATTAAATTTAAATTTTTCAATGAAATCAATAAATAACAGATTGCAACTAAACAAGATATAATCAGACCGATCGTAAAGGAAGTAGGTCTATATTGAAAAACCACAGTTGAAATACCAGCAGGAATTACAACTGCTTTAAATAGAGTATCTGCTTCCATAACAGGAACTTTGACATCATTAACAAATGCTGACCATCCAGGATAAATTTGATCGGCAAAGACTAAAATTGCAGGCTTTTGGCTTTTAGCCAAAAGTTTAACTTGATTAGGATATTGTGCTTGTAGTGTAACTTCTTCTGGAGCTAAAGTCTGCAAAGAAAGTGCCGTATTTTCAACAGATTTAAAATTTGGCTGTTTATTTAAAATAACTGTCGATTTATAATCAAATTTTTCATTTTTCAGCATAGCAATAGCTCCATTGTGCTGAGAAACTACTTCATAGCTACGATAAATCCTGTATATAGGTAGTGCAGAGCGATTTTCCGTAACTTGCACTGGAGCCTTACTATCTTTAGGATTAGTATTTATAATATATTTAGCGCCTAATATATCGTTAATACGTTGATTATTCCAGCCTAAATCACCCAAAAAATTAAAATAATTCTTAGGCATAGATGCACCATGACCCATCATCATTTTAATGCCTAGAGCATCACCAAAATTTTTAATTTCATCTGGTTTGAAATTAGCAATCCGATAGTTACTATTGACTCCTTCTAAATTTCGCAAAACAGGAGCATGAACTT
The DNA here is from genome assembly GCF_014697355.1 of Nostoc calcicola FACHB-3891. GTDB lineage: Bacteria > Cyanobacteriota > Cyanobacteriia > Cyanobacteriales > Nostocaceae > Nostoc > Nostoc calcicola. The sequence continues at coordinate 98,851 of NZ_JACJRQ010000010.1, read as the reverse complement.
TTACAACTTGAGAAGGGTATAGTAGTTGAGGAGGGTCGTAAACTCTTTGTGGCAATCTTTTTATATAAAAGTAGTAAGTATCTTGAATGATTAGTAATGATAATAAGATTATAATTAAGCGCCTATTGTATGGCTTTTGTCTATTTATAGACTTAATAAAGTATAAACTGATGACGGTCAAGTATAACGTCATCAGCAAGCTATTTATTAAAGAATATTTATCATTAGATAAAAAAGGAATAGATAGTAAAAATAAAAATATGATACCCAAACAAACTTTTATTAAATTATTGAATAAATTCTTACTATTAACATCTTCAGAATTGAGTTTCCATAAATAGTCTATTCCACATGCTGCTAAACCAGAAATTGCAAAGTGACTCAGGCAAGAAATTCTACTAGAAGTTCTTACAGGATCTGATATGGGAGATAATATGTTATAGACAGAATGTATTAATGAATCACCACCTAAACTGTAAATAATACTAAATACAAAAATTATGCTAAAAAATAGAACATTATCATTACTATTTTTTAGCTTCCAAATTACAAATAATCCTAAAAGTAAAGCAATAATACCACTGTATACTTGACCATCAATATTAATTGGAAAATTAAGCATTACAAAATCAGGATTGATCGTCGAGAATAACCCAGCAGGAGTAAAGTGAAATTGATCGGCCAGGACAGAATAAGGTATTTTTTCCCCTGAACTTACTGGATTTGGACCACTTACCCAACGCAAAGATAATTTACTGTACTCTAATGTAGGAATTAATTGTAGACTAGCAAGCAAAATCCCAAATGCGATAGTGATAAAAAGAGCGATCGCTTTAGTAATAATATTTTTTCTAGTAGCGGCATCTAAATTATTTTTTTGAATCTGCCTAAATATTTTAAATATTGAATAAAACGTAATGATAGCAGCAGCATATATAAAACCTAAATAATGTCCTGCCAAAATTGCCATCGCTAAACCAAATCCTGAAGTATTTAGCCACCAAAGTTTTCTCAATATTGAATCTTGGCGACTATATCTTAGATAAGCAGCTACAATAAAAGGTATCCAAATAATACTGTTGAAAACACATAGCTGTTCTGATTGTCTAGCAAAGGTAAAACCTGCATAAGCAAAAATCGTCGCACCTATCAAAGAAGCTGGTTTACTAAGATTAAATTCCTGGAACATCCAATAACTAGCAAAAGCGCAACCAATCAATCCTATAAGGACAAAAAACTCAATCACTGGAGGAGCAGTAATTGTGTATGATTCTGGATTTAATAGGCTGAGAACCCAAAATAAAACTAAGTTTGGCGGGTAGAATAACCCCGCTTGCATTTCACCGATGAAACTATGTCCTGAGAGTTGATAAAAATCCCACAGAGGGAGAGTTCCCTGAGAAATAGCCCTTGCAGCATGGGTGTACCATGCATAGAATTGAACAGAATTATCAAACCCAGCTAAAATGGTGCGATCGCCAGATATAATCACTCTTGAAGTTAACATTATTCCCAATAATGCTAACCAGACAAGAATTAAAATATGATTATTTAAAGAAAATTTTTTAACCTTTAGCAGCATATACTTCATAAAGTACTTCATTTTTACCATTATGAAAAGATTTTTCTAATTTGATTTCTTTGAGAAAGATAGAACTAAATTTGATAAAATTACTTCTTGAATTTTTCATGATTGCAGAATTTTCTGCATGTAATAACACTATATTTGTTTTTCCTTTAAAAAAAGTTTTGTAAAAATTTTCTTGTTCATCCTTACTTGACTTATCTAACTCATTAAAAATTGACCATAAATCTATGTATTTAAAACGTGTTTGAGTCTCAGCTAAGCCATGTAACTGCGTATGAAATCCCCAGTCTGCTGAAATAATAGAATCAACTTTGTCTCGATAATTACCCAAATATTGAGAAAGCTCATAGATTGCAGGACTCCAAATATTATTAAATGATTTCTTATCGTCCAAAGCCAATGAATAATTATTGTTGACTTTAAGTTGTGAATTAATTAAATTCCCAAACATTAAAACTACTAATGTTATACATGCAATTTTAATTAATTGATACCGATTTTTGACCAATATTTTATAAATCTGAATTATTAATTCGACTACAATCAAGACAGCAGCTATGTTAAAAAAATGCTGAAAAGGGAATAGTATCATAATGTGATGTGCCCACCCTACTTGTCTGGTGAATACCATTTGCATATAAATTAATGCAAAAAGCAAGGTAAAAAAAAGAAGTGTTTTTCTACTATCAAAACCTAAATTGAAGGAACTTTTATAATTACACTTCAATAAAATTGCTACAGCTAAAATAAGTAGTAAAACAATAATATTTATAAATGTTAATTGATTTACCCAAGTTATTTCAGATAATGATTGATTAAAAATCCATTCATAAACTGCCTTCCCACTAACAGTTATTTCATAGACATTACTTACTCTCAAAAAACGCTTTAATAAAGTTTCTTGAGTTTTTTCTCCTATATTTAAATTAAATACAGGTATAATTAATACTGCAATCATAAAAATCATAATTGCTATAAATGTAATTGTAGGAACTAATATTTTAGATTTATAAATGCTCCATATTTTAATAATACTTTTAAAATAAAAACTCATAGAGCATATAAAGAATGCAGACATGAACCAGATGAAGTTTAATTTGTCCCAAAGCCCTAAAATCAAAGCTACCAATAATAAAACATACCAATTAATAAATTTAGGATTAGGCAAAGTGTGAGGGTAGGATATTATTTTAAAGAAAATAAATAGAGCTAAAATCTTGAAAAAAATCATAAAAACTACAGGACCCCAATCTAACCTAGTTGTATAGATAAAAGAAGGATCGGTAGCTAAAACAATAGCTATGAGACTAGCAATCCATTGATTAAATATTATTTTTCCTAAGTAAAAACATAAAACTAATGTTAATGCAGAAATTATAATAACTGGCAACCTGATCGTTTCTGGGGAAACGCCCATAAAATGGAAAATAGGATAGAAAAAATATGCTTTAACTGCTCCTATGTATGGCATTAGCATTATAGGAACACCAAAAATGCGTTTATGGATAAACGTATTATCTAATCCTCCTAATGCTCCATTAACAAATAAAGTTTCATCATAATATAGCCCTGGGTATTTAATTTCATAGCTTGCTGTATAAATAAAATAGATAATTGATAAAATAAGTAAAATAATTGGTAATTTTTCTGATTCAATTAGTTTACTTGTCATATTTTTAAATTATTTTTATGATTTTTTAATTAACCAAATTGAACCAGTTCCATCAAATTCTCTGGATACAAGTTTTTCCCATCGATTTTTGTGAAATTGAAGAATAAAACTTGGCCAAAACAAGATTTCAAATTCTGAATTGAATTGCAGAAAAGAGCGGAGTAAATATGATTCATTCCAAGCACGCCCTTCACTTACCCATGCTTCAGGATATTCAAAAGGAAAGTGTATGTCATGAATATGAATAACTACTCCAGGCTCTAAAATTGGCATAATTTTAGCAAATAGGTGGTTTACATCACTGCCAATTTTACATACATGAGAGGAGTCAATAAAAAGGATATCATTTTGGGTAAGTGTCTGAAAAAAATCAGGGCTTAAATTCTGCAACTTTTGTTTATATAGTGTTAATTCCTGAAATTCTTCTATAAACAATTCTGCAAGTGTATCTGGAAAAGGCTCAATAAAGATGGTTTCAATACTATTATCAAGAAAATTTAGATTAGTATCGTAAATTACAGCTGACGAAAAACCAGACCCTACTTCAATAACTTTTCTAGGTTGTAAATAACACAACATACTAAAAAGTATTAAAGCATCTGTAAATGAAAACGCAGAGTTTTTAGTGTAGTAATGATACTGTAATGTTTTTTCTTCAGGAAATGGGAAATCCTTAAAATAATTACTTAACTTTTCTAAAAAAATCAATTGATTATCTTCATTGAGGTTGATTCCAGGGATATTTTTAGAATTTGTTTTAAAAATACGCTCTTTATTCTGAAAAACTTCTTCAAAGTCTGGTATGGGTGAATAAAAATGCCCAGGCTTGTAAAAAATATTTTCGCGTTCTTGAACCAATTTTTCCTTTTGCTGTAGGAGACTATCTACTTGGCAGAGTAAAAGATTCCGTTCTCCTTCCAAGTATTCCCGTTCTTGAAGCAATTTTTCCTTTTGTTGAAGGAGACTATCTACTTGGCAGAGTAAAATATCTCGTTCTCCTTCAAAGTAATTTTTTATTTTTTTCGCGTTACTATACAATTTGATGAGCTTTTTTAAAATCTCGATTTTCATAAAATTTATTAAAAAAATTAATTGAAATATTTAAAGGAACATTCATTTTCTTGTTTATTACCATTGTGATAAGGTAAAGAATAGAAAGATTTTTTTAATGAACAGAATAAATTAAAGTAGATAATATACCAAATAGCTATGATACCATCCTTGAGTCCTATTTTCTTTCCTTCTTCATAGGTTCGACCATAATAACTAATGGGAACTTCAAAAATTCGACACTGAAGTTTAGCTACTTTAGCTGTAACCTCTATCTCAAAGCCAAAACCTTCGGATGTGATAATCATATTCCTAATGATTTCTCCTCGAAAGGCTTTGTAACAAGTTTCTACATCAGTCATATTGACATTTGTAAATATATTACTTAAGAAGGTCAGAAATTTATTAGCTAAATAATGATAAAAATATAAAACCCTTGCCGCTTTACGAACTAAAAAGCGAGATCCATAAACCACATCTGCTTTATTTTTTAAAATAGGTTCTATTACATCTGGAATTTCTTCGGGATTGTATTCAAGATCGGCATCTTGAACAATTACAATTTCTCCTTGAGTGGCGGAAAAACCAGTTTTTAATGCCATTGTTTTTCCCTTATTCTTAGGATGATGAATAACCTGTAATTCACTATATTCTGAAGCAAGTTGTTCTAAGATTTCTCTAGTACCATCCGTAGAACCATCATTAACGACTACGATTTCTAAAATATTTGGAACTTTTCTTAGTTCCTCTATAACAACTCTAATAGTTGATTTTTCATTATACGCAGGTACGACAACTGATAAAATTTTCATTTTTCCTAAATTTTTAATTCAATTATTTTTTGGCAGTGTCAAAAACTATAACTATAGCATTAAACCCAAAAGTACCTTTTCTTAGCGTATTTCTATCGCTTCTTGCGGATCTTTGTAGATAATTGATTTAAATTCTGGAGGGGAAATTCGAGGATCTACAAGTTTTGCAAACATTTGTGTTGGAGGTAAGTATTTAAGACGCAAAAATAGTTCATCCAAATACCACATATAGTCTAGAATAGCAAGATCGTTATTTAGAGAATTAGGATCGATATTATAATTATGACCATAAACTCGATCTATAATTCGACCAATAAAAGAAAAGAAGGGAATAAAAACTTCAAATTGAAAGTTCTCATTTAACAAAGGTAATATATCTTGAGCGCGAATTCCTTCAAAACCTTCTTTACTACAATCAAAATTGGGCAATTCTAAATCGTATTTCTTGAAAAAAGCATTCCATTTTAGTCTTTCAGGAAGTGTATTCCAATAAGACTCTAAAAATGATTGAGTTTTTGACCAGGACATATGACCATTTCGCCCAATCATATCATTAATCAAGAAAAAATATCCTGGTTTCCCGGCTTGGTGAATAGATTGAAAAAGGCCTTCGAGATTAACAACATGATGAAGGGAATGACTAGCAAAGAATCCATCATAAGTCATTTCAAAATGGATTTGATTAAAATCTTGTTCAAAAAATCGCATTTCTATACCAAGAGATTTTGCTTTTTCTTTCCCTTGTGCTAACAAAGTAGGATTTAGTTCATAGCAGTCAAAGATTACCTTATTATTTAATTGCAAACGTTGACATAATTCTAATTCTTCATTACTATTTCCTGAGCCAATTGAAGCAATATATAGAACATCTTTCGTTTGAAGCGAGTATTTTCTTATTTCATCTACAAAAAAATCTCGATAATTAGAAAATCCTGTAATTTCTTCGATGATTTTACACAAATATTTATTGGTTATGTAATGAAAGCATTGAGGTAAATCATGGATCTCTTCAACATTGTCATAAGTTAAAAGTTCTTGTTTTATCCTTTTTTCATACTCATCATCATTATGCTGCTCTGCTGTATCGGATATTTGAATATTCTTACTTGAAAAATTAATGACTTTTTTCAAAAAATCTTGAGGAGAGAATTTCATAAATTTTAGTTATTTTTTTTTGCAAAAAATACCATGTTGAAGAATATCTAATAAGAATTTTACAATGATTCAATTAAATTCTTCATTTTTAGTTCAATCTGACTGTAACTATATTGATGAATTATTTTTATTGCGTTTTTTGAAATTAAACTCCATCTTTTTGAATCCTGATAAATGTGTAATGTATATTTAGCAAAGGTATCCGGTTCGTCAGCAATTAAAACATTCATTTCATGAGTTAATCCCATACCTTCTGCACCAATAGATGTAGTTACTGTAGGTAACCCGTAGGAAAGGCTATGACCAATTTTTCCCTTCATACCAGCACCATATCTTAAAGGTGCGACAAAAACGCGACTCTTCAGAAAATAAGGTTCTACGTCTTGGATGTATCCAGGAACTTCAATACGAGGATCGCTTGCTAAATCTTTCACATCTGCTGGGGGATTACTACCTAATAAAGTAATTTTCATTTTAGGTTGTTTCTGCCAAATTAAAGGCATAATTTCCCTACACAGCCAAATCACAGCATCTACATTAGGGGTATGATTATAGCCACCAATAAACAATAAGCCACTCCTGTGCTTAAAATCTAGCAACTCTCCTTCATATTGGTGGTGTATATTCGGCACAACGAAAACATTACTGATATGAAAATTCTCTAAAATCTTCTTCTCAACATCTGTGACAACAACCGTAGATTCTGCTACCTTAGCCATATTTAATTCTAGATCTTGGACTTGTTGCCAAGATGGTAAGTTATTCTCAGCATTGCTTTGGGGTACTAATTCTTGCTGTCTTTGTAACCGTAAAAAATGCAGATCCACCGTATCATAAATAACTTTTATAGCAAAATTTTCCTTGAGTAAATTTATATATTTACTGCATAATTCAGGGCGGCATACCCAAGCAATATCGATTAGTTTTAATCGTTTAATTAGCTCCTCTTCTAGGCTAGGTTGTTTATGTGTACAATACAATACTTCTACACCCAGATTTTGCAATTCAGACGTGTAGGGTTCTTGAGGAAAGCCATTATCTGGCATAAATATGACAAAATAGTCTAGTTTTAGAAAAATTTTAATAATATTTAACAGTCTATAAGATCCTGATTCCCGATCGTGCAAGGGAACATAAGTATCTATGACTAAAATAGTTTTTTTACCTTGCAATCTTCTAGCAGCAAACTCTGCATTCTCCGCTTCGGGACTAAGATGATGCTGTAATTGTTCTTGCCACTTCAACAAAAATTTATAACGATTAACTTTTTGATAGCTTTTAATTCCACTTTCTAAGCTGGTACCAGAACTAATTCCTTCATAATGAATTAATTGGGATTTAGGTTGGTATATAACCTTGTATCCCAATTCTCGAATAGCAAAACATAAATCAGTATCTTCATAATATGCGGGTAGAAACTCTTCTGAAAAACCACCCAACTGTTTAAATATTTCGGTTCTAACTAGTAAACTTGCTCCGGAACAATAATCAACTTGTCTAACATAATTATATTCAGGGCAATCTGGATGTTGCAATCTGCCATAATTCCAGCCAGAGGCATCTTGCCAAATAATTCCTCCTGCTTCTTGAAGTCTGCCATCTGCATAAATTAACTTTGAACCAACTGCACCGACTCCATTATCTTTTGTAATTACTTCTACTAAGTTTTCTAACCATCCAGGCAAAACTTGAGTATCATTATTTAAAAAACATAAAAATTTACCTTTTGCTATTGCCGCACCACGATTACAAGAACGAATAAAACCAAGATTTTCTTCATTAACTACAAGTTGAATAGTTGAAGAATAACTTAAATATTCTTGAGTTTCATCACTAGAATTATCATCAACAACAATCACCTCGAAGCTAATTGAGTTTGATGAGTACTTTTGTAAAGATTTTAAACAATTAAATGTATAAATAAATTTATTATAAACAGGTATGATAATCGAGACTTGTGGAAATGGACATTCAGGAAACTGAAATTTGATTTTTTGTGGAGTCTCAAGTACTGTATATTTTTGGATGTTTGTTGAATTAGTAAGACCAAGGGTCGAACGATCGAGTTTTTGTGTAGTCTTAGCAATTACTTTTTGAAAAACTTTACTTACACCTTCTTTCTGTAAAACAATCAATAGTTTCTGAAATTTGCTGATTTCATTGGTTTTCGGAGCTATAAAATTTTGCTTTAACACAAGCTGAATTTGCGCTAGTCGATTTTGACTGTGCTTTAATTCTTTTTGTTTGTTTAATAATTGTTTTAATGGCTCTTCAATATTCAATTTGATAACCCCTTCAATTTCATAACTACTGATGTTTACTATCAATCAACTTTTAGTCCAATAGTTCGCTTGAATTGAAACCAAATTTGTCTCAGTTTCCAAAATTTACTCGTTTCCATTGCTTGAATCATATCCTGAGTTTGTCTCCACTCGCTTTGAGCTTGTTGAAGAAGTCTTTGGGTTTCTTGCCATTGTTGATAAACATAATCAAATTTATTTTGGTATTCTTCATCTGGTTTTTGTAACTGAACTTGAAATTGCTCTAAGGCAGTTAGTGTTTGTTGTAGTCGAGACTGCGATCGCTCTAATTCTACGTGTGTTTGTTGTAGTTGAGACTGTGTTCGCTCTAGTTCTGCGTGTGTTTGCTGTAGTTGAGACTGTGTTCGCTCTAGTTCTGCGTGTGTTTGCTGTAGTTGAGACTGTGTTCGCTCTAGTTCTGTGTGTGTTTGCTGTAGTTGAGACTGTGTCCGTTCTAATTCTGCCTGTGTTTGTTGTAGTTGAGACTGCGATCGCTCTAATTCTGCCTGTGTTTGTTGTAGTTGAGACTGCGATCGCTCTAATTCTGCCTCGGTTTGTTGTAGTCGAGACTGCGATCGCTCTAATTCTGCCTCGGTTTGCTGTAGTCGAGACTGCGATCGCTCTAATTCTGCCTCGGTTTGTTGTAGTCGAGACTGCGATCGCTCTAATTCTGCCCGTGTTTGTTGTAGTTGAGCGTGCGTTTGCCCTTGCAATAAATCATCTGATTCATCAATATATATAGAGTCTATAGGCGTTTGTATTGTGCTTAATTCATCAGAACATATAGCGACAAAATATATCGGTGATTTTAAACTACAAACTTGTTGATTTAAATTATCTAGGTTTCCTTTATATGCCTTTAAATTCTTTTCTTGGCTATCTTCTAACGGAAAGACAAACGAGCCAGTAGCCAGCCTTTGACCATAAATTTTCATGTATTTAAAATGACTACCAAGCAAGCTCACTAGATCGTTGTAGTAAAGCTCTTTAACATGAAAGGGATTTGAGTAATTTGGTTCGTCTGAATAAGTCAAGCGATTTGGAGAAGAAATAATTAATATTCCTTCTGGTTTGAGAACTCGTTTAATTTCTAGCATCATTTCTTCATGCTTATCATGATGCTCGATAGTTTCAAAAGATGTTACTACATCAACACAATTGTCTGGTAATGGTACAGCTTCGCATGAACCCAACATAAACTTGAGGTTGTCGTAGGTACGATACTCTTGCGATGAGTATTCTACAGCTTCAGAACTAATATCAACCCCGATGACAGATTCTGCGACTCTTGCTAGTAATGCAGAACCGTAACCCTCACCCGAAGCAATATCTAATACAGATTTGCCAATTACAAAATCAAGACATAAGGCATACCTATGTAGATGCTCATACTTTATTTGTCCATCAATAGCAGGAATGTATCTCTCGCCTGTAAATTCCATATTTTTCAATATACTTTTAATTTTAATTTTTTAATATTACCTTACCGCTACTAATGCTTGTGCTGAAGGATAATCAATAGAAAACAGTCTACATTCCTGAAATCCAGCCTGTATTACCTGTTTCCATGCATCACATCCATACTCCGTGTAGACGATAAAATCAGACAAATTTTCACCTGAACCATGATAACTCGGTGGCATACCCTCTCTAGATGCAGTTAGTCTATCAACAATCAGAGGAATAGTAAAAGCACAGTATCCACCAGGCTTCAAAAGCCTATAACACTCTGATAAACCTCGAACTGGATACTTAATATGCTCTAAAACGTCTGAATGCACAATTAAGTCAAAAGACATATCTGGTAATTTCATGTTCATCATATCTAATTCTGGATATATCTTTAAACTATGACTTGGTATTTGAGCTAAAAATTTTGTTAAACTTCCAGCTTCGTTGATTTCTAGTATTTGCAGCTTTTGAATTCGGTCTTCTTTAACAAAATCTTGAAATAAACCGATATACCCAAAACATTTCATGATTGATACAGCTAATGTAATTGAGCGTAAGTTAGAATTGCATTCTGTACAATGTAACCCTTGTTGTTTATTAATATATTCAACTTCATAATTTGCAAGACCCCATTCATTAATTAATTCCTGCCAAAGAACATCATTAATACTAAATTTATCAGAGCCGCAACAATAGCAAATCATTTTTATTTATAATGCCTAATTTCATATTTGGTTGGTTGCAACTGTCTCTAATTGATGGCAAATATTCACCTCGCTAAACCTTATCAGCCCAAAAGTTAGGTCTGTTACTCCTGATTGTATAGCGACACAAGCCTGTAACCAGTCCATCATTTCGTGGCTATCTTGACTACCATCAGCTACCGCTGGTTCTAGAGAGTAACTATCACTTTTAATATGCGGCCACTTTATTTTAAAAGTAACAGAAATCAATTGATTTTTTCTAAATTTAGGTAGTTGATACTTATACTGTCTTGTGTTCCATCCTGTTATAGCTACTCTTAGTCTGTCAAACATTGTGATACCTAAAATCGGATTATCTACATCATCATAAATAATTATCTTTGTTTGAAATGTTAACCATTCATCAGGCATAACAAAACCTGTTTTTTGTCCTTGTTCATTTAAGACTTCTAAGCTAATAATTTCACAGCGTCCCGTGCCAAATCTTTTAGTGTTATGAAATGCTAAATATTCACTACCACTAAATGGATTTATTTTATTGGGATTAGCTGATTTTTTATCTGAGTCAACGTCTAGAATTACCTCGATATTTTGGAGTATTTGTTTGTCACTTTGTACATTAATCCCGTAATCAGAGTCTTGTTTTAGTCTCTCATTAATTTTGTCATACATCCATGCTTGGTATGATTTACTAATATCAATTGGTTTACCTTGCTCTACTATTTGACCATCATTAATCCATATAGCTTCAGAACAAAGGCGAGAAACTGAACCTAAATCGTGAGAAACAAACAAAATTGTTCCTCCTGCATCTTGAAAATCTTTAATTTTTGCCATGCAACGATGGACAAAAACTCCATCTCCTACTGATAAAGCTTCATCCACTATTAAAATTTCGGGTTCAACATTTACCGCTACTGCAAAAGCCAAGCGGACAAACATACCACTAGAATAGGTTTTTACGGGTTGATCGATAAAATCACCTATATCCGCAAAGCCAACAATCTCATCAAACTTCTCTTCAATTGCCTGTTGACTTAAGCCTAGTAGTCTACCATTAAAAAATACGTTCTGCCTACCAGTAAACTCAGGATTAAAACCACTACCCAATTCTAATAAAGCCGATATCCTACCTTGTACTTGTACTTGTCCTGTAGTTGGCATCAAAGTGCCAGCAATAATTTGCAACAGGGTACTTTTTCCGGAGCCATTACGCCCTATGATTCCTGATGTTTGTCCCTTAGGAATTTCTAAGTTAATATTCTGTAAAGCCCAAAATTCTTGTCCGTAGCTTTTACCGGGCACTAAAATTTCCCTCAACCTTTCTACAGGATGATGATAACGTTTATAACATTTAGAAACGTTTTTTAAGGAAATAGCAATTTCTTCTCCCATACTTTTACTGTTAATTTTCACAACTCTGACACAATTACCAAAGGGAGATGAAGAGATCATATTTACAATACATCAGCAAAAGCCGGACGCAACCGCTTATATACCACAAATCCAGTACAAAATATAATAACTGCGATCGCAGACGATACACCCCATTCTCCCCAATGTTGCACCTCCCCAACTAAAACTATGTCACGATAAATTTCAGCGATCGCAGTCATGGGATTTAACCAGAATACCAAACTCCGCCACGTCTCTGGAATTGCTGAGGCTGGATAGACAAGGGGTGTTGCGTAAAACCAAATATTTAAAATCACCCCTAAAGTCTGGGGGATATCTCGCAAAAATACGGTTAATCCTGCCACTAAATAAGCCAATCCTGCTGTTAGTAATAATTGCGTTAGCCAAACCAAGGGTAATAGCGCCAAAGTAGTATGTAAAGTATGAGAAATTGCTGCCACGAAAAAAATTAACGCTATTAAACCGAAGGAACTCTCAATAAACGTAGATAAAATTGGCACTAAAGGCAACAAACTTAGGGGAAATACAACCTTTTTGACTAAATTCGGCTGTGCTACTACTGAATTAGCAGACTGCATCAAACCCCCTGTAAAAGCAATCCAGGGAAGCAAACCCGCAAATACCCACAAACCAAAGGTGAAGTTATTTTCTGGTAAACCTTTGAGATTTAACTTTACCCGTAGCACAACCGAAAATACGTAAGTGTAAATCAGTAATTGTGATAACTGATTTAGCAAAGGCCACAAATTGCCTAAAATAGAACCTTTATACCGCGCCTCTAAATCTCGCTTCACCAAAATTCTCAGCAAGTCAAATTTTGCCCATAACTGTTCATTTACAGGCAGTATGCGCCTCAGCTTTCCCGCTTTACGTACAAAACCTCGCATTGTCTGTAACAATTTCTGGTTCCTCGTTCACTACCTACACACCTAATTCTTCTCCATAAAGCTTTAGAGCAATAAAAGCACCTTGTCTTCTTTGAAGAATAAATTGTTATACCATTTCTGTTTGAAGATGCGCCTTATAAGACTGATGCAAAACTACACACTGTAGCTGCAATTCATGAATTGCCGCTACGCGAATAGAGCGCAGCCTCATATAAAATTGGTATTACTTATCTAAACCTTATCCAAATTTGGTGATTATACAATAAATCAGCTGTTGCCAACTGTATTTTTACTACACATATAAATCTTATCGGCAACGCTGCTTTTTTCAAGTGGCAAGTTTTTGCTTAACTTAAACTATCTGGATCTATTCCCTGAAAACGCAAATACTCTGCCAATCGATCAGCCCGTTGGCGCTCTTGTTCAGCCCGTTGACGTTCTTGTTCAGCTCTTTCTTTTGATGTCGGCACCCAACCTGCTGCATTATACCAACGCAACCACAAGCCTGTTGTCTGCTGATAAGAACCTTGCCACAAACCCAATCCTAATTCTAATTCTTCCAACCAAAAGCGGTTTTCTGGTAAAGATATTGCCTCGTAGCGAGTGCCTATAAGTTGAAAGGCACGCAAACGATTTTCATAGTGATCGTAGATAACGTAGTAGGGAACCCGCAAAATCCGTTCATAGACTTCCCACTTGGTTGGGGGCTGGTTTACCTCGCGCAGTGTTTTTCCTAAGTCTTCTTGTTCAGTACCAGGTGAGAGGAATTCCACGACTAAAAATGGCACAACTCCCTCTTGCCAAATTACGTAACTTAAGCGTAGGTCTTGCTGTTGGCTAGCGCTAGGTACTCCCAAAACCATATACCAATCAGGACGTTTGTACCACAAAGGATGACGGGGGTCGTAGTAAAGATTCAAATCGCTAGCAAGTAAAATTTCGTCAGGTGGATAAGTCACAGGTTGACAAGTCTCAGTCAGCAAATCCCCCTGAATGCAGTGAAATTCATCTGGCAAACCTGATTCCCCTATTAATTCACTGGGTAAATCATACATCCTAGGCATGGTTTCTTGCGGTGGACGGGGAAGATCTGTTTGATACATGACTACTACCTTTTTTACTTAACTCAAGCTATCGGGATTTACTCCTAGCGATCGCAAATGTTCCGCCAACCGTTGCGATCGCAGTTGTTCTTGTTGCAACCGCAATTTTGCCTCAGACGCCTGTTGCTGGGCTTCTGAAGCCTGTTGCTGTGCTGCAATAGCCACTTGTTGTGCTGCTATTGCAGCTTCCTCTGGTGTTGGAACTAGATCACCATCAAGTGTAAAGTAGCGCAGTTTACCTGCTTCTGTGCCTAAATACAGTCCCAGCACATCACTCCAACGCCATCCTCGTGCATTTGGTGTAATTTCCTGATACCTGTTGCCTACCAATTCAAAACCGACAAATTCCAAATTTTCTGGCGAAAACCAGAAATATTCTGGTGTGTGAAATCGATTTTCATAAAGATTCTTTTTCAAATTGCGGTCAATATCAGCCGTACTTTCTGAAAGTAATTCAATAATCAAATCTGGATAACGACCATCTTCTTCCCAGACTACCCAAGAATTGCGCGATCGCTTTTCGGTGTTTTTGACCAAAAAAAAGTCTGGGCCGCGAAAATCTCGATTTCGCAACTGCTGACGGCTAAAATATATTGTTAAATTCGCACCTATAAAGAAATCATTACAGTCACGCCACAGCCACTCAAGGGAAGTTACTAGCAGCAGTAGCTGCATATAATGCAAGGAAGTTTCCATCTCCGGCTCATCACTTAACAACCGAGTTGCATCGGGCATCTGTTGTTCTAGCTGTTGCGCTGTGACAAACATTATCGTTGTACCTGTTTGGTTGTTGATTTAATTTTAAGCTTTTTGTCATTAGTCATTTGTCATTTGTCATTTGTTTTTCTTTGCGTCCCCTTCCTCATCTCCCTCATCTCCCTCATCTCCCCACTCCCCACTCCCTCATTTATCTCTGAATTTATGAAAGCTGAGTCACGGATTCAGCTAAACTGAGACTTGGTTTATCTGAATTGTAATCAGGCATGGAAATCGGACAAAAGGTTAAAGTCTATCGTTTGCGCGATCGCGTTTCTTCTCCCATTGCGAAAAAACTGGGACAAGTGGGTGTTATCCAAGGCTACAAAGTCATTGATGCTGGGATCGGTGTAGTGGTGCTGTTTGAGGATAATTCTTCCACTTGGTTTTTTGAAGACGAAATTAAACCTGTGTAAGAGAAAGAACTCACATCGGGATTTTTCTGTTGAATCTGAAGTTGACAGCCCAAGCTGAGAGTCTTTGTTGAGTGCTAAGTTGGAGTTGAAAACATCGGCGGTAATTGGGAATCAAGTAATGGCTCTAATATTGACATTTTTGGGCAAAGGCGGCATCGCTCGTACCAAAATTGCGATCGCCGCCGCCAAATTATTGGCAAGCCAAGGCAAACGCGTACTTTTAGCAGGACTAGCAGAACCAGCACTGCCAATCCTGCTCGGTACTGCCATTGGTTCTGAACCTCAGGAAATCGCACCAAATTTGCAAGCAGTACAGTTTCAAGCATCTGTACTACTAGAAAGCAACTGGGAAGAAGTAAAGAAACTTGAGGCGCAATACCTCCGCACCCCCATATTCAAAGACGTTTTTGGTCAAGAATTGGTAGTATTGCCGGGGATGGACAGCGCCCTTGCCCTGAATGCTATCCGCGAATATGATGCCAGTGGCAAATATGATGCGATCGTTTACGACGGCACGGGTGACTCTTTAACCCTGCGGATGCTGGGATTGCCAGAGTCTCTGAGTTGGTATGTCCGGCGATTCCGGCAATTGTTTGTCAACTCTGACTTAGGCAAGACAATTGTGGAATCGCCGTTAATTCAACCACTCATTAGTAGCTTTTTCAACGTCAATTGGACAGCAGACAACTTTGCAGCTCCCACTAACCAAGTTAATAATTTCTTAGACAAAGGGAGAGCCGCTCTTACCGATCCTAAGCGTGTCGCTGCTTTTTTGGTGACCACACAAGATCCCATTGAAGTGGCAAGTACCCGTTATTTGTGGGGTAGCGCTCAGCAAATCGGTTTAACTGTTGGTGGTGTTCTCCTTGTATCTTCAGAGACAAGCATCAACGTATCAGAGGAATTTATACCCTTACCTGTGAGCGTCATTCCTGACTCCCCAACAGGTGATTGGCAACCACTGATAGACGCTTTACCGAACTTTGAAGCCCAAGCAGCACAGGCTCCCAAACCAATTGAAATCGATATCCACAATCGTCAGGTACGGTTATTCTTACCAGGTTTTGACAAAAAACAAGTCAAACTCACTCAGTATGGGCCAGAAGTCACGGTAGAAGCAGGAGACCAGCGGCGGAATATTTCCCTACCCCCAGCCCTAAGTGGTAAACCCATTGCTGGAGCAAAGTTTCAGAATAGTTATTTGATAATTTCGTTTTAAGGTATCGGGTATGAGGAATGGGGAATAGGGAATAGGGAATAGGGAATAGGGAATAGGGAAGAAATTCCCAATGACGTCACTTGCTACAAGTCGGGAAACCCGCCCAACGCAGTGGCTCCCCAATGCCCAATGCCCCATGCCCAATCCCCAATGCCCTATTAATAAGTAAAAATTATGTCAGAATTAACTCCCATTACTCCAGATTCCAAATCCACTGAGGCATTAGACTCAGTGGCAAATAATCCCAGCGACGAAGCAATAGTAACTGGCGATCGCACTGCCAAAACTCGGCAATTGCTGGGGATGAAAGGCGCATCACCAGGAGAAACTTCCATTTGGAAAATCCGTTTGCAACTGATGAAGCCCATCACTTGGATTCCCTTAATTTGGGGCGTAGTTTGTGGTGCGGCTTCTTCTGGTAACTATACCTGGACGGTAGAAAATGTGTTGAAGGTAGGAGCCTGTATGTTTCTGGCTGGGCCATTGATGACAGGTTACACCCAAATTCTCAATGATTACTACGATCGCGAAATCGATGCCATCAATGAACCTTATCGCCCCATACCCTCTGGAGCCATTTCTCTCACCCAGGTAATTACGCAGATTTGGGTATTACTAATTGCTGGTATTGGTTTGTCATTTTTGCTCGATGTCTGGGCTGGTCATGAATTCCCCACAATCACAGCGATCGCCATTATCGGTTCTTTCATCGCCTATATCTATTCTGCACCTCCCCTGAAACTCAAGCAAAACGGCTGGCTGGGTAGCTACGCCTTGGGTGCAAGCTATATTACCCTACCTTGGTCTACAGGACACGCTTTGTTTGGTGAACTCAATTCTACAGTCGTGATTTTGACAATGTTCTACAGCTTAGCTGGATTGGGTATTGCCATTGTCAACGACTTCAAAAGTGTAGAAGGCGATCGGCAGCTAGGGTTAAATTCACTACCCGTCATGTTTGGCATCACCACCGCCGCCTGGATTTGTGTACTCACAATAGATGTATTTCAAGGATTGATTGCAGCTTATCTCCTCTACATCCATGAGAATTTGTATGCAGGAATACTTCTGTTGTTAATCATCCCGCAAATCATCTTACAGAATATCTATTTCCTGCGCGATCCTGTGGCTAATGATGTCAAATACCAAGCCAGCGCCCAACCGTTTCTAGTTCTGGGAATGCTCGTTGTTGGTTTAGCACTCGGTCACGCTGGGATCTAAAGCACTTCCTGTTAAAAAAACATCCCATCCCTGCGAGACGCTCCGCGAACGTAGGGGCGCACAGCTGTGCGCCCCTACAAATGCACAAATAATTTGGGATAATTTATTTTTTGTCAGTCCCTAATAAAACATTGCTGAGTGCTGAGTTGCAAGTGCTGAGTGACCAGGTAATATACTTATAACTCCTAAGTTGTATCAGGAAATGCCGTGCTAGAAGTGATCTATTTCCTCATTCATGGAATTCAACCTTTATTAGTCCCGATTTGCTTTGTCGTTGCTTGGGCTGTAATTATTCTGGCTATTTTGAATCTTTGGGCGGTGGCTCGAGATAGTGTGACTACAGCCAAGCAAATGCATCAAATCCCCTGTACTGGTTGCCAATATTTTACCGACAATTACCGACTTAAATGCACTGTCCGCCCATCTATTGCCAACACAGAAGAAGCAATTGATTGTTCTGACTATCAACCGAAGACGAATCCTTATCTTTACTAGGGATTGGGGATTGGGGACTAGGGAGAAATAACCAATGACAAACGACAAACGACAAATGACTACTGACTAATTTCTAACAAAACCTTCAAAACACCGCGACTCTGAGCTTGTTCAAAAGCTGCAAGCCCTTCAATTAGTGGGTAGCTGGCGTGAATCAGGGGTTGTACGTCCACTTGTTTATTTGCCAGCAACTGGAGTGCTGGAGCAAAGGGACCACAACGAGAGCCGATGAGGGTGATTTCATCCACTACTAAAGATGAAGCATCAAGGCTGAGGTTGCCAGCATAGGTACTTTTAAGCACTAATGTGCCACGGGGACGTAGGGCACGACGGGCGATCGCAAATCCTTCTGGATTGCCAGTACACTCTACTGAGATATCAAAATATCCATCTGTCACAGCATTAGCAAGACCCGTTTTAATTCCCCGTACCTCTAAGTTAGCGAGTTTCTCTTGATGACGCCCTACAACTAAGAGTTCACAGCCAGTTAAGGCTAGCGTCTGCGCTACCAACTGCCCTAGTTTGCCATCTCCAACCACTAGCACCCGATTATTTGGATGCAATGGCACTTGTTGCTGAATTTCGAGAGCTGCTGCTACAGGTTCAGTAAAAGTTGCTACTTCTGTTGGCACATTATCAGGTACTAAATGTAGGTTCTCCACTGGCAAGGAGAGATACTCAGCAAAAGCCCCGTGGCGGTTAACAATTCCAAGAACGGTGCGGTTTTCGCAGTGAGTCTGTTGTCCGCTGCGACAAAAACGACAATGACCACAGACAGCGTTGATTTCTCCAACTACACGTTGGTTAACTAAGTGTTCTGGCCCTTGTTCGACAACGCCGACAAATTCATGACCTAAAATACCAGTATAAGGATAGTAGCCTCTGAGTAATTCTAGGTCAGTGTTACAAATACCCGCACGCAAGACACGCACCAGAGCTTCTCCTGGTGGCGGCTCAGGAATGGGAATATCTGTGCGTAGTTGCAATTGGTTGTTTTCGAGCCAAAGTCCTTTCATTACTGTTTCAGGGGTAATAAAAAAAGGTAGTATGCGCCGGATCAATCGGTATATAGTATATAGCGGTTCCCATTCAGATGCGGTACAACATTATATCGCCATGTGTAGGGGCACGGCACTGCCGTGCCCCTACAGGTGTATCTCACGTTTGTCGGGAAACGCTATAACAACTTCTCCAGGATGAAATATAAAGCTAGAAGCAGCACATTAACAATTCAAAATTCACGCATTCACGCATTCAAAATTAAAGATAGTTGGAGTTGTGGATTGAAACCCCAACTCAACTGATACTACGTGTTTTGGTTGGGGTCTTAAACCCTTGATGTTACGATAAGCTTCTGGCTTTTAATACCGATTTGAAAAATGATTGCAACAATCGATCGCTAAAAGCAGCTATTAGTCTGTCAAGATGATTTTGAGAGATGAATAAATTTTTAACTCTCTTGTTTTTCTCTTTCTTTGCGTTCTTTGCGCCCTTTGTGGTTCGTTTATTTATCTCATAAAACTAAGTTGAGAGACTGCTATTGGTCTGTCCCATTAGTTCTGATAGGTGAACTGGCGATGCACCACCCGCTAAAAATGAAACAAACATTCTCTTCCCCCACTCTCCACTTACTTTTTTTTCCTAAAACAGAAATAATCCACAATCCAAAATCTAAAATCCAAAATCGTTTAACTCACTTCAATTTTTTTTAGCCAAGTAACCAGATCGTTTGAGTCAAGTGCTATCTCGCTTCCTAAAGTTTTGATATAAAGAAGTCCATCACTAATAATTAAATCTCTAATTGGATACCATGAATCTCGCGTTCTAATCAAAAGTTCCAAGGGAATGCCTGGCCTTAAGGCATACTTGCGATATTTCCACCAAGCCCGCCATAGCAGCACAGATTTAGTACACTGCATCTCATAGCCTTTGGGAATTTCGCAGTATTGATACTGATAGAAACCCCGACTATCAATTTCTCCTTTGAGGATATAGCTATATTCTGCTAATGCCTGATTCATCAATTCCCAATGGGACGAGCTTGGAGAAATCGAGAATTGACATGGTGTGTTAGATATTTGTGCGATCGCAATCAGACCTTCAGATTTTGCAGTCAGTTGGTTAGTTTTATAAACTGTTTGCGCTGTGAAAGTTGGGTTTGATAACAAAATGTCTTTTTTATGCATAGAGTTTTGGATAAACTCTCGAATCAAATCTAGATTAGACAACATAAAGTTTTATATATCGCTGTAGTCACATGGGTTAGGACAGTGTTGATTGCAAGAGAGCAATGAAGTCACTGAGTTTATACTCAGCACTAAGCACTAAGTACTGGCCACTTTGCTATAGTCAGTGACCCAGTGTAAGGGAAGCCCCAACACAGTGCAAATTACTATTTATACTGTTACTGTCACTTGCCAAATGATGGACGGGATTTTTAATTATACTGAAACCGTTATTTGTCAGTGGTTTCATTTTGTTTTATTTTATTCAAGGGATGCTGCCTAAAGAGTTTTCTTTATAGGCAGCCAATTAGCACTTTAAATTTTTACGCCTTCAAGAAAAGTTTCAAATACCGGAACTAACTCTGGGCGACTAACCACGAGGGTGGGAAAAGAGCGATCGCTATAATCTTCACCCGCTGATAAAGGAAACGGTTCAGAATTAAGTGATGACCAAACACCGCCAGCAGCCTGGACAATTACCCAAGCCCCTGCTAAGTCCCAAACTTTTGGTGTGGCCTCAATTCCGCCCAGAGTCGCCCCAGTCGCAACTGTCAAAAAGTTATAGCTAGCCACACCCAACATCCGAATTTTGCAGGGAAAGCCGTTGCGAATAATTGCGGTGCTGCGGGAACAGAGGTTAAAAAAATGATTGTTGCTGGGACTATCATTACTGGTGTGGATGGGGTGATGGTTGAGAAATGCTCCAGTTGGTGTGGTTATCCCAGATGAACCAGGCCAAAAACCATGAAAAGCTTGATTCAGGGGTGGCGCGTAAACATAACCAAAAATTGGAGTGCCTTGATACAGTAAACCCAGAGAAATTGACCAGATGGGAATACCGCGTGTGAAGTTGGTTGTGCCGTCGAGAGGGTCAATTACCCAGCACCACTCGGTACCGGGAAAAGAGCGTTCGCTTTCTTCGCTCAAAATACCATAGCCAGAGAAATTAGAAGCGATCGCATCCCGAATTTCCCGATCTGCCCATTTATCGGCTTGGGTTACCAAAGTGCCATCGGCTTTTTGCGAAGCCTGTACTTGCCCAAAATCTTGCATTAGTTGTTTGCCCACCCTGGTAGTGGTTGTTTGGGCAAAATCAAGAATTGTTGTCCAAAAATCATTCATGGTTAGTCATTGGTCATTTGTCATTGGTCATTAGTCATTGGTCATTAGTCTAGGAGCGAATCAATATTTATTCATAACTAATGCCCCATGACGCCACTTGCTACAAGTCGGGAAACCCGCCCAATGCAGTGGCTCCCCAATGCCCAATGCCCCAGTTTAGTCTAAATCACTTTGTAAAACAGAAGCGATCGCTTGTTTGGTATTTGTCTGAAATTCTGCCACATTCACTCGGTTGAGAAACCAAATCGACAGCACCATTCCCACAGCTTCTAAGGCAAATACTAGTCCATAGGCTAAAACTAAGTTGGGTAGAAGTTTGCGCCCCAAATCCAATAATGTACCGCCAATAACTACCGCTAATCCCCTGGATAGGGACTGCGCTAGCCCCCACGCCCCAATAAATGTACCTGCGGCTTCGGCTGCTGTGAGATCCAACATCAAACTAATTGCTGCTGTAGTTAAAAAACCTGCCGCCAAACCAAATAAAACTAAACCTAATTTGAGAAAGGCTGGATTAGCAGAAAATCCTGATATAGCTAACAACCCGGCGGCGAATGCCACTAAAATACAGCCCAGACGTGCAGTTCTGCGCTTACCCAAACGTGGCACCACGAAAAAGCCAGTGACACCGTAGGCAATCAGTATACCTGTTCCGTAAAAAGCATTTAGTTTAGTGCTTTCAGCGAGGGGCATTTTAAATACTTGACCGGCGTAAGGTTCCAAAATTGGGTCTTGCATGAACAAGCAGATAGTCATCACGAATAAAAAGGTGAAAAACAAACCTGTTTGCGGACTAGCCGTCAAGATTTTCCAAGCATTGCCCAAAGTAATGCTGTCTTCTCGCTGTTCCACCGTGGAACGGCTTAAGTATTGGGAGTATTTTTTTTCCACACCCAATGTTGCGGCGATCGCTAACCCAAATACAATTGCTGGGATGATAGTAAATAGCCTGTTGACGGATGCCTGTAACGTTTCTATAGAAGCGCCTACTGTTAACGCCTCTAGTAACTTGGAACTGATAATCGCCCCAACAATAATTCCCACCATTAGCATCGACCAAACCACACCAACTACTTTGGAACGGTTATCTTCTTCAGATATATCCACCAACAAAGCAGCAAAGGCAGTACCGCTAGCACAAATTCCTAAACCGTAGACAGCAAAAATCAAAGCTAAAAGTGCTGTCCAGCCGATAGTTTGGGTTGTCCATACCCAACCGTTTGCACTACTTCCAGCCAGATTGAGCTGCCACATTACTTTTACAGCTAAAAATGCGGCGATCGCAAATATTGCCGCCCCCACCCAAACATAAGCTGTGCGGTGATAACCCCATAACGGCTTGGCATCGGAAATCTGGCCGAACCAGATCCGGGAAGGAGCAACAAATAAAGGCAGTGCTAAAATTACTGATACCAACGTTGCGGGAATTGCTATTTCTTGAATCATGACTCTGTTGAGTACTCCCAGAGTCAAAATTGACATCATGCTCAACCCCATTTGAAATAAACCCAGCCGGAACATAGTCAGCAAGTTGACTCTTGGAACAGATTGGGATTTTGTTTTGGTATCAAATACTTCACCGCTTGCCATAGCTACTTTTTCGTATCGTTTCTAGGATTTAATCTCTCTCTTTAAATAAACATAAACCCTACCCGCTCGAAATCAGCGAACGAAAAGTTGAAGTTGCGATGCCTTCTCTTCGAGACGCTACGCGAACGCCCGCCATAGACATCGCATTTATTTAGCAACCAGTTATACCAACACCTCGATTAGCGTATGCTTCAACCAAGCTAGGATTAATTTTTATGGCTTGGTTGAAATCCGCGATGTCTACGACGGGCTACGCCTACGCATAACCAGAGAATTTTAGGATGAAGTAGTGAAACGAGACTCCATTTACTATCAAATTTTTAAGCGGTTTCCTGGGTTACTCTTTGAACTGGTTGATGATCCTCCTCTTCAAGCACAAAACTATCGATTTGAATCAGTTGAAGTCAAAGAAACTGCTTTTCGCATCGATGGTGTGTTTTTACCTCCAGAGGATGCAACATCCAGAGTAATCTTTTTTGCTGAAGTTCAATTTCAAAGAGATGAAGGCCTCTACCATCGGTTCTTTACTGAGTCGCTGATGTACCTGAACCGGAATCGTTCTCAATATGATGACTGGTTCTGTGTGGTAATTTTTTCATCACGCTCTTTGGAACCAAGCGATCGAAAAACTCATAGAATATTTCTCAACAGTGACCAAGTGCAGCGAATCTATTTAGATGAGTTAGGCGCGACTAATCAGCAGCCAATAGGCATCAACTTAATGCAGTTGACTCTAGCATCAGATCGAGTGATGGCAGAGCAAGCAAAGCAATTAATTGAGCGAGTAAAATTAGAACAAACAGACACACTGCCGAAAAACGAAATACTAGACATCATCACCACAATCGTCGTTTATAAGTTTTCGACCTTGAGTAGAGAGGAAGTTGAAGCTATGCTGGGATTGACTTTGGAGCAAACAAGGGTTTATCAGGAAGCGAAAGCCGAGGGTCGAGAAGAAGGTCGAGAAGAAGGTCGAGAAGAAGGCCGAGAAGAAGGTCGAGAAGAACAGAAAGCTGAAATGTTAAAACTTACTGTACCTCTGTTACTAAAAACAGGGATGAGTGTTGAGCAGATTGCTCAACACCTCAATGTTGAGATAGAAGCTGTCCACCTCGCCGCACAGTCAAGCACATAGAATGAGGAAGTTAAAGCTATGCTGGGATTGACTTTGGAGCAAACAAGGGTTTATCAAGAAGCGAAAGCCGAGGGTCGAGAACAAGGTCGAGAAGAAGGCCGAGAAGAACGGGAAGCTGAAATGTTAAAACTTACCGTGCCTCTGTTACTAAAAACAGGGATGAGTGTGGAGCAGATTGCTCAACATTTCAATGTTGAGATAGAAGCTGTCCACCTTGCTCGACAGCAAAACACATAGAATGGACATTTAGTTAATAATTCGTAGTTCGTAAATTGTCATTTTTGGGTTTAATTCCGCAACTCTACCAGATGCACTCGCGTTCATGTATACATGGCTTTGTTTTAGCCGGGGTCTAAATCGCCATCTGAAACGGTATTTAATTACGAATGACGAATTATCAATTACGAATTAATTTATTGTCTGTTGTCAGATTTGGGCAAAATAACTTGTGAAATTTATTTAATCGTTGCCAGCATTTCAATTATTTTCTGGTAATCTTGTGTTTTGCCTTGTTGCTGATATAAATCAGCCGCTTTTTGTAAATCAGCGATCGCACTCTGCTTATCTCCCGACAGAGCGTGTGCAACACCCCGGTTTAAATAAGCTAAAGCATCGTTAGAGTTAATCTGTAGAAGTTTATTGGAATCTACAATTGCGCCTCTATAATCTTCCTGCCCACCGAGATCCAGTTTTAAAGAGGTTAGCGCAGAGTTATCATTAATCCGCAGAGCTTGGTTATAATCTTCAAATGCTCCTTTATTATCTTCTAAGCGAGCGCGACTAGCACCTCGCAATAAGTAGCTTTCGCTAGAGTCGGAATCAATCTCTAAGGCTTGGTTAAAATCTTCAATTGCTCCTATATTATCTCCTAAGCGAGCGCGGGCATAACCTCGGTTTTTATAAGCTGATGTATATTTGGGATCAATCTGCAAGGCTTGGTTAAAATCTTCAATTGCTCCTTTAGGGTCTCCCAACTCAGAGCGAGCAATACCCCTGTTATGGTAAGCACCAGCATCTTTGGGAGCAATCTCCAGGGCTTGGTTGTAATCATTAATTGCCCCCTTATAGTCTCCCAAATGAGTGCGGGCAAAACCCCGATTTATGTAAACGCCAACATCTTTGGGATTAATTTCCAGAGCTTGGTTGCAATCCTCAATTGCCCTCTTAAAGTCTCCCAAGCGAATGCGGGCAAAAGCCCGGTTATTGTAAGCTGTAACTGATTTAGGATCAATCCGTAGCGCTTCTGTCAAATCCTCAATTGCTCCCTTATAATCTCCAGACAACAGGCGGAAAGAACCCTGATTTAGGTAGGGATTTACTTTATCTGAATCGGTATCTGATAAGTCTATAATAACTGATGCTAACAGTGTTGAACCTATGGCACCGGCTGGTTTAGCTGATAACAAAACCTGAGTGCAAACAATTATAGAGAAAGCAGAAATTGTGGCTACAGACTTAAGAAAGTGTCGCATAATATTCTCTGTATAAATTATGAAATTTGAGTTCTCTATTTACTTATCAACAGGGTGAAGGGGTTTTATGAAAAACTTTTTTACTCACATCTTGCACCCCATACCGCAATACGCTTGGGTTAATGTTTCTTGTTAGACTTCCACACAATAACTAGCGACGCCGAATAGCCCGTGGTAGACATCGCTCCCCCAGCATAATTACCACGAACAGCCAAGATTAAAGGCTTCATGGACTTTTCGGTAGCTATTAAGTGATGTTTTCAATATCACTGTTTGTGATTGGATATTCTAGTTAAGTTTCAGTTCACCGCAGGACTGATCTAAAATTGAGCTTGACAAATTTGATATACATTCCAACTAATGCCCAATGAAAAACATATCAGCCACTTTTTACTGAATTGAATTGACAAATTTGATACACAGCTAAAAAATAGCGATCGCCTCCAATGCCCCATACCCAATCTTGTCTGTAACGCTACACTAAAAAAGTAAAGAAATGTAAATAAATTAAATTTTGCAACTGTGGAAAATATCACATTGGGGCAAAATGGCCCAGTCGTTACACCCTTGTGCATAGGTACTTGGGCTTGGGGTGATAAACTCTTTTGGAATTATGGCAATGACTACGGCCCAGAACAGTTAAAAGAAGCCTTCACCGCAGCGCTACAAGCTGGTATTACCTTCTTCGACACTGCCGAAGTCTACGGAATGGGATTATCAGAGAAATTTTTGGGGCAATTTATGCAACAGACACAACAACCTGTGCAAATCGCCACAAAATTTGGCCCCCTACCGTGGCGATTTACAGGGCAATCTGTTTCTGATGCTTTAACAGAGAGTCTCAAACGCCTACAAGTAGAAAAAATCGACCTCTACCAAGTACATTGGCCTTTTGCTTTCTTTTTAAGCCAAAAAACTCTGATGAATGCTTTAGCTGATGAAGTGAAGCGGGGTAGAATTGCCGCAGTCGGCGTGAGTAATTACTCAGCAGAGCAAATGCGAGACGCCCATCAAATATTGGCAGATCGGGGAGTGCCTTTGGCTGTGAACCAAGTACGCTATTCTTTACTCAGTCGGCAAATTGAAAGCAAGGGTATTGTGGGAACTGCCCGTGAGTTGGGTGTGACTTTGTTGGCTTATAGTCCTTTAGCTCAGGGACTACTTACAGGCAAATACACTATTGATAGTGCTGAAACTCCCACTGGTGCGAGGAAGATAGACCCGCGATTTAATAAAGAAGGCTTACAAAAAATTGCACCAGTAATATCTTTGCTACGCAGTTTTGGAGAAAAATACGATCGCACCCCAGCCCAAGTTGCTCTCAATTGGTTAATTTGTCAGGGTAATGTCATTCCCATTGCTGGAGTGAAGACAGCCGAACATGTACGTCAAAATGCTGGCGCTTTGGGTTGGAAATTGAACCAAGATGAAATCGAAGAGTTAGAAAAAGTTAGCCGTCCCTGGCTGTAGAGAGGTTGCAATGCAACGTCTCTACTCAAACACCGGAGGCCAAATTTCTGACACTACTAGCTCCCAACCCGGTAATAAGTCTGGTAGTGTCAGTTTGTCGTTGTCCTGCAAAACTATCGGTTCTTGGTTGAGGCGATAAACTGTGAGCGTCAATTTGTCAGGATCAATGAGGATACCAACTGTACATCCCAGTTGTAAAAATAGCTGAATTTTTTCTACTAATGGTTTGATCCGGTCTGACTTAGATTTTATTTCTACAATCAAGTCAGGCACCAGTTCCACAAAGTCGCGTTTGCTGATTTTAAGTCTATCAGCACGAACAAAAGACACATCGGGAGCGCGGAGATTTCGTTTTTCGTTATCAGGTTCTTTGCCGTTTTCTGTTTCTAACGTTGGCAAAATAAAACCAGCGCTAGAACCAGTCATCCGTCCTAACTTTCGGGGGCGTACCCAGTTGCCAAGCGATCTAATTAACTCAGCACCTATTTCTTCTGACTCATAATCTGATGGTCCCATAACAACTATGTTTCCGTCTACCAGCTCCATCTGCCATTCTGGATGCTCTGCTTGTAGTTGCTCTAAGTCTGGGATACTAAACATAATACTAATTCGTAATTCGTAGTTCGTAATTCGTAATTAATACACATTCAAAAAAGCTTGATATAGCGGCTTTTCATAACCTCACTTTGTTCCACAAATAATACTTATACCATTTCTTTGTGAGGCTGCGCCAAATTTTCTTGGCTTCTTCTTTCTTTCTTTGTGCCCTTTGCGACGGCAGTCGCTCATAGGGGAGACCCCCAAGACCGCGCTGCCTCTCCTTTGCGGTTCGTTGCTCATATAGTTTGGCGCATCTTCATACAGAATTGGTATTAGTTTCTTTCCCAATTTGGCATAAAACGGCGAAGAATGTATCTTTAATTCATTTTCTACAAGTTTATAGAAAAAGTTACCCAAAAAATCAAAAAGTCAAGAGTCCAAAGTCAAAATCTTAACTCCTAACTCTTAACTCTTTCAATTTTAGATTTTGAATTTGGGATTTTGGATTGAAAGAAAAATCTAAAATCTAAAATCCAAAATTCATTAACTGTGTCAATTTTAGATTTTGAATTTGGGATTTTGGATTAAAGCAAAAATCTAAAATCTAAAATCTAAAATCCAAAATTCATTAACTTCTAACTAAGAAGCTGATTCCCTAGCTGTAGGTGAACCTAGCTTTTTACTTGTAGGGGATGCAGAAGACTCACGACCATTTGTCCGCAGTTTGGGCTTGGGAGAAGAATGTCTTTCTTCATCTCCATTGCTGCTATCTGATTTCCACGCAGAACGGGGGCGATCGCTGGAAGATTGGCGCTTGCTGAGTCTGGGTTTGGGAGTGGCGGGTTCCTCTTGGGGAATTTCCACATCTGAGTTCAACCAAGCGGGACGAGTTTGGTCGTAAGCGATTTGCAATGCGGCTGCGGCGATCGCTTGAGCATCATATTTTTCAATCAATTCGCTGACGATGGGCAAAAATGAAGCTAAACGTTCACCAGCCAAAGCTTCCCGCACTTGTTCTTGCAATTTCAGGATGTGCCGCGCTTCAATCTGTGCCCGTGTGGGAATTGTCAACACTTGCCAAGCTTGGCGGTTATGACGTTCAAATGTCTGCTGCTTGCGCCGTTCAAATGGCTGTACTAGGGAAATTGCGGTTCCTTCTTTACCAGCACGACCAGTACGACCAATGCGGTGAACGTAGGTTTCTACGCTATCAGGTAAGTCGTAGTTGATCACATGGGAGAGTTGATCGACATCTAATCCGCGTGCGGCAATATCAGTTGCTACCACCCAGCGTACTTGACGATTCCGGAATCGGCTCAATAACCGCTCCCGCGCTTGTTGGGATAAGTCACCGTGGTATTCATCGACACTATGACCAGCAGATTGCAGTTGATTGGTGAGTTCAGCGGCGGTACGTCTGGTGCGAACAAAGATTAAAGCTGTTTCTGGATCTTCCATTTCCAGAATTGGCTGTAAAGCTTTGGCTTTTGTCCAGTGGCGGGGGATCAAGTAAGCTACTTGGTTAATTTTGTTGGGTGCAGCTTTTGGTTGCTCGACGGTAACTGTGGCCGGCGATCGCAAAAACTTGTTCACCAAGGAGCGAATCGAGGGTGGCATTGTCGCCGAAAATAAAGCTGTTTGGCGATCTGTGGGTGCTTGGGAGAGGATTTTCACCACGTCGTCGATAAAGCCCATGCTCAGCATTTCATCGGCTTCATCTAAGACAAACCATTTCACTTGATCGAGCTTCAAACAGCCGCGATCGAGCAAATCTATTACCCGTCCTGGGGTGCCGACAACGATGTGAACGCCACGTTTGAGCTGCAACATTTGCCGCTCAATTGATTGACCACCGTATATTGCTAATACCCGCAATCCGTCATTGCCGATAAACTGAGCGATCGCATCGTGAACTTGCATTGCTAATTCACGAGTTGGTGTTAAAACCAAGGCTTGCACAGCTCTTTGATTAATATCGAGCCGTTCTAAAATTGGCAGTGAAAATGCTGCTGTTTTACCCGTCCCAGTTTGGGATTGACCTACCACATCACGACCCGCCAACAATTGGGGAATTGCTTGGGCTTGAATATTAGTAGGTTCGGTAAAGCCGATTTTTTCTAGTTGCTCGACGCGTTCTTGGGAAATACCTAGTTCTTGAAACGAAAGATTCATTAATTCTCCTAAATTTTATCTAAGGATTTTTGGATTAGTCATTGGTAGAGACGCGATTAATCGCGTCTCTACAATGGTCATTAGTCATTTACAAAGGACAACTGACAAATGACAAATTAGTTATTGACAACTTGACCATATAAGTCATATTCATCAGCGTGGTGAATCGCTACTGGGACGATGGTTCCCAACTTCGCCTGTCCTTGGACATAAACTTGACCATCGACTTCTGGAGAAAATCTACTTGAACGACCGATTAATTCACCACTTTCAGGATTTTCTTGCTCAATCAGGACATCGACGATTTTGCCTACTTCCTGTTGATTTTTCTTCTGGGAAATCGGTTGCTGGAGTGCCATCAGTTGGTCTCGGCGATCGTCCATGACTTCTTGAGATAACTGATTGGGCAGGTTGTAGGCGGGGGTTCCTTCTTCTGGGGAGAATGTGAACACGCCAACATGGTCAAATTCATGCCGCCTGACGAACTCTAGTAGATGCTCAAAATGCTCGCTTGTTTCTCCTGGGAAACCAACAATAAATGTTGTCCGCAAAACGGCTGTTGGTAGCGCCGTTTTGATGCGATCTATAATCCCATCATTTACACGCCCTTGCCAAGGACGATTCATGGCGCGAAGAATCTCTGGATGAGAGTGTTGCAACGGCAAATCGAGATAAGGCAAGACGTTGGGTGTTTCTTTAATTGCCGCTATCACGCCTTGTGTCAATCCCGTGGGATAAGCGTAGTGGATTCTGATCCACGGTACGTTGACTTTCCCCAAAGCTTGGAGTAGTTCGGCTAACTTTGGCTGACCATAAATATCCAGACCGTAATTAGTCGTGATTTGGGAAATTAAAATAATTTCCTGTACCCCTTGAGCCACTAGCTGCTCGGCTTCAGCGACTATCGATTCAATAGTACGCGATCGCTGGTTCCCTCTTAAATGAGGAATTATACAAAACGCACAACGATAATCACATCCTTCGGCAACCCTGAGGTAAGCTACACCCTCTGTTGTAGTGCGATAGCGCGGTGTAGTCTCATCGGCAATGTAGGTTGGTTCGATACTAACCTGTTTTACCCGTTCGCCAAGTTCAACACGCTCAATTACATTTACAATTTTGTGATAATCACCTGTACCCACCACAGCTACCGCTTCCGGCAACTCATCCAAAAGTTGTTCTTGGAAATGTTG
Source organism: Nostoc calcicola FACHB-3891 (assembly GCF_014697355.1). Lineage (GTDB taxonomy): Bacteria > Cyanobacteriota > Cyanobacteriia > Cyanobacteriales > Nostocaceae > Nostoc > Nostoc calcicola. The sequence continues at coordinate 67,686 of NZ_JACJRQ010000010.1, read as the reverse complement.
CGCCATACAGCCAGTAATCACAATTTTTTTGTTTGCCTCTGCCAGTTCTACCAAAGTTCTGACAGATTCAAGTCTCGCTGCTTCAATAAAACTACATGTATTAACAATAACGTAATCTGCTAACTCTTCATTTGTATCTACACCGTAGCCTGCTTCTGTGAGCATTCCCAACATGTGTTCTGTATCAATTCGATTTTTCTCACAGCCCAAGTGAGAAATAGCAATTGTTGGCTTGTCACCCATATTTTGAAAAAATTTTCGGTTTCCTTTCTTGTAATCAAAATCATTCCAGCACTAACGCCAGCTTTTTTGCTATCGGCATCCTCATGAGAATATTAACAGCGGCAAATTCCCACTGTCAGCAAATGCCCGCTAATCTATGACCCTATTGATAATAAAAATAGAGGTCATGTTATGATATTCCTATCAATCTGTTCCCCAGGGTGAATCGAAGTGTCTTTGGGTACATTTGACACTTGTAATGTTTTTTAACAATTCGTCTATTGGTATTTTACATTACCATAGCGTGTGCGTTGTTAATTTACCCATCGGGAAGCCGCCCAAAGGGCTTGTTGTGAGAAGTCGCTACCCTCAGGGAAATCGACGAAAGCGACTACGCCTATAAAGCAGTAATGTTGCCCTGGCCATTTGCCGATCCTACGACTGTGCGCGGACAAGACACCTAAACCACGGAAAGCTGCCTCGCGTGTTGTGAGTGGCAAACTCCTCTTGTAGCCAGGTTTTATCTTAACATATCTTATGAGAGGTTTCACGCCAATTTCCATCTTGGGAAGGAGGCAGCAAACCAGGCCTTCATAAAACAGATTTAATGCTAACCAAGGGAATGGCTTACACAGACTGGGGACTAGGGGCTAGTAACGCCTTGTAAAATTAACTTATGCAAAATTATTCAAAATTCAAAAAGCTGATGAGTCAAGCTTTTCGGGTATTTTGAATTGTAGGTATATTTAGGTCTTGTAGTACTAGCAGTTCGCTTTCGTGACGCAAGCGGGGTAAAGGGGAAAGGGGAAAGGGGAAAGGTTTTAAATCCCTTACCCTTTACCCCTTCCCCTTTCCCCAGCCCGAAAGAAGCGCATTTTTGGGTTGGCAGAGTACTAGCCTCTAATCTCTAGTCTGTAATCCCTAATCCCTCGCAATAATTAAAGACGTGGACTTATATCAGCTATTTAAAACTCGCTCACCGATTATTGGCGTGGTTCACCTGCTACCACTGCCAACCTCACCGCGTTGGGGAGGTAGCCTCAAAGCGGTAATTGACCGCGCCGAACAAGAAGCCGCAGCCTTGGCCAGCGGAGGTGTAGACGGGATGATTGTGGAGAATTTTTTCGACGCGCCGTTTACTAAAAACCAAGTAGATCCGGTGGTTGTGAGTGCCATGACAATGGTAGTACAGCGGATACAGAACTTGGTGACCTTGCCAGTGGGGTTAAATGTGTTGCGAAACGACGGCAAAAGTGCAATGGCGATCGCTAGCTGTGTCCAAGCACAATTTATCCGCGTCAACGTCCTCACGGGAGTCATGGCAACCGATCAGGGATTAATTGAGGGAGAAGCCCATCAACTACTGCGCTATCGACGGGAGTTAGGCAGTGATGTTAAAATCCTGGCCGATGTGTTAGTCAAACACGCCCGTCCTTTGAGTTCTCCAAATCTCACAGTCGCCGTAAAAGACACCATTGAAAGGGGTTTAGCAGACGGGGTGATTTTGTCTGGTTGGGCTACTGGTAGTCCTCCCAACTTAGAAGATTTGGAACTAGCTTGTGGTGCCGCAGCTGGCACGCCAGTGTTCATTGGTAGTGGGGCAAATTGGGAAAATATTGATACATTGATGCAGGCAGCAGATGGTGTCATAGTTTCCAGTTCCCTGAAACGTCACGGACGGATAGATCAACCAATTGACCCCATTCGCGTCAGTCAATTTGTGGAAGCCACGCGTCGCAGTTGGAACTCCAAAGGTGAAAGCAAGTCAGCAGGACAAGTGAAATTGCATTCTTAGGGAATAGGGAGAGAGTGAGGAGTTATGAGTTATGAGTTATGAGTTATGAGTTATGAGTTTTAAATTGATTGTTCCAAAATTCCTCATTCTTAACTCCTCACTTCTCACTCCTAACTCCTAACTCCTCACTTCTCACTCCTAACTCCTAACTCCTAACTCCTCACTTCTCACTCCTAACTCCTAACTCCTAACTCCTAACTCCCGAAGCAATTTATGATTCGCCGCCGTTCTACTCCTTGGATTCATAAATGGTCACGTCCATTGATTGCCGCGATCGCTGGATGTGGTGCCTTGACGACTGCTTATCTCACCATAGAAAAGTTAACAGGAGGCAGTACAGCTTGTGTGGCACAGGCTGGTGTCAAAGGCTGTAATGATGTGCTTTCCAGTCCTTGGGCAACAGTTTTTGGTCAGCCGTTAGCTTTGTTTGGGTTTATGGCATACACCGGTATGGTGATATTAGCTTTGGCTCCCTTGGTATTGAACTCAGGGGACAATAATAATAGTCGCAAGCAGCTGGAAAATTGGACGTGGTGGCTACTGTTGGTAGGTGCGATCGCTATGTCTGTATTTAGCGGCTACTTAATGTACCTACTGGCATTCCAAATCAAAGCTGTTTGTCCTTACTGTATCGGCTCAGCTTTATTCTCTACTAGTCTTTTGGTACTGACAATTATCGGTCGGACTTGGGAGGATATTGGACAAATATTGTTTACCGCCCTGATTGTTGGGATGGTGACGCTGATTGGTACTTTAGGCATTTATGCTGGCGTAAATCAATCACCCATTACAACTGGAACTCCCGGAGAACCTGTAAAAATTTCCTTTATTCCCAAGGAAAATCCTAACCCAGCATTCGGCTGGGAAATCACTACCACCTCTGGTGAGGCAGAAATAGCCCTAGCACAACATCTGCTGAAGATAGGTGCTAAGGAATACGTCGCTTACTGGTGTCCTCACTGCCACGAACAGAAGTTGCTGTTTGGAAAACAAGCTTATCAAGAACTCAACGAAAAAGTTAAGGTAGAGTGCGCCCCTGATGGACTCAAAGCTCAACCAGAACTGTGTAAAGCTGCAAAAATTGAAGGCTTCCCGACTTGGATTATCGATGGTAAAAGCTATAGCGGAGTACAAAATTTAGAGGAACTAGCAAAAGTTTCTGGTTACACAGGCCCTCGTAACTTCCAATATTTTAAGTAATTGCCAATAACCCTGTTTCTGTTCAAGAGTACTGTTAGCGGTAACGGGGCTTTTAGCCCTTGCTGTTTCGGTGACTTGGCTTTTACACCTTATAGTTGACTGGATAAAGACAGCAAGTCCGTTTCCGGTTGACTTTTTTGTTTTTGGTAATATTGGTGATATGACAAAGTGTTGTTAGCGGTAGCGGGGTGTTGAGCCAGTGCTGAGTAAAAACCCACTTGCTTCAACGCTTTGAGCAATCAACAGTGTTCTAACCTATGTGACTAAGGCTATAGGTAATTAAGTGTTGTCTAATACCCAATTCAGAATTAGCTGTTGGGAAGTAAAACAGCTTGATGCCTACTTTTCAGACCAAGTTTGTATACTTCACTAACTCAAAATCCGCTATATCAATTTTCTTGCGGTTTTCACTTAGAGACTTCCAATTAAAAAAACATCCCACCGTAGGGTAGCACAGCTGTGCTACCCGAAAAATGTAAAAATAATTTGGGATAATTTATTTTTTGGAAGTCCTTTACAAACATCTCAAGCGGAAGGAACTCGATTAAGTATACTGGCTCTCATGCAATGTGTACTTTAATTTATTTTTGCAGCACATAGAAGCCGCCTTCGGGTGTAATTATGTCAGCGTCAAATGCGAAAGTGTGTCTGTTGAAGTTACTCTCAATATGCTTTTGTTATTACTGAAAAAACGCGAGTCCAATCAGCAAAACCGCCTTCCTCAATGTTTGTGTAGATGTCAAGAAAAATTTTCAGATACTTCTGGGAGTTTCCGGAAGGTGAGTCAAAAGCCGAGTTTCAGAACTTTGGGAGCGGCTTAATGAATCAGCAGCTAGGCAAGCGTTTTATAAAGTTAATCTTTGGACTGAAAGAATCGCTGAGTCGAGAACACAAGGAATTGATGACTGCTGCTGGCGTTGCAGTCTGTGTCCTGTTTTTGCGCTCTATTGGATTATTACAATCCTTAGAGTTGGCAGGTTTGGATCAATTTTTTCGCTTACGTCCAAATGAACCGCCAGAAGAACGTATCACTATTGTTGTGATTGATGAAGCCTATTTAGACCAAGTGCGTTCGTGGCCAATTCCAGATCGGAATATTGCTCAGTTGTTGCAAAAATTAAACGTCCACAAGCCCCGTGCTATTGGCTTGGATATTTACCGAAATTTGCCAGTAGAGCCTGGTAATGAGGAACTACGTAAAGCTTATAAGTCAATGCCAAACTTGATTGGTATTGAACTGCTGGCAAATGAAAAAAACAAAAACCTTACTGTTTTACCTCCACTGGGACTCGATAAGAATCAAGTGGGTTTTAACAACGTGCTGTACGACCCTGATGGGAAAGTACGTCGCAGCTTGTTGTATTGGCACGTCGAGGATAAAGTACACGAAAGTTTTGCCTTGAAGCTGGCTTTATTGTATTTAAAATCAGACGACATTACTCCTACCCAAGCAAAAAGCAACCCTGAGTATTTGCAATTAGGTAAAGCAGCCTTTACTCGTTTTGAGTCTAATGATGGTGCTTATGTCGGAGCTGATGCTAGAGGCTACCAAATTTTGTCCAATTTTCCCAAGCCGAAATTTCAAAATCCATCTGTAGAATTTTCTCATTTTCGCCAGGTATCGATGAGCGATGTACTCGCAGAGAAAGTCCCAGAAAACTTAATTAAAGATCGAATTATACTTATTGGCTCCACTGCACCCAGTCTCCAGGATTTTGTATTTATTCCCTATTCCAGCGGTTTGATGGGTACGGCAAAGCCTGTGGCTGGTATTCAATTACAAGCTTATTTTATTAGTGAGTTAATCTCAGCGGCTCTTGAAGGAAGACCTTTACTCAAAGTCTGGCCTGAATTACTGGAATACTTGTGGATTTTTGTTTGGTCTTATGTGGGGGCTGTCACCACATGGCGGATACGAGACGCAACTAAAAGTTTTCTCAGTATCCTCGTTTCTTGTTTTGTATTGGCCCTCAGTGCCTATGGAGCTTTTTTATACGGTTGGTGGGTACCGCTGATTCCGGGGCTGTTTACCTTTGGAATTTCAGCTATTTGGATGACGAGCCATATCGCCCATATGCAAGGAGAGTGGAAACGCTCTAAGGAATTTCTGCATCACGTCATCAACACGATTCCCGATCCTATTTTTGTGAAAAATGAACAACATCAGTGGATCGTTTTAAATGAGGCGTATTGTCGATTTATCGGTTATCCGAATAAGTTGTTAATTGAAAAGTCAGATTATGATTTTTTCCCTAAACATGAAGCCGATGTGTTTCGACAACAGGATGAGTTGGTTTTTCGGACTCAGCAAGCCCACGAACACGAAGAAGAATTTACAAATGCGGATGGTCAGACTCATCAAATTGCCACTAAGCGATCGCTTCACAAAGACTCGGCTGGCAATTTCTTTTTAGTTGGGGTAATTCGAGATATTACTCAACGCAAGTTGATGGAGGAACAACTCAAGCGGACTGCTGCTGAGTTATTTCGCTCTAACAATGAATTAAAACTCAAAGAAGACCATTTGCGTTATTTAGCATATCACGATCCCCTGACAGGTTTATCCAATCGCAAATTTTTTGCTGAACAACTTTACGAGTCATTACACTGGGCGCAACACAATAACTTGTTGTTAGGACTGCTATTTATCGATTTAGACGGGTTTAAGCAAGTTAATGATACTCTAGGGCATGAGATAGGCGATCGCCTGCTGATGACCATTGCTGGGCGACTCAGCAACTCTTTACGCGCTAGTGATACAGTTTCTCGCTTGGGTGGCGACGAATTTACTGTGATCTTACGAGCAATTCCCAATGTCCAGGTAGCTGCTAAAGTCGCTGAAAAAATTTTAAGCAGCATTACCAGACCAATTGTTTTGGATGGGTATGCAATTCGAGTCTCTGCCAGTATTGGCATTAGTGTTTATCCATACAACAGCCAAGACAGTGAAACTTTGATGAAACAAGCAGATGCAGCAATGTACCGTGCAAAACGCTTGGGTAAAAATCGCTACGAATTTGCTTAAATAATTAAAAATTTACCTCGCAATTATTCTATAAGCAGTAAATATTTTTACTGCCCAAGTAAGAATCTGGACTGTAAATACATAGAAAGCACTGTTTTGCAAAAGCATTGCATACAGCTATAGAGGTAGTTTTTTAGCCCTAATTCAAACCTAGCAAGGCTTTTGGAACTGAAAACTAAACCTGAGAAAAGGGTTAAGAAAGAAAGTAGTCATTATCAGTAATTAAAAAATCTAATTTTATTTAGCAAGTATTTTTACTTGAAAATATATACCTATACTTAGGCAAATAATTACGGAAATTCATAGTTCAATAGTTGCTGTAATCCTTGTGATCTAGGAATTGCAGGATTTTAATTTTATATATCTTTACTTTTGTTAAATTATTACTATACAAAATTTAAAGTATTATTTTATAGCTTTCTGGGGATAACTATTTTTTAAACTTAGTGTTTATACTTAAAATTATTAAGATATTATTAATAAATAGTGAACTGGGTAAACTTATTATGGGAATTCATCAAGATATCTAACTTTAGACTGATGCAGAAACGGGACATTTAGGAATATTCCTTAAGCATTAAGACTATTTAATACCAGCAAATTAACGCTAAACTGCAAAATAATAGGGCAATTACTTGTCTATTGGCAGCAGAAAATAATAATTTTGGAATATTCTCAAGTGAACTATGTAAATATACGCGAGTTAGCAAAAATTACTCTTTCAGAAAAAACTAGTAAATTTACTGATGATTATGAAAATTAACTTGGGAATCACAAAATTTATGATATTCTGTGTAGGTGCTTACATACTAATACCAAAAGTTGTGGGTTACGTAGGTGTATTCAGTAGTGCAAGTGCTAGTAGTCTTGACCCTAATGCCAGCAACACCTTAATTGCCCGCAAAGTAAATTCTCAGGATTTAAAAGATACATATATCCCACCAAATTATGGTGGACCTGACAGTCAGCATGGTAGTGGTACTCGTTAAATGGGGCATGGGGAAAATGAGGGAGATGAGGGAGATGGGGAGGCATGGGAGAAAATCTTCCCCTCTGCCCCCCGCCCCCTGCTTCTTCCCAATGCCCCATGCCCTATGCCCTATACCCATTATCTAATACTGGGGATTTCCACCAGTGGCGTGTTTGTACAAGTGTGTGGACTCGCCAATTTGAATTCGGTTGAGGGTAATCTAGGCGGTAGTGTCCGCCGCGGCTTTCGGTTCTAAAGGCGGCACTTTTGAGAATTAAATGGGCTACATCTAATAAATTGCGGGTTTCTGCCCAAAGTCGCAACTGTGCTTCAACGTCTGGGAGGTCAAAGGTAGCTGGTTCTGCTGGACGTAAAGCTAGCAAAAATTGAGTTAAAGGCAAGGCAGCCAAATCTTGCTGCCAAGATTCTACAGTGGCGATCGCAGTTTCTAATCCTGACTGTTCCCGACAAATACCAGCATGTTGCCACACTAGACGCGGTAACTTTTCTCTGAGGGTTTCTAGCTGTGTTTGCTGAGTCTGCCACTCGCCGGCATTAGCAGTAAATTTCTGCAATGGTAGTACTGGTGTTTCTAAGGGTAGCCCAATATTTGCCAACTCAATATTAGCCATCTGGGCACCGAACACAATACATTCTAGTAAGGAATTACTAGCAAGGCGATTTGCCCCATGCACACCGGTACTGGCAGTTTCACCAACTGCGTATAAACCAGGAATATTCGTGCGATTCATTAAATCCGTAATAATTCCACCCATCCAGTAATGGGCAGCAGGGGCTACGGGTATTGGTTCACTGAAGACATCAATGCCCCAATGCTGACAAACTTTGATGATGTTGGGAAAGCGATGACGAATCTTTTCGGCAGGAATGGGGCGCATATCTAACCACACATGGGCAGTGGCGAGATCGAGGGCGGTACGTTGTAAATGGCTAAAAATCGCTCTACTAACCACATCTCTGGGCGCAAGTTCACCATCTGGGTGGTAGTCAAAGGCGAAACGCCGCCCTTCGTTATCGACCAAGTGCGCTCCTTCGCCGCGTACAGCTTCGCTAATCAGAAAGCGATCGGCACCTGGTTTGGTGAGGGCGGTGGGATGAAATTGGACAAACTCTAAATCGCCCAGGATAGCCCCAGCCCGAGCTGCGATCGCTACGCCATCACCTGTACTCACAGCTGGGTTAGTGGTTTGGGCAAATACCTGACCGCCGCCACCAGTTGCTAGTACCACAGCACCGGCTCTTACCCATGTGATTTTCCCTTGATAAAACAGGCTAATTCCCTGACAGTGATTAGTTTCGGGTTCAATCCACAAACTCAAAGCCAAAGCTTGCTGGATGACTTGAATATTTTGGCGGCGCAGAACTTGGGCGGTGAGGGTGGTGGTAACTTCTCGCCCTGTGGTGTCAGCGGCGTGGAGAACGCGGTGGCGAGAATGGGCGGCTTCCAAAGTTAAAGCCAAAGCTTGACCGTGACGGTCAAAAGCAACTCCCAAGTTAACTAAAGACTGAATACAGCTAGAAGCATGTTCCGCGAGAAATTCCACAGCGGCGCGATCGCACAAACCGGCACCTGCCCGGATTGTATCTTCAATATGCAACGTCGGAGAATCTTCCGGGGCAACTGCTGCGGCAATACCACCTTGTGCCCAATCACTGGCAGATAAAGCCACAGTTTCTTTGGTAATCAAGCCGACTCGCAAGGACTCTGGCAGACACAGCGCTGTGTAGAGTCCAGCAGCACCAGCGCCTACTACTAAAACATCAAATTGGCTAGGAGTGTCTACGTCAGGCAAAGTAAGGGGGAGGGGGGGTAGAAGTGAGAAGTTAGAAGTGAGGAGTTAGGAGTTTTGAATTTTTAACTCATAACTCCTAACTCCTAACTCCTAACTCTCCCACTCCCTAGAATCAGGAGTGGGCTGCTATTTGCTACATTACCTGCAATGTGCAGTTATCTGTAGATGCCGTTGTTAAAGCGATCGTCTCCCTCGTTGAAGGCAGACTCTGGTTCTGTCACGGCAAAGTGATCGAAGTTGGCTTGCAGGGTTTGTTTTTGGCGATCGCTCAATCCTTCAATATTCAATACATCGTCTACGCTTTGGTAGGGAGCATTCTTGATGATCAGCTTCGCAAGGGTGGGATAAAGACCTGGATACTGTTGAAAAGCTCGGACGTTGGTATTATTCAAATCAATTTTTTTACCGAATTCCGTTGCTAGCTTTTTATCTGCGCTATTCTGCCGTTCAATTGCCAAAACTGGCACTTGGGGAAAAGCAAAACTGTTGAAACTAGCAGCTTGGGCTATCTGAGTTGTTCCCAGCCATCCCCAGCAACCAAGTAACAAACTAAACACTGTTAATAAACGCACCAATCCTTTCACGATTTTCTACCTCTTTCCATCAAACAGAAATAAAAGTTTTAAGCCAACAGGTGTCAGTGGTCATTAGTCACTTGTACTAAGCGAACGCGAGTGCGTCTTTGTTAGGAGAAGCCGAAGTATTGGTCATACCCTGCGGTTTCGCCTTTAGGCGTTCTCGCAAGAGTAACCGCTAATGCGTCTACCTTAGAGGACAAAAGACAAAAGACAAAATCTGATAGCTTAATCAACACAGCAGTCATCAGAAACTAATATACAGCGTATTAATGTCCACAATATTTACTGTTACTGGGTTTGACTGTACTTTTACTAAAAATTTTTCCCAGTGCCAAGAGTGCTTGCTCCAGCCGCAATAGCCTTGCATCTATAGACTACGGTATCATTCTGGGCTGCACAAAATCTTTTTGGGTGGCTGATTCTATATCCCAAGCAGATAGGAGATTTTGGGATGTCCAATGCAGTCAACTCCAGCTAAGGCGAGTTTATGCTGTGGGATGATTATTGTAATATTTCTTAACTAAACAATGCTCTACAGCATCATTACTGGTGTGCCGTAGATTGGTTTGGGAAAAGTTTTGTTATAGCAGGGAATAGGCAATAGGCAATAGGCTTGAAAGTCTCTTGGTGTTGGGGTTTTACGATCGGTTTATGTCGTCAACCATGCTTCAAATGCCATACAGCAGATTTCAAGGAAAGTGAAGTACACAACCTCTGTTTTACTTCTGTTAGCGCAGCGGGGCGTAGCCCATTCTGAGTTCTGAATTCTGAATTCTGCCGTATTTTCACGCTGCGATCGCCGCTAGCAAAAATAAGCTGTCTACCAAAATTGTGCTTAAAACTGCGCCACCAAAGGCATACCAGTGTTTTTGGGTTCGCCCTAAAGAGAAAATTCCCACACTTAACAGCACTAGGGCGAGAATTATTGCCCAAGCTTGTCCCCAAGGTGTTTCTACTTGTATTAAAGCATTATGTAAAATTTGTGACGCACTATTTGCATCTGCTTTCATTATTTGCCGCCAATGAGGCATCAAATCCACAATATAAAAATATACGTCTGTTAAAACTGTACCGAATAAAGAACCTAAATAAAACCAGTTACCTACCTTGCCCCAATTTTTTGCCAAACACCAACAAGCAAATGGTAAGCCGATAGACTCTATCGGTAGATGCCATAAAGGTTCCCAACGTAACCAACCCCAATAGATTGCTCCTGCTAACCAACTCCAGCTAAACCCGAAAAGCAAATCTCCCCAGACATATGTTGCGGGATGTGACATTAATCGAAAACTTAGCCACACCCAAAATGCTGTCAGCGCTAAACTCAAACTTGGTAGCGATCGCACTATTGGTGCTTCTATAAATACTGGTACTGATACCAAAAATACTGCCGCCGCAAATACCAGCCATGTTTGTCGAGAAGATATAGATAAAGGCAGAGAGGCAGAAGATGAGAGTGTAGATTCCAATTTTTTGATATCCCCGTGCTTCGTATTAGACACATCAAACTCAGTATCCAGAGGAGGGATAGAAGCGGTGTAGGAGGATAATGTATTATTAATCAAAGTTTTTAATATTTGTTACTAAACTTTATCTTATTTAAGATATCACACTTTAAAATCCCCCCCTGGGGCATTTAAATTATACTGAAATTTCGGCAAGGGCTGGCATCGTCGAAGAGGACAAGGGGACGGGGGAAAAAGGGACAAGGGATTACAGAGAGTTGAGAGGTAAAATTTAATAGCTAAAAAGTGAATCCCATCAGTTTGCTAAATATTAAAGTTTGATGAACTCCCAAAATTACGTTGACTTATTGAGATGGGTGTAAGAACATGGTCAGCGTCTTGGATGATGTTAGCGGCCTTAAAAATTGAATTTTCTACAAAATTGGGTGCAGTCAACTAATTTTGGATTTTGGATTTTGGATTTTGGATTTTGGATTGACCCCGCGCCACTTGCGGTACGGGGCTTGGGGATTTTAAATTTTGGATTTGGGATTTTTTCCGCCCACCAGGGACGGGGCATGAACCAAAAAAATCTAAAAGACGCTCCGCTATCGGCAATCTAAAATCTAAAATTGGCACGGTGAAGAGTATAGAAAGCAACATCATCATATCTATAACAGGAAAAAGGTATTGATTAGATATGGAATTTATCCAAGCTTTTATTTTGGGTATTGTTCAAGGTATTACGGAGTTCTTGCCAATTAGCAGCACTGCACATCTGCTGATTGTGACAAAGGTATTTGGTTGGAAAGAACTAGGTTCTAAAGATTTTGTTGATGCAATTCAATTTGGTAGTGTTATTGCAATTGTTTGGTACTTTTGGTCGTTGATTTCGAGTATCCTCAAAGGTGGAATCCAAGCCCTAAAACAGAAAGATTGGGAACGCGAGGAATGGAAAATTATTGTAGGTATTGCAGTGGGAACAATGCCTGCTTTAATTGTCGGTTTTATTTTGAAAGATATTATCCCTGAGAGTGCCTTAATTATTGCCATCATGTCGATTATCATGGCACTTTTACTAGGTTTGGCAGAAAAAATCGGCACTCGTAAACGAGGTTTTAATTCATTGCAGATTCGGGATGGAATTTTAGTGGGATTGGGACAAACACTCGCTTTGATTCCTGGTGTTTCTCGTTCTGGTTCGACGTTGACGACTGCGTTATTTTTAGGATTAGAACGGGATACAGCGGCGAAATTTTCATTTTTATTAGGATTTCCAACTCTTACCATTGCAACGCTATATAAAAGTCTGAAAATCTTCAAATTATTTCAAGCCCACCAGTTACCAGATAACATTGTTGCACTATTAATTGTAGGGATTATTTCCACCTTTATTTTTTCCTACATATCGATTGCATTCTTGATCAAATACTTACAAACTAAAAACACTTTGGTTTTTGTTTGGTATAGATTAGCATTCGGTAGTGCTATCTTATTGGCGATCGCAGCAGGTTGGCAAGGATAATTAGATAATAGTCATTAGTCCTTAGTTATTTGTCTTTCGTCCAAAGCAAATGACTAATGACAAATGACAAATGACTAACGACCAATGACTACCATTCAACCCGCCCGTATTACCAGAGTACTACCTGATTCCATAGCCGCTGAAATTGGCTTTGAAGCGGGAGATGCGATCGTTGCTATCAATGGTACGCATCCCCGCGATTTAATTGATTATCAATTTTTATGTGCTGATGAAGTTTTAGAACTAGAAGTTTTAGACGCTGCTGGTAAAACACATCACATTGAAATCGAAAAAGACTACGACCAAGACTTGGGGCTAGAATTTGAAACTGCCCTTTTTGATGGCTTAATTCAGTGCAATAACCGCTGTGCGTTTTGCTTTATCGACCAACAGCCACCAGGTAAGCGTTCTAGTTTGTATTTGAAAGATGACGATTATCGTCTGAGCTTTTTGTACGGTTCTTATCTTACCCTCACCAATTTACCAGAAAAAGAATGGCGGCGCATTGAACAAATGCGTTTATCTCCGTTGTATGTTTCCGTTCATTCTACGGAAGCTGAAATCAGAATTAGATTGCTAAAAAATCCCCGTGCGGGACAAATCTTGCAACAACTCAAGTGGTTTCAACAAAGGCGACTACAAATTCATGCCCAAGTCGTTGTTTGTCCAGGTATCAATGATGGCAAACATCTCGAACAAACTCTCAAAGATTTAGCCTCCTTTCATACTGGAGAAGTGCCTACGGTGGCATCGGTGGCTGTTGTACCGGTTGGGTTGACACGGTTTCGTCCCCAAGAAGATGAACTCACACCTGTAACTAGGGAAAAAGCCAAAGAAGTGATTTCCCAAGTCAAAATGCTTTCGCAAGAATTTCGTCAAAAATTCGACTCTAGCGTTGCTTGGTTAGCTGATGAGTGGTTTTTGATTGCAGGTGAGGAATTACCAAGCGAATCTGAATATGAAGAATATCCACAAATTGATAACGGTGTTGGTTCGATTCAATTATTTCTCAAAGAATTTGCTACCGCTGCGGCAGAATTACTACCGCCAAAAATCTATCCTCAGAGAAAGTTTACTTGGGTAGTAGGTAACACCGTAGAAAAAGCATTTCAACCGATTTTGAAGCGTTTAAATTTGGTTGAAGGTTTAGAAGTAAATATGCGTGCTTTATCTAGTGATTACTGGGGACAAGATATTAGTGTGACGGGATTACTAACAGGTCATGACTTGCTTTTAAAGTTAGCAGGGCAAGATTTAGGTGATGGTATTTTGCTGCCAAAGGTCATGTTAAAGCATGGTGAGTTGGTATTTTTAGATGATATGGGTGTTGAAGAATTAGCAAGCAAATTGAAGACAAATATTTTACCAGTAGCAGGCGTTGAAGATTTAATTAATACCTGTATTAGTTAACTTATTTTTGGTAACTCTTTAGCCTAGACAATTTAAAAAGATTGTGCAACTTCTGTTAGTTAGTGTTTAGAAAAAAATTTTTTTGCCTAGTTTTTTGATCGCTTCTGTTGTAGACTGGGAGTCAGTAACTAAATAGAGCAATAGCGTGCAGATAATTAAACTAGTCAGCTAATCAAAGCTAACTAGTTAACGATTTTGGATTTTGGATTTTGGATTTATTTCACCCACCAGGGCGAATTATGAGCCAAAAAAATCTCAAACAGGCTTTTCTTCAATCTAAAATTCCAGCCAAAAGCAAAACGAGCTTAATTCATTACCCCTTTTAAGCCACTTGCCTCAATAGAATTGAGGGCAAGCAGTCCACAAACTGCACGTGTTTGTGTGGTCAATCAATTTTGGATTTTAGATTTGCGATTTTGGATTGACCCCGACCACAAGGGTGCGGGGCGTTATGATTTTAAATTTTGGATTTTGGATTTGTTCCGCCCACGTTTAGGCGGGGCATTAACCGAAATCATCTAAAATCTAAAATCTAAAATCTAAAATTGGCGCGGTCAGTTTTTAAGTAGATACCTTCTTTGGTTAGTCATACAGCATAATTCAGAATTTAGAAGTCAGAATGGGCTACGCCCCGCTGCGCTAACAGGAGTAAAACAAGCTTTATGCTTGGTTTTGAGGCTGAAGTTGTGTACTTTACAAAATCTAAATTTGCTGTATTTAGGCTATCCCTCTAAATACGAAGTTACGTCAATTGAATGACCTAATTAAGTTTACCCAGTCCAAGGCTTTGGACTAAAACTCATTTTTTTGCATCTAAGATTTTGGATGTGAGATTCCAAGTTTACAACCCCAAATTTGTAAGCTTGTTGCCCACTTTTACGTTTGATTGAATCTGATGACTGATTTTAACTTCATCCTAACTATCTGTATTGTAGCGGTAGGCTATCTATCTAGCATTTACCTATGGATAGAGTTTTCTCAGAACTCAAATGACTGATTTGATAGCTACAACAACCCTAAGAGTTCAGAAGTAAGCAGTTAGAATCCAGCTTGTGATTAAAAAATAAAGGGTGCTATGAATTCTCGATTTTCTTGTTGATTACTAGGCTTATTTATTAAAGTCTTCTCAATTCAGGATTCCGGATTCTAACTGCTTTCCAATATCTAATGCAATTTCAATAGTTGCACAGTTAGCTCGTAAGGGCACAACATTGTTGTGCCCCTACCCATCTATCACATTGTTTTTTCAAATAGGCTTTCCATAGCAACTTGAGAAATGCTTAGTTTTTTACCAGAAATTATTACCAATAGAGAACTACAAATTGGGTTCATAGGTTTGGTAGTGGGATTTTGCATATTCATATTTGGTCGTCTAATGGTTTCATTGACAAATTTGCTTGTGAACAAATTGAATTTTCTGGCAATTAATGATGTCTATAAAAAATTAATTAAGCCTAATCAAGACTTATTAATTGTGGTAACGGTAATTGGAATTTTTGAGTTGATTGTGTCCTTCCTACCCAAAAATCTCTGGACAAATCCACTGGAAATTATTGTTAGTTTAGTTTTAGCGATCGCAGTTAGTTGGTTAGCCTCACAAATCTTTCAAAAATTCTTTGATTTTTATTTATTAAATGCTGCTTTCAAAAGTGGACAAAAAATCAGCGGTGAGCTACTGATCCTTTTCAAATGGGTTGCTAATATCATCATTATCTTTTTAGCAATTCTCACCTATGCCCAAACACATCAAATCAATCTTTTAGGATTGCTAGCAAGTTTAGGAATTGGTGGTTTAGCAGTAGCCTTTGCTGCTCAAAAAACCCTGGAACAAGTTTTAGGTGGTATTGTTCTTTATCTCGATCGCCCTTTTGTCATTGATGATTATATTGGTCTTCCTGATGGGACTTTTGGGCGAGTTGAATCTATAGGATTCAGATCTACCCGAATTAGAACATCTGGGAAGGGAACTGTGATGATAGTTCCCAACAGTTCTCTCACTCAACTGAATATTGAGAATTTTACTGGTGCAAAAAAAGTGATGTCTATTCTTTATTTGACTTTTCACCAAACACTTAGCAGCGAAGAACGGGCATTAATTCGTCAAGTTATTCTAGATAGTACCAATGGTATATTTGGCATTGATTCCCGGAATACAGAAGTGACTTTTAAAGCTATCAATAATTTATTAGATACAGAAAAAACCCAAGCACAAGTTACTTTCTTTATCTTAGGTTCTGGAGATGTGTCAATGGAATTACGTCGTCAACTCCTAAATATGGCAACTCAAAGCATCACTGATTGTCTAAAAGAATATGGTATTGCTTTTGATATTGAAGAACCAACAATTTATGTTGACTCGCCCATTACCATTTAGAAGTGATGAAAAATATTTCACAGATAATTCTGGAATTTCTGCAACGTGATAGCACAATATCAGCGCTGTCTAATTTTGGAGTATTTCTAATTTTTATTCTCCTATCTTTGCTGGTAGGACGATATACCCCGACATTCTTGCGAATTATCATTCGACGTTTTGCACCGCAGCAAGTTGCTAGTATTTATAACAATTTAATTGACCCAATTAGAAATTTATTTAGAATCACAGGTAGTTTAATTCTCATTTCATTCTCTTTAGCGTGGATTGTCGAATATCAATCTATCTATAAATTTCTTTCAACAATTATAGATTTAGCTGTAATTCTTAGTATGGCTTGGTTGTCGTCTCGCTTATTCCGACAGTTTATTCGAGCCTATGGAATTGAGCTAGTGCGTAAGTTTGGTAGAGAAGTAGATGAATTACTTTTAGTTTTTGAAACCCTAGCAAATGTCATCATTGGATTTATTGCTGTATTGGCTTTTGCTCAAAGTCAAGAATTTAATCTAATTGGATTACTAACTGGTTTAGGAATTGGGGGATTAGCTGTAGCTTTTGCTGCTCAAAAAACTCTAGAACAATTATTAGGAACAATTGTATTGTATTTAGATCGTCCGTTTGTTCCGGGAGAATATATTCGTTTGCAGAAATCTCAACAAATTCCTGAGGGTTTGTTTGGGCGAGTTGAATCAATTGGTATTCGTTCAACTAAAATTCGTACTGCTGCTAAAAGCACTTTGTCTATTATTCCGAATTCAATATTGGCAAACTTAGAAATTGAAAATATTACTAGAGGTAAGAAAATTATGGTTTTACTTTACCTCGATTTTTTAGAACTGCTGCAAGAACGAGAACAAGCTTTGGTTGAGCAGGTAATTGTTGAAAGTACTAACTCCCTATTTGGTATCGATCCAGGCAGCACTAGTATTACTTTTTTAAATCACAACGAACAAAAACAAATAACTCGAACAAGAATCACATTCTTTATCTTGGGTTCTAGTGAAAACTCTTTGCAATTACGCAAACGTCTATTGGAATTGGCAAATGAAAAAATTTCTAAACAGTTAGTGAAGAACGGAATTAATTTCACAATGCAAGAGCCGACAATTTATGTGGAATCGCCTGTAACTATTTGAGTATCGAACTGGGGATTTTTGATCGTATTTGATACGCTAGATTAATTAAGCGTATTTATTAAGTAGCTTTACGAATAGTTTATTATGTACTAATGAATTATGATTAACTAAGTGAGTTAATTAATAATTAAGTAAGGAGTGACTGGTGAAGCATCAGGAAAACCCAAAAAATATAAATTTAGAAATTAAAGAAACTAGAAAATTATTGATTTTAGGGTTGGAAATTTTAATTTTAAATTTATTTAGTATTTTACCAGTAAACGCGGCAACAGAAGAACCTGTATTGAGCGTAGTGCATAGCCAAGAAAATGCGAATCAATGGACAGGGATAACCGATCGCCTACAAACAATTGGAGTGAAATATTGTGTAATTCCTCTAGATAATGTAAGGAGTGCGGCAGATTGGGGCGATCGCCGGATATTATTTTTGCCCAACGTCGAGACATTAACCCCAAGCCAAGCGATCGCCTTAGAAGAATGGATGAGTAAAGGAGGGCGTTTAATTGCCAGTGGGCCGGCGGGTAGTTTGTCAGCCCCAGGAGTGCGCCAGTTATTGCGATCGCTCTTAGGAGGTTACTGGGGATTCAGCCTCAGCGGCACAGAAGAAATCAAACCTGCAAAAACTAAACTCCCAGGATGGGCAAGTGAAACTGCACTCTTTGGCAAAGTGCGCGGTGGTGTTGTAATTCCCAACGATATGGGTGCCCAATCTCCTGCCATTTGGAATTCCAAAGATAATCCTGCCGCAGTAGTCACAACTGAACGTTCCACATTTTTAGGCTGGCGCTGGGGAACAGATACAGCCTCAGCAGCAGAATTAGATAATGCTTGGCTAAAAACTACCGTCAATTACTATTTGATGGCACCAGCGCCATCAAATCGGATGAAAAAAATAGAAGGAGCTTCTCAAAGCTGCTCTACCACAGTGGCGACGGTAGCGGGGCAGGGGGCAGGGGGCAGGGGGCAGGGGGCAGGGGGCAGGGGGCAGGGGGCAGGGGGCAGGGGGCAGGGGGGCAGTTTATCTCCCTCATCCCCCCCATCCCCCCCATCCCCCACTCCCCCTCCTCCTCCAAAAACTGCCACTGCTCCGCAACCAAGACCGCTTCCTGTAGTCAAGCCGCCAACTTCCCAGGAGGCCATTGACCAATTGGAAGAAGCGGTGCGTTTGGATGTTGTACCCAACTCAAATCAGCCGATTACTCAAAACGAAGCGATCGCCCTCCAGCAAGAATTAGAAAATCTCATTGGTCGGGTGGAAAGTGCCAATTTAGCCGTATCAGCCAATGCTGCTAATCTGGCGGAGGCTTCTACAAATTCAGAGAGCATAGATGTCCAGTCTGTCAAACAAGAAACACAATTAGCCTCAACCAGCCCAGGGGCACTAGTAACCAGCAAAGAGCAAGCCTTGGCACAGGCAAAAGTAATTGCCAAAAACTTACCCCAATTGATTGCCGAAAAAAATTACGCTTTGGCTCGTCAGCAATGGCTAATTGCCAAGAGAATTTTGTGGCAACAGTTTCCTGTAGATCGCAGACTAGCTCAGCCAGAAATCCGCGCGGTTTGGTTAGACCGGGGGACGATTGTCCGTGCTGGTAGCAAGGCGGGACTAGCCGAGATTTTTGACCGACTGGCAGCAACCGGGATTAATACCATCTTTTTTGAAACTGTTAACGCTGGCTACACAATTTATCCCAGCCAAGTTGCCAAAGAACAAAACCCATTAATTCGCGGTTGGGACCCTTTGGCAGATGCAGTCAAACTAGCCCATGAGCGGGATATGGAATTACACGCTTGGGTTTGGACTTTTGCGGCTGGTAACCAACGTCACAATGAAATTATCAAAGTTAATCCTAATTATCCAGGGCCTGTACTGGCTGCTCATCCGGATTGGGCAAACTACGATAATCAAGGCAACATGATTCCCGTTGGTCAGACTAAGCCATTCTTCGACCCAGCTAACCCCCAAGTGCGCCAGTATTTACTCAAGCTGTATGAGGAAATCGTCACTCGTTATGACGTGGACGGTCTACAGCTAGATTACATTCGTTACCCCTTCCAAGACCCACTTGCAGGTCGAACATACGGTTATGGTAAAGCTGCAAGAGCGCAGTTTCAGCAACTCACTGGTGTAGATCCACTAAATATTTCTCCTAGCCAACCAGAACTCTGGCAAAAGTGGACGGCATTTCGCACCGAGCAAGTTGATAGCTTTGTTGCTCAATTATCACAGCAGTTGCGACAAAAGCGAGCAAATTTGATTTTGTCAGTTGCAGTCTTTCCTTTGCCACAAATAGAACGGGTTGAAAAAATTCAACAAAACTGGGAAATTTGGGCAAGGCGAGGGGATGTAGATTTAATCGTTCCCATGACTTATGCTCTGGATACATCGCGCTTTCAACGACTGGCTCAACCCTGGATTGCCTCCAAACAATTGGGGGCTACCTTGTTAGTACCAGGAATTCGCTTACTTTCTTTGCCAACAATTGGAGCATTCGACCAACTCCAATTGGTAAGGGATTTGCCGGTTAGTGGTTATGCACTCTTTGCCGCTGAGAATTTTAACAATGAACTCCAAAAACTTTTTATTAGCACCCAAGGTAGAGTTCAATCCACAACAACTGAACCTATTCCTCACCGCCAGCCTTTTCAAACCGCTGCCATTCGTTATGCTGCGCTGCAACGAGAATGGAAATTTGTTTGGCAAAATGAGCAATTGCCAATGCCTGCTCGAACAATTTCAGATTTTAACAACCAGGCAGAAGTTTTACGCACTGCTTTAAATCAACTTGCGATCGCCCCAACTGCTAGTAAATTACTAGTAGCCAGAGCCTCCCTGACTCGCTTCCAGTCTCAATTTCGAGTATTGATGAAGGAAGAAATCAAGTCAAATTCCTATCAGGTCAAAGTCTGGGAAAATCGCCTTGTAACCATAGAAAGGCTGTTGCGTTACGGCGAAAGGCGGGTAGAGCTGCGTTAATTGGGGAGTGGGGAGTTAGGAGTTAAGAGTTAGGAGTTAGGAGTTAGGAGTTAAGAGTTAGGAGTTATTCTCCCCATCTCCCCATCTCCCCATCTCCCCATCTCCCCATCTCCCCATCCCCCCACTCCCCAGCTAACGCAGAAACCCCTTTGTATTTCTTAACACTATTTTTCCAGTATTTATACTTCAAAGATTACTAACTTTTTCACGTCAAAATATTAGAAAATGCTTAAGTGAGCAGCTTTAGATAACTATCGTTTGATGATAGCTATAGTAATAATCTATGCAAGCTTTATCTCAGTTTCTCGGGCTAGAAAGCTTAGAGTCAGTAATAGACTGTTCGCCGCTAATGGTTGTGCCGGAAACACCACTATCAGATGCGATCGCTCTGATGGCAACACAGAACAAAAGTGTCTTGGTCGGTTCTTGTTCACAGTTAGTGGGATGCTTCACAAAGCATGATATTGTACAGCTAATAGCTTCAGGGACTGACTTGAAAACAGCCAAGATTTCTGAGGTGATGCATACCTCAGTGAAAACATTGAAGGTGTCAGAATTTCAGAAAATGTCCTGTGCCCTGTCACTCTTATGCCAGCAGCAGTTGGATCTACTGCCAGTTGTGGATAACCAAAATAAAGTTATCGGTATAATCACTCCTGAGAGTATTTGTCAAGCACTGGCACAAGAAATAGAGAAAACTACAGATAACAACAAGCAAACTGAAGAACAACAGCGTTTGCTAGAGTCAGCAGCAGTGAAGAATGAATCTGAAAAAATTCACGAATGCACTGAGATTGACGAGGATACCACGGCTTTTGAGGGACTATGTGAAAGTGAACAGCGCTTGTGCATCATGGCTGATACAGTAGACTTCTTACATAAGTCGGGAAAAGGGGAAGGGGAAAGGGGGAAAGGTTTGGTATTTTCCCTTTTCCCACCTCTTGCAAAAAGCACTTTTGCAAGAGGTCTAGTACCTATGCTGATTTGCATGTCAGATAGTGACATTTTAGGAAATTTTTTTCATCAATCTTGGCTAGAGTTTACTGAACGAACCCTAGAACACAAAGTAGGTATTGGTTGGTGGACACAAGGTGTTTATTCAGAAGATGTCCAAAACCATATTGTTAATATTGGTTCTTTTAAGTTAAAACATAGGATTTTCTTTCAGGGGCAATGGTCTAAGTACAAATGGTTACATAGACGCGCCATAGTACCTAAAGACACGACAAGCAAACCCGGCCGCCTCATTAATATTCATCAAAATGGTCATCTAGTTGTTCTCGAAACCAGCAAAGTTCCAGTCTTCAACATTGACGGTCAATTTTGTGGCTATCACGGTATAGTTCGAGATCTTACAAGGCGTAAGCAGGCAGAAACCGCACTATTTACAAGTCAACAAAAGCTGCAATATTTACTTTCTTTTAGCCCGGGTGTCATCTATACCTGCAAGATTTCTGGAGACTTCGGTACGACATTTGTTAGCGAAAATGTTACGACAATCACGGGCTATGAAGCCCGAAAATTTGTCGAAAACTCTAATTTTTGGGCTAGCCATATTCATCCAGAAGACACAACCCAAGTATTTGCTCAACTATCAAAGATATTAGAGCAAGGGCACTACACAATTGAGTACCGATTTTTACACAAAGATGGCATCTATCGTTGGATATACGACCAAGGTAAGCTAGTCCGAAATCAAACTGGTAACCCTATGGAAATAGTGGGTTACTGGGTAGATATCACAGAACGCAAGCAATTAGAACAAGAACTCAGAATAGCACTAGAAAAAGAAAAACAACTCAGCGAACTTAAATCTCGCTTTGTCTCCATGACTTCTCATGAATTCCGCACGCCCTTAAGTACTATTCTTTCTTCTTGTGAGTTATTGGAACACTACCGCCACAAATGGACCCAAGAAAAACAACTCACTCACTTCCATCGCATTCAAACCGCCGTCAAGCGGATGACTGAAATGTTGAATGACGTGTTAGTTATTGGTAAAGCAGGAACGGGGAAATTAGAGTATGGACCCACATCCTTTGATTTAGTCAAATACTGCCAACAGTTGCTGGAAGAAATACAAATGAATCTCAACAACCAGCGCTTGATTTCTTTCACCAGTCAATATGAATCCATGCCTTGCTGTATGGATGAAAAATTGCTGGGACATATTTTGAATAACTTACTATCAAATGCAATTAAATATTCCCCAGATGATAGCATTGTCAAATTTAGTCTCAGTTGCCAAAATGGGCAAGCATTATTGGAAATTCAAGATTGGGGAATTGGCATTCCAGAAAAAGATCTACCGTTCCTCTTTGAATCGTTTCATCGCGGCAGTAATGTGGGGAATATACTAGGCACTGGATTAGGAATGGCAATTGTCAAAAAGTGCATAGAGATCCATAAAGGTAAAATTTTTGTCACAAGTACAGTGGGTTTGGGGACTAAGTTTACTGTGATTTTATCATTAAATAATAAAATATAAATAGAGGTTAATTATGCCGAAAATTTTAATCATTGAAGATGAAGAATCAGTCCGAGAAAATATTTTAGATCTGCTAGAAGCTGAAGATTTTGAAACCATTGCTGCTGCCAATGGCAGAATCGGGGTAGATTTGGCTATTTCCGAAGTTCCCGATTTAATTTTGTGTGACATGATGATGCCAGAACTTGACGGTTATGGCGTGCTAACAGCATTACGTCAAGATCCAACAACAGCAACAATTCCCTTCATTTTTCTCACTGCAAAATCTGCAAAATCTGACTTCCGTCGAGGTATGGATATGGGTGCAGATGACTATATAACTAAGCCATTTACTCGGACTGAGTTATTAAGTGCTATTATGAATAGGTTGGAAAAGCATGCTACTTTAAAAAGATATTTATCTCCTCAGACTGCAATTCACAAATTGTCTCCGAAAATGCAGTTGTTAGAAATTAGCTTACATCGGGCAATCAAACAAAATAAATTTCAAGAATTTGAGATTTATTATCAACCAATCGTGGATATTGCTTCTGGAAAGATAGTAGCCGCTGAAAGTTTATTGCGTTGGCAAAGTCCGGAAATGGGCATAATTTATCCAACAGAATTTATTCCCTTAGCAGAGTCTACAGGTTTAATTGTTCCCATTGGAAAATGGGTATTAAAAAGAGTCTGCGAACAAATGAAAACCTGGCGAGATGCCGGAATTTATTCATTGAATATTGCTGTAAATTTATCCGTTATTGAATTTAATCAACCAGATTTTTTTCAGGAAATAGTGAATTTTATAGAAACTAATGATTTGCAAGCAAATTGCCTAGAATTAGAACTTACTGAAAGTATGATTGTGCAAGATGTAAATAGTGCGATCGCTACTATGAAAAAATTGCGCTCTCTGGGTGTGAAAATAGCGATCGATGATTTTGGTACAGGCTACTCTTCTTTAATTTATTTGAAAAGTTTACCAATTAATACTTTAAAAATCGACCGTTATTTTATTCATAATGTTGCCACCGACCCCCAAAAATCAGCTATTACTAAAGCATTAATTCAAATGGCTCATAACCTCAACCTAAATGTAGTTGCTGAAGGTGTAGAGGCAGAAGCAGAACTAGCTTTTTTGCGCCAACACAACTGTAATTCTATGCAAGGTTTTCTATTTAGTCGTCCATTACCAGCAGCCGAATTTGAACATTTTTTATTGACAAATAAATGTTTATATGTGTGAGGATTGGGGACTGGGGACTGGGTATTGGGGATTGGTACTCCCGATTGAGAATTGGAAATATAGTATTTCTAATCTTAATTCCCTAATCCCCAGTCCCCAATACCCAATCCCTTCAAAAAAATCGGACTTTAGACTGGCGACAATTATTAAGTTTCAAGTCTAGAGTATAAAAATTGTGTATAGTGTTTACCGCCATGAAAGTTCCTGGGCGTTTCTTGCTGCCAGTTTTTTTACTCACCTTGGTAGCAGCCTGTAACCAGACTCGCGCCTCCTCAGATAATCCTGCACCGCAAACATCTGTATCTGATACCGAACTGACACAAAATACTACACAGTCAAAAAATATCATCCGGACTGAAGCATTTTCACCTAAACCTATCCGAATCAATCTCAAGAACTTACCGGCACCCTTCGCAACAGAAAGTGCGTCTAAGCGGCCTGAGGTTGTGCCCATTCCCCAAGACCCGGTACTACGCGTACCACCAGGCTTTACAGTTAACATTTTTGCTGAAGGTTTAAATGCCCCACGGTGGCTAGCTTTAACCCCCAATGGTGATGTACTGGTAACTGAAACCGGGCAAAATCGCATTCGTCTATTGCGCGATCGCAATGGCGATGGTGTAGCTGAAGTTCGAGAAACCTTTGCTACAAGGGATAACGGACTCAATCGACCCTTTGGTATGGCTTTTGCAGGTGATTCCTTCTTTCTGGGGAACACAGATGCTGTATTGCGTTTTCCCTATACTCAAGGCCAAAATCAGATTACAGGTAACGGGCAAAAAATTGCTGACTTACCTGCCCAAGGTTATAACAATCATTGGACACGCAATGTTGTTGTCTCGCCCGATGGGAATAAATTGTATGTTTCAATCGGTTCAGGAACCAACGTGGATGAAGAACCCCTACCACGGGCTTCGGTGCAGGTGATGAATTTGGATGGTTCTCAACAGCAGACTTTCGCTTCCGGTTTGCGTAACCCTGTTGGTCTGGATTTTCATCCTGTAACTAAGGAACTTTATACTACTGTTAACGAAAGGGATGGAATCGGTGATGATTTGGTGCCAGATTATTTGACACGCATCCGAAAGGGAGAATTTTACGGCTGGCCTTATACTTACCTGACGCCAAAGAACCTCGATCCGCGTCAAAAAACCAAAGAACAAAGCAAACGCCCCGACTTAGCAGCCAGTACTAAAACGCCGGATGTGCTATTTCAGGCGCACTCAGCAGCATTGGGTTTGCAGTTTTATGATGGTAAAACATTTCCAGAAAAATACCGTAACGGTGCTTTTGCTGCTTTTCGTGGTTCTTGGAACCGCGATCGCGGCACCGGTTACAAAATTGTGTTTGTTCCCTTCGATGCAAAAGGACAACCACAAGGCTATTACGAAGATTTTCTCACCGGATTTTTGCTTAATCCTTCTGTACCAAGTACTTGGGGACGACCTGTAGGTTTACTTGTCTTACCAGATGGCAGTCTACTATTAACAGAAGAAGCTAATAATCGGATTTATAGGATTCAGTATACCGGAGGCTAGTTAAAAATAGGGAGTAGGGAGTGGGGGAGTAGGGTATATTCGTTTTTTTTAATGGGGACTGTTTACCCAGATTTACTCACTTTAGGATAGATTATTGACAAATATTAATAATCATTGAGTTGAGAAATTAGTTATGACTCTGAATGAAAATAATACTCAGTCAAATATTGATGAACCATCTTCACATTCTGGTACACGGTACTGGGGTAATGTCGAGGTCATTGAAGAGGGAGCAACCTATAGAATTAGTCGCGTTGAAATCAAGCCCAGGCACGGCATTAAATCACAAATCCATTATCATCGCAATGAACACTGGGTCGTAGTCTCAGGTGTAGCGAAAGTCACTTGTGGTGATGAGGAAATACTACTAAATCGCAATCAGTCAACTTATGTTCCCGCAGCAACACTGCATAAGGTAGAAAATCCTGGTCATATTCCGTTAGTTATTTTAGAAATTCAAAATGGCGAGTATTTGGGTGAGGACGACACAGAACGCCCCTATGACCTAAATTTGATCAAGTCTGTAGGGGAAAATGAGTAGGGGATGAGGAAGTGGGGACACGGAGAATGACAAATGATAAATGACAAATGACGAATGTCCCATACCCCATGCCCTATGCCGAAATAAATCAAAACCACCCTTCTTGTTCCAGGGTTTCAATCAACTGCAAGCCACGCGGATCGCCGACTCCTAAGAGTGAGGCTTTGGCGTCTTCTCGTACTCCCAAATCTTGGTCTTCGGCAAAGGCTTGAATGAGAGCGTCGATCGCTGTAGCGTAAACTACGTTAGAAGGCAGTTCGCGGCACAGTTGACCAATTGCCCAAGCACTGTTGCTCCGTACTGCTGCTACTGGGTCATTGACTAAGGCTTGTATTAATGGTGGCATCGCCCCGATAATTGCTTCATAACTGACTTCTGCCATTTGTGCTAGGGCGCTAGCAGCCCACAAACGCACTGCGGAAATGTCAGTTCTTAAGGCATCTGTTAGGGGTGCTACAGAACGGCGATCGCGACAGTTTCCTAAAGCCCAAACAACGCCTTTACGCACATAGCCATTCCAATCCTGATTCAATTGAGCAATTAATGGACTCACCGCCTCAGAACTGGGATTGCGTCCGATGCCATAAGCTGCACTCACCCGAACTAAGGGACAGGTATCAGTTAATAAGCGAATCAAAAGGGGGGTAGCACGAGCATCTTCAAGATCGCAAAAAGCACGCGCCGCTAACATTCTTTGCTGGGGCTGGGGACTGTTTAGCAGAGCTAACATTACTTCTGGATCGGGCTTGGGCACTTCCAAGGAGGCAGTTAGCGGCTCTATTTTATCTAAGGGGCTTTCTAGCTCCTCCTCTGCATCAAGTAGGCTTAGATCGTCTTCGTCATACATAATTTCATTTCAATCCCTTCTGGGGATTAACATGTAATCCCTGGCGTCAATAAGTTAAAGCTTTATATATATCAGTTGCGTTATTGTACACTTTCCGTTGACCCTCGTTAACTTTGAGCCAAACGAGAAGCGCCATAACAAAAGACGCTCAAGTATTTTATTGCTATCCTCTAATTTATTTTTGTGTATTGAGGAATTTTACCATCCATAGGGATTGGGTTTGATAACCTAACTGGTCGTAAAGATTTAATGCGGGTTTATTCGATCGAAAAACTTGTAAGCCAATTTGGCGATCGCCTCTTTGAATCGCCCAATTTTCCACATATTGCATCAAGGCTGTACCAATACCCCGCCGCCGATGTTCTGGCGCAACATAGAGGACAAAGATATGGGCATGACGGTTACCTTGTACTTGGTCTATGGCATTGCCTACCCAGAGGCAGGCGATGGGGGGATGGGGGGATGAGGGAGATGGGGGGGATGAGGGAGATGAGGAAGAATTTACTTCCCCTGCTCCCTCATCTCCCTGACTCAAAAAATCGACCCACCACAAGGGCGTATCGCTGGAGAAGTATTGCTTAACTGTTTGCTCTAGGTGGGAAAAATCCTGATTGGGAAAAAGATCTTGGTAAGTCCGCTGCATGAATTTTAGCAGCAGCGATCGATCTAAACTTGAGCCACGGCGAATAAAGTACCCGGGTAGTAATTGCTCAGACACTTCTGATATTGACTTAGCTTGCTGAATTATGTGGTAGTGGTAAATCACCAGGAGTAGGTTGAGAACTTACCCCTACCTCTTCAATTGGTGCCGGTGCTGCCATATCGGAGGGTAAAAATATCCGAGCGCTGACTGCCACTAGGGCAAAGACAAATACCAAAACAACAAGCAGTGGGGCGATGTATTGACGAAAAATAGCCATATTTGAATTCTAAGGAAGCTCGGAACTTTTATGAGAACCCAGCTAAAGATTTGTAAAGTATTCTTGATTTATTTTAGCGATTTTCTGGGTATGGGGACTGGGAAGGGTGAGGTCGTAGGGTGGTGGGGTAAAATTCTCTCCCCATCTCCCTACTCCCCACTCCCCTACTTCCCCACTACTATTCCCGATTGCGCTCTAAGTCATCAAGCACTCTCTCACAATACCAATTCTCTGGCATTCCTGGATAAGTCTCTTTTGCCTGTTCAATTAATCGTTCGGCAGCGGCGGTATCACCGGATAATCTGGCAATTAGCCTGTTTTTGAGATAGCTATCAGATACACCTTCGTCTACCTGGCTTGGTATTCCTCGATCTAATGATGACCGAGACTGCTCTCTCCGCAATTGCCAAAATAAAACGTAATAAAGTGTACCAAAAATTAAAATTAGGCTGAGTGTTCCGAAAAAAGTTAGGAGGTTAAATGCTAGAAATCCTAAAACTAACTGCGAGAGAACATACCCAAGTAATAAACCAGTAAGCAAGAGGATGAATGTACCGACAGCAATAACTACTTGATTCCCCATATATCCTCTTCTTCGTCCTCAAGTCCTGGTCTGGATGCTGCCACTGGCCGAGGGTTCCAAGGAGCAAATACTGGCAATAGAAGTAGTCCTGGCACAGCGGCGGCGATGGTTATTAAGAAAAATATCGGCCAACCTGTCCTTTGGGCAATGGCGCCTCCTGGGGCCGACAGAATATCGCGGCTGACAGCCATCAAGCTGGAGAGCAAAGCATATTGGGTTGCGGAAAACCGCTGGTTACAAAGACTCATCAAAAAGGCAACAAAGGCTGCTGTCCCCAATCCACCACAAAATTGTTCTATGTTGATGGCAAGTACCATAGCTTGGTAGTTTTTACCGATATATGCTAGGAAAAAGTAAGCTAAATTACTTACTGCTTGTAGAATACCAAAAACCCAAAGCGATCGATTGATGCCTATAGCACTCAAAATCGAACCACCTGCTAGGGCGCCGACAATCGTAGCAACTAATCCCATGCCGACTTGAATTGCCCCAATATCGGTTTTGGTAAAACCTGTTTGCAGCAAAAAGGGCGTGGTCATATTGCTCAACAAAGCATCACCCAGTTTGTATAAGGTAATGAACACAAGAATTAAAATAGCGTATAAGATACCTTGACGCTGAAAAAATTCACCAAAGGGCAAGATAACAGCATCAGCTAAGGAAGCGGGAGGGCTAATTTCCTTAGGTTCTGGTGCTAACAAGCTGGCAAAAATACCAATTAACATGATTCCTGCCATCAACAAGTAAACTGATGACCAGGGTAATTTATCAGCAAGTATCAAGGCTAAAGCACCTGCGACTAACAAGGCAATTCGATAACCTAAGATAAAAACCGCTGCACCAGCACCCATTTCTAGTTTTTCCAAAACATCGGTGCGGTAGGCATCAGCGGCGATATCTTGAGTTGCACTGATAAAGGCAATAACTATAGCGTTAATGGCTAAAAGTTGTAATGCTTGTTTGGGTTGTTGAAATGCCATGATGGCGATCGCTATAATCAAGCCAACCTGTGTCAAAATCAACCAACCCCGTCGTCGTCCCAAACCTGGCAGGCTGAATCTATCTATTAACGGCGACCACAGAAACTTCAAAGAATAAGGCAACCCGGCAAGGCTAAACCAGCCAATAGCGCCTAAATCGACCTTTTCCACGGTCATCCAAGCTTTTAAGGTATTACCGATTAACAATAACGGTAAACCCGATGCAAAGCCCAACAATAACAAAGCCGCCATCTTGCGACTACCGAAAACTTGCAGCAGCGATTCAATTTTCCTCATGGTTTCAACTTTCTGCCTCTTTTGAGGAAATCTCAGCTATGGTAATTGGAGTTTGGATAAAGTACAACAAGGCAATGAAAAAATCTATCATCTAAACTAATACCTATAAGAATTTACGCGATCGCCGCAGCATTAATTGACTATTAATCACTATCACAGGTCGTGTGTAGTTTTCTGCAAACACACTAACTCACCAAGATTTACTCGTCCTAAATCCAAATTCAGGATACCTTCATAGCGCAGTGGTTTATCTTATAGCAATTTGAACAATGATTGCGAAACATGGACTACTCAAAGCAATTCCCAGTAAATCTTTGATAATCCAAAATCGGATTAATTTTCTGGAATCGGATAAACCTCATGTCCTCTGATTTCTACCCCGTGTCCGGCAAGGCATTTTTCCCAACCTTCACGAGTGCCGATATCGCTTGTGTGCTTGAGCAATCCTAATTCCTCTTCTTGTTGGGTGAGTTTAGCAAATTCTTCGTAACGTGGATATGTATTAGTAACAAATGTTTCTTTTCGATGCAAAATTGGCGGATTTGCTCTAGTTTTATATTCTCGGTGAGTCACAGCTAAAGTTTTTAAGTCAATACCTATACTTGCTGCTAAAGCTGGATGGGCGTCAGTATCGAATTCTGGGTAAAAAAGATAGGATATTTGCGGTTTATCAATGTGATATTTTATCAATGTGGCTCGATCTACACGGCCAATGGTGCGGCTAGCGCAGCCTTCGTAAATTCGCAGCAGAGGATCGAGTGCAGCAAGCGCCGAAACATGTACATAAAGGGCACCGCGGGTGTGTTTACCAATTTTGCTTTTTTCACAAGCAGTTTGAATCACTTTCGGTTTGCCTAAGCTGAAAAGCTTTTGGTCGGCTACTTGGCAAGCTTCTTCGTAGCTACTAAAAAAGGCTTTGATGTCGTGACGCATTTCTGGCGCTAGCTTCTGCCATGCAGGGCGGCGATCGAAGTGGGTGAGGGCAAGATAGACTTGGATATCTAGAGAACGACGATAAGCGATCGCATCCCATTCTGTTTCGTCGGTGGCTTGCAAAACTACGCCGAAAGCACGCCGGAAATTACCAAATTCTATCAGTAATTCTTGTTCATTTTCCAATTCACCTTTCACAGGCAATCTACCGCGCTTGGTAAAAAAAGCCATGAGTGGTTGCAGTTGTTCTTGGTAATCTTCAAACCGCTTGGTGGGGATGCGGACTCGCGGTGTAGAAGAGGTAGAAAAGAAACGGATAGCTTTGTAACTTTCTTTTTGGGTTTCATCTCGAAAAACAAAGTAGACACCAAGCGCTACGGGTACCGCATCCACATTTAGCACTTCATCAATGTAAGTTTTAAGTTCCTCTTGCTCGTAATATTTCTGAAAAGTGTTGCGGCGGGTTACAATGCCATCGTTGTAAGCCAGCTGAGTTTTGCTGGGAGCATTAATCAACACTTGAGCTGCGACAATTAAAACTTGCTGGGTGAGTTCCCAAGCTTGGATGAGACTTTGACGGCGTTCCTCTGCATCTTCAATGACGTTGAGGACATAACCCAAATTGACGACATCAGCGGGGGTGAGTGGGACATCGGGATAGTAGTAAGGGTCCCAGCCTGCGCTGGTGTAGCCTAAGTCTGCTATTCGCCGCACATCACCACCGTAGCCGCAACCGTAGTCAAAAAAAGTGGTATTTTGATCCAGGATTGCCCATTCTATGGCTAATCGTACGGGGCGGGAGATGTCAGTGCGAGCGATCGCAGCTCTATGGCGATCGATTTCTAAGGCTTCAGGCATAATATCAGTTAACAGTCAACAGTTAACAGTTAACTAATATCCTTTCAATCTTTAATGACCAGTTCAATTAAATCTTCAATTTTCTTGATATTTTGATCGCCTGCTAAGTAACCGATACCGCGATGCAAATGTAGGCGGAATTGGGTGGCGAGGGTTTCTTTGTCGGTGTCATAGCCATCGTTATGACAGCGTTGCTTGAGGGCGAGGAGGAGAATATCGGACATTTCGCCACCGAAGACGCGCCAATTCATTTCCACATTGCTATCTTGGGGAATTGGTACGGGAGACGGTGGAGTTGGTTCTGCTAGAGAACGACAAAATGCCCAACGACAGAGGATATTCCATTGGTCAATTTTGGTGTTGCGTCGGAGTTTGAGAAGTTGGTCTTTCGCTGTTTGGGAAAGTTTTATTCTTTCAATTGGGGATTCCATAGTGTTTATAAATAGTGATACATGAATCATACAGTTGGGAAAACTAAGAGTATGACTTAAGTTTTAGCCAAGGAATATTAATTAATGGAAAGCCCTGAACTGCGACTTCTTTCACGCCCAGCAGGTAGTTCAAAAGCCTTAGTCTTTATAGATGGATATTTAAGTGAAGAAAAAGTTAGAAACACTACTTTACTTGATGCCTTAGATAAAGTTGGTTGGAAACATTCTGTTTATCATTTATGGTGGGATTCTGGTCTTTTTGAAAGTTCTATGATGGGTTTAGGTCTTGGTCATTGGCATAAAACAAAATATCGTGCTGAACGAGTTGGTAGAGATTACTTTCCTCATTTAATTGGTAATGAAATTCCTGAAGAAAATGTTTCTCTTATGGCTCATTCATTAGGGGCGCGTGTTGCTTATTATTGCATGGAAGTTTGGACAGAAAGACAACATTTCTTACAAAATGTAATTCTTCTTGCTGGTGCTGTTCGTAGAGATAGTAGCAAAGACTGGGGGTATGCAGCTTCCCAAATCAGAGGAAACTTAATCAATATATATAGCTCTGATGATAAAGTATTAAAATATATATTCAAAATAGCTGAAGCAGGACAGAATGCTTGTGGACGGAAACCAATAAAAGAGTATCACCCCAGAATTACTAATGAAGATGTAACATATCTGATTGGTAAAAGCCATAGCGCATCCAAGTCTTTAAATTACTTACCAGAGTTAATTAGAAAAGGGTTATGGCAGATATGAAATTTTTTCTCACGCAAATTCATTATTAATAGCAGCAATTTCTAGCTGTATATCTAAATCATTAGCCATTGCAGCTAGTTGTTGATTCATATATTCAACATTAGTAAATTTATCTAACTGTTTTCTTGCTTGTACTTGTCTTGTGATACGTTCTAAAAGCCATTCAAGTTGTTCTAATGAGAAATTACTCAGTTCACGCTCTATTTTTACTAAATTTGGTGAGTTCATAATTTCCGATCTATTTTCCAAGGTTCATTATATATATTGTAAATATCCAGGCTCAATAAAATAGGGATTTTATTTAGTCTGGATATCTACTACCAAAAATATTGATTTTCTACTACTGTTGTTTGACGGGTAGCAGAGTCGTATTTGAGGAGGTATTCGCGGGCGATCGCTTCATTATTTCTTAATGTTTCTACTTCTTTTTTACCGATTTCAGTATCCGTAGAAAGCAGAATGACTTGATGGCTAGCGGATGGAAAGTAGCGTTCTACTAAGTTACTGCGGTGTGAGGAGTCGAGTCTACCAAGTGGCGTATCGATAGCTACTGGTAGTCGGTGTCCGGAGACTTTGGCTAAACCCCAGAGAAAGGCGATCGCTAGTAGTTGTTTTTCACCAGCAGAAAGGCGATGTTTAGGTACTGGTTTCCCATTCAAATCGTAAAGTAAAAGGCTGAAAGTTTTGGTATCTATCGTTATCCGATGCACTAAGTCAGATTTATGGAGGAGATAAAGGAAGCAATTTTTAACTTCTTCTTCTAATTTATTGAGTTTTCGCAGGGTTAATTTTTCACGAAAAATCTTGAGTGTTTCTTGAACTTTCGCTGCTGACGTAATAATATGTTCGGTATTTTTATACTTGATATTTTCTACAGTATATTCACTTAATTCTTTTTTAGACTTGGCAATAATAGTTTCTAATTCAGCTAAACGACGGCGGGTCGTTTCATAATTTGCTTTAACTTCAACGACTTGATTTTGCGCCGCTTCTAATGCTTGACGCAGCTTTGTATAATCTTCTGGTGCTGCTGCTGTCTGAACTTGTCTTTCAATAGTATGAATTTCTTCTTCTTGATTTTTGAGAATAGTTAATTTTTCTTTCGCAGAAAGTTGAGAATTTTGTAAGTGATAGATGATATTATCTAGCTGACTTAAAGTTTCACGATCAGCTAATAACCAAGGTGCTTCTTTCGGTCGATTTTTAGCATATAAATTATCTACATCTTGGATTAGAAATGATTGGATTTTTTCCACTTGTGCCGAGGAAATTTCCACTTCATTTAACCAAGTTAGTAAGCGCCGATCTCGCTCAATTAACAAATCTTTGGAGATTTCTACTTGTTGATAGCGAAATTCTTTTTCTCCCTGTGCTTGCACCTGAGTAAGCAAATTGGCAATTAATGCCAGAGGTAAAACATCAGCCGCCAATTCACACATCGATTGACGTACTTGTTCAACTTCCGCAGTTTTTGTATCCTGTTGTAATTCTAGTTGATTGCGTTCTGCTGCAATTTTACCGCCTTCAGAAATGAATTTATCAAAGGCTTCTTGCTGTTTTTGTTCTAACTCTTCTACCTGATTTTTCAGAGTTTCTAATTTTTCTACTGTTATTTGATAATCTTCTTGCTGTTGGGTTAACCTAGTTTCAATTTCCTCTAGATTCGCTAAATCCTTACTATTACCAACTTCTTTAAGTTTACGGTTGACTAAGATATCTAAATCAACTGCTAAACGGTCTGTTAATTCTAAACCTAAAAGCCCGCGAATTGCATCTACTACAACTGGTGGTGGTGTTTCCTGTTCTGCAAGTTCTTTAACTTGTTCACCATCGAATAGAAATAAGTTAGAAATACCTAATGGCAAAAGATTTTCTATATACTCATCCCAGATATTAACTAAAGCATCAGGCCATGTATCACTATCACCTAAAATGCCTAATGTATCTTTCCCGTCTTTAGGATTTTTTGTCCAACTACGCACAACACGATATTTTATTGGCTTATCGTTTTCGATATGTTCAAAAAGTAATTCAATACGCGTGTCTGCAACCGGATCTATTTTACTGTTAACACATTGGTTGAGAAAATCGCTATAACTTAAATTACCACGGGTAGAACATTGGGCACGGGGGCCATAAAGGGCGAGACGAATAGCATCCATAAGCGTAGTTTTTCCGCCGCCATTCATTCCACCTAAAAGGATAATTGGGCGTGAGTTTTCCTCATCAATTTTTGGGTTTAGATTGATTACCTGTTTACCAATGTAGGGACCGAAGTTTTGCAGAACGAGTTCAAGAAATATCATTGATTTTTTAATATTATTAAAGATATGGGAAAGAAATACTGAATGAATGTAATTCGCGGTTATAAAGCGATACGCTTGGGTTAAGGAAATTAGAAAATCCGCTTCCCTCCCCTTTATAAGGGGAGGGTTCGGGTGGGGTAAAAGAATATTTGATACATCAATCCTGACTTTTCAAACATCCTCTAAGCAGTAACTAATGCCTTTAATTCCTCAGTTTTTAATCTTGGCCCATAGGATGTAACAATCTTAGAAGCTGCGGCCGATGCTAATTTTCCGGCTTCTTCATAACTCATACCTTGGGTAATTCCATAGAGAAAAGCTCCTGCATACATATCTCCTGCTCCCACTGTATCTACAGCTTTTACTTGAGGTGCAGCGATTTCGATTAATTTCTCACCGTCAAATACTACTGAACCCTTGGCACCGCGAGTAATGGCAAATTTCTTACTCAGGATTTTTAGTTTGTCTACAGCTACTTGAAAATCTTGTGTATCTGCTAGTCCTAATGCTTCACTTTCATTAGCAAAAATCAAGTCTAAACCAGGTCCAATGATCTCTAATAAACCATCTTTAAAAAATTTCACCATGTTGTAATCAGATAGGGACATGGTGGTTTTTACTCCCGCTTTTTCAGCTATTTCTCTAGCCTTTATAGCTGCTTCTTTTCCTGTGGGAGAAGTCACTAAATATCCTTCGATATATACATATTCTGAATCAGCGATCGCATCTGATACTAATTCTTGTGTAGAAAATTCTCCAGTAATTCCCAAAAATGTATTCATGGTGCGATCTGCATCGGGAGTTACTAACACCAAACATTTACCTGTAATTCCTGATTGGCGATCGCCATTTTTTAAGTTTGTATCTACCTGAGAGTTGAGTAAATCTTCTATGTAAAAATCTCCAAATTCATCATTAGCCACTTTACAGGAATAAAAAACTTTTCCTCCTAGTTGACTAATTGCCACTATTGTGTTTGCTGCTGAACCTCCGCAACTCTTATGGCAAGGAAGATTTTTGAGATTTTCCAAAATATGATTTTGACTCTCTTCATCTAGGAGTGTCATTACACCTTTATCAATCTTTAACTCTTGTAGTAGCTCTGGAGATACTTCGTATTCTATATCTACTAAGGCATTACCTACACCATAAACATCATATTTTTTGGCCATTGTTTATCTCCTAGAATAATTTATGCCTGACTTGAACAGAATTGATAATAACAGATCGGCCGAAGCCGCCTATCTGAACTTTTCAAGACAGACATCGCCTGTGCCAGTTGCGTAAGTCCTGAAGGTTTCGTCTGTGTAGCCAAGCCACTGCGCCCTTGCGGTTTCCCGACTTGTACTCCTTCTCTACGAGACGCTACGCGAACCCAGAAGCAAGCTACGCGCAGCGTCTCCCCTTGAGAGAAGCAAGTGGCGCACGAATTCCATTCGCCCGGTATTCTATTCTTCTGAATCTTTCTTTTTAAATTTCATACTTGCCCAAGTTAACTCTTCATCACTTTTATCTTCATTTACCTCATTCATTGGTGGAACATCGCCCAAAGTCATCTGCTTGACCTTTGCAACATCACCTTGACTAACTGCTTCGCTTAATTCGCGTTTCAAGCGAGCATTTTTAATGGCTTCTTCTGGAGAACGGGAACTTGTATTAAAACATTTTTCTAGGGCTTCGTATATTCCGACGCGACGAGTTTTTTTGCGATACTGGCGTTCTGTATCTAACAATTTCGCCATAAGTTCCAATTGCATGGCGTCACCTTCACAGATTTCTTCTAATACTATCCATTCATCACGACCTAGTAGGCTATAGTCAGCACCAGGACGGGGATCTTGAAATTCTTCGCCAGTTATTTCCTGATAAATACGGGGTAAGCTATCATCAAATTCGTGTTTTTCTTCTAGCCAAATGCGCCTAATTTCGCTCATTTCTTCTATAGTTATTAAGGTGATATCGCGCATATTTTCTGGGGCTGTATGACGGATTTTTGTTTGTGCTTCTAATAATCGTCTGAGCCAATGCTCCCGCCAATATTTAGTATAAGGGCCAGGTATTGGTTCAACGGAAATTTCACCGTTTTTATTGCGTTCAAATAGTTGGACATCTCCCCAAATTCTTCTAAAGTCTCTCTTCTCTCGGTCATCTTGAATATCTAGTTCATTACGAATATCTAATAAAGGCTGCATCCATTCTTTTTCTTCATCATTTTGGATCATCGCCTCCATTGATTTATCCTTATTCACTAGTGTACAAACCCAGCAGCCAAACCGGGAATCACCACAGCTAGGAGTAGAAGTATCAACAACTAGTGGGCATTCATTATCTGCTGTAGCACCTCGATACATAGTGAATAATTCTTTATTGCTTTGTCCCCAAGGATTATCATACTGATTAAGGTATATCCAGACATCGTTATTACTCCAATCTTCAATAGGGGTATAGATTAAGGAGTTGGGTAAACTGGCATTAGGACTTAGATGATCTCGTACTCTATCAGCCTGATGCTTTTTCATTGTTGCAGCCCGTTTGGAACTCTCCGCCTTGCGAGTCCCCAATACAAGAATTGTTTCACCGTTAGCTCTAACTATTTCACGAATGAATTGATTGGCAGGATTAATTTTTAAGCGTGGTGTACACCAGCGAAACTGATTACGGGGTGCTGGATATCCCTTACCAATAAGATTTACCCAAAATGTGTCTTCAATTACTGGTTGTAGTAAATGTGGTTCAATTGGCATCCCATATTTTTTAGCAGCTACTTTAAGATTCTGTAAGGATTTGCGAACCCAAGTAGACACTACAGGATTTTCTACC
The DNA here is from genome assembly GCF_014697355.1 of Nostoc calcicola FACHB-3891. Taxonomy (GTDB): domain Bacteria; phylum Cyanobacteriota; class Cyanobacteriia; order Cyanobacteriales; family Nostocaceae; genus Nostoc; species Nostoc calcicola. The sequence continues at coordinate 29,689 of NZ_JACJRQ010000010.1, read as the reverse complement.
TGAGTATCTGTTGTGATAACATGAATGGTTTTAGTTCTTTTTTCTGGAGGAAGAGCGGTGATCGCATTCCATACAAGCTGCAATACTGTACTAGAATCTTTTCCCCAGGATACCCCTAAAACCCAAGGTATCTCATCCAAACAATACAGTTCTTGAATTTCAGTGGTGAGAGCTTGGATGTAGTCCACTAACTCTGCTACAGTACGTGTCTGCTGACCTTTATTTTCTGCTTGTTGTGCTGTAGTCATTTCTCCCTCTCTCTGAAAACACTGGCGTAACATCCGAGCGAATAGAATTCGCAGGTACACAGACGAAACCCACTGACCTGGGTTGAAAAAACAGTTTTTAAAAACTTGATTACCAATATTCAATTTTTTGGGCAATCAAACTACATATTACTACTTCGTTTTTAAAAATTAACATGAAAGATAGTACATCTGACCCAACCGCTGACATCGCTAGAGAGTACCTGGAACGGGAAAACAAGGAAAAACAGGTACTCGCTTTACTGCTGGAGAAGTTTTTAGGCAAAAAGGATCAAATTCTCGTTCAAAAAACCGAGATGGGTGGCACTGAGGCTTATGTTAGCTCTGTTACATTGGAATGGTTTGCAGGTCGTGTTCACTTCGCCTCTGGCTTACCTCTGTTTCAAAAAAAATACAATCCAGAGACAGAGAATATCGACATTGACGCGGATAGTATTGATGAAATTCAGCAGCGTCCCCTTGATTGGTCACGTCAAGCGCCCCTAGTGCAGTATTTAGCGGCTCGACACAATCACAAGTTTCCACCGGTGCTAGTGGTAATTAATCAACCGTGGGTGGATAATCCCAAAGCTGCTGAATGGGATAGTGAAGGACGCGCCACCAAATCTACTACTGATTTCATCCCCTTAGATAAAGACGCTAAAGTAGGTCTCTTAAATATTTCTGAGGATGATGTAACCATTTATGCACTAGATGGTCAACATCGATTAATGGGTGTACAGGGGTTGATGGAGTTAATTAAAACTCGTAAACTCCAACGCTATAAAAAAGATAAAGCTGCTGATGACAGTTTTATTACAGTCAATGATTTAATACAAAAATACCAAGTAGACCTTGCTTACTTACAAAATTTACCCAAGGAAAAAATTGGTATTGAGTTTATCTGTGCGGTAGCCACTGGGGAAACTCGCACCGAGGCGAGGCGGAGGGTGAGATCCATTTTTGTTCATGTCAACTTGATGGCTGCACCGTTGACTAAAGGTCAGCTAACACAGTTGAATGAAGATGATGGTTTTGCGATCGTTGCTAGAAAAATCGCAGTTACACATCCATTATTAGAACAACGACAAGAGCGCAATCCCCGTGTTAATTGGAATAGTGCAACGGTGGCTTCTAATTCTACAGTTTTGACGACATTACAAGCTCTGCAAGACATGTCTGAGCGATATTTGAGTCAAAAGTTCCTTCATTGGAAACCCTTGGAAAAAGGTCTAATTCCCATGCGTCCAGAGGACGAAGAACTTGAGCAAGGGATTGAAGAATTCAGAAAGCTATTTGATTCTTTGGCTAATCTTCCCAGTTATAAAATTTTGGAACATGAGGATACACCAGCTTTGCGGCGGTTCAGCTTTGAGAAAGATGGAGGTGAAGGAAATATGCTTTTTCGTCCAGTTGCTCAAGTTGCATTAGCGCAAGCGTTGGGAATTTTAGTATTTAAAAAAGGTTTCTCACTGGCAGATATTTTTAAGAAGCTGCGGAAGTTTGACCAGCAAGGCGGTTTTAGTGGTATGGAGTATCCCCAATCTATTTGGTATGGGGTTTTGTATGACCCAAATAAAAAGCGTGTGCAGGTTGCTGGACGAGATTTGGCGGCGAAGTTATTGGTTTATATTCTGGGTGGAATTCAGGAACAAATGGAACGTGCTGAACTTCGCAAGGCTTTGGCAGATGCTAGGACTATGGAAGATAAAACTATAGGTTTTGATGGCAAGTTTGTTGATCCAAAAGCTGTAGGACTTCCACATATTCTCAACTAGCAAAGTTAAGTAGGGATTTTGCACTGTGGTTTTTACTGATGCTATATTTTACAAGGGTTGCATATGATGTTTGCTAACATCTACTAATTCATATTAGGTATTTATATGGCTCAATCAATTGAGGATGAGAATAATGGCATTTCTCCTCAGATAAAAGCTCAGTTTAGTTCATTTATCGAGCCATTTTTCTCACAATATCATCGCGATCGCTGCTATCCGGGACTTATTTTTAGGCAGGGAAAGCGTACTATGCTGCAAATTAATGTTCCAGCTAGTGACTTTTCTGGTCTTCTGCAAGCCAAACCATCCACTGGGAATGATCCTGATTCTGGTAAAAATCGCCCAGAGGTTAAAGGTCATGCTGATGAAATTAAAAAATATATTGTTGACCGTTCTCGAAAAGAAAAACCTTGGATTGTAGGAACTTTGACTGCTAATGTAACCCCAAAAGACATAACAATTCTTGAACTGGGTAGGGGTATTTGTCTGGTTGTTATTCGTCGTGGAGTCAAGTTAGACATAACTGATGGACAACATCGTAAACGTGCAATCCACGAATTGATAGAAAGTACTGACAGCCACTTAATCAGTGATGATGATTTTGCAATTACTCTAGTTTTGGAGGGTGATTTTCAGCAGTGTCAGGCAGATTTCAGAGACATGGCTCAAACAAAACAATTAGATAAATCATTGTTATTATCATTTGGCGAGTTCTCTGGTCGAGTTGGCATTACTAAAGAATTAATAAAACGAGTGCCAATGTTTCAGGGTAAGACAGAAAAGATTAAATTGAGTCCTGCTACTAAAGATAAGTTAATTTACACAATTAATTACATAGCTAGGTTTGTAAGTTGCGTTTTTACTAACGATCCAAGTAATCAGCTTCGAGATTATGATGTTTATCAAGCATCTGATGCTTTGGTTATTTGTCTTAATAGATTTTTCTCGGAATGCAGTAATACTGAGTATATTTCTGATACAACTGTTGAAGAATTAACAACAGATGAAGTAGGTACATTTAAAGAAGACTGTATTCTAGGTGTAAGTGTAGGGCTGGAAGTTTTAGGGCGTTTATTGTACTTTATATACGAGCCAGACAACAATTCTTTTAATGAAGAAAAAATTCTACAACTAGCACAGCTAGATTGGTCAAGAGAAAACCAACTTTGGAAGGATAATGTAATTAGAATAGATGCTAAACCTAAAAATCCAGACAAGCCTTATAAAATATCTGCTGCTGCTAGTGCAGTAACAGATGCAGTCAAAATAGTGAAAATTGCACTAGGCTGGATGTAAATTTATTGCTTTTAACCATTACTTAAAAATCAAGATAGGAATTTGCTTAGATCAAATTCCTCATCTTGTTGCTCTGTATTTGTTCTTTCATAACTAAGAATCAATAAAAGTCGCTCTGAATAGTCTACTGCTCCACGCAGTTCATTTTGTATAATTTCTAAACCAGCATTAGCATACTCTTCAAAAATGTGAATGCGTTGCTCGTCAGCTACATTATCATCACCTATAATCTTAATGTTTTCTGTTTCGGTGATAGCCAACAAATTAATTAATAGAGTAAAACTGCTAGTAAAATAATCTTGTCGCAATGGGGATAAATCTTTAGAAATTACGTCTAAAGGAACGCGCTTTTTATATTTAACGCCTAATGCTGCTGCAAACACCATAACTTCTACATAAGTTTGAAAAGGCCCAGTTGTGTCTTTTGATGCTACTAGAGATTTCACCAACTCAGCCTTATCTTTAGCAACCCTGATTCTATTTGCAGCCATTGTTTTGATATATACTGTGTTGCTATTTTAACCTAAATCTAAAAATATTCGCATTTTTTATGGCATTATTTTATACTAGTAAAAAGGCGATCGCCTAAACAAACAAATTATCCACTAACATAGTCCATCCTGGCAGTGCGGATTCAGCTTCAGCCACCTCACCACGGCGATAACCATAACTTCATCCTTTAAACATTACGTTCAACTTCCATAATTTCCGTATACTCAAACTCATTTGGGCTTTGTTTCACCAAAGGATATCTTTCCCCAGCTAATTGAATATAATCCTGCTCACAATCAGGTTTAGAAGAATAGTAAGTAAGCACATATTCTCTGCCAATTCTATCTGCTATTTCTTCTTCAACTTCACCCCGCCATTGAGTTTTAGTTGCTAACACTATCAACTGATTTGCTAATTTAGGAATTGTCTTAGCAATGTGTCGCCGCGAATTCGCATCCAAGCTACCAAAAGGCGAATCCATCACAATAGGAAAAGTGCTACTATCAGGAATCATCATCATTTTTCGCTTCTCACTCCATTCCCTTACTTTGTCAATGATGCTGGCAATAAAGGATAAACTGAGAATTTGGTTTTCTCCAGTGGAAGCTGCAACTAATGCTTCCATCCCTGTGGTATTTTCTACTAATGTCAGTTCATATTTATCGCTAATTTTAGGAATGTATGGAGTCACAGAAATTTCTGTGAATATCTCTTGTACTCGCTTTTCTAATTGCAGGCGAAATTGTTGTTCTTGACGATTTCTAACTTCTGTTAATCGTTCGATGGCATCTTGAGTAGCGTTAATCCGTCGCTGTGCTAAAGTTTGCTTATCTTCATTGAGCTTTTGTTTGCTGATTTGCTTGTTCAAACCTTCAATTTCAGTTGTGAGTTGAGCAAATTGCTGCTGATTTGCGCCTTGTTCTCGATTTAATTCGTCAATTTTACTTTCGATTTCATCTAAGCGTTTTTGTAAACTGCTAATTTCTTCATTAGCATCTTTTCGTAACCGTTCTTGAATATTCTCTAAATCGTTTTCAACTTGCGATATAGTTTGCCTGAGTTGATTAATCCTGGCTTGTTCTCTATCAACTTCTTCCCAAAATCCTATGGCTTGCTTATCAATTTCATCTACTTGGGCGCTGATGCGAATTGCGCTTTCTTCCACCGCCGAGGAACCTGCTTTATCTAACCAAGTTTGGACATTTATATGAGAATGATTACCTTCGCGTAACTCGGCACCACAAATACAGCGTTGAGAATTGAGTAAATCATTGACAAATTCCCGCGAAATTCCTGATGTTAATTCGCCTCGCTGCTTCAAATCGTTGATAATTTCTCGGAACTGGGATGTAGTTTGTGACAGTAAAACTGTATAACCCCGCGCCGAAATAATTTTTTTCAGTGCTTCTTTGGTTTTTTTATATTCTTCTTGATTTGCTGCTTTCTGGGATTCTAAATTTTGCCATCTTTCTTGTAATTCCTTAGCAGCACTCAGTTCTCGTAAACGGCTACTTGTTTCTTTTTTAAAAGTTTGTTGATATTCTAACTCTTCTTGAATTTCTATTTGGCGTTTGCTAATGCGTTCACGCTCTCGTTCAATTTTTTCTTGTTGTCGTAATAACTGTTTAGTTTGCAAATCACCAATAGCTTTTAACTCATTTTCTAGAGTTTTTTTAGCATCTCCTAAGTGTCTGATGGAACGGTTGATTACTTCTACGCCCAAGAAAATTTTTGTTGCCTCGGCAATTTCAGCTTTTTTGTCAGAACGAACTATTTCTTCAATTCGTTCGCCGTCAAAGAAAAAATATTGATGTAAAGTAGCAGGTAAAATTTGATTAATTATATCGTCTGGTTGCTGATTTGGTATATTCCATTTGCCATCGTCCCCACCTACCCACATAGTTAACTGGGTTTTACCAGCTTCAAATTCGCTTTCGTTTTTGTAACCCCGACAAGCGCGTTTGACTCGATAGCGTTTACTTTCATGTTCCCAGCCAATCTCTACCCAACATTCTACAACTTGGCCTCTTTGAGTTTCCGCGATCGCTCTTTTATTTACCAGCTGTTCTGTTGATGCAAATGCCGCACTAAATTTCTCATATAATACCCACGTAAAGGCATTCAGTAAACTGGTTTTTCCTGAGCCATTATTACCATGAATAATCGTTGTATTCTGAGCATCTCCCCCAGCCAGAATCATCTCTGGTGTCGTACCATAAAAGGAGCGAAAGTTGCATAGCTTTATTGAAGTCAGCTTCATCGCACCTCTTCCTTGATAATTTTCAAAATCTCCTCATTAATCGGGCCATTACTTTTCTTATCTAGCCTACCTTTTTCCTCCTTCCATACCCGCTCAATAATTTGCCGTACTTCCGGCGGGGCGCTGGTAATTGGCTCCTGCACATCGTCGATATTCGCCTCTTGTGACATCTGGAATTTTCAAAGATATTTTTTATATTTTAACTTTCTCTAGTGCTGGAATCGCCTCGGTAAAGCCACTGTTAGCGTTATTTTGAAATTTCCAGAAACTATGACAGTAGAATTCAGAAGTCAGAATCCAGAATTCAGAATGGTTCGGTTAAGGTTTTTTGATTAAAATTCTAAATTCCAAAGACGCGATAAATCGGCGTTGCTGAATCAAGGGATGAAATTGTACGCATTGAAATCTTAAACTCCTTATTCTCTCTGCGTCTCTGCGCCTCTGCGTGAGAAAAATCATCCCGCAATTATGCAACGCCCCTTAATCAAACAGTATTGACCGTGTACACACAAGTTAATCTCCCATTATAAAGGCAGGGAAACAAGAAATTTAGTTCCCTCACGTTTCCATCGGGGAGGGTTAGGGTGGGGTAAAAATATTTGACACATCAATCATGACTTTTCAAACATCCTCTCAGATTGTGTACTTCATTTTCTGGGAAATACGCTGTGTTTTGAAATCTGAATTTTTTAAAAAAAACGCTTTATTCTCTCAAGGTTTTCTGATATTATTAATTTTAAGTAAACCATATCATAATGGGATTTAAGGTGCTTTAAAAATTTGACTTACATTCCATTATTATCAAATCCATAATTTTATTATTTCATACTTCATGCTTCTTTCTAGCAAACTCGAAAATTTTTTACAAAAAAATACAAATCCTATCTGATTCATCATCAAATATCTAATAAACCATATCGTTTTTGTAAATCGAGTAATTTCATTCTGGCAACGCCCGCGTTATCAGCCAAATCAGCAAACTCCACAAAGCGGCGTAACTCCTTTTTTAACAGATTCCGCTCAACTTCTATGGTTTCTCTATCTAAATCTGGCGGCAAAACAATCATGTCAAATATAGTTGCACGTTCTTTAGCTGGATGAGGGCGTAAAACTCGCCCCCGTCGCTGGATAAACTGACGAGGATTACCAGAACTTGATAAAATCACCGCAGTTTGAATTGCTGGAATATCGACACCTTCATCTAAACAACGAATCGCCACTAAACCTTGCAATTCGCCACTTTCAAATTGACGACGTAATATTTCCCTTTCTTCTAAAGAAGTTTGAGCCGTATAGGTGCTTACCTTATATCCCAAATCCACTCCGAGAATTTTGGCAACAGCTTTGAGTTGGCGTAGCGATGAACGTTGTCCCGCGTCTTGTGAACCATCACTACAATAAAAAAGTGTGTGAGTAGTTTCGCGGCGAGTTGCCATTAAATCGCGCAAAGCATTTAATTTATTTTCCGCTGCACCAATTAACCTTGCCCTTTGCATCAACAACGGCTTTAAATCTTCATTGTCTTCAAAATCTCCGCCATTTTCTCGTTCTCGATATAAAAGCGATCGCCCAATTCTTTTAGTTAACTTTAAATAAGCAATACTTTCTGCTTCTGTTAACTCCACCAACACAGGATAATACAGATAATGTACCAAAGCACCTTGAGCGATCGCATCCCTCAAAGTGAACTCTGGCTGAAGAACTGGGCCAAAATAATCGAATAAAGATTGGGTACCAAAATCATCAAAATACCTCTCCGGCGTGGCAGATAAAGCTAATCTCAACCCCACACTACGCGGTAAACTTTCTTCTAACTTGGGTGCGCCTAAATTATGCGCTTCATCCCCAATAATTAAAGTTTTGGCAGGAAAATATTTGAGTTGAGATTGAAACCCATCTCCAATTAAAGTGGAGTTCGTAGTAATAACAGTAACAAACCGTTGAGAACCAGAACGCAGATTATAAATTTGCCCAGAAAGTTGACTTTGCCAAGTGCGTAAATTCTCAAAGGCTAAAATCGGTTGCAAATTAAATTTTTCACATTCTCGCGCCCATTGGGTGACAAGATGGCGATAGGGACACACCACCAACAGAACTTGTAAATTAATCTGCTGATATAATTCACAAGCGATCGCTAAAGCCGTAATAGTTTTACCACTACCAGTAGCCATTTTGAGCGTCCCTCTACCATTATTAGCAAACCAGCTGGCGATCGCTTCTTGCTGATATTGCCGCAATTGCAAAGATGGAGGCCTTATTGGACATCCTGGTAATGGTTGCGAAGTTTGATAACTGCCCTTACTTTCCCTGGCAATTGGTAATTTTAATCGGAAAGTGGGCAGTTGCCGCACTGGATTTGCCGTCAAGTACATATGTTAAGCACAAACGTGGTGATGAACCTTACTAACTAAGTTAGGAGTTGGGAGTTGGGAGTTAGGAGTTGAGAGTTGGGAGTTGGGAGTTGGGAGTTAGGAGTTGAGAGTTAGGAGTTAGAAGTTAGGAGTTGAGAGTTGGGAGTTGGGAGTTAGGAGTTAGTAATTTAAAACTCATCACTCATCACTCATAACTCATCACTTTCTTATTACTTCAGTTGTAACCCCGCCAAACCCCAATTAACGAACCCTGCACCTGCACTTGCATAGCGCTAACTTCAATGGGATTGTACTTAGAATTTGCTGGTTTGAGAGTAACGCGATCGCCTTGACGATAAAAACGTTTTAATGTAGTACCGAATCCATCAACTCTCGCGGCGACGATGGTACCATTTTTCAACTGATTTGGTTCTGGTACTGGACGCAAGAATACCACATCGCCATCAGCAATTAAATCTTCAATCATGCTATCGCCAGCTACCCGCAAAGCGTAGGTTTGGGGAGGTAACTCCAAATTAGAAAAGTCTAAATGATCTACAGCATCAGTAAATGGTTCTATTAAACCACCAGCAGCGATCGTGCCCAAAATTGGTACACCTTGTTTAACAGGGCGCAAAATCCGAATCGTTCTTGCTTGCCCTTCAGTCCATTCTATATATCCTTTAGTACGTAAATGTTCTAAACGACTTTGAATTGGTGCTGGTGACTTCAAGTTCATCGCTTGCATCATTTGGCGAATTGAAGGCGAATGCTGATGCGTTCTAATGTATTCTGCCAACCATTCGTAAAGTTCTTGTTGAGCTTCCGTTAGACGTTCCATAAATTTGCGGGAAGTAATTATAAATGTCTTTAGAACATTAGTACTACAAAAAACTCCCCATAAGCAATAGAAAAGTAAAAATATCAAAGGCAAAAGTAAGAATATTTTATTTTCTTTTGCCTATTTATTCTTGATTTTTTTACTTATAACTCGTCAAGAGTCAGCCGCACATCGCTATTCTGACTCTTATATTTTGTACAGACGCGATGAATCGCGTCTCTATTTCCTTCATTCTGCCCCTAAGATACTAGCAAGCAAAGCCTTTTGGGCGTGGAGGCGATTTTCTGCCTCTTCCCAAACTCGTGATTGAGAACCTTCAATAACTGCTTCAGTAATTTCTTCACCACGATGGGCTGGTAAGCAGTGTAAAACAATTGCCTCTGGATCGGCAAGGCTCAATAACTGCTCGGAAATTTGGTAAGGTTGGAAAATTGGCAGTCGGTTATCAGCTTCTGCTTCTTGTCCCATACTTGCCCAAACATCAGTATAAAGTACAGCAGATCCTTTGGCAGCTAATTCTGGATCGTCAGTGAGTAGGACTTCAGTTTTGTTATTAGCGATCGCTCTTGCTTGTTCTACAATCTTAGAATCTGGCTCAAATCCTTTAGGAGTGGCAATTCTGACATTCATTCCCACCAAAGCACAGCCCAACATCAGAGAATTAGCTACATTATTTCCATCACCCACGTAGGTTAAAGTTAACCCAGCAAGACTGCCAAAAGCTTCTTGAATCGTTAATAAATCAGCTAATATCTGACAGGGATGTTCTGCATCAGTTAGCGCATTAATCACCGGAATCTTCGCATAGTTAGCAAAAGTTTCCAAATCCTGCTGTGCAAAAGTCCGAATTGCCAAAATATCCAGATATCTATCTAAGACTCGCGCCGTATCTTGTAAAGGTTCCCCGCGACTAACTTGAGTGACATTGGGGTTAAGATCGATTACCTGCCCACCAAGTTGATACATCGCCACAGTAAAACTTACCCGCGTGCGAGTAGAAGCTTTAGAGAACAACAACCCTAAGACTTTATTACACTGCAACTTCAGCTGTTTGGTTTTAAGTTGAGTTGCCAATTGCAGAAGTTCTTGAAGTTCCGTTGGACTGATGTCCGCCAAACTTAATAAATCTCGTCCGTTCAAAGCTGTCATGGTTCTGATGTGTAAAGAACAATTATATAATTCTGTTTCTTTACCCAGCCGTGTCAAAAAAGTAGAATTTTCAAAATGTACCAGATATTTTGGCGTCCAGCCCAGGATTTGAGTTAGCTTTTGCTATGAATATTAATTTACCAACTTTATTAGTCATTGCGATCGCTGATTTTTCAGATCGGAGTTAGGAGTTAGGAGTTAGGAGTTAGGGGTTGGGAGTTTGGAGTGAAATTCTATTACAATCTCCTCATCTCCCTCATCTCCCCATTTTCCAGACAAATATTTTTTAGCGATCGCCACTGGACAAATAGTTTTATTATGGTAAAATTAGAAATTGTGGTTGCTAATCGAGAGCGATACCTACGGTGGGCTACGCCTACGCCAGACTTGCCAGCATAGCACAGTGGTAGTGCATCCGACTTGTAATCGGAAGGTCGTCGGTTCAAATCCGACTGCTGGCTTTCAATGTACAATATGTCTATTTGCCGATTGTCAAATTATTTCTCCATGTTGACAAATTAATGTCCTTTAGTAGCTAATTTGGCTTTGAACATATAAATTTGGTGTTCGCTAAGTTAAGTCGGCACAATAAAATCAAACTGTGTAAATAAAAGTAAACAAAGCTCAAACTTTTTTGAATTACCTCTAGCCTCAGCTTTAATTTATTCTGTCGTTTTATTCAGAACTGCTACCAATTCGTAATTACGAATTACGAATTGGTAGCAGTTTTATTATTCATCAATTTGCCAGTTGTCGGAACCGTTCCTGAATTTCCTCAATCGAAAATAACGCTTCAAACTTCAACCCTGCTGACTGGTACAACTCTGCTCCCCCTTGATGCCTATCTATCAGTGTAATTATTTGACTAACGGTATAACCTGCTCCTTGAAGACGCTCAACTGCTTTCAGAGCAGATTGCCCAGTTGTGACGACATCTTCCAAAACTACTATCTTTGCACCTTCTGGCAAATTGGGGCCTTCTATATAAGCTTTCGTCCCATAACCCTTGGCTTCCTTGCGAATAATCAGCGCTGGAATCGGTCGATTTTCATAAACAGAAACCACACTCACTGCTGTGACAATTGGATCGGCCCCCATTGTTAAACCTGCCACAGCCTGCGTATCTACAGGTAGTAAAGGAAACAGCAACCGTCCAACTGCCAAAGCTCCTTGGGGATGGAGTGTTACCTGCATCTTATTCACGTAATAAGAACTACGTAGCCCAGAGGCGAGAACGAAATCACCCTCTTGATAAGCCAGTTGAGCAAATAAATCTAATAGCTTGTGGCGTAAGTTAGTTAAATCAGGTGTGGTTGCCCAAATATTTGAAGGGGTAAGAGTTTCAGTAGGATACGTCATTACAAAACATTAAAAGTTGTGCTACACCAAAGGTTGAACTTATCAGAGTTCTCAAATTAAGCATAAATTAAGATTCGCCAAAAATTTGAGGAGTAAGGAACGTGGGTATAAAATTAAAAACCTTTGGTGGTTTATTAATCCTGCTTGTTGCTAGTATTGCTTTTCCCTCTGTAGTAGCCGCCCAAACACAAACGCCCAAAAGTGAAACTACAAGTGATGTATTTGAACGGGCATTTTTTCGACACGATCGCAATTTCTACGAAAATGGCAGCCTCAAGCGCCAACTAGACTCATTTTTCGGCGCTGGTTCCGGTTTTGGTGGTTCTTTCCCAGAAAATGAAATAGCTCGTGATGCCGAGTTGGTTAATACTTTATATCATGATGCCCTGACTCAGCAAGCAGGCAACGATCCCTATATTCGCACTCCTGATTTACCAAATCCTTATGACACATCGCTCATGATGTCTCCTCGCTTGAATGCCAACAAGCTCAAAGTTGGAACTGAATTCCGGTTTGAAACTTTACCACCTCGGTAAGAGTGGGGATGAGGGAGATGAGGGAGATGAGGGAGCAAGGAAACGATCAAATGCTATCCCCGCGTCCCCGCGTCCCCGCGTCCCCGTGTCCTCTTTTCCATTCCCCTCTATTTTTTGATAATGTTGAGTGCGCCCTGCTGGAATCGAACCAGCCTGAAGACGAATTATGAGTTCGTTGCCTCCCCAATCGGCCAAAGGCGCTCATTTTGTTGGACTTAGGGTTTATGTGAGTAAATTACTTAAACCCTTAACTTAATTTTATTTGCTAATTTTATAGTGAGGTACAGTGCCTTACGTACTTAATTTTAGCAAGCTGTCCGATTTTAGCACAAATTTACTGCTTGTGAATACTCGACAATAGTTAACCAGATTTTTATACTACATAATCTAATCATGAAATAGTGCAAACTAATATTGATTAAGTTCCTTTAAGAATTGCGGCGTCAAGCTTCATTCTTCTTAAAAAACCAGCATTCTTATGCATTAGCTTGTCAGCGATGAAAATAAATTCTACTGTACTTCTTACTTTGATTTTGTTAATCCTGATGATGGGAGCAGGTTCTGTGAGTGCGTTTTTGGGGTTTGAACTGGGAAGTTCAGCCCTCAAAGGCGTGAGTACACCAGATGGGCGTCCCACGACTAAATTTGCCAGCAGTAAAGCAAATAACTCCCAACAGGGAGGGGTAGTGCTATTAAAAGAGCAAGAGATCCTGAAAATTGTCAAGGCGCGAATTGAGGGTAAGACTAAGGCTGCTAAATCGGAAAAGCTAGAGGAAGATGATGAAGAAACCAATACCAGCAAACAGAAGCCAGAGGAAAAACCAAAAGAAGTGGTTGAAGAAAAACCCCAGCCAGGTTTTCCAGTAGTTGCCCAGAGTGAAGGCGTAACCATGTCTGTGCAATCTGCCCGCTACTCTGGTGGTGATTTACTTTTGAAAGTAAAAATGGAGAACAAAGGTAAGGATTCCGTGCGCTTCTTGTATAGTTTTTTAGATGTTACCGATGATAAAGGACGAACCCTGAGTGCTAGTACCGAAGGTTTACCAACAGAATTGCCTGCCAATGGCCCGACATTTTCAGGTACAGTGAGCATTCCCACTGCTTTACTTGATGATGTCAAGAAAATATCACTTGCTTTGACTGATTATCCTGCTCAAGAATTAAAACTAGAGGCGTTGAATATTCCTGTAGAAAGGTAGGAGGGGCAATTTTAGATTTTAGATTTTAGATTTTAGATTGGGGACTTAGTATTAAGCAATTGAACTAATCCCTAATACCCAGAACTTAATCCAAAATCCAAAATCCAAAATCCAAAATCCAAGAATCGAGGGCGTGAATTTTACACGAGCTTTGGCGGTGAGTGGTTTTCCTAATTTAATTTGGACGGAGGCGGGGCTGCGATTGTTGTCAGTTTTACTGCTGATTGCCATAAATGCATTTTTTGTGACGGCGGAATTTTCGATGGTGAGCGTGCGGCGATCGCGTATTCACCAGCTAGTTAAAGCTGGAGATGTTCCAGCAAGAGCTGTGGAGATGCTACAACGCAGTATTGACCGACTGCTATCTACCACCCAGTTAGGTATTACCCTCTCTAGCTTGGCTCTGGGATGGATTGGAGAAAGTACAATTGTTGTCCTGGTGAATGCATGGTTAAAATCTTGGCCTCTACCCAGTAGAATGACTACCTTCGTTGCCCATTCCTTATCAATTCCCATTGCCTTTTTCTTAATTGCCTATTTGCAAATTGTTTTAGGCGAATTATGTCCTAAATCATTAGCAATGCTGTATTCAGAACAGCTAGCTCGGTTTTTAGGGCCTTCAGTAAAAGCGATCGTTCGTTTTTTCAACCCCTTCATTTGGATTCTCAACCAATCAACTCGTTGCTTGTTGCGAATTTTTGGTATCGAATACACTGGTCAAGGCTGGAGACCACCTGTAACTCCTGAAGAATTGCAAGTGATTATCTCTACAGAATGGGGTTCTACTGGTTTACAGCGTGCGGAGCGAGAACTGCTCAATAATGTCTTTGAGTTTGGGGATGTCATGGCTCAAGCTGTGATGATCCCCCGCACCAGTATTGTGGCGCTGCCAAAAGATGCTACTTTCCAGGCATTACTCAAGGAAATGGCTGCTACTGGTTATTCCCGCTATCCCTTGATTGGTGAATCTTTGGACGATGTTCGCGGCATTGTTTATTTTAAAGATTTGGCACAACCTTTAGCTGTAGGCAAGTTAACGTTAGAGACACAAATTCAACCTTGGATGCGTCCGGCTCGGTTTGTTCCAGAACACACCCCCTTGAGTGAACTTTTGCCGATGATGCAGCAAGAAAAACCAGCTATGGTCATGGTGGTGAATGAATTTGGCGGTACCGTAGGACTGGTGACCATCAAAGATGTCATTGCCGAAATCATTGGCGACGCCAGCGAGCCTGAAAACAACGACGATTTGCTAATCCAGATGTTAGGCGAAGATAAATTTCTGGTGCAGGCACAAATCAACCTCGAAGACCTCAACGAGGTTTTGCATCTCGATTTACCCTTGACAAGAGAATACCAGACACTGGGAGGGTTTTTGCTGTATCAGTTACAGAAAATTCCGGCCAAAGGTGAAACCTTCCATTATCAAAATCTTGAATTCATTGTGGTGTCAGTTATGGGACCACGCCTGCATCAAATTCAACTGCGACGGATGGAGGAGTTAGGAGTTGAGAGTTAGGAGTTGAGAGTTAGGAGTCGAGAGTTAGGAGTCGAGAGTTAGGAGTTGAAAGTTAGGAGTTGAGAGTTAGGAGTTGAAAGTTAGGAATTGAGAGTTAGGAGTGAGGAGTTTTTTTACTCATAACTCATAACTCATAACTCCTCACTTAAAAAGTATAAGCCACTGGATCGACGAGTCCCAATTCGGCAAAAGCTGCTAGCCGCAAACGACAAGAATCACACACACCGCAGGCGACATCACCGCCGGCATAGCAAGACCAAGTTAGCTCCCAAGGAACTCCCAACTGGTTGCCTAGTTGAATGATTTCGGTTTTTTTCAGGTTAATCAGGGGTGCAACAATGTTAATTGGTTGTCCTTCACGCCCTTGTTTAGTTCCCAGACGAAAAACTTCTTGCATAGCTTGGATATAATCGGGGCGACAATCAGGATATCCTGAATAATCTAAGGCATTGACGCCAATATAAACACGCTCAGCTGCGATCGCTTCGGCGTAACTCAAAGCAAAGCTTAAAAAGATCGTATTCCGAGCGGGAACATATGTAACAGGAATATTTTGAGCCATTTCATCCAGGGAACGCTCTTGAGGTAAATCAATAGCATCATCTGTAAGTGCCGAACCGCCCCATTGTCGTAAATCAAAATTAACCACCTGATGTTTTACGACCCCAGCTTTTTGACCAACGAGCAAGGCTGACTGTAATTCTCGTCGGTGTCGCTGCTGGTAATCAAAAGAAATAGCATGACATGAAAAGCCATCAGCCTTAGCTTTATACAAAATTGTGGAAGAGTCCAATCCCCCAGATAAGAGAATTACAGCTTTCATCTCGGTTGCAAATTTGGGATTTCAAATCGCTAAATCACGCTTCAACAAGATGCCAACAAGCAATGCCAAAAATACTCCTTAATTTCTGTGAGTCATTGTAAACACCTTTGCACCCCAGATATTCAAAAGAAACAATCCGCACCAGTTTCTCTCAAAAAGTGGTGCGATGTCTACGACTGATGCTGCAAATAATCATCGAAAAACTGTTTCAGCTAATCAGCAGCAGTAATTACCAATACCATTTTTTGGTAAAAAAAGCATAAGTATTACTGGTTTATTATCTTGTAATTTTAATGCTGCTAATCAATTTTAGATTGGGAATTTAGGATTGAAAGAGACTATAAGGGTAGATTGCTCTGCGATTTTAGATTGACTATAGCGCAGCTAAGCCAGAACCAGGCTCGGAACAAGCGTCTTTTGGATTTGTTCTGTCTACCAAGTAGGTTGCTCTGAAACCCAAAACAATCTAAAATCCAAAATCCAAAATCCAAAATTGCTATGCTAATTAATTGCCTAACTGTAGGCTTAAGGAAAATCGAAGCACAAGAAAGCGATCCCTAGAATTTTAGAGAATTCATACTTAAGTCTTACCGAATATTCTAAAGTTAATAAAAAGACACACATTTTTTTTAGAAAATGCAAAATGCAAACCAAAGCCGAACTATCTATACAAAAGATAGCTGGATTGCGGGAACCGATCGCAAACTTTGAAATTCTTCATAAACATAGGCTCTATGTTACCATCTGGATGGTTTTAGACGGATCGTAACTGGCTTTCTTTGTATAAACGCCAACGGCCGTAGCGTCTCTAAATTTGGTGGTTGAGGAGAGAATAATAGTGCAAAATAGTATGTCACTGGCAGAACCGAATCCATATACACAGCGCAACCAGCCACGACCGATCCGCATAGGCGTGATTGGGGTGGGTAACATGGGACAACACCACGCTCGCGTCTTGAGTTCAATGAAAGATGTTGAACTAGTCGGTGTAGCAGATATTAACGTCGAAAGAGGGTTAGAAACTGCCAGCAAGTACAAAGTGCGTTTTTTTGAAGACTACTGTGACTTGCTACCCCTGGTGGAAGCAGTTTGTATTGCTGTTCCCACCCGGCTGCATTACGCCGTGGGCATTAGCTGTCTGTTAGCGGGAATTCATGTTTTGATTGAAAAACCGATCGCAGCCAGTATTTCTGAAGCAGAATCCCTAGTAAATGCGGCAGCTGAGTCTCAATGTATCCTCCAAGTAGGTCACATTGAGCGCTTCAATCCAGCATTTAGGGAACTCAGCCAAGTCCTGAAAACAGAAGAATTACTGGCATTAGAAGCACATCGCATGAGTCCTTACTCAGACCGAGCCAACGATGTTTCGGTTGTCTTGGATTTAATGATCCATGACATTGACCTACTTTTAGAATTAGCAGCTTCCCCAGTGACCAAATTAACCGCTAGCGGTACTCGTGCCCTAGATTCCGGTTATTTAGATTATGTAACTGCCACCCTGGGCTTTGCTAATGGTATAGTCGCCACCCTGACTGCCAGTAAAGTCACTCACCGCAAAATTCGCCGGATTGTTGCCCACTGCAAAAACTCATTCACTGAGGCAGATTTTCTCAAGAATGAAATTTTGATTCACCGACAAACAAATGCTAACTCTCTTAACGACCATCGACAAGTACTTTACAGGCAGGATGGGGTAATTGAAAAAGTCTACACCAGCAATATTCAACCCCTGAGTGCAGAATTAGAACATTTTGTCAACTGCGTACACGGTGGCAATCAACCCTCAGTAGGTGGTGAACAAGCTCTCAAAGCCTTGAGATTGGCCAGTTTAATTGAGCAGATGGCATTGGAAGAGAGAGTTTGGAATCCCTTAGACTGGCAATCGGAACAACGAGTACAATCATTAACCCCGACAGTCTAGAACGGGAGGAGGGGATGAGGGGGATAGGGAGATGGGGAGATGGGGAGATGGGGAGATGGGGAAATGGGGAGAGAATTTAACTCCATAACCTCACTACTCCTAACTCCTAACTCCTAACTCCTCACTCCCAAAACCCCATATCCTAGAACAGAACGCTAGAGAGTGTTTTTCAATTTGCGATCGAGTCTTTAGATCCTCCCTAGTCGTTAAAAAAAAGCAGGCTAAGGAGGATCTAATAATAGACTTTTTGCATAAGTAGCCAAAAGGGGAAGGGGAAGGGGAAAATACAGAATCTTTTCCCCTTCCCCTTCCCCTTTTCCCAATGCTCAATGCGCCATACCCAATAAAAGCAATTTTTAGGAATCAACTCAATGCTTGAATGGATAACTAACACAATCAACTCTTTAGGCTATTGGGGAATCGCCCTGCTAATGTTCGTAGAGAACCTGTTTCCCCCCATTCCTTCAGAATTGATTATGCCACTGGCTGGATTTACAGCAAGCCCATATCAACCAGGAGGGGCAAAACTAAATATCATTGGTGTTTTTTTCGCAGGAGTTTTGGGTTCTGTATTGGGCGCACTTGTTTGGTACTATCCAGGTAAGTTTTTAGGCGAAAAGCGCTTGAAAGCTTGGGCTGATAAATATGGTAAATGGTTGGCTATATCCAGTAAAGATATTACTAAGGCTAAAGGCTGGTTTGACCGACAAGGTAACAAGGCAGTATTGATTGGTCGCCTTGTACCAGGAATCCGCACTTTGATTTCTGTTCCCGCAGGGATCGCTAATATGCACTTGCTACCATTTCTGTTTTACAGTACCTTAGGTAGCGCTGCTTGGGTGGGTTTGCTAACATACTCAGGATACATATTGGGTAGTCAGTATGAACTTGTGGATAAGTACCTTGCTCCTGTGTCCAAAATTGTGCTTGGGGGTTTGGTTTTAGCATTTGTTTTCTGGGTATTCAAGCGCCAGCTCAGACGCACCAGAAGATAAACAGGGGCGCTTTTGGTTTGAAAGCAGTGAAAGCAGGGGTTACATCTGGCCAAAATTCGCCTACACTATGCCAAATAATACTAGATTTGCCATCGTCAGAATTAATTTTTGGCGTATTTCTAGCTACACTTGACGCAACCTAGAATTTCTGGTTGCTCGCATTTTTGTAAGATGAGCATGACAACTTTTTACATTTAAGTTAGAACTAGGAGCTTTCATGACAGACCAACCTTCCGCCGCCACCCCAATTAATGCCGCTGCCATACCGATGAATAGAGTATCGGCATCGACTCCCATAAATGCTGTTAATACTGCCAAGCCAGCCACGACTTCAGGGAAAACCATTCTGAGTGTTGATTTAGGCAGAACTTCCACAAAGACTTGTGTGAGCCGCGAACCCGGTAGTGTTGTGTTCGTACCTGCCAACGTCAAACAAATGTCAATAGAACAGGTACGCGGTGGTGTTTTTGAAGCCCGCGCGACTGACCCTTTAATGGATTTGTGGTTGGAGTATCAAGGCAATGGATATGCTGTAGGTCAACTAGCAGCAGATTTTGGGGCGAATTTAGGAGTAGGGCAATCTAAGGTAGAGGCTGCACTGATAAAAGTGTTAGCAAGTGCTGGCTACTTCAAACTCAGAGACGATATTTCAGTTGTCCTGGGTCTGCCTTTTCTTTCTTTAGAGCAATTTGAAAAGGAAAAAGCACAGTTAATCAGCCAAGTAGGTGGCCCTCATGTGTTAAACTTTCGAGGCGAATCTGTGTCGCTGAACGTCAATAAGGTTTGGGTCATGCCAGAAGGCTACGGTAGCTTGCTGTGGTCTGAAGCCCAACCGAAGAAAAGTCCCGGCAGTCCCGATTTTACAAAAATATCGGTGGCGATCGTGGATATTGGACACCAAACCGTCGATCTTTTGATGGTAGATAACTTCCGCTTTGCCAGAGGTGCTTCTAAAAGTGAAGACTTCGGTATGAATAAGTTTTATGAATTGGTAGCCGCTGAAATTGACGGAGCAGATAGCCAATCTCTAGCGCTCATTTCCGCTGTTAACAAACCCAAAGGTGAACGGTTTTACCGTCCTAAAGGTGCTAGCAAGCCTGCCAACCTAGACGATTTTCTGCCGAATCTCATTGAGATGTTTTCACGGGAAATTTGCAGCCGTGTGCTAGCTTGGCTACCAGAACGCGTCACCGATGTGATTCTGACTGGTGGGGGCGGTGAGTTTTTCTGGGAAGATGTTCAACGTCTGCTCAAGGAAGCAAAGATTAATGCTCATTTATCTGCACCTTCTAGGCAGGCGAATGCTTTGGGGCAGTATATTTATGGAGAGGCGCAATTATCTGCCGTTCGCGCTGCTAGGGCTTAAAACTAATGTTCCAATGGTCAAAAAAGGTAGTTAAATCCGTCACGTTCAACCCAGGGCTTGCTGATGAAAGCTTGTTAGCACAAGTGGAAAGTTATTTGGAGAAACAACCCGAAAAAACTTTCAGTGACCTATGTAAAGAAGCCCTGTGGCAATCCTTATGTGTACCGGAATCTGTACGACCTGCTCCAAAAACAGCAGCAGCAACAACACCGATTGAACAACAACTCGGTGAGCTGCAACGTCAAGTAGCTGGCCTTGAGGAACGTTTTTTTGCCAAGGGATCTAATCGTTTGGAGGCGTTGGAACACCATTTATTGCAACTTTCTCAACAAGTTGCACAACTGGCACTCATAGTCAATGAGCGATCGCTAATTCAGTCTCCAAGTCAAGTAGAAGTAGTCAATAATACTTCTTATACTGTTCCTGCCCCTCCTCAAGAGGTTGACCCTGTAATTAGTCGCCTTAGTCAGTTTCTCGATGATTTTTAAGGAAAAATCAAGTTTTTGAGCAGTTTTTTGCTCTTGTCATCAATCCTTAATAGTCTTTACTATTAAGGATTATTAATGTTTGTATATAAATATTGACATGATTGCTGCTTGTGTATGCTGGCGATCGCTAATAATGGCAAATCATCAAAACAATATTCGTGCTATCTGATAGCAAAATTTAATTTACAAACAGATTTTAGGTAATTATTAATTAGGCGATCACTTCAGACCCCTTGTCATTTTGCTAGGATGGCGACCTTTTAGTAAATAAAGCAACAGGAAAGTCTTCAGATTCAACGCTGAAATAAGGTGTCTGTTCTTTTTGACACAAAATACGAGCGCTATTAGGTACTTTCTCACTAAGATGTTTCATTAAATGAGAAATCTTGACAAAATTTTCATGAGCCTGATTGGCTTCTCCCTTCATCGCTTCAATGAGATGGTAAGTGTAAATACTCATTTGTTTATCAGGCCTAATCCAGGAGCTTTCCTCTCCTTGAGATGAAGTAAAAACTACCCGACCCTTACCTTGTTTTAAGTCATTAATGACACTCTTTGGAATAGGAATTTCCTCAAAGTCAGAAGGAATTTTTTTAGCCGTTGCCATTCCTGCTGCATGACAACTATCAATGATAACCAGAAGTCGTTCAGATTTTATCTGGCGCAAAGCATTAGTAAATTCTTCTGCACTTAAAGATGAGTTTTCCAGGTCGAAAGGATTAATATCATGTGGTAACAAATAGTAACGATTTTGACTTCTACTAAACCACCCATGCCCTGAATAGTAAACAACTACCGTAGCTTTTGGGTTAGCTTCTGCTTGTTCTTTGAGCCAGTTCAATTGTTCCAAAATTTTACTGCGTGTAGCTTCTTGATCGTATAACAGCCGCACATGCTCTGATTCATTAGGATAAGCACAAAAATTGGGGTCAATTAAAACTTGATGAAGTGCTTGAACATCTTTGACAGTCACTGGTAAAGACAAAGGTTGATAAGCAGAGTCTCCAACACCAATAAGTAAAGCATAGCCATGAGTAAATGTAGGAGTTTTTGGGTCAGGATTAGGCTTAGTTTGTGATAGAAAATTTTGTCGTCTAACCCAATATATATAACCTATCAAAATTAAACAAGATACTGTTGCTATACCTAAGAATGCCAATAAAATAAATATCCATTCTTTGTTATTTTTTTCATTTTCAGGTATTTGTTTTTCTAGAACAGTAATAGGTAAAATATTGCCAAAAATATGTTCTTTAATAAGGCTTTGTATATCCTCTTGTTTATCTATTAAATATTTTTCTAGTAAGTCTATTAAATTTGTACAAAAGCCTTTTGGCGTATTAAAAGTATCTGTGAAACTAACAGGTGGAGAAGCTGCTCTCAATCCCCAATTCATTTTATTAGTCACTCCGGCTTCTTTTAGTATTCTAGAAGAACCAGAGTTAGTAACCGAGGTTGTCTGTGCTATTTCAGAATAACTAGATAGTAAAGTCACTCCAGTTAATGCTGTAAAAAATAAAGTCTTGATCTTTATAATTCTGAATAAGAACACTAATTGCCTCATCTAAAATTTTAGTTGATTTGGCTAAAATATTAATACACATGTATATGAAAAATCAACTACATTGAGTAAATCGAAGTGACTTCATTGATACAAAATAATGTCAATATAGTCTGGACAAAGACTTGGTTTATGGATATAGTAAACGATTAGGTTTATACTTTAATTTATTTTTGAAGTTATAGAAGCGATGTCTAAAACAGGCTACGTCTACACACCTGTATATGTACAAATTTGCTCACTGTTGTGCTGAAACGCTTAAGTATTACTACTACATGTTAATACTATATTCTTTTTTTACTTTAGATACTGTATAAATGCTAGAATCCTCAGGTAGACAGTTAGGATACCTAGATGGCAGTTGTAGCTAACTCAATCAAGTTTGGTACAGACGGCTGGCGGGGCGTAATTGGAGATGAGTTCACCTTTGAACGCCTAGCCCTAGTCGCGCCAGTCGCTGCAAAAGTACTATATAATACATACTATTCTACGGTGGGTAGCCGGACAATAATTGTCGGTTACGATCGCCGATTTATGGCAGAAGACTTTGCTCGTGCTGTGGCCGATGCTGTCACCGCTGTGGGATTTGATGTTTTACTCAGTGAAACCTATGCCCCAACCCCGGCTTTTAGTTGGGCAGCAAAACAACTCAATGCCTTAGGCGCACTAGTAATTACAGCCAGTCATAATCCGGGCGCATATTTAGGTTTAAAAGTCAAGGGATATTTTGGTGGCTCGGTGTCGCCAGAAGTTACACAAGAGATAGAAGCACTGTTGACCGAAGGAGTACCACCCGCAGCTACTCCAGGTAAACAAGAGAAGTTCGATCCTTGGCCGAGTTACACCCAAGCACTCGAACGCAAAGTTGATATTGCCAAAATTAGAGAAGCGATCGCCTCTGGTAAACTAACGGTATTTGCCGATGTCATGCATGGTGCTGCGGCTGGCGGGTTGGCACAACTTCTAGGCGATAAGGTCATAGAAATCAACAGCGAACGCGACCCCTTATTTGGTGGTGGTGCGCCGGAACCTTTGCCTAAATACCTTTCCCAGCTATTTGAAGTTATCAAAACTCACCGAGAAACCAATAAATCCAGTTTGTCTGTAGGATTGGTCTTTGATGGAGATTGCGATCGCATCGCCGCTGTAGACGGGGAAGCTAACTTCTTGAGTTCCCAGGTGTTGATTCCCATACTAATCGACCACTTAACCCTACGACGGGACTTTAAGGGTGAAATAGTCAAAACTGTCAGTGGTTCCGACTTAATACCCCTTGTGGCAGCACTACATCAACTGTCAGTATTTGAAACAGCAGTTGGTTATAAATATATCGCTGACAGAATGTTAGCCGCAGAAGTTTTGTTGGGTGGCGAAGAGTCGGGAGGTATCGGCTATGGTAGCCATATTCCCGAACGTGACGCACTGCTATCAGCATTGTATGTGCTAGAGGCGATCGTGGAATCTGGTTTAGATTTAGGTGAATATTATCGCCACTTGCAGGAACAAACGGGATTTAACTCAGCATACGATCGCATTGATTTACCCTTAGCCAGTATGGAAGTGCGATCGCGTCTTTTGCAACAACTCCAAACCAAACCTTTAACAGAAATTGCTGGTAAAGCAGTAATTGATTGCCAAACAATTGACGGCTACAAGTATCGCCTCGCCGATAAAAGCTGGTTAATGATTCGCTTTAGCGGAACTGAACCAGTTTTACGCCTTTACTGCGAAGCGCCAACACTTGAGCAAGTGCATCAAACTCTTGCTTGGGCAAAACACTGGGCGGAGTAAAATTAGTGAGGAGTTGAGAGTTAGGAGTTAGGAATAAATAACTCATAACTCCTAACTCCTAACTGATAACTCATCACTCCTAACTCCTAACTGATATTTCAAATTCATGACATTACTAGTAGTAGCCACAGGAAATCCAGGTAAGTTGCGCGAAATGCAAGCTTACCTGGCAAATTCTGGCTGGGAATTAATTCTCAAACCTGAAGAATTAGAGATTGAAGAGACAGGGGAAACCTTTGCCGCGAATGCCTGTCTCAAAGCGTCCCAAATTGCCAAAGCCACAGGAAACTGGGCCATAGCAGATGATTCTGGTTTAGAAGTAGATGCTTTGAATGGCGCACCAGGCGTGTATTCGGCACGCTACGCTAAAACAGACTCAGAACGCATTGCTAGGTTACTTGAAGAATTAGGTAACGAAGTCAATCGCCAAGCCCAATTTGTTTGTGTAGTGGCGATCGCTCGTCCGGATGGTGCGATCGCATTACAATCTGAAGGTATTTGTCGTGGCGAAATTCTTCATGCCCCTCGTGGTGATGGTGGATTTGGCTACGATCCAATTTTTTACGTGCAAGAGTTGCAATTGACTTTTGCCGAAATGAGACGGGAGTTAAAGGGATCAATTAGCCATCGAGGTAAGGCTTTTACAGCTTTACTTCCGCAACTGGAAAGAGTTAAGAGTTAGGAATTAAAAGTTAAGAGTTAAAAGTTATGAGTTGCGAATTTAAGAATAATAACTCCTAACTCTTCACTCCTAACTCTTAACTCCTAACTTTTTTTTAAACCGCTTCTGTGTTCTTTTCCCCAGTACGAATCCGAATCACTTGCTCGACAGGCGAGATGAAAATTTTACCATCACCAATTTCACCAGTGCGGGCCGCGGCGATAATTTTGTCTACTACCATATCAACCTGATTGTCGTCAACTACAATTTCCACTTTGAGTTTTTGGAGAAACTCAACGGTGTATTCAGAACCGCGATACCGTTCAGTTTGACCTTTCTGGCGTCCGAACCCCCGGACTTCAGAAACCGTCATGCCAACGATTCCAGCGTTAACTAAGGCAATTTTCACTTCATCAAGCTTAAATGGGCGGATAATAGCTTCTACTTTTTTCATTTCTTTGACTTGTGACTTGTACTAGCTTCGTTTATCTATCTAACCAGATCTGTTGTCTGAAACTGTAACTAGTACCGCCTTTGCTAAAACATATGTAATAATTGCCACTTTTTTGAAATTGGAGGTGCGCTTTTGAAGCCAGAAGCACCCTGGATTAAAATAATTCGTAATTCGTAATTCGTAATGACGCTCCTGCGTCGCTAACGCTGCGCTAACATAATTCGTAATTACGTTTTGTAACGGGGATTTAACCCCGACACAAAACGTTCTGCCTGTAGAGGCAGGGGAATTAAACTGAACATACTTTGTTAACTAATTCCATAATCCTTAAACTTGTAACATGAGGAAGTTTTTGTCAAATTAGCATTTTTTTTGTGGTGTTTGTGACCTAAAACATAGATAAATTCTGATATTGAGTAGATCGGCTCAGATGTTCAAAATAGCGATCTAAAGAGAAATTGTACGATAGCCACAAAGGCTGCTGCTGACTGTGGGAGTGTCAATTAAGATTTTTGATGTTCAAACAAGGGACGCACAACTAAATACCCAGCAGTAAAGGCTGTAAGCATAATCAACAAGATGGTAATAATTAACCACCAGCCGCTAAGTTCCTTGGCATCTGGCTCAGCAGTAGGATAATAAGTTACTTCTTGTTCTTCTATAAAAACTGAATCTGGTGTGGAGAATTTCATTTCCCTTATGGGTGTAGAAAACTCCTGGCGGTTTTTTTGAGGTGGACGCGCACGAGAAACCTGTTGAGGTGGAGGCGCTTGTGTTACTGGCTGCTTAGGGGGGCTTTTAACGTTGCTAGAACCTTGGGAAGCTTGGTGTTCAAACATCCCATAGGAATCTACAAAATTTTGCAAGTGTGAAAAAGACTCAACAACTTTGGTAATTTCTTGGCGTAGTAGTTGATTTTCTTGTGTTAATTCCTGATTTTTAGTGGTGATTGCATCTAACTTTGCCTGAGTTGCTTGCAACTCCATTGACAATTCCCGGTATACAGATAGTGGTACAGAGGGAGGGTACGCTTGACTAGTCCGTGTTGACGAATTCCTGTGAACAGAACCTGTGGTTGTTCGCATTGGGGCTTGGTATTAAAAATCAAAGTGATTAGATCGTACAGAGATGCTAACAGAGAAAGTCAGCCCTGAAACTATGCCCAAGAATAATAGAAAAATGCCGAGACGGCAAAGATTTTTTATTTACATTTGGGATATGGTCATTTGTCATTTGTCATTTGTCCTGTGCGAATGACAAATGACTACTGACATTAGTTTCGTAACAATGGGAAGAAGTGTCCCACAGGACCTTGCCCTTCGCCAATATCTAAGGCGTAAGTCAGGGCAGTGGTTACATATTCCTTTGCTTGTTGCACCGCCTGCCACAAGTTTTTTCCCTTTGCCAGATTAGCAGCGATCGCAGCTGATAGTGTACAACCAGTACCGTGGGTGTTTGTTGTCTCTACTTGCTGGCAAGTCAAAACTTCCAACTTTTCCCCATCAAACCAAATATCAACGCCACGCAAATTTCCTTGCATACCTCCACCCTTGACCAAAACAGCCTTTGTCCGTAAGGTCTTGTGAATAATTTCAGCAGCGGCTTGCATATCTTCCAAGGAATGAATTTCTAAACCGCTCAAAATCTGGGCTTCGTAGCGATTGGGGGTGATGATAGCTGCTTTGGGTATAAGGGCATAACACAGAGTCTTCACAGCATCATTATCAATCAATTGTGCCCCAGTACGTGACACCATTACTGGATCGACTACCAGGTTATGGATTTGTAAAGCTTCTACTTGCTGGGCAACAGCAAAGATAATTTCTTGATTCAGCAACATTCCCGTTTTAGCTGCTTGTGCGCCAATATCTTCAACTACTGCCTGAATTTGGGCTATAACAGCTTCTGTTGGCATGGCATCAACCCTGTTAACCCCAAGAGTGTTTTGTGCCGTGACGCAGGTTATGGCGCTAGTACCGTGGACACAGTGAAAAGCAAAGGTGCGTAAATCAGCTTGAATTCCTGCACCGCCACCGCTATCTGAACCAGCAATGGTTAAAGCAACAGGTACTCTGGAGTTTATTTGAGCGTTCATATTATGAAGATGACTGGCGAGAAGTTAGTTGCTTGGCGATCGCTTCCAATTGATTTTAGCCTCCGGTGCGACTTGACGATAACTAATTCCTTGTCAACCACCCTGACTCAATTGAGACAAACTTCATCAAATCCTTGTATCAAGACCTCTTCAGATTGAAAGTTAACAGCAATTACCACCAAATTTCCATACTTTTTTGCCTTTTGTTGTAAAAAATCTAACAAAAATCTGAGTATTCACTGATATCAATCACTGTTTGTGAAGGTTAGTCTAAATTGAGTTAACAAAACTCGCTTACACAGATTAAAACAGGTTTGACTAAGTTGTTACATTAGTCTCTTTAACTTAAGGGGTCAACCTACTAAAGTTTGAAACTATTCAGCTTTGACCACTGTAACTTTAAGTCCCCAGTTATCAGCCAGGGGTGCGCTTTACCATGCCGATTTGGCAGCTTCTGACCTCAGACAACGGATAAAGTTCAGAGGAATTACATACCAAATACGAGCGCTGTATCGAAATATAGTACCAGCGATGCCTAGTTTAGGCTGCGCCTACGCGGTGGAGATTCGATTTGATTCGACTCCAAAGCGATCGACTCAAACACAGACGCTAATCGTCCGATTACCCCCAACAACACCCTGACGATTGACGGTATCAACACCCCTGTTTAAGCATCAGCGGTTGACACTAGAAAAAATTTCCGTTTAACAACAGCGTTTTTACAACCGGCGCAATTTCAAATTGCGATCGGACAACTATGAGTGTCCTCAATACTCAAAACAAATCATCCTTCTACTCTTGGCAATTAACACAGTTGCTAAGAGTCTACTACCAATTTTCTTACATATATTCGGAGTAAATCTATGGCTGGCAAAACATACTACGTTTCTCCAACAGGTAATGATAGCAGTAATGGTTTGAGTGAAGCAACTGCATTTAAGACTATAAGCAAAGCTTTTTACTCGACTTCCATAAATGGCGGAGATACCATCTTGATAATGGATGGTGTTTATTCTAAAGGAGGAAACCTATACGGGAGAAACGGTTCTCCAGACAACTGGACAACAATCAAAGCTTATCCAGGACACACACCTAAAATCAAAACTACAGCAAGTGGCATTAATATATTTAGTTCATCATACGTGCGGGTTGAAGGACTTGATATAGAAGGCGATCGAAAAAATGTCACTTTACAATATGCACTAGAAGCTTACAAATCCGCCGATCAAGGCAAATCAAACCCTAAAACAACTGCCAATGGAATAATGGTAAATATTGGTAGTAATCAAGGACTAGGCGGTACTAACCCTCATCACATTGTCATCAGTGGCAACACAGTCCGTGATTTCTCAGGTGCAGGTATTGGATTCAGTGATTCAGACTACATCACTGTTGAGAAAAATATTGTATCTGGAAACGCTTGGTATTCAACTTGGGGTAATCAGGGAATTACGGCTCTCCGTAGTTTTAACTATGATAATAACACTACTGATTACAGGATAATTTTTCGAGATAACATTGCCTACGATAATAAAAGCCTGGTTCCTGTTTGGGAGACTGGTGATATTACTGAAGGGCATGGTATTATGCTCGACACAGTTGAAAGATCTAAGAATGGTGTGCCCTATACAGGTAAAGCTTTAATTGAAAATAACATCACCTACAATAATGGCGGCTCTGGTATTAACGTTTTTAAAGCTAAAAATGTAGACGTTATCAACAATACAGCCTACCAGAATGCTCGTGTTCTTACAACTCATGGAGAGATTGCTGTCACTTACTCAGAAAATGTAGATGTATATAACAACATAATGTATGCAAGTGACAATCAAAATGCCAATCTGATCAAATACTCCAAAAATGTAGTTTTCGATCACAACCTTGTTTATAACTCGAATCTCTTTCAAGTTTCGGATAATCCAAAAGCTACTCTTACTTTGCAGAATATTTTGGGTAAAAATCCGTTGTTTGTTGATGCAGCTAAAGCCAATTTTGCACTCCTTGCTGGAAGTCCTGCTATTGATGCTGGTTCTAATACCTTCAATAACATCACTAACAATGTTCCTCACGATGGCGATGGTAACGGTACCGCAGTCATTGATATTGGTGCATACGAAGCCCCAATCATTAAAACTCCCACTCCAGAAATTCAAGTTCTCAATGGTACTGTTGACATTACAGATGGGAGTACAACTGCCATTAACTTTGGTGACATCATTGTTGGCAATAGCCTGACCAAAACCTTTACGATTAAGAATACTGGTACCGCTGCACTCAACCTTAGTAATCTCAAACTTCCTAACGGCTTTAGTTTAGTGGGAACTCTGCCTACAAGTGTGGCTGCCAATGCTTCGACCACCATCACGGTTGCACTCAGCACCACTACACCCGGCACCTATGGTGGCACTCTCAGTTTCAGCAACAACGATACTGACGAAAGCCCCTTTGACTTTGCCATCAGTGGCACAGTTAAACCTGCTCCCACTCCAGAAATTCAAGTTCTCAATGG
>NZ_JACJRQ010000001.1 GCF_014697355.1 Nostoc calcicola FACHB-3891 | reverse complement strand
TTTATCGGTGTCAATCTTTACTTCAACAGCAAGATTTAATCCGTGGCTTAACGGGTTTTCATTGGTGGCTTCAAACTGGCGCTTAATCGTAAGTCATTACCCGGACATGATATCATTCAGCAACGCCAGAAAAAATAGTAGGGTAGAAAATACCTACCCTACTATTAAACTTGTTATGCCCAATGGCGATCGCAGGAGAAGTGTTGATAGCCATATATCAAACTTCTGTGTATCTCTGGAGCAGTTCGTTTTTTAACTTACCTTACTAATATAGGGACTTGTTAATTTATCCAACTGCTGAATCAGGAGACTGAGGAATAATCCCACATCTGTAACTACACCCACTGATTCTACAGAACCGCGATCGCTTAATTTCGTGACCACGGCTGGATTAATATCCACACATACCATTTTCACCCCTGCCGGAGTCATATTGCCCACGCCAATGGAGTGCAGCATTGATGACAGCATCAAAATCATCTCTGCACCTTCTAAGTTTTTGGCATATTGCTCTTGTGCTTGAATCAAATCCATTTGGGTATCAGGTAAAGGCCCATCATCCCGAATCGATCCAGCAAGCACAAAAGGTACATGGTTGTGGACGCACTCATACATCACGCCACTCTTAATCACCCCCGCCTCCACAGCCTTGGGAATACTACCGTAACGGCGGATGGTATTAATTACCTTTAGGTGATGGCGGTGTCCACCACGAACGGCGACACCCCGCTTCATATCCATACCCAAGGAGGTGCCCATCATATTTTGTTCGATGTCGTGGACAGCGATCGCATTGCCACCGAGTAGCGCTTGTACATATCCTTGGCGAATTAGTTGCGCTAGGTGTTCGCCGCCCCCGGTGTGAATTACCACGGGACCAGCCGTGACAACTACTTTACCACCTGCATCCCTAATTTTACGTAGTTCCCAAGCTACTTGTTCCACGACTAATTCCACGCGGCGTTCGCTGGAAACTCCCGACGACATAAAGCTGAATTCCTGGGTACTGCGTTGTTCCCGCGATTCGGTTTTGCGGATGGTGCGGATACCCAACACGTCTGTTACTACCTGTTCGCTAATTTCTAACTCACGTAGTAGTTTACACTTGGCTTTGAAGCCCTTGGGTGTTTGAGTAATGGCGATCGCCCCATCCATCCGTTGATTCTCTACCTTCACCCACTGACCATGAATTCGCACTTCGGTGGGATAAATTGTACTGACGTAGAAATCATCAGGTGCTACCCCATTTTGGATTACAGGCTCTAGTTTAGCGTCCCGTTCATCTTGGGGTAAGTCTACAGCACCCAAATCAATCAACCGCGAAATGATTTCTTCCATCACTTCATGGGATGGTGCTGATACCTTCACCTCGGCGGCTGAGGTACTTTGGCGTTGTTCTCCCAAGTTGAAATTTAGAACTTGGAAACTTCCGCCAGCGTCTACAATCAAATCGAGAGCGCGGTTAATCAAACCAGCATCTAGCAA
The DNA here is from genome assembly GCF_014697355.1 of Nostoc calcicola FACHB-3891. GTDB lineage: Bacteria > Cyanobacteriota > Cyanobacteriia > Cyanobacteriales > Nostocaceae > Nostoc > Nostoc calcicola. The sequence continues at coordinate 710,638 of NZ_JACJRQ010000001.1, read as the reverse complement.
GTGTCCTTCCATGCGAATGACGCGGCTTTCTACCGAGACATTGGCATGAATTTCATCTCTAACTGGTTCTGTCACCCGTAGGGTTAGGCATTTAGCTGCACCACCAGCTTTGAGAAATTCGGTAAGCGGCGTTTCCAGCACTTGGAAACCCACATCTGCAAGGCGGGATTTCAAAGCATCACTCGCCTTGTTCATGATGACAATGCTCTCCACATTCACCGCATTACAAGCGAAGTTGACTGCATCAGCTTCAGCAATGGCGATTCGCTTTTCTGGTGCGACTCGCATCTGAATTAAGCGGTTGGAGTAAGAATCAAAAGCACCTGGATAGTACAGCAAATAGCCGTTTGCTAAGGGGCAAAAGCAGGTATCCAAGTGATAGAAACGTTCGTCTATCAGTCGTAGGGACAGTACTTCAATATCCAGCCATTTGGCTAGGTAGGGGTGGGAATCTAATTCTGAACGGAAACCGTATCCCGCCCATAACCAGCGTCCTTCCCGATCTAGCAGTGCATCTCCTGCTCCTTCAAATGGCAAATCTTTGGGAAGTTCATTGACTGTATAACCATTTGCCTCAAACCATTGTTTGAAGAAAGGTTCTTCTCCCTGACGTTCTTTGTGTAAAAAACGACTAAGGACAACGTTATCTCCCAGTACTAAGCCAGCGTTGGCTGTAAAAACAAGATCTGGCCAACCTTTCTCTGGTGGTACTAAGTCTACAATGGCGTGTTGTTTAAGAATCTGGTGTAGTCCCTGCCACTGTTCTACGGCGCGATCGCGTGATGATTTGTGAATATTCCCTTCCATCCAGGGATTAATCACATAATCGACATCGTAGTGATCGGGAGGACACATCAAAAAGCGAATCCGGGAAGTCATAAAAATTTTACAAGCGTATTATTTTGGATTAGCTAAAGCTCTACCTTTTAATAGCGGATATCTTGTTGATTGCAAAGGGTGGGATGCTTTGTTTTACTTCTGTGTTCAGGTGTCGTGTTTGAACGCGGCAGACTATAATAACATTTTATGTAATCGAAAGTCAACAGTACAAGCTTAGGGACTTCCAAATAAAAAAATATACAACTTTTCTTGTGGGGTGGGCGTCTCGTCATTGGTGTCAAGTTAAGGCATCAGCCCAGATGTCAAGCGACCTGGCAGCGTTGCGTCGGTGTCGTTGGCGGTAGCCCGCCGTAGGCATCGCGCAAATTACGTTCTTTGTCTTTTACCCCATTGAGATTAGCAAATGTACCTGGACTGATTAACTCAAACAGCCTAGATTCTATCTCTTGGCTTGATGGGGCGGGGGAGGTGACTCGATGCCGAAAATCTGGATTCCCTTGTTTTTTCCGGGGTTTACTCATGACTACTATCAACACCACTGTCTTGAGTTTAACTATTGAGTTTTACCCTCTTGACAAGACTCTAATTTTCTTAACTTGACACCAATGACAAGATGTCCACCCCAGAAGAAAAATTGAATGTTTTTTATTTGGAAGTTCTTTAGGATCGTTTGTCTGCACACCTATGCAAGCAGGGAGGCGAAGTCCATTGCGAATTGGTATTATGCCCCAACCGATGTACTTCATGTACCTGAAAAATGCTGTATATCTGGTATCTAGGCACAGAGCCTATTTTAATTCTGAATTCTAGTTGCGATCGTCAAAACTGGGTGATTTGAAATTTTTAATCGGGGCAAAATTACCATGACTGCTGCTGTCTTCTTAGAAAACGTCTACAAGTTTTACAACAAAGTACCTGTAGTCAATGACCTGTCATTCCAAATTGAAGCAGGGGAAATATTTGCTCTACTTGGCCCCAACGGTGCGGGAAAATCTACCACAATTCGGATGCTGACTACACTAACCAAACCCTCCCAAGGACGGATAGAAGTAAATGGATATGATGTGGTCAGCCAACCAATGTTGGCAAAACAGAGTATTGGCGTAGTCTTGCAGCAAGTCAGTGTAGATAACGATTTAACTGTTTGGGAAAATATGGAACTGCATGGAAGGCTACATCACATTAGCAACCCGCAGCGACAACAATTAATTAATCAATGGCTAGAATATGTTGAACTCACAGAAAAACGTCATGATTTAGTCAAAACCCTGTCTGGGGGTATGAAACGACGGTTACAAATAGCGAGGGCTTTATTGCACGAACCGCAAATGTTGTTTTTGGATGAACCAACGGTAGGACTAGACCCCCAAACCAGGCGACGCCTTTGGGAAATTATTCGGGATTTGAATAAGCAGGGAATGACGATGCTACTAACGACCCATTATATGGATGAGGTCGAATTTTTGTGCGATGCTTTCGGTTCCACCAAGCCAGGACGCATCGGTATTATGGACGGCGGGAAGCTGATTTCTTTGGGAACGCTAAAACAACTGCGTTCTACTCACGGTGAAGGCTTGGTGATGAAGCAATTAGGTTTATCTGAAGTAGGAAGTGACAGCGCCCTAACTTGGGAATATTTATTTTTCCCTTCATTGGAAGAAGCAAATATCTACTTGAATGAACAGCCCGATAAAACCGGAATGATGGTGCGTCCCTCTAACCTGGAAGATATTTTTGTGGAATTAACGGGACGCCAGTTAGATTAATCTCATCCCCCTAACTGTCGCAGCATGGCTTCTACTCTGTCTACGCCATCTAAGTCATTGCGCCGTTTATACAAGTCACGGGCTTTTTGAAGGGCGGTGTTAGCTTGTTTGGCTTGCCGTCGCTGTTTATACATGGAACCCATCAATTCATAAGTTTGGGCGTTATTTTTATCTAAGCTCAGTGCTTGTTCGTATGCCCAGCCAGCTGCACTATAATCTCCTAGACGAGATTGGGTGACAGCTAAGCCTAAGTAGGCGTTAACATTGTTACGGTTCAGTTGTATGGCACGACGGTAACCTTCTTTGGCGCCAGCGGTGTCTCCCAAGTTGGCTTTGATGTAACCGACAGCGTAATAAAAATCACTATTGTTAGGGTTGATAGCGATCGCTTTACGATAAGCCGTTAATGCCGCTTGATAATTTCCTTGTTGAGCGTATAAGTAGCCAATACCAGAATGAATCTTAGCATTCTTGGGATCTAGGCTAGCTGCTTGTTGATAAACTGCGATCGCACCTCCATAATCACCAGCGTCTACTAACCTCCGTCCTTCCTCTAGCAGTTGCTTTAACTCTGGGTTTTTAGTTTGTGCCATTAACACCTGAGCCTGAGTCGGTGCAGGCATTGTAAAGGCAAAACATCCTAGTAACACCACACTAAACACAAATGATGTAGGCTTGTACACAGTAAATTTCCTGAAATTTTAGAGGACTTTTTTCTTGTACATTAAAACAAAAATGTGGACTTTTGAAAACTGTATTTTTTCGCATTCATTAAGATGTTAATAGTTCATTTACTCTTTCCTTCATAATCATGAGTATGTAACAGAGTTTTTACTGAATAGTGGAGTGTCAGCTCTCAATGAGCAAAGGCAATTATTCTACAGATCAATCTGTAAAACGGAAAAAATAACACTTTTTCTCAGTGCTTATACGTATTAGTTAAAAAACTAACAAATATTTGAGTTAATCATCAATAGGCGATGCAGCAATATTAGAGACAGTTGAACATTCATACCCGCTTGTTATTTTATTTAATAACTTACTGAGGTGTATCCAATTTTCTCAAATCTTTATTCCTTAATACTAACTTTAGTAAACTAATATCCAGGCGTTTACATCCTTTTTTGGTCATTACGCGATAAGATCGATGCAACAAGCAAAATGTTCCGGAAATTGCTGTTTGTAGTTAGACAATACTCTCTTAGTAGAATGGCGATCGCTTTTTTTAATTGCGTGAGGTGTATTGATCAAACCTCTCTACAACACAAGCTAATTGTCTAGGTATAAATTACTTGTAATCGCTAGTTTAATTATGTTATGTCCATCTACTTCATAAATATCAACATATATAATATTCATGAGGCTAATTTATGATTATAACTACCACTGATGTGATTCAAGGAGCCGTTATCGAATCATATCTGGGTATTGTGACAGCAGAAGTCGTCTATGGTAGCAATTTTTTGCGAGATTTTATAGCCGGGATTCGGGATATTGTTGGTGGACGCACTGGCAGTTACGAACGTTTATTTGAACAGGGTCAACGCAAAGCACTAGATGAATTAGAACAACGAGCACAACGTTTAGGAGCAAACGCTGTAATCGGAATTGAAATTGATACTGGCACAATCAATGTTGACCAATCAGGAGTTTTAATGCTGATTACTGCCACAGGTACTGCTGTGAGAATACGTTAACTCTAACTTGTATGTATTCCACAAAAGATTAATAAAAGGTAGCCACAATTATGAATTCGTGAAAAACAAGATCCCCGACTTGTCTAAGAAGTCGGGGATCTTGTTTTTCAATTCTGTTTATAATTCAATACAGTTCAGATAGAGCAACAAAACCCTCATGTAGAGACGCGATAAATCGCGTCTTCTCCAGACCAATTATCGACACCATTAATCCTTAATCCAAGCATCTTAGTTGATAATTATAAAATTTAAAATCCATTAATAAATATTAATATATTAAAATTTCATCATAAATTATCTTAACAAATCCCAAGTTGGAAAATTAACAATTGATTCCCGCTGAAGATAGAGAGAATATTTATTTCTATTGATAGATATTAAAATACATAATTAGCAATTTAATTCTAATCATAAGGATAGCTATATATATCTGAGACAAAATAACTTTGCTGAATTAGCAAGCGAGAAAATAGACTATGGCATACGTAAATCGAGTAGGTGATGATGTTATTCCCCCTGAGTCTACAGTAGTTGGTAGAGTAACTGAATATCACGATCGCGTTCGCTGGGGTCCAATAATTTCTGGTGTATTAGTTGCTTTAGCTACTCAACTTATTTTGAGTGCTTTGTTTGGAGCAATTGGAGCAACCAGTATTGCAAGATCGGGAGCGCCCAGATCAATTACACCAGATATTGCAGGTAATGTGGGATTTTGGTCAACCATTGGTTTGTTAATATCTTTATTCGTAGGTGGTTGGGTAACAACTCGCGCCAGCGGCCCCATGAATCGCAATACAGCATTACTTAACGGTGCAATTTTTTGGGCTACTACTCTAGCAATTAGCTCTTGGTTATTAGCAAGCGGAGTATCCGGTGCTTTTGGTATTGCTGCTTCTAATGCTGGGCAAGTTATCAATCAAGCACAACAATCAGGTACTCCAGTGCCGCGAAACGTACCGAATGTAACTGCCGAAGAAGCCCGTCAAATTGCTGCTGCAACTTCAAAAGCTTTATGGTGGTTTGTATTTGGTTCATTGTTGGGTTTAGCTGCTGCACTGATGGGAGCTGTTACTGGAGTTCATGCTCCTCGAACTAGCAATTACAATCCTTAAAAATTTAATTGTCTGTCTGAAAAATTAAATGACATTGCAGCCTTTTTCATCTATTATTTGAACCATAATCTTCTGTAGGGGCGCACAGCTGTGCGCCCCTACCTTTTTGTTTATTTAAGACTGGCGTTTGTATTTTCCAACTAATTCTGCTGTTGCCAAAACATGACCTTCCATTGCTGCTAAAATTTGGTTTTTGGTAGCACCTGCTGCCAAACCTAAACTTTTATCTAAAGCAAAAAGTTTAAAAAAGTAGCGATGAGTTCCACTGGGTGGACACGGGCCACCGTAACCAAACTTGCCAAAATCATTTTTGCCCTGCACTCCACCATTGGGTAAAGTTTTGACAGTTGGAATATTCTCTGGTAATTGGTGAGTTGTATTTGGAATATCGTAAACAACCCAATGAACAAAAGTTCGTCCAGGTGCATCAGGATCGTCAACAATCAATGCTATACTTTCTGTTCCTATTGGAATTTCATCCCAGAGCAGGGGCGGAGAAATATCTTTACCATCACAGGTATATTTATTGGGAATTAAATCATTAGCGTTAAAAACATTACTTTCCAATTTCATAATTTTCACTTCCTTCGGTAATTGACTGCTATTGCTGGAATTTATGGGAAGATTACCCTTGTATTCAGAACTACAACTAATTATAAATAGCCCGATTAACAAATATATAACGATGAAATTATATACAAAAATTTTGATTCTATGCATTATCAAGTCACCATAATGAAGTTTTTAATATTTTATCCGTACATAACATAATTTTTTATAGTAAATAACTACTTTAGTCGTATATCACAAGTTGAAGAACAGAGTTGAATATCTATTTCTAAAGATTAATGAATATAAATAATTGAAGTAGCTAAATAAAGACAGTCAATAACTGATGAAATCATAAACCGAATTTAAGGTTTTGACTGGCTGAAAAAATTAAAAGCTTTAATTAGATGCAAGGAGTACCATCATGGCAGATACAAGCAAACGTGGTTTCGCTTCGATGGATGATGACAAGCAACGCGAAATAGCGAGCAAGGGGGGACAAGCCGCCCATGAAAAGGGCACCGCCCATGAGTTTACATCTGAAGAAGCTCGTGAAGCTGGACACAAAGGTGGTGAAGCTGTAAGTCAGGATAGAAAACACATGGCTGAAATCGGCCGTGAGGGTGGCAAGAGTTCCCACAAGGGTAATCGTAATCAAGATAGCGAGGATGCCGATACTGAAGAAAACGGAACCCAAGGGGGCACACCAGAACAACATGCCAAAGCAGGGCGGCAGAGTCACAAGAATAAATAGATAGACTCATCGCCTTGAAATTTCTCATCCATCAACAACATACAGCAGAATTCAGAATTCAGAATTCAGGAGTCGGAATTAAAACAGGCTTTATCCCTGACTTTGAAATTTAGTTTGTGTAATTTACCAACTTAAAATCCGCTGTATCTTATCTATTAATATCCCGCTTTCAAGAAACATTTCTGCTTTTTGAAAGCGGGATATAGCGGTTCACAACCACATGAAGTACAGAAATTTGTAGGGGCGCATAGCTATGCGCCCCTACCTTGCACCTCACAACAACTAGAAATGCTACAGCAGATTGCAAGTTTGTGAGGTACAGATAATTGTAAGAGGTTGTTTGAAAAGTAGTTAGCTGTGATTTTAGGCACCTGTTGATCCCCTCTAACCCCCCTTAAAAAGGGGGGAACCGGAATTAAAGTCCCCCTTTTTAAGGGGGATTTAGGGGGATCTAGAACGTTTTGGTACCGAGAAGAGGACTTTTCAAACAACCTCTAAGGGCACGGCAGTGCCGTGCCCCTACCCGCATACCTCATTTACCTGAAATACGCTGTATATTCGGTGTCGTTATTTTTTAGAACTAAATGAATCTAAACTTTATGACTACAAATCACCATTTCAGATATGAAGCTTCAATTCCCTGCTCACGTCGAATTTTGCCATCTTTTTCAAACCAGGCAATTACTTGTTGTGTCGTCAAATCTTCAATAGCAACACCGTAGTCTTGAGCAATATATTTTAAAAGTTTAAGTGATGAAATTGTCAATCTTGTTAAAAACTTTTCTGGGGAAGACAACAAAGCCGCATCTACTTGTGCTGACTCTTCCAACGTTAAAAATTGGGTTGAGGGTTGCTGTGGTGCTACATCCATAAATACTGTCTGCAATTTAGTTGATTATTGGGCATGGGGCATTGGTTTTCACAAATGACTAATGACTAATGACAAATGACTAATGACTAATGACGAGGTTGCACCAAATAACCACAACGGTGTTCGCCGTTAATAATCCAGTGGGTGCGTTCTACGATACAATCTGGCAAGATAGCGGCAAACATTTCTAATTCATGACCACAAATCGTGGGGAAAGATTCAGCAACGTTGGAAATGGCGCAGTTATGCTCTATAAATATAAAGCTTTCGCCTCTGGAGGAGTCATTGACATCAACAGGGTGATACTCGGCCATAAAGCCTTCAGCTTTTCTCAACTCTACTAGGTTGGCTACACGTTCTCGCAGTGAACCGCTACCCACGCGATCGCAATATTCATGAGCTTTACGCTCCCACTGCTTCTGTAATATGGATTTGAATTGGTCGTGTCCCACGGTTTCTGCTAAAGTATCGAGCAGCGAAACAGCAAAATTGCCGCTGGCATCACCAAAGCGATCGCTGATTGTGCGGTGCAAGCGATCGCGTCCCTGACGACTCAGTTGATAAACATGCTGGGGACGCCCCATTCCGGCTTGATCTGATGATGTCGAAAACAAAACTAGCTCCTCCGTCTCCAAATCTTTGAGGTGGCGACGAATCGCTTGCTTGCTCACATCTAAAACTTCAGCAAGCTCAATAGCCGTTGCTTTTTGGTGCTTGTGCAGATATTCTAGGATTTCTTGCTTGGTTGAGGACTGGTGGATAGTCGCCATCTTCTCGTGTGAGACGCTGCGGGAACGTCCCAAAAATTTCTCTGAAAAATTGACTTTGACAACATTGTTGTTGTTAATTTAGCGTAAAATGGAGATACATTAAACAACATAGCTGTTGTTTTACTCCCCACCACCATTCTAGCAGCCGTGTAACCATTCCGTAATGCGAGGTGGGAATCGGCAACAGAATAGCTTGTCTCCCATCCTTAGAGAGATTTAACCGAACACAAGAGATTACTACCGATGAGTGCCACTGTCAAAACCTTAGTCAACCAACCTTACAAGTACGGCTTTGTTACCGACATTGAGGCGGACACTATTCCTCGCGGATTGGATGAGGATGTTGTCCGCTTAATTTCGGCGAAGAAGAACGAGCCACAGTTCATGTTGGACTTTCGCCTGAAGGCTTATCGCCAGTGGCAAAAAATGACAGAACCAACTTGGCCTAATGTCAAGTATCCACCAATTAATTATCAAGATATCATTTATTACTCAGCACCGAAACGCAAGAAAGAAAAACTCAATAGCTTGGATGAAGTCGATCCAACTCTCTTGGAAACCTTTGAAAAGCTGGGTATTCCCCTATCCGAACAAAAGCGACTGGCAAATGTTGCTGTAGACGCGATTTTCGATAGCGTTTCTGTTGCCACTACATTTAAAGAAAAGTTAGCTAAAGACGGCGTTATTTTCTGTTCGATTTCCGAAGCGTTGCAGGAACATCCAGAACTAATTAAAAAATACCTGGGTAGCGTCGTTCCCATTGCTGACAACTATTTTGCTGCTCTCAACGCCGCCGTATTTAGCGATGGTTCCTTTGTGTACATTCCCAAAGGCGTCAAATGTCCGATGGAACTGTCTACCTACTTCCGCATCAACTCCGGTGACACGGGACAATTTGAGCGGACTTTGATTGTCGCCGAAGAAGGTAGCTACGTTTCCTACCTCGAAGGTTGCACCGCACCAATGTATGACAGCAATCAGCTGCACGCAGCTGTGGTGGAACTCGTTGCTCTAGACAACGCCGAAATTAAATACTCCACCGTCCAAAACTGGTACGCTGGGGATGCTAACGGTAAAGGCGGTATTTACAACTTTGTCACCAAGCGCGGTTTGTGTCAGGGCGTAAATTCCAAGATTTCCTGGACTCAAGTAGAAACAGGTTCGGCAATTACTTGGAAGTATCCTAGCTGTGTGTTGGTGGGTGATAACTCTGTGGGTGAGTTCTACTCAGTGGCGCTGACGAATAACATGCAGCAAGCTGATACGGGTACAAAGATGATTCACGTTGGTAAGAATACCCGCAGTACAATTATTTCTAAGGGAATATCCGCAGGTAAATCGAGTAACAGTTATCGGGGTTTGGTGAAGGTCAATCCGACGGCGAAAGGGGCGAGAAACTATTCTCAGTGTGATTCGATGCTGATTGGGGATAATGCCCACGCCAATACTTTCCCTTATATCCAGGTGCAAAATAATACTGCAAAGGTAGAACATGAAGCTTCTACTTCCAAGATTGGGGAAGATCAGTTATTTTACTTCGCTCAACGGGGTATTTCTTCAGAAGACGCGATTTCGATGATGATTAGCGGCTTCTGTAAGGATGTTTTTAATCAGCTACCTATGGAGTTTGCTGTGGAAGCTGATAAGTTGTTGAGTTTGAAGTTGGAAGGCAGTGTTGGATAAATGGAACTAGAGATGAACACAGATTCGGTGTTCATCTCTGGAAGAATAACGAACCGCCAAGACGCCAAGGGCGCAGAGAAGGAGAAGGGAGAGAAGATGATTATTGAAAATAGTGAAGTTGTGCTGTCGGTACGGGAACTGACGGCTAATGTTGATGGGACACCGATTTTAAAGGGTGTGAATCTGGAGGTGCGATCGGGTGAAATTCATGCGATTATGGGACCGAATGGTTCTGGTAAGAGTACCTTTTCTAAGGTGTTGGCTGGGCACCCGGCGTATGAGGTGACTGGCGGTGAGGTGATTTTCCAAGGACAAAATCTGCTGGAGTTGGAACCAGAGGAACGCGCTAGAAGTGGTGTGTTTTTGGCTTTTCAGTATCCGCTGGAAATTCCTGGTGTGAGCAATTTGGATTTCTTGCGGGTGGCGTATAATTCCCTGCAGAAAGCACGGGGTTTAGAGGAAATAGACGCGTTTGATTTTGACGATTTAATTGAGGAAAAGCTGGATGTGGTGAAGATGAATTCCAGCTTTCTCAATCGGAGTTTGAATGAAGGGTTTTCTGGTGGTGAGAAAAAGCGGAATGAAATTCTGCAAATGGCCCTGCTAGAACCGAAGTTGGGAATTTTGGATGAGACTGATTCGGGTTTGGATATTGACGCGCTCAGAATTGTGGCGAATGGGGTAAATCAATTGGCAAGTCCGGAAAATGCCACGATTTTGATTACCCACTATCAGCGGTTACTCGATTATATTGTGCCAGATTTTGTCCATGTGATGGCCAATGGGCGAATTCTCACCAGTGGCGGTAAGGAATTGGCGCTAGAGTTGGAGTCTCGCGGTTATGACTGGGTGCTGGAAGAGTTTGCAATAGCTGAGGTGGGTGTTTAATGACTATTCAAGTTTCCCCTAGTCCAATTCCTAACTCGGATGCAGCGAGTCTGACAGCTACTCTGTTGGATAAAGATGCCTATTTAATTGGCTTGTTAAATCAAGTCACTGCATCAAAAACAGAAGGGTGGTTGCAAGGTTTACGCGAAGGTGCTGCTAATTGGGTACGCCACTCTACTATCCCCAGCACCCGCGAGGAAGAATGGCGATTTACTGATTTGTCTTCTCTGCGACAAGTGGAGTTTCATATAGAGACGTTACATACAACTTCTCTACCTGAGGTTTTGCCGGAAGCGGCTAACAGTCGTTTGGTTTTTGTGAATGGTGTTTATGCGCCGGAGTTATCCGCAGTCGCAGATTTACCGCCTGGTGTGGTGGTGAGTAATTTGGCTGGGTTATCTGTGGGTGAGCAGGAGGCTGTACAACAGTATTTAGCTCAAGCTGAAGGAGCGCAGGAAGTTTTTACGGCTCTCAATACTGCTGGAATAACTGATGCAGCGGTGGTTTGGGTGAAGAGAAATGTGGTAGTTGAGACGCCAATTCATCTGGTGTTTGTTGCAGCTGCGGGTGAGAGTGCGACGATTTCGCAGCCACGTTGTTTGGTGGTGGCGGAAGGTGGTTCGCAGGTGACTTTGGTGGAGGAATATACGAACCGCAGAGGCGCAGAGGGCGCGGAGAAAGAGAGATATTTGACGAATGCGGTGACGGAAGTTTGGGTGGGTGAGAATGCCGAGGTGAGTCACACTAGGGTTGAGCGAGAGGGTGGAGAGGCTTTTCATATTGGGAAGACTGCGATCGCTCAATCTCGTGATAGTCGATATACTTGTCATGCCATAACTTTCGGTGGAAGGTTATCGCGGCATAATTTGGAGATTTTGCAAACTGGCGAACAAACCCAAACTACTCTCAATGGGTTGACGATGATTTCTGGTAAGCAGTTGGCGGATACTCACAGTGCGATCGCTCTGAATTATCCTTATGGTACAAGTAAACAGTTGCATAAGTGTATTGTCGGCGATCGCGCTCACGCAGTGTTCAATGGTAAAGTTTTTGTTCCCAAGCCAGCGCAGTTGACAGATGCAGCCCAGTTAAATCGAAATTTGCTACTATCATCAAAAGCCAGGGTTGATACTAAACCCCAATTAGAAATTACTGCCGATAACGTCAAATGCGCTCACGGCGCTACCGTCAGTCAATTGGAGGATGATGAAATCTTCTACCTCCAAAGTCGGGGAATTGATGAAAACGATGCTCGTAAGTTGTTAATTAACGCCTTCGCTGCTGAAATTATCAACCAAATACCCGTTCCCTCTCTGCGAGAAATTCTGTTAAACACAGTTAATATTGACTAAATTTTAGATTTTAAATTTTGGATTTTGGATTGAATATTCAAAAGCCAAAATTTAAAAATTTTCCAACCGCGAATTTAGATTTTAGCTGAAATTTTCCAATCTAAAATCTAAAATCCAAAATCCAAAATTCCTAGATCTACCAATGACTTTCACCACTACTAAAACCCTTGCCGATAAAGTTCGCGCTGACTTCCCAATTTTGCATCAGCAAGTCAATGAGAAAACCCTAGTTTATCTCGATAATGCTGCAACATCCCAAAAGCCTTTACTCGTATTAAATACTTTACGAGATTATTACGAGCAATATAATGCCAACGTGCATCGAGGTGCCCACACTCTCAGCGCTAAGGCTACCGATGCTTATGAAGGTGCTAGAGACAAAATTGCTAAATTTATTAATGCTGCATCGCGTCAAGAAATTGTCTATACCCGCAACGCGAGTGAGGCGATTAATCTAGTCGCTTACAGTTGGGGAATGAACAATTTGCAGCCGGGAGATGAGATTATTCTCTCGGTAATGGAACATCATAGCAATATTGTGCCGTGGCAATTGGTGGCGCAAAAAACTGGCGCGGTATTGAAATTTGTCGAACTAACACCAGAAGAAACGTTTGATTTGGAGCAGTTTAAAAAGCTGATTTCCGAGAAAACAAAACTGGTGTCAGTGGTACATATTTCTAATGCTTTGGGTTGTATTAATCCAGTAGCAGAAATTGGGGCAATTGCTCACAGTTACGGTGCGAAATTCTTAGTCGATGCTTGTCAAAGTGTACCTCACTTTCCCATTAATGTACAACAAATAGATTGTGATTGGTTGGTAGCTTCCGGTCATAAAATGTGCGCTCCAACTGGCATCGGATTTTTGTATGGCAAGTTGGAATTGTTAGAATCAATGCCGCCATTTTTTGGGGGTGGTGAAATGATTGCAGAAGTGTATTTAGACCATTCCACCTATGCAGAATTACCCCATAAATTTGAAGCTGGTACCCCTGCAATTGGGGAAGCGATCGCACTTGGTGCCGCAGTAGATTATCTTAGCAATATCGGCATGGATAAAATCCACGCCTACGAAGCCGAATTAACAGCTTACTTGTTCCAACAATTAGAACAAATTCCCCAAATTAGAATTTACGGCCCCAAACCAAATGCTCAAGGAGAAGGTAGAGCGGCCTTAGCTACATTCACCGCCGAAGGAGTCCACGCCAACGACTTATCTACATTATTAGATCAAGAAGGCGTTGCCATTCGTTCTGGACACCATTGCACTCAACCATTACATCGCTACTTAGGTCTTTCTGGAACCGCACGGGCAAGTTTATCATTCTACAATACCCGTGAAGAAATTAACGTTTTCATCAAAGCACTCAAGGAAACCTTAGACTTTTTTGCTGAATTCTCTAGTTAACAGTAGACAATATTTAGATACTGATTGCTGTGAACTGTCTATGGTCTATTGCAAACACAACAAGACACCATAACTATGACAGCAGAACGTTGGATGTCGAATCTGAAATCGTTCTAGCAATTGAATAAGATCGCATGACCCAGCACCAGAGAAAATTGTGTTGGGTCTTTCTTTCATTGGTTGATATTAGACCTGTCTTGAAAATAGGGAGTTGGGAGTGGGGAGTAGGGAAAATAAATTTTCATTGTTCCAAGTGATTGCAGCTCATGGAGTCTCTTGCAAAAGTCTTTCTTTGCGTTCTCTTCTCTGCGCCTTTGCGCCTCTGCGTGAAACAAAAAAATATTTATGCTATTATTCCAACTGGAAGTTTTTAAAGTTAATTGGGCAAGTAGTTGAAATTGACTTAGGCGAACATTATATTAGTGACATAGGTAAAATTTTAGGAATTTTATCTAACATCCTAACAGAAGAAGTTTTTTAATATGCTCGTCCAGTCACCGCCTACTGAACAAAGAACAGTCCTAAACAACATTAGCTGGGAAACCTTTGAAGCCTTGCTGAGAGATACAGGTGAAGATAGAGGTTCTCGCTTTGCTTATGACTGCGGCACTTTAGAAATTATGACACCACTTTTTGAACACGAAAATCCTAAAATTCAGTTTGACAGATTGATATTCGCGTTAGCAGTGGAATTAAAAATTAAAATTAGAAGTGCTGGTTCAACAACATTGAAACGAAGAATTGCAAAGCGGGGAATAGAACCAGATACTTGTTACTATATCCAGAACGAACTAGCTATTAGAGGTAAGGGAAAGCTAAATTTAGAAACAGATCCACCGCCTGATTTAGCAATTGAGATTGACATCACCAGCACTTCAGTTAATAAATTTGGTATTTATGTAGCACTGGGTGTAAATGAACTTTGGAGATATAACGGGCAAGATTTAAAGTTTTATCAATTGGTAGAAGGGCAATATATCGAGTGTAAATTTAGTATTGCATTTCCTATAGTTTCAGTCAGTGAGATAAGCGGATTTATTGAGCAGAGTAAAAGTATGGGTGAAATTGCTTTGCTCAAATCATTTCGCGCTTGGGTGCGAGATAAGTTAGCGTCAACTACACTTCATTTATAAATTTAACTACTGGCTTATTCTTTGTGAAAAATTACTTAACTAATAAATTTATTTTTTATATTAATTCAATTAATGATTGCAACACATCCTTGGGTGAAGACGCGATGAATCGCGTCTCTACAAATTTGTTGTGGAATTTTCTCGCAATTGGCCGTATTTAGTATTACATATAGTATAATTGTACTATAAAGTGAAAATAGCACGTAACTGCTCCGCCTTCTGGCGGGGCTTTTTCTTTAAGAACGATTATCTAAAAATTGGTTATAGATTTAAAATAAAACTCAGGAGAACATCTTCACAAGATAGACTTCTATAAAATTGTAAAACTTTAGATACTTGATTAGGGCGATAAATTTCTACTTATTTACAGCAGATTGCAAGTTGGTGAGGTACAGATAATTGTAAGGGCACGGCAGTGCCGTGCCCCTACCCGCGTACCTCATTTATCTGAAATACGCTGTATCTTTGCGATTAATTAACCTAACCAAATTGTAACCCACTTCCTAAGTATTCCTGCATCTTAGATTGAGTATCTTTGAGATCATTTAATTGCAAAGGCAAATCTTGATTAACAGCAACGCCTCTTTTGAATGCAACTTGGAAGCGCGTCAGCTGAACACATACTCTAAATTTTGAGTCTATCTTTGTAATATGTAAAATAGTAATTTTGACCTGATATTATGCCGTCGTCTGAAAAATCCCTCACATACCCATCCAGCCACAAGAGTAACGAAGTCGATAACTACCACGGTACTTTAGTTACAGATGCTTACCGATGGTTAGAAAATCCTGACTCCCAAGAAACAAGAATTTGGATTGAAGCGCAAAACAAAGTTACTTTTGGCTACTTGAGTGAAATTCCTGCTAGGGAAAAAATTAAACAACGCCTAACTAAACTTTGGGATTATGAGAAATATAGTATCCCTTTTAAAGAAGGTGAACGGTACTTTTATTTCAAAAATGATGGACTGCAAAATCAAAGTGTCCTCTACACCCTAAAATCTCTCGATGCTGAACCTAGAGTTTTACTCGACCCCAATAAACTCTCAGAAGATGGTACTGTTGCTCTTTCCGGATTGTCTATTAGCGAAGATGGTAAACTTTTAGCATACGGCATATCTACATCTGGTTCTGATTGGCAAGAGTGGAAAGTCCGCGATGTTGAAACAGGAGAAGACCTACAAGATCGCTTGCAGTGGATTAAATTTTCTGGGACATCTTGGACACATGATTCTCAAGGTTTTTTCTACAGTCGCTATGATGAACCGAATGAAAAAACTCGATTAGAAGATGTTAACTATTATCAAAAGCTCTACTATCATCAACTAGGTAAACCCCAATCAGAAGATGTGCTAATTTACCATCGTCCCGATCGAAAAGAATGGGGTTTTAGTGGTGATGTGACTGAAGATGGGCGCTATCTAATAATTTCAGTTTGGCTGGGAACTGATTCCAAAAATTTAGTTTTCTATAAAGATTTAACTAATAGCGATGCTGAAGTTGTAGAACTAATTAACCAGTTTGAAGCTGATTACAGCTTGATTGATAATGATGGTAGCGTCTTTTATTTTCGCACCGATTTAAATGCTCCACGCGGAAGATTGATTGCAATTGATACCAACAAACCGGCACGAGAAAATTGGCAAGAAATTATTCCTCAGACAGCAGAAACTTTGGAAAGCGTTGGCATTCTCAATCACCAATTTGTTGCTGATTATCTGAAAGATGCTCACAGCCAAATCAAAATTTTTGACCTCAAGGGTGAATTTATACGAGAGGTAGAATTACCAGGACTTGGTTCAGCAGGTGGCTTTGGTGGTAAGCGTTATGATACTGAAACTTTTTATAGTTTTACCAGCTACACTATACCAGGGACTATTTACCGCTACGATATGGTAACGGGAAAAAGTGAGGTTTTTAGAGAGCCAAAGGTAGATTTTCATCCTGATGATTACGAGACAAAACAAGTCTTTTATCACAGCAAAGATGGTACTAGAGTGCCGATGTTTATCACTCACAAAAAAGGCATAAAATTGGATGGAAATAACCCGACTTATCTATATGCTTATGGTGGTTTTAGTGTCTCGCAGACACCCGGTTTTTCTGTGAGTCTGTTGGTGTGGATGGAGATGGGTGGTGTGTATGCAGTGCCGAATCTACGCGGTGGTGGGGAATACGGCGAAGAATGGCACCAAGCAGGAATGAAGGAGAAAAAACAGAATGTCTTCGATGATTTTATTGGCGCGGCTGAGTGGCTAATTGCTAACAAGTATACTCAGACTGATAAGCTGGCGATCGCAGGTGGAAGTAACGGCGGTTTATTAGTGGGTGCTTGTATGACGCAGCGCCCCGATTTGTTTGGTGCAGCTTTACCAGCAGTTGGCGTTATGGATATGTTGCGGTTTCACAAATTTACCATCGGCTGGGCTTGGACTGCCGAATAT
The DNA here is from genome assembly GCF_014697355.1 of Nostoc calcicola FACHB-3891. GTDB lineage: Bacteria > Cyanobacteriota > Cyanobacteriia > Cyanobacteriales > Nostocaceae > Nostoc > Nostoc calcicola. The sequence goes on along the minus strand of NZ_JACJRQ010000001.1, from coordinate 693,374 downwards.
GGTTCCCCAGATAATCCAGAAGAATTTCCTGTGCTGTATGCTTACTCGCCATTGCACAATCTCAAACCAGATATAGCTTACCCCGCAACCTTAATTACCACAGCCGATCACGACGATCGCGTTGTTCCTGCTCATAGTTTCAAATTTGCCGCAGCTTTGCAAGCAAATCACACTGGTGATGCGCCAGTGTTAATTAGAATTGAGACTAAAGCAGGACATGGAGCAGGTAAACCCACAGCTAAAATTATCGAGGAAGCCGCCGATAAATGGGCTTTTTTGGTGCGTACTTTAAATGTTGAAGTTTAGCAAAGACGCAAAGTTTTTTCTGAGAGGATTTCTCTTGAACAATAGACCTCATGCATAAATATGAATTTGTATCACGCAGAGGCGCAGAGGCGCAGAGAAGAGAACGCAAAGAAGGACTTTTGCAAGAGGTCTAATGAGGAGATAGTGAGTTAGGGGATAGTCGTCGTAGACAAAGAGCGATCGCTGATTATATTTTTCCTTTAAAAGCTTCCCATCTGGCTTGGTCTGGTTTTCGTAATTCTGGCAACTTGGTATGATTTGGGTTTATGTGGGTTGTAAATTTACTCAAATCATCAGCGAATTAATTTTATGCTGCCAATTATTGAAACCATTCCTTTACGTCAAATGGCTTCTGGCGATCGCCTTTTTCTGCAAATTTACAAATTCATCGGCGCTCAACCCGGTAAAAAGGTTTACGTTCAATCTAATTTACACGGCGCAGAAATCGCTGGTAATGCCGTTATTCACCAGCTAATTGAGTTTTTATTAACAATAAATGATACAAATTTAACTGGAGAAATATGGCTTGTTCCCGTTTGTAATCCAATGGGAACAAATGAACGCGCTCAACATTTTTCTCCTGGGCGTTACTGCGTTTATGAAGCCAAAGACTGGAATCGGATATTTTGGGATTACGAAAAAGAAGCTGATGATTTAGTAGCTTTTACTAAATCTCAACTTCATAACAATCTAGAGGTCGTTCGACAGAATTATCTAACTATAATTAAGCAAAAATTCGCCAAAATTTTAGAAAAAATTAATTCTCCTAGTGCTGTGCCCTACACTGAGCTTTTTAGCTACAAACTCCAAAGTCTCAGTTTAGATGCCGACTATTTAATTGACTTGCATAGCTCTACCAATCAAGCTTTAGACTACGTTTATTACTTCCGAAATCGAGAAGAAAGTGCAAAATACTTCCTCCTTGATTTGGGAGTTTTACTCGATAAATATGATGGCGATGCTTTTGATGAAGCTTTTATTAAACCTTGGTTAGCACTGGAAGCTTGTTTTCAGGAGTTTGGTAGAGAAATCAAATTTGATGTGGAAGCTTGGACACTGGAATTAGGAGCAGGAATGCAAATGCACCCTGATTCAGTTGCTAATGGTGTACGGGGTGTGAAAAACTATTTAGCACAAAAAGGTGTATTGCAAATTCCTGATTCTTCATCTGAAACCAAAACCCATGAAATGAATTTGGTATTCAGCCGCAACAGGAAAAAATATTATGCGATCGCTGGTGGTATGATTCAAGAAAGAATCGAATTAGGTAGCACTGTGAAAGCTGGAGAAAAGCTGTATCAAATTCTCAGTTTTAATAAAGAAAGTCAGTTACCTACCCTCATTGATGTCTGCGCCCAACAAGATGGATTAGTTTATGATGTTGCAACTAATCAAGCTGTAAATGAAGGCGAATTTGTATTAGGAGTTATTAGTTAAGACAAGAGACGCGATAAATCGCCGTCCGTACAATAATCATCCCCTTGTAGAGACGCGATTTATCGCGTCTTTGCTATTTATCGCGTCTTTATTATTTCGTATACCTCAATACGGTTCAGATAAGCAGTATGAACTTCCCTTGTGGTCTGGGAAAAAGGTAAGGGGTAAGGGGTAAAGGATGTATTTGAAACCTTTCCCCTTTCCCCTTTCCCCTTTAACCGAACCGTATTGTCGTATACCTAATCAAAAATACTTAGACAACAACCAGATAATTATTCCAGTTCCCAGTACACAAATAATTCCCGCCAAACCAGCTAGAGGTTTTTTGTTCTTGCCTGTGAACCAGTCAGAGACTTTACCTGTGTAAGTAATGAGTTCTGCTGTGTCTATGGTAGCGATCGCCCATACCCATCCCGCGTGCAATCCCCAAGCTAAACCTAAATTACCGCGATCGGCAAACCGCGCCAACACCAGCACCATTCCCATCAGCCACAATCCAGGTAGTTGAGGTGCAGTTTCGCGTTGCTCCCAAACCAGGTGTAACACAGCAAAAATCAAGCTAGAAATTATTGCTGCTAACCAAACCGGATAATCTTGCAGTAATTCAGTCAACAAAAAACCGCGAAAAATTAACTCTTCTATGCCACCAACTAACAACGCTATCAAAAAAATCGGCAGCAATATGGGTAGTAGTAACTTGATATTCGAGTTCTGAAAAGAACACCAACCTAACCCAAATTGCCCACTAAATACAATAGCTAAACTCAGTACTCCCAAGCCGAAGCCTAGTGCTAAAGAATTGAGAATTGAAAGATTGCCGACAAAGCCGTAATCTAAGAAAGACCTATTCACCGACCAACTAACTCCCCAGAGAATCAGGGGAGCTAATAGGTAAAGTGACACCAACAACGGCATCTTTTGCTCTGGCTGCAAAAATTTTGTAGGTTGCCAATTCAGCAATATTCCTGATATTGTTACCACTGGTAACCAACACCCTACCCAGCAAATTAGGAATACCATCACTACAACTAGTGCAGGTGCATTTTCCATAAATGCTAGTAAGGCGTTGACCGAAAGCTCAAAAAAATTTGTCAACACGAACAAAAAAACACGATAGACTTCTTGCACTATAGATTTCCTGCTGATTAATCAAGACTCTACTATATTTCCTGACTCCGGCAAGGGGTCTAATCGTATTTTTTACTTGGACAAAATTCTCTGAAGAGCCGCCAGTTTCCTGTTCAGGTAAGGACAAGTTATTCAAGTATTCACCCGAAACTTATCCCTACCATCAGGAAATTTACTCTTCCTCGTCCAAATCTTCGTCCGATTCGTCGTCAGAGTCAATATCTGGTGAGGTTAGTTTTTTATCACTTTCACCAAGTTGAATCAGGTGAATATGCTTGTATCCCAATCTAATTTCAAACTCATCTCCAGGCTTTAAGCCCATTGCTTTGGTATATGTGGCACCAATCACAATTTGACCATTTTGATGGACACTAACGCGATACGTCGGTTCACGACCACGACCATCTTTTGGTGCTTCAGGACTTAGAGGAATTCCTCTAGCCGATAGCAAAGCGTCATAAAAATCCGTGAGATTGACTCGAACCTGATTATTCTTAGTAACAGTGTAATAGCCGCACTGCTTAGCTCTTTCTCGGCGTGGTAAAGTGGAAAGTTCTTTTACTTTAGCAAGTAACGCTTTTCCGGTTAATGGCGCGGTTGCAGTTTCACTCATTATGCTCAATTTTTCCTTACTCTCTCCAAACTGATAAACGATGTAGTTTCATGCCAGTATTCGGCTTTTTAGCATTCGCATAAACCTACTTGGCACTCTAGTCTTACCGATGAATTCCTGCTGAACACAGCCAAAAGCACTTCTATTATGGTTATTCACAACCTATTAGAGGTCATAGTTACCAAAGAGGTTTATTCTGGTGATTTTACGGTAGTTTAAACCATTATTCGCCATTAAAAAGGAAACTATTTTCTCTTTTGGCGCTACTGTAGCGGTGTAAATTTCAGCCACCTTTACAAATTGGCTAGGTTCTACTACAAATATGTCGTAGACCTAAGAAATTGCAGGTTTTTCACTTTTAGTGCTTGCCTTTCTTGCCAATGAGCAAGTACAGATTTCTCTACTCATACTCAAAAGCTGAGGACAGCATAGTATTTCAATAGAGTCCAATGGGTATACACCCTTTTGTCCTGCGAGTAGAGACGCGAATTTCCTTGTCTCTACATTACGAATCAACAAAGCAGTATTAGCCGCGCTGATACGGCTATTGATTCTGGTTTTGTCAGTTCGTAATTTTATATTAAATACTAGCATGGACTAATAATAGCAAAATAGTTGTTTAATTTTGAATTAAACTTGCTGGTAAATTTTTATTTAAATTACTGGACTTCAGTCAGAAAAAACCAGTGAGGATTTTTCTAACCCTTGATTGCAAGCGTAAGTATTGCCCTATGGCTTTTATAAAAATTTATCTAATTTAGACGAGCAGTTTTGACCAATGAGTGAAATTCAAGATTTTCTTGATTCAGAGGAGCCAAAAAGCAAAAAGTCTCTCTTGTCCAGGTTTCCTGGTGCAAGATCTTTTTTTTGAAAGTGGTGAGGATTTTTCCTGGGTTTATTACCCTCAAGTAAAAAGTCGTCAGAGGATTCTGCACGTCTGTCTAGAGGAAGAATAAATCTCTTAACATATGCCTAGCCCTTGACGATCGCCGACATATGTTGATCGTGCGCTTTCACATTTCTATATAATCAAAAAATTTTGCCTTTGCTCTTGCTTGACGGATTTTGAGAGCCAGTTGCTCTGATACAAGTTGATATGCATTTAATTTGGATATTATCGCTAGAAAGGAAATCAACCTCAGTCACTTTCTCAGCAAACCACCTTTGGTTGACACTTGCAAACAGCTAAATTCAATGCAAGGGTATGATGACAATTTTGGTGTTTTAGCTCAAAACTGGACGCAAATCTGTTGTACAGCGATGCTACAAGTAAAACTTTAATGGTTATCCTTAAACTAGAATCAGTTGCTCTTTTATCGTCAGCTTATTAACATCAGGCTTGGAATTCCTGGTAAAAAGAATATGGGTGATTTTTGGCAACTACCCGCCTTGAATGATGATTTTTGAGGCTGATGAAGCAATTTTAAAATTTTGGTTAGAAGCAATGGAAGTTATTTTTAAGGTGATTCGACAGCAACAAAATTCCTCCCCTGTTGTGCAAACCTATATTGTGGAGGCTCAACCAGGTAATACAATCCTGGATTGCCTCAATCATATTAAGTGGGAGCAAGATGGAACTTTAGCATTTCGCAAAAATTGCCGCAATACCATTTGTGGTAGCTGTGCTATACGAATTAATGGGCGATCGGCTTTAGCTTGTAAAGAAAATGTGGGCAGTGAACTTGCCAGACTACAACAAATACCATCATCCCAAAGCAAAGTAAATGCCATTGGTGAAATCACCATCGCCCCTCTCGGCAATATGCCCGTGATTAAGGATTTGGTTGTAGATATGAGCAGTTTCTGGAACAATTTAGAAGCAGTTGCTCCTTATGTGAGTACAGCAGCCCGACAAGTACCAGAAAGAGAATTTTTGCAAACACCAGAAGAGCGATCGCGCCTCGATCGAACAGGTAACTGTATTATGTGCGGTGCTTGTTACTCTGAGTGCAACGCCCGCGAAGTAAATCCAGATTTTGTGGGTCCCCATGCCCTTGCCAAAGCTTACCGCATGGTAGCAGACTCACGAGATAGCGACACCGAAAATCGCTTAGCAAGTTACAACGAAGGTACTAAAGGTGTGTGGGGTTGTACCCGTTGTTTGTACTGCGATTCAGTTTGTCCAATGGAAGTTGCACCGCTAGAACAAATCACCAAAATTAAACAAGACATTCTCAGCGAAAAACAAGCCAGTGACAGCCGTTCAATTCGCCACCGCAAAGTATTGGTAGATTTAGTTAAACAAGGTGGTTGGATCGACGAACGTCAATTTGGCTTACAAGTAGTCGGTAATTATTTTCGTGACCTCAAAGGATTACTCAGCCTTGCACCCTTAGGATTGCGGATGTTATCTCGCGGTAAATTCCCCTTATCCTTTGAACCTTCTCAGGGGACACAACAAGTGCGATCGCTCATTGAATCTGTGCAACAAGAAGAAAAGAAAAGTTAGGAGTGAGGAGTGATGAATGATGAATGATGAGTGAGGAGTGAGGAGTGAGGAGTGATGAATGATGAATGATGAGTTAGGAGTGAGGAGTGAGGAGTGATGAATGATGAATGATGAGTTAGGAGTCATGAATTTTAACTCCTAACTCCTAACTCCTAACTCCCAACTCCTAACTCCTAACTCCTAACTCCTAACTCCTAACTGTGTTCAACGCGGTTCCTGGGGTATATTCAACGGTCGTCCATAACGGTCATATACTAAAACATCCCACTGTCCGTTGTTACTGGACTCAAAGGCAATTCGATTGCCATCAGCGCTAATTGTGGGGTTGCGGACTTCTGCTTGCAGGTTAGAAGTCAAATTTCGTGATTGGCGTGTTTCTCGGTCATAGAGAAAAATAGCCGATCGCCCTTGGCGACTAGCTGCAAACACAATATAACGACCATCTTGGGAAACGCTGGGATGATTGGCGATCGTATCAAAAGAATTTAAGCCCGGTAAATCAACCAAATCACGAGTTAGCGTATCAAACATATAAACATCTTGGCTACCCCGTCGGTCAGTAACAAAAACAATGTATCTTCCAGAGATTTGGGGGTCTAATTCCGAAGCTAAACTATTGAGACTCCGCCCCCCCGGATCGAAAGGATAACTCAAAATCCGAGGGTAGCCAAAACACCCAGTCAATAAACTTAAGCATATAAATACAGGTATAAAAAAAATACGTTTCATCATAATTGTCATTAGTCATCTGTCGTTAGTCATCTGTCAAGAGTTTCATAACTCCAAACTCCCAACTCCAAACTCCAAACTCCTAACTCCTAACTCCTAATTCCCAACTCCCAACTCCAAACTCCAAACTCCTAACTCCTAATTCCCAACTCCCAACTCCAAACTCCCAACTCCCAACTCCCAACTCCTAACTCCTAACTCCCCATCTCCCCACTCCCCATCCCCTACGGGGCTGCTACAGTTGCACCATTAGGAATATCTAACTCTACATTTGGTCCCCGGTCTAGGACTTCAATATCCCACTGACCACGGCTGGCGCTTTCAAAGACAACATAACGTCCATCTGGGCTAATATTGGGTTTTCTGACCCAACCGCGATAGATTGGCGTGAGGATTTGCGACTGTTGGGTGGCGCGATCGTAAAGCGCTACTACTGGTCTCCCTTGGTCGCTAGTAATATAAGCAATGTAACGCCCGGTGTAGCTCAAGCTAGGACTTTCAGCAATGGTTTCCTGTCGGTTTATACCCGGTGTGGAAATAAATATTTGCCTTTCCAAATCGTACACCAGTAGCTGCTGATTGCCATTGCGATTAGATACAAACGCTAAAAAGCGCCCATTTCCGCTCAAAGCAGGTTGCTCCTCAGTGTAGCGACTGTTGAGGGAAGTAGGCCCAATAAGAATATCGTTAGAACCACAAGATACAAGCAAACTTGTAAAACCAAAAACCAGGCTCCAATGAATTGGTCTTTGGAGCCAGTATCTAGGCGTAAATTTTTTCACCTCAAGTGTTTTCCGCTGCCTCTAAACCTACCTCCACACCAGATGTTTTAAACATCGTCATCAAAATCCGTTGAATTATCTGGCCTCTCATTAGGCTTTTCAATTGGGTTGTATGGTACATATTCAGTTGGAATCGCGTCATCATCTTCGCGGGGTCTTCGAGGAGTCGAGTCAGTAGGTGGACGACGCCTTCTTGGTCTGGAAGCAACATCATCTTCACGGCTTTCTGGTCGTTGGGGTGGATTATTATTGCGGCGAGACGGTTTTCTCACTTCGCCACTGGAACCTTCCCAATCATCAACTTCCCTAGAGGAAGAACCCCAATTTTCATCTTCAAAGCTTTCAGAAGGGCGACTTACTGGACGCCCAGAACTACGCCGCCGCGTTCTATCGCTGCTTGGACTCTGCCTTTCATTATTGTTGCTGTTGCGACGTTCGGAACGGCGGGGGGGTTGATCCTCGTAGTAGTCATCACGAGTTGAAATCTTATCCCTGCTACCACGAATCCGGCGAGGTTCCGGGCGTTCTTCCTCTTCCTCATAAGGTAGTGGCTCTAAATCTGCATCCATCTCAGCTTCATACTTCTTGCGATTGCGGTTGTAGGAATAATTTCCACTTACCTCTCGCTCATCATCCACAATGGGAGTGTTGCGCTTAGCTTGCTGGGTAGCTATACTCCGTAGTCGAATACTTTCAACTGCAAAAAACACAGTTGTGCCGACTAAAAGTAGTTGACCAAATTGTAGAATCGGGTCTAGTCGCCATCCTTGAAAGACGAGAATGAAGCCGCAGAGCAAGCCGACTGCCGCAAAAAAGATATCTTGATCTCGTGACAGTTCCGGACGTACAGTGCGGAGAAAATACAGTGCTGCCCCAGCCACAGCCAGGAAAATTCCTAGAATACTGGCTGAGTTTGCCCCAAAATTTACCTGAGCCAGAACACTGGCTGAGTTCAGCCCAAAATTTATCATTTCTGTTTTCCCAATATCAAATCTATGTTAGCGACTCACAATTAAAATCACTACTCTAATTAGTCATCATATATTGAAGCTTCAAAGCCTCTGGCAAAGAAGCTCTGAAGCTATTCACCGAAAAGTAAAAAACATGTTTTTCTCAGCTACAAATGCCCCAGCAGCAAAAAATGCTGCTTTTGGTGCAATTATTTAAGTAGATAGCTGAGAAACAGTGGCTCCTGAGAGTCTATTCGACAGTCCGAAGCATTATGAACGCTGAATTTTATCTTTTTGGCTAATGAAGATCAGAGCTACTGTAATGGGGATCACAACACCTAAACCACCCCAAAAGAGACTCCAAAGAAAATTTGCTAAAGCGGGCGTCATACTTCTCAACCTTTTTTTACACACTTCATCCTAATTTTAATGGTGTAGTACTTTCTTGAGAAGCCTCTAGGCGGGAACTGCCAAACTTGATGATTGCTTTTTCTCAACCAGTGCTGAGTAAATTCAGTGCCCAGTTGCTCTCTATTGAAATAAAATTGGAATGAGAGTGCTTTACAAAGCTTAAAATTTGCTGGCGATCGCCCAAGTGTTTTGTTTATTCGCAGATAGTTGCTTAAACCGATGACTGGTGTTGACCTGACTGCTTGGATTCTTGGCCCGGTCTTAGGGCTGATGACATTTTTATTTATATTTCGCATCATTCTCACTTGGTATCCCCAAGTGAATCTGAATCGTTTGCCCTTTAATTTAATAGCTTGGCCCACTGAACCATTTTTAATCCCCTTACGAAAACTCGTGCCACCCATCGGCGGAGTAGACATTACCCCCATTATTTGGGTTGGTATTTTTAGCCTGGTGCGAGAAATTCTCCTCGGCCAGCAAGGATTACTTACCATGCTGGCTCGTGTGAGTTAGGTATTGGGCATTGGGCATGGGGCATTGGGAATGGGAAAAGGGAAAGGGGTAAGGGGGAAAGGTTAAATTTATCCCTTTACCCTTTACCCTTTAACCTTTAACCTTTTCCCCTGCCCCTTTGCTCCCCATCTCCCCACTCCCCACTCCCTACCCGTTCATCTCCTGCACAAAATTTGTATAGACATTACCCTGCAAAAACTGTGGAGTTTCCATAATTTTTTGGTGAAACCCAATAGTAGTAGGTAATCCCGTAATGGCACATTCCCTTAGTGCGCGTTTCATACGGTTAATAGCAGTAGGGCGATCTGGTCCCCAAACAATTAACTTGCCAATTAAAGAATCGTAATAAGGGGGAATTTGGTAATCTGTGTAAACGTGGGAATCAATGCGAACACCAGGGCCTCCAGGGGGCAGATAGCCACTGATCCTTCCCGGAGATGGGCGAAAATCGCGATCGGGGTCTTCAGCATTGATACGACATTCGATCGCATGACCACGCAAAACTACTTGGTCTTGCGTAAGCTTGAGTCTTTCCCCTTGAGCAATGCGGATTTGTTCCACAACCAAATCTACTCCAGTAATCATCTCTGTTACAGGATGTTCGACTTGAATCCGGGTGTTCATTTCCATAAAGTAAAATTTACCGGATTTATCCAAGAGAAACTCGATAGTGCCTGCCCCAGTGTAGTTAATGAATTGGGCAGCTTTGACAGCAGCTTGTCCCATTTTCTCACGCAGGTCTGAATCGAGAGCGGGACTCGGAGCTTCTTCTAGTAGCTTTTGATTTCGCCGCTGAATTGAGCAATCTCGTTCACCCAAGTGGATAACATTACCGTAGTTATCTGCCAAAACTTGAAATTCAATGTGCCGAGGACGTTCAATAAATTTTTCTATGTAAACGCCAGAATTACCAAAAGCTGCTCCTGCTTCCCCTTGGGCTGCTAGGAAAAGTTTGACAAATTCATCTTCCGAACGTACCAAGCGCATACCCCGGCCACCGCCACCCGCCGTGGCTTTAATCATCACTGGATAGCCGATATCCTTAGCGAATTGTAATCCTTCTTCCTCGGATTCAACCAACCCATTACTACCCGGTACTGTCGGAACTCCAGCTTTTTGCATGGTTTCTTTGGCAGTGGATTTATCCCCCATCAGCCTAATAGCTTCAGGAGTTGGGCCGATAAAGGCAATATCATGGGCAGCACAGATTTCTGCAAATTTGGCATTTTCTGCCAAAAACCCATAACCTGGATGAATAGCAGTGGCATTGCGAGTCAATGCAGCAGCAATGATATTGGGAATATTCAAATAACTTTTACTGCTAGCAGGTTCGCCAATGCAAACCGCTTCATCAGCAAGTTGAACATGGAGAGCATTACGGTCAACACTAGAGTGAACCGCAACTGTCGCAATCCCCATTTCTTCACAGGCGCGGAGAATGCGAAGCGCGATTTCTCCCCGATTGGCAATTAATATTTTGTCAAACTTCATTTTGGAGTTTCGATATTAGTACCAGTAGATTGACATTTTCTCCCATCTGATGTGCAACAACGCTTTGGCGTTATTTCAAATTATGACAAGAGATTCTCAACCTTCATCTTTACCAAAGTCAAGAATTGGGCTTGCTGCCTCTACGGGGCTTAACTAGACTAACAACATTGTTGTTGCCAGTCTTGTCCAGTTTCCCGAATTAGTCTTTGGCGATCGCACACAAGCTTTTTGACCTCAAAAGGCATTGCCCTTTGAGCGACAGCTTTTGCACCCCACCGTGTCTCTTACACTAGCTCTAACCCTTTTTAATATCACTTATGCATCTGCTGCATTTCTGTCAGTCTGATACCGCCTTGAGAAAATTTATAAAACCGTACACTGAAATTTTTCCAAACCGAAACTTAGAACTCACCTTACTATAATTATTTTTTTATGCTATAGTCTATATTCAGACAACCTGCGCGGATGTGGCGGAATTGGTATACGCGCACGCTTGAGGTGCGTGTGGCTTTGCCTTGCGAGTTCGAGTCTCGCCATCCGCATTTTTCGTTTATTAATCAAGGGTCAACAGTCAAAGGATCAAAACACCTGAGACTGTTGACCCTTAAATCTAGTGGGTCATTGGTGATTGGTCAAAGGACAAAGCGCAAAATCTCTTGCGAGATTAGACGCTTTGCGGCTTGCCCAGGCATCAGAAATTTGTAAGAGATGACTAATGACTAATGACTGCTATGGCTATGGTATTTTATGCTTTTATAGAGATAGGTGAAGTTTTGTAAAAAACATTGACTATTACTTTTACGCCAACGAACAATTTAACACTGCCAGGGGCTTGGCACCGCCTGACTCCGATTTGGCAAGGAGGAGAGGAAGTAATTCAAAAAAGTTTGCCTCACACTCAGCTGGCACCAGCTTGGCAACTAATGCTTTTGGGGGACGGTTCGCCAACACGTCACTTAGAATTACTCACAGGTGAGCCGATAGAAGTAGATGTCATTGATATGTCATTAATTGGCATGGACTTGGATAATGCCCCTGACTTAATCCAAGCTGTCCCAGGACCACGACTACGGCGACAAGTGTGGCTGCGTACATCTTCTGGTCAGCGATTAGCATATGCTACTTCTTGGTGGGAAGCCAGCCACGTAGATGAATATTTGCAAAATCGCTCATTACCAATTTGGGCGAGTTTAGCTCGTCTTCGCACAGAATTGTATCGGGATGTGCGAGGAATTTATTACGGTTACTCTCCCGCGCTACAGTCAGGTTTTAATGTAACCGGGCCTTTTTGGGGTCGCCACTACCTATTTTGGCATCATGGACAGCCACTTACCTTGATTTATGAGGTTTTTTCGCCTTATTTAACCAAATATTTGGGGTCTATGCAGCTGAGTGGAGTGAATACTGAGGCATAGTGACGAAAAAGCAAGGATTGGGGCGGGTATAGTAGAAACGCAAAATTTTGTGTCTCTACTACATATTGCCAATTAAGATATTATTTAAATCTTAATTATTGAATTTTTCATTTGCAAAATTAGCAGCGGCTTATCAGCAAAAATAACAACGGTCTGGTATCATAATGATACAAATTATCAAAATTTATAATTCAACAATATATGTGAGTTGGTATATAAATTGGGGACAAGAGACTGAAAATTGGCGACTGGATACTGGGTATTACATATTATAAATATTCTTGCTCAGTCCCTAATCCCTAATCCCTATTTTCATCTGATGACTTGCAGCTTTGTCAACTTAGTTATATCCTCGAAGTGCTTGAAATAACCGATTAAACTATCGAAAACTTTCCGCAGAGGCATCCGTTTAAAGGAAGTGTCCTGCGAAATTTAACAAAGCGTGTTAAAAAAGGTAACTAAACACTAAAACAGCGCTTTTGAAACAGTTGGAAAATTGATTACGGAAATATCATCAATATCTAGGTGGACAAATTTATGGAGTTAGCAGCCCTAAATAACGAGAAACTTTTTGGTTTACCGTGCCGATTTTAGATTTAGATTTTAGATTATTTCGGTACTCCTTTCCTACGGAAGGCTACGCGAACAAAGAAGCAAGCTACATGTCCCGCCCCTCCTGTGCCGAACAAATCCAAAATTTCAAATCCGACGCTCGTAAGCGTTGCATTAGCCACATAGGAGCGTCTGACTTACTCTAAGCAAAGCTATGCCGTTCGCGTTAGCGTCTCTGAAAGAGAAGGCGTTGCCTCTCGAGAGCGAGTGCGTCTTTGTACCCCTCCGGGGAAGCAAGCTACGCGCAGCGGCCACCACAGGAGAAGGAGAAGAGAAGGCTTGACGCTGCGCTATCAAGCCAGTAATCGGGGTGAATCCAAAATCCAAAATTTAAAATTTAAAATTGATTAACTGAAGCAATCAAGCAAGTAATGAGTTTGCAAGTATGAGGTATTAGGTTTCAATGGCACCGCCTCTTGTGTCTGTTCCCATGAAGAAAAATAAGAAACCGTCTCTGGTGCTGGCGCTGTCGTCTGCTGGGTTATTAATTACTGCGGGGAGTGCAGCATATTGGTTGTTAACCCAAAGACAACCATCTTGGAACGATTTGCTAGTAGGTGCAAATATTATTCCTGGTGATGCTCTATTTGCGGTTTCCTTAACAACAGATCCCCAGCAATGGCAGAAATTACGGCAGTTTGGGACAAAAGAAACCCAAGCAGAACTAGATAAAAATTTAGTACAGTTACGCGATCGCTTTCTGACTAATAATGGTTATGACTTCCAGAAAGATATTGCTCCTTGGGTAGGCAATAACGTTACAATTGCGATTCTCGCGCCAAAAACAGCGAGTAAATCTGCAACCAAACCAGTTGCCACCGATGAAGATGTGACTGGGGATCAGCAGTCGATGGTAATGGTCTTGCCAGTAAAAAACCCAGAAATAGCCAAAAACATCTTCTCACAACCCAAAACCCTCAAACAAGGCAAATGGGTTGACCGCATTTATCAAGGAATTGCCATCAAACAAAATCAGGGAAAACCAGGCGAAAACTTTTCAGCAGCCTTGCTAGATAGTCGTTTCCTAGTGATAACTGATAGTCCCAAAGCCACAGAACGAGCGATTGATGCCTACAAAAATCAAACATCCCTCGCTACAACAGGGGGCTTTGCCGAAAATTTGCCAAAAATCGCCAATAATCAACCCTTTGCCCAGTTTTACGTCAATGTACCAACAGCAGCTAAAATAGCCGCTGCTTCTCCAAATCGCCCTTTACCTGCTCAAGTTTTAGCTCAACTGCAAAATAACCAAGGTTTAGCAGCAACAATGACCTTAGAATCAGAAGGAATCCGCTTAAAAGGCGTTTCTTGGCTCAATCCTAATAGTCAACGCGTGCTGGCGGTGGAAAACAAAGCGGGGAAAATGCAAAGCCGCATACCAGCAGAAACCTTAATGATGCTCTCCGGCGGTAATTTACAGCGGTTGTGGGGAGAATATGTTTTAACATCTCAGGGAAATCCCCTCTCACCGATCGCACCAGAACAACTGCGAGGTGGTGTAAAATCTCTTACCGATCTCGATTTAGATAAAGATTTACTCAGTTGGATGAAAGGCGAATTTTCCTTATCAGTGATTCCTAATACGCCAAAAGAAGGTTCACCAGATAATTTTCGTGCGGGTTTGCTGTTCATGGTACAGACAAGCAATCGCAAATCAGCCCAAGCGTCTATCACTCAGCTTGATGAAGTCATGACAAATCAATACCAATTCCAAGTCCAACCGGGGAAAGTCGCAGGTCAACCCGTTGTTAACTGGGTATCACCTTATGGTACATTAACCGCCACCCACGGCTGGTTAGATGGAGATGTTGCTTTCTTAGTAGTGGGCGCTCCCATCACTGATAAAATTGTTCCCAAACCAAACACCACACTAGCTAGCACTCTTCCATTCCAGCAAACAGTTCCTACAGAACCCAATCCGACAAATGGTCAATTTTTCCTGGATGTGGAACGAACCGTGAAAAACTTTCCCTTACCAACTCTGATCCCCAATCAACAAACCTTACTAAGTGCAACGCGCTCAATTGGCATGACATCTGCTGTCAGCGACAATCGTAGTAACCGTTACGACATTTTTATAGCACTTAAAAAAGTGAGTAAATAGGGGAGTGGGGAGATGAGGGAGATGAGGGGGATGGGGAGATGGGGAGATGAGGAAGAGGGGCAGTTCTTGCTGGGGGCAGGGGAGAAGTTCCTCCCCTCTGCTCCCAGCAAGAACTGCTCCCCTGCCTCTTCCCCATTCCCCATTCCCCATTCCCCTATAACCAGATAGGATCAGAACAGTCAGAATCGATATTTTAAAGAATCCACGGAGAGAAGACTTTATGAATCTGGTTGTACTCCAGAACTGGCTGGACAATGCTTCCTTTGCCGTATTATTCCTGACAATGCTGGTGTATTGGGGAGGAGCGGCTTTTCCGAATCTGCCTTATCTAGCCGCTTTGGGGACAGCTGGGATGGCGATCGCTAATTTGTGTATAGCTACACTATTAGGGGCACGATGGATCGAAGCTGGTTATTTTCCCCTGAGCAATTTGTATGAATCTCTGTTTTTCTTAACTTGGGGAATTACTACAGTTCATCTAATTGCTGAAAACAGCAGCCGTAGCCGTTTAGTAGGAGTTGCTACAGCTCCAGTGGCAATGGCGATCGCGGCTTTTGCTACCCTGACATTACCATCTCAGATGCAACTGTCGGAACCCCTAGTACCTGCCTTGAAGTCAAATTGGCTGATGATGCATGTCAGCGTCATGATGTTGAGTTATTCTGCTTTGATGGTGGGTTCGTTATTGGCGATCGCTTTTCTAATTGTCACTCGCGGTCAAGACATCCAACTACAAGGCAGTTCTGTTGGTACTGGTGGCTATCGTAGCAACGGCTATCGCTTGCACAAAGCAACAGAACTTATTTCTGAATCACCAGCCCCCTCTGCCGAAAATAACGGCTTTGCCCGTTTTGAAACTAGTAGCAACGGCAACGGTAACGCTAACACCGCTGTTTTGGGTTTAGTCACAACAACCCCAATCCAAAATCCAAAATCCGAAATCCAAAATTCGGAACCTCTTTCACCCCAGCGCCTTAGCCTTGCCGAAACTCTCGATAATATCAGCTATCGCATCATCGGATTAGGATTTCCCCTGCTGACAATTGGTATTATTGCCGGTGGCGTTTGGGCTAACGAAGCTTGGGGTTCCTATTGGAGTTGGGACCCCAAAGAAACTTGGGCGTTAATCACCTGGTTAGTCTTCGCAGCTTACCTTCATGCCAGAATTACTCGCAGTTGGCAAGGGCGTCGTCCGGCAATTTTAGCCGCCACCGGCTTTGTTGTTGTCTGGGTTTGCTATCTCGGTGTAAATCTTTTGGGTAAAGGTTTGCATTCTTACGGTTGGTTTTTCTAAAAACCTCATCAAAATAGTGCTAAGTGTTAAGTATTTTTTACTCATCACTTAGCACTTCTAACTCCTAACTTATTACAACCACTAAATCCATAAAATCATTATTTTATTTCGGATGAACTGCTAAATCTGTGGAAAGGATAGATTTAGTGACAGGAGATGTTTATGCAAGATGGATTTGAGAGACTAAATCACGATGAAGTTGTGTCTATAGAACCAGACACTTTTAATAAGCTAAATATTGCTAAAACTTTTAAAGTCCGTGATTTGATTACAGCAATTAAGGAGTATATTGGAGCAGATGAAACAGATGAAGTAAATTTGTATACTCAAGGATTAAATTGTGAAGTTCTGCAATTCAGTACTCAGGGATGGAAAAAAGGAAAAGTTAGACTTGCTTTAGAATTTTGTCCTGAGGGATCTGAATCACCACTTGATGAAATTTTTCAAAAACTCAAACAAGTAGAAAATTAATATCCAATTAGCAAAAGAACCCCGATTTATTAAATCTGCAAGCACAGCAAGAAGCTCAACAAGCACGACGACGTGCTGAATTATTAGCAGAACACTTGCGATCGCTCGGCATAGATACTGATTTAATCTAAGAGAATGTTTTAAAAGTTCTCTGGTCGGTAGCAAAACGTTTTAGATCCCCCTAAATCCCCCTTAAAAAGGGGGATTTTAAGAATTTTTCCCTTTAAAAGAGGGTTTAGAAGGGATTAAACCCTGTATCTGCTCGCACACACTATCAAATTGATTTAAAACTTGACTATTTGTAAACCTAATAATCTTTAAACCATAGCCTTCTAGAATACGTGTTCTCTCTATGTCATAATCTTGACCTTCATCTGTAAAATGGCTGTCCCCATCAATTTCAATAACTACTTGTAAAGTAGGACAGTAGAAATCAACTATAAAATGATTAATTGGTCTTTGTCTTAAAACCCGAAATTGAAAATCACTCAGATATTCACACCACAGCTTTTTTTCTGCTGGGGTCATATTTTTGCGAAGTTCTTTTGCTCTTTCTACAAGCTTTGGATTGTAAGGTAAATGTAAATTGCTACTGTTGAGGTTGTTCATCATAGTTTCTAGTGTTTATCCCTTTACACTCCTTGAAAACATGGGAAAAATTTCTTAAAGTCCCCCTTTTTAAGAGGGATTTAGGGGGATTAGATTAAAGTCCCCCTTTTTAAGGGGGATTTAGGGGGATCAAACCACATTCTACACAGCATCTAGATGTATGTACACGGTAGCGTCTCTTGTAGGTAAGAGGTTGGGGGTTAAGTTTGAGAGAAAGAAGTTGCACACTACGTTAATCAGTATCAAAGACTCATTCACGAGTATCAAAGGCTCGTCCGCGAATATCAAAGACTCGCCGACGAGTATCAAAGACTCTCGCGCGAGTATCAAAGACTCTCGCGCGAGTATCAAAGACTCGTCCACGAGTATAAAAGACTCGTCCGCGAGTATCAAAAACTCATTCACGAGTATCAAAGACTCTCGCGCGAATATCAAAGACTCGCCGACGAATATCAAAGACTCTCGCGTGAATATCAAAGACTCGCCGACGAATATTAAAGACTCTCGCGTGAATATCAAAGATTCTCACGCGAATATCAAAGACTCATTCATGAGTATCAAAGATTCTCACGCGAATATCAAAGATTCTCGCGCGAATATCAAAGACTCTCGCGTGAATATCAAAGATTCTCACGCGAATATCAAAGACTCTCGCGTGAATATCAAAGACTCATTACAGCAATTTTCATTTACTTAAACCACACTCTTGCCTTCTTCTTTGCGCCTCTGCGCCTCTGCGTGAGACAAAAAACTTTCAGTGCTGTAATTACGAATTACGAATTACGAATTACCCTATTGAGACTTGCACTCACACTTTCAGCATCCGGTGACTTCAATCGCTGCAAAATCTCTAAAGCTGGTTGCAAATAGGATATCGCTTTAGTGTATTCACCCTGCTGTTCTGCCAAATGTCCTAACCACCACAGAGTCATTGCTTTACCTTGAACATTACCA
The DNA here is from genome assembly GCF_014697355.1 of Nostoc calcicola FACHB-3891. Classification (GTDB taxonomy): domain Bacteria; phylum Cyanobacteriota; class Cyanobacteriia; order Cyanobacteriales; family Nostocaceae; genus Nostoc; species Nostoc calcicola. Next base: position 675,106 of record NZ_JACJRQ010000001.1, on the reverse strand, counting down.
ATGCGTTCATCTATTTCCAAAGACTGATTGAAAAGTGCGTAGGCGTAGCCCGTCGTAGACATCGCTTCACCCACTTCCCCTTTGTCGGCGTAGAGAATTCCCAGCTGGTGCAACGTTGCGGCTTGGACTTGGACATTACCAATGTGTTCATTTATTTCCAAAGACTGATTGTAGAGTGCGTAGGCGTAGCCCGTCGTAGACATCGCTTTTTGTACCAAATGCCTGTAAACTAAATCAATCGACAGAAAGGTTGGTGCGAGTAAACCTGATTAGTTATGATTTAATTAAATTCCGGGTTGCCGGATTATGGTTATTTAGATTTATGGAAGTCATCAAGCTAGGAAAAACAGGTCAAGTCTCTATTCCCCAATGACACATAATTTGCATAACTGTTTGACCTTTAGGTGAAACTAGAGATGGTAGTACAAAAGATAAAAATTCTGAGGAGGTTTGAATAAAACCACTGCATCCTACAATAGAACAGCTAGAAACATTCTACCGCGTATGTGTACGAGCAAGCAATCTATTAAGAACAATTGAATTAACTCGCTATGATACACGCTCTCAAAGAATCGTAGTGTTAATAGGCGAAACAATTCAAGTAGAAATTTTAAGTAACGGCGAGGAATTAATTCAATGAGTAACTATCAACAATTAAGCGAAGCCGAACTGAGGACTTATGTAAAAACACATCCAGATGATGAGGAGGCTTTTCAACATTATTTAACAATTATGAGGGCAAAACCTAACCGAGTTGTAGTTAGTACAGAAGAACAAGCCCTAATTGAATTTAGGAAGAGAATACAAGCGGAGTCAACACCCTAACCTGCACTAACCCCATCACACCCATTCAATCACCCCATTCCCAACCCCAATTCTCACCCCGTAGCGCGTCTCTAGCTGTGGGGTTTTTGGTGATTGAGTGCGATCGCTTCATCCACTTCCCCTTTGTTGGCATAGATATTCCAGACATTGCAACGTCACTGCTTTGGTTTGGACATTCCCAATACGTTCACTTATTTCCAAAGACTGATTGAAAAGCGCGATCGCTTCATCCACTTCCCCTTTGTTGACGTAGATACTCCAGACAGTGCAACGTCGCCGCTTTGCCTTGGACATTTCCAATGCGTTCAGATATTTCCAAAGACTGATTTAAAAGTGCGATCGCTTCATCCACTTCCCCTTTCTTGGCATAGAGAATTCCCAGAGAAGTCAACGTTAGTGCTTTCCAATCAGCAATTCCAATACGTTCAAAAACTTCCAAGCACTGATTATAGAGTGCGATCGCTTGCTCCACTTCCCCTTTGTCGGCGTAGATAGATGCCAGACATTGCAACGCCATCGCTTTGCCTTGGACATTTCCAATACGTTCACTTATTTCCAAGCACTGATTGAAAAGTGCGATCGCTTCATCCACTTCCCCTTTCTTGGCGTAGATAGCTGCCAGAGATTGCAACGTCACCGCTTTGCCTTGGATATCACCAATGCGTTCTTTTATTTCCAAAGATTGATTGAAAAGTGCGATCGCTTCATCCAATTCCCCTTTATTAGTGTAGATCATTCCCAGATTGTGCAACGCCGACGCTTTGCCTTGGACATTACCAATGCGTTCTTCTATTTCCAAAGACTGATTGAAAAGTGCGAGCGCTTCATCCACATCTCCTTTTTTGGCGTAGATGATTCCCAGATTTTGTAACGTCATCGCTTTGGTATGAACATTTCCAATACGTTCACTTATTTCCAAAGACTGATTGAAAAGTGCGATCGCTTCATCCACTTCTCCTTTGTTGGCGTAGATCATTCCCAGATTTTGCAACGTCACCGCTTTGCCTTGAACATCTCCAATGCGTTCTTTTATTTCCAAAGACTGATTGTAGAGTACGATCGCTTCATCCACTTCCCCTTTGTTGGCGTAGATCATTCCCAGATTGTTCAACGTCACCGCTTTGCTTTGGACATCACCAATGCGTTGTGTTATTTCCAAAGACTGATTGTAGAGTGCGATCGCTTCATCTACTTCCCCTTGGTTGGCGTAAATACCTGCCAGACAGTGCAACGTCGCCCCTTTGCCTTGGACGTAACCAATGCGTTCTTTTATTTCCAAAGACAGATTGTAGAGTGCGATCGCTTCATCCACTTCCCCTTTGTCGGCTTTTAGTATCCCAAAATGATGATAAATTGATGCTAATTCTTGTTCGTCTTCTGCGGGACAAATATTTAAAGCTTGTTGGTAATAGTTTAATGCTTGGTCAACCTCACCCACTTGGTGTTCACAAACAGCAATTTGTCTGAGAAGAGTATGATTTTTAGTAATTTCTAAAGTTGATTTGCACAGATATATTGCTTCCCGAAATCGACTTTGATCCCGCAAGTGTTCCGCCAAGAAATTAGCTGTTTTCCCCGCAATTCCTTCATCCTGTCCCAGTAGAGCTAAGCGATGAATTTCTAACTTTTGCGCTTCTGTAGAAATTCCCGCCTCCCACCACAGACGATACAAAATTTGTGCAGCTTGTTTATACAACTCTTCACCCTTGGGGTTTTCTGGAAACTCTAGCAACGGTGACAAAATCCGGGGAACACGATACAACCTCTCTTTGTTGGTAAGCGTCACTTCCAACAAACCCAAAATTTCAGCGCGTTGAATATGACTTTCCCAACTTGAGATATCCTCACAAATTGGTGAAATCGCAGCTAGAGGAACAGGTAACTCATACACCAACAACTTCCCCAGCATCTTCCGCAAAGCTGGAGTTTGCTGCTTCAGCAATTCCTCAGCCAAAATATCCTCACGAAATTCCTTTTCCTTCTCAGCCATCTTTTGCAGGATCATCTCAACTCCCCTCTCAGCTTCCGGCGACTTCGGGGAATTTTGCAAAATCTTATCTAACCATTCCAACAGCCGAGGATTTCCATCTGCTGCTTTTTTGGCACGTTCCGGCAAATCTAACTCAAATTGACAACTGCCATTAAACGAATCCAGACGATTATACTTTTTAATTAAATCTGCCCCACCCAAAGCACCCAGAGGTTCGCGGTACAGACGATGATTCAGTTCCGACAATGTGAAATCGTAGCGACAGGTAATAATTACCTTGTGGGGAAGTTGGGAATTTTGCATCGCCTTCAGCAACGCCAGCAGAACATCCACAACTTGTGGTTGCAAGACATAAACCCCATTGCGTAATTCCAAATTAGCCTCAAAGTCATCCAGCACAAAGGCAAAGCGCTGTTCTTTGGTATTCAGTCCTTCTGTGAAAAACTTGGTGAGACGCTGCATCAAGGGTAACTTGCCATTGAGAATTTCATGCCCCCGTTCCGAGGTACATTGTTCAGCAAGGGTTTTGAGCAGTTTGTCCTCATCCAGTTGCCGAAAGTTCACCAGCCTGTGATAGCCAACCATCCTTTCCAGAAGTCGCGCCGTCACAGTACTCTTACCCACACCCCCCAGTCCGTGAATTAGTACCCCTAATGAAGTGCGAATAGCTTTGAGACAACGTTGCAAAGTCCGCCGTCTGCCAACAAACTCAGAGGGTTTCGCCACCCGCACCTGTTGGGTATCGGGATCTAAAAACTGTTGGTATGCAGGTTCCGGCGCAGAGGGTGGCACATCTCCCAACACTTCCACCAACGCACCCGGACATTCTCCCTGGACATATAACCGTAACAAATGCCAGTCCCGCACATTCTGTTTAAACAACTGCCGGTAAGTGCTAGCGAGTGCTTGGGCTAATTGATATCCGGCTGCTAATTTACCGTAGAGGTGTGCGGCTGCGGCTGTGGCTGTCCGATCTTCCACAGGCCGCCCCCAACTTAAAACCGCCCTAGCTCCTTGGGCAATTAGCGCCTCAGCCATCGAAGGGACAGCCCCTTTATCTGGTGCTTGTCCAGTCCGACACCCAGATAAAAACACCAATTTGGGAAAGCGAAACCGAAAGACTTCAGCCAGTTCTGCGGCTGTGGTTTCGTGGCGTTCCCCGATTTCCGTCTCAGTAATAAAGTAAGGCGTGTAAGGCGCTTCATCTTTAATTGAGGCGTGTCCTGTGAGGTGAAACACATCAAAGTCATTAAGATAGCGACTCCACACCTTACCCAACTCACTCACGCAACCGCTTTCTTCCACCCGCAAATCAACAGCAAAATCTCGCGTATCTGCCAGAATTCTCGCTTCTTCCTGTTCAAACTCTAACTTTGGTTCCACATCTTCCGGGTCGGTTGCCATAAACAATACTCGCAATTGTCGTGGTTCCACAGAAAACCCTGCCGTTTCTTTCTCAATCCAGCGCAGAGGTAACACCACTGGATTAACCCGCTTAACCAAAAAATCCTCACCATCATGCAGCACTTCCCAAGGTAGATGTGCCAGTTGTTTATCAGTATCAATAGCAATTACCAACCCCTCACCGCGACAGTTAGCAATTCCCCGACTCAACCACCGTCCATCACCATCCAACCAAAAAAATAACTGCTTCCCGATTCCTGGTAAATTGGGCAGCAGTTTATAGTAATCTCGTTCGCCTTGATTGAGGAAATCAGCGATTTCTGCTAGTTTCAGGCGACGTGATTCGTAATGATTTTTTTGAGGTAGCCAATACCTGAGTTCAACTGTTTCCTGCGTACTTTCCCGAAGTTGAATGCGGATAGTTTGCACTTTATTTGCTGAGAGATTTGAGGATTTCGGTGATTTCCTCTATGGTAGCTTCTTCGAGTAAAATCCTGTTGCCTGTATCAGGGTCAAGAATTATCACATCAAATTGCTTTCCTGGATGAGATTTCTGCCATTCTTGATACCATTTGCGAATTTGTTCAGCTAAAGCAGCAGCACCGCCGACAATGCCGATAATAGTAGCGATCGCCGCTAGAGTTCCCTCTTTTTGTGTCGGAACTTCGTAGGTTCCCGATATTCCGGGGATTTCTAGCAATGCTGCGGCTGCTGTTGGTGCGTCTTCGCCTTCGATTCCGATTTGAATTTGTGCCATAAAGTTATCTGGGAATTTATACAGGATTTTTATCTCACGCAAAGGCGCAAAGGCGCAAAGAGGATTTCTAAATTATTTATTTTGTGTTGTACCAATTGTCTAAAATAAGGCAACAGATGCAAACCTGGAAACCCAGATTGAATCTGACTTTCAAAAATTATAAATTACGTTAACAATGTAGGATCGTCATTATCAATTACAAATTAGAGGTTGAATGAACAAGTCCTCTTCTCGGTAATAAAACGTTCTAGATCCCCCTAAATCCCCCTTAAAAAGGGGGACTTTAATTCCAGTTCCCCCCTCTTTTTAAGGCAGGGCTGTTTCATTCCATTTCAAACAGGATTTGTCAAGATGGTTAGCGAGAAAATTGTAAGTAGGGTAACGATCGGATGAACATTTAAGCACTTAAATATCAGTAAAATAGTTCATTTCCTCGGCACGTTAGTAACAAAATAACCAATTTTTAATTGCTAGAACCCTTGATTTTTAAAGCTCTTTGGGGAATGAAACAGCCCTGCTTTTTAAGGGGGTTAGGGGGGATCAATAAGTGCCTAAAATCACAGCTAACTAATTTTCAAACAACCTCTTAGTTTAAGTCCTTTTTTAGCAGGTGAACAATATGGTTCAAACTCCAGTTAAAAAACTAACTTTTGAAGAGTTTCTAGAGCAATACCCTGATGGTGGCATTTACGAACTGATAGATGGAGAGATTATACCAGTGGAGCCAACTAGAGCACATAAGAATGTGGCAAGGTTTTTAATGTTTGCCTTCAATGATGAAATTAGACGCTTGGGACTTGAATATATTGCTGACAAAGATATCATCATCAGGACGTTTACTGATGCTGGGCAAGAACAAGGTAGAAATCCAGATGTGAGCGTAGTTAGTGCATCACAGTGGAACAGCAATGTTTTAGCCTACGGGGCGCTGATTGAGCCGATTCAACTTGCTGTAGAAGTTACCTCAACCAACTGGGATGATGATTATGTTGACAAGCTGGATGAGTATCAACGACTGGGCATCCCTGAGTATTGGATTGTAGATTATCTGGCGATCGCTTCTCGCGCTTATCTCGGTAATCCCAAACTCCCCACAATTTTTGTTTACCAATTAATTGAGGGTCAATACCAAGTTCAAAAGTTTACGGGCAATGACCGTATTCTCTCTACTACTTTCCCCGAACTAGCGTTAAGTGTTAAACAAGTTGTTGCTGCAAGTCAAATCCAAAAACTATGAGAAGTTCTAAAAATGGTATGGACTCCTCTACACGCAAAAATCCATCGCACAATCCGATCGCGCCATTTATTTGAGCGCAACCAACGGCTATTAGTCGCTGTCTCTGGCGGACAAGATTCTTTATGCTTAATAAAATTACTGTTAGATTTACAATCCAAATGGGGATGGGATTTAGGTATTGCCCACTGCGATCATCGCTGGCGTTCTGACTCCCAAGCCAATGCTCATCACGTCGAAAATTTAGCGAAAACTTGGGGTGTATCGTTTTATTTAGAAACAGCCAAGGAACCGATAAATAGTGAAGCTGCTGCACGCGATTGGCGTTATCAAGCTTTAAGTGCGATCGCCCAAGCAAATAATTATCAATATATAGTTACAGGACACACGGCTAGCGATCGCGCCGAAACTCTCCTTTACAACTTAATTCGCGGTAGTGGTGCTGATGGCTTACAAGCCCTGACTTGGCAACGCCCCCTAACTACGGGCATTATGCTAGTGCGTCCACTTTTAGAAATTACTCGCACGCAAACACAGCAATTTTGCCAAGATTTTCAACTACCAATTTGGGAAGATTCCACTAATCAAGATTTGCAATACGCCCGCAACCGCATTCGCCAAGAGTTTATACCATATTTACAAAAAAATTTCAACCCCCAAGTAGAATCCGCCTTAGCCCAAACAGCAGAACTTCTCCAAGCAGAAGTGGAATATTTGGAAAAAGCTGCCCAGCAGTTGCGCGAAGAGGCGATGGTATGGGGTATGGGGGATGGGGCATTGGGCATGGAGCATGGAGAAGATTTCGTTTACTTGCGGTTAAATCGTCGGGTGTTGCAGAAAGCACCGTTGGCGTTGCAACGTCGGGTGATGCGTCAGGTGTTGCACGAAGTACTAGCTGATGCGCCTGGTTTTGAGCATATTGAAAAATTAACGGCTTTGATTATAGCGCCAAATCGATCGCAAACCGATCCATTTCCTGGTGGTGCGATCGCTCAAGTACAAGGCGATTGGATCTATTTGAAATAGTTATTTAAAGTCTTTTTGCGATCGGGGACGATGCACATTATTAGTTTTAGAATCTTAAGAGAATATGCAGAAACTCATGCAGATTCTCAGGAAGTATTAAGCAATTGGTATAAAGTTGCTACTAAAGCTAAATGGTCAAATTTACTTGAAGTGCAGCAGGTTTTTCCTAAAGCTGAAGCTGTTGGGAATTTTACAGTTTTCAATATTAAAGGAAATAAATATCGCTTGATTGTTAGTATAGATTATGAAGGGCAGTTAATTTATATTAAGTATATCCTCACCCATGCGGAATACGATAAGGAGAACTGGAAAGATGACCCTTACTTTTAATCCAGATAAATACAAGGAATTATTAACAGCTTATCTTCCCAAGCTGATCAAAAGTGAAGCGGAAAATGAGAAAGCTTTAGGGATAGTGGAAGATTTAATGCACCGGGAACGTACCCCAGAAGAAGACGAACTGTATAAGTTATTAATTACTTTAATTGAAAAATTTGAACAAGAATATTATCAGCCAAACCAGCAGAATAATCCTGTATCTATGTTGTTATTTATTTTAGAGGAATCTGAGAGAAGTAGAGATGATTTAGTAGCGATCTTCGGGACAAAGGATTTGGTTGATAATATTTTAAATGGACAAAAGAAGATAAATATAGAACAAGCGCGTAAGCTGGGAGAATTTTTTCATGTAGAATCTAGTTTATTTAGGGAATAATAACTAAGCTCTTTCATTGCTAACAATCACCTCCAATAAAGCGATCGCAGAGCAGGCAAGGCAATTAATTAAACCCGCTTATCTACAGGTCTCATACCAATTTAAAAAATGATTCTGACAGATGGATTTATACAACCCAGATGCAGAAGGCAATTCTCAATCCAAAATCCAAAATGGTTTCAGCCACTACCTTCAGCACTAGGCACTTTTTAAGACGCTAACAATTCTGGTTGAGATATCAAACTTTGAAGAGTTTGGCGCATCTGAGCGATCGCTTGGAGTTGAGAATCGCCAGTTTCCTGGAATCGATCCAAAGATTCTCCAATTCCTTGAAGCTTTTGCCGTAACCCGTCTAGACAATCCTGAACTGGTTGTAGTGCTTCTTCATAGAGATTGACTCGACCACGACATTGAGCGGTTGCTGTTCTTAGAGACAGCAAGTTTTCTTCGATCGCTTTGAGTTCTTGCTGCTTCTCATCCAAATCGTGGGTTTGATTGTCAATCATTCCTTGAGCTAGATCGATACCAGCACGCATCTGCTCAATCTCACGTTCTAATTTTTGGATTTCCTGTGAATATTGTTGTCGCTGGGTTTCAATTTGTAACAGAACTGGTGCTAAATTAATTTGATTACCTTCTTCTTCATCAGCAACAGTATGTCCTTGCCGCCGCAGCAATACATTTTGATGTTGCTTGAGAAACTTTTGATGCTGTAACATGTTGCGGCGTTGTCCGACCAAACTGGAGTTTAACATCTGATAGAGATCGTTTTCATCTGTTAATTCCAGTTCTAAATTAATGTGATCCTGGTCAGATGCTTGGTTTAATTTATTTTGCAGTTCTTCTATAGCTTCTTGCTTATATTTAAGTTCTTGTTCTTGATCGTGAACAAAACTAGCGTCTATTTCTAACTTATGCTGTAAGTCTTGGACTATCTTTTGTAGTTCTTCTAGAGGCATTTTCTGTAAAGCTTCGACATCAACTTGCTGCCCCAGAACTACATCACCAGATGTTGCAGCCAAGGTGTGAATTTGTTGATATAAATCTTCTTGATTGCGTAACTGTTCTTTAAGTAACTTAATATACTCTTGCTTGTTGTTAAGCTCGGCTGTACTGACCTGCAATTGGGCTGTTTGTTGGGCGAGAGAATTTTGTCCTTGTTGCCATGCATTTTGGCGATCGCCCAATATTTGTGACAAGCGCTCAACTTCTTCCTGTTGTTGAGCAATGGCAGTTTTTTGCTGCTGGAGTTGTTCCCAGTGTGAAGTCAGAATAGCTTGCTGATTTTCTACTAATTCAAAGCCAAGATTAACGTGTTCTGTTAGTGTTTGTGTGGGAGGAACGCGACTTGATAAGCGATCGAGCAACTCACTCATCGCCCGACTTTGCTCCTCATCCAAAACCGTTCCTTGCTTGAAATCAGCTTGACGCTCCTCTAGACGACGCTGATCGCCGCGCAAATGCTCCCAAGCCCCTTCCAATTCCTGATGATTGCGCTGAATTTCTGCTTGTAACCGTTCAATTTCCGCACGGGATGTATCAACTTCCTGTTTTTGCTGCTCCAGTTGTTGCAACTCATCTTCCATGTTTTGCAACTGTTCTAGGCGTGCTTCCATTTCCATTTCACGGCGATTCAACTCTTGCGCCTGAAACGTCAGCGACTGTTTCCACTGATCGATCTCATCTTCCTTGAGCTTAAATTTTTCCAATTGGCGGGAAAAATTCTGCAAAATATTGACTAGCGGCCGCCCTGCTTCTTGAATCCGTTGTACTTGACGATTCGGATTCAGTTCAACCAGTACCAAGGCGCCATCATTTAATTTACTTGCGTCCTCAGCGGCAATCACTTCTTCGGACACAGTACTCCAATTCTGGTCAGTTCGCTGACAAGCTAGTAGTTTCAGTTCGGTTTTGCCACCACCACTGAGTAAACCACCTTTCTGTTTTTGTACTTCTGCTAAATACAGCACACTGTTAGTCCTTATTGATGCACTTAAAGTTAGTGTTTTGAGATATACCTGAGATAATTCTGTTAATTTGTCTCACTGAACCGGAGTTGAGGAGAACAAAACAGACAAAACTATTTATAGACGCGAGATGCTACGTCTTGATACTTATAGAAGCGACTTGACCACGCCTTTATATTTTGTACTGATGACAGTGATGATGACTTCCGTGTTAACACTAGCTTTGTGAAAGTGTATTACGAAAAATTAAGGTTTATAGCTTAATTTCTGACTTGATGAGAACAAAGGATAAGGTCACAATCTTTCCAATTCCCTGCGATCGATACTTACAGCAGAATTCAGAATTCAGAATCCAGAATCCAGAATTCAGAAGTAAAACAGGGATAAAACCTGGCTTTGAGGCTAAGTTTGCGTGTTTCACTTTCCTTGAAATCTGCTGTAAACAAAAAGTCAGAATTTAGAATTGGTGAATTCACCAATACTTGAAGCGGGTAAAGCAGGGTAAGAGAAATAACTCCTAACTCCTAAATTAAACTACCTGACGTAATTAACAAATAATATAAACGCCATCATGAGGAGTACTTTTTAGCTCAATGCAGGGAAATTTAAATGAAATTGATATTTGCAGTATTCTGCAATTAATTGAGTTGGGACAACGAACAGGGCAACTATGGGTAGAAGCTCATAGCTCTTACCATAACAACAAACTTGATGGAGACGGAGCTAGTAAATATCTCTCAAAACAACGGTCTTGGTTCGTTTTTTTCCTCAATGGTCAAATCATCTATTGCCAACAAGGAGAAAGTAGCTTATCCAGGATTAGCGATTATTTACGTCATTACCGAGTTGAGATGCGACTTGCCGACAAACAAATTGCCTCTTTATCATCAACCGACGCACCAGAATATGCGTACCTTTGGGCACTCCTGGAACAGAATATCATCAACCCCAAGATAGCTGCTAGTATTATCCAGGGTTTGGTACATGAAAGCCTGTTTGAGCTGCTGAGCTTACATCAAGGTAATTTTATTTTCCGTCAAGGCGCGGCACTTGCCCCGCAATTAAACACCTTTGAGATTAGCCGCTTTGTGACAAAAATTACTAAGCAGGTACAAGAGTGGAAGCAACTTTATCCACACATTCAGTCTCCCGAACAATTACTGGTGCTATCTGACAAAATTCAGACACACTCATCGCTACCAGCAGCAACCGTCAATAAACTACAACATTGGGCTGATGGTAAAACATCCCTGCGTCAACTGGCTCGTTATCTCAACCGAGATATTTTGACAGTCGCTAAGGCAATATATCCATATGTGCAGCAGAGTTGGCTACAGTTAGTATATTCAGCGACAAATCAACCGGAGAGTCACACTGAGAACTGGGAATTGAATCAAAAAAACAGGGGGCGGATAGTATGTATTGACGATGCGATCGCCATCGGTGAGACTGTAAATTCCATCTTACAAGCACAAGGTTATGAAGCGATCGTCCTCACTAACCCCCTAGAGGCAATCAGTCTGGTTTTTCAACTCAAACCGGATTTAATTTTATGTGACATTGCCATGTCGGAATTAGAGGGATACGAAGTTTGCGCCATGCTGCGACACTCAACGGCATTTCGGCTCACACCGATTATCATGCTTACTGGTAAAGATGGATTTATCGATCGAGTCAAAGCTAGCATGGTCGGCGCAACAGATTATCTCACAAAACCATTTACAGACAATGAATTACTCATGCTCGTAGGGAAATATATCAATAACTAATGAAAATGGGGCAGAAAAATTTTAGATTTTAGATTTTAGATTTTGGATTTTGCGAACGCGAGTGCGTGTCGCAGACAAAAGTTTCAGCTAGCGCTTTCGGCACAGAAGCCCAGAGGGCAGCAAGACAGAGGCATCAAAGCTTTTCAAGACGGATTTTGGCTTGAACAATCTAAAATCTAAAATCCAAAATCCAAAATAGCTAGGGCTTCCGGCGTAGAGGTTCAGAGGGCGGCAAGACACAGGCATCAAAGCTTTTCAAGACAGATTTTGGCTTGAACAATCTAAAATCTAAAATCCAAAATCCAAAATATAAACAGATCCAATACTTGTGGATCTACTAAAAGATGAGGTAAAAGATGTTATCACAGAATGAGCCAACCCAGTGAAACCTCACTATCCAGGAAATTAGCGAAAAACTAAATTTAATTTATACAGTTAATACTTGCGGGGGAATCAGGGAATGTTCCAAATAGGAACGTTACATCAGGAGGTAGATAGACACTTATGAGTACAGTTCTGATTGTAGAAGACAGTATCGCGCAAAGGGAGATGATTACAGACCTCCTGAAAGCAACTGGACTAACAGTCACCCATGCCAGTGACGGATTAGAAGCATTGGAGGCAATTCAAGTAGCACCTCCCGATTTAGTGGTATTGGATATTGTCATGCCCCGGATGAACGGCTACGAAGTTTGTCGGCGGTTAAAATCCGATCCGAAAACCCAAAATGTTCCTGTAGTTATGTGTTCTTCCAAAGGTGAAGAATTCGATCGCTACTGGGGCATGAAGCAAGGTGCAGACGCCTACATCGCCAAACCCTTTCAACCAACTGAGTTGGTAGGAACAGTCAAACAACTGCTGCGAGGATAAGGATAAAAGCAATATGGTCAGCAAACCGGACTTTTTAAGTGGCAGTGGTCAAGATCATTTCCGACCAGAATTACAAGTAGAAAGTCCTGAAGGTGAGTTACATTTGAGGTTTTACATTCCCTCGCATCAGGAGTTTGCATTACAAGCAACTGGCATCCGGGAAGTAATTGAACTAAGTCCTGATAGAATCACCCCGATTCCTAATGCTTCTCCTTTACTTTTGGGTACTCTAAATTTACGAGGTCGAGTTATTTGGGTGGCTGATTTGGGTCAATTTCTGGGGGAACCAAGTGCATTAAACACAGATAAAGCTGAAATTCCGGTGATTGCCATTGAAGAACAAGACACAATCGTGGGTTTAGCAGTAGAAGAAATCGGTGGTATGGACTGGTTGGATGTCCAAAATCTCATGCCACCAACTAGTGTTCCAGATACTATGGCTCCTTTTTTACGTGGAGAGTGGGTATTAGGTGCTAAAAACAATCAGTGTCTACGACTGCTCGATCAAATGGCAATTATACGGAGTGCGCGATGGGCAGGATGAAATTGGAGGAGGAAATGGCAGCAAGTATTGATGGTTACGAGCCAACATATCAACAGGCGATGACCGCCTATGTTCAAAGAAATTATGACGTTGCCGCCACTTTAGTTGACCAAGTGGTGCAAAATTTACCAGACGATCCAAATTCTCATTTATTAAGGGGTCACATCTACTACGTTTTGCAACAGTATGATGTTGCAAAACAAGAATATCAACAGGTATTAGACTTGACTAAAGACCCAGAAATTATTGCTTTTGCTAATAATGGAATTGAGAATATTAATCAATATCTAGAGTCGTTTGGTGGTCAGATTGATACATCAGCAAGTCAAGAGCAAATAAATTCCTTAGAGATGTCTGATCCGCTGGCATATAGGGAAGAAGAATTAGAAGATTTGCCTGCTAGTGAGGAATTTGACAGCAAAAACCTGGACTTGAACTTTTTTGAAGAGGATCGACAAACTGTGAATACAGTTGAAGAACTATCTTCAAACAATCCATTTGATATAGCCACAGAAGGCAGTATTGAAACAGAAAACATATCAGATTCTTCTATAAATTTTGGTGAAGATCCTTTTGCCTTAAATGAAGAATTAGACGAACAAGAGTCGAATAGCAACCGTTGGGAGGAAAACACAGAATTAGAATTACCTGCTTTTTGGCAAGAAGATAGCTCCGAAGAGAGTCTGGAAGAATCATTAGTGAATAATCATTTTGCAGACAATGAAATAAATTCTACTAACGAAAATTCAGATATTCACAATAATAACTACTCTTCAGCTTCTAATTCACAAACTGGTAATAGTAAGAATAATTTTGCTGATTTGTTGAGTGAGTCAGAGCCTCAAGATTTCAGTGTTGAAAGTTTAGAACTTCCACAGCATCATTTTGCAGATGAAACTGTACTGATTGCTGAGAAAGAACCGAGCAATAGGTTTGCAACCAATAACTTAGAATACAATAGTCAAGAAAATTTGTCGGAAACTCAACCTAAGAGTTGGTTGGGGAAAAGAGAAGTAGAAGCTGAAGAAGAATTCCAACCAAATTTTTCGGATGATTCTTCATCTTTGAACAAAAATTTTATTTCGGATAAAAAGCAGTTTCAATCAGTTCAATTCTCAGAAAAAAATAGGTTTTATGAGGATGAAAGTTTCGATCTGGAAGCATTTGAGTCTGCCTTTGGTTCAGAGAGCTTAGCCTCTGATGAAGAGTCAAACAATGTAATGCATCGAGAAAATTCTAAGAGCAATATAGAATTTTTAGATGACTTTGAAGAATTTGATGATTTAGGGAATATTCCAGGATTTGACCTGATCGAAGGAGATTCTGACTTCGCTGACATCGCAATGCATTCTGCCGCAGCAGAAACCAATGGTACTGGACGCTCTCAAGTTGTGCAGGCTTTTTCAAGTAATGCAGCAGATCGTGAAGAAGAACTATTCACGATTACGGGTTCACACGAACCAGTTCCAGCCTTTAACCAAGCAGATGTCTCCAAGGTAGAACCCAATGTCAACGTTGAGCAAGGCTGGTTAGCACCATTAGAAAATGCCCCCATAGAAAGGAAGCAATGGTTAATTGCTGGGAGTGTGGGTATTGCCTCGGCGCTGGTTGTAGCCACAGTCAGCTTTCTCGCCACAACATTTTCTGTTCCCCAACAAAGGGAAAGTGTACGAAATACAGGTTGGGCAATGGCACTAGCTGCCGGACTGACGGGTTTTGCTACCGCGGGCTTCATGGGGAATATCACACTCAAGCAAATTCGCCGCACAACCAAGGATTTGGAAACTCAGTTTGAGGCTGTACGCCAAGGAAATCTGAATGCTCAAGCCACGGTGTATTCCGAAGACGAATTGGGGCATTTAGCTAGTGGCTTTAATGAAATGGCGCGAGTCATTTTCACCACCACAAACGAAGCCCAACGCAAAGCCGATGAACAAGAGGAAGCCAAAGAAAATCTGCAACGCCAGGTGATTCGCCTGTTGGACGATGTGGAAGGAGCTGCCAGAGGCGATTTAACAGTACAAGCTGAAGTTACAGCCGACGTTCTGGGAGCCGTAGCTGACGCTTTTAACCTGACAATTCAAAACCTGCGGGATATTGTCCAACAGGTAAAAGTAGCAGCCAAGGAAGTGACAAAAGGTGCAACCAACTCCGAAACCTTTGCTAGAGCCTTATCTAGTGATGCTTTGCGGCAAGCAGAAGAGTTGGCAGTGACGCTGAATTCTGTACAGGTGATGACCGACTCGATTCAGCGGGTAGCAGAAGCGGCGCGGGAAGCCGAAACCGTCGCCCGTGATGCAAGTACGATCGCTCTCAAGGGTGGCGAAGCAGTAGAAAATACTGTGGCGGGGATTTTGGAAATTCGAGAAACTGTTGCCGAAACAACTCGCAAAGTGAAGCGGTTGGCGGAATCTTCTCAAGAAATTTCTAAAATTGTGGCGTTGATTTCTCAGATTGCTTCCAGAACAAACTTGCTGGCACTCAATGCGAGTATTGAAGCCGCGAGGGCGGGAGAAGCTGGACGCGGGTTTGCAATTGTAGCAGATGAAGTGCGCCAGTTAGCAGATAAATCTGCCAAATCCTTGAAAGAAATTGAACAAATTGTGATGCAAATTCAAAGCGAAACAGGCTCCGTAATGACCGCAATGGAAGAAGGCACACAACAAGTAATTAAAGGCACAAAATTGGCAGAAGAAGCCAAGCGATCGCTCGAAAACATTATTCAAGTGGCGAATCGCATCGATATTCTTGTGCGTTCCATTACCAGCGATACTGTAGAACAAACGGAAACCTCCCGCGCCGTCGCTCACGTAATGCAATCAGTAGAACTCACAGCCCAAGAAACTTCCCAAGAAGCACAGCGAGTTTCAGGTGCCCTACAACACCTAGTAGGTGTGTCCCGTGACTTGATCGCCTCCGTGGAACGTTTCCGAGTAGAAACCCTTGAAACTAGGTAAAAAAGTTAGGAGTTAGGAGTGAGGAGTTAAAAATAAAAATTACAACTTGAAATCAAGTTAGGAGTTAGGAGTGAGGAGTTAGAAATAAAAATCACAACTCACAACTCATAACTCACAACTCACAACTCACAACTCATAACTCATAATTCATAATTCATAACTCACAACTCACAACTCATAACTTTTGCTATGCTGCCGGAACAACAACAGCGGATTTTGGGTTACTTTATTGAAGAAGCCAGAGACCACCTGAACACCATTGAACAGGGGTTGCTGAATCTAGAGGGTACCCTGAACGACCCGGAAATGATCAGTGAGGTCTTCCGGGCGGCTCACTCTATTAAAGGAGGAGCGGCGATGCTTGGATTGACTAGTATCCAGCATACATCCCACCGTCTGGAAGATTGTTTCAAAGTTCTTAAAGAACATCCGGTTCAGATTGACCAAAAGTTAGAGTCTTTATTTCTTGGTGTATCTGATACCCTGAAAGCGCTGTTAGAGCATTTGAGCGGCCCATATGGTCTTTCTGAAGAGACAGCTAATACATTGATGTCAGAAACTGAGCCTGTTTTTCAGTGGCTGAATGAGCATCTAGAACAGCTTGTAGAACAGGGAAACAGTGGAGTAGGCAGTTCATCTGGAACGGAACTTACAGGTTCTGTAGATAATGTCTCCACACTCACAGAACTTTTCTTGCGGCGAGATATTCCCAGTTTGACAGAAGACGGGCATCAGGAATCGACAGAAATATCGTTCGCTGTCGCATCCCAGGAGGTGTCATCCTCAGCCAGTGCCAAAGAAAATCATGATTGGAGCGAGTTTCAAACCCAGGTGTTACAAACCCTGCGGGAAATGTTGCAATTGTTTAAGCAAACCACAACATCTTCAACTCGCCAAAACCTCCAGGAATGCTGTTATCAGTTAGTCAAACTTGGTGAAACTTGGAATTTGTCCAAGTGGTGCGGTTTGTGTCAAGCGGCAGCAAGTGCGATCGCCAATACCGAAAATACTTATCTAACTTTAGCTAAAATTGTTATTACTGAAATCAAGCAAGCTCAAGAATTAGTTCTGCAAGGTAAGGAAGCCGAAATTGCAATTAGTCAACAACTAGAAGCACTGTTGAATTTTGCAGAAATTGAGTTGTTAGAAATTCCCCCTGATTTGTTTAACCTTGAATCTCCAGCAGAGTCAATTGCTCAAGAAACTGAGGACGCCGAACAGTTAATCATAAATAATTTATCTGAGCCAATTGAAGAACTAAATTTAGAAGAAAATACTAGTGAACACGCTTCTTTTGAGTTACAAAAAACATCATCAACCGCTGCAACTGGAAATAGCTTTACTTTCACTCCACATGAAGAAGCGCATCCAATCAGTAGGAATCATGACCCCAATGGTCCAGAGGTAGGAATAGCTGAGTTAAATACCCTTGCCGATTTATTTGAAGGCGAGACTCCTGATTTAGATGAACCTTGGCAACAAGAAGAAACTTTAGATATTACTGCTACCGATGAATTGGGAATTGATATTAGCAGCAATGAAACTGAAGATACTGATGGCGATTTATCAGATTTACTTTCATTTGATGATGATGCCAGCAATGAACAACAGACCAAAACCACTCCTAAGACAGAAGATTTATCTCTGTTATTTGGCGACAACTTCTTAGAAAAAGAAAACTCAGAACCGCGAAATCAACAACTCTCTGCTACGAATTTAGACTTCAGTGATATCAACGAACTCGATTTAAATTTAGATGCTGATTCTGAGGCAATTTTACCAGAACTTACGGAACAACCAATTGAAGAGGTTGTCGCAAATAGTCTGGATGAAAACGATGTAGTTGCAGATTTATTGGCACTGACAGTAGATGACGATCGTGAACTGTTGATTACAGGCGAAGTAACTCAACCAGAAAATGATGTTTTTGGTAGTGTAGAACTATCCAGCAACCAAGAAAACAGTCTTGATAACTTATTTTTAGAAACTGAAAATAAAAATTGGGTACAACAAATTACCGCTAATGATTACATAGAATTATCTCAGCCAACAGACTTGTCTTTAGATAATCTATTTGGTGAAACAGAAGAGCCTTTAATACTACCTATAAACAATTCTAAAACTGGTGATTTATTTGATATATCCTCGATAGATACATCGAATGTTTCTTCGGCAGAAAATGATTTGAGTAACTTCTGGAACCAAGAAAATACAGAAGAATCAAATTATTTAGTTGAAGAAAATGTAAAAAAAGCATTAGAAGAAAATCTATTTACTGCCAACACTGATGATATTTTTGCTGAGAGTCAGCAGTCCACATCTGCTCCTATAGACAGTTTGGATATAGAAAATTTTGGTCTGAATTTCCAGGACGAAGAAGAACTAGATCTGATATTATCAGCAGATGCTGGAGATGATTTATTTGAAGAATTAGCACCAAGTAATTCAACGATTTTTTCTGAAAGTAATGAACTAGCGACATTACAAGAATCAGTACTGTCATTCACACTGCATCCTGTAGTAGAAGAAATTCATAGCTTATCGCAACAACCAGAAACTGTAGATTTCATCCCAGAATTTACTAATCAGCCCCCAGAGATATCTGCTGTTGATTTTCCTCAAACATCTTCAGATTTAGAATTTAATTCCTTTAGCTCCTTTGATGAAAATCCACAACTGCTGTTTGAGGATGTAGCAGTTGATAATTCCACCTATATTCAGATGGAAATTACAGATGATGTGGTGGGTGAACTATCAACTTTAGAAACTTCAGAATTATCCCAAGCACAGCCAGGTGATTTGTTCGGCTCCTTTGATGAAAATCCACAACTGCTGTTTGAAGATGTAGCAGTTGATAATTCCACCTATATTCAGATGGAGATTACAGATGATGTGGTGGGTGAACTATCAACTTTAGAAACTTCAGAATTATCCCAAGCACAGCCAGGTGATTTGTTCGGCTCCTTTGATGAAAATCCGCAACTGTTGTTTGAAGATGTAGCCGTTGATAATTCCACCTATATTCAGATGGAGATTACAGATGATGTGGTGGGTGAACTATCAACTTTAGAAACTTCAGAATTATCCCAAGCACAGCCAGGTGATTTGTTCGGCTCCTTTGATGAAAATCCGCAACTGTTGTTTGAAGATGTAGCCGTTGATAATTCCACCTATATTCAGATGGAGATTACAGATGATGTGGTGGGTGAACTATCAACTTTAGAAACTTCAGAATTATCCCAAGCACAGCCAGGTGATTTGTTCGGCTCCTTTGATGAAAATCCACAACTGTTGTTTGAAGATGTAGCCGTTGATAATTCCACCTATATTCAGATGGAGATTACAGATGATGTTGTGGGTGAACTATCAACTTTAGAAACTTCAGAATTATCCCAAGCACAGCTAGGTGATTTGTTCGGCTCCTTTGATGAAAATCCGCAACTACTGTTTGAGGATGTAGCAGTTGATAATTCCACCTATATTCAGATGGAAATTACAGATGATGTGGATGAATTATCCACTTTAGAAATTTCAGAATTATCCCAAATAAAACCAGAAGTTTTAGGTACTGAAAATAATACTTTAGAAACAAATTTTGAATTTCCAGAAAATGCAGATCTGAGTTTTAAAAATGATTTATTGTTTACAGAAACTGCTTTAACAGAAGGAGAAAGCGCGGTAACAATTAATGAATTAATTATAAATGAATTAACAGAAAAAGATGAAAATCTAGAAGCGAATTTCTGGAATTTAGAAGAGACATCTGAAACTGCACCAGTGTTAGAGGAAGCAAATGCTGTTGCCCTGACTCAAAAATTGACGGAAACAGAAACCGTTGAAGTAGTTGCTTCAGATGATGAATTTGCAAACTTGGAAGCATTACTAGGAGAGGAATTAGCACCTGTTCCTAAAGCGAAGCAGATACCAGAGCTAGATTTTGCTGCCCTGGAAGAATTGCTAGGTACAGATAAGAATGAGGCTCCTGTATCTAGCCGCCAGCCCTTAACTCAACCAATCCCACCGAAAATCTCCCCTCCACCGCGCATAGATGAATTTAGCGACTTGGAAAAGTTGCTGGCAGAAGCAGATCAAACAATATCACACTCAGCGCTGGCAAAATCGAACACAAATAAAACTGCACGCCCCTCTACTCGTCGTGCTGCGAGATTTGAAGAAACCATGAAGGTTCCAGTTAAGCAACTGGACGATATGAGTAATTTAGTTGGGGAGTTGGTGGTAAACCGCAACACCTTAGAGCAGGATCACGAACGACTACGACAATCATTAGATAACTTGTTGATTCAGGTACAACAACTCTCAGATGTGGGAGCGAGGATGCAAGAGTTGTACGAGCGATCGCTTTTGGAAGCTTCTCTATTAGCCGGACGCAAAACCAAAGACTCTGGCTTCCATTCCGAAGACTCGAATTCTGACAGAGGTTTTAGCGAACTAGAAATGGATCGCTTTACTCCCTTCCATACACTCTCCCAGCAAATGATTGAGCGCATTGTCCGAGTACGTGAATCAGCTAGTGACATTGATTTTGTCACCGAAGAAACTGAACGAGTAGCACGGCAATTCCGCCAGGTAACCACCCAGCTACAAGAAGGACTAACAAGAGCGCGAATGGTGCCTTTTGCCCAAACTATCGATCGCTGGCGGCGAGGTGTGCGCGACAACGCCATCAAGTGTGGCAAACAAGTGGAGTTGGTAATTGAAGGCGGTGATACCTTAATTGACAAGATGATTTTAGATCATCTCAGCGATCCGCTAACGCACATGCTGAATAATGCGATCGCTCACGGTATTGAAACGCCAGAACAAAGGCAAGCTGCTGGTAAGCCACCCGTGGGAATCATTACTATTCGTGCCTTCCACCAAGGAAACCAAACTGTGATTTCTGTAGGCGATGACGGTGCAGGTATCGATCCCGCACGGGTTAAGGCTAAGGCAGTCAAAATTGGCATGATTACGGAAGCTCAGGCAAAAACCATATCTCGCCTAGAAGTCTACGATCTACTTTTCCACTCTGGTTTTAGCATCAAAGACCAGGCAGACGAAATTTCTGGTCGTGGTGTGGGTATGGACGTAGTGCGTTCTGCCATTAGCGAAATTCGGGGCACAGTGAACACCGATTCTGCCATCGGCAAGGGAACCACTTTCACAATTCGTTTGCCACTAACTCTGAGTATTTGTAAAGCTCTGTGTTGTGTCTCCGATAGAGCCAGAGTTGCCTTCCCGATGGATGGTGTAGAAGATACCCTCGATATCCCACTCAAAAATATTCAGCATAACGCCAATGGACAATCATTTATTTCTTGGCGTGATACCCTGCTACCATTCCGACCGTTGAAGGAACTTTTAACCTTCAATCGCCAAATTAGTCGCGGTAATGTGTATGGCGGTAACCGAGATGATGATATGGTTTCTGTGGTTGTGGTGCGATCGGCAAATACTCTGATTGCCCTACAGATTGACTTGGTGTTGAGCGAACAAGAAATTGTAATTAAACAATTTGAAGGGCCAGCACCCAAACCCATTGGTGTAGCTGGTGCTACAGTTCTGGGTGATGGTCGGATTATGCCCATCGCTGACGTGCTAGAGATCATCGACATCTTCCAAGGACGAATTTCCACACAAATTGGTGGCGGTTCTTGGCAGCAAAAATCTACTCCTACAGACATCCCCGCTACCAAGATTGACCCGACAGTGCTGATTGTCGATGACTCAATCACAGTCCGAGAACTACTCTCTCTGACATTCAACAAAGCAGGTTATCGCGTAGAACAAGCACGTGACGGTCAGGAAGCTTGGGATAAACTCCGCTCCGGTCTGCCTTGTGATATCGTATTTTGCGACATCGAAATGCCCCGTTGCGATGGTCTGGAGTTACTCTCTCGCATTCAGAAAGACTCTAACCTCAACCACCTACCCATCGCAATGCTTACCTCACGGGGTGCAGACAAGCACAGACAAATGGCAGTTCAACTCGGTGCAAGTGGCTACTTTACCAAGCCTTATCTCGAAGAAGCGTTACTCGAAGCTGCATCACGGATGCTCAAAGGAGAAAAACTTGTTAGCTAAACCAAATATTTAGGGACTTCTAAAAATTGAAGAAGAATACAGAATACAGAATTCAGAATTCAGCAATCTTTCAATGGGGGATAATGTTGTTTTTATTGGAAGTCCCTTAAATCTCAATACGCTTGGGATAAGACTAAAACCTTTATCCTGCGAACAATGTAGAGACGTTGCAATGCAACGTCTCTACAGGTCTATGGTTCTCCAAAAAATTCTTAACCCAAGCGTATTCGCTTCTAGCAAGCCAGGAATCAAGTGTTGTAGTTGATTATCCACAGGTTCATCGTCAGAATCAGGCAGATCCTCGGCGGAGGGGAAGCAGTGCAATGGGTTGTAATTTAACATAGCAGGTGCGTAGGCGTAGCCCGTCGTAGACATCGCAGACTCATAATATCGATAATATCTATCCACCTCTGACTTTTTCTTGCGATAATTCCCAAGGGGGATCAGGGGGATGAGGGAGCAGGGGGAGCAGGGGGAGAATAACTCCTAACTCCTAACTCCCCACTCACTACTCCCTACTCCCCACTCAGCACTGAGTCAGATAAAAGGGGGATAAATGACACTCAAGCGGTTGATTTTAATTTTTATCATGACGCCAATAGCAGTTCTGTTGGCAGTTTTGTCTTTATTCAGTAGTTGGCAAGAACCTCAGTTTCAAAGCCGCTTAGAACTGTATCAAATTAATATTGCTCTACAAGCCCAAGCTTGGCAATCACAAGATACCAGCGATGACAATCTCCAGGCGATTCGAGAAGCGATACTGGGCGAGCAACCCCTAGAAAGCGCTACCAAGCAATATCAGGAAGCGCGTCAATCTGTTCAAACTAATTTGGACAAAGTTAACAACAAACTTGCACAGTTGGGTTCTCAACCTGAAATAACTCCCACACCTCCTAAACCTCTACCAGATGTTTCTCCTACTACTAAAACTGCCCAACAATCACAGCAGCAACAGTTACAGAAGTCTTTTAAGGAACTACAAAAATTACTAGCTGAATTAGACTTGCGGCTGGGAATTTTACAAGCACAGCAAGGACAGACGGATGCAGCCCTCAAAACTTGGAGCGAATTACAGAAACGCTCAGATATCAATCCAGAATTTGGGCAAACTGCTGCTGTATTGAGTGGACTGTGGAGTAATCCTCCCCGCCTGCTCCCCGATGCTCAACAACCTATTCAAAAGAATTTAGAAGGTTGGTTTCGCTCTACTGCTTTAGTTCAGCTATATCAACTCGATCAGCGACAACAAGCCCTATCAGCAGTGAAAGCTGCACAACAAGAAGCCGCTGCTGGTGCAGTGTTGAAATTAGCAATTATTGGTACTATTCCGACTTTGGCGGCATTAATTGGTCTAATACTGTTGGTTTTCTTGTTTGCTCAACGTTTACTCAAAGGAAAAGTCTCTTTATTAGGTCAAAATGCTGATTTAGCTTGGTCAACGCCTTGGGATGTGGAAACGGTTTTGCAGGTTTTTGTCGTCGGCTTTTTCTTCATGGGACAACTTTTTGTGCCCGTACTACTATCACTGCTCCCTATACCGCGTCCCGTTACTGATGTCCGACTTCAAGCTTTTTCTGTTTTAGTTAGTTACATACTGGTAGCATCCGGGGCGTTGTCAGTGCTGTATTTCTCTATTAAACGCTTTTTTCCACTACCGGAATTCTGGTTTCGCTTCCGTTTTCAAGATAACTGGTTTTTGTGGGGACTGGGGGGCTATTGCGCTGCTTTACCCATAGTTGTAGTAGTATCTTTAATCAATCAACAACTCTGGCAAGGACAAGGTGGTAGCAATCCCTTGTTGCAATTAGCGCTCGAAAGCCAAGATGGTGTAGCACTTGGGATGTTTTTCTTTACAGCGGCGATCGCAGCTCCATTTTTTGAAGAACTTCTATTTCGCGGCTTTTTGTTACCCTCTCTCACTCGTTATTTACCTGTGTGGGCATCAATTCTTGTCAGTAGCTCGCTGTTTGCCATCGCTCACCTGAGCTTGTCGGAAATTCTACCACTCACCGCATTAGGCATTGTATTGGGGGTAGTCTACACGCGATCGCGCAATCTCCTCGCTCCTATCCTCCTCCACAGCCTCTGGAATAGTGGTACTTTATTAAGCCTGTTTATACTTGGTAGTAATTAGTACATTTTTAATACTGTTGCTAAAAATGGAAATATCTGATTTTATCTCCATAGATAGCAACAATTTACTAGTCATAATTGGTTGTAAGCATAAATACTCGCTAAAAGCCAAACAACGGCAAAAGCAAATTAAATAATGCTCTGAACATAGACAACAAACTATCCAGCTAAGCATTTATTCTTAATTAGGGTAATTTTAGCTATTTTCGAGATGTTAATTGCCTTACCAAGTTATTTTTGTCGTAATTAATTGGATTGCAAATCCAGTTTGCACTAGCGCAAATAGTTATTGATAACTAAGAAAGAAGTTAGAATTACACATTTTTACTACCCAAACAACCAATACTCGTTATTGCTGCGATCGCCAAAAACTCCGGAAATAATACTGATGGACTTGTAAAAAGTGGTATGCATAGCAATTATTGCTGATGACTGAGGTTGATTCTTTTCAAGATAAATCTCTTGTCTGAAAATCAGTACAATTGCTGCACCAGGATTTGCAATCAAATCCAGCAAAAGCCGTCAACGAGCTACAAATTTTCGGGCTATGTTGAAAGACATTTGATGTCTGAATCTTGCCAGCATCTCTTCTAAACTAAAAGCACGCTGATTTTAGTTCTCGATCCTGGCACTTATTCACACTAAAAAAATTAAAAATATATTTGCTAAACAAATATATTTAGTCGCTCTTATTACAATAAAGACTTTATTTTTATACCTCACTTCTTAAGGAGCAGCACTCATATGGCAAATCTCAACCCCAGTCATCCTACTAAACAACTTTTAGCTGGTTACTGTGGCATTATCCTTGGAGGATTTGGCGTTCATAAGTTGATTCTGGGATATGCCCCAGAAGGCTTTATCATGTTGGTAATCTCCGTAGTCGGAGGTTCTTTTACCTACGGCGTTGCCTTATTAGTTATGCAACTTGTAGGTTTAATTGAAGGCATGATCTACTTGAATAAGTCCCCTGAAGAATTTGTGAATACCTACTTTGTGAATAAGCAGGGTTGGTTCTAGTAGACCGTGGCGGAAGTTTGCCTACATTGAACAAGGGGCTAAAGCCCCTTGTCTGTTAAGTAATCATGAAGAAGGGGAAGGGGAAAGGGGGAAAGGGGAAAGGTAACCCCATACTTGAAAAATAGGGGTTTCAAAATATGGAGTCGGCAATTTTTATCGCACTGCGTGTCTGGTAAAACCTTCTTTTAATATTCTCCGCAATTAAGATACTTGCTCTATACCGTGTGGGGAAAAAGTGATGGGGGTAAGGGAAAGGGGTAAGGGGGAAAGGTTAAATTTATCCCTTTACCCTTTACCCTTTAACCTTTTCCCCTGTTTTTAATTCTTACCCTTTTCCCCTTACCCTTTCCCCTTTCCCCCTTCTCGGTAACTGGCTTGACGCTGTGCTGTACTAAGCCAATTGATAGCAGCAGTTATACAGCACTTTTACATTTATTCTTATTAATATGGTCATTCTCAAACCTAAACACCTGAACTGGGTCATGTTTTTCTTCTTGGGCATAGGGTATTTCAACGTCATGTCTCATTTGGAAATTGACAATTTTTGGAAAAGCCTCATTGTCCTCATACCAATCCAGGTTGCAGCTATTATTTATGTGACTTACAGCAGAATTCAGAATTCAGAATCCAGAATTGGGAAGTAAGACAGGTTAAAGGCAGCAGGCAATAGGCAACAGGCATAAGTGTTGGCGTGGGACGGGAATTTAAACCCCGCCCCACGGAATCTCACCTTCGAGGCGGGGCTTTTGACCTTTGATTGTTGGTGGAGGAAACAGGCAACAATTTTGGCGTCTCACCAAAAATCTTTACTCTTGCCTGTTGCCTGTTGCCTATTCCCTCGACCGAAGGTCGGTAATTGACGCTCGGCGCGGTAGGATAAATTAATAAATTTAATATGGTTGACATTCAGTCGTAGTTCCAGATTTCGCCTACGCTCGAATTAGAGACGCTTTTAGTCAGGCGTTGAATTTTTGTAGCGAATCTAAACACTTGCCATGCAACTTGTTCCCAAAACTAAGGTAGACCGAGAATTTGCCCCAATCCTAGAGAAAATTATTCTAGATGTTGGAGGTATGAAGTGCGCTGGGTGTGTGAAGGCTGTAGAGCGACAGCTAACCCAGCATCCAGGAGTCAAAAGCGCCTGTGTGAACCTGGCAACAGAGGTAGCAGTTGTAGAGTCACAAGCGGGTGTGGTAGATGCAGATGCACTGGCAAAGCAATTAACAGCCGCTGGATTTCCGACTCAACCCCGAAAAGCCAGTGGTACAGTAGCAGGGGAGATATCTAACTTACCAGACCCAGCAGAACGACAACGCCAACAAATGCACTCTTCACTCAGGCAGTTGGCGATCGCTGCCCTGTTGCTGGTATTGTCGGCAAGTGGACATTTTGGTAATATTGGCAGTTCAGTGCTGCCAATATTGGATAATATCTGGTTCCACTGTGGACTGGCAACGATCGCCATCCTAATTCCTGGCCGCCCAATTTTTGTAGATGGTTGGCTGGGGTGGCGGCGAAACGCACCTAACATGAATACCTTGGTGGGATTGGGAACCCTCACAGCCTATATTGCTAGTTTAGTAGCGCTGCTGTTTCCCCAAATGGGTTGGGAGTGCTTCTTTGACGAACCAGTAATGATGCTGGGCTTTATTCTCTTAGGAAGAACATTAGAGCAACAAGCTAGAGGTCGCGCCGCCGCTGCATTTCGGCAATTGCTGGCACTCCAGCCACTCTTAGCGCGGTTGATTGCCAACCCAGAGGAAGCAGGAATCGGGTCTTCTAGTGTAGAGATTCCCGCTGAACAGGTGCGGGTTGGAGAATGCTTACAAGTGCTGCCAGGTGATAAAGTCCCCGTTGATGGTGAAGTGATAGCTGGTCAAACAACAGTCGATGAGTCGATGTTAACTGGGGAAGCAGTACCAGTGAGCAAGCAACCAGGAGATCTGGTGACAGCTGGAACACTAAACTACTCAGGGGCGATCGCAATTCAAGCAACACGTGTCGGCAGCGATACAACTTTAGCTCAAATTGTTGCCCTAGTAGAAGCCGCCCAAACCCGCAAAGCCCCAGTACAAAAATTAGCAGATACAGTGGCAGGTTACTTTACCTACGGGGTACTGACAGCATCTGTATTAACATTTATCTTTTGGTACTTTTTTGGTACTCACATCTGGACTGATGTCACCATGTCTGGCGGCATGGAAATGGCTCACCACTCCCCACTCAGTACAGACGCGATTAATCCCGTCTCTACCTACTCCCCCCTATTAATTAGCTTAAAATTAGCGATCGCCGTCATGGTAGTCGCCTGTCCCTGTGCTTTGGGACTAGCCACACCAACAGCTATTCTTGTCGGCACTGGTATCGGCGCAGAACGGGGTCTGTTAATCAAAGGCGGCGATGTTTTAGAAAAAGTACACAAGCTAAACACCGTAGTTTTTGATAAAACCGGTACTTTGACCACAGGTAACCCCGTCGTCACAGATTGTTTGCTAATTGAGGGACTGGGGACTAGGGACTGGGGACTAGGGACTGGGAATTCCCAATCCCTCCTCCAACTCGCCGCAGCCGTAGAAAGCGGTACTCACCATCCCCTAGCAAAAGCGATTCAGCAAGAAGCACAGCAGCAGGAGTTATCGATTCCAGAGGCTGTGGACTTTCACACGGAACCAGGACTGGGGGTATCCGCTGTAGTAGAAGGCACAATCGTGCTATTGGGTAATTCGGACTGGTTGAGTTGGCATGGAATTGCCATCAGCGAAACTGCACAACAGGTAGCACATGATTGGGCAACAGCTGGTAAAACCGTGGTTTTCGTGGCAGTTGGCGGAACTTTAGCCGGACTGATTGGTGTTTGCGATCCCCTGAGACCAGATGCTAAAACCACCGTAGACAAGCTACGTCACATGGGCTTACGGGTAATACTCCTCAGTGGCGATCGCCCAGAAGCAGCCAACGCCATAGCCAAAGAATTAGGATTAGATAGTGCTGATGCGATCGCAGGTGTCCCCCCGGCTAAAAAAGCGGCGGCAATACAGTCTCTCCAGTTAGAAGGGACGCGAAGACACGGGGACGCTCTGACGCGGGGACAAGGAGATAAAGAAAACTCCCCACTCCCCACTCCCCACTCCTTTGTTGCAATGGTCGGCGATGGTATCAACGATGCCCCAGCTTTATCCCAAGCCGATGTCGGAATTGCTTTATACTCAGGGACAGATGTGGCCATGGAAACTGCTGAAATTGTTCTAATGCGCGATCGCTTAAACGATGTCGTCGAATCTATTCAACTCAGTCGCGCCACCTTCAACAAAATTCGCCAAAATCTATTCTGGGCTTTTGCATATAATACAGTTGGTATTCCTTTAGCAGCAGGTGTTTTGTTCCCTAGTCTCGGTTTTGTTCTTAACCCATCCGGTGCTGCTGCATTAATGGCTTTTAGCTCTGTTAGCGTCGTCACAAACTCAATATTATTACGGCGCTTAGCTCATCACCCATAGAATATTCCCAAGCAGGATTTTCAAGCACAAATCTTGCTTATTTCTAAACTGTTACGCATTTGAGTTGCTTATTTAGTCGTGGAGGTTGTCGTCATTAGTCATTGGTTATTCGTTATTCTGAACTAACAAAGGACAAAGCGCAAAGTCAAAAGCTCAGCCTCCGTTAGATCGAGACTTTGTAAAAGAGGACTAATAACAAAGGACTAATGACAAAGGACAAATGACAAATGACGAGTAGAACGGCCATGTTCTACTCTTTCAAGGTATTATGCAGTTTTAAACCTGATTTAAATCGCCACCACAAACTATGGTGCGTGAGAATGGCAAGATATGATACTAAACAAATCTTGATTAATCAAAGTTCCACCGATTTTAGCAACGATTTGTCAATGGCAGCAGAAATCAATGAAAACCATCTACTGATTATTGAAGACGATCAAGGTCGCAAGGAATTTTCTTTAGAGCAGCCCGTCTATTCTATTGGTAGAGACCGCGAATGTAATATCCGTTTGATGTCGCAGTTTGTCTCCCGCCGTCATGCCACATTAGTGAGATTGCCACGAGAGCATAATAGTCATAGCTACTATTATCGAATAGTAGATGGCGATGCCAAAGGAAAGCCCAGTTCCAACGGTTTGATGATTAATGGACGCAAGATGCCAGCCCACGATCTAAAAAATGAAGACGAGATCGTTTTTGGTCCTCAAGTACGTGCCATTTATTACCTCTTAAGAAACTCTCAGCGTTTGGGGCAAACGGATTCAAGCGAGTACGATATTACATTAATAAACCCCGGTATGACCGAGGATTTAGAGGATTTAGGAGACTGAATTAGAACCACTAAAGTGGAAAGCCCACCAATAAAAGTCTGGGAATCCCACAGCCCAAAGCTAGTTGTGGGAGCATCAAAAAGAGCTAGGGGAGCGGGGGAGCAGGGGAGCAGGGGAGCAGAGGGGAAAGAAGACCGCCCACAAGGAGCTGGCCATGAACCTCCTCCAATAAGAGAAGATTCCGCCCACAAGGGGCAGGATTTGTACCGAAAATAATTTTTCTCCTTTGCCCCTGAAGCACCTCTGCCTTATTATCAACTAGATCTTTGTGCAAGCACCTACAGCCAGTAGGCTTGGAGATAATCCGAACTAGGCAAATATTCGGAAGTCCCTAGCAAAACAAGTCTCATAGGCTAGTCATCTCTTGCGTTCAAATCTGGCTTTTTCAAGCCCATACTGACCCGTTAGGGAAGTGTGGGTAGTTGACAGCTATCCTGCAAGAATTTCAATCAAATGCCAATGACGGCTACTTTCGATCGCCTGCTTGATGAATTCAAACATTTGTCGGCAGTAATTATCCACTTGCAGTGGCAGTTCTTCATTCTTAATCACAATACTCATCCGGGTTTCTGTTTCAGTACTTTTTGATTTATCAATCAGTACTTCCACTGTGACTAATTTAGAAAAAGAAACATTACCAGGAAACTCACGAGCGATAATGTAGTCGCCCGTCTGGTATTGAATATCCAACTGACAGTCCTGTAGAAGTTCTACCAGTAACGGCTGGAGATGGTCACTAGGAACAGAAACAAGAAATGAACAGGTATAGCGACCCATAATAGCCCCACGCCTTGCAACACTCCGTCCATCCTATGATACCGAAGCATGTGACATACTCTGACACTGATTCCAAGCAATCGAGGCCACTGGGTTTTCAGCTTTCAACGCGATAAAAAACTTTAAAATAAGGCTTTGGTAGAGGTAAAAAATGAAAGTAGCAGTTACTGGAGCAACGGGGTTTGTTGGTAGTCTTTTGGTACAAAGACTCCACCGGGAAGGCCATAGAATACTGGTGTTAACTCGGAACGTTACTTTTGCTCAAAAAGTTTTTCCATCTGGGGCTTTCCCTAATCTTGAAATTGTTGCCTATACTCCCACTAAATCGGGTTCTTGGCAAAGCGCGATCGCACTTTCTGATGCGGTAGTTAACTTGGCAGGAGAACCCATTGGTGAGGGACGCTGGACACCAGAACGCAAGCAAGAAATCCTCAATAGTCGAAAGTTAGGCACACAAAAAATCGTGGAAGCGATAGTCAATGCTAACCCTAAGCCAACAGTGTTAGTCAACGCTTCGGCTATTGGCTACTACGGCACCAGTGAAACAGCTACCTTTGATGAAACAAGTTCATCTGGTAAGGATTTTCTCGCCGAAGTCTGCCAAGCCTGGGAAGCAGAAGCTACAAAAGTAAAAGACGCTGGTGTGCGGCTAGTAATTCTGCGTTTCGGTATTGTTTTAGGCAACGGCGGTGCTTTGGCTAAAATGATTCCACCATTTAAACTCTTTGCTGGTGGACCCATTGGCAGTGGTCGTCAGTGGTTCTCTTGGATTCACGTAGACGACTTAGTTAACCTGATTGTGCAAGCTTTAACGAAACCAGAAATCGAAGGCGTATATAATGCCACTGCTCCTAACCCAGTGCGGATGGCAGATTTAAGTCATACTTTAGGAGAAGTGATGCATCGTCCTTCTTGGTTACCCGTCCCTGGTTTTGCGATCGAAGCCCTTTTAGGAGACGGGGCAATAGTAGTTCTAGAAGGTCAAAAAGTCCTACCCAAGCGCACTGTAGAAACAGGCTTTGAGTACCGTTATCCTAATTTACAAGCAGCACTAAAAGAAATTCTCAAATAGAGTTTGGGAGTGGGGAGTGGGGATGAGGGGGATGAGGGGGATGAGGGAGTGTGGGGGGATGAGGGAGTGTGGGGAGAAAGAAAATTTATACTTCCCACACCTCCCACACCTCCCACACCTCTTTCCCCATGCCCAATCCCCAATCCCCACTCCCTTAACTATTGACTAGAGAAAAATTTTTTGGAAACCCAACTGGTAATACCGCTGAGAATGGCGCCGCCCATCAGGATACCAATTGCTGGGTTAAATAAGGGTTGCCACAATTGATGCCACAAATCCAAACCCAAGTTTACTCCCGCAGCATCGCCAACGGCTGCGATCGCTAACCAACCAAAGCCAAACAAAACCAAAAACACATCTGCGACTAAAAACAGGTTTAGCCAATTTAACAACTTATCTTTCATGATTGGGATGGGGATTGGGTACTGGGGATTGGGAATTAGCCAAACAGGGCATTGAGAAAGTGGGAGGTGTTGGAAAGGCGAGAAGCTTTTTTATTATCTTCCCACACTTCCTCATCCCCCTCATCTCCCTCATCTCCCTCATCCCCCACTCCCCACTCCTTACTCTTCAAACAGCCATTTTTTGACTTTTATCAAACTCTGCCAATCTGGTTTCCTAGTTAAACCGTCTTCAATACTATTTTTTATTTCATCTGCCCATTCTGGGTTGACAAAAATTAACTGTTGTGCAAAATCAATGTGTTCCCGCAAACCTTTTTGACCTGTTTCCAGCATAGCTAGGGCGAGATTGATTCTCCCCTGTGGGTCTTGTGGATTTAACTTGACTGCTTTATTTGCAGCTTTGTAAGCCAAGTTAGGCTTGTTATCGAGTAGATATAACCACGCTAAACATATCCAAGCTGAACTAGTTCTAGGGGCGCGATCGCACACTTCTTTAAACACAGGGATTAAAGAATCTACTGGTTCTCCAGCTTTATAACGTTCTAAACCTGTGTCAAACAGGGATTCAACTGTTTGAGTCATACTAAATTAGTCAATAGTCATTAGTTATTGGTCATTGGTCATTGGTCATTGGTCATTGGTCATTGGTCATTGGTCATTTGCTTTGGACGAACGACAAGTGACAAAGGACAAATGACAACTAACAAATGACAATATTACACCCCAAATGACTTACCGCAACCGCAAGTTTGGCTAGCGTTGGGGTTAGTAAATTGGAAGCCACCGCCAATCATGGCATCGCTATAATCGAGCATTAAGCCATAGAGATATAATAGGCTCTTGCGATCGCAAACAATTTTGAAGCCGTCGTAGTCGAAAACTTCGTCCTGAGGACCGATCTTGCTGGCGTCTTCAAAGTCCATCATGTAAGACATCCCAGAGCAGCCACCCTGACGTACTCCTACCCGCAAGCATAAATCTGTGCCTTGCCTTTCCTGGAGGGATTTTACCTGGTGCAATGCGGCTTCGCTCAACAGAATTCCGCGTTGTTGAGGCTGAATTGCTTGTGTCATGTGCTTTTTCAACTCCTTAACTAGTCTAAGGGTTACCCCGTGTAGGCTTGTTGTTGCCTCTAGGTTGCCCATTGGTGTTTTTGTATTCATTCTAGCGACATAGATGCCGCTAGATGCCAAATTGTAAACACTCTGTCAAAAGCGCCCAAAGATTTTTATTCTAGAATTGAGAGACTCACTGTATTTTATAGATTCGTATTTTTGGAGTTTGAGCCTTTTGGCAGCCACAGATACAACTAATTTTCTGGTGCAGCCATGAAAATTTTATCCCAGGCTAGCCATCCCCAAAAGTTTAGTTCCTAAATTGCTTCTTTTGATTAAGTTACTCTATGACAAGTTTTAATCGCTCTACCAGTCGTCGGTTGAAGAAATTAACTCAAATTCCTTCTGTATGGGAGGGCGATCGTCGTCCGTTGTCATCACCAAGCCAGCATTCAGACTCGGAAGATAAGGGAGAATGCATTCTTTGGGTAGATTTCTCCCAAGGTATTGTCCGAGGTATGGATGTGGTAGCTTCAGATATCGGCCCAGAAGCAATAGTTCGCACCTTAATGCGAGCAATGGAACATCCCCACAGTCCAGCGAAACCTGCCAGACCCCAAAGAATTGTAGTCAGAGACCGCGAAATCCAATTTTACCTGCGAGGGGTGCTGCAAGATTTGGATATCGCCATTGACTACGCGCCAGAACTACCTTTAATTGACGAATTGTTTCGCGGGTTCGCTGACATCCTCGATAGTCAAACCCCCGACTTACCCCCACAGTACGCACAAATTTTGCGAGAGAAGGCATTTGCAATTTGGCAAGCGGCACCTTGGGAATTTCTGGAAGAACAGCAAATTTTGTCAATAGAAATTAATAAGTGGGATGTTGGTACACTCTACGCCTCCATCATGGGAATGCTGGGAATGGAGTACGGCATTTTGTTTTATCGTTCAGAAGAGTCTCTGAAGCGGTTTCGCGCCGCAGTTTTAAGAGATGAAGAATCACAAGAACGTTTAGAAGAAGCCTTCCTCAAGCAAGATTGTCTGTTTCTCACTTTTGAGAGTGCTGATGAAACCGACGAAGATGAGGATGATATGGATGATTTGGCAGATTTACCAGTTTCAGATATTGACCCGACTTTCGGTAATATCCACCCCTTAGAAGGACTGCGTTCTGTTTTGTATGACGAGGAAGCACTGGTAATTTTTGTTGCCATCGAAAGTTTGATCCGCTTTCTCCGCGACCACCGGCGCCAGCTGCATTCTGAAATCTTCCCCACCCTCAGCCGCCGCTATCGCATTTCTCCCCCACAGTCTGAAGAATCAACTAAATCTGTGGCTGTAACAGTCTCTACCATGCCGCAGTTAGCAGCAGAATTAGAGGAAATGGCTGGCTTTGGTGTTGAGGATGAGGAGATTGACGACCTTGAATCTGGGACTTTTCGCTCATTACAAGATGACTTGATACCAGAAGATTCTTTCCTCAGTTTGGGTGTGGTGTCTTGGGAAATGTTGGAGTATCTACGAAAAGGCGTCAATTACCATAAGGCTGGTGAAATCAAACCAGTAGGTGACGGTTTACCGGTGATTTTAATTCAAACTTCCCGGCCTAAGGCTAAAACTGTAATTGAAAGGATTGAAGCAGCAGAGGGACTCAAAGCAATTTGCTTTAATCCAGGTGCTGACCCCTTTGATGGCGATCGCTATGACCTCGGTTTATTGCAAACTCAAAATGGCGAGTTGTTCCTCTTTGGTGAATTTTTAGATGAAGATCCAATTCATGTAGAAGCCCGGAAAAAATGGAATCAGCGGTGTAAAAATACTAAGGGCTACTGTGGTTTAATCATTGCCAAAGGACTCACCGGAGCTTCGCGCGGTAATCCCCAGTTACGAGATATGATGGCTTTGTTTGAAGGGCGATCGCTCTCACCTAAAGATTTAGGCATTGGTACTCTCCAACTAATGCCCCAACTGAAATTTGAATAGTTGCACTCATCATCGTAATCTCAATGTCAGATTGCGGCGATCGGAAATGAAGTTTATCTCTGTCAAAAAAGGGGCGAAAAAAGCAAAATGGCTAAGGCTTTACCCTTTTCTATTGTTCATTCGCCTATCTTTCAGGGTGCAGAACTTTGGAATCCACACTTGAAGCAATTTGCAATCACAAGCATAGTTTAGAAATTTCTATTTCCTACTCTCCAAACTGAGAGTTATGGTTTATACAGTTTTACTTTCAGCTTGATACAAATACCTTGGTAGGGCAGCACAGATTTCATTAGTGTCAACTTAAGCTCAAACCTTTGTGCCAGAAACGCTCTACCCCTCCCCGATCTCACTGGGAGGGAAGGTTTTGTGTCAGCAAAGCCGGGGTGGGATTGATTGGTAATTGAGTAAGTTTTATATAACGTCATTACAATGTCTCATGTCTATGCCAAAAATCAACCCTACCGCTGATTAAAAGTTGACTTTATGGAAATTTCATGAAGTACTTATATTCTCAAATTTCCTAGTATTTTAATTTATACATTTTAAGTATAAATAATTACATTAAGATCGACATTATCTATAAATCGTCTTTTAATTAAACTGAACCGATGCACTGAAATATTAAAATATTCTTTTTAATCGCTTTTGTGGCTTAGTATTTTGTTGTGTATCAATATTATTAAGCAAAAGCTCAAAAGTATATCTTTTGCTTTGTAAGTTTTTTATAAAGAGTCAAAAATAGAGTTTTTTTGTCTAAATAAAGATTATTTAAAGCGCGTATATAATGGCTATAATGAACACACTTCCTAAAAATATTGAAATATCTAATCATTATTTATAAGTATAATTACCACTAAAGAATGATTGAATTTCAAATCTTTTTTGGCAATCATTTCTATTTTAGTTTACACACAATCCAAAATTTTAGTCTCGAATATGCAAGACGATAATTGCCTAAAAATAATTTCTATCATCTCCAGATAGATGAAGACAATGAAGAGAAAAATAATTTGTTGTCAAGTCAGCAAATTATATCGTTAGAGGGAAGAGAAAAAATATCCAAAAATTCATCGTATCTTTACGGGGAGTTAATGTAAAACTATGAAACAAAACTAAAATATTATTATAGTCAACAGTCAACTAACATCACATTCTCAATGCATTTATCTGTGTAATATTACAGATAATGCTGTTAAAATTTACCAGCAAATCTTGAATATTTACACCCCATTTTTTTTGAGTACAAGATTAACAGGGGAAATGAATAAGTTCAATCAACAAAAGCCAAAGGTAATGACCTTCAAGTAACTCTTAGCCGATCGGTTGTAGTAATACGTGTAGATGTGTGCTTGGTCTAGAGCGATCGCTTATTTACTTACTTTTAAGTAAGTGTTCGCTAGTTATATATACCATTCAAACCTGCCTCAGGGTCAGCATTCAAGTAAGAAAATGATTCTCAAGCTTGATTTTTAGGTGTCATACCAGATGTTCTCTGTAAGAACATTGGGTAAAAAGAGCTAAAACAGAAGCTCAAATGCTTTCGTCGGAAAATATTTTTGGAAATCTTGATTGAGTCAACACTAGTTCTCTCAAATTCATTGAGACAATTTAACTGTCAGGCTTTACTCATGCTGTTACTAAGGTTATTATTTTCTAAAGCAAGTATGTGCTTTTTATGCTGTCACAATCGTAACAAAAAGTGTAGTTTTTTGATTTTTTTAGACAATGATGAATCCTTTGACAAAACGAACAATCTTAATATTAATGGTATTACTTGTTTCCTGACACAAACTCTGATAATGTTATCGTTTTCCTCTTTAGTTAGACCTTTTTCGATGATGTAAATATACAGCAAATAGCATGATAATGACAAATAAAAAATGGGCCGTAAAACGTATAACTGTCAACCTCGCAACACAGGAAGCGGAAAAACTAGAAAAATATTGTCAACAAACAGGTAGACCCGCAACTGATGTCATCCGTGAACTGATTAGAAGTTTGCCTGTGTCTGACGACGGCAAAGATGTAAATAGGTAAGAAAATGCTTTCATGACTTACCACATAACTGCTTGACCGCTAAAAAATAGCTGTGATACTTTTTTGAGTCCGCTGCAATGGACAAGAGTTTGTCTAATCGATACAGGCGCGTTATTCTCGCGTCTGGTCATTTGCTGGGACTAAAAGCAGTAAATCAAAGACATTTTAGTATTGACATTGCCTGGCCTTAATATGCTGGTGAGTTGATATTAAGTAGCAAATTCCGACGCTAACCCAGTTACAATCTGTAAAGAAACTGAAAAGGAACGACGGAATGCGTGTTGCAATTGTAGGTGCGGGACTGGCTGGGCTAGCAACCGCAGTAGACCTAGCTGATGCTGGTTGCGAAGTACAGATTTTTGAGTCTCGTCCGTTTGTGGGTGGTAAAGTTGGCAGTTGGGTTGATGGAGATGGCAACCATCTAGAAATGGGGTTGCATGTATTTTTTGGGTGCTACTACCAATTATTTGACTTGATGAAAAAAGTGGGGGTGTTAGAAAACTTACGCCTCAAACAACATACCCACACTTTTATTAACAAAGGAGGCCGGACTGGTGCTTTAGATTTTCGCTTTATTACAGGTGCGCCTTTTAATGGCTTAAAAGCATTTTTCACTACTTCTCAATTATCATTGCAGGATAAATTGCAAAATGCGATCGCCTTGGGTACTAGTCCGATAGTTCGCGGCTTAGTGGACTTTAACGGGGCGATGAAAACCATCCGCAATTTAGATAAAATCAGCTTTGCCGACTGGTTCCGCAGCCACGGCGGCAGTAATGGTAGCATCAAACGCATGTGGAACCCCATCGCCTACGCACTGGGGTTTATCGATTGCGAAAACATTTCTGCCCGTTGCATGTTAACAATATTCCAGTTCTTTGCAGCCAGAACTGAAGCTTCAGTCCTGCGAATGCTGGAAGGTTCTCCCAATGAGTATTTGCACAAGCCGATTCTGGAATATCTGGAAGCTAGGGGCACCAAAGTTTACACCCGTCGCCAAGTCCGGGAAATTCAGTTTAAAGAAACAGATGAACAAACCCGCGTCACAGGCATTATAGTTGCCCAAGGTGATACAGTAGAAACTATCACTGCTGATGCCTATGTTTTTGCTTGTGATGTTCCAGGTATTCAGCGAATACTACCCCAAGAATGGCGTAAGTGGTCAGAATTTGACAATATTTATAAACTAGATGCAGTGCCAGTGGCAACAGTACAGTTACGCTTCGATGGTTGGGTAACAGAACTCAACGATGGAGAACAGCGCAAACAGCTAAATCACGCGGCTGGAATAGATAATTTACTTTACACAGCCGATGCTGACTTTTCTTGTTTTGCCGATTTAGCGTTGACTAGCCCTGCTGATTATTATCGCCCAGGACAGGGATCGTTGTTACAACTAGTGCTGACGCCCGGAGATCCCTTTATTGCACAAAGTAATGAAGCGATCGCTCAACATGTCCTCAAGCAAGTCCATGAACTGTTTCCCTCCTCGCGGGAGTTAAATATGACTTGGTACAGTGTAGTAAAACTTGCTCAGTCTCTCTATCGAGAAGCACCAGGAATGGATGTGTATCGTCCCAACCAAAAGACACCAGTGAATAATTTCTTCCTTGCAGGAAGTTACACTCAGCAAGACTACATTGACAGCATGGAAGGGGCTACTATTTCTGGACGGCGTGCAGCAAAAGCGATTTTGGAAAGTTTGAAAAATTGACAAAGACACCCAGTGACTTTTGTCAAAGAGTAGGCGCCAAGGAAGAAAAAATAATGTCAGATTGGTTAGAGCATACTGTACAAATAGAAGTAGAAGCTCCCATAGATTTAGTATGGGGTCTCTGGTCTGATTTGGAGCAAATGCCCCGATGGATGAAGTGGATTGATTCAGTAAAGATTCAGCCAGATAATCCGGATATATCTCTTTGGAAATTGAGTAGTAGCGGTCTAGAATTTACTTGGAAATCCCGAATTCTTAAAGTTATTCCTAACCAAATTATTCAATGGGAATCCATTGATGGTTTACCGAATCAGGGAGCGATTCGCTTTTACGATCGCCATAGTAGTACTATCGTCAAAATGACCATTTCCTATGCCATCCCCGGCATTATTGGCAAAATTATGGATAACTTATTCTTGGGGCGGATAGTTGAATCCACAATTCAAGCTGATTTGGAAAGGTTTAAACAATACGCGCTGAATGTTAAAGCTAATTGATATAGTTTGAAAAGACGTATGTTGGGATTTTAATCGAATTATTACCCCCCTTAATCCCCCCTTATAAAGGGGGGAAACAATAAAATCCGGTTCCCTCCCCTTTATAAAGGGGGCGAAACAATAAAATCCGGTTCCCTCCCCTTTATAAGGGGAGGGTTAGGGTGGGGTAAAAAATATTTGATGCATCAATCATGACTTTTAAAACATCCTCTAAGTAGTATCCTAAAAGTCCCAAACAAGCTATACAGTTTTTACATCACCGATGTGTTACTTTTTTACGGTTGGGATTGCTGATAATTTTTATTCCTAAAATTTTCAAAGTTCCATTATTATCGCAGATACTAAGTGAGGTCAACTCTTGACTTAACAGATAAAAGCTACCCATAATACTGACGGAATAGAATCCCTTTTTTCCTTTGTTAAGCGTTATTGTTGCTTTTCTTTGATTCTTTGTTCCTTTAAGTATTAGAATACCAGCAAAATTGAAGCTACCTGATGCAGTTAATTTGTTGCTATCAACACTAGCAGTTATATTTGCAAAATTGTAGCCTATAAACTTGAGATTTCCGGCGATACTGGCAACATTATTGATATTTCCATTATTCCCTTTGCCCAGAATTACTGTAGCATTATTGAAAGCTAAAATCCCAAAATTCAAATTACTTGAAGCTTGAAAGCCACTTTGATTAAGGCTGATACCTAAGGCAGTGAATTTTTTGCCAAGGAGTATAATATCGCCTAAACCAAAAAGCTTTTTATTTGTTAAATCAAGTTGGAAATTAGGAACATTCAACTTCAGAACATTG
Organism: Nostoc calcicola FACHB-3891; assembly: GCF_014697355.1. GTDB lineage: Bacteria > Cyanobacteriota > Cyanobacteriia > Cyanobacteriales > Nostocaceae > Nostoc > Nostoc calcicola. The sequence goes on along the minus strand of NZ_JACJRQ010000001.1, from coordinate 635,134 downwards.
CCCAAATTAAGAGTGACATTATTAATTGTGACGTTTTGAGTATTAAATGATAACGTGCCGCAGCCCAAAGATTGATTAAAAGCAATAATATTTGCTGTTCCCGTTGCGCTTTTATCTGTCAAGTTAACTGCGAGATTCGGAATACTGAAAGTTAAAAACCCTGCTAAACTCAGATGAACGTTCTTCAGATTAACACTATTTTTAGTAACATCAAACGTAATACCTGCTAACCTATTTCCTAAAACGGAAATCGTTCCTGAACCACTACCATTACCAGATTTTGTATCGATATTCAAGGCATCAACGTCAATACTCAATAAATTAGCTAAAGTTAAATCAAAGTTTTTAAACGTAGCATTGGTAGGGCTAACCTTAAATTCAACATTTGCAACTTCATTGTCAAAAATCTCTACATAACCATCTCCTTGGAGATACTGCTCAGTAGGCGTTACTTTGAGAGCTAAATCTAAACTATCATCATCTGTTCCCTTAATTTTTATAAATCCTAAATCGATTTCAATAACTTTTAACGAACCTCCAATATTTTTGAAAGTTTTGTCACTTTGAAAGATTAAGATTGCTTCCTCCCCCCAAGCATTAATCTTGCCATTAATTTCTAACCCTTCTGATATCGGTTGACCTGCAATTGTTGTCGGAAAAGGAACATACTTAATTAAAGAATTGAGTGTTCCGTCTTTATCCCCATCAATTGGTTCGATATTTAAGTTTACCAAGCCTTCTAAAAATTCTAGTGCTTTAGTAACTAAATCAATGGAATAATCTACTTCTTTAGCAATGAAAGAAGCGACTGGTCCCCGCCACAAATCTATTAAGCTAACTGCTTGCTTCGGATTTAAAACTAAAGCTAGTTTCTCAGGATCGTTAGTATCTATGAGAAATGCTACCTCAAGGTCTATTTTTTGCCATTTCAAATCACCAATAAAGCCAAAGTTATCGAAGTAGGGAGGTAAATACGTTCCGCCTCCTTGAAACCTAACATTGCGAAGTTCAGTTCCCAGTAACCCATAGGGATTACACCAGGATTTTTCACTTTGTTGGCTGAAGAATGCTGTTAAGGATTCAGGTTCGAGGGAGAGATTACCAGAGAGAAATAATTTAGGTTCGTTTTTTTGGCTAAGATCGTAGTTTTTAATAATGAGATTTCCAGTTAATCCCAAATTTGGCTCTAAATCAGCACCAATATTTAACCCTATGAGCAAATTATTAAAAGTAGCCTTAAATTCTTGCTGAGAAAATAGCTGAAAATTGCCTGGAATATTGCCTGTTAAACTAACCTTTCCCACAGGATCGAAGTTTATCAGAACTCCTAAGCTACTTATTTTTAAATTACTTTTAATAAAATTACTATAATTTGTATGCAGACTTTTTAAATCAAGGTCTCCGATAAAATTGAATCCTCTGTTTAAGTTAATGAGACCTAACTTTGAATGAGTTATAGAATAGTCAACATTAGTGATAATTAATTCTGTATTGCTTAATTTTAAATCTGTGATAATAGGAATTTGATTTATTAATTGATTAAAATTAACATTTTTAGGTAATTTATATTTTAGTACGGCTTGTTTGTCAAATATGAATTCAATATTTTGATTATTTAGTAGTCCTTTAAAACTCAATTCAACTAGCTTGTTACTTTTAATAATTCTATATTTTGGTGCAACTATTTTTATTTGAGGTTTGCCAAAGATTACTTGAATAATTTTATTTAGTGCCAAATCAATATATGGTACTGGACTATGAATATTAAAAATTTTATCTAAATTTAACTCTAAATCATGGTCAATATCTAAGTAGATTCCTGAATTTGAACCAACAGAATCTATATTCTTTAAAGACTCAAGTTCTAATTTTATAGCATCAGATAAGGTAATTCCTGCAAGAGCAAAGCTATGAATCATAAGTGAACTACCTAAATACTGTTAGATTTTGCTCGTCTCGTTGTCCTAGTCTTAGAAAGTTCTCGCTGCGCTCAAAGAAAGGTCAGATTGCACTCATCAGCAAGAATTTTTCCAGGATGTATGGGTGGCCGTGCCATCTTGTTCTCCTTTAAATATCCCCAGAGCATACCAATCTTTTCAATGCAGGGGCGACATTACCAAGTTGGGTCACTAAACAAATTAATCGTTAATTCCTCACGTGGTGGTATCGCTGTGATACAGGCGCGGATGTTCTCTCCATCTTCTAATTCCACAGTGCAAGCGTAACAAGACCCCATCAGACAACCGGTGGGAATAAATACTCCAGCCCGATCTGCTACATCCAAAAGGGCTTCTCCCACTTCGGCGTCTACTGTGACATCATCTGGTAAAAAGCGGACACGAACAATCATCAATCTTACGCATTTAATTTAGTATTGTTCTTTGTCATTTGTCATTTGTCGTTTGTCTTTCGTTTTTTGACCAATGACCAATGACCAATGACTAATGACATTTCAAAGCATTTTACCTTAAGACAAAAACGGAGTTAAGTCTAAATGGTTTTCAACTTCAGTGGCTAGGGAATCCAAAATCTGCTCTCGGTGTTCGCGGTAGTTAGCAACACCAGTGGGCAAAGATTTTAAACCTCGTTGCTGACGGAGGCGATTTAACCAAGCCCGTCGCCAAGGACCGTTGTCAAAAATGCCGTGGAGGTAAGTACCCCAAACTGATTGACAACTATCAACTAACCCTAAGTTAATATCGTCAAATAGCGCATGGTAGGATTGGCTATCTATTCCTTGCTGTTCAATGCGCGATCGCCCTTGATGAATCTCAAAGCCATTAACTGGCAAGCCTACTTGAGGATAATTCGAGCTAACTTGCCGCTGGCGAGCGATTTTCTGTCCTGTAATTACAGTTCTGATTGGTAAAAGATTTAACGCCTGATATCTGCCAGCTTGTCCCTCTATCCCTTCTGGGTCAGCTATGATTTGTCCCAGCATTTGATATCCACCGCAGATGCCTAAAACCGTTCCCCCAGAAGCAGCATAATGTTGGATAGCTTCTGCCATACCGCTTTTTTGCAGCAGGAGCAAATCAGCAATTGTGGTCTTTGTACCTGGGATAATTACGGCGTCTGGATGTCCTAAATCTTGCTTCGGACTAAGAAATTTTACAGAAACTGTGCTTTCTGATTCTAGTGGGTCAAAGTCAGTGAAATTGGCAATTCTGGGTAAGCGGATAACGGCAATATTGAGGTCAGTATGGGCTTTGCTTGATTGACGTTCTAGTAAATCAAGGGAATCTTCGGCGGGAAATACTTCTTGTAAATAGGGTATAACGCCAACAACAGGAATACCTGTGCGTTCTTCTAACCATTTTATTCCTGGTTCTAGGAGCGATCGCTGTCCCCGGAACTTATTAATTACTACACCTTTAATTAAAGCGCGTTCATCTGGTTCCAATAACTCTAGAGTGCCTACTACATGGGCAAAAGCACCACCCCGGTCAATATCAACTACTAGTATCGTTGGCGCATTTAAATATTTTGCCACCCGCATGTTAGTTAAATCGCGGTGCTTGAGGTTAATTTCTGCTGGACTACCGGCACCTTCACAAACCAACAAGTCAAATTCTGTTCCTAAATGCTGTAGAGATTCTTCAATTGTCCGCCACCCCAACTCAAAATATTGCTCGTAGTAATCTGCGGCATCCACTTTGCCCACAGGTCTACCTTTGATAATTACTTGGGAAGTCATATCTCCTTGGGGTTTGAGTAAAATTGGGTTCATTTCTACCCAAGGTACGACTCCCGCAGCCCAAGCTTGTACTGCTTGGGCGTAGCCAATTTCTCCACCGCTGGCAGTGACATAAGCATTTAAAGCCATATTTTGACCTTTAAAGGGAGCCACTCGCCAGCCACGCCGGGACAAAATTCGACAAATAGCTGTAGTTAAGAGTGATTTCCCTGCGTGGGATGTTGTCCCCACCACCATAATTGATTTCATAGTCACTATTCAGGTTTTTAATATATAAGGTGAAATTTTAGGGTTGTGGGGACTGGGGCAGGGAGGCAGGGGAAAAGGTTAAAGGAAAAAAGAATAAATTTAATCTTTCCCCTTTTCCCCTTACCCCTTTCCCTTTCCCCATAGCCTATCCCTCACCACATTGTAAAGACTTCATGAATGGGTGTCATGTTTCCGTATATTTATTGTTCCCTTTGATTCGCTAATGCTAACTCTTGAGTTTTCTGTTCTAAAAGGGTAACCGCAACCAGCGAACGATCGCATTGTATAAACGATCGCGCCATGAAGGATTACGCCAACTTTTTCCTTGGTATCGTTCTATTAACTGGCGTCCCAAGGGAGTGAGGCGAAAACTATCTGTAATTCCCTGTCCATCGACTTCTCGTCGCAATACACCGACTTGAATTAGCCAGCCCAAAGCGTCGTCACATGCTAATTCTGATAAAGGGCGCTGAGTATAGCCCTGCTTAAATCCATTTTCCAGGGCGATCGCATTCAATGATACACTCTGGTGTCGCATGACTTCAAATAACGATGGATTAAAGGGCGAACATATTAGCGATCGCTCCGCTCTTTCTATTGTGCTGGGAGGATAGACAAAAGTTTTTGGGTTTTGGGAATCAACAGGAGGCATTGTTGTGTATGGGGAGAAATTTTTCTTTGAATAAAAATTAATTTCAGAATATATTCTTTTGCACCAGTTACCCCATCTAAGCAGAATTTAATTACCTAAAATATAGTTATGTTATTTTTTAGTAAATATTATTTAATCATTATAAATTAATGTAAAATTTCAAGTGCATCAACAATCTGAAACAGGAAAGGTTAATTATGCCTCTAGCAGTTGGTACGGATGCACCTGCATTTACCGCCAAAGATACAAACGGCAACACAGTCTCTTTATCTGATTTTGCTGGCAAGACAGTTGTTTTGTATTTTTACCCCAAAGATGACACTCCAGGCTGCACCAAACAAGCCTGTAGTTTTCGGGACGCCCAATCTAAATATCAAAGTAAAGATGTGGTAGTGCTGGGAGTCAGTGCAGATGATGAAGTCTCTCATCAGGCATTCACCCAAAAGTTTAATTTGAATTTTCCTTTACTGGCTGACACCGACAAATCCCTCATCAAAGCTTTCGATGTGGATGGCGGCGGTTACGCCAAGCGCGTCACCTACGTAATTGGCCCTGACGGCAAAATTACCCATGTTGACGCAAGTGTAAATACCACCACCCATGCTGAAGATGTTTTAGCTGCACTTGGGCTGTAGTTTTTTGCCTGATAACTAACGATTTTTGAAACGTCTAACGCCAACCCCAAGCCTTTGGGGTTGGCGTTACTGATTTGAATTCAGTTACCCGCTGGTAATTTAAACGATGGTAACTGTGGGGTCGTTTGCTGTGCTTGTTGGCATTGGAGTGTTTGTTGTTGACTTGCTTTCAAAGGCTCAGCTGTTGCTGGTTGAGTTGATGATGTCACAGACGCCGATGGTGGGGTTGTTTGTTGCGCTTGTTGACGACATTGGAGTAATTGTTGTTGTCTGGCTCTAAAGGCTGCTGCGCTTGAATCTAGTTGTTCGTTCTGTTGTTGAGAATTCCAGTTGAGAGTTCCGAAGTTTGCCCGATGAATCAGATCGAACATGTTGAAATTATCTGAGTTCGAGCGGGAGAAAGGATCGGTATTTTGGTCTGTCGTACTATTACTAGGAAAAGCATCCGTCGGGCTACTGATTTGAGCCAAACTCGGTTGAGCCATCAGTAAAGGAGCAAAGCTAATTCCTGCTGCGGTAGCCAAGAAGAATCTAGCAATTTGTAAAAATGGTTTTTTCATGGATTTTGACTCGAAAATTGCTCTATTTTATCTTAAGCAAGAGTTCGTCGCAGTTGGGGCTGAATGCTAACTAAAGCGACAAGGGCAAAGCCAAACAACACCAACAACGCCCCCCCAAAGGTAACATCACCCCAAGGAGCTTGCATGACTACACTATCCAAAGCCCAACTATTGTGGAGATAGAGATAGCGAATGGGTTCGATCGCATAGCTGAGGGGATTCAAGGTAGCGACAACCTGCAACCACCCAGGCATAAACGATAGAGGAGCCAAAGCGGTACTAGCGAACAATAATGGTAGGTTAGTGACAAAAATTACCGCAATCAGTTCAATGTGACCGGGTAAGGCAAAAGCCAAGCCCAGGGAAATGGCTGTCACACCCAAAGCTAGGAGGAAGACAATTAAAGCGATCGCACCCAAACCAGCTGCATCAGGTAGCCCCGCACCTAAAAACGCCGCTGCTCCTACAATTACCGCTGCTTGGAGTAAACTTTGGCTGATGATGAAAATTGCCGAAGCAAAGACAATGGAAAACCGTGATGCTAAAGGTGCTACCAGTAAACGATTCAAAAAACCGAACTCGCGGTCAAACATTACAGGTAAACCAGCATTCAGCGCTCCAGCGAAGGCTGTAAATACAATTACTCCAGCAGCCAAAAATTGTCCGTAATTTGTCGTACTGCCAAACAAGCCCTTGGGTGCATTTTGGAATAAAGCGCCAAACAACACTAACCACATGACTGGCTGAATAATCCCGGCGACTAATGTTGAAGGACGGCGTTGCAACTGAATAAACAAGCGACGAGTTAAAGCCAGCGTCTCTTGTACCAATTCACCGAAAAAGTTAGAAGCAGAGTTACCATCTGCTTGTGGCGACGCTAGCGGTTGCCAATTGATATCGGATTTAGGAGTAACACTCATAAGAATTTTGGATTTTGGATTTTAGATTTTAGATTTTAGATTGGGCATTGGGCGTGGGAAGAAGCAGGGGGGCGGGGGGCAGAGGGGAAGATTTTCTCCCCTGCTCCCTGCTCCCTGCTCCCTGCTCCCTGCTCCCCATGCCCCATGCCCCATTCCCTACCTCATATTCTGCTTTTTCTCAGCTTTGGGATCGCGAGTGGCAACGGCTGCTAGTTCTGCATCCATCAGTGTGCGTCCTGTGGCGGCGAGGTAAACATCATCAAGGCTGGGGCGAGATTGGGCGATGCCAAATATGGGCAAGCCAGCGGTATTTAGGGTTTGCTGTATCTTAATGAGAACGTCATTTTGGGGCGTTACCACCAAGTTGAGAGAATTACCTTGGGCGCTGTTGATGATGACTTCTTGGACGAAGGGCAAAGATTGAAGGAGGTGTTTGGCAATTTCTGCTTCTTCAATGGGGGAAAATTCCTGAATTCGCAAGGTGATGCGATCGCCCCCTACTCGATCTTTCAATTGTGAAGGTGTGCCAACGGCTATGATGACGCCGCGATCGATTATTGCCACGCGATCGGCTAAAGCGTCAATCTCTTCTAGATAATGGCTGGTAATTACTACCGTCGTCCCAGAGGCACGTAATTTTCTCAGGAATTCCCACACCACGAAACGAGTTTCTATGTCAAGTCCTACAGTTGGCTCATCCAAGACTAAAACATCTGGTGCGTGGAGTAACCCAGCAGCTAAGTCAAGGCGCTTGCGTAAACCGCCGGAGTAGGTTCCGGTTTTGTTATTGGCGTATTCTTGTAAACCGAGTAAATCCAATACAGTTTCAATACGTTGTTTGGCTACTGCGCCTTTTAGATGATAAAGTGCTGCTTGCAATTGCAACAGTTCTCGTCCAGTCAACACCTTATCTATAGCGACTTCCTGAGCGACATAGCCTAATTTTTGTCTTGCTACTCTCGGATTATCTAATACAGAGATACCAGATACTTCGATTTTGCCAGCATCCGGTGTGGTGAGTGTACACAAGGCACGCAAGGTAGTAGTTTTTCCAGCACCGTTGGGGCCAAGTAAACCAAAGATTTCTCCTGACTCTACCTGAAAGGAAACATCCTTAACGGCAACTACCGTGCCGTAGGACTTTTGCAAATTTTGAATTAAAACGGCGGGAGCCATGACAGCTTTTCCCCAACTATACAAATCTCAATAAAGTCTATCCTTATTGTAGAAGGTGGGGACAAGGAAATAGCGCATGAGCGAAAATCTATAAACAAGTTCGCTTCATGCGCCATGCTGCCAAAAATTTCTGCTTATTTTAGACAAGTTGTTTGATTGCGTTTGTGGCGAAATACACCAAATATAGCGCTTCTCACTTGGGTAAAATACGCCCGTTCGTAGGGTAGCACAGCTGTGCTACCCTACAGCGTATTGCATCCAAACGAGAATCACTCGCTATTTAACAACTTTCAAAGTTTGGAGGCTAGTATCATTGCAACCACTAATAAATCCTCCCATCATCTGAATTTGTTGCAAGTAATCGAGAACGGGTTTGGTGATGAGTTCCCCTGGCATTAATACGGGAATTCCCGGAGGATAAGGACAGACGATTTCGGCACAAATGCGATCGCCAGTCTTTGCTAATGGTAATGTTTCACTAGGAGCAAAAAAAGCTTCACGAGGAGACAAATACAAATTAGTATCCAGTGTTATGGTAAAATCCTGCCAAATATAGTTTTTAATAGTAGCGGTGGTTGAGCGATATTCTTTGGCAAGAGTAGTAAAACCTTGCACTAATTGTTGAATATCGGCTGGGGTGTTGCCCAAACTAATAATAAAAGTGAGATGTTGCAGTGAGGCAAATTCAGCAGTAACTGCAAATTTTTCATCTAGAATTTCATCTGCGGCAAATCCTGTTAAACCTAAATTAGAAACAGTCACAGTTAATCGCGTTTTATCTAAAGCCACAAAGCCAGGAGATCCCCCCAACCCCCCTTGATAAGGGGGGCTTAAGACAGATAAGCCAGGAAGTTGGTTGATTTTGGTTCTGGCTTCTTGGGCAAGTTGCAAAGTTTGAGACATCAGCATTTTTCCGTGGAGTGCCATTTGCTGACGCGCTGCATCTAGAGAAGCTAAAAGTATGTAACTGGGACTGGTAGACTGTAGGAGCTGCAAAGCTTTACTAATGCGATCGCTATCTATTCTATTACCTTGGATGTGCAGCATTGATGCCTGTGTCATGGCACCGAGTACTTTGTGGATGGATTGTACAGTTAAATCGGCACCTGCGGCTAAAGCTGAAGTGGGTAATTCGGGATGAAAGCTAAAGTGTGCGCCGTGTGCCTCATCTACGAGTAGAGGAATATTATATTTGTGGGTAATGTTGGCGATCGCTCTTAAATCTCCGCAAACACCGTAATATGTTGGGTACACTGTCAACACTGCTTTGGCGTCAGGATGCTGTTGGAGTGCAGATTCAACAGCAGTTGGTGTAATGCTATGGGCAATATCTAAAACTGCGTCATATTCAGGATTGAGAAAAATTGGTATGGCACCAGAGAGAATTAAAGCGGCGATCGCCGAAGAATGTACATTTCGAGGCAAAATGATTTTATCGCCTGTGCCACAGGTAGCAAGAATTGCCGCCTCAACTCCACAAGTAGAACCGTTGACAAGAAACCATGTTTGTGAAGCGCCAAATGCTTCGGCTGCTAGTTGTTGTGCTTCTTGAATAACGCCTTGGGGTGCAAAAAGATTATCTAAATCTGCTAATTCGGTTAAGTCAGCGCGAAAGACAGTTTTGCCAATTAAATCTGCTAAAGATTGGGGAATTCCCTTGCCTTGTTTGTGTCCTGGGGTGTAAAAAGGAGCATGGGAACGTGTTGCATTAGCTTTTATGGCGTCTAACAGAGGTGTTTGGTGTTGATCGAGCATTTTTGAAAAAACGAACCGTCAATGATAAAATTTCAAGTCTGTTAGGGCACATTCATAGACAGTAAAATTACTAGATGTCTATTTACGAGGGACTACGCCTACACAATTTTACTTAAATTATGATTTTCATGAACAAACACATCCCGTTCATGAACAAACACATCCCGTTCATGAACAAACACATGCCATTCATGAACAAACACATGCCATTCATGAACAAACACATGCCATTCATCAACAAACACATGCCGTTCATCAACAAACACATGCCGTTCATCAACAAACACATACCGTTCATCAACAAACACATGCCGTTCATCAACAAAATCATTTGATTAAAGGAGCAATACTTTTCTGCCAGACGCTACGGGTCGCTTGCTACTCCATCGGAGTACGTTAAATGATGATACAAATACATTGGTAGGGGCACGGCAATGCCGTGCCCTTACGCGAAATCTATATGTATCAGGCTTTTAGTGAAATGGTATTAGCCTATATGCAACAACAGAACTTTAGTCTTGCCACGCCAGTAGTGGACTGACACGACTAAAATGATGCAATAGATTTTTGAGGTCTTGATAGAAAACAAGGTTTTTGATTTTTGCTAATGCACTATTTTAGCTGTGTCAGTCCAGTAGGGTGTGTTATGCCGGAGGCTAACGCACCATCATAACTTTAAATAATTAGCTTTTTACTGCACGCTCTCTCACCCATTGTTTTAACAGAGGAATTTCAAAATCATATCCTCCATTGATTTTGTGTAAAATATGATAACGCAACAAGCGGGTTAATACCTTTTCAGCAATTTCAGTACTTATAGATAATAAAATATCTGTTCTGGCAACTTGTAATAATAATTCTTGACCAATTACCATTTCTTCTGGTGTAGTTCCTGTAAATTCTGTCCAAATATTTGTAAAATAAGGTTGACCGGAAATAAAGGCGTCATTAATAGAAGCTTGCAAGAGTTCAGTAGTAATAAAATCAGTATGGTTAAAGTTAGCTTGATTCACCATTGATGCGCCCAATAATTGTAGGCAGTAAGGGTGACAATTGGTAAGCTTCAATACTTCTTCTACAATTCCTGAATCGTAACGCAGTGCAAAATCTGGATCTGGATTAAGGAGTAATTCTTCGGCTTCGTTAGGTTCGAGATAAAGCATTTCTATCGGGACAACGCTGATAAAATAGCTACTCCAATTCGGGCCTAATTCTTCTAAAGTTTGCACCCCCGAAAAGAGAAAACCGAGTTGTTCGTAATGTTGAATTAAGTGCCGCAGTTGGTCAAATAAACGTAAAGTTATCTGTCCGTTTTGCATAGCAGTACCAATTTTTTCAAATTCATCAAGGTTGAGAAGGATGCGCCGCTCTCCGATTTGGTCAAATGCTTCATCCAACCAATCTTCTAAAGTGGTGTAGGGACTAGGTTGAAAATCGGTGCGTTTAGGAATGTTTGGTAATTGAACCCCTTGACTTTTGCAGTCTTTATGAATTGCACGGACTAAGCCAAAGCAAAAGTCAGATTCGCTAGTGGTAATGGCGGAACTTTGCATATCCACAAATACGGGGAAGATATCACTGGGAAGCAGGCGGGGAAAGTTATACAAAAAAGAAGTTTTACCACAGCGACGGGGGCCATGCAGCACAAGGGTAGGTCGATCGCGGTTTAAAACTCGACGGACAACTTCATTGGCAAATTTCTGACGACCTTTAAACAAGTTTTTTTGCTCAAGTCGCACCGGATTTCCATATTGGAACGGATTGATTAGTTCGCCTTGAGAGAGTTTGCGTTGTTTATGTTGTTCCACTTCAATAAGAGTTTGCCAATGTTCCAGTACAGGTGTCCAGCGTTTAATGGCTTCGCCTTTAAGTCCCAGAGAAGGTAATTGGAGTTGTAATCGAACAAGCTTGCTATTAATTTTGTCTAATCCTCGTTCTCGTAGGGCTATATTTTGATTTTCAAGTGCAGATTGAATATCTTGAATAATAGTTTGCAAGCGAGGAAGAAGGATAGAAAGTTCGGGTTTAACCTTTGGTAAAGGTGTTTCTGAAATGGTGGTATCGCTGTCAGAATCGAGGTGATAGAAGGGAGAAATCAGGAAGGGTAATATAGGATGGTCTGAGTTGGCAGTAAAGATTAGTTTTGGAATACTTTGAATTTGCTTGAGTTGGTCGGCGACAATTTGTGGTAAGGCATTTTGTAGAGTTATTTTAAATCCTGATAAGGAAAAAGTTTGGGTATATTCAAAGATGTTTAAAGCCTGTTGAGGATTGCTACGAAAAGCGGAAATGAAAAGCTGCTCGTGATTAGGTAATGCTAAGGGTAGCCAAAGAAGTTCACTAGTATAAGGAGGTAAGCTGTGAAGTAATTGCAACGGTCGAGGACGAAGGCGATTAATAATTAATGTAAAAAAACTGAAAGGAGCAAAGAAAAAATAGTCAATAATTCTGTAATAGCTGACTAAGATTACAGGAATAATTAATGCTGAAAGCCATCCTGAATTTTGGGCAGAAAGAGCTATTAAAATCACTGTAGTGGCGATAAAAACTCTGTTGTCTTTTGCTGGTGCAAGAGCAAAAGTGATTAAACTTGTAACAACCGAAAACCAAGTAAGCGGTAAAGTAGCAACTCCCGCAACTCCAACCATCACTCCGACTACCACTCCTACCGCAACTCCTACCGCCACTCCGACTACCACTGCGACCACCACTGCGACCACCATTCCGACCGCCATGACTCCCGGTGTGACGATCACCGCGACGACCGCTATGACGACCGCATTATCACTATTTTTTATACTTTCGATTGCTGAAAATAGGAGAAAGCCTGTTATTCCAATTACTAACAATAGAAACAACCAGTTTTGAGTTACTAACCGCGTTCCTAACATCACATTGATTGTTCCTCCGACAACCATCACATTACGAGCATTACTAGCAAAGGAAAGATGTTTTTTCAACAGTTGCATTAACCAAACAGTTAATGATATAGATACTGCAAAAATTGCAATATTTATCCCCATTTGAGGTAAAGTAGGTAAAATTTCAATAGCTTCTATTAAGCCCTTTAACGAGCTATCAGGCTGATTTAATACAACTATTAACCACAACAAAGGGATAACCAGTCCTAAAGGTAAAAATAAAACTCCTGTCGCATAAGCAATTAACATTACACAAGGTAACTGTAACCAATCCAACAATTGATTACGCTTAATCAATGTGAAAATAAGAGGGATATTAAAAATAAATAATAGTAATAAATACTGACTAAGAAATCGTAAATTTCCGAAAGCTAAAATATCAATAAAACTTGTGTCTGATCTATGTCCATCTTTTTCCTTTTGAGGCAACCATTTATTCATTCGGTGCTGAAGCCTTGAAGGACAAAATATTGCCCACCAAAATAGTTCGCACATTTCTCGCAAAAACAGCAACATTTTTTATATTTAATGTTTAAATCTTTGGCTTATTGCTTTATCTTTGACCTTTCACAAACTCTGCAAACACACTGCTAAATAAACCCCTATTCTTCCGTAATAACCCATGACGTTGAAGCCTATCTATAATTGCCCGATCGCGAATAGGTAAATTACCCCCTCCCAACTCATAACGCAATGCTAAACGTTCAACTTCGGTTAAATCTTTCCAAAGTTCTTCAAAACGAGGCTTTGCTTGAAAATTAAACTCATTTTTAGCTATTTCTTGATTCCCATATTGCCACAACATCGCCCCTGCCATCTGCACATAATAGGGCAACCCTCCTGCTAACTCATCTATCCATTCCAATAGCGCAGAATTAGCCGGAAATCCTTTCTGGATGATGCTTTGCCAAGCTTCCTCCTCTAATGCCCCTAAAATAGTCGTACTGAAAATATTGTCAAAGGGAGAACCCAGACTCAAAGTTTTGTAAACTTCATTAAGAGGGCGTTTGCTGCCAATTACCATTGTTAATAAACCTGCACAAGCCTTAGAACGCCAATCTTCTCCCCAATCCTGAAACAATTCTAATCTATCTTTTTTACTAGCAATGGCTTCAAACTCATCCAATAAAATAATTAAACGATACCCTTCATCTACTAAAAACTGTAAGCTATCTTCTACTGCAAAGCCATCTTCATTATCTTCCTTTAACCAAGGAGAATTCCCTGTTAGTTTGTGAATCCCTCGCCTTAAGCCTTCAATAATCCCCTCTGGAGTATGAAAATTCTTACTCGTTAAATCTAAAAAAACAACTAAAGGCTTTTGTTTTGGCGAACAAAATTCGCTGATTCTTTCTTTGATATATCGCAATAGAGAGGTTTTTCCATTGCGCCGCAAGCCTACCAAATTGACACATTGAGGACTAATCGCGCCAATGCGGTTTTTAATCTCTAAAATCTCTTTTCTCCGTCCGTAAAAACGTTGTGGAGGAACAGGAGAACCAAATTCAAATGGATTATCACCTTTGGGCTTTGGCTGATGAAATTGTTGATTGAGTAGGGCAATTTCAGGAAACTGTTGCACAATCATTTGAGCCGAAACTGCCCGCCCCCCTAAATCGTTACCCTCATCACGGGAAAGATGCACAATTCCACAAACTTTTCCTGTTAGTAAATTTAGTAAAGGCGAACCACTAAAGCCAGAGATAACTTGCCCTTGCTTTAATTTATAGAGAATAATATCCTGTTTAAAACTTATTCCTTCATATTTAAAGCTTGCTGAATCTCCCAGCGAATAATCAACTTCGCTATTCTTGGGATAACCGAAAATATATAAATCATCGTTGGTATTAGGTTTTGTGTCATCCAATTCAACACAGGGATGATCCAAATAATCCTCGTCCAGTTGTAAAAGGGCTAAATCAATGGGATATTTGTATGATTGCGTAACTTTAGCTGTGTAATTCTGGTTTTCTGCTTTCCAGAATACTTGCACGGGGTTATCTTTTGCAGATTCAACTACATGGGCGCAGGTGAGAATCCAATTCGGTGCAACAAAAAAACCTGTTCCCTGACTACTGGCAACATTTAAACGCACTGTACAGCGTTGTAAATCGTCTTCGTTACCCATCAATTGCTCTCACCTAGCATCTTTGTAAAAAGATTACCACAACTGTAATACCAATTTTCTATGAGACTGCATATAATTCGATCCCCCCTAGCCCCCCCTTAATAAGGGGGGAACCGGAAAAACATCTATTAAAGTCCCCTTTTTTAAGGGGGATTTAGGGGGATCGAGATATGTGCAATTTCACATTAAATTGGTATAAAACAATCAACTGTTATTTACCCCATTCCATCGTAATTTCTAGGTTAGCTGTGCCTGTTCCTTTGACAATTAAAGCGGTTAGTTGTCCTGACTCAACTCCAATTTGTAAACCTAGTTTGACACTAAATTTATCTGGCTTGACTGTCTCGCTAATATCTTTTAATGTACTTGCGACATCTTCAGCAATGGATTTAATAATTTCTGTTGCTTGTTTAAAGACTCTGGTTTCATCAGAAACAGGTTGTTCCCCTATAGGTGTAACTTCTACTTTAATTATTTTGCGGTCAGAAAGTTGAAAGGAAATAATTTTGGTTTTTTCTGCCATACTTGATTTTTTCTGTTAATTTTTCGTGCAAGAGTCTTCCTAAATAATGGGAAGAAGGTATATGGTATTGTTACATTTTTCGGGTGCGATTAATTTGAGTCTGCCAACGATTCATAATATGTTACACGTTACTTTAATAATTTCATTTTTTGAAAGGTTTCAGAACTTTATAAGCAGTAATTACAGCCTAAGTATTTTAGAGGGTGTTTGAAAAGTCCTCTTCTTAGTAGCAAAACTTTCTAGATCCCCCTAAATCCCCCTTAAAAAGGGGGACTTTAACTCCGGTTCCCCCCTTTTTAAGGGGGGTAAGGGGGGATCTAAAAGTGTCTAAAGTCACAGGGAAATACTTTTCAAACAACCTCTTATATAGGGGTTCTCGGTTGAGTTAGGTACAATAACCCCACCCCCAACCCCTCTCAAAAACCAAAGCTGTTTCAATGGACTTGTGTTCTGAATGAATGGACTTGTGTTCTGAACGAATGGACTTGTGTTCTGAATGAATGGACTTGTGTTCTGAATGAATGGACTTGTGTTCTGAATGAATGGACTTGTGTTCTGAACGAATGGACTTGTGTTCTGAATGAATGGACTTGTGTTCTGAACGAATGGACTTGTGTTCTGAACGAAAAGACTTGGTTTGCTGTTCAGGATTGAGAAAAATGGTATTGCACGCAGAGGCGCAAAGACGCAGAGGAGGAAGAGAATCGTTACGTACAATGTTATGCTGGCGTTAAAATCCGTAAGTTCTGTGTAGCTGACTAGATGAGACCTTATCATCAAATTCCGATTTTGGAGTGTGGTGAACCACTCCTCAAGATTCCTCTAGAATTGTTTGCGGTGGAATCTCCCCATCCTTATGAAAAGTTAGGTGCGCCTTATGGCGATCGCTCTCCTTATTATCTCCGTCAAAGCGTCATTGAAAATTTGATTGCAGCACAAAGTTACCTGGAATTGTTGCATCCCAAGTGGCAGATTCAAATCTTTGATGCCTATCGCCCGATCGCAGTTCAACAGTTTATGGTAGATTACAGCTTTGCCCAAGCAGTACAAGAAAGGGGACTGATTGAGGCAAAGTTATCACCAAACCAACGTCAAGAAATTTGGCAGGCTGTTTATGAAATTTGGGCTGTACCGAGTTTGGACGAAAAAACTCCCCCTCCTCACAGTACTGGCGCTGCGGTGGATGTGACGCTGGTAGATGATACTGGGGAAATTGTGGATATGGGTTCGCCCATCGATGAAATGTCAGAGCGATCGCATCCCGATTATTATGCTAATAGCGATCGTCCAGAAGCACCGAAATATCATGCTCACCGTCAGCTATTGCGAGATGTAATGTTAAAAGCCGGCTTTCAACGCAATCCTAGAGAATGGTGGCACTTTTCCTTTGGCGATCAAATGTGGGCTTGGCTGAATAATCAATCTAATCCAGCGAATCCCGTCAGCGCGCGTTACGGGCGTCTTGTATAGAAAGAATTCAGGAGTCAGAATGGGCTACGCCCCCCTGCGCTAACAGAATTCAGAATTAAATTCAAGTTCGACTGGCGGATGAATATAGCGATTCTCGTTTGGATGCAATACGCTGTAGGGGCGCACAGCTGTGCGCCCCTACGAACGGGCGTATTTTACCCAAGTGAGAAGCGCTATAAATGGTGAATCACGATAAATCTTTTCTGCGAAAGACTGCGCGAACAATAAGCATTCATCCTTCACTTTCTTGTTCTGACTCCTGAATTCTGAATTCTGAATTCTTCTTCAAGCATCTTGAGGATTGAGGTTAATCATCTGCCAAGTGGTATAAGTTCCGATGGGACTCCAAAGCAAATAAGGAATTAGTAACAGTGCAGCCCAACCAGAAATACCTAAGACTGCAAGCATCAACAAAGCACCAATGAGAAAACCTGTGCCACCGAGAATTGTGCCTACTTTTAGGCTACGAAGTCTAAACATTACAGGCGTATAGGCAATGGTGACAATTTCTAATAGCAAATATAAACCCATGATTAACCAGGTTGGAGTGGTTCCTGGGTCTTTTTCCCAGATAATATAAGCCGACCAAGCACCGCAAATAAATATTACAGTCCAAATAATTGGAATCGCGCCTTCAAAAGTGAGCCATCTCGGTCGTTGTAAGCGCTTGAACCACTGGCGATCGCCAGGCGTAATCACATTAGCTGCTAGCGCAACTAAGAAAGCCACACCCCCAATCACCATCCAAGATTTAATCATGCCCCTTATCCTTTACAAGCGCTATCTATCGCTTAAATATCACTCTTTATAGTGTTATTTTGTCAATTTAGTTGCTAATTACTCATCATCCTTGAGTGCGATCGCTTCTCATCGTTTGGCAGGACTTTAAATTTTGGGCATGGGGCATGGGGCCAAGGGGAAAGGGAAAGGGGTAAGGGGAAAAGGGAAAAGATTAAATTTATTCCTTTTCCCTTTAACCTTTAACCTTTTCCCCTGCCTCCCCTGCCCTCATCTCCCCACTCCCCATTTATTCCCCAAGATTACAAGACGATTCTCTCTAAAGATGGGGGTATGGGGTAAACCAGGGAAATATTCTGAGCAATAGGGGGATAAGGAAATTAAACTCAACGGTAATTCATATGCAAAGTGAATCAGAAATGCGTTCGTCGAAGACGTTGGCGCAGCCATCGCTAGCACCAGAAACTCGAGGAATTGGTAATACTATTCGCCTAACAGGCTGGATTACTTTCTGGCTACAATCGGCAATCGGAGTGGTTTCTGTCTTAGCTTTGTTGTTCGCCTTGACTGGTCGTGGTTTGGTTCAGCAGCAAAATACCGGTCTTGCAATTGGCATATTTTGGGCTGTATGCGGAATTTTAGTGTTGTTATTCAGTCTCTATTGGAATTTTCGTTACACTCGCATCGGCAAAGCTCTAGAAAATCCCCATTTAGCTTCACATCCTAGTAAGCCAGATACAACTAGAATCCTTCGTCTGGGGATAATTGTGGGTTTAGTGGGAATATTATTAACTCTCTTGGGTGCTGGTTCAACCATGTTAGTGCTACTGGCAAAATCTATATCCCAAACTCCAGGAGTCGCAATCACCGACCCCTACAGGATTATTCGACCGATGGATGTTTTTGTGGCTGTGGCAGATATCACCGGAATTGCTGCTCATTATGTGGGTACTGTCGCTTCCTTGTGGTTGCTGGAGCGTGTGCATCAACACTAAAAACTTTTACGGGTGATTCCTAAGGGACTTCCAGAAAATAAATTATCCTAAATTATTTGTACATTTGTAGGGGCGCACAGCTGTGCGCCCCTACTATGGAATATTTTTTTCCTTGGAAGTCCCTAAGGACGGAAGAATATTGCCATACAAGTCTTTCGTAGAATAGCACAGCGATGCCTCCCTAACCCGTCTTGCTATGGCAGTCCTATTTGATTGCTTAAAAAACTCATCCTCAACTCAAAAAGCATGATTCCACACTTATCTAGAGACGCGATTAATCGCGTCTGATTAATATAGGTTTGACAAACTCTATTTTGATATTTACATTGCTTTTGATGTCTTCAAGTTACGACTTTAAGACAAATTCGTTTATTACCTATGATAGTTACTAAGACTCACCTGGATGAGCGAAAGTAGTGGGAGTAATGGTTGAGGGTAAATATACTTAGTAATTGAGGTTCAAAGCATGGACTCGACAGGTGAGGCTCAAATTGTGGACTCGTCCTGGTATCTTCCACTGCCGTTGAAAGAGTATGCGATGAGCCGAGTGACTGTCTACTTTTATAGCAACGGGTGGGTTCCAATTAAATATTGTTTTTTGCAAAAGGCAATTTTGTTATACCACAAAGCCAAACTAGAAGGTAAGGAAATTTTAGTATTTCCTACTGATTTAGACCCTAATAATTTCTCAAATTCGTTTAACTAAAATGCATTTAGGTTCATCATTTTTCAAAAAAAAATACAACATATTAATCAACTATACAGGCGTACACAAGTACGCCTTTTGCTATTTAAAGATTGATGTTAAGTTCAAACGTCCTCTTAGCGTACCAATGGGCTTTTGTTTTGGACTGCTGAATTAACGGTTTGTTCAATTCTTTTTAACCTTGTTTCTGGACGTTTAGCACTCTCAATCCAAAAAAGGATATTCTTTTTAGATGAGTTGCTAAAGGCCTCAAAATAATCTCTGGCAGTTTTGTTTGCTTCTAATGCCTGGCTTAAATCTAAGGGAATAATTAATGCTTCGATCGCATCTAATGAATTCCACGATCCATTTTGTTTTGCAACTGCAATTTTTTCCAGGCCAGCTTTAGCAATAAAACCTTGTTCAATGAGTTCTTCAATATATTGTTTATTTAATTTTGACCATACACTTTTCGGTTTTCGCGGTGTAAAAATTTGCATATAACGTTCTTTATCTAATGATTTGACTTTACTATCAATCCATCCAAAACATAACGCTTCTTTTACCGCTTCGCTATATCGAACACTTGGTTTACCACTTTTTACTTTGTAGTAGATGAGCCAGACACCAGAAGATGTGTGATGGTTTGTTTCTAACCATTGCCGCCATTCTTCGCGGCTATTGGGACAGAAAGTGGGGAATTCATTGTTGACTTTAGATATACCACTATCTTGACTTTTGCTGAAGTTTGTCTCTGTATTTTGCCACATTTGCTGTGTGTTAGTAGTTGCTACAAAACTTTTCTCTACTCTAAGAGATGTATTAAAAATCTTAAGTGATATATCAAGCACTAAAAATTATGTCTTGTTGACAAATTTCGCTAATACATGAATCAATTATAACATCAGTAAAGATGATACACCCGTATATCTATATCTAAAGATATAGATATATCACAGCAGTTTTTGTTTGCATGAATTATAAATTTACAAGTTTTGAGACAGTAAATTTCTGGAAAGTGCATTATCTCATGTGTAGAAAAATGTTAGTTGATGCTATAAAGCTGAAAAGGAATTTATGATTAGTCGAACTATAGACTTTATTTTTATCGATGCCTTTGCCTTCACGATTAACAAGACACTAGGTTTAATACTTAGTACTAAAATTTGCAACTACTCATGGGAAGGAAAAGTCAAAGAGATGTCGCAAACACAACAGGTAGATGCTAAGTATCTACCCGAAGTTTCAGCGCCACAAGACGTTGAAGACGGACATCAAAACTGAATCAATAGATGAATAGCCTGATAAATCAGCGAATTTTAGATTTTAAATTTTGGATTTTGGATTGAAACAAAATCCAAAATTTAAAAAAGTCCATTGGTCGTTCCAATGTTCAGTATTAAACACTTCAACATATAGATAGGCGCACCGATCTATCTAAATATTCAGTACTCAAGGTTTGAATTTCTTCTGACATCAAAAAATCAAAGTTTAGTTAGTAATGAATCAGAATTACCAGTTCAAATGGTAATCTACAACGCACAGATTTTATTAATCAAACCAAACCTGAACGCAATGCAACTACCGCTGCTTGCACGCGATCGTCTACTGCTAATTTATTCATAATCCCTCGGACGTGAGTTTTGACGGTGTTGGGACTGAGATAGAGTTTTTGTGCAATTTCTGGATTACTCAAGCCTTCTACCATAAGTTTCAATACTTCTAATTCACGCGCAGATAAGTTGGCGGTGTTGTTGGTGGGTGAGGGTGGTTTGAGATGATCGATTACTCGTCGGGCAATTTGCGGATCGAGATAAGCTGCACCATCCACTGCGGCAGCGATCGCATTTAACAATCGTTCCACACTTGCACCCTTGATGCAATATGCATCAGCACCGCTAGACAGTGCAGCAATAATTTCTGTCTCTGTTTGATGGGATGTCAGCATCACCACATGAGTTGCTGGTAAAGCTGCCTTAATTTGCTGTGTCGCCGCAATACCATCTAATCGCGGTAACCCAATATCCATAACCACCACATCTGGTTTTAGCCGCAGCGCAGCTTGCACGCCCAAATAGCCATCTTCGGCTTGTCCAACAATCTCCAAATCGGGATGAGCCATCAACGATTGCTCTAGCCCAAGTTGCATCATTGGATCGTCTTCGACAATTAATACTTTTAACATAAGTCTAGGAGTTACGAGTTAAGAGTTAGGAGTTTGGAGTTTGGAGTTAAGAGTTAGGACGTTGGTGAATCAAAATATGAAATCTTGAATTTGTACTTGACATTTTAAACAATTATCTTAGTTCTCAAACCCAAAAAATTAATTGGTTTAATCCAAAAAACCTACATATCACAGGTAAGAGTGGAGAGTTTCATAAGTCTTTAACTCCAAACTCCCAACTCCCAACTCCCAACTCCAAACTCCTAACTCCCAACTCCCAACTCCAAACTCCTAACTCCAAACTCCAAACTCCCAACTCCTAACTCCCAACTCCTAACTCCTTTTATTCTTCCACGCGATAACCTAACTCGGCTAAACTCACCCGTGATTGTCGCCATTTTGGCTGGACTTTCACAAACAGTTCTAGGTAAACTTTGCCAGCGATTAATTTTTGGATTTGTTCGCGGGCTTCGCTACCAATTGATTTGAGCATCGATCCACCCTTACCAATGAGTATGCCTTTTTGGGAATCGCGCTCGACGTTGATGGTAGCGAGTACACGGGTAATGTTAGGACTTTCTTCTACTTGGTCAATGGCGATCGCTACTGAATGGGGTACTTCTTCACGAGTCAAAAGTATAATTTGTTCTCGGATCAATTCTCCCATAATAAAACGTTCTGGCTGGTCGGTTACCAAGTCCGGCGGATAATATAACGGGCCAATTTCTAAATGTTGTATTAATAATTCTTGGAGTTGTGGTAATCCTGCGCTCGTTTTGGCAGAAAATTTCACGATTTGCCATTCATGGGACTTGGCCATTTGGGCGTAACTATCATCTATAAACTGGGAATCAGCGGGTTGTTGGTCGATTTTGTTCAAACCCAGAATTACTGGTGTTTTGGTGCGACTGAGCAAATCGGCAATAAAGCGATCGCCTGCTCCACAAGCCACTGCTCCATCTACCACAAATAGCACTACATCTACCGATTCAATGGCTATTTTGGCATTTTGCACCAATACTTCCCCTAATTGATGATGGGGTTTATGAATTCCTGGCGTATCTACAAATATTAACTGCGCCTCTGGTGTAGTTAAAATGCCGCGCAAACGGTTACGCGTAGTTTGTGCTACTGGTGATGTGATGGCAATTTTTTGTCCTACTAATTCATTCATCAAGGTAGATTTACCGACATTCGGGCGACCAATAATGCCAATAAAACCTGATTTAAATCCGGGAGGAGCCTGAGGGATTGTTACTTCTCCTGGAAAAGAGAAGGTGTAATTATCAATACTAGTCACCTTTTGCTCCACCTTCATATTTTAGAGTCGGAATAACTTGGTTTTTTCTTGAGCTGAAAACAGACATATAATCAGCCTAGCATTTTCGAGGATTGCTTTTTTGAGGTTTAATCTACTACTAGCTCCACACTCATATTTTACAGCTGGGGTCACTTAGTTGTCAGAAGTCAGGAGTCAGAAGTCAGAATTCAGAAGTCAGAATTCAGGAGTCAGAAGTCAGAATTTATAGCGATTCTCATTTGAATAAGGTACATGGGTAGGGGCGCACAGGTGTGCTACCCTACGAGGATCTATTTTTTTCTGTACCTTACTCATGCGGGAACCGCTATAGGAGCAAAGCCGGAGACTTTGCAAGCAAGGTGTCAGAATAAGTTGAAAATCAAGGATGGTAAGAATACTTGATTTTCGTCAAATTATGAAGTTGGGGTTTCCAAGTCTTATAAAAAATTCACCTATTCTAGATTCAAAATTCTGAATTTTGAATTCTTAAACATAATTTTGTTTTTAGATACAAAAGCAACATAAAATTACCTTTGCATTTACAGGGAGAGCTTTTGCTTGGGTTTAATCTATTACTAACTCAGGCTGAAGTTTAATCGACTACTAAATATATTTGGATCAAAATGTCAAGAAAAGATATGGGAGAACCCAAACGCATTGGAATTCTTACAAGTGGAGGAGATTGTTCTGGCTTAAATGCTGTGATTAGGGCTGTAGTAAGTTGTGCGGTAAATACTTATGGCTGGGAGGTTTTAGGAATTCGCCAAGCGACTCTCGGATTGATGGCGCGTCCGCCACAATTCACGAATTTGGAAATCGATCAAGTTGATTCATTGTTAACTGCGGGTGGCACAATGTTGGGGACAACCAATAAAGGCGACCCTTTTGCTTTTCCAATGGCGGATGGAAGTTTATGCGATCGCTCCGAAGAAATCATTGCAGGTTACCATGAACTAGGTTTAGACGCTTTGATTGGTATTGGCGGCGATGGTAGTTTGGCAATTCTCCGCCGCCTTGCACAACAAGGCGGTATTAACTTAGTTGGAATTCCCAAAACAATTGATAATGATATTGGCGTTACTGAACATGCCATTGGTTTTGATACAGCAGTCAATATTGCCACAGAAGCATTAGATCGGTTGCATTTTACCGCTGCAAGTCATAGCCGAGTCATGATTTTGGAAGTGATGGGGCGTGATGCAGGACACATAGCCATAGCTGCGGGAATTGCAGGGGGAGCAAATGTAATTTTAATTCCAGAAATTCCCTACACAGTTGGACACATTTGCCACAAAATCAAAGAACGCCAAGAAAAAGGCAAAAACTATTGTTTGATTATTGTTTCCGAAGCAGTTCGCACCCAAGATGGGGAAAACGTCACGATTACAAATCGCTTAGGTCAATCTCGATATGGTGGAATTGGTGAATATTTAGCCGATGAAATTATTCAGCACATTGGTGTAGAAACACGAGTCACCGTTTTAGGACACATTCAACGCGGTGGAACTGCTTCCCCCCTGGATAGATTAGTTGCCACAGCCTTTGGCGTAGCAGCAGTTAATTTGATTGCAGAGGGTAAATACGATCGCATGGTAACGTGGCAAAATCGCCAAGTATTAAGCGTACCAATTACAGAAGCGATCGCTCAATATAGCGCCGTCGATCCCAACGGTACTTTAGTTAAAACCGCCCGTGGTATGGGTATTTATTTGGGAGACTAGGGACTGGGGACTGGGGACTGGGCATTGGGCATTAGGAAGGGGGAAAGGGAAAGGGGTAAGGGGGAAAGGTTAAATTTATCCCTTTACCCTTTACCCTTTAACCTTTTCCCCTACCTCCCCATCCCCCTCATCTCCCTCATCTCCCCATGCCCCATGCCCCAATGCATTTAATTGCCAAACCCAGGAATTAAATGTTTCAAGGCACGACCGGCAATATCGCCATAGCGGAGTTCGCCGCACATAATTTTACCCATGACTTGGGGAGCAGAGGGGTGCTTGATACCAACTTTGTAGCTAATGTTGGAAAATCGATAGAATGCTGTAGCTAATTTTTGCGCCCAAGCCATCTCAGTACCCCATTCTTGGTTAATGGCTTCGCTATATTTTTCTAAAGCGTTGGTGTCACCAGCAAGTGCTTCGTTAATGGTTGCGGCGGCGAGTAAACCGCTAAAAATTGAAGGGCGAATGCCTTCTGCTGTCATCGGATCGACTAAACAAGCAGCTTCCCCAGCTAAAACCGCGTTTTGGGTGTGCAGCTTTTGATTACCATCCCAAATACAAAGGGGATGACCATATTGTTTGGTGGTTTTGAGATCTACATTTAATGATTTGGCGTACTCATCCAAAATCTTTTTAAAGTCCTGGGGTTGACGGCCAATAAAGGTTCCCACACCTATGGAATAACCATCAGCTTTGGGAAAGTTCCAAAGATAGCCGTTTTTTACTAAGCCAAACTCAAAATGAATTGTGGGTTTGTTTTCTGCGATACCAGGAACTTCCGCCTCCAAAGCTCCTGTGAGGAGACGTTTACGTTCTTTGAAGCCTAGCCATTTTGCCATCGATCCTTTTGCACCATCAGCTGCGATTAAATAGCGACCTGTAACTGAACCATTAGCTGTGTTAACTTGCCAATAATCGCTTTGAAATTCGATACCAGTTACTTCAGTATTATCTTGGAGTTTAGCTCCTTGTTTCTCGGCTTGCTGGACTAAGAAATGGTCAAAAACATCCCGCCGTACCATCCAAACTGGTTCTTTTGTGGCGATTTTCGTTTCCACGGGATCGCCTAGTTTCCAGGTAAAACGAAGCAAGTCTGCTTTTAAAGAAATCGCTGGGCTAAAATCAAAGTCAAACCATTGAGCGATCGCTGGAGATACGCCACCACCACAAGGTTTATATCTTGGCAGGGATTCTTTTTCTAAAATTAATACTGAGCGACCCTGTTTAGCTAAATGATATGCAGCTGTTCCACCAGCTGGGCCAGCACCGACAATGATGCAATCGTACATATTGCTGAAATTTTGCTTCTCAATTAGTTTAAGGTAACGCGCCTACATATTCTATTTTTTCCTCAAGACCGTCATTAGTCATGAGTCATTGGTCTAATAGCAGGGTTGCTTAACCGACGAACTTCTCCTTACCTTGAACTAATACCAATTCTGTATGAAGATGCGCCAAACTATAGCGATTCTGGTTTGGATGCAATACGCTGTAGGGGCGCACAGCTGTGCGCCCCTACGAACGGGCGTATTTTACCCAAATGGGAAGCGCTATATATGAGCAACGAACCGCAAAGGACGCAAAGGGCACAAAGAAAGAAAGAAGAAGCAAAGAAAATTTGGCGCAGCCTCACAAAGAAATGGTATAAAGTTCAGAGTATTCTGAATTCTGAATTCTGTATTCTGACTCCTGTTTTATCACCTTAAACCGTGGCAAATAAAAGCAGCCCAATAACGAGGATCTGAAAAGGGAAATTGCTGAGTAGAGTTTTCGATTTCTTTAATTTGTCTGTTCAATTTAGCATACATATTATATTCAAGCTTCCATTGTTCATGTTCGATAGAACCTGAGGGATATTTTTTTCTATTTACTATCAGTTCTTTTTCCCTTGCTTCTACTTCCTGGAATATTTTGTTAAGGTCTACTTTTGTAAATTCTCGTAGCTTAATTTGGGCTTGCTGTAATGCTTCAGAACGGTTTTTACCATCTTGTCGCTGCTGGTAGTAAAAAATGGAAAATAATGCTGTAGCTAAATCATCAACTGACCACAAAGTACTAACTACACTTCTAGCACCAGCACACAAAAATCCTGTGGAGAGAGTAAGAATATCATCAGTTAAGGAAGGAGTACCCAAATTAGTTTCGCAGCAAGATAAAAAGACTTCTAGAAGTTGAGGTAAACGCCAGCTTGGAGTCATTAATTGCCCCAAGGTAATGCTGCTACCATGCGCTAATTTTAACTGTGATTCCAAAGGATTATCGAGGCGAGATTGGGCATGGTGGCAGGAATGAAGTACTTGAACTTGTTGTGCTAATTGTCGATAGTTTTTAGTGGTAGCTTGACTGCTGCCAATTAATCTGTTTTCTCGTGGAATATTGTATATTTGGGCAAGTTTTTCGCCTTCAAATCTGGCAGAGGGAAGGTTATCTTCGGCATCTTCCACAATGCCATATCGTAAAGACATTTTATCTACAGTGTCACGTTGTTGACAAAATTCTAAAATTTGGCAGCTTGGGGTGTAACGAATCAGAAATTTATCTCCTAAATATTCCCGATCTTCTCCTGTCGGTAAAGCCGTGAAAGGAATCTGATGGAGTAACAGATGAGGTACTAAAATTAATTCTTCTATTGCTTGAAGATGTTCGGATATGAGTTCAGAGATTTGTAGGCGTTCAGCTATTTCGTGGAGAAAACTGTTAATTTGAGTTTCCCATTTTTTGGGTTCATCTCTATAAGGCAATAACCAATTCTGCTCAATCCAGCCTTGCAACCTATCTAATCCTTGTCCTATGCAGGTGTGGAGAGTAATTTTGTTTTGCTGCACGACAAAAATATGGGTGTCGCTGTTGGTAGTGTAGAAACTGAGAATAGCTGTATTGGTTTGGTCTTTTAGTAGCTCTTGAATTTCTGACAATTTTAGGGGGTTAACTTGAATTTCTCCAGCTAACACCGGATCTTCACGTCTGAGATTTTGCCAAACTTGTTGTTTTTGGGTTTCTAAAGTGGCGATCGCTTCATTATAAGCTTCCCATACAGTGCGTGTATCACTACGGCTATTGTTGGATTTATGGCTTTGGCGTTCTTTGTCAATTATTTGTTGCAGTTCTTCATACTGCTGCAATAATTCTTGGACTTTTGGGGGGATTTCTTCGCCTTGAGAGAGGTTGTAGCTTGCCATTAAGTCTACAAGAAGTTTGGAGCGCGATCGCTCTGAATATTCAAACGCTTTTTCTATTTGTCCAGCATTGATGCAAGCCAGCACCATGTTTTGATAAACATGAATGGCTTCTTCCAGAATTTCCTGACGACGCGATTCCGATTTTGCCCAACTGCGGCTGGTTTCGACTGCTTCAATGGCTAGGCTATATCCTTCGATAGCTTCTAACCAACGCTTTTGCTCAAATGCTATGTTACCTAATTGATGTGCAGCATCAAGACAATCTACAGGAAAAGTAGTAGGTTGGAAAATTTCTAGAGACAATCGCAAACAATGTATCGCTTTCTGAATCTGCCCAAGTTTTCGATAGACAAGACCTAGATTATATTGAGTACTCGCCCAATCTGAGGGAAAAGCTTTGCGAGTACATACTTCCAAAGAAGCTTTTAAGCATTGAATCTGTTTGCCATGAAGCCCTAATTTGCCGTAAAGAAGTCCAAGGTTATTTTGTAGACTAGACCAATTTTGAGGAAAATCTCTTTTCGTATAAACTTGAGAAGCGGCTGTAAAATGATGATGTGCTGCCTCTAAATTCTTTTGGCGATTTCCTTGAATGCGATCGCTGTATATTGCACCTAAGTTAATTTGAACCATAGCCCACTCCTGGGGCATAGTCTCAAATGTAGCAATTTGCAATGCTGATTGATAGCAATTAATTGCTAATTCCAAATTTTGTGCTTTTTGGCCTTTTATACGTTGCCAATAGACAGTACCTAAATTAGATTGTATTCTCACCCACTTTGCTGGGAAAACTTCATAATTACAGGGTTGTAACGCTGCTTGAAAATATTTAATTGCTTCTTCTTGATTGTCTACTGTGTCGCCTTTAATGCGATTACAGTAAGAGATGCCTAATCCATCTTGGATATCACTCCATTCTTTTGGATAAGCTTGTAAGGTAAAGAGTTGCAAAGCATTTTTATAATACTGGATAGATAACTCCAAATTTTCAGCCTTGTCACCACAAACTCGTTCTTTCCAGAAATTACCTAAATTTATATGAGTGCTTCCCCATTGTTCTGCAAATACCTCAGGAGTACATAATTTTAATACTTCCTGACAATAAGCAATTGCCTGTTCTAAATTATCTGCCCTGTTACCTTGTATTCTTTGTGAGTAAGCAATGGCTAAATTATTTAAGGTGTCTGCCCATACTTCAGCAAATGTTTTTGAATTTATAACTTGTAAACTATTTTTATAGCAGAGAATTGCTTGTTCTAAATTTGAGGAGCGATCGCCATAAACTCGACGACGGTAAGCTACACCCAAATCAATTTGACAACCTGCCCATTGTTCGGGGCAAGTTTCACGAGTGAAAACACTAGTAATCAAATCATATCCAGCAATAGCAATTTCTATGTTGATTGCTTTGTTACCTTTTGAAAACTCCAAAATTGGTTTTGTGAAAGTTACCATACATAATGCTGTATGTATGGCTTGAACGAGAGATGAATCAAGATTTGATGGCTCAGTTCTACCACTCTTCAATTCGTGGCAAAATTGAGAAACTTGCTCTAGATTTACTTGAGAACGGATATACTCTGTTATGCGTCGCAATGCTAAGATGAAATTTTCATTTAATTTATCAATATTTGCTTCTAATAAAGGATAGATAATATGTGAATCTCCTGAAGTTTCATAGCTAACTTCTAAAACCTCAGTCACAAAATCTAAAACTTCATTTTCTCGCTCAATACTATGAAATAATCTGGATTTTATATTCTCAGCAATATTCATTAAAAATGAAGCCTGTTCTTGCTTACCATATTTTGCTAGCATCATGGCTATAATTACCATTGCCTGTACTAATTCAGAATTAATCAGATTTTGGTTAGCTCTCAAAAGCTCTGGGATTTTGGTATGAGGACAGTCCAATAAGGCAAAGATTAGCTTGAGATATGCTTTGTGACGGTGTTTGCTATCTTTTTTGGGTTTCTGTGAATTAAATCCTTTTCCCATACTTATTTATGCAGCTAATTTCTAGTTATATTTTCCAAAAAATTCTGCCAACTTTTATAGCAATTCTTCAGCTAAATCCAATAACTCAATTTCATCAATTTCATTCCTGGTTCTGCGATTACTTTCTGCAACGCCCATACCACCTGCTAATACATTTTTGACAGCAAAAATCCGGTCTTCATCTTCATATAAACTCAAACATATTTCCAACTCAACAGCAATTTTTTGTAGCAATTTATCTTTTAGCAACTTTCTTACCCTCACCGCTACCAAGTCATCAATTTGCAGAAAATTAGTCACTAATTCTACAAAACTTTGCTGCCCATCCTCGTCTTCTCCCCATGTTTCTAGCCAATCTCCATCAACATCATCAGAATATAAATGGGCAGCTTCAAGCCCATACTTCATGATATCATCCTGCACTTTTTGAGCAGCTTCTACAGCTTGTAAAAAGCTGTCTAATCTCTCAGATTGTTTTTCCTTAATCATAAGTAATCACTTTGTTAAGTAATAATGTGGCTATACAAATTAAATAAATTAAATTGACCGATAACTATAAATGGAATCTCTGTCATCCTAAATATCTGCCAACTTATCTAGCAATTCTTCAGCTAAATCCAACAACTCAATTTCATCAACTTCATCACTACTTCCACGATTACTTTCTCTACACGACACATTAGCAGCCAAAACATTTTTCACAGCGAAAATCCTATCTTCTTCCTCCGATAAACTCAAACATTTTTCCAACTCTACAGCAATTTCTTGGATTGTCCTTGTGCCCAAACGCTCTCTCACTTTCACCGCTGTCGGATCGTTACTTTCCAAGAATTTAACCATATCATCCCCACCAGAAAACTTCTCAACGGCGACACGCACATATTCCCGCACGCTCATGTTTGCCGCCAATGCCTTTTGGAAAACTACGTCTGGTACATCTACTAGCAATACACCTTCGTTATCGCTGGCTTGATATAAATCATCCCCTTGTTTGACGGCTACCAGCAAATCTGCACCCAACGCATGTAAATAGTGCAACACTGATTCCAACTCATGTTCTTTTAACGCCGACTCCAATTTGGACACCGCCGCTTGCTGCACTCCCAGTTTTTCTGCTAGCTGTGCCTGAGTCAATCCTGCTTTATTACGTATTTCACGCATGGCATCGGTAAGATATAGGCGCAGGTACTCTAACTTACCCGCCAAAATCACCTCTGGTTCGTCGCCTACGTTTTGCTGTAACCAAGCTTGAAAATTAGGTTTTTTCATGATTCCTCTGCTGCAATTCACGTAATCTCACTCTTGCAGGTTCTTTGTCTCTATCTTTGATACCGTCGTCATATTTTTTCATAAAGGCGTGCAGTACCACAAACTTCTGAGGGGTAGCAGCCGTTAAGATAAACCGTGGGTTATGTTCGCTCTTGGTCATGCGTAACTCATACAAATCATCTTCCAGTTTCTCAAAGATGCCACTGGTAAGTGATGCAAGTCCTTTGTTACACAGGTAGCCAAGATTAACTTGCAGACGCTTGGTTTCGGAAGCACTCAGTAATGGTTTTGGTGGATTTTCTGGTTGCTCCTGTTTCGGAATCATCCTGATGAAAAAAGCAAGCAAATCTTTGGGGATTTCCCCATTGACATCTTGATAAAGTTCCCAAGTCCAACTCACTTCCTACCTCACAGCATAATATTCTTTATAACGAATGTCAATGTCATTATTCTTTTAAAGGAATATCTTATAAAATAAGTAAGTGCAACTTAGGTAATAAAAGAAT
Source organism: Nostoc calcicola FACHB-3891 (assembly GCF_014697355.1). Lineage (GTDB taxonomy): Bacteria > Cyanobacteriota > Cyanobacteriia > Cyanobacteriales > Nostocaceae > Nostoc > Nostoc calcicola. The sequence continues at coordinate 603,893 of NZ_JACJRQ010000001.1, read as the reverse complement.
TAGTCATAAAAATGGTGCGTTAGGCTAAAGCCATAACGCACCCTACTGTTGAATGGTAGTTTCTATCTCAACTCAATTGTTCATACTTGAATTTACCCTTAATAAACTTGTTAAAATATTGACCTTTAGACGGTGCATTGTCTAAGTCTTCCTTGACACTAGGAGGTACTTTGAAATACTCATAAACACTTCCACTATCAAATTCAATAGTCAGTGTTTGAGTTTTTACATCGTGGCTAAATTGCTTAATAACGTTGCCTTCAGGCTTGAGTAGGGGGAAAGCAATTACATCCCGAATACTAGCAGAATCTGTTAGTAACATTACTAAGCGATCGATTCCAATCCCTAAACCACCTGTAGGCGGCATTCCGTATTCTAAGGCAGTTAGAAAGTCTTCATCTACACCTTGCGCCTCTAAATCACCAGCGGCTTTTCTGGCAGCTTGCGCTTCTAAACGTTCTCTTTGGTCGATCGCATCAGTAAGTTCTGAGAAGCTATTGCCAGTTTCTCTTCCTACTATAAATAACTCAAATCGTTCTACCAAACCAGGTTGAGAACGGTGGGGCTTTGCTAAGGGCGAAATTTCTACGGGATAATCAATTACAAAGGTAGGTTGAATTAAATTGGCTTCTACCTTCTCTTCAAAAGCCAAATTTAGTAACTTACCAATTGATTGAGCTTCATCTATATCAGGAATTCCAGCATTTTTACTTGCTGTTTTTGCTTCTTCTAAACTTTGGAAAGAATTGAAATCTAACCCTGTAACCTCTTTAACTAAATCGTGCATTGTCACCCGTCGCCAAGGTGGTGTTAAATCTATAGATTCACCTTGGTAGGTAATTTGCAGTGTGCCGAGTACCTCTTGGGCAACAGTGGTAATAATCCCTTCTGTTAGCGCCATCATATCGTTGTAGTCGGCGTAGGCTTGGTAAATTTCAATCATAGTAAATTCCGGGTTATGACGGGTAGAAATTCCCTCATTCCGGAAAATACGTCCTACTTCAAATACCTTTTCAAACCCACCGACAATCAACCGCTTCAGATAGAGTTCTGTGGCAATTCGCAGATACAACTCCATTTCTAAGGTGTTGTGGTAAGTGATAAATGGACGTGCATCTGCACCCCCAGCTTCACTTTGTAAAACAGGCGTTTCAATTTCCAGAAAATCCCGTTCTTCTAAATAGCGACGAATCCCGGCAGTGATTTGGGCGCGACGGCGGAAAGTTTGCCGCACTTCTGGGTTAACAATCAAGTCAACGTAGCGCTGACGGTAGCGCTTGGCAACATCCGTCAATCCATGCCACTTGTCGGGTAGGGGCAACAGAGATTTAGTCAGGATGGTGTATTGTTTGACGTAGACAGATAACTCGCCCTTTTCAGTCCGTTTGATGGTACCTTTGGCTCCCAGAATGTCGCCTGCATCTGTGAGTTGTTTCAAGTGATTGAACGCATCGGCATCAATATCTGCCATGCCTTCTTGGATGCGATTTTTCTCTAAATAAAGCTGAATTGTGCCGCTTTCATCTTGTAAAGTGAAGAAAGCCAATTTACCGAAAACGCGACGCGCCATAATCCGTCCGGCGATCGCCACTTCTAAATCAACTTCCTCACCACTGGCTAAATCGGCAAATTGTTCTTGCAACTGCGCTGCGTGATGGGTGGATTCCCAACGATAGGCGTAGGGATTAGTGCCTAACTGCTTTAGCTGGTTTACTTTTTCCAGCCGAGCGGCACGGAGATCTTCTTCCGACATGTTAACGAACTAAATAGGGCAAGATTAATTATAGATGCTGCAAAAGTTGGCAGTAAGAGATATTTGTCCTTGAAGGCGCGGGCGATCGCGCCAAACCAAATACAATGACACAAACTAGAGTCCGCTTGTGGAATGTAGACGAATATCACCGGATGGTTGAAACGGGTATTATCGCAGCCGATGAACGGGTGGAACTGATAGAAGGGCAAGTTATCCCTATGAGTGCCAAAAATCCGCCAGATGCGCGAAAATATATCGATCGCCATCCTGCACCGAATGAAATATTTTTACGAGGAGTGATGCGTAAAGCCCCCGTGCTTCAGCCGGGGGATATAAGCGAACAGGATAAATTTATTTATCCGTGATGCGGATCATTGATGTACTCCAGTACTTTCTGAGTGCTAACTTTTCCAGTCTTGTCAAACATATAAGAGTGTGTCCACAGGCTAGGAAGCTTCAAAAATTAAAGGAAATTCTTGTCGCAAATATCTTGATGACCGACCTTTAACATAATTACTAATTCGTAATTCTTAATTCGTAATTAAAAGGGTTTAAGTCCCCCGCTAAATTTTTTTAAAATTAGCGATCTTTACCTGTTGGGGTCTAAATCCGCAACTAATTCAATTACGAATTACGAATTATCAATTACGAATTCCTTTAAATGCTTTCACTACTTGAGTAATTGAATGATGCGGGTCATATTCTACTAATAAATGTACGCGATCTGGTGCAATTTCTCTCATCTTTAATCACCCACTTGTTATCGTTGGCAACAGACTGGAATATTTGAATACAACGAAGTTTTAAATCTTCTTTGTTTGCAAATACCTTCCTGCGTCTACATGGTATCCATACTAAGTGAACGGTTGCTAGTCCACAACGCGTGATTGTAGTGATTATATACAGATTTCATGTAGATGAGTGTTGATTGTCTACATCAATAATGGTACTCTAAAATTATGAAAACACTGAAGTTCAAGTTGTACCAACACAAGCGAAACAAATTTCTCAAGCGGTCAATCAATGCTGCTGGGGTAATTTATAATTACGCAATTGCTCTACACAAACGGTACTACCGAATGTGGAACAAGCATTTAAGTTGTGCAAAACTTCAGTCTCATATTGCGAAGCTACGCAAGCGTAAAGAATTTTGGCAGTCTGTGGGTTCTCAGGCAGTACAGGATATCTGCCAACGCATTGATAAAGCCTACCAGTTATTTTTCAAACATCATAAAAAAGGGGTAAGACCGCCAAACTTCAAGAAAGTTAAAAAGTACAAGTCATTTACTTTAAAACAAGCAGGTTATAAATTATTAGGTGGTAATCGGATCAAGATAGGGAGCCGAGTTTATCAATATTGGAACTCCAGAGAGATTGAGGGAAAAGTTAAGACTTTGACCATTAAACGCACACCGCTAGGTGAGTTGTTTTTGGTCGTTGTCGTTGACAGCATTGATGAGCCAGGAATCAAACTCACGACTGGTAAAATAGCGGGGTTTGATTTTGGTTTAAAGACATTCCTCACTTGCTCGGACGGCTCTTGTCTTGAAAAATCGCTCCTCTTGGGGGAACCCCAAGACCGCGTTTTTCGCAAAATTGAGTCTCCCCAATTCTTCAAGCAATCATTCAATGTCATTAAAAAAGCGAACAGGCATCACTCTCGGAAGTTAAAAGGATCTTCTAACCGGGAACGAGCAAGAAAAAATCTAGCCCGCGCTCATGAAGACATAGCCAACCGCAGAAGCGATTGGTTTTGGAAATTAGCTTTATCGTTAACTAATAGATTTGATGTGCTGTGTTTTGAGACGCTCAATCTCAAAGGTATGAAGCGTTTATGGGGAAGAAAAGTTAGTGATTTAGCACTTCGAGATTTTTTAGATATCCTAGAGTGGCAAGCATTGAAGAAAGGGAAACTTGTGGTCTATATCGACCAGTGGTATCCTTCTAGCAAAACGTGTTCCTGTTGCGGACACGTCTTAGAAACTTTAGATTTGTCAGTCAGAGAGTGGCGTTGTCCATCATGTCAATCAGTAAATGGACGTGATGAAAATGCGGCCAAGAACATTCAAGCAGTCGGGGCATCGACTGTTAGCTTAGGTGATGTTAGACAGTCTCAGACTGCAATTGCTGTTTGAAGCTAGAATCCCCCGAATTTAGCGGAGCGCATTCGGGGGAGTATGTCAATCTGCAAATCAAACCTTTATTTCTGACCTACTTGTAGCGAATGCCGAGATAAAACAGCCTTCATTTTCAAGTTAGTAAATTTCAGTATTGCCTCGACTAATTCTTGCTGTTCTGGTTTTAAATTCAGTGTTTTGAGGGCTTGATTGATATTGTTACCAGCCCGGAGGTTGTGAGCAAGTTGGGCACGCTGGGATGAGTTTAAAACTGCCTGAATTTCCTTGTTTCTTCTCTGACGCACAGCTTGGAGTTGTTGGCTTTGTTGGGGAGTCAGGTTAATCTCTGAAAATAAAGTGGAATCCCTTACAGCTTTGGTAGCTTGGGCGACAATACCAGCAGAAGTATCGATCTGAACGGGTGCAGCTAAGGCAATTCCCGGCATGAAGAGAACAAGGGCAAGCATATTGAGTAACACAAAAAGCCGTTTTGTCAAGTGAATTGCCATATTGAAAAATGCCTGGGGATTGGGGATTGGGGATTAGGGAGTGGGGAAGAGGCAAGGGAGCAGGGAGCAGAGGGGAGGGGGTGGTGGGGTGAAATTCTCTCCCCATCTCCTCATCTCCCCATCCCCCCACTCCCCACTCCCCAATCCCTTTTACAAATTATCCGGCCTTTTCTTTCTGTTAATTTCGCGTTGTAATTCTTCAATTTGACGGCGCAGAGCTTCTTTTTCTTTTTCAGAAGATTCTGCCTGAACATTTACTGCTCCTGAGGCGGGCGATCGCTGGTAGTTTCCTCGACGAATTTGCTGATATTCTTCTGATACTGCCCACCCTCGTAAGTAATGCAAGCGTTCCACAGGAAAAGGATGAGTCAGCATTGCACCTTGAAACCCAGTGAACATTAAGAATTTATACATTTGATTCAGTCCATCTTCATCAAGTGCCTGATAATTTTCAGACTGTTTAATAAATTCTTGTAAACTGCATTCATTGGCATATTTGATACTACCCCCCGTGACTTTCATCATGGAAGTCATCACAGGATTTAAGTCATCCATTACTAATAAAGCGGCGCGATCTGAGGATAACTCAGCTTTACGTCGCCATTCATAAAAGGCAAGCAACAAACCTTGACTAACAAAATCACCAATGCCAAAGGTGAATTCACCAACTCTCGAAGCGACACTCCTCGCCCATATCGCCATTTGAATTAAAATAGTATGACCACATTTAATGTGCCCCAGTTCATGGGCTAGCACCGCCCTAATTTCGGCTTCGTTTAGTAAGTCCAATATCCCTGTATTTATGACTATGTAAGGATGTTCTTGTCCAAGTGCGTAGCTATTAGCTTGGGAATTTTGCTCAACAAACAGTGCGGGTTCTGGATAAATGTCCAAATCTCGCACGCATTCCCGAAAAATCTGGTAAATAGTGGAATATTGGCGCGGCCCGACTTGGATGGTGTTGCCCATTAAATAAACTAACTGAGGGCGTTCAGCGAAAAATTCCACAAATTTACGGGCTAAAAAATCAAATCCCGGTAAATTACGTAAAGCTTGCTCGGCTTGGATATCCAGTGGATGCCTAAAGGCTTCGCTGGAAATTCCTGTGTAGGTTGGCATAATTAGGTAATTGGTGATTGGTCATTGATAGAGACGCGATTAATCGCGTCTGTACAATAGTCATTGGTCATTAGTTTTGGACAAATGACAAATGACAAACGACAACATAATAGAAATGGGGCTTTGTTTGTAAAAGTCATTTTGTTATGGGATTAAAAGCGTGTGATTGAGGCAGAAGTTCATTTGTCACTACATAACTTTTTGCGATCGCAGGCGGGGTTCCCTTCCTGGCCCCATCATTTGACGATGGCACGGTTGGTAGCACGCGCCTTGCGCCTGGAACGTAGCGCCCTCATTCAAGTAGGGGCGGTTTCTGGCTATCAAGGACGATATCGTACCAGTTTCGTAGCATCAGCCCTGATGTGGCAGGGCCCTGTAATTATTGTTGCTCAAGAAGCAGTGCAACAACTTCTCTTGCGGGTGGAAATTCCCCGCCTACAACAGTGGCTACCAGCCAACAAACCGATTAGGACAGGTGACGCATGGCCTGATACCCAGTTCCAAGGGCTACTGTTGACTTCCCCAGAAGCTTGGTTAAAAGGACAGTTGACTGATGGCGATCGCTTTCCCCAAGGTATTCCTACAATTATTGATGGTGTAGACGATCTTGAAGATTGGGTGCGTCATCAGCTCACCCAAGAGATTCAACCCGATGATTGGGATCGACTCATGCTAGCTTGCCCAAATCAAGCTGAGGCAATCCGCGAAGCACGGATACAACTGACACACGAACTTTTTCAGCATCCTGCTAATCCCTATGAGTGCTATCTCATCTCTAGCCCAGAAATAGACATTTTAAACCGTCTATATTCTAATTTAGACCTAAGTAATCTCCCAGATAATTGGAAACGTTTCTGGCAAGAATTTCAACCCCTCAACGAAAACCTTTCCCCCTCATCTCCCTCATCTCCCCTCCCCCCTGCCCTCTTCTGGACGACTATTGCCCGTCGCCAAGGTTTATTTTCTTTACATTATGCCCCAATGGAATTAGGAAAAATACTCTCCCCCATTTGGCAGCGACAACCAGTAGTTTTAATTGGCAGTGCCATAGAACCCGAAACTGAGGCTCCCCTTTTCCGTCAGCGTTTGGGTTTGGAGGATGTAACTTGCCTGAAATTTTCTTCCGAGAGTCAAGCCGAAGCAATTCAGTTGTATGTACCTTATAAGTTACCCCTACCCAATACACCAGAATTTCAAGCCGCATTTATTCACAAAGTCCGCACGCTGGTTTGTCTCAGTGCTACAGCACCAGGGTTAACTGCGATCTTGGTGGGCGATGTCCCACTGAAGGCGCAAGTGGGGACAATTTTAGCCTCAGAATTTGGTTCGCGGGTACAGGTAGAAAAAACTTGTTTAGATGAAAATGGTATTTTAGTCAGCGGTTGGGAATTTTGGCGAGAACATCAGCGAGTCTTGCCAGCACCCCAGTTGTTAATTATTGCGACTTTGCCGCTACCATCTTTGGAAAATCCCCTAGTAGCTGGTAGAGTAGCTCGTTATAAGCGATCGCATCAAGATTGGTTCCGTTTATACTTATTGCCAACCGCCTTGAATGAATTACAAAGAGCGATCGCTCCAGTGCGAGAAAGTCAAGGTATTGTTGCTTTACTTGATAGTCGTGTAGTTAACCGCAGCTACGGCGCTCAAATTCTCGCAGCTTTAAGTCCTCTAGCACGCATTAACTATCTCGATCCCAATCTGTTTTCTAATACAGATGAGGAAAATTCCGCTTAAGGGGACTGGGGATTGGTGAGTGGGAGATGGGTAAAGGGTAAAGGGTAAAGGGTAAAGGGTAAAGGGTAAAGGGTAAGAATTCAAAACAGGGGTAAAGGTTAAAGGGTAAAGGGTAAAGGGATAAATTTAACCTTTCCCCCTTCCCCTTTCCCCCTTCCCCCTTCCCCCTTTCCCCATTCCCTAATTGTCCATAACCACAATTCCTGGCAAGATAAAGTTAAAACCTAAGTTGATTTCAGTTGCTAATTATGGGTGAAGCAAAACGTCGCAAAACTACACTAGGGGAAACATACGGTCAAGAAACTCGCATCTTGCCTTGGGTTCCCATCTCAAAATCTCAAGCTGAATTATTCGTCAGTTGGACTACTCGCGGTGCCTGGATAGGTATTGGTGTCATGGTTGCAGCATGGCTAACCATTCGTTTTATCGGCCCGGCTTTTGGTTGGTGGCAAGTAGTTTATTAACCATTGAATTCAGAATTCTGCTGTATCATTTCGCAACATCTAAAATCCAAAATTGTCTGACTCCTTTTTCCATAGAAAAAGCTCAGACATTACTGCCTGAGCTTTTTCCAGATTAAACTAACTTAAGTTCCGTCTATTCGGTTTAGTAACGGTTACGGTTGTAGCCACCACCACCACGGTTACCACCACCGAAGGAGGAGCCACCTCTGTCTTCTCTAGGCTTGGCTTTATTTACCTTGAGGTCACGACCGAGCCATTCAGCACCATCAAGAGCTTCAATGGCAGCTGCTTCTTCAGCATCTGAACTCATTTCCACAAAACCAAAACCGCGCAAACGTCCTGTTTCACGGTCAGTAGGCAGCTGGACGCGCTTCACAGAACCATATTCTGCAAAAACAGCACTCAGCGCTTCTTGTGTAACTTCATAGGAGAGGTTACCTACGTAAATCGACATGAAATATCTCCAAAATCATAAGTATGTAGAGATTTAGATTTCGGAGAGAAGTCTGTAATACCAAGAGGAGAAAGCCTGTCAATACTAAGAACAAACACTGTCTGCCGAATTAATTCTCATTTCACTCCCCATGATGACACAACAGTAAACTTTCTGGAGTCAACTTTGAAAAACTGTTATAAAAATTTATGTTAACTAGCTGAGTAGGGAGTCGGGAGCGGGGGCACTGACAAATGACAACAAAACATTAATGCACTTGACAAACTACTAAAAATACTAGTAGCTTTAGTAGAATCAAGCTGTTGTCTCAAAACAAGGATAATTACATTTAATACCATCCATGTTAAAACATGGGAAAAAAGCTTCATTATCTTCGGATCAAGGCAGTTTTCTCCTGTGGGTAGATTACAGAAAACTGAAAAATATTTATACTACGTTTATAATTGATTAGCTGCAAGAAGATTGTCTACCTCTGTGTAAGAAGTAGAGTGGTGAGAACTTTTGAACTTTTATGAGAAAACAGTAATTTTCTGAACACAGAAACTTTCTGTTAGACAGCTTATTGATTCTCGCCATTTTTTATTAATGATATCTCTCAGAATTACTTGGGAAAACACGGCTGTTTAATCCCAAAGGCTCGTCCATAGGAGCAAAAAGAAATGATTTTGGACATAAATTAAGCCGCACAAACAGGTGAAAATGACAGATTTTGTAACCAATACCCAGCTAATTAATATCGATTTAAATTCAGTTGCGAAGACTGAGGTAGCGATGCCTGCGGGGCGCTGTGCCTACGCAGATGTCGAAAATAGACTTGTGGCAAAAAGCAGTTGTGCAAAAGGTGGAAAAAGGGAAAATTATTTTTTTGCCTCCACTTGTTTGAGAAGTTTATTAATATCCTGTTTGGTAGGCATAGGACTACTAACAGCAAGCTGCGGATCGCTGCCGAAGGAATCAGCTGAGGCACAATCTCAGAGTCCTGGTGGACGGGCGCAGGGTGGTGGTGGAACACCTGTAGATGTGGCGATCGCTCGAACAGACTTATTGCAAACACAACCAGAATACACAGGTAATACAACACCCTTTCGGATTGTATCACTGCGATCGCAAGTTGAAGCACGGCTGTTGGCTTTGAATCTAGATGTAGGCGATACAGTTACCCAAGGGCAGAACGTCGGGCAGTTAGATGATGCCATACTTTTGACTGAATTAAAGCAAGCAGAAGCAGAACTAGCAGCCCTGAAATCAGAAGTAGCCAGGGTAAACAATCAGGTAAGTAACGCCCGTGCTGACGTGGAACGGGCAAGGCTAGAAGTGGTACAAGCCCAGGCAGACTCAAAACGGCAACAGGATCTATTTAAAGCTGGAGCGATCGCTCAACAAGCTGCTGAACAAGCGCGTACCCAAGCACAAACAGCCGCTCAGGCATTGCGGGCAGCTCAAGAGCAGGTTCGTACAGAACAACAAGCCGTGGCAGCTGCTCAAGGCAGAGTGTTGGCACAACAGGCTTTGGTTGCCCAAACCAAAGAACGCAGATCTTACGCTCGACTGACATCGCCCATTACTGGCGTAGTTACAGAAAAAGTCACAGAACCAGGCAATCTTTTGCAAGCAGGTAATGAAGTCTTAAAAATTGGCGACTTTAACCGTGTGAAAGTCGTCGTCCAAGTTTCCGAATTAGAACTGGCACAAATTCAAGTTGGACAATCTGTAAAAGTCCGCTTAGATGCTTTCCCCACTGAAACATTAATTGGCAGAGTAACGCGGATTTCACCAGCTGCCGATGCTACCGCTCGCTTGATACCTGTAGAGGTAGTAATTCCCAACAGTGACGGCAAAATTGGCAGTGGACTACTGGCACGAGTCAATTTTGAAACCCAAACAACACAGCGGGTAGTAGTGCCGCAAACAGCTATCCAAAAACAACCTCTTCAGCAGAAAAGCAACAGAGCAAACACAGAAAACCAAACTGGAACCCTATTTGTTCTCAGTGATGCAGAAGGCAAAGCGAAAGTAGCGGCGCGTGCTGTCACCTTAGGAAAAAGAGCTGATGGCAAAGTGGAAATTTTATCTGGCTTGCAAGCTGGTGAACGCTATGTTGTTCGCAGTGGTAAGCCATTAAAAGAAGGTGACACTGTAAGTCTTTCAATTCTTTCAGAAAAATAATAGTAGTAGGGTGAGTAATAACACCATACCAAGAAAAAAGTACTTAGTAGCCAGCACTCAGCACTTAGCATCATGCAACAAACAAATAATAATGGCAATAGCGGATTTAGTCTAAGTACGATCGCTATCCGCCAACACATTGGTACACTCATGCTCACCGTGGCAGTCATTGTCATTGGAGTATTTTTTCTCACAACTATCCAAGTCGATCTCCTACCAGCAATTACTTATCCACGAGTTAGTGTCAGGCTAGAAGCCCCTGGTATTTCCCCGGAAGTAGCAGTAGACGAAATCACCAGACCCTTAGAACAAGCTTTATCGGCAACCGAGAATGTGGTGCAAGTTTTTTCCCGTACCCGTGAAGGACAGGTGAACTTGGATTTATATTTCCAGCCAGGAGGCGATATTGACCAAGCCCTAAACGATGCGACTGCTGCTTTTAACCGAGGCCGAGGACAACTGCCAGATACGATAGAGGAGCCGCGCTTATTTAAAGTCGATCCCTCCCAATTGCCGGTTTATGAATTGGCACTAACATCTGCTTCGTTGCCAGGTAAAGATTTACGCGTATTTGCTGATGAAGAGTTAACGCGCGAACTCAGTGTTGTCCCAGGAGTTGCCTCAGTTGACGTATCTGGTGGTGCCGAAGAAGAAGTACGAGTGCTTGTTGACTTAAACCGATTGCAAGCTTTGGGTGTAGGGTTAAATAATGTATTAGATGAACTGACAGCCCGTAACCAAGATACTTCCGGTGGTCGGATTTTGGGGGAAAATTCCGAGCCATTAACTCGGACTGTAGGACGCTTCCAAAATGCCAGTGAAATTGAAAACCTCTCTTTAGAAGTTTCCTCCCCCTCATCCCCCTCATCCCCCTCATCCCTTCCCCGCCGCGTCTACTTGCGAGACTTTGCGGAGGTAATTGACGACACCGAAGACCAGCGAGTATTTGTTTACCTCAATCGTCAGCCTGCTGTGAAATTTTCAGTCCGAAAGCAGCCTGAAGCCAACACAATTACAGTTGTCAATGCTGTGAAGCGGCGAATTGAACAATTACGGCAATCAGGTTTAATTCCAACAGACATGACCTTGAGTCCCACCACAGATGAATCTGTCTTCATCCGCAATTCTTTAAATGATGTCATCTTTTCAGGGATTTCTGGGGCATTGTTAGCAGCAGCAGCAGTGTTGTTATTTTTAGGCTCCTTTAGGCAAACATTGATTATCAGTTTGACGATTCCGCTATGTACTCTAGCGGCGATCGCTTTGATGAAAATATTTGGCTTAACTTTGAATGTTTTTAGTTTAGCAGGTCTGACATTAGGAGTTGGTCAGGCAATTGATACATCGGTTGTGATTTTAGAGAACATTTCCGAAAAAACAGGTATGACTCCTAATCAAAAAGAAATGGAGGCAGAGGGACAGAGGAGAAATTCAAAATTCTTTATTGATACAGCCATTAATGCTTCCCAAGAAGTAGAATCTGCTTTAGTTGCTGCTACAGGTGCAAACTTAGTTTCTGTAGTGCCATTCCTCTTAATTGGCGGCTTTATTGCATTGCTATTTAATGAACTGATTTTGACAATTAGCTTCGCAGTTGCAGCATCCCTTGTGGTTGCGATTACAGTAGTGCCGATGCTGTCTTCTCGACTTTTGGGAATTTCCTGGTCTAGTCAGATCGGCGAATTTTGGTTGCTTAGACAGTTTAATCACCGATTTGAAGATGCTACGCGGGGATATGGTAATTTCTTAACCAAAGTTTTACGCTATCGGCTCCTGGTAGTTACCGCTGCTTTGTTAATTTTAGGCGGCAGTAGTTTCTTGATGTTTGGTCAAATTCCCCAAGAAATTTTACCCCGCATCAGTACCGGACAAGCTACCTTGAGAGCGCAGTTTCCTGCCGGTACACCTTTAGCAACTTCCCAAAAAGTTATGCAAATTGTCGATGACATTTTGCTCAAACAACCAGAAACTGAGTCTGCTTTCACAACTGTCGGTGGTAATTTATTTGGCAGCAATACTACAGAAAATCCTTTACGTGCCAGCAGCACCATCAATCTTAAACCAGGTACAAATGTCGAAGCCTTCGTCAAAAAAGTAACTCAGGAATTTAACAAACTCAATTTAGCAGGAATTCTGCTGCGTCTCAATCCTGGTCAGGTACGGGGTTTAATCTTGAGTAATTCTCCAGTGCAAGGGTCAGATGTTGACGTGATTTTGCAAGGCGAGAATGAAGAAAGCTTAACGCAAGCAGGCGCCCAAGTATTGGAAGCATTGCAGGAAAGGGCACAATTAGCAACATTCCGACCAGATGCCGACCCCCGGCAACCAGAAATCCAAATTCGCCCTGACTGGGAGAGGGTTTCGGCTTTAGGGTTGAGCGCTCAAGAAATTGGTGCAACAGTCCAGACGGCAATTGAAGGTTCAGTTCCGACGCAAATTCAACGCGGTAATCGTTTAGTTGATGTGCGGGTGCAGCTAAATAAAGAAGCCATTCAGCGCCCTTCCCAGCTACAGCAATTACCGCTATTTACAGAAAATAATCAACTAATCCGCCTTTCTGATGTTGCGAATATTGAAGAAGGTCAAGCGCCTGGTGAGGTGCAACGGATTAATCAGCGCCAAGCTTTTATTGTGGCAGGTAATCTCACTGAGGGAGCTAGTCTTGGTGAAGCCATCGCAGAAGTCAATGAAATACTTCAGGACGTAGACTTACCTGATGGGGTTTCAATTGTCCCTAGTTCTGCCCAAGAAACTAATCAGCAACTTCAGGATGCTTTAAAAACTTTGGGGGCGTTGGCGACGTTCTTAATCTTTGTAGTTATGGCGGTGCAATACAACTCGTTGATTGATCCGTTGGTAATTATGTTCACTGTACCACTAGCTTTAGCTGGGGGAATTTTTGGACTTTACATTACCCAAACTGCAATTGGCGCAACTGTGATTGTTGGTGTGGTGCTGCTAGTGGGAATTGTGGTGAATGCAGGGATTCTAATGGTGGAACTTGCAAACCAAATTCGGGATGAAGTTGGTTGTACTCGCCAAATTGCCATCATGAAAGCTGCTCCTCAACGCTTGCGCCCGATTATGATGACTACAGTCACTACCATTTTGGGACTGTTTCCCTTGGCATTAGGCATTGGCGAAGGTTCTGAGTTTTTGCAGCCTTTAGGCATTGTAGTTTTCTTTGGGATGGCGATCGCAACAATGCTGACGTTGTTTATCATCCCTTGTTTTTATGTCCTACTCCATGATTTACTGGGTGGAAATTTGGCAAAGCCAGTGTTAACCATGTTACGTGGATTTAAGAAAAAACTTATTTCCATCACTGATAAGGATTAAAAATTACACTAGAATTCAGAATTCAGAATTCAGAATTCAGAATAGTCTCAAAGCTAAGAATAGAGACTTAGATGGTGTACTTCACGCTTCTTGAAATCGGCTGTAGATTTTTTTCACGCCCTGCGCGTTGAAATTTAAATTAATTTGATGTGCCAACGAGATTTTTTCGTTGGCACATTAGACTTCTTGCATAAGTCGGGAAAAGGGGAAGGGGAAAGGGGGAAAGGTTTGGTATTTTCCCTTTCCGCAATAAAGATGAGTCCCTTTTCCCACCTCTTGCAAAAAGCACTTTTGCAAGAGGTCTATTCTTTCTGGTACTGTAATGCTTAAAATCTTAAGCACTATTACTTATTGACAAATATTTTATTTTCTGAACCTTTTATTAATAGTCAGAGATAATATTCTGACTTACAGTGGTGGTGTAATCGCAGATGGAACCATATTTTTCAATCGATTTGCTACCCAGCCGAATTTAACTCCAGGTGGTGGAATAATTCCACCAATACCAGAAGATCGAGTGGATAAAGATGGGCCTATCAGAGTGGGTGCTTATTACACCGCCATTCCTGAAACAACTAGTGTTTTGGGTGTACTAATGTTTGGTGCTTTGGGTGTAGCTTTAAAAGTAAAGCGATCGCTACAGTATTAAAGCCTTAACTCATCATACACCGCCAATGTTTCCTGATGAACGCGGGCAACGCTCAGCCTTTCTAGGTTTTGATTTGCCCGATATTTCCATTCTTGCAGCATATCAGCATTACTCAGTAATTGTACTAAGACTCCAGCCAAAGCCTGACTATCTTTTACTGGTACTAAAAGACCTGCTTGCCCATTATCCAAGGCTTCGGGAATTCCATCTACCTGAGTACCAACGATCGCAACTCCAACTTCTCTTGCTTCTGAAAGCACCAAAGGACAAGGGTCACGGTGAGAAGCCAGCACAAATATATCACAAGATTTGAGGTAACGTTGGGGTTCTGGTTGGAAGCCTTCAAAATGAATGCGTTCTGCCACAGAAGTTGCCCGTGCCTGTGCCTCAAATAGCTGTTTATCAGGGCCATTACCTACCAAATAAAGATGTGCTTGGGGAAAATCTGAAGCGATTTGTTCAAAAGCAGCGATTAACTCAGCAATTCCCTTGCGTTGATACATACCGGCTACGGTGGCGATCGCCGGACGTTGTAACATTAAAGATTGATAATCGTGTATTTGTCGGTTGCGGGGACTGCCCAGAGTTCCATTACATACCACCCGTAACTTGTTTTCTGGGACACCCCGCCGTGCCATAGAATCTCGCACAGCCTGACTAACGGCAATTACCCTGTCAGCTAAACCCATCAGCACGCTAGCACGCTGAAATTCATTGTGTACCGTGGAAACTAAAGCATATCGACCTTGAAAAATCCGTGCTAGTAAGACTCCCGTCATCATGTGTGCATGAACGATATCGGGTTGGAATGCTGCTGCGATCGCTCTGTAACCAATAGCTGCTTTAATCATACTTATTGGTTTGCGAGTTTGGTCTAGTTCGTAATGTTTAACACCAAACTTCTTTAGTAATATCTCGTATTCACCACCAGCAGAAATAACCGCTACCTCATGACCAGATTTTGCCTGTAAACAAGCCAAATCCACAGCCACATTCACAATCCCGTTACCTATTTCTTGAACGTGGTTCAAAATATGTATAATTCGCATAATGTTTGAGATAGATATAAAAAATCAAGATAAGTAACTGAGCATAAATCAATATATTTATTGAAGTATTTAGTCATAGCTCAAAAGTAGTCAGTAACTTGTAAAATTTACTATTTGCTACTAACGCTCTCGCACTTATAATCAGCCATTTACCTTTAAAGACTTATTCAGTAATGTGTCGATAAATCGGGGTAAAACTCCAAAATTCTGATGTTTTTTTATTACAGCAAGTTGCTTGATTATATGAACTTAGTTAAATTACATACTTTTTCAGCTTTACAAAAACAGCAACTTACCTGATGATAAAAACAAGAATTAATACTCAAAAATAATTGATTATTAATGCTAAAAAATGTGTGAAAACTCTCTAATGAGAAGGCTTCAGTCAGTTTGAGTTGATATCATAACCTGAATTTGAAGTAAAAAAATGGTAACTCTAGATACCCCAAAGTTACAAGAAAATACCGGATTTTCTACACCATACACATACAGCCTAGTCTTCATAGATATGGCGCTTGAAGACTATCAGACTTTAGTTAACGGTGTCATCTCCGATACTGAAGTGTTCGTTATTGACTCGACACAGAACGGTGTTGAACAGATTACCGAGATTTTGGCAACTCGTGGTGGCCAGAATCTTAGCAGCATTCACATTGTTTGCCACGGTGTCCCAGGTAGCTTGCAACTGGGTAACACCCATTTGGGACTCGATACCTTAGAACACTATAGCCAGCAACTGCAACAATGGCAGAAGATATTTGCAGCCTCATCCAAAACTCTAAAATCTGTAGCCAACTTACTCATCTACGGTTGCAACGTTGCAGCAGGTGATGCAGGGGCAGAATTTATAGAGAAACTGCACCAACTCACAGGTGCAAATATTGCTGCTTCGCGTCAGCGTACAGGCAATGCAGCATTAGGTGGTAACTGGGAACTAGAAGTACGCACTGCTGATATGGAAATGACTCTAGCGTTTCAGGAAACAACGCAGGAGGCTTACATGGGGGTACTGGCAACGTTTACGGTAAATGATACTGGAGACATTGATGATGGCAATGCGAACAATGGCATCACCACACTCCGGGAAGCAATTAACTTAGCTAATGCTACTGCTGGGGATGATACCATTACCTTTGGGGGAGTGTTTACTGATGCCACGCCAGACGTAATTACACTCACCTCTGGGCAACTGACCATTACCGATGATGTGACTATTTTGGGCACTGGGGCATCTAACCTCACCATCAGTGGAAATAATTCTTCCAGGGTGTTTGAGATATCGGGGATAGGGAGAGATGTCAGTATTGATGGTTTAAAAATTGCTAATGGTAATGATAGCGGTATTTTGGTCAACAATAATACCTTTCTTAGCCTGAGCAATAGTAATGTCTCTGATAATACGGCGACCACCAACGGCGGCGGTATCAATAACAAAGGCACCCTCAAGCTGACCAATACTAATGTCTCTGGCAATACAGCAACCTCTAGCGGCGGCGGTATCAATAATCAAGGCATCCTCAGCTTAACTAAAAGCAGCGTCTCTGGCAATACCGCAACCTCCGAGGGTGGGGGCATTTACAGCGAAGGCATCCTCAACCTAACTACAAGCAGCGTCTCTGACAATACGTCAACCTTCATTGGTGGCGGCATTTATAACGAAGGCGCGTTAAACATTACCAATAGCACTGTCTCTAACAATACGGCTAAGAGCGGCGGCGGCATTTATAACGGAGGAACTAATGTTGTTTTTAGCATCGGTACAGCTACCCTGACTAATAGCACTGTCTCTGGAAATAAAGCATTACTAGATGGCGGTGGCATTTATAACTTTAACAGCTTTAGGCTGAACAACAGCACCATTATCAACAACACCGCTGACTCAAATGGCGATGGTGTTGGTGACGGTGGTGGCGTTTTCAATAGTGAGCCTAGTATTTATACTGGTGGACCCATCGTTGTGGGCAACACCATTATTGCAGGCAACTTCGACAAATCTAGTTCCGGTGATATTAACCCCGACTTGTCCGGCAGCACTTTCAGCGATTTAGGCAATAACCTAATTGGTAATCAGACTGGTAGCACTGGTTTTACCACCAGCACCTTAGTGGGTACAAACGCCAGCCCCATCGATCCAAAACTCGGACCGCTGCAAAATAACGGTGGTGCAACCTTAACTCATAGCTTACTTGCAGGTAGTCCCGCTATTAACGCAGGCAATAATTCCCTAGTTGCAGTTAATGTCACTACTGACCAAAGAGGTGTAGGATTTAACCGAGTTTTCAACAATACAGTTGATATTGGTGCTTACGAAGTCCAGTCTCCCATCACCCCACTACCTGTTAACACTGACACAGTGGTGACTAATACCAACGATTCTGGGGCAGGGTCGTTGCGGCAGGCAGTTCTGAATGCCAATGCAAATCCTGGGGCTGATACGATTACCTTTGCAGGCAGCGTGTTCACTGATGCTACCCCAGATATCATCACCCTTACCTCTGGTCAACTGACGATTACTGACGATCTAACCATTGTCGGAACTGGAGCATCTAAACTGACCATTAGTGGCAATAATGCCTCAAGTGTATTTGAGATTACAGGAGCAGGAACAGATGTCAGTATTGATGGGTTGAAGATTGCCAATGCTTATGATGACATATATGGCAGTATTTTCCTCAATAGCAATACCAGTCTCAACTTGACTAATAGTACTGTCTCAAACAATCAAGGAGCAGTAGGAGGGATCTTTAACAGAGGCAACCTTAGCCTGACCAACACCAGTGTCTCTGGCAATCAGGGGTCATCATTAGGCGGTGGTATATTTAACACAGGCGCTCTTAGCCTGACTAATAGTACCGTCTCTGGTAATGCTGCATACATCTTCCGTTCATTCTATGCCTATGGCGGCGGTATATTTAACACAGGCACCCTCAAGATAACGGGAAGCACTGTCTCTAATAATACGGTATACGCCAATGGTCTGGAGTACCGCGGCCCTAACCCCTACCCGTCCTATGGTGGTGGGATTTATAACTCCGGCTCTGTCGATATAACGGGAAGCACTATCTCTGGTAATGAGGCACAAAACGGTGGTGGCATCTTTAACGATGGTACTTTTAGCCTGACTAACAGCACTGTCTCTGATAATGTGACATATACTAGGGGCGGTGGTATTTATAACAACGGAGGCACTCTTACCCTCACTAACGACACTATTGCCAATAACCAGGCATCAGATGTCTTCTTTACTGCTGAAAATGCGGGCGTTTTCAATGAATCTGATGGCACTGTTAACGTTGGAAATACCATCATTGCAGGCAACTCAGTGTATGGTGTTTTCTTCAGCGACGTTGAAGGAAACTTCACCGATTTTGGCAATAACCTGATTGGCAATAGCGCTGGTAGTACTGGCTTTACTACCAGCACCCTTGTAGGCACCACCGACAACCCCATCGATCCTAGACTCAGCCCGCTGCAAAATAACGGTGGTTCAACCTTGACTAATGCCTTAATTGGGGATAGTCCTGCTATTAACGCAGGCAATAATGCCCTGATACCAGCAGGTATTACTACCGATCAACGCGGCGCTGGATTTGGCAGAATATCTGAGAGTACAGTTGATATTGGTGCCTTAGAGTTCAACGGACTGAATGGAACTAATGGCGCTGATAATCTGGTAGGCAACAGCTATCCTGAAATAATTAATGCCAAAGCCGGGAACGATACCATCACGGGTAATCAAGGCAACGACATCCTAACTGGTGGCGGTGGCAAAGATAAATTTGTTTACAACTTAGGTGATGGTGTTGATACTATCACCGATTTCGGTGGGCTAGGTAAAGGCTCAAATCCTTCAACAGCAATTATTGGCGAATTGGATACCCTGAAATTCCAAGGTGCTGGATTGACTGCTCGAAATCTGCTACTCACCCAGAATGGTAAAAATCTGGAACTCACCTTTGAAGGGGTGGCTAATGCCAAAGTTATCCTGGAAAACTTTTCTCTGGAAAACCTAGACAACCTATCAACGCTAGGCAATATCCTGTTTGATGGTCAAAGCAGCATTCGTGACAGCTTTGATGTCTTCAATGCCAACTCCACGCAAAGCACCATCTTCAACAAAAACATAGTCACCTTCCTTAATGACCTGAGCAACAATGTCAATGGGTTTGACAACTCAGATGATGTTATTAATGGTCAGGGAGGTAATGACCGCATTGATGGCAAGAGTGGCAACGACCTGTTACGCGGTGGTGCAGATTACGGTTACGATACCCTGATTGGTGGTGCTGGTAACGATACCCTGATTGGCGGTAATGGTAACGACAGCCTCGTTGGCGGTACTGGTAATGACATCCTTATTGGTGGTGGAGGGTACGATACCCTAACTGGCGGTAGCGGTCGTGACCAGTTCATCTACCAAACATCGGGTCTCGATAGCAATATTACTGACTTTAATAAGACCGAAGATAAGTTAGTCCTTACTGACGTATTTAATCGTCTGGGCTACAGTGGCAGCAATCCCATAGGTGATGGCTACCTACAGTTTGTACAATCGGGTACTTATACCGAAGTTCAGATTAATCAGGATCGTATTTCTGGCAATTTTACAACCTTAACAATTTTGAATAATTTCACAGCTACTAATTTAGTAATTGGTACTAACGTTATCATCTAATACTCAGAATATTCGTGACCCGATCTCCAAATCTCTCCTTGATTGCGGGAGGTTTGGAGATCGGTTTTGTTCAATAGTAAACATCGTTGTCAAAGCCGAGAAAGCTAAGACTCAATCAACACAAATTTGCGAACTTGAGAATTGTTTCCTTGAATACGGCGTGATGAAACAGCAGTTAGCAAAAACTTCCAAGACTGAGGAGAAAATATAGACGCATCTATCATTGAAAGAAAACTCTTGATATTTTTTTGCTTCAGTGCGACTAAAATCCAATGGAGTTTCAGGTAATTTTTTATATCCTGAAAGACAGGAATCTTTGAGCGGTATTCTTCATTTACTAAAGCGTAAATTTTCTCTTTCATTAAAATATTTGTCGCCAACCGTCGAGATAAAGAAAACTTTTGATTATAAGCACCAGGCCAAATAGTCCGGTAAGCAAGACACTGATTTAAGAAAATAGCATCGCCAAATTGAGCAATCCGAATCCAGGAATCGATATCATCACAGTTGGCATCAAGTGTGGAATCCCAACCACCAGTTTTGAGAAAAGCATCACGTTGACAAGCTACTTGTGCAGGTGTGCCAAATGGTACAAGCTCCAAAAGCATACCGTAGTGAATATCAGCTTGGGGAATATAAAAAGCTAAACCGGGGCCAACTTGGGGAGTGCGAGAAAGTTCAACTTCATTAGCATCTACTTGAGCCGCCACACAAGAGCAGATTACAGCATCGGGACGAAGTGCGATCGCCTTGGTTATTTCTTCTATACAATTGGCAGCTAGATAATCATCATCATCGAGAAACTTAATCCAGTCGCCAGTGGCTTTGGCAACTCCAGCATTTACCGTCGCCGCATGACCGCGGTTAACTTCGTTACGATAATAAACAACCTTATCGCCTAAACTTTGGACATAGGTTTGGGTGTCATCATCAGAACAATCATCAGCAACCACCACCTCACACTCCATTGTTTGGTTACAAGCCGAATCAATCGCTCTTTTGAGCAAATCCAAGCGATTATAAGTAGTAATGACGACGCTAAATTTCATAAATTCATACCTGTGGTACAGCATTTTGCAATATAGCTTCCATTTCCAGGCGGTTGTATCAGTAAAATTATCAATGTCCAACAGGTAGACTGAAATAGGATTATCGATTTATGATTGATGATCGTGAGTTTTTTAAGCAGACAGAAAGACTATGAGCGCTCAAGAGATTATCCGCTCGATTGAAGCGGAACAGCTAAAATCAAACCTGCCCGACATTTACGTGGGCGACACGGTAAAAGTAGGAGTGAAAATCAAAGAAGGCGATAAATACCGCGTACAACCCTACGAAGGAGTAGTGATTGCCAAGCGCAATGGCGGCATCAACGAAACGATTACAGTCCGCAAAGTTTTTCAAGGCGTGGGCGTTGAGAGAGTATTTCTGTTGCATTCTCCGCGGATTGACAGCATCAAAGTCATGCGTCGCGGTAAAGTCCGCCGTGCTAAGTTGTATTATCTCCGCGATCGCGTCGGCAAAGCAACCCGGATCAAACAACGCTTTGACCGTCCTTTGTAGTTCCCCTCTTAAAAGTATGGGAGAAATCTCAAGCCTCAAGCGGCATCTGCCGCTGACTTGTTTTCTTAATGAAATTGATGTATGATAAAAATCTCGTCTTGCGTTAAACTAAAATTTAGTTCAGCGCAATGACTGAATCAAAAACAGCTTGTGCGCTCTTAGTTCAGTTGGTAGAACGCAGGTCTCCAAAACCTGATGTCGGGGGTTCAAGTCCTCCAGGGCGCGCTCAAGAGCAAAAAACAAAGCCCGAAATAATTACGCAAGCTGCTAAAATAGCAGTTAGTGCTAATATTTTCGGGCATAGCTATTGCATTTGCAGCTGTTTTGCTTCCAGTAAGTGGAATAGAGTCGAAGCTGCAAACCAGGACGACTGAATTTTAGATTTTAGATTTTAGATTTTGGTGAAGCAGCGCGGTCTTGGGGGTTTCCCCCATGAGTGACTGCACCAAGCCGAAGGGATTGATAAAAAATCTAAATAAACGGACAAACTAAAATCTCAAGTTGAGCGTCCTTGCCCTCAATATGGGTAAATCTAAAATCCAAAATCCAAAATTGAGTAACAAACGGGGGATAAACGGCCGTGGCCAAAAAAAGTGAAGCAGAATTGCCAGAAACCACAAACGGGTTTAGCTTCGGCAACTTCATACAAGGAATCAAAGAAGAACTTGAAAAAGTAGTTTGGCCCAGTCGCAAACAGATAGTGAGCGAATCCGCCGCCGTATTGTTAATGGTGGCACTCTCGGCATCTTTGATATACTTGGTCGATGGATTCTTTGGTTGGGCAGCAAAACAGGTGTTCTAATGAGTTTTGCAACAGATGAACCACGCAACTCAATGTTGCAGTCAGAGGAAACAGCAGAAGCAGCAGAAGCAGCTTCAAAAGAAGCACGCTGGTATGCTGTGCAAGTTGCCTCAGGCTGTGAAAAGCGTGTAAAGACTAACTTAGAGCAGCGCATTCAAACTTTTGATGTCGCTGACAAAATTATCCAGGTGGAAATTCCCCACACACCAGCGGTGAAAATCCGCAAAGATGGTAGCCGCCAGCATACAGAAGAGAAAGTTTTTCCTGGCTATGTGCTGGTGCGGATGAAGATGGATGATGATACCTGGCAGGTGGTACGAAACACGTCTCATGTCATTAATTTTGTTGGTTCAGAACAAAAACGTGGCAGCAGTAAGGGTCGCGGTCATGTCAACCCCATACCACTGAGTGCTTCAGAAGTAGAACGCATCTTCAAGCAGACCAGCGAACAAGAGCCGGTCGTTAAAATTGACATGGCTAGTGGTGATAAGATCGTGGTGCTTTCTGGTCCATTTAAAGACTTTGAAGGCGAGGTGATTGAAGTCTCTCCAGAGCGGAGTAAGCTTAAAGCTTTGCTCTCGATTTTTGGTAGAGATACACCAGTAGAATTGGAATTTAATCAGGTAGAAAAACAGAGCTAAATACAAATGGCGAAGAAAGTAGTGGCGGTCATTAAACTGGCCTTGAATGCTGGAAAAGCCAACCCAGCACCGCCAGTAGGCCCCGCCTTGGGTCAACATGGCGTCAACATCATGATGTTCTGCAAAGAGTACAACGCCAAAACAGCAGACCAAGCTGGAATGGTGATACCCGTAGAAATTTCGGTTTTTGAAGACCGGAGTTTTACATTTGTACTCAAGACGCCACCAGCGTCAGTACTGATTCGCAAGGCAGCGAAAATCGAAAGAGGCTCCAATGAACCCAACAAAAAGAAAGTTGGTAAAATCACTAGAGCGCAATTACAAGAAATAGCCCAAACCAAACTTCCTGACCTCAACGCCAACGACATAGAAGCGGCGATGAAAATTGTGGAAGGAACCGCTAAAAATATGGGTGTAACAGTTACGGATTAAAAAAGTTATGAGTTATGAGTTATGGGTTATGAGTTATGAGTTATGAGTTATGAGTTATGAGTTATGAGTTATGAGTTATATTTAACTCCTCACTCCTCACTCCTCACTCCTCACTTTCAAATTCTTACTCCTCACTCCTCACTCCTCACTTTTAACTTCTTACTCCAAAATCTAAAATCCAAAATTGTATCGGGGGAGAAGCAAAGCTTCGGAATTACCCCAGGAGAGAAAAATGACAAAAAAAGTATCGCGTCGCTTACAGGGGCTACAAGACAAAGTAGAAGATAGGGATTATCAACCCCTAGATGCTTTAGCCCTGTTAAAAGAAACAGCAACAGCAAAATTTCCCGAAGCCGCGGAAGCGCATATCCGGTTGGGAATTGACCCCAAGTATACAGACCAACAGTTGCGGACAACGGTAGCACTGCCCAAAGGTACAGGACAAATTGTCCGAGTGGCGGTGATTGCCAGAGGTGAAAAAGTCACAGAAGCAACAAACGCTGGTGCTGATATCGCCGGTTCAGAAGAACTAATTGACGATATTCAAAAAGGCATGATGGACTTTGACAAGCTGATTGCCACACCCGATGTTATGCCACAGGTGGCAAAGTTGGGTAAATTGCTTGGTCCTCGTGGTTTGATGCCATCGCCCAAGGGTGGAACGGTGACATTTGACATCGCAAGTGCGATCGCTGAATTCAAAGCTGGTAAATTAGAATTTCGAGCCGATCGAACTGGCATTGTGCATGTTATGTTTGGTAAGGCATCCTTCTCGCCTGAAGATTTGTTAGTCAACCTGAAGGCGTTGCAAGAAACAATCGACCGTAACCGTCCTTCAGGAGCTAAAGGTCGTTATTGGCGCACATTTTATGTAGCAGCTACAATGGGGCCATCTATTAAAGTTGATATCAGCGCTCTACGAGATTTGAAACTAAGCGAAGCAGCATGATGAGAGTTAGGAGTTAGGAGTTATGAGTTATGAGTTATGAGTTTTATTCCTAACTACTCACTCCTAATTCCTAACTCCTAACTATTCACTCCTAACTTTAATTGAATAGGCAAAGCCGGAGACAGCAGGTGCTAATAGCTTAATATCCTGCCGAGGTTAAAACTCTAATTGCCAGAATTACCACCGATAAAGGTGTGAGAACTATGGCGTCAGGAGTCTTACTACTTAACCCCGGCTATGTCAGCTGGGGTTTGTTGTTTTGGATTTAGTTGAGAAAAAATGCATAAGTAGAGAAATCGCTGATTGTTTTGAGGAGGTGAGATTGGAATGGGTAGAACGCTAGAAAATAAAAAAGAAATCGTAGCTGACCTCAAAGAAACTTTGAGTGAGTCAACTCTGGCACTGGTAATAGAATATCAGGGGCTAACGGTTGCTGAAATTACCGACTTACGGCGGCGGCTGCGTCCCAGTGGCGCTGTTTGTAAGGTAACTAAAAACACCCTGATGGGCATTGCCATTCAAGACCAGGAAAAATGGCAGCCATTATCAGAACTGCTCAAAGGTTCTTCAGCTTTTTTGCTAGTCAAAGAAGATTTTTCATCTGCGATTAAGGCTTACCAAGACTTCCAGAAAGCCACCAAGAAGACAGAACTTCGCGGCGGTGTTATGGAAGGTCGCCTACTCAAAGAAACGGATGTCAAGGCTCTAGGAGACTTGCCATCCAAGGAACAACTCATGGGTCAAATTGCTGGGGCAATCAATTCCTTGGCTACCAAGATTGCTGTGGGTATCAACGAAGTTCCCGGTTCACTGGCTCGTGCTTTACAGGCTGTGGCCGACGCAGAAAAAGGTGATAGCACCGAAACTACTGCCGAATAAAGTTAGTGGTTCATGAATAATGACCAATGACTAAATAAATAATCAAAAATTACAGGAGTTATATCAATGTCCACCGCAACCGATGATATTTTGGAAAAACTCAAAGGCCTAACTTTGCTGGAAGCTGCTGAGTTAGTCAAGCAAATTGAAGAAGCCTTTGGTGTGAGTGCTGCTGCACCTGTTGGCGTAGCGTTCGCAGGTCCAGGCCCAGGCGCCGTTGCTGCCGAACCAGTAGAAGAACAAACCGAGTTTAACGTGGTTCTCGAATCAGTTCCAGCTGATAAGAAGATTGCCGTACTGAAGATTGTACGCGAATTGACCGGTCTGGGTCTGAAAGAAGCTAAAGACTTGGTGGAAGCTGCGCCTAAGGCTGTTAAGGAAGGTATTGCTAAGGATGCTGCTGAAGATGCTAAGAAGCGCATCGAAGAAGCTGGCGGTCAGGTGACTATTAAGTAGTCACAATTACGTTACTTGTTTTTTATTAAGAAGCCTGAGTTAGTCAGGCTTTTTTTTTGGCGTTGGTTAAATTTCAATACGGTTAGGTTAAGGTTTTTTGATGAACATTCTACATTGCAAAGACGCGATAAATCGCGTCTCTACAATAATTAATTTTTCGTAGAGACGGCGATTTATTGCGTCTGTATTTACATTACATCCTTTCTTCTAAAATTTTACTTATAAGCAGACCACGAACATTACGTCCTTTTCTACTAGCAGTACCTTGATGTGTATAATAATAATATTGAGCAAACATATTTATAGATACATCTTCTTTCTTATTTTTATGTAGCTCTTCTTCTAAAGAACTTAAAGCATGAGCTAAAGTTTGCTCTTGAGGTAAATAACCATACTTATTTTTAAGTTTTATTAATTCAACAATTAAAGTAAATAAACTAGACTTTTTTATCCACAAACTATCTGGAGGAAGATTACACCCAATAATTAATTTAGATACTTCATTAAAATTCTTAGACATTAACTCTTTATTTGGATATTCATTATTATACTTCTCTACATAGGTCTTTACTTCTTTATCACTAGTAAAATAACCCCCTTCTTCTATCGTTGACATAATTAGCAAGACATATTCCAGGTCTTTCATACGAGAAAATTCACCTTCACTAAATACCTCTAAGCTGGTAAAAAAAACATTATTTTCTAGAATATCTTTAGCACTTGTGATGAACTCCCCTTCATATAATGAGTTACTAATTTCTATTGCATTTAAGGCATATTGTACAGAGTTTATTCTTTTAAAAACTTCTCGAATTTCACTTTCTGGAATTCTTCCTAAGTCTCTGACGACAACTGTATAATCAAAAAAATCTGTTTTTTCTGGTGGAGATAATTTTTCAAATTTCCTAATATTTTTAATATTGAATTCTGGTGAAGCCGTAACATATTGGTAGATTGTACTTAATCTTTGTTGACCATCTACTACAAGTGTTTTTGATGTTTGAGTATCAAGATCAATTTCACCATCAGCCAGATATATTTCAGGAAAAGGAAGTTTTAATAAAATTGTTTCTATAAATTTTTCTTTATGTGCATCATTCCATACAAGCTTTCTTTGAAAAGATGGAGCAAGTATTAAAGTACCATTTTTCATCATATTAAATAAGTCTAAAACTTTTTTATTAGTTGCGATACCATTTTTATTCATTTTAAATATCCTCCTGTCTCAGTTTTTTAATATTCTGCATATGATATTTTTCAAACAACTCAGAATTATAATAAATAGCCCCTGCTATTTTTTGGGATGTATATTGATAAGAGATTGATTTAAAATATTCAAACCAGTCATTTGTACGAGAATATTTAAAGGGAAATAAATCTGGTCTTAGCCAACCTTTAAAAAAATATTTTAAAAATTTTTGATATTTTTGTTCTTCTCTCTCAGTTCTAGATAGCAAACTTATGTCGAAATCATATAACTCTGACCAAAATTTTTCAAAAATTTCTCTAGATATAATAGCTATATCTATATCTGATTCTTCAGAAAAGGAATTCCATAATTTCCTTGGAGCTATACTAAATCCTAATTTAGCTGAACCAACCATTACTACACATTCTGGTCTTTCTTCAAAATGAGTAGCAATTTCATGTTTGAGGTCAAAATATTTACCTTCGTCATCTTTAAAAACATAAGGTGTACCATGTATTATATATTTTTGAACAATCCGTTGTTCTGTTAGAGAGTAATCACGTAATGCTGCTTTGAATATATCAATCTTTTGATTAATATGCCCTTGGTCAATTATTAGAGTCTGCCACATGGAGTATTTTATTTAATCAACATAACTTGAGCCAAGTTTTTATGGCTAAAAATATATGTGATCTTAAATGCCAAAAGCTACTAAGTCAATAAGTGCATATACTTAACCAAATGGTGATTTGATTCTTTAGGTTTGTTAGGTCGAACACAAGACAACAGAAGTTACGAACTATTAATAGTCACAGAATACAACCAGATAATTAAAATGGATATTTTCACAAAAAGGCGATCGCGCTAACCTCACTAGTTACGTTAGCCAAAGGCTTTGGCGAAACCATCGCCTTCTGTTGCCATACCTCAAGCTGTTGCTTCAGAACTGTTGAATTGTGCAATAGTTTTTAGTTCCTCTTCTTCTTCCTTCAGAACATAGTAGAGTTCCCAATTCTGTTGGAGGTTTAACCAAAACTCTGAACTATTCCCCAAAAATTTTGCTAACCGTAATGCTGTACTAGGCGTAATACCCC
Source organism: Nostoc calcicola FACHB-3891 (assembly GCF_014697355.1). Taxonomy (GTDB): domain Bacteria; phylum Cyanobacteriota; class Cyanobacteriia; order Cyanobacteriales; family Nostocaceae; genus Nostoc; species Nostoc calcicola. Next base: position 575,860 of record NZ_JACJRQ010000001.1, on the reverse strand, counting down.
GCTTTTTATTTACAACCTCATTAATTCGCTGATAAGGAACATGAATTGCATCTGCAAGTTCTCTTTGTGATATTCCCATTGGTTCTAGAAAATCTTTGAGTAATATTTCACCGGGATGTGAGGGGGGTCTATTTTTTGGAACTCTCATCTGTTGGTAATCTCCTAATGGTAGTCTACTATTTCAACTTCTGAGGGACCTTGAGATGTCCATGTGAAGCAAATCCGGTATTGGTCATTAATCCGAATACTATGCTGACCCTTATGTTCGCCTTTTAAAGCTTCTAACCTATTACCTGGAGGAACTTTCATATCATCCAACGAGAATGCCGCATTGAGTTGATCTAATTTTCTCTGTGCAACTTCCCAACAATTTATAGGACACAATTTTCGGGCTTCCTTGGTGTCATTAGCATCAAAAATGTCTTCAGTTGCTTTGTCCTTAAACGATACTATTATAATTAGCACGATGACACAGTTATCATGCTATCAGAAAATAAACTATGAATTTTAAGCGATCGCCTTACCTATTCACTACAAGCTGATAATTGTAGTGGGCAAGCTGTACATCTTGGTAGCATTGAATGAAGTACCCGTCAGCAAGGGAGCGAGGGCGATGTACGCAACCGTCACACAACCACTGACTTTTCAAGAGTTTCTTGTCTGGGACGATGGTTCAGGCAGAGAGTTTCAGTTATTGGATGGGATTCCTGTGCCATTATCAGAACCAAATGCAAATCATGAAGATTTGATCGAGCGGCTGTGTGCCTACTTAGAAAATCACTGCCAAGAAAATGGCCTACCTTATGTGTCGCGCCAGTCCAAGCAGGTTCGGTTGAAGACAGCGCCACCAGAAAAGGAAAAAAGCCGCAAAGCAGATATTGTCATATTTGCAACAGAAGAATGGCAGAGGATGAAAACTAGCTCTAGTTCTGCTGCTGCATATATTCCACCACCGGGAATCATTGAGGTGGTTAGCAACAACTGGAAGGATGACTATCTGACAAAACTTGCTGAATATGAAGAGTTAGGGGTTTTGGAGTACATCATTGTGGACTATGCTGCTTTTGGTGGCATTAGGTTCATTGGCTCTCCCAAGCAACCAACCATTACAATCTACCAACTTGAAGATGGAGAGTATTTACCTGCAAAGGTGTTTCGAGGGCAAGATCGAATTGATTCTAGATTATTTCCCAACATTTCCTTAACGGCTGAACAGATTTTTGCAATGAGTCGCTGATAGTCAACTATGATTGAAGCAATACTTAAAACCAATTCAATAACTTTTGAAGAGTTTATACGGTGGAAACCAGAAAGCAACCGTTATGAACTACATCATGGGGTAATCGTTGAAATGAATCAACCTGTAGGAAAACATGAAGATATAATTTGTTTTTTAAATGAAAGAATTACGGCTGAATATCTTCGCTTAAATTTACCCTACGGAATACCCAAAACTGCTTTAGTTAAACCACCTGCAAGCGAATCGGCTTACTCACCTGATGTTTTGGTGTTAAATCGTCCCAACTTGGTAAACGAACCATTGTGGGAAAAAGAATCAACAGTTACTCAGGCTGCATCAATTTCCTTGGTAATTGAAGTTGTCAGCACTAATTGGCGTGTTGATTATTTGATTAAAGCTGGAGATTATGAAGAAATCGGTATTCCTGAATATTGGATTGCTGATTACTTAGGTTTAGGTGGTAGAAGATTTATTGGTAGTCCCAAACAACCAACTATCTCTGTTCACGAACTGATAGATGGGGAATACCAAGTTAGTCAGTTCAGGGGTAATGACCGGATAGTATCGCCAACTTTTCCAGAATTGTCTTTAACTGCTAACCAAATTTTTCAAGCAGAATGGGTTGTTTAAAAGAAAAGTCAGAAGTCAGAAGTCAGAATTCAGAATTCAGAATCAATATAATCAAGTGAATTTTGGCGACTGACGCCTTTATTCTTCCTTTTTCAAATCAAAGAAAAAGCAAGTTTTTATACTTTATTCACTATCAAATCTCAGTTGCTAACCAAGCACGCAAGACCTCTGCAACTGTCCACGCTTGGGCAATACATCCCCGTGGATTCATGGGGGCATCGCCATCAAAAATTTCGCTGAGACTGCCGATGCCGTGGGCTGTGAGATGATTAGCCATTGGTTGCAGAAATTGACGCGCCTGCTTGGGATTTTTGTAGACGCGCAGGTGTGCTAGAACAAACGACCCCAACAACCAACCCCAGACTGTTCCCTGGTGGTAAGCGCCATCGCGTTGATACTGGTTGCCCCCGTATTTACCCTGATATTGGGGATGATTGGGGGCAAGCGATCGCAATCCATATGAAGTTAGTAGCATCTGCCCGCAAACGTCTACCACCGCTTTTTGTTGGGCTGGTGTCAGCGGGCTTTCGGGTAAGGAAACGGCAAAAATCTGATTAGGACGCGCAGATGCGTCATCTCCATCGGGAGTATCCAGCACATCGTAGCAATAGCCAGTTTCTTGATTCCAAAAGCGAGAAAATCTGATTTGGGCGCGGTCTGCGATCGCCTGATATTCTTGGTGGGGCTTGCCAATCAGACGGGCAAATTTAGCCATTGTCCGCAAAGCATTATACCACAGAGCGTTGACTTCAATGGGTTTACCAATGCGAGGCGTTACTACCCAATCTCCCACTTTCGCATCCATCCAAGTCAGTTGCACGCCTTTTTCTCCTGCATACAGTAAACCATCGGTGGCATCGAGGCGGATGTTGTAGCGTGTGCCGCGACAGTGCCAGTTGATGATGTCTGCCAGCACAGGGAACAGTTCCATCAGCAAATCATTATCCTCTGTGGCTTTGTAATAAGCTCGAATGGCTTCAAAATACCAGAGAGTTGCATCGACGGTGTTGTATTCTGGTGTCTCACCCGCATCAGGGAAACGATTGGGCAACATTCCCTGGTCTACATGCCTAGCAAAGGTGCGAAGAATCGAACGTGCGACCTCTGGGCGACCGGTGGCGAGGGTTAAACCAGGTAGGCTAATCATTGTATCGCGTCCCCAGTCACTAAACCAGGGATAACCAGCGATGATAGTTTTGCCATAGGGGTCTTCTGGGACGGAGCGGTCGACGATAAACTGGTCAGCAGCCAAAACTAAATGATTCACCCAAGCTGGAGAATCGGCAGCATTCAGAGGTCGGTTAGATTTCCAGAGTCCGATTAATTTCTGCTCAAGACTGTGACGGTATTTGAGTGCTGCTTCGCCATTCAATTCTGGTTGCTTATGAGTGCTGGCAACAAAGGTGACGGATTCTCCTAAATTGAGTGTAACTTCAAAGGTAGCGGCGTGGAGGTGGTCTTCTTTATCGCTCAATCCCCGATAGCGTTCAACTGCTAGGTCAAAGTTATGGTACCAATTGTGGACGGGGGAAGCGGTGGCGCGGTCAGTTAACAGATATATTGGTACAGCGTCAGGATCGGCAGTTACAGAAATTCCCTGTTCCACCTGCTTAATAGACATCTGCCAATCATTATTATTATGGGTGTCGCTGTGATAATCACGGTAGTTGACGATCGCCTTAAGGGTCAACTTCAACGGTTGGGTGGCACGACGCAGAATATATTGGACATAAGTTGTATTTGCTCCCTGTTGCATCCAGATGCGTTTTTCTAACAACGCATCAGCAACGGCAAAACGCCATAAAGGAACTGTACCTTCCAGAGAAAAACGTTCAATATGTTCATAGCCGTGGGGACTGACGGTACCATCTGCCCAACGATTGCTGTTTAGAGAATAAGAGCGATCGCCATACAAGGCCATTTCATCTAGTTTTGTCAACAGTAAGGTGCGACCTAGAGGTGGTTGCAATGCTGCTACTAATAAACCGTGATAGCGGCGGGTCAATAAACCTGCCACTGTTCCAGAGGCATAACCACCAATACCGTTAGTAACTAACCATTCCCGTGACTCTGCTATGTCGAGATGACCGCAGATTTCCCGCCCAAATTCAATACACATAACTCAACACTCTTGCTGGCGATCGATATTTGGATTATCAGTTATCAATCATATACTGTGGTGAGATGGATATTAAGAATTATTGACGGTCGGCAAAGTGCCTTTGGCTTTGCTCCTGAGTTTTGAATTCTGTTCTATAAAAAACCATAATTAAGTATTTAAGAAAGTTATCCTACAGTTTTCAGGTGCTAAAGTTGGAATTAATGAATGAACAAGTAAAAGCGATACGAGTTGCTTGGTGCAGTCCAACTGATTTGCCCCAACCAAAAAATTTTTCCCTCAACTTTGAGTGGATTCGAGTTGATACTCCAGTGTTATTTGAGAAAGGTTTTGATGTTCTTGTACTCGATATCAGGACTTTTGAGAAGCTAGAGGAAGTCAAGTATATATATACAACTATTGGTTTACCAACAGTAGTTTTGATAGACACCATTGAGCAAGAATCTACTGCCCTTTGTTGGTTGGAAGCAGGAGATGAAACCTGTAAACGTGATGCAATTGATTGGCAAATAGGTTTGCGTTTGCAGCGGACTTTGTGGCATACCAAGCAAAAGCATTCATTTAATCTTGATAAATTAACGGGGATTGCTAATTTTCGCAAATTTAATGATTATGCGATCGAGCTTTTGACATCGAAGGAGGATAGTGAGCCTGTATGTTTGATTTACCTGGATATTGACGGTTTCAAGTTTATCAATGATAGTCATGGTCATATTGCCGGAGATCGGATATTGCAGGAGGTTGGGCAGATTCTGCAAAAGTATTCATTAGGATCTGGCATCGTCGCTCGGACAGGCGGTGATAAATTTGCTATTTGTATGCATGGCAGTGCTGAGCAGGGGAAAGCCTTTGCAGAATTTATCAGAAATCAGATCGAGACTCATGAATTCAAACTTGATGAAATGTCTTGTGTTCATCTCACAGCTTCCTTGGGAGTGGTTCCAATGACGGGACATTCATCTGTTGAGCAACTATGGCAGGAAATCAATCAATGTATCTATGCTGCCAAGCAGAAAGGACGCAACCAAGTTGTCACCGCAGAGGAATTTGATGCTATTGCAGACGCTTCTGGACAAGACAAGCTAATCACTGATTTTGAGCATCGAATTCGCGTTACTGCTGAACGGATGATTACTGAGATGGTACTTAAGGCCACTCGTCTAGCCAAGAAATACAGAGCAGAAGCCGAACACGATGGTTTGACTGAGATTTTCAATCGCCGCTTTCTCGACAGATTACTACTGCGCGAAATAGAAAAGTTTCACAAATATCAGCAACCATTAACACTGGTACTCCTGGATTTGGATCATTTCGGTGAAGTGAATCGAACCTACGGTTTTCCGACTGGGGATCAAGCTCTCAGAACTGCTGCACAAGTATTTCAAAGTAACATCAGAGCAGTGGATTGGGTTACACGCTATGGTGGAGAGGAATTCTGTATTGTCATGTCCGACACTAACCTAAACACGGGATGTCAGATAGCTGAACGAATTCGCCTCGCTCTGAGCAAGGAAATCCTCACAGCTTACAACGGTCAGCAGTTTCAAATCACTGCTAGCATCGGAGTTGTGGAATTCATGCCAGAAGATAGTCCTGTGTCTTTTTTGCAGCGTGTCAGCGACAAAGTTCGAGAAGCAAAGAAAAACGGGCGCAATCAAACCCGCTTGTGATCCTTACCTAGTAGTCTGTCCCATTAATTTTAATGCTCATAACGTTTTAGCAATAAGCAGGACTTACGCAAACAATAGCCGAAGCCCTTATTTTCACGTAGAGGCAATTCATGAATTGCCCCTACAGCGTGTACTTTTGCGTAAGTCCTAATAAGCACTAAAGTGCTTACTACTAACCATGACGGGCTTTGTAGAAATCCTGGTCTTACGAGGTTTTCGATAATACCACTTGACATATCAACTTTTTTTGAAATAACATCTATTGCATCAACTTTTTTTGAAATGTAAGGCGTTGATATGCCTGCAAAAGGCATTGAGTCAGGTTTAGAGATTTGGCTAGGCAAATCGCTGGTATCTTGCTGGCGAGAGGTTTTAGCAGAAGGAATTGGCACCTTTATTTTAGTGTTTGCGGGTACTGGTGCAGTGATGGTGAACTACCTCAGCCAAGGTGCAGTCACGCATATTGGTATTAGTTTTGTCTTTGGTGCTGTTGTTGCAGCGTTGATTTACTCTTTAGGGCATATTAGCGATGCACACTTCAATCCAGCGGTAACGTTGGCATTTTGGACGAGTGGTTTTTTCTCTAAAAGGCGAGTTTTACCGTATATTTTAGGGCAGTTGGTGGGGGCGATCGCGGCTTCAACTTTACTGCTAATTAGTTTGGGGCGAGTTGCCAATTTGGGGGCGACAACACCACTGAATGGCAACTGGTTGCAAGCGTTGGTGTTGGAATTTGTTCTCACTTTTATTTTGATGTTGGTAATTTTGGGTTCCGGACTAGATCGCCGCGCACACATTGGTTTTGCGGGAATGGCGATCGGGTTAACGGTGGGGATGGAAGCAGCATTTATGGGGCCGATTACCGGTGCAAGTATGAATCCGGCGCGTTCTTTTGGCCCGGCTTTGGTGGCAGGAATTTGGCAGCATCATTGGGTTTATTGGGTTGCACCGATTTTAGGAGCGCAATTAGCAGTGATAGTATATCGACAGCTTTCTCATGGATTTCATGATTTCAAAGAATAAAGGAGCAAAATTTATGGCTGTTTTGAAAACTCATGTAGCTTTGAATGTGACCAATATAGAAAAGTCTGTGGCATTTTATCAGGCAATGTTTGGGCTGGAACCTATTAAATATAAATTTGACTACGCTAAATTTGATATTGCTAATCCGGCGTTAAATTTAACATTGAATTTAACTAATAATGTGCAGTCTGGTGGTGCATTATCTCATTTGGGCGTACAAGTTGAAAGTAGACAAGAAGTAGAAGCAGCTGTGCAGCGATTTACAGAATCAGGATTAGCTTTGTTTACTGAGGATAATACTGATTGTTGCTATGCTTTGCAAGATAAAGTTTGGGTAACAGATCCAGATGGAAATCGTTGGGAAGTGTTTGTGGTGAAGGTGGGAGATACAGCGCCAGAAAAAAATGTGGCGGTGGGACAAGGTGTGAGTAAGTCTTGTTGTGGGTAATAAGTGATGAAAAAGGTGATGTTTGTTTGTAAGAAAAATTCTCGGCGATCGCAAATGGCAGAGGGTTTTGCTAGGACTTTAGGAAAAGGCAAAATTTCTGTTAGTAGTTCGGGGTTGGAAGCAAGTCATGTAGACCCCAAATCTGTTGATATTATGTCAGAAATTGGCATTGATATTAGCAATCAAACCTCGAAGGCTTTAAGTGATTTCAAAGCTGAAGATTATGATGCTGTGATTTCATTATGTGGTTGTGGTGTTAATTTACCGGAAGAATGGGTGTTAAGAGATGTCTTTGAAGATTGGCAACTTGACGATCCAGAAGGACAAGCAATTGAAGTTTTTCGCCGGGTTCGAGATGAAGTTAAAGAACGAGTTTTAAAGTTAATTGATTCTCTGAATTAAACCAGAATTCAGAATTCAGAATTCAGAATTCAGAATTCAGAAATCTTTTTAGTGGGGGATTTAGACCCGCCACTTTCTTGTAGACCACCAAATTAAAAAATTGGTGGGGGACTTAAACCCACCTATTCAGACGCGACGCTCGATTACTCGCTATCCGCCATTCATACAGAATTCATTCTGAATTCTGACTCCTGACTCCTGAATTCTTTCTTGTTAAAAAGATCGAAGCTAAAATTTGGCATCAGAAAATCAGGTTAGCGATCGCTCGAACTAACTTCCCTGGCTCCACTGGTTTGGTGATATGCTGCTGAAATCCGGCGGCAATTGCCTGTTGATAGTCAATTTCAGCGGCATAAGCAGTTAAAGCGATCGCCGGAATTTTTCCTCCCAATTCTGATGGCATGTCTCTGATTTGACGCATCAACGTATATCCGTCTACCTCCGGCATTCCAATGTCACTTAAGAGCAGATTTGGCTGCAAGTTAGGCAAAACTTGTAGTGCTTCTACAGCCGATGCTACCTGGGTGACTATTGCCCCAGACTGCTCCAAAATGAAAGCAATTAACTCTCGCGTATCACGCTCATCATCCACCAGCAAAACTTTCAGCCCACTTAAATCAGGCGAATTATCTGATTGTCTATCAATCTCGTGATTCTGAGAATTAATTTTTATCAAGGGCAACATAACTGTAAAGGTTGCTCCCTGTTCTTCGCCTAAACTTTCTGCCTTAACTGTACCGCCATGTAATTCGACGATATGGCGTACAATGGCTAATCCTAACCCCAACCCCCCGAATTTTCTCGTAGTTGCGCCGTCAGCTTGTCGGAAGTAGTCAAAGACATAGGGTAAAAAGTCGGGGCTAATTCCCTTACCTGTATCGCGGACTTGCAGTTGAGCCTGAGAATCAACAAACCCTAAACTGATTTCTACTTTTCCACCTTGGGGTGTAAACTTAATAGCATTGGAAAGCAGATTCCAGATGACTTGTTGTAAGCGGACTAAATCACCCGCTACTAGGAATTTTGAGTCGTACCTTTGTTGGGCTGACAGGCCGACTTGAATTTGGGATCTTGGGCGATCGGGTTGTTTATTAAACTCGGTGGTTGCTAAATTTCTGTTAGTATTTTCTGTTCCCAAATCCAAAATCCTAAATTGCAAATTGATAGATTTGGCTTGGGCGGCTAAACGCACGGTTTCTATGGCTGCGGCCATCGCACTTACCAAATTCACAGGAGTAATATTCAGGTTGAGTTTGCCTTGCAAGATGCGAGAGACATCCAGCAAATCTTCAATTAGTTGAGTTTGCAACTTGGCATTACGCTCGATGGTTTCTAAAGCACGAGTGGTGGTTGCTTCATCATACTTTTTACTTTGCAGCATCTTTGACCATCCCAGGATGGGGTTTAGCGGCGTGCGAAGTTCGTGGGAAAGGACTGCTAAAAATTCATCTTTGATGCGGTTGGCTTGAATTAATTGCTCTTTTCGTCGCTGTAACGAAGCCATTAATTCAAAACGTTCCAGAGCAACCGCCACCTGGTCGGAGGTTGCTTGGAGTAAAGCAGTTTCCTCTGGGGTAAACTGAGTACGGGTGCGACTGCCAAAAGCAAGTACACCTAATAGCTTTCCCTGAGCAATTAACGGTTGACCGGCATAGGCTGTGATTCCCAAATCACGGAGGATATGTGCATTGGGATGGGTTGAGTACGACATATCGTTGACGACAATTTGATGCCGTTCTTGGGCTACTACTCCGCACATTCCTTGATTAAATTCTAAGTATTCAATTCTTTGAAATACTTCTTCAGCGATGCCGTTCCAAGCTACCAAGCGAAGTTTCTGTTTACTTTCGTGTGTCTCAATGAGATATTGGAAGTAAAAATCCAAATCCATCTGTGCCGAGAGTTTACTGAACAAGGTGTTCATCAAATCCAAGGGGCGTTCGGTTGAGAGCAAATCGCTGGCTGTTTCAGAAAGCAACTTTAGTCGTTCACTGCGTTCTTGCAAAGCTTTTTCGGCTTGCTGACGTTCCCGCAAGGCGCGTTCGCGTTCGGTAATGTCAACTGCAACTCCTCCTACCAAGCGTTGTCCAGATGTATCTGCAATGGGAAAGCTGTATGCCAAAAATTCGCCAAGGGTGCCATCTCTGCGTGGAGCAGATTCAATGGCTTCCACCACCTGATTTGTATTTGCCACCATTTTAATGTTATCGAGCAAGGGCTGAGCAATTTCAGCCGGGTATAGCTCGAAGATATTTTTGCCGATGGGGTTGTTGGTTGCTAAATCGAATATGCCAAGATAAGTTGGGCTGAGGTAAAGTACACGCCCGTTTACATCTGTAATCCATGCTGCCGCCGGACTGTTGTCCATAAAAGCCTGGAAGCGTTCTTCACTCTGGTGCAGGGCTTGTTCTATTTGCTGGCGTTCGCGCAGCGCAGCTTGCTGTTCGCTAATATCAAGAATAAATGCCACTGATTTGTGTCGAGATTCTCCTAATAGGGAGTAGCCAATTACAACTGGTACACGAGAATCATCTTTGCGAATATATTCCTTTTCATAAGGAGTACAGGCTCCTTTAGACTTAGCCTCAGCGATCGCCAGTTCATCTAAATAAACATACTCTGGTGGTGTGATATCTGTCCAACTTAGTTTTCCTGTTTGCAGATCCTCTTGCTTATAGCCGACAATTCGCAGAAACTCGCCATTGGCTTCGCTGATGTTACCTTCCACATCACCAAACACAATACCAACTACATTTGCTTCTACAAAACTCCTCAACCGCTCCTCACTAGCTTGAACTGCGGCTTCCGCCTGTTTGCGGGCGGTGATATTCATGATGCTCACCAATACGCTGTCAAATTTAGCATTTGCTGGTGGGAAAGTAATTGTAAACAAAATGTTCAGGCGTTCTCCCTGGAGAGTTTGGAGAATTGTTTCTGATTCCAAGTAAGTTTTCCCATCACTAATTGCCAGGAGTTCTTCAACAAATACCTCTAAAGTTTCCGTTACAAATATTTGCCGAAGTGAAACCAGGAGCTGATTTTTATTTTCAGCGCCAAACGTTCGCACAGCTGCGTTATTCACGTTGACAATTCTCACCATGTCAACCGCCTGTTGAATAAACTCAGGGTGTTCGGCAAAAAAGGTGCGAAAATCCTCAATCCCTTGGGCTTTTAAATCATCAAGAGCTGCTTTAACAAGGGAAAAATCTTCTTCAAAAATTGACACCCCTGCGGCTTCAAAAATATAGCGGTATTTTCTCTCCTGTTCTTGCAGCGCTTCTTCTATCAACTTACGTTCGCTGATATCTGTAATGCTGCCAACTACACGCAACGGTTTTCCATCAGCATCCCGCTTAACGACGATTCCTTGGTCTAACACATGGACGTACTGATTTTGCTGATTGCGAATGCGATATTCAGCAGTATAGCGTAGGCGTCGCCCGCCATCGCCATTTCCCCAGGCAACCCCCGCGTCGTCCTCTACGCGTTCCAAATCCTCTGGATGGACAAGCTGACGCCACCAATTACCAGTTGTTTGAGCAGTTTCGAGGGAATAGCCTAAAATTCGGGTTAATCCTTCAGTGATGTCAACAGTATCCTGTTGTATATCCCAGTCATATATCAGACAATTGACAGCAGCGGCGGCTAACTCGAAACGCTCGTTGGCTAATCTCAGGCGTTCCTCCTTCTCGCGCAGGGTTTGTTCTACTTGTTTGCGCTGGCTGATGTCACGAAAGAAAATATCAAGACCATTTTCACAAGGGTAGGCGTGAATTTCCATCCACAGGTCATATTCCGATGGCAAGTAATAATGATGCTCGAAGTGGACGGGAGTTTGTTCTGCGATCGCTTGTCGATATTGTAACTCTAGATTTGTGCCTACTGATGCCGGCCACTCTTCCCAGTGCGACTTACCAATGACTTCTGTGCGGGATTTGCCGTTAATTCGCTCTGCTTCGACATTTTGGTAGATGATCCGCCAGTCTCGGTCTATACTTACAAATGCATCACTCATGCTTTCTAGGGTACGCGTCACCCGTTCATTGGCTTGCTGTAATGCTGCTTGTGCTTGTTTGCGTTCGCTCAAATCAACAACAAAACCAATAACTGTATCTTGGGCATCTTCTACGAGGACAGAACCAAGCAGAACAGGAACGCGCGAACCGTCTTTACAGATGTATTCTTTCTCAAAAGGTTTACAAACTCCGGTAGTTCTCAGTTCCTCTACAAAACGCTCACTTAAATTCAGATACTCAGGTGCGGTGATTTTGCGCCAGTCCATTTCCTTGGCGGACAAATCTTCTCGTGTGTAGCCCACCATCTTCAGAAAGGCATCATTGGCTTCCATGATAGAGCCGTTGAGATTGCTGACGATGACTCCGATGATGTTAGATTCTGCGAGTCGGCTAAACCGCACTTCGCTATTTTGCAACAATTTCAAGCTTGACTCTGCTTTGCGTTTGGCAGTTTGCAACTCGGAGAAAAGTGCAGTAATTAATAAAGAGACTAGTGAGAAGGTGGTTAATCGTACCAAGACGCTCAGGCTAACGATCTCGAAGGAGTAGACTGGCTCAATGAGAAAGTAGAAGGCAAATATGGCAGATAAAGCGATCGCCAGCATTCCTACTTCCATGCCACCATACCACGCGCTAACCGCCACGGCAGCATAAAAAAAGGTAAATACGCTCGGATCGAATATTGGCAATAGCAGTCGCGCCATTAGTGAGGCCGCCACCACTACCAAAACCATCACGCCATAAGCTAGTAAGCGAGAGCGCATCATCAAGAATTTTTCCAGTAATTTCACCCTCATCTCAAGAGTCCTCCCCTTGCCGTGCTTTTGAGAGATACTCGCTTAGTAGTGTTTTGCCTGGTTCGCCCATCTTCTGTAACATTTCTTCAATTAGCTTTAGTGCCATCCGTGAAGGCACCGCAGATTCGTTTTCCCAGCGATTGACTGTTCGCAGGGAAACTCCCAACTTGGCTGCAAACTTTTCCTGAGACAGATCGAGTTGCTGCCGAAGTTCGCGGATTAAATCTGCAATTTTTAGCGACTTACCTATTTCCATAATCAGCAGAATAAGACGGGTGTCGCGCCATTTGTCTCCAGCTTGAGGATGAATTTCAATAATCATTAGATATCATGCATCCCCAGATAGATTGCATCTTTTGGTCAATCCAGAATATCAGCGATCGGTGTTTGCGGTTGACTGTACAAGGTATTGGCACAGCAATGCTCTGACCCTAATATCTGCTGTAATTCACCCAACTAAAAACTTCTTGAGATGAAACAGATTTGAAATGTATTTATAAAATAAAAATAAAATTTTATCAGGTCGGGAATTTCCAATAGTATTATTATCGGTCGCATAATTTTTTTAAATATTATGCAGCGCTAAAAAACAGCGTGTGACATTTGAAAACATCGTAATTCGATCTCATATTTAATATTTTATTTATAAATCAAATCCCAAGGCTCAGATCCCGACTTCTTAAAGAGTCAGCGTTCTTGTATACTGAAAAAGCGTAGTTAATTTTACTTCTACAGTAAGATGTCAATGGCAAATCTGTAAAGCTAAAATATGTAGCTGAGTCAATTGTTGCCTACTGCGTACCACTATTTTGATTAATCAACACTCAGAAAATCTTCTCAACACTCAACTGGAAAAAGCACCAGCCCAAGGCTATAGATTTAGCTGGTTTGATTGGTTTTGTCTTTGGTATCCCCCAGGCTGGCTGATATTATTCAACCGCCATTGGCAACACTATCATCAAGATCCAGATGGCTGGAATTGGCTAGAATATGGATTATTTTTAATTCCTGGTGGATTTTATCTAGCAATGTTGAGTCGGTGGTTGCGTTTGGGTTGTCGTTCACCACGTCAAGAAGTTGGTGAATTCGATCCCAATTATCAACAAGCTTTTCGCCAAGAAGTTCTCGCCCCCATCGTCAAATATTATTTTCGGGGAGAATTACAACACATCGAAAACTTGCCGCCAACAGGTTCATTAATTGTGGCCATGAATCATGCAGGAATGTGTTTTCCTTGGGACTTTTTGACCTTAGGCTATTTATTAAGTGAAGTCAAAGGATGGAAAGTGCAACCCGTAGCAAGTCCAGCATTATTTGAGCATCCTTGGATGATTTGGTGGTTACCACCTAAATGGTCACAGGTTTTAGGTGGCGTGCGAGCAGAATTAAATGATTTTGAGGCTGCCATTGCCCAAGGTAAAATTCTCTTATATGCACCTGAAGGCATACGCGGCCCTGCTAAAGGTTGGAGAAAACGCTATCAACTACAAAAGTTTGATGTCAGCTTTGTGCAACTGAGCGATCGCTATCATATTCCCATTGTCCCAGTAGTTTGCATCGGTAGTGAATTTCTCCATCCTTGGACTGTGAATTTGACCAAATTGCAACGACTAGTCAAATTACCATTCTTGCCTATCTCGCCTTTGATGTTTGCCTTACTTCTGTTTCCCTCAATGGGAATTTGGGCAATGAAAACTCGTCTGCGTTATTTTATTGCGCCTTTAGAAACAGCAGGATTGGACAACAACTCAAACAAAGGACGTACAGCAGCTTATCGCCAAGCGCAACAATTACGAGAAAAACTACAACTTCAAATTAATCAGTTTTTAGGTAAATCTTAGCTTGCCCATGCCCATTCGTTACGAAGACAGACGCGGAAATTACAAATGTTTGTCCGTTAGTAACAACAGCTTGAGCATTTATTATAAATGGCTACTCATTTGTAACAACGGCTGTCTCATTCATAATGATTGCTTAAATTTTCAAGAAAAAACTTAAGCATTTATTATAAATGGCTACTCATTTGTAACAACGGCTGTCTCATTTATAATGATTGCTTAAATTTTTAGGAAAAAACTTAAGCATTTATTATAAATGAGTATTCATTTGTAACAAATGGATGAGCCTTTGTAGCAAATGGATAAGCATTTGCTACAAATGCTTGAGCTTTAGTAATAACAGCTTGCTCATTGGTAGTAAATGCTTATGGATTTGTAACAACGGCTGACGCATAGCTTGTCAATATAGAAGCATTATTGACACTCCCCGCTCTAAAGAGACGGGGATTCTTGAATCTAAGACATGACTTGCTCATGCAGGATTACTCCAACAAGAGTAGAGGACTCGTCTCCCCAAGCGTTGCTTGCATCAAGTGCAAAGGTTCCGGTATGCCCTACCGTACCCAATCCTCGACTAAGGATATTTCTAGCTGCGTTTTCATCCCTATCCATGACACATCCACAACTACAAACGTGTGTTCTTGTTGATAGGGTTTTCTTAACAATTTCACCACAGCTAGAGCATTCTTGACTACTATATTGCGGGTTAACCGCAACCGTGACTCGTTTAAATACTCTTCCAAAGTATTCAACCCAAATACGGAATTGATACCAAGATGCATCATTGATAGACTTAGCTAGGCAGTGATTTTTCACCATATTTTTAATCCTCAAATCTTCGTAGGCTATCAAGTCGTTAGACTGAACTACGCACCGTGCTAATTTCACAGCATGGTCTTTACGTTGCCTACTTATTCTGAGGTGGCGCTTTCCTAAAAAAGTCTTAGCTTTGTCTCTATTTTTTGAACCTTTCAGCCTTCTTGAAACTCGACGCCCAAGACGCTTGAGAACTTTTTCACTCCTTAGAAGAAACTTAGGGTTCTCAATCATTACACCATCAGAGTCGGTGTAGTATTCTTTTAAACCGACATCTAGACCAACTGTATTACCAGTTGGTTCTATATTTTCAGAACGGTTTACATCAATGCAAAATTGAACATACACGCCCATAGCGCGTTTTACCAATCTCACCCGTTTTATTTGGTTGATTTGATAAAAGTGCAAATCACGAGTCCCTTTGAGCTTTAATCGTCCAATCCCCTTTTTGTCGGTGAAGATTATGGATTTACGATTATCTGCAAGCTTCCATCCTGACGACTTATACTCAACAGAGCGACAATCTTTTTGGAATTGTGGGAATCCTTTTTTGCCCGATATTTTTTTCTTACAATTGTCATAAAAGCGAGAGATAGAAGACCATGCTCGTTCGGCTGCGGCTTGCCTAGCCATTGAATTTAGTTCATTAGCAAAGGGAAAGTTAGCTGCAAGTACAGCACAGTATTTCTGCAAATCATTTTTACCTGTACCTTTAACGTCCATCCACCTACGTATACAGCTATTACGAATGAACTTGGCAGTACGAATTGCATCATTTATTGCGACTATTTGTGCTGACTTCCCATAAGCTTTGAACTCAAATACAAGCATCGTTTTACCTCCCGTCTTATACTATCATTGTTGGTATAAAATATCAGAGGAGTTGAAAAACTTTATACAATCTTGGCGGTTGAATAAATTCAACCATTCGCTTATATCCCCCGCATGAATGACGGGGGCTTTACGCATCACGACCCGTAACAAATGCTGAGGTAAAACTTATAAATGATGTCCGTCATACTAATTTCGTGAAGGCAAAACTCATATTGACGACAATGAAAGCAATTTTTGCTTTTACCCAGTCCCTAGTATCTTTTACCTAAATATGGCATTTGTACGGCTATGACAACCACCCTGGATAAATCAATTTCCTTGCAGAAAGGCTTTATGGTTTCAATATTACTACTCGGACAGCGATCGCTAGACTTCAGCTTATCTTAATCTCAACAAGCTCATCGCAGCTTTAGTGCAACTGCTGCAATCAAATCATCTCGATGAAAAAACTCGTAGAAAGGTAGCAAAAAGCTTAGAGGAAATTCTACAAAATAATCAGCATCGCTTTGAGTTAATCAAAGCTTTAAGTGGTAATTGGCAATTGAATGATGAGTGCTACAATTTAGTCTGGAAATGCGCCCAGAATATGCCTTACCCCGATTTCTATCAAGCTTGGCATCAGCATAATGTTGCTACTCGTGCGATGCGAAGCCTAAAGAACATCCTCTTCACAAGAATAATTTAAGTGCCTTTGCAGCTCCTAATGATGTAGAAACATTATTGAAACAAACCGGAGTGAATCTGAAGAATGTCTAATAACTTATACGATACGGTATTTATCCAAGTCCTATTGAATAGACCTCTTGCATAAATATGAATTTGTATCACGCAGAGGCGCAGAGGCAAGGCAGCGCGGTCTTCTCCCAAGGGGAGACGCCAAGGGCGATGGGGGTTTCCCCCATGAGCGACTGCCGCGCTCCAGAAGAGAACGCAAAGAAGGACTTTTGGAAGAGGTCTAATAAACACGCTCTCAAAAAATGCGTAGTTTCCCGCCGTAGGCATTTTTAAGTTTTCAACGAACAATCTAAAATCCAAAATCTAAAATCTAAAATTCGGTGACTAATAATTCAGACTTTCATTGGTCAGGAACACAAAATCATTAACAGGGGTTGCTACTGCATTCCTTACTGATTCCAGCTTATCCTTGCAAGAATTGGCTGGCATCAGCTTTGTTGTGGTCTGAATTTCAAATGTGATGGTTGCAGATGAACATAGGAATAATCGAGCCTTACAGTCACGGGTTTTTAGAAGTTATACCAGAAGGTGAATACAGCGACTATTATCAGATTGCAGCCATACACATTAATGGCCAAGCCTACTGCCCTACTCCTAGACTTTATCGTTCAGAAAAAGTGGCATTAGCAAAAGCTGCACAAATTTATGATTGGCTAGCTGACCATGAAGACCAAATCACTGATGAGACTTGCTATTGTTCTGAATTGAAACTCATTCTATGGCAGCAACCGAAAGTATCTTAGATGAACTTGTATTAATAGCTGCTTAGAGTCAGCCTGTAGTCCCTGCCTTAAGTGTGGGGATTTTTTTGTGTTTTCTCTCTCCTAGTACAACAAAGCAAAAGTTGATTAATTTCTTCGCTAAACAGACTCTACAACAGAAGCACCAAAACGATAGCCTTTGCCATAAACTGTGTGAATCAGCGTAGTTTCTTTCCCGACTTCAATCTTACGGCGCAGCAGGCGAATTAATGCCGCTATAACGTTGCTGCTTGGTTGTTCTTCTTCTGTCCACAAAGTTTGCATAATCTGGGCATGAGTCAGCAGTTGTCCAGTATGTTCCATAAAATATTGCAATAACTGACTTTCTTTTTGCGAAAGTTCAATAATTCTTCCTTGGCGATAAGCTACTTGATTTTCACAATCAAGTTCTAAATCAGCCACAGTCAAGCGTCCGGTGGTGGTTTCATAAGTTTGGGAACCGGAACGACGCAACAAAGCCCTGACTCTGGCTAGTAGTTCCCGCAGTTCAAAAGGTTTTACCAAATAATCGTCTGCACCAGCATCTAAACCTTCTACGCGGTCATCTAAAGTATCTTTAGCCGTGAGAAATAATACAGGAGTAGTTTTGCCTTGGCGTCGCAATTCTTGACAAATTTCTAACCCTGTTTTTCCTGGCAGCATCCAATCTAAAATTAATAGGTCGTAACTGCCTCGTGCAAGTTCGCTCCCGCTTGTTCCATCATAAGCGGCGTCTACAGCATAACCCTCACGAGTTAACAAGCGACTCAAGGGTTGAGTTAGTTCAACTTCATCATCAACTAATAAAATTCTCATGCTGCTTGTGGTAAGCATATAGAGATATTCTCAATATTATTGAACGCAAAGACGCAGGATACTAAAAAAAAGAATGCTGACTGTTGCATTACCAAAAGGGGAACTTCTTAAACATAGCATCCGGTTGCTACAAGCCGTCGGCTTAGATTTTAGTGCTTTTTTAGATTCAGGAAATCGCCAACTTCAAATTACTGACGCTAAGGGAGTTGCAAAAGCGCTATTGGTGCGGGCGCAGGATGTACCTGTTTATGTAGAATATGGTCAAGCTCAATTGGGTATTGTTGGTTACGATGTGCTGCGGGAGAAACAACCGCAAGTTGCCCACTTGGTGGATTTGCAGTTTGGATATTGTCGCATGTCGGTGGCGGTAAAAGCATCGAGTTCTTATCGATCGCCGCTACATTTACCAGCTCATGGTAGAGTTGCTTCTAAATATGTCAACTGCGCTCGTGAATATTTCCACAGTCTCGATTTACCGGTGGAAATAGTGCCGTTGTATGGTTCAGTAGAACTAGGGCCAATTACTGGCATGTCAGAAGCGATCGTGGATTTGGTTTCCACGGGGCGGACTTTACGCGAAAATGGTTTGATTGAAATCGCTACTCTCTATGAAAGTACAGGACGGTTAATAGCCCATCCCCTCAGTTACCGTCTGAACGCTGGTAATTTGAGTGATTTGATTAACAAGCTGCGGGAGGCTGTTTTACTTAAGGTTTAATAGTCATTGGGCATTGGGCATTGGGCATTAGCAAAGGACAAAATTCTGTAGGGGCGCACAGCTGTGCGCCCCTATGCTGTGGTTTAATTACCTGAAAATTACTATATGCAACAAGCTAATATGCTGACGCACATTAATGTTTATTTGTAAATAATATCCGTGCCAAATTTGTCTACACTAGAATTATGGCGATCGCTAAAGTTAGCGATGTAGACAGGATACTTGACTGCTGGGCATGGCTTTTCTCAAATTTAAAACAGGCCTTGTGCCTTCTTTTCAAAACTACTCTGAATAATCAGAAGCACACAGATAGTTAACTAATGTTAAAAAAGGTTAATCTATTTTTGAGGTAGTTACGTTGCTTACGCGACATCATAATTGAGATTTATTAAGAAAAGTTCATGAAAACTGGAGACACGATTACAGAAGAGGCGAGGCTAGAAGCCCTGCGTCAGTATCAAATTCTTGATACCGAACCTGAAGAAGCCTATGACAATCTTGCTCAGTTAGCGGCATTTATTTGTAACACCCCCATATCCTTAGTAAATTTTATTGATGAAAATCGTCAATGGTTTAAGGCAAAAGTAGGTTTAAACGTATCAGAAATGCCCCGGAGTGTTGGGTTATCTTACCTTTGCCAAGAACGGCGTAACGTCGTCGTGGTTCCAGATACGCTAGCTGATGAAAAGTTGGCGAAGAATGCGGTAGTAATTGGCTATCCTTATGTGCGATTTTATGCAGGTGTGCCTCTAATCACTTCCAGAGGAGATATGCTGGGAACTCTGTGCGTAATCGACCAAGTTCCCAAAGAATTGAGCCAAAAACAAGTAGAGGCGCTTGTGGCTTTGAGTCGCCTAGTGATTGACCAACTAGAACTCAGGCGTCATGTGAGTGAAGTATCTCAAATTACCGAGAAACTCGTGGTGCAGGAGCAAACAGCACGCGCCCAGTCGGAAGCAGCCAGAACTCGCATTACCAATCTTCTTGAAAGTATCACTGATGCCTTTTTTGCCTTGGATAAAAAATGGCGATTTACCTACGTTAATGGTCAAGCAGAACAACTGTTGCAAAAAAACCAGAATCAGCTTTTGGGTAAAAGTATCTGGACAGTTTTTCAGAAAATTATCGGCACAACATTTGAAAAGCAGTACCGTAAGGCAGTCTTAGAACAAGTGAGTGTCGAATTTGACGAGTTTTTTGTGCCCCTCAACCGCTGGTTTCAAGTCCACGCTTATCCAGGAAAAGACGGCTTATCTGTTTATTTTCAAGACATTACTGAACGACGAAGAACAGCAGAAGCACTTCAAGAAAGTGAACAACGTTGGCAATTAGCATTACAGGGTAATAATGATGGTATTTGGGACTGGAACCTCAAGACTAATGAAGTGTTCTTCTCAACTCGGTGGAAGGAAATACTGGGGTATGAAGACCACGAAGTTTGCAATTGTTGGGATGAATGGACAAAACGAATCCATCCTGATGAGCGAGATTTGGTAGTTCAGACCTTTCAGGATCACTTTGCCAAGAAAACACCGTTTTATGTCTGTGAGTATCGAGTCCAATGCCAAGACGGCAGCTATAAATGGATTCTGGATCGAGGACAGGCACTTTGGGACGCATTAGGTGATGTAGTGCGAATGGTTGGTTCTTATACTGATATCACAGATCGCAAGCGAACAGAAGAAGAATTACAGCGGCAGAATCTGCGATCGCAATTATTTTCCGAAATTACGCTCAAAATTCGAGAATCTTTACAAATAGACGAAATTCTCCAAATCACCGTTACAGAAGTACAAAAACTACTGCAAGCTGACCGAGTTTTAATTTTTCAACTTTCCCCTGACGGTTCGGGAACAGTAGTACAAGAAGCTGTACTACCTGGTTGGCCAGTAATTTTAGGAGAAAATATTATCGACCCCTGCTTTAAAGAAGAATACCTAGAAAGATATCGCCAGGGAAGAATCAGTGCAATTGAAGACATTCAAACTGCTTATATTCAACCTTGCCATCGAGAATTTTTGGAACAGTTTGCAGTTAAGGCTAACCTCGTAGTGCCAATTCTTGTCAGAGACGACATTTGGGGCTTATTGTTAGCTCACCAATGTGCCGCACCTCGAAAGTGGAATAACTTTGAGACAGAGTTGTTACAACAACTAGGTAACCAAATTGGCATTGCTTTATCTCAAGGGCAACTACTACAACAACAAACCCGCCAAAGTCAAGAACTCGCCCGTTCCAATGCCGAATTAGAACAATTTGCGTACGTAGCTTCCCATGACTTGCAAGAGCCGTTGCGGATGGTAACCAGTTATTTACAATTGCTTGAGCGGAGATACAAAAATCAACTCGATATTAATGCCGACGAGTTTATCAACTACGCTGTAGATGGGGCACGGCGGATGCAGACCTTGATCAATGATTTGTTGAACTACTCCCGCGTCAGCACCCGTGGACAGCCGTTTAAGAGAGTTGATTGTAATATTGTTTTAAAACAGGCGATCGCAAATCTCAAACTGGCGATCGCAGAGAGTAAAGCACTTGTCACTTATGATACTTTACCTGAAGTCATGGCCGATGCTACCCAATTGACACAAGTATTTCAAAACCTCATCGCTAACGCCATCAAATTTTGTCAAAATCGGCAGCCAGAAATTCATATTGGAGTGGGGAATGGGGAGTGGGGAGTAGGGAGTGGGGGAGATGAGGGAGATGAGGGAGTAGGGGAAGATGAGGGAGTAGGGGGAGATGAGCAAGAAAATACTTCCTTATCCCCCCCATCCCCCTCATCCCCCAACGAATACATGTTCTGGGTGCGCGATAATGGTATTGGTTTAGAATCACAGTATGCTGAACGTATTTTTATAATTTTTCAACGCTTGCACGGTAGAGATAAGTATCCAGGTACTGGTATTGGTCTAGCAATTTGTAAAAAAATTATAGAACGCCACGACGGCCGTATCTGGGTTGAGTCGAAAGTGGGTCAAGGCTCGACTTTCTACTTCACACTTCCAGATAGAAACTCTTGAGCAATCGTCAACATGCAAGTCATTATGCCTATTGAGGTTTTGTTAGTAGAGGATAATCCTGGCGACGCCCAACTTACACGCATCGCTCTGGAAGATAGCAAAATCTCGATTCACCTGAACGTGGTGGAAGATGGTGTCGAAGCAATGGCATTCTTGCGAAAACAGGAAAAATATTTCAACGCAGTCCATCCAGATATTGTGCTGCTGGATTTGAATCTCCCTAAAAAAGATGGGCGAGAAGTGTTGGCAGAAATTAAAGCAGATGAAAACCTCAAGCGAATTCCCGTAGTCGTCTTGACGACTTCCCAAGCCGAAGAAGACATTATCAAAGCTTATAATCTATCAGCAAACTGTTACATAACTAAGCCAGTAGACTTCGATCAATTCGTTAAAATTGTAAAATCAATAGAAAATTTTTGGTTTGCGATCGTAAAACTGCCACCGGAGTAATGGCAATGGCAGGTGAACATATTAAAGTCTTGTTAGTAGAAGACAACCCTGGTGATGTACTTTTGTTACAGGAGTTTTTAAAGGAAGTTAACACAGTTGTAGTTGAGTTGATGCCAGCTGAGCAGCTTGAGGAAGCACTCAACCACCTAGCAAAGGAAATTTTTGATGTCATTCTTTTAGACCTTTCCCTGCCAGATAGTCAGGGAATAGAAACTTTTGTCACTGCTTACCAACAGGCAAAAGCAACTCCAATCATTGTGCTGACGGGTATAGACGATGAAACCCTGGCAACTAGGGCAATGCAGGAAGGAGCGCAGGATTATTTAGTCAAAGGGCAAGTAACTGGCGATTTGCTGGTGCGTTCTATGCGTTATGCAATTGAGCGTCAACGAGCAGATAACGCACTGCGACAGAGTGAGGAGCGATTTCGCGTAGCCCTAAAAAACTCTCCGATTTTTGTCTACAACCAAGATCGGGAGTTACGCTACACTTGGATTTACAATCCTTCCTATGAATTGACTGTTGAGCAAATATTAGGCAAAAAAGACTCAGATATCATTCCACTTGAAGATGCTCAACGCCTCACCACTATCAAACTTCGGGTATTGAACAGTGGCATCGGGACACGGGAAGAAGTATCAATTACAACTAAAGAAATAACTCGATATTATGATTTGACAATTGAGCCATTGCGGAATGAGTCCCAAGAAGTTGTCGGGGTGACTTGCGCCAGTATCGATATTACCGAACGGCAAGCCGCATTGCGCGAACACAAATTAGCCCAAGAAACAATCAAAGAACAAGCAGCATTACTTGATGTCACTACAGATGCCATTTCCGTGCGAGATTTAAATAATCAAATTCTCTTCTGGAACAAAGGTGCAGAAACACTTTTTGGTTGGCGAACTACGGAGGCTATGGGAAAAAGTGTCAGTGAGCTTTTGTTTGACGAACCTTCACCGGAAATCGAAGCGGCTCTTTTAGAAGTTATTAGTAAAGGTAAGTGGCAGGGCGAGTTAACTAAACTTAGTAAAACTGGCAAAGAAATCCTCGTGGCCACTCGCTGGAGTTTGGTGTGTGATGAACAGGGGAAACCCAAATCAATTCTCACCGTTGACACAGATATTACTGAGAAAAAACATTTAGAAGCCCAATTGTTTCGCGCTCAACGCTTAGAAAGTATCGGCACCTTAGCCAGTGGCATTGCTCACGACCTCAACAATATTCTGACGCCGATTTTGGCAGGAGCGCAACTATTACCACTGAAATTTCCCGATGCAGATGAACGGACTCGCCATTTACTAGAAATTTTGGAAATCAACGCCAAACGTGGAGCAGATTTAGTCAAGCAGGTGCTATCTTTTGCACGGGGTGTGGAAGGGAAACGCATCACTTTGCAAGTCAGGCATTTAATTGTAGAACTTGCCAAGATTCTCAAAGAAACATTTCCCAAATCTATAGAAGTTAGCATTGACATACCCCAGGATTTGTGGATGGTTTCTGGAGATAGTACCCAACTCCATCAAGTACTGATGAACCTCTGCGTTAATGCCCGTGATGCTATGCCCAATGGCGGTATTTTGAGAATCTCTGCGGAAAATCTGTTGATTGACGAAAATTATGCCCGAATGAACCTAGAAGCCAAGGTCGGGCCTTACACAGTGATTACTGTCTCAGATAATGGAGTTGGCATTCCTAGTGAAATCTTAGATAGAATTTTCGAGCCATTTTACACCACAAAAGATGTCGGACAAGGCACAGGGTTAGGACTTTCCACAGCGC
Organism: Nostoc calcicola FACHB-3891; assembly: GCF_014697355.1. Classification (GTDB taxonomy): domain Bacteria; phylum Cyanobacteriota; class Cyanobacteriia; order Cyanobacteriales; family Nostocaceae; genus Nostoc; species Nostoc calcicola. The sequence continues at coordinate 551,760 of NZ_JACJRQ010000001.1, read as the reverse complement.
TGGGAATCATTAAAAGCCACGGAGGTTTTGTGAACGTCTACAGCGAACCCGGAAGTGGCACTAGTTTTAAAGTTTACTTACCAGCCGTAGGGGGAATGGAAACATTCACCATAGAAAATTCGATACCAGAGACAGGAAATGGAGAATTGATTTTGGTTGTGGATGATGAAGTTGCCATTCAGGAGATTACTAAATCATCACTGGAAGCTCACAACTACAAGACTTTAATTGCTGGTGATGGCATTGAGGCGATCGCAATATACGCTAAAAATATCGACAAAATTAGTGCCGTATTAATCGACATTATGCTGCCCTCCCTAGATGGTTTAACTGCCATCCGTACCTTAAAAAAAATCAACCCAGAAGTCAAAATTATTGCCAGCAGTGGATTGATGTCCGATCGTAAGCTCAGCGCAGTAACTGAGGCTGGTGTTAATACGTTTTTGTCCAAACCATATACTGTCAAAGAATTATTAGTTTGTTTACAGAAAGTACTTTCATTGTGACCATATGGCGTTTCTCGGTCTAATGAGGTACACCCGTAGGGGCGAACGGCCGTACTCCGAAACGGAGAAGCAAGCTACGCCCCTACAACGTGCGATATAATCTTGTACCTCACTTGAATGGGAATCGCTATAAATAAAAAGGTACAGATACCAATTCTGTATGAAGATACGCTAAACCATATTTACAGCAGTTTTCATGTATTTAGACCACACTCTTGTATTTCTCTCTGCGCCTCTGCGCGGCAGTCGCTCATGGGGGAAACCCCCATCGCCCTTGGCGTCTCCCCTTGGGAGAAGATCGCGCTGCCTTGCCTTTGCGTGAGTTCAAGCTAGAGATTTTGCGAGAAACTGACCATCCAAAACCAGGCTAAGTTGCCCATTGGCAAGAATGCTAGTTCCTTGGATATAAGCAGCAACTGGGATTGCTTCCCCCAGAGGATGAATCGCAGCGGATTGCTTGCCGATGATGGAATCTACTTCTAAAGCACATCGTTTGTCTAAGTAACTAAATACTAATAAAGCCTTATCCTGCTTGAAAGCATTTGCTGTATCTGTGCTGTAAGTAGTAACTGAGGTGGGAAGCTGGTTAGGACAAGTCAGCACATCAGTCAATAAGTGGATAGGGACAAGCATTTCTGTTGTGAGATCCTCATCAGCACAACCAAGGAAGCCACTAGATCTGCCAGAAGACTGTAAAAATAACATCCGTCCCGCTTGAGTTTGGATAATTTGTTCGGACTGCGATAGACAAATCTGCTCCACAGAATCGGCAATAAATGCATAGATTCTGGAGTTAGCTTGACAGACAATAAGTTGAGCAATTTTTTGATCGAGGGGAATTTGGAGTGAAAAGGCTGTACCATGTCCAGCTTTCGACTTCAATACTATTCTTCCCTGAATAGCTGTTAATTGCTTGCAAACTTCAGTTAATTCTACTCCTAACTCTAAGGCAGCACGATCGCATAAAACAGATGAAACCTCTGGTTCAAGTACCAGTTCTTGTAAGATATCCCCTGGTTTTGTCAGGGCGAGTCCTTGGGCTAAAGCCGGTTGATAAATTTGAGATAAGTTAATTCCTGCGCCATCATCACAGCCATCAATAATCAGTTGATTTCCTTGCTGGTAAATTTCAATTTCAATAATACCGTTGCTATTTTTACCTAGCTGTTGGCGTGTTTGGCCAGACTCAATACTTTGTTCTAGTAAATAGCAACTTATATGCAACAGGAGAGCATGGAGGCGATCGCTAAATGCCCGATCGACTTGGATATCGCTAATTTGTAAATGTAGTCTAGCAGACTTATCTTGTAAAGCTTGTAACTGAGACCAAAGCCGCTGCAAGGATTCTAAGGCTACTTTTAAAGGAATAGTTGTAACTTTTTTGACTAAATTGGCAGAATGGTTAAGTAACTTTTCCTGCTGTATGAGTTCTTGTTTGAGTTGATGATGATTGTTGTTGAGCGAATCAACAGTCGATACCACCTGAGACGCTTGGACTAAAACAGATTGCAGAGTAATGTATAATTGCTGAGAGCGAGAAGCAGCTAGAGGAGAAAGGGTATCTGAAATTGCTGCTAAACGTCCTGACCATTCCTGTAGATTATCCAGCAGGTGTTGTAATCTTTTAACTTGTCGGAGCAACCGCCCGATCGTGTGTTGTTGTTCTTCCTGGCAGGCTTGCTGATTATATCTAGTTAATAATGTTTCAATTAGCACCTTTAGTTGTTCGAGATGCTTAATATTGATGGGTATGGCGGTTGGAATACTTGTTGCAACAATTGTAGAAATCGATTCTTGCAAAGAGAGTGGATGGCGATCGCGAACAGATTTAACTAGGGATGCAACAGAAGTTTCACTGGGCAGGGAAAAATCCCCCAACCAAGCATGAAAATCTTCTTCTCCATACTCCTTCGGGTTTGCTAGTTCCCCTACCTTGGCGGGAAACTGCTCGGTATCTACGCGAACAAGGCTGCCAGACTGGGGGCTAGTTTCACAAGGGGCAGGGGGCAGGGGAAAAGGTACTCCTTGTGGGCAAAAGCCCCTCTGCTCCTTTTCTCCCCTGCTCCCTACTCCCTGCTCCCCTGCTTTTTCACATTCCTGCGGTTGCTCTATCGATGTCTCAAGGTTTGTTGCCTGAGAATCGCCAAACTCTGCTTGCAAACGAGCAACAATGGCAGACATCCGCTCTAGAATTTCTACTTCGTCAATTTGCGAGCCTGTTAAAAATGCCATCAACAGCATCTGTAGGCAATCTAATGCCTCCGACAACAGCGAGGCGATTGGGGCGTTGACAGTTGCCCGATACTGATGTAAAAGCTGGAAAATCTCTTCTAGTGCAGCCGCAACTATGGCAATGGCATCTAACTCGGCTGCTATGGCAATCGAATGCAGAGAGCGAGCAGCTTCCATGAGAGCCAAAGCTGTACCAGGGTTACTGTCTTTTGTATAGTTAGGCAACTCCTGCTCCAAGAACAGTAACAGATCGATCGCTTCTTCTAGAAAGCGATCGTCGTTCTGCGGTTGGGGGACAAAATCGGTACTCATCGAAACTCCTGGTTTGTGACAATTCTATGGACTTCTTGCAGAAGTCGGGAAAAGGGGAAGGTGGGGTCCCCTCTGGGGATAAGGGGCAGGGGTAAAGGGGAAAGCGGCTCATAAAAACCCTTTACCCTTTAACCTTTTCCCTTTCCCCCCTATGAGCAAAAGTTACTTTTGTAAGAGGTCTATTGATTTGAGGGTACAAGCAGCGATGTCAGCGATCGCTTTAAATTGCTCGTGGATTTGCGCGATTGACTCCAGCCCCGCACTGATTTGGCGATCGCACGGTTCGATGGCAGAAGCAACGTCTGCTGCTGCCACCTGGAGTTCCTGGAACCATTCCTCTATATTTAAAGTGCTGTCGCGGGCTTGACGGGCGAGAATTTCCACCTGTTCGGCAGCAGCTAGCAAACCTCGTTCCTGGTCGTTAGCTTTTGTGGCTTCGATGGCTGTATTCAAGGACAAAACCTGAATTTTGGTACTCAAGCCTTCCACAAGGCGAATAAAGTCAGAAGCTTGCTGACAAAATTCACCAAGGTATTGCAGCTGTTTATTAGTAATAGCAACAGTATCTTGAATAGACATTAAATGCTCGCCGGCAAGCTCGGCGATTCTTGCTGCTGTTTGTACGGACTGGCTCACCTGCTGAAATGGCACTAGTAAGTCAGACCGATCGAGGGATTCAAGCTGTTGAGCAGGTGGAGCTACTATTTCAGCCCAGCGCAAGTTAATTGTCAACATCATTCCTACTTGTTGTAGCAAACTGCGCTCTGCTTCCTGCCATTGTCGGAGTTGGAGGCAATGATGAATAACTAACAAACCCCAAGGCTGTTGTTTGACAATCAAGGGCAAACACAGGCTAGCTTGCACCTGAAAGCGTTGCCAAAACTGCTGTTGGCGCCCAGTTAGTTCTAAGGCTTCAGTGAGGTTGCCCTGCAAGTGTTGTCCCTCGCCAACATCGGGTTTAGTAACAAATACATTTATCGGTAGAGATTGGTTGAGCAGGGATGTCCAACCCGGTTGTATCGCTTCAGCGATCGCCCGAGAGCGATTATCTTCCTCAAAACGATAAATCAAAACGCGATCGGCGTTGAGAACATCTCGTAGGGCGGTGACTGTAACCTCCAAAAGTGCAGTTTGACCTTTTGCCTGCTGCATTTGCCGATCGATGGCCGCAAGTTGTTCTCGCTGGAGTTGAAAAGCCCCTCGAACATTTTGATCGTTGTCACTGGGCGAATCCTTAGCCAAAGCTTGGATAAAAGCTTCGATTTGACTTACCTTCTGCTGCAATTGAGCGACCTTTGGCCCCTTAGCAGATTGAAAGACTGCTTTGATTACAGCCACATTAGCCAAAATTTCTTCTATCTGGATTTCATTTTCAACAGGCTGGGTTTCAGAATTAGGGTCTAAGGTTGCGATCGTCACAGAAAACTCCTTGGCAGCATCAAGTCAAATAAAAAAGCAGGGGAGCAGGGAGCAAGGGAGCAGGGGGAAAAATCACACCACTTGCGGGTGTTAGCGGAGCGGAACGAAGTTCGGTTTCAACCAACAGGGAAAAGGAGTAAGGGAGCTTTCACGCCACTTGCGGGTGTTAGCGGAGCGGAACGAAGTTAGGTTTGTACTTTTAGTTCCCCCTGCCCCCTGCCCCCTGCCTCTTATCAGTGGGTTTGCCATTGCAATGTCTGGGCGATCGCTCTGGTGTCTAAAATCCAGCGATCGCCCGGCAGAATACCTCGAACAAAATTTAGCAGTTTGTTTGGGGAAAAGTCGGTTGGTGCCAATTGTGCTTGCTGTAAATCCTGCCACTCTACATCTAAGACATGAGCCACCAAAAACCCGATTACCTGATTTTGCAGTTCGAGAACCAGAACCATTGGCTTTTCTGGTCGTGACTGCCGCTTCAAAAGCGGCGCATAACCAAGCAAATGTTCCAAGTCAACCAGCCGCAGCATCTGTCCTTGCCAATTATAGAAACCTAAAATCCAACTTGGTAAGGCTGGGGCTGGGGAAATTTCTGGGCTAGCGAGATGAATAATGTCCACTATTGAGTCAAATGGTAGCAATCCACTTCCTCGATCGCCCAAGGAAAAACGGAGAAATCTTTGCCGTTGTTCGCCTGATGTCAGCCCAGGAGGCAAGGTTGGGGTTGTTCCGGGCAACCCCAACCGATCGGCCAATATCTGGCTCATCCCTAGAAGCAGGACTTTGAGTGGTTCTTCGTTTGGTGCTACAGACAAAACAGCCATGTGGCTAACAAAGTTTAACTCCGCCACTTGCCGATAAGACCACGGCACCGGACGCACTGCTGACAAAGGAATATCGATTAAGGCAGGGGGCTTGTCCACAGGAATGCCACAAATTTCCCCAGTCCGCGTTTGAGTCAGAAGTAAGAAACGCCCTGGAGTGTCAACCGCAGACAGAACTTGATGCGCCTCTTGGGCTTGTACTTGCGGAATGAACTTCTGGCGCAAGTCCACAATCGTAATAGTTTGCGCTCCCAAATCAACCATCCCGATACCACTTTCAACCGTACTGCTAATAGGGGGACAAGCCATCACCTTGAGAACTGCACCAACTGGCAGGGCAAATAAATAGTCTGCGATCGCAAAAACAACGACTCGTAATGAGTCGCGCTCGCTCACAGCGCCAGATAATCGCTTAAACGGAAAGGGAGTGTTAAGCATAGCAAGGGGAAAGGGTAAAGGGTAAAGGGGAAAGGGGGAAGGGTAAAGGGGGAAGGGGGAAGGGGGAAAGGGTGCAAGCCCCTAACTTTAGTTATGGGGTTCCCTTTCCCCTTTGTCCTTTAACCTTTTCCCTGCCCGAAGGGCATTGACTGATTTATAGATTGAATTTGATTAGATAGCATACGGCTCAACTCTATAGCTTGATTAGAAAGTTGTGTATAAGTTGGTTGGTCTAGATAGCCCACTTCTAGCGCTACTCTTAAAAGACTGCGAACTTCTCCGGCAGAACCTTTAGCAATATTTAGAAAGTTTAAGTATTCTTTGCGAGAATATCGTTCAAATCCTTCTGCAATATTTGTAGGTATTGATACGGATGCACGTCTTAACTGATCTCTTAAACCAAAGTCTTTACTCAGTTCACCTTCCTTAGTCCTTATGTATATTTGTTTAACTAAGTCAATACCTTTTTGCCATACTTTTAAATCCTCAAAAGTTTCAATTTTTTTCCTTTCCATTCCTTCCCTTTACCCTTTACCCTTTACCCTTTCCCCTTTACCCATTAACCAGTTCAGCGATCGCCGCTAGGAAGTTCTGTTCTGAATAGGGTTTGGTCATGTAAGCTTTTGCTCCTAGAGCTAAAGCTAATTGGCGGTGCTTCTGTCCGCTACGGGTAGTCAGCATCACCACAGGAACCCCGGACAAACGCTCGTCTTGGCGACGGTGTTCTAAAAACTCAAATCCATTCATCTGCGGCATTTCAATGTCACAAATCACTAAATCGACATCACCGTGTTGCAGCATTTGCGCGATCGCCTCTCGACCATCACCTGCTTGCAACACTTGATAATCGGCTTTCTGGAGTGTCTGCACCAAACTTTGCCTTTGCACAACCGAATCTTCCACCACTAACACCATCAGTCGGTTAGGTTGAGTAACGGCTGTATTAACTTCCATTGGCTGTTGTTGCGGTTGCGTTATCGTTAGCTCGGATTGCTGCCCCTCTAGAGCAAGAACAGGCTCAGGCGCGGGCAAGAGTTTAGTTGCAAGACTTGATGCCGGGGAAGTCGGCATCATATCTGTCTCCCAGGTTTGCCGAACTAACTCCAACGGGTCAACGATTAGGGTAAGACTACCATTTCCCAACACACTGTAGCCTTGGATGTAACTAGGTAAAGTTAGGACTCTGCCGAGGGATTTAATTACTAATTCCTGCTCGACTAAAATCTGATCGACTTGCAAACACAAGTATTGATGCTCTGTTTCCAACAGCAACAGAGGTTCGACGGTGTTCCGTTGTTTGACTGGAAAAGGACTTAGGGTTAAATTCTGGTCTTGGGTGAATAAAGGATATTTGTAATCCAGCAAATTGGCAAGCGTGCGGATGGGAACTAGTTGCTGACTTTGCCCTTCTCCCCACTGCCAGAATTTTTGACTGCCTTGCCCGTGCAAAGATTGCTGGACTTGAATCTGCTCTGGCTGCGGTAATAAAACCTGGCTAATTCCTTCAGACAGCAAGCCATAAGTAATACCTTGAGATTGACAAACGAGCAAGCGTGCCGTTGTTAAGCTCAGAGGCAATTGCAGGATGAAGGTGGTTCCCTGCCCTGAAAGGGATCGCACAACAATCGAACCTTGTAAAGTTTGCAATTGAGTGCGAACCACATCTAAGCCGATACCACGGCCTGATAACTCACCAATCTGGTTGGCGGTAGAAAAGCCTGGTTCAAATAATAAGTCTGCCAGTTGCTCTTCTGAGGTGTAGGCGGCTTGTTCGGGAGTCAGCAGGTGTTTTTCTATAGCTCGCCGACGAATGGATTCCCAGTTAAAGCCTCGACCATCATCCCGTACCTCAATAGTAGTGCGGTTGCCTTGATGATAGGCTTGAATTGTAATTGTTCCGGTTTCTGGTTTACCTTGCTGGCGACGGGTTTCTACTGATTCAATGCCGTGATCGAAGGCATTGCGAATCATGTGCAGCAAGGGATCGTACAGCTGCTCAGAAATGGCTTTATCCACCAGTACTTTCGTACCGCTAAGCTTGAGTTCAACTGGCTTATGATAAGTTGCTACCATCTGTTGCAGCAGCCGGGGTAATCGATTCAACACTGTTCCCAGTGGAACCATTCTGGCTTGCAGCAAATCTTCCTGCGCTCCTGAAAGCAGTTGCTTGCGCTTTCCGAGACTGAAGCGAGATTGCTGAACTAAGCCATTAACAGCCTCAATCCGTTCTCCTAATTGCACCATGTCTTCTGTAAGGTTTTGCAGGAGAATGTGCAACTCGCTATAGTTATCCATTTCTAAGGCATCAAAATTGGATTGTGCCTCGGTAACAGAGATAACTGAGCGTGGAGATACATACATATGTCGCTGCTTGCGTTCGGGAAGCAGCAGATGTCGATCCGACCAAGTAGAAACTTTACTAAGTTGTTGTTGACAGTACAAAAACTGTAGTAGAGTGTCTCGAGCTGCTTTGTGGATGTGGTTAGATTGCAGGTTTTGTTGGTTTTCGTTGATTAGCAATTCGCCAATCGTGTGGCTGAGGCGATCGAGCTGTTCTATGGCGACTCGGATACTGGGAAGTGATGCCGATGATTGAGCCTGGAGGCTTGGTGGTGGTGGAGAGGCTGGCCGATCTGAGTCTGAGTATCGGCAGGATGTCTGTGGATCTCCGATCCAGATTGACTGTAAAATCCGATCTATGGCAGAGGGGGCTACTACCGAATCCTGAGAAATCGGTGCCAGTACCTCCGGTGTTTTCGGTAGGGAGTTATCAGTCCGCTTCGGGAAAAACGACCAAATTGATTCCGCTTCGCTAGCACCCAGGAGGGGGGATGGCTGATTCTCAGTTGTAGATGTTTCTGTGGGTTGGGCAGCGATCGCAACTGGCTGCTCTTGCGGTTCTGGGACAGGAGTAGTGAGCATTGCCCATTCTCGCAATTGTGGAGATATTTCTCCCCCTTGAGTGCGATCGCCTGCAAGTACTGCTGCTTGAGCTGCTTTAAAATTTTCTAAAGCCACCTGAGCGATTTCCAGTACTTTGTCTGGATGTGCTTTGAGTGCGTTTAGGGTCGCTTGGGCAATTTCTTCCAATCCAGATAAGCCATAAGATGCTGCTAGTTCGACAAAAAATTCTGCTTGGGAGTTGAGTGTTGTTTGAATTTGTTGCGGATATTGGCTTTGGATGTCAGCTTCAAGCTGTTGTAAATCCTGGAGTACACTCCCGGAAAAGATTGACTCTACCACATCAAAGCCAAGTTCTTCGGAACTGGGAAGCGGAGCCTCACGACCAAAAAAGTCGCCTAGTTTATGTTGAAGTTGGGCGAAGATTGAGGCAGTGCGATCGAGTATTTCTGCCTCATTGCAGGATAAGCCCATCAAGGCTGCACTCAATGGAGTTCGCAGGCACTCATAAGCATCTAGAAGCAAAGCACCCAATTCTGGATCGATTTCCAGTTCTGGAGCGTATAACGCTTGGAATACATCTTCCAAATGATGGGCAATTGTCTGAATAGTTTCTTGCCCAATACTGGCAGCACTCCCTTTGATAGTATGGGCGCTTCGCATCAAGGCATGAACTTTTTCTATTGTTTTTTCATCAAGTAGACCGATCAGATTCTGCTCAATGGTTTGCAACAACTCTGCCGCTTCCGCAAGAAAAGCCTGCTCTTGATTACTGGGATCGGGGTTCATAACACAATACGCTTGGTGTTAAGGAGATTTATCTGTTAAGGCAGGAGGGCAATACGGTTAGGATAAGCATTTTCAACTCAGAATTGGGTTTGGGGAAAAGGTGAGCCAGCGCGGTCTTGGGGGTTTCCCCCATGAGCGACTGGCGTTAGCGAGCTTGCGAGCGTCACCCCGAAGGGGTTAAAGGGTAAGGGTTAAAGGTTTTTTCTTTCCCTTTCCCCTTTCCCCCTTTCCCTTTCCCCTCCCGGAACGGGCTAGTCAACTTTAAACTGGCTAACGCTGGTTTCCAGTTGTTGTGAAGTCATCCGTAGTTCCTCAAAAGACTCGGAAATGTGGATGGCACTTTGTGAAGTCTTGCGGGCGATGGCCGAAACATCCATCATTGCCTCTGTCAACATCTGAGATTGCTGACTTTGAGTGGAAACTGCTTGAGTAATTCCTTGTACCAGTCCGCCAATTTCGTTGGTAGCTGCCACGATCGCACTCAGGGAATGACGAGTCTCATCGATTAAGTTCGAGCCTTGGACAACTTGGGTAATCCCTACTTCCATTGCTTCGGTAACTTCGTTGGTTCCACTTTGAATTTCTTGCACGAGTCGCTCAATTTCTGTGGTGGCACTCGCTGACTGATAAGCCAGGGAACGAACTTCATCTGCAACCACCGCAAAGCCTTTACCGTACTCCCCGGCGCGGGTAGCCTCGATCGCCGCATTGAGTGCCAGCAAATTAGTTTGAGTGGCAAAGTTTTCAATCAAACTCACTACTTTCGAGATTTTCTGAGAAGCTTCACCGAGGCGTTTAATCTTCTTCGCTGTTTCCGACACGGTTTCCCGAATCTCCAAAATGCCATCTACGGTTTTTTCCATCAGGGAATCACCAGCTTGGACGGTGCTATTAGCTCTTTGAACCGCCTGTCCCACTTTTTGGGCATCAGCAGCGACTATCTGGGTGGAAGTTACCATCATTTGTAATTGTTCCAGAGCGTGTTCGAGCCGTTCTGCCTGCTGTTGAGCTTGGTCAGATAGTTGTACTACTGAGGTGGTGTTATGGCTGGAATTTTCACTCACCTTGCTAGCGGCAATCTGCACTTGTCGCACTAAATCTCGCAAACTTTGGATCGTAGTATTGTAACCATCGGCGATCGTGCCAATTTCATCTTCAGATAAGGGAGCTCGAACGGTGAGATCGCCTCTGAAGGATGGTTCCAAAGCCATGAGAACGCGCATTGCTCCTTGTTGCAGTTTTTCTCGGGCATTGCGTTCGCGCTCTGCTGCTTCTGCTAGTTGCTGCTCTTGAGTACGCACCTGTTTCAAGTACTCTGCAAGATTGAGAGCAATACCAATCTGGACGCTGGCTTGGTTGAGAACATCCTCCTCTGATTGCTCCCACTGGCGCGGTGCGCTATTTTGATAAACTCCCATCAGCCCCCATAACCGATCTTCTTGAAAAATCGGAGCAATCATGTAGGCTTTAGTTCCCCACATTTCTAATAATTGAATGTGACATTCGTCATGACCGACAGTATAAATATTGCCAACCAGCAAACTTTCTTTGCGGGCATAGCGCCCTCCTTTGTTGTACTGGAGATAGGTATCTCTAACTTTGGCAAGGCTAGTTCCTACAAGCTTAGGCCAATCCCCACTCACTGACTCAACTACAAATTCTCCAGACCAATCAGGCTCAAAACGGTAAACTCCAACTCGATCTACTTTTAGCAGTTGACGAAGTTCGTGGGTGGCAAACTGGACAAATTCCAGAACGTTACCATGACTTTGCGCCATCTCTGTTAACCGACTGGGCAAGCGATAGGAAAATCGGGCGTTTGCTACTTCCCGTTCTGCCAGTTTTGTCAGTTCCTCATTCTTGTTTAAGGTTTGTTGTAAGTATTGCGATTGCTGGACGGCAACTCCAAACTGCGTACCGATTTTCGTTACCAAGTTGATTTCATTATCTTGCCATTGCCGCGGCCCGTCATTCTGATATGCTCCTAACAAACCCCAGAGCTTATTCCCGGCAATAATGGGGGTGATGATATAGGCTCTCATCTGGAATTGCTCGAGAATTTTTATATGGCACTGGGCATGACCAGAAGTGTAAATATCATTGATCGTAAACGTCTCGTTGTGGCGATAGCGTCCACCTTGGGTTTGTTGGAGGTGTTCGTCTTCCCAGACAGTCCTGATATCGGGGCCAACCAAAGCCACCCATTCACGACTTACGGATTCGGAAATAAACTCCCCACCCCAATCTGGATTGAAGCGATACACTGCTAGCCGATCGCATTCCAAATGCGATCGCAATTCTGGTAGAGCATTGCGGAAAATCGTATCTAACTCTTGAACTTGGCGGATTTTTTCTGCCAACCGTGTCAATGCTCGTTCCCCTTCTGCGGTTCGCGCTAACTCTGCATTCTTCTTCTTGAGCTGTTCGATATACTTAATCTGTTGCAAGCCTATACCCATTTGCACAGCTAGTTTTCGCAACAGTTGCACATCCTTGGATTTCCACTGCCGAGGGCCACTATTTTGGTATGCTCCTAAAAAGCCCCAGAGTTTGCTGCCAGTAAAGATAGGAGCGATGGCGTAAGCCTTGGCCTGGATTTTTTCTAATATCTCTATGTAGCACTGAACGTGACCGACAGTGTAAATATCATCGACAACAAAGGTTTCATGATTGCGATAGCGTCCGCCCTGAGTTTCTTGTAAATGATCGTCCATCCAAATCGTTTGGATATCCGAACCAGCTAAAGACAACCATTTATCTTTTACGGCTTCGGCAACAAACTCCACACTCCAGTCGGGATGAAAGCGAAATACTGCTAGGCGATCGCACTGTAGTTGTTTGCGTAAACTTGGCAGCACATTCAGGAAAATTGTATCTGCCTCTTGAGCTTGGCGAATTTTTTCCACCATCCCTGTCAGCACCTGTTCCTCTTCTGCTGCCCGTGCCAACTCTGCATTCTTGGTTTTCAGTTGTTCGATGTACTCGGCTTGCTGTACGCTTAACCCCAACTGAATGCCCAATTTGGTCAGCAATCGCACTTCCTCGGAATTCCACTGGCGCGGACCGCTATTTTGGTATGCTCCTAAAAAGCCCCAAAGTTTGTTTCCAGCAAAAATAGGGGCGATGGTGTAAGCTTTAACCTGGAACTCCTCTAACAAATCGATGTAGCACTGGGCATGACCAACAGTATAGATGTCATTGACGACAAAAGTTTCATTGTTACGATAGCGCCCGCCTTGGGTTTGCTGTAGGTGTTCGTCTTGGCATACGCTCTTGATATCCGGGCCAACCATAGGCACCCAGTCACTTCCTACAGATTCAGCAATAAATTCACCACTCCAGTCAGAGTTGAAGCGATATATTGCTAGGCGATCGCATTTGAACAACTGTCGCAATTCTGCCAAGGTAGTGCGGTAGATGGTTTCTAGCTGTTGGGAATTACGCATTCTATCCGTCATTCGGGCGATGGCGTTTTCTACTTCAGCTACTTGTGTCATTTCTAGATTTTTTAACCGTAGCTGTTCGATATATTCAGCTTGCTGGAGGGCAATGCTCAACGGTTCGCCGATCTGCAACAAAGCACCGATCTCTTCCTCAGTCCATTTGCGAACATCAGAATTCTGATAAGCTGCTAACAAACCCCAAAGATTACCAGCGCGGAAGATGGGAACATTAATGTATGCTTTGGCTTGGAACTTCTCTAATGTTTCTAAATAGCAAGGTGAAAAACCAGCAGCAGAAATATCGTTGACTTTACGAAAGCGCGTTCCTTTGGTGTACACTCCACCCTGGGTTTCCTTCAGATAGGTATCGGCATCAGGTTTAACAGGGGAGCCATAGTCCTTAACATTACAACGCTCTGAAGATATCAGACCTGTTTTTAAAATGCTGTCTTGTTCCTGCATCTCCAACAGTGACGGCCAACCAGCAGCCACAGATTCAGCAATAACTTCTCCACTCCAGTCTGGATAAATTTGATAAATGACAACGCGATCGCATTTTAAAAATCGCCGCAACTCTTGGGTGGTAATCCGGAAAAGGGTGCGAAGATCCATTGCTTGCCCAATCTTTTCAATGATGCCGAAAACAGTACGTTCTCGTTCAACAAGTTTGGCTGACTCCTCAGAACGGTGAGAAAGTTGTTGCTGATATTGCAACTGTTGAATAGCAATACCAGACAGAGATGCAACCTGCACCATTAGTCGCACTTCACTATCTTTCCACTGACGAGGCTGAGAATTTTGATAGGCAGCCAGCAAGCCCCACAACTTTTCTCCCTGGAAGATGGCAACAATAATGTATGCTTTGGCTTGATAGGTTTCTAAAACTTTGATATAGCAGTCAGAAAAACCAGCACTGTAGATATCATTAGTGACTCGATAAATCTGGCCGCGATGGAAGGTTTTGCCTTGGGTATGCTGAATGTAGCTATCTGCACTGGGCGATCGCCCTGTTGTCCCAACCAATCCCCCTTCGTCTGCAAAGTTCCTCACACTGCAATAGTTAACGTTCTTGACAATTGCTGGGTTGTTTCGCTGTTCTTCTAACAGAGAAACCCACTCAGATCCAACAGATTCAGCTACAAATTCCCCACTCCAATCTGGCTGGAAACGATAAATTGCGACGCGATCGCATTTTAGTGACTGTCGCACTTCTTGGGTGGCAACGCGAAAGATCGTATCCACGTCTTTGGACTGGAGAATTTTATTCGCTACACCAGTCAGGATTTGATCTTTTTCCACTTCTTGTTGCAATGTAGCCTGAATCGCGGCAACTTGCAGTTGCGCTTGTAATTCCTGGGCGATTAATTTTAGTAACTGAATTTCAGCATTCTGCCACTGGCGAGGAGCAGTGCATTGCTGTACTACCAACAAACCCCAAACCCCATCTTTTGCTAAGATTGGCAAGCTCACACAAGCTCCGATCTGAAACCGATCCACGAGCTGCTTTTGGTAAGGAGATAAGCTTGCAGTGTAGGTATCCGCGATCGCTGCTAATTTTTCTTGTTGATAAAGCTTGGCAGAACCTAACCCAAAAGTGACGGCGGGCAGTTTTTCCTTCAGCATTGGGGTAAAGCCATCCCTCATCGCCTCCGCAGCAACTATCCCCAGCGTCGGATTCGTAAACTCATACACCAGGACGCGATCGGCTTGCAGGGCGCTTTGTACCTCCATGACAGCAGTAGCCAGCAAGGTATCTAGATCGGAAAATTGGCGGATTTTGCTGGCGATCGCCTCTACTTGCTCTACCTCTAATCCATCTCCTCCGTCTTGATATGGCAACACACTTACCAGTTCTTTTAACTTGCGGATTCTCTCTCGCAATGGCCCTGTTTCCACCCAATCAGCTTGATCCAGTTCATTTCGCAATTCTTCTAGAGTGGAGGTAATTTGCTGTTTTGCTGGTACATTAACGGTATGCCCGTTATCGGTTTCCTGATAACCGTTGCTGAAATTTGAGTGAGGTTGGCTGGATCTAAGATTGTGTTGCGCTACCATGATCTTTCTTGCTATGAAGGTTGTCGGAGTTAAAAAGTAGACTTCTTGCAGAAGTCAGGAAAAGGGGTAAGAAAGAGGGAAAAGGTTAAAGGTTAAAGGGAAAAGGAATGAACAAGTCGCCCACGTTAGCATAGAGGTCCGAAGTGCGGGGCGAGGTTTTTACCTTTTCCCCTTCCCCTTTCCCCCTTCCCCTTTCCCCCCTTCCCCAAGAGTGCAAAACTATTTTTGCAAGAGGTCTAGTGTTAAAGAGGCTGGAGGGCTTGAATCACAACATGGGTGTCAATTAACATCAAAGGGCTACCTTGAGAATCCACAAAGTAACCCTGCAAGAACGAGCCTAGTCGGCCAGGTAACATCGATGCCGAAACCGCTAACCGTTCTTGGGGATCGTAAACTTCAATGGTATTGACTTGCTCCACCAACAGCCCGACGGTTTGATTCTGGACTTGAACAAGCATCGCCATGCCAGAGTTACGCACACTTTCTCGCCGACACCAGTGTGTTGCCCCCAACAAACCTGCTAAATCAAGAATCCAGATCGCTTCTCCCCGCCAATTCATTATGCCTAACAAGAATTCTGCTACCTGCGGTACTGGCAAAATTTCGGTGAGTGCAACCTGAATTACTCCCCGCAAATCAGCTAATGGGAGTAACCCATTTACCTTTCCATTCAACGGAAATCTTAAAAACCTCTGGTTGTTTCCTTGAGGAGAGTTTTCCAGTCGAAATTGGCTATTTATGGGTAGCGAAGAAAAACTATCATTGCCCTGTAGCATTGCCCCAGTTTCCTTTAGCGAATAAATTTATTAACAGTCTGGAGCAAGGTATTTTCATCTACAGGTTTGACTAAATAGCCATCGGCACCACTCATAGTGCCCCAAGTTTTATCAACATCTGTGTTTTTAGTCGAGCAAATCACTACTGGGATTGCTTTTGTTGTCGGATCGGCTTTCAACTTACGGCAGAACTCAAATCCACTTTGTCCTGGCAAAATCAAATCTAGTAGAATCAAGTCAGGTTTTTGTTGTTTTAACCGCAGTTGAGCCTCTTCACCACTGCGAACTTCATAAACTGAATATCCTCCTTGCTCTAGGTAACGTGTCATCTTTTCGGATTCTGTGAGGCTATCTTCAACTAAAAGAACTTTTTTCATTTTTTCCTAACTATTTAATTGAGAATTTGAAAAATAATTGCGTTTATTTCCTAACTATTTAATTCAGGATTTGAAAAATAATTGCGACAAATGAATTAACACCAACCCAGATGTAGAAACCAATTCCCAATCCAAAATCTTTTTTGAAAATGGATATAGGTGAGCCACTGACATGACTACCGCTTCAACCTAAACGCTTAAATACTTGTGAAGCACATTGAGTACTTTCTCTGCTTCTACGGGTTTACCCAAAAAGTCAGTTGCTCCTACTAATTTTGCTCGCATCCGATCTACTATTCCATCTTTCCCCGTTAAGATGACAACCGGCACATCTTTGAGACTTGGAGTTTTACGGATTTGAGAACAAATTTCATAGCCATTGACTTTTGGCATCAACAGATCCAAAAAAATAAAGTCAGGCTTGCTTTTAATTAGCTTTAAAACTGCCGTCAAGGACTCTTGAATGCCAACAAAGCGATAACCTTGATGGGTGAGAATTTCCTCCAGACTGCGACAGATCGTCGGACTATCATCCACACAGGCTACTAAAGGTCTTGAGACATCAATAATTGCTTTACTAGCTGCTGGGGGACCAACTTGTATAACAGTGTTCTCTTCTTTCTTCTGTGAAGAATTGAAATTATTAACTGCACTGGATGGACTGACAATTTCTTTGCCACTTGCTGCTGGAGCAACTTTGTTGAAATTGGGCGCAACTTGGATAACAGTATCCTCTTCTGTCTTTGGTGAAGAATTGGAATTATTAACTGCACTGGATTGGTTGCCAGTTTCTTGAGTAATCTCAACCTTCCTGAGTTTTGGGGTGGGTGAAAAAGCGATCGCCCCTGCTTTTACCAATGGCATCAAGAACCGAGTCAAAGCTAAGACATCCCGACCGCTTTTTTGTCCTAGACCTCGTAAAGTTTTTGTGCCATCAACTAAAGAAATAAGCACTTTAGAGGACGCTTGTCCTTGGAGTAACTCAATTTGTTGAACGATCGGAAATAAATTGGGCGAGTAACTAGCCAGTCCTGCATCTCGCCATTCTTGCCAGGCAAGTGTCGCCTGTTTCAAGATTTCCTCAGTCGGTATTACAGCTAGGAGAACCCCAGGAACTTCACCAACAACGGTAGTATGTGACAATTGCCCTGCTGGATTGTTGCCATTTCTTTTGGCTTCAATGTACTGCATTATATCAAACAGGACTTCAGCTATTGAGCTTGTAATCAGGTTAACAAGTAGTTGTTGTTCGATTAATTTTTGTTCTCGCAACTTACCAAGAATGGAATACTCGCGATAATTTTCCTGGGGAGAGACAAGCTGCTCCAATTGTGTGACATCCAGATTAGAACAGTACCGCAATAAGTGTCTTCGCCATCGCTCATCGGCATTAGAACCGCCAGCCTGCCAAATTAATCGTCCTAACCGAAAATATAGCGTCCAAGTTGGCCCATCCCTTGCTTCAAGATTCAGCCTGCCTGTGAATAATTTAGTTTGAAGTTGCTCGATCAATTGATTCACAATAGATCGCACCTCCTTATATATCTTGAGTTTTGCATTTACATCAGAATTCCTCAAACAATCCAGCTTACTAACTTCATCGTGCGATCGCCAATAGCACAGTTCAAAACCTCTATTGAGCTACCCCAGCTTGTTATACCCTTTCTAATCTGGATATTTTTAAAGTTCAAAGCCGGAAACTTGAACAAAGATTTAAGCTCTTTTACTAATTACAAGTAAGTTCTCTATATTACTTTTGCAATATTACATATACTGAGAAAATTGCTTGTCAATACAGACCTGAAAAAGATGGAAATGTTGAATACTACAAAGCATAGAGGAGCTCTAACGCTTATGGATTTTGTACTATGCGGCTTCAGGCGACAGACACAAGCGATCGCCCAACTGCTAGTCTGCATGAGATGGAATTAAGTTTGTCAAGAAATTGCTTGTTAGCGAATAAAGTATTGGCGATCGCGTTGTTCTAGTACGCCTTGCTTGATCAAGGAGCGCAGGACATCTATCGTTTGCACCCGGCTTAAGCCTATCACTTCTTCAATTTCTATCAGAGTAGCTCCTTGGGCTTGCTGAATGTATTGCTGCACTTTAGATTTAGCAGTATCCGCATTCAAGGCAGGCACTTTCTTTGTCATGGTATTGACAGAAGGACGAAAACCAGAGGCTTTAATTGCAGAACGGGAGATTGACCATTTTGGAACTGTTGCAACTAATTTCTCTTTTTCAGCAGGAGCCGGGGAAACTGTTTGTTCGTGACTGTCATTGCCCCAAACATTGTTATGTAAGGTTGCCCGAAAATTTTGCAAGTTTTGGAATAATGCCTGAGCCTTTGCTTTCCGCTGTTGGCGGTATTCTTGCTGGCGCTGCGAGACATCTGTTTTTATTTGCAATATTTCCAATTGCCGCTCTACAATCTCTTGCTGAAATTGCTGCTGTTGTAAGTTTCTATTGTTGTGAAGGCTGGTAACAAAACTGCTCAATTCTTGATGAAGCAAATCTGCTTGCATCTGAAATTCTTGTTGAGTTAGCTGTTTCCACTGGTTAACTTGTTGACGGCGTTCAGCAGTTATTTGCAATCGCTGCGATCGCTGTTGTTCCCATAAATTCTTGAGAGCCATCAGATGAAATCTCCTATTTTCTTAACTAGAAACATTAAATGGGAGCCATGAAGACTCCCTTTTTATAATGTGCTGTTAAGCAGCAGATGGAACAGCAGCCTGAGATGTTAAACCAACTGCCTCGGCATATCTTAAGTAAGTTTCAACTGAAGCAATCACAATCCGAGCTTCGATTGCTAGCAGTTCAATACCAACTAAAGAAACACGTACCCAAGCATCAACTACAATTCCTTTGTCTAAAATGCGGTCAATAACTTCAGCCAGACTTGAAGATGAGTTAACTTTTTCAACAGCCATTTTCTTTTCCTCTCACAACTCTAATTATTGATTTCATCCTGCTCTGATTGAGCAGTAGGTAAAACTTACACTATGTGTTTTATTCTTCCTGGGTTTAGTGTTCCCAAAAATATAAGATAAATATAAGAAAATAAAAAAATTAAATCAAAAATTAAATCGTCTTTATTCTTTCTGGGAAAGTTTTAAATATTATTTTTTATGAATTTATGTGAGAGTACTTTTGAGAAAATGATAGGGTGGCAGAGGTTCGCTGAGTGCCAATTCCCAGTGCGAGCATTGTACCTGCCAGAGGGAAAACTGCTGCGTACTGAGCGTTGAATCGTTGCGCTGTGCCAAAAAGTGGATTTGCCGCATATCTGGCTGTCGAGTTTCACAGATAACATCTGTATATGTTTTGAGAATTAACTGGTTCAAGAGTTCCCACTGTTCGCATTGTTGTGCTTGAAATGCTTGCTGTGTTTGGTAGCGTTGTTTTTTAGCTAATAAATAGGCTTTTCCCCTAGCATCAATAGTCTCAGAATCGTCAAGTAAAGAACAGGGTGTCATTTTTACAGTGTACTCAACTTTGTCTGCTAGCTGAGTTAGGGTTTCTAGATATTGCTCTTGGTGCTTTTCTAGATGATTCAGCAGTTTTTCTTGCGAGGTAAAACCCGTCCCAAAACGTAGGGGAAGAAGGGAAGTTTGTTGAAAAAGTTCTCGAATTACGCGATCGTGGTTTAATACAGCTTGAAGTAAACGCTCATCCGTTGCCTGTATTGCCTCCAGTGAGATTTCCGGCTCTACGATCGCAGCTAAACCAGAAGAGTAAACGAGTTCGGTATTCCTTTCCATCCCTAAAGGTAGGACAAGCGGTGAGGCGATCGGTACTACAAGAGCATAGGCGTATATTGACATAAGTAGGTCGGTATGAATGTCGATCGTTAAGACAAGGCAGGAGGCAGGAGACAGAGAACAGGAGGCAAAGTTGTTGTGTTTATAGCGATTTCGAGTTAAACGAGGTACAGAACTAATGTTTTTTAACGCAGAGGGGCGCGAAGGAAAGCGCAGAGGTACGCAGAGGTTTGCCTAATTTTATTAACAATGTATTAAGCGTTTTACCTAAGTAGCTTTGGCTGTGAACTTCTGCCTCTATTCAGATTGATGCTGATTGGCAAGCATCTGATATGTTACTTGGAAGTCATCATTTGTAATCTGAATCAAGCTGGAGTCGCTTAATCCCTGGGCGCGGTATCGACGAATTGCGCTTAAAGCAGCTTGATTGCTCAATAAAGCCAAGTCTGCGCCGTTCCAACCCTCGGTAACTGTCGCCCAGGCTTCTAAATCGACATCAACCAAGGGACGATCTAGATTGTGAACTCCTAAAATCGCTAATCGGCTGGCTCGATCTGGTAGATCGATTTTGATTTGTAAGTCCAATCTTCCGGCTCTGAGCAAGGCAGGATCGAGGGTTTCTGGACGATTGGTTGCTCCGACTAACAGTACTTTCGGGCATTCATGCAACCCATCCAATTCGGTGAGCAATTGACCGACGACGCGATCGCTAACTCCAGAATCACCACTAAATCGTCCCCGTGCTGGTGCTAAGGTATCAATTTCATCTACAAACACAACGCAAGGAGATGCTTGTCGAGCTTTGCGAAAGAGTTCTCTGACTGCTTGTTCTGCCGCACCTACCCATCGGCTGAGTAATTCCGGGCCATTCACAGCAATAAAGTTGGCTCTCGCCTGGGAAGCGATCGCTTTTGCCAGTAATGTTTTTCCCGTTCCTGGAGGTCCCCACAACAGAATTCCACGGGGAGGCTTGGCTTTGGTTTGTTCGTATAGTTCGGGATAGAGGAGTGCGCCCTCTACAGATTCTTGAAGTTTTTGTTTCACATCATCCAAACCACCAATGTCATCCCAATTTACACTAGGTACTTCAATTGCTACATCCCTGAGAACTGAGGGTTTTATCTCCTTAATTGCTTCCAGAAAATCCTGCTGCATGATAGTCATATTCTCAGGAATCGGACTGTTGAGCGAGGGGACTTGACGACGCAGGGCAATGTAGGCAGCTTTTTGACAAAGAGCTTTGATATCGGCACCGACAAAACCGACAGCCAAATCGGCGATCGCTCCTAAATCAACCGCAGTCTCCAAGGGCATAGCATTTGTTAAAATTGTGAGAATTTCCAATCGTCCATTGCGATCGGGAACGCGAAAATGAACTTCGCGATCGAAGCGTCCCGGACGACGCAACGCCGGATCGAGATGATCGGGACGATTTGTTGCTGCTAGTACGAGTACGCCCTCGGTTTTGGCAAACCCATCCATTAACCCAAGCAACTGCGCCACTAGTCTTTTTTCAACTTCACCTTCTACTTGGCTGCGATCTGGGGCGAGACTGTCAATTTCATCAATAAATATCAGACAGGGAGCAGAACGAGTGGCTTTCTCAAAAATGCTTCGCAAACGAGCTTCTGCTTCCCCGTAATACTTGCTCATCACCTCTGGGCCATTGATGGCAATGTAGTTTAACTCTAACTCTTCTGCCAAAACACGAGCTGTTAAAGTTTTTCCCGTACCGGGCGGGCCAACTAGCAAAACTCCACGCGGAGGCTCTAACCCTAATTTTGCTAGTAAATCTGGACGTTTTAGAGGAATTTCAACTAACTCTCTGATTTCTTTGAGAACATCACCTAAGCCGCCGACATCTTGCCAAGAAGTTTTTGAGTTCGTCCGAGCTGATGGGGGGGTGACTTCAGCATCATCCATTGGTGTGGTGCCAACGGTGGAATTGGATCTGACTCGGCTGGAATTACTTGTTCTCGGAATATTGCCTTGTCGGGGAATGCTACTGAGATTATGGGAGCGAATTTGAATGGAAGTTTTTAACTCGCCTTTTTCTGCTTTTTCTTCTAAGGCTTTGGCAATTTCTAATAGCTGTTCAAATCCTTTAAATATGTCGTCCATTGATTTTATTTCAATAAAAGATAGAGAAAAATTTAATTTCAATAGGCTTCTTGCACGAATGTTTAAAACAAGATTTTTTTACTCACGCAAAGGCGCAGAGGCGCAGAGAGTTAGAGAGAAATTAGCTGTTTAGTAGTCATAATCTGATTGGTGCAAGAGGTCTTTTGATTTTCAATTTTTATTGCTGTTTAGTTGGAACTGAATAATCGCAGACGAGCAAAGTTAAAGGGGGCGGTGAAATTGTTGTAGCGAATTCGCAAACGTTCTTCAAATTGGCGATCGAGTGCTTCAACGTGTTCGCTAAATTGTGATTCTGCTTCCCAAGGAATTAGGTAGGCGGCGTTGTAAATCATTGTGTCCATTTGGGGATTATTTTCCACCACATCGATCGCAATGGAGTTGAGGGTGCCTTGAAATAAATTTATGATGCCTTGTTTGCGATCGCTCATCCCCTGTTCGATGGCTTGTCCTATTTGGATTACCTGCTCCATATTCAGAGGTTGACCTGCTAATTTATCCCTTTCGGTTTTGATATCTGGATTTTCTGCTAACAATCCCTGAATTTCGGCCTCGGTATCCCAAAAAACTTTGACGCTAACTTCTCGGCGACCTGATAACTTGGCAAGCAATTGCGTCAATTCTTCTTGATGAGGACGAATTAATTGTTGTGTAAATGTTTCCCAGCTTGCAACCAAAAGTCCAAATTGCACGGGTAGTAAATTGCGTTGGCGTAGCCCGTCGTAGACATCGCCTGCTTGCATGATTTCCTCAAGGACTTTCTCATGACTTAGCAGGTTACGACGGCTTGCTAAATAACGCTCTTGCTGTGCTTCAGAGTAGATGACTGCAAAATCATCCAAAATTTTAATTTCTACAGGTTGCCGATCTATACCCTGTAAATTTAAGTTTTCTGGAGCAGGTAAGGTCAAAATTCCATAAATGTAAAAACCATAACTCATAAGAATGTCTTACCAAGAAGAATGTAGATAAAAAAGTTACAGCGGTTTAGAAGTGAGTACTAATCTTAACTTGGCATGAACTAAGCTTAACTGAGCCAGTCCTAAGTCCAAGTCACCTTCAACTACGACACCCGTATTTAATAAGCGATCGAGGAGTTCTAGAATAGAGGGTTGATTAGAGGTTTCGCCAGGGTAATATCCCCCAGATTGGGGAAGTAAAGTTCCTATTTCACCCAAGTTAATATTCAAATCGCTTGGATCGATATCAAATATCTCGCAAAGCTTAACAATCTGTTGTTCTAACTGTCGCAGACTTTCGGCAGCTCGATCTAACTCATAGTCGCTGAGGTTGCCAGCATCCATGCGCCGGATTACCTGAGCTTCCATGAGTTGGCGTATCAGTTCGACAACCGTCAGTAACAATGGTGCTAAACCTGAATCCGAATTTTTTGATTTGCTAATCGCCTGCATTCTGATGATTAATAGGATTGAGTGCTTTGAGCGATCGCAGTTCTGTTTCTAGACTGGCAACACGCTCTTGAAGTTGTTGATTAGTTGTTAATAAGGTGCGAGTTTGACTATTAAGATAGGGGTCGCTCTCCCACCAATTAATTCCAATCTCTTTGGCTTTATCAACAGAAGAAATCAACAAGCGAATCCGAATGTTGAGCAGTTCTGTGGAGCCTACGGAAATAGAAATATCTCCTGCGATAACAATGCCTTTATCCAGAACCCGTTCTAGAATATCTGCCAAGGTAGAACCTTGAGTTGATGTAGCGATCGCTCCCCGATTAGTATTAGTACTCATTTGTTTATTAAATGGCCAGAATCAAGAGCAACTGTTTGTGATATGCTCGGCGGCTCGGCATTGCCCTGCATTTGTACTAATACTCCCTGTTCCCTGAGAGACTTGAGTGCAGCTACAATTTGACTGCGATCGATCCCTAATTCTGCTGCCAAATCAGAGAAACGCCTTCCTGGAGATTTGCACAGATAGTTGTAGACTTCATGCTCGTAAGGTACTCGTTGTTCCAAGACAATCTGATTTTGACTGTCTGGTATTATCTCTTCTGGCGACTGAGATTGAGTATTTGTACTGTGATACAATTCACGCAAAACCTCTTCCAGTAGCCGAGTTGCTTCCATACGAGGTTGATTTGTGCGAGTAAGCAGGATATCGGCACAAATATCTTGGAAGTTAGGCTCCTCAAAGTTTACGGAAATTTCGTGTTCGTGGCAGATTTTAGCAATCATCAGACAGGAACGTAAGCCACCGCCTTGTCCAGAGCCAGATCGACTCCAAAACATCCGCACTAAGCGCACGATTTTGTCTGCTTTCTCAGAATCTATGCCTGTTTTGTGAACTACAATTTCCTGCTGAGTTAGTTCATCAGGTGGAGGCATATCGATGGTAATAACACGATCCATCAAAGCATCCTGAGTTGCATGGACTCCACAATACTCTTGAGGATTTGATGTTAAGATTGCCCGAAACTGAGGATGAACCCGGATATACTCGGCTCGATGTTGGTTTGTTGGCAATACTAACAACCTCTCCTCAAGTACGGAAAGTAAAACGTTATTTACCTCCGGGTGCGATCGATTGAATTCGTCGTAAACCAGCGTAAATCCTTCTTTACAAGCTAAGGTTAATCGGGCATCAACCCAGTGTTGTCGTAGTTCATCCTCAACTTTGACAACGCTGTGGATGAAGTTATCAACAACCTTTTTGCGGGTGTAACCTAATTGATTACCAATCAAGTCTGAGGTTTTAAACTCATCATCTCCAAATAAGAGGATGATAGGCTGATTGAGCAAATCAGCGAGATGCATTGCCAGAGTGGTTTTTCCGACTCCGGCCGCGCCACGTAAATGTACCGAAAAGCCTGACTGTAGATAGCGCAAAGCGCGTTGAGCGACGCGTTGAATAGCAGGGGTATTGACAAATCGCTGGGGAGATGCATTTAATACTGTTGTCAAGCTCTAAGTACCTCCTCAATAGGAATTTTATAAAAAAGTAATTTTTTGCACATCGGATATATAAAATACGGATGTCAATAAGCCTTAACTGGACTCAAATCCCACGCATTTTGGCATCAACATAAGACTAGTAATGTTTTATATTTATGTCATCAGCATGATTACGGTCTTGCGAGGACAGTTTTAATAAATCCACACGAGGGTAAACTGATATGGTTCTGCGCTTCTTACTATTACCGATTACCGGCCCATTAATGGGGGTAACGTGGCTTGGGGAAAAAATTTTAGAACAAGCAAGTACCGAAATTGATGATAAAGAAAATCTCAGCAAGCAGCTTCTTGCACTGCAACTTGCTTTTGATATGGGAGAAATTCCCGAAGAAGAGTTTGAAATTCAGGAGGAAGCTCTTTTATTAGCGATTTTGGAAGCAGAAAAGCAGGGAACAGAGAATAGGGAATAGGGCGTTGCATAAAGGCGGGATGATTTTTTCACGCAGAGGCGCAGAGACGCAGAGAGGGAAAGAGTCTTTTCCCGATATTTTCACTAATATATAAAATGTGTTGACATTGTATATACAATATTTTATATTAGATATTAAGCATTACCGAAGTAAGCTGCAACTTTACTTTGGCAATGCTTAATATGAGACATAAACATGGAAGATACCTAATGGTTGCCCGTTCTAAAATGGATAATCTTGGTCGTAACCAAGTAATTAATATTAGAGTTCAAGAACAACAACGGGATTTAATTGACAATGCGGCTGCGATTCTTGGTAAAAGCCGTTCTGACTTTATGTTAGAGGTAGCCTGTAGAGAAGCTGAAAAAGTCATCTGTGACAAAGCTTTCTTTGCATTAAATGAGGAAAAATATCAAGAATTCCTTGCTATTTTGGAATCACCACCTAAAGCGAATGAAGAAATTCGTAAACTCTTAACTACTAAATCGCCTTGGGATTGATAATAAACCAAATGAAAACTATCAATGCTCCTCAGCCTGTTACTAAAGACCATGATGTATCAGAGTTTGAATCTAAATCAGAAGCCTTGAATAGCTGGCTGAAGGAGAGAGCTTTGAAAAGTGAGGGAGATACAGCCAGAACATTTGTAGTAACAGTTGAAACTAAAGTAATAGGCTATTACTGTTTAGCAACAGCTTCTGTAACTCATTTAGCAGCTGTTAGCAAAGCTAAACGGAACGCACCAGACCCTATACCGTGTATGCTTATTGGTAGGCTAGCTGTAGATACCAAATGGGAAGGACAAGGTATAGGGTCTGGTTTATTAAAAGATGCTATTAAACGCATTTTATCAGTATCTCAAATAGTTGGTGTTAGATGTATTTTGGTTCACGCTAAAGATGAAGAAGCCAAAAAATTTTATTTAAAACGTGGGTTTCAAGCATCACCAATAGAACCATTCACACTAATGATGACTTTAAAAGATATTCGAGCAAGCATTATAGATTAACCTATTAACTAACGTGCGCCTCCGTTGCAGACTCACGCTAATTTTAAAAATTTTGTTAGCTATTATACTTAAACAAATTATGCTTATACTATACAAGTATTAATTTAATGGAAGCTTTACCCGATAATTGGGCAGATATTCAACCTGCTACTGTATATCTTTCAATCACTGGTCTGCCAGTTTCATTTGGCAGCGAACAAATAAAGCTGGGATTAAAATACGATCAAAAGGGGAAACATTTAAAAGCAATTGAGAAAGGGCTTGTACCTCCTCGCGGTAATCTTGGGTTGGTGGCTTCCCAAGAATCTGGCTACGATTTGAAATCTAAAGTCTTAGGTAAAGGTGGCGATGCCTGCAGCGGGCTGCGCCTACGCCGATTTCATGCAAAATTCATTGATGGTATATTGTACTTCCCTGGCTTGGCAACAGAACATTAAACCCACAGAACTATGACAAGGCTCGAATTAAAAAATCATCAATTTTGGCAAGATTTAACTGAAATATTACAAAGTTTAGATGCTAGTCTTCTTGTTCAAGAACATCTTGACCAGTGTGATTATCAAGTGTGTGGCTATTGGGATGAACAAGATAAATATTATGAGAAAATTACGTTACCTCGTACCTTAGAAGCCGAATTAGTTAGTAGTTCAATAGGCGTTACTCACAAAGAACGTTTTTTACAACTAAAGTTTTTGCTCATAGCTGATGCTGTTGATAATATGAAAACTGCAAGTAGCAATGTTCAAAAAATTGGCGAATTAGTTCTTGTTTACGATGAAAATTTGGAGTTTGTTGATGAAAATTGGCTTTTAGATATCGATTCTGCAATGCTTGTTAAATGATTGTTCGTAATGGATGCGATCGCATTTCCTCACTCCAGAGTAATGTTACTTTTATTGAAGTAGATATTGTGTTGATAAACTTACTGTATTTTCAATATCATTTGTTGGGTTATACTACCCTCTGGGTGTCTACGTTTTATGTAATCTGTAGAAGGTGGCGATCGCACTAAAAGAAAGCAATGGTAATAAACAAGAAAATTTGTCCACTGTAAATTTACTAATGATAAAGGTAACAGACAGCTAATGCTGTGTATCTCTATTGCGCGGTCGGGGCTTACCCTCCCCAATTGCGATCACCGCAGAACATGCTATCCTCCCTTGCAGTTCTCTGCCTAGTAAAGCTTATTCAGAGCAATTTTTGCTAGTAGATGAAACAAAGGTCGTATTCTAGGGAATTCTAATTTATGAACGCCATGAGAATGAGCGGTCATTCCCACAATTATTGTATTTAAGTTCAATAAATGAAGTTTCTTCAAAACTCCAATTCTAAAAGCATCACTGTACAAGTTTTTCTAGCTCTAGTGTCTGTCAACATTAGTTCCTGTTCAGCCTCAAATTCGCAGGTTCAAAAGTTAGCAGAAGCTAACATTGAACTAATGAATCGTGCTCAAACAGATTACTACATAGAAACCAATAGATTTTCTGCAAACGTCATTGAAAAACAAAATCTTCCTATTAAACCAGGTGGCACAGAATTTACCTATAAGACTGACATACAGCCAAATTTAGCATTTAGCTATGCATTGTCTGAGAAACCATACTATCAGAGCATAGTCGGAGGGGCTTTCGCGTTTAAAGATGCAGAAGGCAGACCTTACGTCCGAACTATTTTGTGTAGAGCAAAACAAACTGGCTCTCAATCTATATCTCCGCCCTCTAATGAAAAAACTTGTGGAGATGGAACAAAGCAGATTGAGCAATAACTTAATATCAAGTTGGCGCTTCATTCTAAATTGAGGTAACAGTCGAACAATCCGCTTGCACCCGCTCGCCGAGAACTTATGTGTTGGACATTGTAGGCTATTTGTGACGGGTAAAGCGGAATATTATATGTCTTATGGCTTTGTGTGGATGTGATAAAACTAACTCATACTTTTCTATTGAACTAGCATCGACCTCGCAAGGAAGTTGACCAGCATTGGCAGATGAAATCTTACTACTTAGTATTCCAATGTTATGGTGTTGAATTTGGGTGTATTGTCGTCTAAGTCAGTATTTGCTTGCTGATGGGTGATGTCTTCTTCAGCAATGATTTGACTATTTAAAATAGCAAGACGCTGCTGAATCTGATGTCGGCGTGCTTCGAGTTTCTGTAGTTCCTGCTCTAAACGCTCTTTTTCCAACATCATTTTGTAAGCGTTTAAATAAACTCTTGCTTGTGAACGTTGAGGTGGCATAGAGCTAAGTTTGGCTTGAATTTGTCCACGTTTTGGAGTGCGGTGCATAATAAATTTCTCTTTGGGTATGAAAGTATTTAGTCTAATTAGCCGTTAAAATAAACAGCCGGCTGCTGCTTGGATGCGTTCTAAAGGCTGAACTGAGCGAGGAAGCAGTGGTAAGCGAACTATTGTCAAACCTGGAAAATCGCAATTAACGATCGCTGTAGAAGTAAAGCGGTTAAGAACAACGTAATTCTGGCTTACACCTATTTCTTGCAGAGATTTGAACAAGCGATGTTGTTCGGCAAGTACACTAGCCTGGTTAAGTGTAACCCCAATGAACTCTGCTTGTTGTGGGTCTTTTAGCACTTTTTGGGCTTTGACTACGCGCTGTCGCAAAGTTCGTAAACGCCCCATAAACTCTGTACGACCAAGAACATTTTGATACTTGATCCAGAGTTTGAAAATCCAAGCTAGCCAGTCTGCTAGTGCTGTTGGCATTTCTAGAAAACGCAGAAGATGACCTGTAGGAGCAGTGTCTAAAATAATCAAGTCTTCTTCTTGTTGCTCTAGCAATTCCATGACTGTTAACAGTGAAAGCATTTCATCAATCCCTGGTAAAGCTTGCTCGACAATTTTACGCCAAGCAACAGGAGCATAAGCCATTTCAATAGCTTCGCTTGTTTGGGTTTCGCCACTCATCATTTCGGCGAGTTCCCACAGGTAATCGGCTCTGAATTGCTCCAGAAGGCGATCGCTATCTACTTCCTGACCTCGAAGATTGGCGGTTATTTGATACGGTTCGTGTCCTAAACTCAGACCAAAGGCATCACCCAAGGAGTGGGCTGGATCGATGGAAACCATGCGAATTTTGCGATCGCGATGTTGTTGAGCCATAGCCCAACCAATGGCAGCTGCTACTGTGGTCTTACCTACTCCACCTTTACCGCCAATTAGTAACAGGCGACGACCTTGGGTGAGAAAATCTCCAAAGCTAGGAGGAATTGTTTCAGGCCATTGAACTGGGAGTAAATCGATAGGAGATAGCGGTTCAAGCTGAGGAATATGGATTTGGTCGATGAGATGGCTGAGGGCTACAATTCCCAAAGGCTCCTGAGATTGCTGTGGCACGATAAAAATTGGCTTGCCGTTAGCAAGAGCCGTATACTGACCGATGAGTGGTTGTTGTTCTTGGTAACGATCGCGGTCAGTGGCACTAGTAAGGACTTGGTTGACAAACAAGCCTCCACAAGGAACCTGCATGGTTTGTAAGGCTTCTAGGAATCGTTTTGACTCCAACCAACTCATTGGTTCGGCGATCGCAACTAACAAACAAGCTGTATGCTTAGGATCTTGAAGCAGACGGCGACCTTGGGAAAGTTCAGCTTTCAGGGTATGCAAAAAATCGTCGGCGCGATCGGGTGTGTAACTTCCCGCAAAAGTCTTGCTAATATATCGATGCTTTTCTTGAAATAGTTCGAGAGAGTGGAGGAAAGTGTCTAAAAAATCCATCAATCCAAACAAGTTGAGAGTATGACCGCTAGGAGCCATATCCACTACTACTCGATCTACCTGCTGTTCGTTGAAAAGGCGTTGGATCTCTAACAAACCCATCAATTCGTCCAGTCCAGGCCAATTTAAATCCCAAACTGGAGACAAGTCTTCTCCTTCAACAAAACTACCGCGCTCTACTAACAGTTCCAACACCTGACCGTAACGTTCTTTAAACTTTTGTAGCAGAAGCTTTGCATCCAACGCCCTTACTAGTAGATTGGGTAGTTCCGCTACAGGACGAGGAATGTCATCAACGCTAACTTGTAAGACATCTCCAAGAGAGTGAGCCGGATCGGTTGAGATTAAAAGAATTTGCTCGTTGACAAATTTCTGCGCCCAACGATATGCAAAGGTGCAGGAGATTGTTGTTTTTCCGACTCCACCTTTGCCGCTAAACATCGCAAGGTGTAGATTATCAAAAAGTTCCATCTCTTTTGTCATTTCCGGCGTTTTAGGACAAAGTTACTACATATTTTTGAAATTTACTTAAGTAATTTTGCTGAATAAAGCTATTAAAAACTTTAATTTTTCACGGATGGGATTCACAAAACTTCTATCCTATGGGCTACCGTGTACACATAAGTCTGAAATGCTGATTAGCCAAGGTTTTACCCCACCCTAACCCTCCCCTTGTCAAGGGGAGGGAACTGGATTTCTTGTTTCCCCCATTTCCAAGGGGGGATTAAGGGGGGTAATTCGACTTGCGATCCTATAGGGTGGCGACAGGGAAAGCTTCACAAGAGATGTAATTAATTTTGTTGAGTTACTTACAAAGATTAGCCAAGGAACTATAACTGTAAGAATTCAGGAGTCAGAATTCAGGAGCCAGAATACTTAAAGAATTAAGAAAAAATTTGATAAGTAAATGTAATGTTTATGCTGAATTCCTTCTAAATTCTGACTTCTGACTCCTGGGTGCTGAATTCTTACCTATAACTGAGGTAAAGATTTAGCCAGAGATGTCCAAAAGTAAGGAGATATAAATGGTTAACAGTTCTGAAGGCGATATAAATATTGGGTTTAATGTCCAAGGTATTTCTGAATACAACTTTTTTTCTGACAGTAAGTCTGAGGACTTTGATTGTCGTCTACTTAAAACAGACTCTCCCTACTTAGGACTAAAAACTTTTGAAATTAAAGATAAAGACAAATTTTTTGGTCGGGATAAGTGGATTGCTAATCTGGGCGATCGCTTAAACCAAGATAATGTTCTCTTGCTTTTAGGAGCAGCAGACAGTGGCAAATCATCATTGATTCGGGCAGGTTTAATTCCTTATGTGGGAAATAATAACAATTCATTAATTAATATAAGTTTTCATCCAGATGATAATCCTTTTAAATCTCTTTATCAATGTCTTGCTTTTACTTATGGGAAAAAATCACCAATAGCGGATATTGCCAGAGAAATCAGAGAAGATACTCTAATTAAAATTGTCACATTCCTCAAACAAGATTATCAATGCGTTCTGATTTTTATTGACCAATTTGAAGAACTGTTTACGAAAACTCAAAAGCCGGAACGTGAGAAATTTTTTGCTAGTCTCTTTCAACTGTTCCAGCAGCAGGATAGCTCTGTCAAAATTGTTTTAACAATGCGGTCTGATTTTTTGGATAAATTTAGTGAGTATCCCCAACTTGCGAAGATCCACGATCGCTATAGTCGTATACTCACTAGAATGAGCGATGGAGAATTAAAATTAGCGATCGCTGAACCTGCTGCTAGAAATGGCGTTACCTTTGAACCAGGACTAGTTGAGCAAATTATTGATGATTTTCACCAACAAGATGATTCTTTACCACTTCTGGCATACACCCTGAACGTATTGTGGGAAAGAGAAAATATTGCAAACCGGGTTCTGAAGATAAAGACTTATCAAGAACTAAAAGAGCAAACGTTTGGTTATTTCAGCGAACAAGCTAATCAATTTATTAATGCTCGTGTCGGATGGTGCGATCGCCAGGAACAAGAGATTCAAAAGTTAAACCTTGCACTGACTGAATTAAAACTGCGCGAGCAATCTGCCAGGGTTTTGAATTTACTTCCCCTCCAACCGCTAGAGGGTTTGGTGCTGGCAATTCAAACAATGGGTGAGAATTTAGAGAAATACCCAAACCAGCTTCTAGCCCCTGTTTTGGGAAGCTTAAAGGAAGCAATGAACACACCCACAGAGACGAATAGCTTGCGCGGACACGAGCAAGAGGTTAATTGTCTAGCTTTTAGTCCTGATGGCAAGTTTATTGCCAGTGGCAGTAGCGATTCTACAGTGTGCTTGTGGAATATCATTGGCAATCCTACTGCTAAATTTTTGTTGGGGCACGAGCAAGAGGTGAATTGTCTAGCCTTTAGTCGTGATGGCAAGTTTATTGTTAGTGGCAGTATTGACGGAATTTTATGTTTATGGGATCTAGAAGGTAATCTCATTACTCAACCGTGGCAGGGACATGAGGAAGGAGTTATTGCCGTCGCCTTTAACTCAAATGGCGATTCTATTATCAGTGTTGGTTTTGACGGAATAGTGTGTTTGTGGGATCTAGAAAGTAACGCCATCACTCAACCCTGGCGCGGACATAAGGAAGGAGTTATTTCCGTCGCCTTTAGTCCAAATGGCAATTCCATTATCAGTGTTGGTTTTGACGGAACGGTGTGTTTGTGGGATTTACAAGGTAACACCATCACTCAACCCTGGCACAAACATGAGGCAAAAATTATTTGCGCCGCCTTTAGCCCCGATCGCAAGTTTATTGTCAGTGGTAGTAGTGATTCTACAGTGCGGTTGTGGGACATCCAAGGTAATCCCATCGGTCAACCTTGGCGCGGACATGAAGGAAGTGTAAATTCTGTAGCGTTTAGCCCTGATGGCAAATTTATTATTAGTGGTAGCAGCGATCGCACAATCCGCTTGTGGAATCTCAATGGCAACCCCGTAACTCAACCTTGGCGGGGACATGAAGGACAGGTTAATTCCCTAGCCTTTAGCCCTGATGGTAAGCTGATTGTCAGTGGTGGCGATCGCACTGTGCGTTTGTGGGATCTAGATCAAATACTACAAGATCGAGTCATTGGGCGATCGCAGCGCAAATATGAGAATTGGGTCAATTCTGTCACCTTTAGCCCTGATGGTCAGTGGATTGTCAGTGCCAGCAATGATTCCACAGTGCGCTTGTGGGATAGCAACGGCAACCCCATTGGTCAACCTTGGCGCGGACATGAAAAAGAAGTTAATTCTGTGGCCTTTAGCCCTGATGGTCAGTGGATTATCAGTGCCAGCAATGATTCCACAGTGCGCTTGTGGGATATTCACGGCAACCCCATTGGTCAACCTTGGCGCGGACATGAAAAAGAAGTTAATTCTGTGGCCTTTAGCCCTGATGGTCAGTGGATTATCAGTGCCAGCAATGATTCGACAATCCGTTTGTGGGATATTCACGGTAACCCCATTGGTAAACCTTGGCGCGGGCATGAAAAAGAAGTTAATTCTGTGGCCTTTAGCCGTGATGGTCAGTGGATTGTCAGTGCCAGCAATGATTCCACAGTGCGCTTGTGGGATAGCAACGGCAACCCCATTGGTAAACCTTGGCGCGGGCATGAAAAAGAAGTTAATTCTGTGGCCTTTAGCCCTGATGGTCAGTGGATTATCAGTGCCAGCAATGATTCGACAGTGCGCTTGTGGGATAGCAACGGCAACCCCATTGGTAGACCTTGGCGCGGGCATGAGTATTGGGTAAATTCCGCAGCTTTTAGCCCTGATGGTAAATTGATTGCCAGTGGTAGCCTTGATGGAACAGTCCGCTTGTGGCACTGTGGGTGGCAAGAATGGTTGCAAGTTTGCTGTAACAGGTTACATTATCATCCCGTCTTTCAAAATCCTGAAAATGGCAGTGATGTAGAAATTGCCCACCAAACTTGTCAAAAATATGTATGGAATCCACAATGCCCTAAACAGTTGAACAACCAAGATGCAGCAAAGCTAAAAGAGAAAACTTTTTCAGCAGCTTTGGAGGACTTTAACCAAGCAGTTCAACTTAATTTCACATCGCACTGGAAACATCGCCTTGCTTGGCAATCAGTACCCACAGAGAACCAATAATATGCGGCTTTGTTGCATGAATGAGAAAAAGAAAACACAGTAACTTTATTAGAAAATATTCCAATCCTTTCCGACGTCCGTTCTTAGAAAAAGAGAGCTTTTACTCTTGGAACAAATGGAGATACATCTTCATCAAAGGATTCTCATTTTAATCAATGACCTGCCTTCTGATGGATTTAATCTGTCCTCGCTTAATTTTACTCTCAAGACGTTTTTTTTGAGAGTTGCGAGTTGGTTTGGTAGGTTTGCGTATTTGGGGCAGTATAACTGCACTTAGTATGAGTTGTTTGAGCCGTTCTAAAGCCTCCTCTCGGTTCTGTTCCTGACTGCGGTGTTCTTGGGCTTTGATGACAATGACTCCCCCTTGGGTAATGCGTCGGTCCTTGAGCTTCAAAAGCTGTTCTTTATAGAAAGCAGGTAATGATGAAGCCTCAATGTCAAAGCGTAAGTGGATGGCAGTAGAAACCTTATTGACATTTTGACCCCCTGCCCCTTGAGAACGAATCGCGCTAATTTCGAGTTCGTTATCGGTGATGATGATAAGATTTGAAATTTGCAGCATAACTTAATATATAGCTTTATTGGTGCTACGCGATCGCTCTCCAAGGTGTAGTAGTTTTTCTTTTTTCAATTTAACGAACTTTGGGGGTTTAAGTCTCCTGTCTAAGAAGGGCAGCGCGTTTTGTGTCGGGGTCTAAATCCCCGTCACAAAACGTAATTGCGAATTGCGTTAGCGGAGCGGGGCGTTAGCCCATTGGGAATTGCGAATTGGTTTAACCTTTTACACACATAACTTGCTTGAGCGTTGCTACGACTTCAACCAAATCGGCTTGATTTGCCATCACTTGTTCTATCGGTTTATAAGCACCAGGAATTTCATCCAAAACACCAGTATCTTTACGGCATTCTACCCCTTGAGTTTGCTCAATCAAATCATCAAGTGTATAGATATTTTTTGCCTTATTTCTAGACAATAACCGACCAGCACCGTGAGAGCAAGAACAAAAGCTGTGGGCATTACCTTTGCCTTTAACAATGAAAGATTTTGCCCCCATTGAACCAGGAATAATGCCATAATCTTCTGTTTTTGCTCGGACTGCACCTTTACGAGTAACGTACACATCCTCGTCAAAATGCACTTCTTTTTCAGCGTAATTGTGATGACAATTCACCTGCAATAAAGGTTTAGTTGCCTTTCCACCTACGAGATGCTTTTCGACTATGTGCTTAAAACGCGCCATCATCACATCACGGTTGACACGCGCATACTCTTGCGCCCATTGCAAATCATGCCAGTATGCTCGAAATTCTGGCGTACCAGCTACAAAATAAGCCAAATCAGGATCGGGTAATTTATTACCTGCCATCTTGGCTAATTCCTTGGCTGTGTTGATGTGGCACTGAGCTAGATTATTGCCAATATTGCGCGAACCAGAATGCAGCATTAACCAAACTTGATTCTCTGCATCGAGGCATACTTCAATAAAATGATTCCCTCCACCCAGAGAACCCATTTGTTTCATCGCTTTGCTTTGCAGATCTTGGACACCGCGATGCAAGTCTTTAAATTCATTCCATTTTTGCCAGTTGGTAACAGATTTTTCAACGTCTTTATTTTCGTTGAATCCTGTAGGAATTGCTGCTTCAATATCCAAGCGGATTTTTTTGAGTTTACCTTCCACTTGTTGACCAGTAAATGGCGTTTTCATTGCCATCATGCCACAGTTGTGAACGAAGACACCTGCTTTCAAAGCAAAGTTGTGATATTCAGGTACTGTCAGGCAATAAACATCTTGTGTATAGTCTAAAGACAGAACGGCTACAACTTTGTGATTACACTGATGTTCTTTTTTCCGATGATTGTGTAAACCAATTGGAGTCTTGACTTGTGCATTACAAATATCACAGGTATAGTACCTGTTAGCAATTTCCTGAGATTTCGCTCTACCTTTATCACTTTGGTTGTACGTCACTAAATAATGCTTACCACGCTCACCATTACCAGCAACCGCTTGTCTAAAGTGTTCTGACTGTTGCTTTCTATAATTCAGGATATGTTGAGTTCCTCTTGCAGCATAGTATTCATATCCTTCTGGTGTTGCTGCTTTTCTAGCAAGTGCCGCTAGTCGTTTCTTTTCAAACTCTGGAGATTGCCAGTGTTGGTTATGTTCAACTAAGCTACGATGATATGCAGAATGGTCGCGATCGCCCATGAATTTTAAATTCTCAGGTCGGTTATCTGATTCATTAAAATTTTGATGATGAATAACTGTTCTTTGCCCTTCAAATTTGGCAACCTTTCCCAGCAAACCCGATCTAGCAATAATCCAATGTGCTTTTTGCCATCTACCTGAGTAGGGTTGAGCGATTAAGGTATAACCATCTTTGTCAGTTTTTGAGTAGAACGGCATTAAGGATGTTCCAGATTGAAGATGTTGTGCTTCCTCATAGTTTCCATCCCGCAGCATAAATTGGTGATCGGGGGTGCAGATAATTTCTTCACCATTGTCCAGAATCACTTTTAAAAGAGGGGCATTACGTCTAGTTAACCTTGCTTTTGCCTTAGCTGTTACGACTTTTCCAGTGGAAGTGCAAGAGTAAACTATAAACTCTTCATTACATTCAGCTAAATCCTTGATGGAATATAATTTACCATCGACTAAAGGAATAAGAGTATCGCCGACAAAGCAGCCAATATCCACTCCGATCGCAGCAGGTATAATCGCTTCTTTGGTGGCTATTACAGAACCGACTAAGGCACCTTTACCTAAATGGACATCTGGCATCAAGGCTACGTGCTTAAATACAAATGGCAGAGATGCAACATTCTTTGCCATCTTGGTTTCTTCTGGTCCTAAAGGGTGATTCGCCCAAGATAAAACGGGTGCTGGTGTGGTAATTTCTAACTTTTCGTAGGGCATAATTTTTTTATTTTGGATTTTTAATTGTAGATTTTAGCTTGCGGATTTGGCATCGGGAGTTAAAGGGAGTGGGGAGGTGGGGAGGTGGGGAGAATAACCAATCGTACCCAGTACCCACCCTACACAAATTATATACTACATATGTAGTATGATAGGCTTTGAGTCTCAAAGCGATCGCCACAGCCAGAAAAGATGTATTAAAATTTGTAAAGAAAATCACTTTGACTAAAACAGTCTTTACACTTCTGACACAATACCTATGGCAGTACGTCAAGATACAATTTGGGAACGTTTTTTATCACCTGTAGCGCGTTTTTTCATTGATGAAGATGGGTTGCGGCGTTACTCTAATAGTATTGACTGGGAGAAAGAAAGCGATCGCTTTAGACGAGCTGATGTCATAATTCCATCGTACTACAGCAGTCAAAACTTTCACGGGATTGCAGGCGGATATCTCACTTCCGATGCAGCGGTTACTTACGATCCCATAACACAGTATGTTCTGCCACCTAACGAAACCACTGTCCGTCAGGCTTTAATTGATGCTATCAAGGTAAAACCACGACGCATACTTGATTTAGGTTGCGGTACGGGTTCCACTACTTTAATGTTAAAGCAGGCTTTCCCGGAAGCCGAAGTTATTGGTTTGGACTTATCACCTTATATGTTGGTAAGGGCAGAAGATAAAAGTCGAACTGCGGGTTTAGATATAGTCTGGCGACACGGGAATGCTGAAAAAACTGGTTTGAGTGATGCAACATTTGATTTGGTGACGGCTTCTTTACTATTTCACGAAATACCAGAGGCAGTGTCACTAGCAATTTTGCGAGAAAGCTTCCGGTTGCTGGTAACAGGAGGACAAGTGTTAATTCAAGATGGTAATCAAAAGACTCTGCGTCAATTAGAATGGCTCAATGACCTTTTTGAAGAACCATATATTCGTGAGTATGCCAATGGTAATGTCGATGCGAATATGGGTGCAGCAGGGTTTGAAGCAGTGCGAACTCAAGATGTCTGGTGGATAAATCAGGTAACTAGCGGCATTAAACCGATAACCAGCGAAAATGTCCGCCAATACTCTGCAACATCAACTGACACCACAATAGATAATAATAATTTGGAGGGACTTGGATCGCCAGCATTTGGCATAATCGCATGAGTTTAAAGGCAGTTCTCTTTGATTTTAATGGTGTCATCATTAACGATGAGCCAATCCACCTGCAACTAATAGATGAGATTCTCATTGAAGAAAATCTCCAACCGCAGCGGGTTGATGAGCGTCAGGCTTCTTTAGGACGCAGCGACCGCGCTTGTTTTGGGCAACTACTCGCTAATCGTGGTAGAGTAGTTACGGAAAAATACTTAACTAATTTACTACACCGTAAAGCCCAAGCTTACGCACTAGAACTAGAAAAAATTGAGAAACTGCCTTTATATCCAGGTGTAGAAGACTTGATATTTCAAGTGCGATCGCGCAATCTGAAACTCGGATTAGTCAGTGGTGCTATTCGCAAAGAAATAGAATTGGTACTCAATCGGGCTAAACTGGCTGAACATTTTAAAATTATCGTTGCGGGTGATGACATCACTACCAGTAAACCAGAACCCGATGGTTATCTACTGGCAGTGAAAAAGTTGAATGAAGAATACCCAGAATTAAATCTTCAACCCCAAGAGTGTCTAGCAATTGAAGATACACCAGCTGGTATTGAAGCGGCAAAGCGATCGCATATGCAAGTCGTGGGTGTAGCAAATACTTACCCCTTCCATATGCTTCAGCGCTGCTGTAACTGGACTGTTGATTACCTCAGTGATTTGGAACTTGAACGGGTGCAGAAAGTTTATTCTCAAAAACAATCCCAGGCATCAGTCAGTGAATGATAAAATATTGATTGGTGAATTAATTAAGGGGAATTAGCTCAGTTGGTAGAGCGCTGCGATCGCACCGCAGAGGTCAGGGATTCGAGTTCCCTATTCTCCATTAAACTAACCCAATAATACCCTAAAATATAAGGTAATTCTCTCAACTCTGTCCTAAATTTGTCATAAATTTTAGGACAGATGCGATCGCTGTTTATGGAATCTTAATCATTTTTAAGAATCAAACAATTATGGTAATTATTACTATAACTTTTTAAAAATAGGTGCTGGAAGTATCAATCTATCATAGGAAAAAACAATAAAACAGTCTCAATCATACTGTTAAAAACAGTTTAAAGTTTTAGTATGTTGAGATAATTATGGTAGTTTTTACCATAATTCTATCATTAAGTACTACAATTTAATTAGAAGGTGATTATGCAAGATCCATTCATTCAAGCAGTCTTTTCCCTTATATCTTCATCAGGATTATCATTTGCTAATGATCTAGGGGAAGCGGATTTAACAAAATATATAAAAACAGAGGATTCTAATCTAGTTGAGGGTGATTTTAATTTTATAATGGTGGTGAAAGATACTGTTTTTAATAAAATCATTTTGAAAAATAATAACCAATTCACAGGATTAAAATTATCAGCAAAACTAATTTTAACTGGGGATATAAAAGCATACTCTTTAATATCAGGTAAAGTAATCGCATTTAAATCAGAATAATTAAAAATATATTTATGGCACAATCAATAGTACGAATTACTCTAGAATGTGATGCGTCACAGGCTGAGAATAAGTTAAATAATTTATCTAAAATTATTGAAGGTAATTTAGGCAAATCTTTTCAATCTGCTGCTTTTAACTCGCAGTTGATGATTAAAGGTTTAGAAGTTGGTATTTCTGCAATTACTGGGTTTGTAGGGAAGCTGACAGATGGGTTAAAAAATGCTGCATCAATCCAGTCTGAAAATATTTCTGTTGCTGGGAACATAATGAAGCTTACAGGTCAGAATTATGCTCAAGCTACAGAATTTATTGATGAATTCAGTAATAAAATGTCTGTTGTTGCTGCTGCTTTACCTGGCCAGACTTCAGACTATGTGGATTTTGGTAAAGCGATCGCTGATGATGTCATTCCAGCTTTAAAAGGGGTTAACGGTGTTATCGACACTAAAAAACTTCAAAGTGAGTTACAAGACGTTTCAAAACTTGGAACTTTATTAGCTCAATCTGCGAATGTGCAAAGTACTGATGCTGCACAAGCTCTTAGTAAATATTTAGGTGGCACTGCTTCAAAGGGTGAACTGAGTCAGTTAGACTTTTTCCAAAAGAATACTACTTTTAGAAATTCACTTTTTCAAGAGATTGAGAAATTAGGTAAGGATGTTAAGGAATTAACTGTACAACAGAGACTAGAAATATTTAAAAAAGCCGCTGCTATACCGCAAGAGGTTTTAAACGCTCAAAGTAAAAGTTTAGCTGGATTAACTGCTAGTTTTACCTCAAGCCTATTCGATCCTCAAACTGGATTATTTGGATGGATGCGCGATCTAGACTCATCAATTAAAGGTAATCAATCTGCCTTATCAGCGATTCAGGAAGGTGTAGGATCTTTAATAGGCGAAAATGGGTTACTTAATGCTATTGGGGAAACCTTAAAAGTTTTTGGATTTGAAGCAATAGATCCAATGTTGTCACTGAGAAATTATATTTTAGGATTAAACGCAAAAGTTAAATATTTGCGTGACGTTTTGAATAGTTTCTTAAATGTTGGTCAGGATACCTTAACAGGTAGAAATTTTAAACAATCTGCCAACATAGAGCGATCCCAGGGTGAGAGAGAAAATAAACTTGCTAATGATTTAAAATACTTCTTCGATCAAGTATTTAACATTGATGGATTAGGAAAAAAATTAGCATCACTTACCAATAGCTTTTTCGACCAAATTTCAAATACTAACTGGGTAGCAGTTGGGGCGATCGCTGGTGAAGGTCTAGCCAGAATGCTCAATGAAGCTTTTAGATTCATCAATAATATAGATTGGGGCAAGATCGGGAATGCTGCTTTAGAGATTGGTAAAGGTCTATTCATTGGTATCGGTAAGTTTTTAACTACCCTTGATTGGGTCGCAATGGGTAAAGCAGTTGGGATACTTTTATTAGCTGCTACAGGTATTGCTGCTGCTGCTTTGATTGCTCCTGTAATAGCTGGTGTAGGCGCTATGGGTGCGGCGATCTCGGTTGCAATTGTCGGGTTTACTTCTTCTGTGGTTGCAAATTGGGATAAATTAACTAATACTGCTAATAATTTATGGCAATCTGTTGTGAATGCTGTAACGGGATTTTTTAATAGTGTAGTTGCTAAATTTAATGAACTATTATCTAATATCCCTATCCCAGGAATACAACAACAACCTAATATTGCACAACCTGGGATAGCTCAGAATTTTGCATCTGGTAACCCTGATTTATTAAATTCCCTAATCCGAGAAAATAGACAAGCACCCCCAGGATCTAGACCTGTTATTGCAAATAGTTCTGAAGCTATTCTTACCAGAGATCAGCAAAAACAATTGCTATCAAATAGTGGAGGATTTAATTTTAACGGGAATATTATTATTCAGGGTGATGTAAAAGATCCGTCTTTACTAGCAGATGAGATTATCAATCAAATATCTAAAAAATACCAAAGATATAAGATGAATTTCGCTTAAAATTTAAAATTAAACTAAAAATCGCACTTGTATTATTCGGCAAGTGCAATTTTTATTTTTAAAGTAGTTATGATACTTTGATTATAGCGAAAAAATTATTTAAAAATTTACTTCTGTTAAAATCGAAGTAAGGTTTTAAATATAAAAAAAATGTCTGGTACTCCATACATCAAAATAACTTTAGGTAAAATAGGTAATGTTAAATCAGAAACTTTTACCATTGGGGATGATAAATTAGTAAGTGCTTCAGTATCTTTAAATGAGGGAAGTAACTTAAGTAATTGTGAATTCTCTGTTAGAGATAGCGATCGCACTT
The DNA here is from genome assembly GCF_014697355.1 of Nostoc calcicola FACHB-3891. Lineage (GTDB taxonomy): Bacteria > Cyanobacteriota > Cyanobacteriia > Cyanobacteriales > Nostocaceae > Nostoc > Nostoc calcicola. The sequence goes on along the minus strand of NZ_JACJRQ010000001.1, from coordinate 509,711 downwards.
TACTAGATAAATATTTGGCTTATATTGAATCCGTTGATGGTTTAGAAGGATTCAGAGATTATCCAGATAAAACAAGTTATCCAGAAATTAATCAGAATCCATCACAAGATCAGGCTTATGTTAGTGGTGAAACTAAATTAATTTTTAACTCTACTAAATCTACAGTTTTTCAAGATGGAATAGGATCTCAAGGAAATAAACTTGATGGATCTACCTTTGCTTGTGCGATGAGGTATAACAATCCATCTGCTGCTAAAAAATATGGCACATCAGGTATGATTAGTTATTTAAATTTTGGCGACAAAGTTAGAGTAACTAATCCAGCAACAAATAAAAGTTGCATCTGTGTAGTGCAAGATTGGGGGCCAAATCCTAGCTTGGCAGATAAAGGAATTGATTTATTAACAGCACCTTTTAACTATCTGACTAGCACCCAAGGTTACCAAGCAGCTTTTAATATTGGCGTAATCCCTAATATAAAAGTTGAGTTAGTCAGTAAAAGAGAACCAACGGTTATTACAACTCCTAAAACTTTAGAGCAAAAGAAAAAATCTGAAGAAATAGCCGCAAACAGAAGTAAATCAAAAGCCCAAGCTAGCACCGCAAAAGATAAAGTAATATCATCAGTTGCTAATGCCAAAGTACCTAAACAGGAATCTTTACCAGATGCAAAGAGTCTATCAGGATGTCAAATCACTGTTGAATTAGGTTTTGATGGTCAAACTATATCTGCATACAGTTTCATTCATACCAGTCTAGATTTTGACTTCTTCAATCCTGATTTATTAACTTTTGGTGGTAGTTCGGCAGTTTGGATCATGGCACAAAGGGTTAAAAATACAGATTATCAAAAGCTAACTTTTAAAAAACTAGCTCAAAAAATTTGTACTGCTTACGGCTTAACTTTAGAGATGGGTGAAACTGGCCCGTACTATGAATACTTCCCTCAATCAGCTAAATCAGATTTAAAATTTTTAGCTGATGAATGTAACAGGCTTGGATTTAGAATGCAAACTATAGGGAAGAAAGTAACGATCGCTTCTAGGTCTGACATTTTAAAGACTAAGCAAACATTTACCCTAGAGTATGGGGTAAACATGGGATTAGATTTTAATATTTCTCATGAGGCAAGTAGTAATAGTGGTGGTGCGCGATCGCTTAAATCTAATAATTCAACTGGGGAGTTAAAATTTGAGATTGACCCTGATACAGGAGAGATGAAACAGCAACGAAGAGAAAATATTAAAGGTATGGGTACTGACTCAGTTGGTACTGTTTCAGGCAGTAACAGACCATTGCCAGTTCCTAAAACAGATGGGTTGACAATTGATGCCGATAATCAGCGCAAATCAGATGAAGAGAGGGTTAAAGGGATTTTAGCCAGCACTAATTTCCCTACTAATGAAGAAGCGCTGATTTTGACACCCGATACACCTTTTCAAACTAAAGGAATTTCTAAAACTTCCGATCGCTTTTGGGTAGTTGAATCAGTTGGGCATAAATATGAGTCTGGTAAGTTTAGTACTTCGGTTTCACTTTACTCACCACTAAAAAATAAAAACCCTACACCAAAAATTAATAATCCAACTGCGATCGCTTCTACCACGGCAAACAATACACCTATTCAAAGTACTTTTGATCCATCAGCACCTAAATTTATTAGGCCAGTAGGCAAGCAATACCCGCTTACTTCTGGGTATGGGCAGAGAGGGGGAAGATTACACGCTGGTGTAGATATTGGCTGTCCGGTTGGTACACCTGTTGTGTCCTCAGCAAGTGGGGTAGTTGCCTCAACAGTAACAGAATGCCAAGTGGGTGATCGTGGGTGTGGTGGACGGTACGGAAATATTGTAATAATCTCTCATTCCGGAGGATGGGAAACACGTTATGCACATTTAAATACTGTTTCTGTCACAGTGGGTCAACAAGTTTTACAAGGACAAGTAATTGGGACGAGCGGCAACACAGGATCGTCAACTGGGCCGCACGCCCACGTAGAGATTAGGAAAAATGGTAATAGTTTGAATCCACTAAAATTTTATTCCTAAATTAAAAACCGTCAAGTAGTTTTAATTACTTGACGGTTTTTAATTTTTCAAATGTGGTTCTTATCTCACTTTTAATTTTAAAGTACCTTCCTTAAGTTGTTTGGAAAGGTCTTTTAAGTCTCTAGTTTTACCTTTTTGATAAATAGTTTGATTACTAGTTTCCTTTTGTTGATCTGGTTGGAATGTAAAAAATTTACTACCTAACCCTGTATTTTTCCAATCTGCTACTAATTGATTGATATTAGTTAGGTCTAAAGATTTTAAATCATGATCTAACCCAAAGGCTTTAACAGCTATGTGGGCATCATCTACACCTGCTTTGTAGAGTGCATTCCTTACACTCTTTTTCTTTTCTTCTAATTTTAAATTTTCAACTTCCGATCTTAATTGCTGTACTTCGTTTTCTAAGTCTTGACTCATTTTATTTACCTAATTAAAAACTATATTTTTATTGTAACTAAATACCTTTAAGGATATTAGTAATCATCCACTTATTTAAATCAGCGCACCAGGAAGCATAAATAAAATTACGCTTATGAGGTTCTAAATTTAAATCTGGCAAAATATTACTTGGGAATATAAAAGCACTACCAAAATGTACTTTTTTTAATCCTTCATTATCCTGAATAATTTCTATAATTATCGGTTCCCCATCAAAGGGGAGCGAACCAGAATAATTATCATTCTCACCGATATAGTTTAAAGTGCGATCGCTTCCTACTGATTGAGTTAATCGCAGTTTATATTTAGTTAATTTTTGGTGAGAATGGTAATTAAAAATTATATTTGGTAGATCATTCAGAATTACGATATTTACTGGCGATTCCATAGATAAACAGTTATATTGCTATCTACTTATATAATAGTAGATCCGCTACTAAAGATTACTGTTTTTGTAGTTTTTAACTATCTGTTCTGCAATCTCAATTGGCGTACCATCAACAAAAGCAATTTCAATAAAAGTTTGTTTATTAACTTCTATGCCTTCTGCAACTGCCTGTCCTACTGCTTGAGCGATCGCATGATTATAAGTTTGGGCAAAAACTGAATAAACTTTACCAGCGATCGCTACTGCTAAATACATAATGCTTTTATTGTCCACTATGGTGATGAAACCTTTATTTATAGCACTTTTCCGGCGTTTTGGTGGAAAATCTTACTATCTAAGCATTCCAGAATAGGATGTATTTGCAAAATGTCGCACTTGTCCCAAAAATGTCGCACCTAAAAATTTTTAATAAGATTCGGTACGGTAAAAGCGCGGCAAAAAGCTTAAAAGTATTGATATTACTTGCTTTGACTGCGTTCGGTTTATTTTAAGTGCGACATTTAACTTAAACGCTTGATTATTTTACCAAGGAATAATAAACGTAGTTAAATTTAAATATTATTTTACCAAGGAATAATAAACATGGTTACCAACTCCTGAACATTAAGGATCTGGGTAAGGTTTTTGAAAACAAATTATTCTGAAAATTGTTCACTATTTTAAAACTTACAGTTACCGTGAAAGTCTAGAAAGCTTATACAATAAAGGTAAGTAGAGTTTCTTACAGTTTGCGTGTATGGTTGAAATAACGATTGATACAACAGGTTACAAGGTTCGTCTGGGTGAGTTTGAGGAATGGGGTTTAAATCTAAAAGGTCTAATTTGGTCTTATCCGTGCCTAACAAGAGAAGGTCAGGTAATAATTTTAAATAAATATTCAGTGTCAGAAAGTGATTTAGCAATCGCTCTGGAATGCAGTAAAAATAGATTACATAAATCTGTGGTTAGGTCTGGACATTTTAAACAAAAACCCTTGATTATGACTGATCTTGTTTTTAGTGGTTTTGAAGATTATTACTATAGATGTGAATATAAAAATATTGTTTATAATCCTTTACACGTTTATAGTTATAGCGTTTTGAAGGATTTAGCCTACCGAAGACCTTACATAAATAAGGCTAGGCAGATATATGCAGAGCATTTTAAAAACTTTAATTCCCGTTTTGGGTTACAAGGAATAATAAAATAGTTTTTATTATTTAAACTAAACCCGACATTTAAATAACGATACGGTGATCACCATGTCGTTATTTAAATTTAAGTGATTACTATTCCCGCAAGTTCGGAAGATGCAGTTGTACTTAAAATATGATGTTTAATTTCTCATAGAGGAAATGATACATATTTAGAATCACATACTTAGATACCCGACTCCACCTTAAAGCGGAGTCGGGTATTTTACGTTGTTTCAGACATTTACTTAAAATAGTATGTATTCCTCTATCTTGTAGGATTTATACATATTAAAGTATATTTACATAACCGTTTTGGAAACAACTATGTAAATATATTTAGAGAATGTATCCCTCTATCTTGTGAGACGGATACATACCTGATACTGAACATCCTGAACTTTAAGGAAGTTCCGCCAAGAGGTAAAGTACTGTATTTTATAGGGTTTCGGGGATTTTTTGTACTGTTTCGCCAAGTGAACCCGCCACCCTGTATATGTTGTAATGACATGTATAAATTTTTGTACTTTTACTGTGCGATCGCTCAAAACCTTATATGGTGCGTTTGCACTTCTTCGTAATCCATAAAATCACTATTTGAAAACGGATTTAAAGCCGAATTAGCGATCGCACCAAAAAGCTAATTTTACTGACTGAAAGTAAAACAGGGTGAAATCACCGCTTCTGCAATCCCAGAAGCGGTGATTTCACCCTGTTTAATTTTGTAAAAGGTGATTTTATTTTAGTTAATGATGCAGCAAGTAAGCAGCAGATAAGTAGAGGCAACAAAGGGACAAGTTAAAAGGTGAGGTTAAGGATAGGTTAAAACGTAAGGGATGATTTAGTATATTTCAAAACTCAAAATGGTAATTTTAGTACTGAAAATGGGACAAGATCCTATATAGATCTATATAAAAATAATGATCTCAAATTGGGACAAGATCAGGCCGGGAAATTTAATCAACTATCCCATAAAGATTTGGATCTACTGCGGCGATCGCTCCTCCCTAACTTTTCCCTTAACCCCTAACTTTACACCTTGACTCCTAACTCATGACTCCTAACCTTAACTTGAAAAGTAAATGAAAATTGATCATACCCAAGGGTGGCGCATCAAACATAGGTAAAACCTTTGAAACCTTTACTAGTACTAAGTTTTAGGGTGGCGCATTAATTTAGGGGAGCGACAAATCACATATAAAATACTCTCAAACCTGTACTACATAGTGTTTTTAAGGGGAGCGATCGCTTTAACCTTGGTATCATTCCGCGTGAAAAGGCATCTGTACTGATTCCCTCATTTCTGAGGAGTGTGTCAACCAAAGTACTTTCAGGTTCCTCCTTTTTAAACAAAAAATGTCTGAAACCTTTACATAGTAATGTTTCCAGGTTCCTCATTTTACTAGTTCAAAACCGTTCCTCATTTTACTAGTGCAAAATGTCTGAAACCATTGTGGTTGACACACTCCTCAATCCTCAGGGAAACAAATTCTGGTTAGCCATGATGTCGTAGTAAAATGTCTGAAAGCTTTATCTAGTAATGTTTTCAGGTTCGCCATTTTAACTTATTTTAGATTTTCATGAGTGCGATCGCTCCTCTTTAATGAGGGATGCTTACTACATAAGCTTTCCTGCAAGTTCAGGGATGCTTACTACATAAGCTTTCCACATTAAGGTGGAGTCGCTACTATCATGGGATTCCAGCTTATTCTAATGATCGGCATCGGTTACAACCGAATCGCACTATATAAGGATTCCAGCTTATTCCAACAAGTTACTGAGGTTTTCACCCAAACGGCTTAAAACATACCTGTGTAAGGATTCCAGATACTTGCTGAACAATTCCCCCAAATGGGGGAAAGCTTACTGTGTAAAGATTCCAGTTACCTCCTTACCAATTTACCCAAATCGCCTTTACCCATTGCCGGAATTAAACCATTTTGACACTTTTTAACAAAATTAATGTAGTTTTTATAACTTAGATATCTGTATATAACGGTAGCAGTGAAATTATTCAGCAAGTAGATTACAAGCCAGATATAGCAACAAAGTCTCAAGGCATTAATAGGAGAGTGAGAAATTTATATTATTTAAAAACGTATAAATTTATACATTGTTTATTATTGCCTGAACTATTGCCTTACGGATTGCCGCAAGGGGCACGCCGGATAAAATCACCCGTAAAGACATCTGAAATTGGTTTGATGATACTTTGTACCTGAATCCTGCTAAACCTGTCTAGAATCGCTTGCTCAGTACCACAGTAAGTAAATCAATAAGTTAAGGAAGCAGTCAGGGCAGTAGGGGAAAAATCAGCGCAGTAGGAATAAATCTTTTTGGATGAGTTGATTAAATTCTCCAGCCTGATGATCTAATGATCGGGTTTAGTTTGTACATATTCTTATTAATATATATGGCAACTAAACCCGGATTAAGTACTAAAATTACTATTTTTAGTGTTTAAATACACTAAACTATCCCTTAGATTTTAATCTATCCTTAACCTCCCCTTTTGAATTTGTCCCTCTTTCTCCTCTGCTTTCGAGGTTGCGAAAGCGATCGCACTTAAAATTTATCCCTGATTATTATTCCTTGGTAAATTAATCACTAAATTTAACTGCCAGTTTTATTTTTAAGTTAAATTTATCCCTGATTATTATTCCTTGGTAAATTAATCATTAAATTTAAATGCCAGTTTATTTTTAAGTTAAATTTATCCCTGATTATTATTCCTTCTTATTAATACCTCGCCACTTGCCTATTATTTTCGGTCACCAGAGAGTCTGAGTTGAACTCGATACCATCAATCGCGATTATCACCGCTTCTGAGGCTAAACCTTTTGAGTCGAAATCTATCTGATGAGGTTAATCGTTGTTCTGCTAGATGGTTGCTGACTATGATAATTGCATGAATTATGCAAGGAAGAAAGCCAAAAAATCCAAAACAGAAAAAACTAAAAATAATAAGTAAAACATTAAAAAATACTTGAATTGGTTTACCACAAAGCGAAATAGCTATTGGAGGAAAGAAGATAGCAAGGATGTATAGCAGGATAGAAGGCATGATTAAAAGCGGCTAACAATATTAATAGGGATAAAATACCGTATTTTGATGCTGATTTGCAGATTTTGATAAAATATCGCTTAACTCCGACCACTGATCGCCCCCAGACTGCAAGATCAAACCAAGTTTATGAATTTGTGTAAAAAACTACTCAAAAATGTTCAAAACTACTTAAGATGACTATTTTTGGTGACTAGATCGCTGATTTTGATCTTTTTTATATAAAAATAATCGGCGATCTAGTCACCATTAACAAAAATCAGCGCGATCTTTCTAAGTACAGTCCTAACCTTTTTTTTGAAAGTTCTTCGCCCTGGTGTGTGGTGGCATGGGGTGTGTTATGAAAATCTGCGCGGATTTTGAGGATATCCCTAGAAAAGTGACACACTCACAGCACCGCACCTGAAACCCTGATTATTACGTTAGTTTCTACGAGAGAATAACGGTTTCAGAATATTTTGCACCGCACTTAATCACAGTACTTTCAGATCGCCACTAACCAAGCTTCAAAATAGTTCAAATCCTTACTGGGTAAGTATTTTCCAATCCCCATCAAACCTTTAATTTAAGATCAAAAGCTTAGTTTCCATTCGACATCAAACTTTCTGAAACCCTTATTTTTTCGTAGAAATTAACGTAATAATCAGGGTTTCCCATTCGACATCGAACCTTTCATTTAACTTAGAGTGATCGCTGTAAAAAGCTGACACGTTAAAATGAAGAATTTTGAAGCATTTGGGAGATATTAGAAGATATAGAAGATTTTTACTTTTTTAAGTTGACAATTAGATGACCTTAATCAAATCTAGTTGCATACAGTGTTATACAACGTTATACTGTAGATATGAATTAAGATTTAACAGATATGCAGAAAGAATTGAAAGACTTAGACGATGAAAGGGTGAGATTTAGGGCAAAATTTGAAGAATTAGGATGTAGAGATAATTATCACGGTTACCCAGAAACAACCATTTTACTTGTTGATATTTGCCGCCTAGATACGATGCAGCAAGTAATCGATCATCAATGGTTTGTTTTTGGTAAAAGGTTTGAATCTTTAAATTTACAGCCTGGTGATGTAATAGAATTTGATGCTCTTGTTGTTCCCTACTCCAAAGGCTATGTAAATTTTAGAGAATATGTAGATCAGCAGAAAACAGATTATAAATTATCCAGACCTACAAAGATTGTAAAAGTGGAAAAAGGAGAATCTAATTTTGTAAATCTTGTAAAAAAATAAACTGTTATAAATTAATTTTTAATAAAAAAAGACTTTACCACATAAAAAGGGTAAGGTCTTTTTTAGTGTGATCGCTTAAATAACCTAAATATTATTCATATTCTAATAATTCAGATAAAGATGCCAATTTAAAATAATCGCCCAATACTTCAAGAGTATGATTATCTACTCTTGTAAATTTATTTTGGCATAGTCTATTAATAGACGTTTTAGCTATACCCGTCTCTTCTGATAATCTAATCTGGCTGATGCCTTTAGTTTTAATAATTGAGTTCAATTTACAAACAACTTTAACCATTTTTCAGATCCTTTAAACATTAACTAAATCCTATCATCTTTATGCAGTAAAGGTTCTAAAATAATAAAAGATTATTTATTATTGAACATGTTAAAAAATACTCTAAATATAGTAGTACTTCCGCTATTAATGTGTTATATTAAAAATGTGACGCAAAGAGAACACCAAGAAACGTAATAAGTTAAAAACTTTCTAGATTAGTTGTTTATAAATTTCTCAAAATTCAAGCAATTAAAAACTATAACTTAATAATTTTATGAGTCAAAAAAGGATTGTATTAGATGGTGCTTATGTTGAGCAAGCAGAAAAAATAATGCAGGAGACTGGTATTTTTTCACTCTCCCAATTGTTCACATTATTGTTAGTAAATTATGGTGGAAGGTTGGTTACAGATCTAAAAAATAAATAATTTTGCTGTAATTAAAGTTACACTGTTTTACTCCTAATTTAGGTAAATAGATGCTAAAACCTGAACAATGAAAGTTTAATACACGTTGATTAAATGACAAGTAAACATTTTTTAAACGGTGATTCTGTTGAAATTTTACTCTCTAGAGAGCAAGCAGCAGAGATTTTAAATGTTTCTCGCCAAATGCTTTATCACTATCTAAAATCTGGGTCTTTATTTTTAGATACACTTAAACGCTTTCGTACTGAGGATGGGGAAATATCAAAAGCTGAGAAACTTACAAATTTTGATATCCCAGTTTTAAAGAGAATTCAGTTTAGCTTTAGGAAGCATGGAGAAAGAAACGCAAGAGTATTAATGAGCCAAAACCCTGATTATTTCTATTTGGAGAATTAAAAGATGATTATTAAAGAAGCCGCAGAATTTTTAAGTGCAACAACTGGACAAACTTTCACACCTAAAAAGTTAATTGCACAACTTGAGTCTAAATTCCCTGGTGAAAAATTCAACGAGAATTCAGAAGTACCAGAAGAGTTTGTAGAGCAGATTGAAAAATTAGTAGAAGCAAAACAACAACAAGATCAACCAGTTGGGAATATTTCAAAAGCAGATCCTAAGAATTCAATGGAAGCGATCGCTGATATTCGCAACCATCAAGATTTAATTAGCCAAGCTATTTATGAGGCGCTAAACGATCAAGAAACAGTTTTGACGATTCAGAGAGGATTTAACGATGGGTTAAGACTCATCAATAGTTATGAAAAAGCTAAGAATCAAGTAGTAAATAAGTGGGCTGAAAATCAGGTAAATAAACTTGATGATGAGTCTCAAAAACTTGCATCTGAATTAGAAAATTTAATGATTGAAAGAGCAGGTAAGGAGCAAGCTAGCCTGGGAAAGTTCACACTCTTGAATCAACAAACCAAAGAACGATTGAAGAATACCCGATCATTTATAGACAGCATTCTAGAGGTAATTTAAATGTGAAGAAGTTTTTTAGGAGAAACAAAGTAAACATTATTTTTGGGATTGGATTTTTAGGATGTATTTTTATCTCCCAAGATGCAATCAAGGCTAATATCCAATCTGCAAATTTAGTGAGAGAAAAGGTACAATTCAATCTCAACCAGGAAAACTTACTACGTGCCAGTCAGCAACACTCTGAGGCAGAGGCAACGATCGCAGAACAAAGATATTCAAATGGTTGTTATTTAGTTGATGGTGATTTAGTACAAGGGGAACCAGTTTACAACCAAAAAACTAAAAAAGCATTGGTACGTGGGACTATAGTATGCGATCGTAAAGGGAATACTGGAAAGCTAATTCCAAGGGATTTTGATCGAGATGGGAGACTTAATGCAGTAGTTGGGGAGCCAGCTTTTACAGGTAATCCGCCAACTTTTAACAAACCCACCACAGATCAGAATAACCAGATAGTCCGTTACATCAGATAAAAAAAATAGTCCTTTGAATTAAACAAAGGACTATAAACACTTATAAACAGAACCATGAAAATTTAATATGAAAAGTGCAACAACAACTAGTAGACCAAAATCAAAATCTTTTTCGGCTTCTACCCTTGTGAATGCTCTTTATTGGGTAGTTGTGGCATTGGTACTGTTCTTTATGTACCTTAATATCCAGCCTTATGCTATTGGAGTGAAATTAATTACTGGTAGTGGTATTAATCACTCTTTCATTATAAATTTAATCCTTGATATTCCGATTATTGGTGCAATACTTGGTCTATTTATCTATGGATTCAACTGGATAGTTGGTTTTTTACTGTGGGCAGCAATTCAAACTATTCAGCTATTTCCCATAGTTTTGAGACGCGATCGCAGATTTATGCAGAGTATTATCTCTGAGTGCGATTCACATAGTAAATACCAAATTAAGGAGAATGATGATCCAGCACTTAAAGCTTTAAAACGTTGGTATAACAAGTTTCCAGCATTAACTATTTCTAGATCCCGTACTGCTGCTTTATTTGCCTATGTGGTAGATTTTTTAATCTGCATGATGGTTTACCCACCAGTTAAAGGTGGTTTAAGTGATTTAATGTTTATTCTTACCACTGGGCAATTTAGCAGAATTGATTGGGGTAATGTAATCATGCTTTTACTCACTATTTTTATAGTTGAGTTGTGTGTAAAATTTTTGTTTTGGCTTGCCCAAATAAAATACTATTTCAGAATATCGCAGAGGTAAATTTTAACTACCCAACTTAAATTTAAGTTGGGTTTAATAAATTAATAAGGTGATTTTAAATGAATAATTTTGATGATTTAAGTTTGGAAGAGTGGCAAGCGATCGCTTCTGAACAGATAGATAATGATGGATCTCAATTTATTATGATTAGTGGTATCGTTGCTGGGCTTGGTGTAGCTGCTGTAACTGCATTCCCTTCAGCTGGTGTTTTAACTGCTGGGTGGATCTGGTATCAAGCATGGAAAAAAACTGAAAATACTAATCGAAATGAGAAAGCTATTAATGAAGGATTAGTGGCCCACATATTAAAGGGTGATCATTTGGATCAATATAAAAATCAGTTTGGTGAAAAAGAAACTGCTTTACAGATTGATAAAGCACTTAAGCGCGGTTTTTGCCCTACCAATGATGCAGAAGATTTTATAGATGATTTTATTGATTCTGCCAGTAATACCCAATCACCAATACCCAATACCCAATACCCAATACCTAATGTCCAATCCCCAATACCTAATACCCAGTTAAGCAAACACGATAAATATAAAGCTTTTCGTGATGTAGGTGTAGAGATCATTAAACAGGCCGGTAAACCTGGAAAGAGTAAAGCACTTGTCGCACCGTCAAGGACTGGAAAGACTACAGTACTTTATTTCATGCTCGATCAGGCTTTTAGTTTACATTCTGATCTAACAGTATTTGCTTGGCAGGGTAAGGGCATTGAACCAATACACCCAAATGTACCAAAACAAAATCATTACGGTTTCAACTTACAGGATATTGATTTAGGAGCGTTAGATCAAATTTGGGAAATTTATGAGGAACGCCAAAAGCTTTTAGAACAAGGTGTAAGGGAATTTTCACCCGTAGTTTTGGCTATCACAGACTGGCAGAGCATTAAAGACCTACTCAATTCAACATATAAGGATATTTTTAAAACTGTTCAGGGTAAGTTAATGACCTTAGCAAATAATGGGGCTGCACTTGGTACAACTATTTGGATAGATACCCAATCACCTAAAATAACTGATTGGGGATTAGGATCGGGATCTATTCGGGATAATTTCGATATATTTGCGATCGCTAGGATCGGGCATGACGAAAATGGTATTCCAATTGGTGATTGTAACTGCGTGACTAAAACCGCGCAAAATTTCCTTATTATTCCACAAGAAAGCGATCGCACCAGAGTACTTACCCAATTTACACAATTACAAGAGGGAATGAAAGCAGGTGATATTAAATCATCTGTCATTTTATCCACAGCTGGGATTGTGAGGATCGGCATTACACCTGAGTTTGAAAGAAGCGCACTACAGTTTGAGACTGTACATGATAGTAAAAAATCTGAATCTGTAGGTAGTGGTTTTGAGGATAAACTTTTAGATATTTTAACAACAGATTGGGTTGAAATCAGCAGTACTGAATTTTTAACTTCTATCCTTATCTTAAAAATTCCTACTCATGAAATAAAAGATATTTTATCTAATCTTGAAAGCAACGGAAAAATAGAAATAGACGCTAAATCAAGCAAAATAAGGAAAGTTTAAAAACATAAATAAAAAACCATCCAACTTTTAAATAATTGGATGGTTTTTGTTTATGCCAATAAATTTAACTATTTTGATAAATTTTTTATTTGCTTTTTTAATTCTTCAATCTCCGATATTAAAACTTGATTGCTTTCATCGATCATTTGTTGCACATCTTCAGGTAGTAAAGGACGCTCAATCCTCAATTTACTTCCTTTTATTTTATCTATCCCAATTTGTAAAGCTTTAATCACGATCGCTGTTTTATCCGATCTTAGTTTAGAGGACAACTCTTCAATTTCCTCTAAAAGATCTTCTGGCAATCTAAATGCTGTTAATTTGCTCATTGTGTCTATCCTTAGTATACTTTGTATAACTATATTATACAGTAGATTGTTTTATTAGAAATTTTTTTTAAATTTTAGTCAATAATAGTTATACAGTGTTATACTAAAGATATAAGCTAAAAAGAGATAAAAAATTTATGACTACTGCAACTCTACAATTTATTGACGATAAAATTACTGAAAAAAAATCATTACTGGAAGAAATAGATCAATTAGATCGTGAAATCAAAGCAGCACAAGAGATTGAATTTGACCTGACAACTGCCTTAAACTCCCTATCATCTATTTTTAATAAAGCTAATCCACTTATTTTGGATGAAGTTAAAAAAGCGATCGCTTTTAAATGCTCAGAATTAGGTATTTTAAATGGGGAAGTTAAGGAAGAAGAAGAAATTAAAAAACCACGGAAACATAAAAAAACTAAAGATAATCTAACAACAAGTCTTGATAAAATTGATGAATTACTAGATAAAAATAAAACATCTCCCTTATCACCAGAAGAAGTAAAAGAATTTAATCAATCTGTAGAAGTAGCATCAGAACAATTATCTGAAGAATTACCAGCCAGTCAGGTTGAGGAATTTACAAATAATTTAATTACTGAATTGAATACAACTGTAGTAGAAGTTTTAGAACCTGAATTTGAAGTAAATCATTCTGATAAAGTAGATGAACTTTTAGAAAAAAATAAAACATCGAAACTATCACCAGAAGAATTAAACGAATTTGGTAGATCTCTTGATGCTATTTTGGAAGAAGTTGATCGGAACTACACACAGCAAGAATTAGAAGATTCTGTACAAGCGATCGCTGATATTGATGTACAAGCACAAGTAGTTGAGTCAGTTGTGCAAACAATTGAAGAACCGAAACCAGTTGTAGAAACTAAACCAGTCACCTTTTCAATGGCTTCATTCTTTAGCCAACCGATCAAAGTGTCAGAAGCCGCGATCGCACTAGATGATATGGAAACAGGAACAGAAGTACAACATACTTTAACTGGTGTAGTAGGTGTCATTGATCGATCAGAACCTATAGGCACTTTACCAGTCCAGATGGAAGGTATTAGATCAGGCTTGGTTCCTGTAATGTTTGCTGGAGGAAAATCAGCTATCCCTATCAGTGAACTAGAGATACTTCCAATAGGTGCAAAGGTAAAACATCGTAGTAGTACTTTAGGGGAAGTATGCGATCGCTCTAAAATGCCAAAGGATATAAAGCAAAATAATCCAAAAGCTATTATCCCTATCAAGTTTATAGATGATGTTTTGGATAATTGGTACTCATGGCAAGAACCGATCCATCTAGAACCCATGTCTGAAGAAGAAGTGCAAACACACCTAGAAAAAGAACGAGCAAAACTTGAAGAAATACGTAAAGGAGATCCATTCTAAAAAAGTTTAAAACCTAGTTGCATACAGCGTTATACGGTGTTATGCTATAGATATGAAAACAAAGCGATCGCTCACCAAGCCTGAGAAACTTACAAGCGATCGCCTGACACCCCCAAAGAGGAATCATGACTACTTTAACAGAAACGACCACCCCAGCACTAACTCAAGAGTTTTTATCTGTGCGCGATCGTGAAATCATCAGCAAGATCATTAATATTCCAGCTAATGAAATCATCACTATTAGAATTGAGGCAGGATGTACAGTTTGGGTCAAAACCCTTGGTGGTCTGTTACCTTTTGATCGTGATTGGTTTGCTGTTCGCGTGGCAGAAATCAAAGCAGAGATGTTGGCAGAGTCGCTAGAAGATGATCAGATTGATGAAAACTTACCTAATATCTGCATAGCACTTATTTCTGTGCAAGCTTCCTTACTTCAAAATCCCAATGAGGGTGTTTCAAGCAAGATCCAAAATATTTTATTAAATTCTTTCTCTAATTACCTACCTAAATCTGCTTGATAATTAAATAAGGTGCGATCGCTGGTAATCGCACCTAACAATAACTACCAGACATTTATTAACTTAGGACTAATAAAAAATGCACATCATTGTACAAAAAGAAATGATTCTATCAGATATTGAATATCTGGCAAATGGATTTAATTTAGTATTTGAATCAGAGGGAGAATACCATACTATTTATGTCTTTTCGGAATGGGATTATGATTCAAAAGAGTTGGAATTAACAAAGATTTGTAAAGCAATTGGCATCAATCCTTATGCTTTAGATAATGTGGCAGATCGTGAATGTAATTTAAAACTTGAAGATCAAAACATTATCACAAGCGATCGTCTGGAAATTTTAAAAAGGTATGTTAAAAAGTTCATCCATACACGGATCGGTGAATCATACCTGATTAAATATGATGAAAATCTACAAGTTAGTTTTGATCGAAAAATAATAAAAAAGGAAAAAGAAACTAAAACAGTTACCTTAGAAGACATAGAAATTTACGGTTGTAATCCTATTGATGGGATGAACTTAGTCTTTATGGATAACGCAACTGGTGAATGTTTTAACTTCTGGTTTACCGATGAGTGGGAGGATGTAGAGGAGGAAGATTTTAGATTTTTAGGTTTCAAATCTATGATTCAGAAACTTGGATGCTCTATTGATTTTGTAGAAAAAGTTCTATTAAAAGATGTTGTTGAAGACAAGTTAGAAACAGCAAGATTTAATATCGGCATGGGTGTTATGAAATCTCAACTGGGGAAAGAATACAAAGCAGAAATAGGGGAATCGCGTTTTAACGATCTGGTTTGGGATTTTGAATCAATTAGTTAGTTAAAAATTTTGGGAGTTAATTTAACTAACTCCCAAACTAAAAATAATTTAAGGATAAATAGAATGACAACAAGATTAAGCGATCGCCAAGTAATTGATCAATTTTATGAGCAAGTTTCTTGGCAAGATGAATGCTGTGAAATGATAGTTTTTAATAGGACTTGGATTAGACATGATGGATCTAAAAGTTTATTTTTACCATGCCACTATGAAGACTACGATCAAGCTAAAAATCTTCTATTAAGTTTGGCGACTGGTTTTAAATATGAACCTTCTATGATTATTTACGGCGATCCAGATAAGTCAAAAGTTGAGGAGTTAATTTTTAAAAGGCAGACTGAAACTACAATAAATTTAGATTTTATTGATGTTAAGGCAAAGGTAGCTTATTCAAGATTTATTAGTCGTGCCTTAGATGGTATAGATTGGGGTAAAGCTTTTACCGAAGTTTCAAAAGGTAATATTGATTATATTCCTCCAGAACTTAGATAATTAAATTTAAAAGCAGTACGTTAAAAGCAGTAAACTTTAAATTTACTGCTTTTGTTATATTTAAAGTAAATTTATCAATTTACTTATATGCTTAAATTTAAAGATAGATGTAGACTTCCAACTGTAAAAGAAAGGGAAGAATCTATATTATGGTGGAATGAGTTAACTTGTGGATCGTCACTTCACCAAATAGCTAAAAAGTATAATAAAAATGTTAGTACTATTCGCAAAAGATTAATTAGATTTTACGGTTATGATTATTTTAAAAAATCTAAATCATCTTCTGTAGTTTTGGTTGCAGAGAGTACTAAAAAGCTTAGAAGTGAGAGGAGAAAAGAAGAGGTTAAAGACTGGCTGGAAAAAAACGCAGAACTATTAAGGGAAATGGATTTAGAATTAGAACCTGACTTCTACTCTGAAAAAGCGATTCTTAATAAAGAACGAAACCGAGTTTTAAATTATCATTTTGAATAATTATAAATAAAAAAAATCACCCTACTAAATTTTAACAGGGTGGTTTTTTTATTTATTTGGCAGATTATTTTTTAGGTTGTTGTTGCTGTGCTGCTTGATGTGCTTCAAACATGAAAGTAAGTGCTTTTTCTAATCGCTCAATACGTGCATTTTGATCGGAACAGCGATCGCTTAATTCTTCCTGATTCCTAGATACCAATAATAAAGCATTGGTGACTGCTTGTAAGGTTTCTTGCTGTTTATTTTGTGATTCAATAATCTTATTACACAAAGCAACTAAATCACGAACTTTGCCAGAGAAATGTAGATCTAATTCTTTAAATGAATCCGTTACTAATCTTAAGGATGTTGCACCCATTATCTTACCCAATTCTGTGCCTACCTGGGTAATATCATTGGTGAATTTAGCCAAATTAGCTATCTCTGTTTGATTTTTATACGCCATATCAGTTAAAGACCTTAACTGAGTTTCTGACGTATTAAGGTACTCTTCAAAAATATCTTCTAGAGATTTTTCTACTGTTACTGTTCTTGGCATTGTCTTATTTTTATTCTATTAGTAAATACTTCTTAATAGTAGCACAAATGCTAATTAGTATTTTTGTATTATAAACTATTAAAACTTACTAGCGCGATCTCAAGCACTCAAATGTCATACCACTTTCACCATCGATTTTAGTAATAATTACTTACCATTTTTAGGTTTTGACGCGGTTGTCATAGTACTTTTGACGCATCATACTGCATATGTCATAGCAACAAAATTAAAAATTTTGACTCTAAAAATCTCTGAAAGTACTACTGTACAAAGGTTTTCTACACTGCAACTTTTCTAACTGAAATTTACATTAAATGAAAGTTGCATCCAGATCGATAAAAAACCTAGTTAAATCAAGCGTTTCAGCACCAAATTATTAAATAATTTGGTGATCGTTCTTTCACTAACATTTATTGATGGATAATATAAAAAAATTTCTCACCCCAAATAATGAGATGAGAAACTTAAATTTTTAGATGTAGTTTTTACCAGATGTTATTTAATTATAATTTGTTTTCTGCATCTAAATAATAGAAATCATTTATTAATTTGTGTTAATATCTAATTAGATGCAGTTGATTTTTACCTAAAACAGATGTATAAAGGTTTTGCAAAAATAGATTCTAAAAATTACGATCAAGTTTACGATAAAATTGCTCAATTTACAAAAAAGCAAATACTCGAATGGATCGATAGTAAAGAATTAATAGATTCATTTAAAACTGCTTTAGATAGCAACACAGCAGAGATTAAACTTATTCTCGATCTATTTAAACGTGATTTACGTAAAACGGGATTCAGAAAGAATTTATCGATATTTCACGGTGCTGGTGCTTTTGGATTAGATACTGATAACTGGGAATTTTGGGTACACGTTAGAACCCCAAATGGTATTTATAAGTTTGACGATCAACTTTTAACTTTCAAATCTTTTATGCAAATTAGAGGATATGAGCAACATGAAAATTAATTTAGATCTATCTCCAGCCGAAGCGGATATCTTAAAAGAGTTTTTTGAAGATAACCCAACATCATTATTTATTGGGCATTGGCGGAATAAAAATTTAGAACAAGCGATCGCTAAAATTCAAACTGCACTCACACCAGAACCAGCGATCGCAAAACAATCCTTTGATGATTATTTCAAGATTTAATTTTTGTTGGATGGTAGTCTAGGTAAGGCATCTAAGTTATAGATGCCTTTTTTTAATTTGGAGAATGATCAGACGGATAAAGCCCTTTTATTTAATTTTTCCAGAGAAATATTGCGCTACATCCAGTAAAAGGGCAAAATTACAAAGTATACCTCACTTTCACTAGCCCAGACATGACTCAGGACTTCTCTGGTCAAAATCTTCGTGGGCGCTCCTTCAAAGGTCAAAACCTTGAGGGAGCAAATTTTAGTTATGCAAATATCCGAGGGGCGGATTTCAGTGGGGCAAATATTAGAGGAGCAAATTTTATCGGGGCAATAGCTGGAGTACAAAATTCTTGGTTTATTGGTTTTATATTTTTATTGCTTTGCTTATTAATATCAGCAATTTCAGGATCTATTTATATTGCTTTACTGGTAAATATCGCTATTACTTTTTTTATTGCGAGAGTAGCATCTAAATATAACTCTAACTATAGAAGTGTTGCTTTAACTATAACTTCTGTTTTGACAATAGCTGGCTTTATAATTTGGATTTTGACAATCATATTATATATTTTACTCAAACAATCTATTTTGGTAATCATAGCTGGATTTATACCAATAGGTTTTTCATTATGTGGAATATTTATTATAGCTTTAGTTGGCTCTAGGGCAGGAATGGTAACTACAGCAGTGAATAAAGTGAAATCTGGTATTCTACCTCTATCTACAGCATTAGTAGATGAATTTGTAAAGATTGCCGTTATTAATACAGGTGGTACAAGTTTTTGTAATGCAGATTTAACAGAAGCTGATTTTAGTAAGGCAAAGTTAAGATACTCTACTTTTAGAGGGGCAAATATCACTCACACTAGCTGGTTTCAAGCCGAAAAATTGAAATATACAATTACAGTAAGAACTTATCTTGATCAACCGCAAGTAGAGCATTTAGTTGTTACTAAATTGGGAAAAAACAAAAACTTTAATGGTTTAAATCTAAGTGGCGTTAATCTTAAAGGAGCTAACCTAGCAGATGCCAGTTTCATCGGTACAGACTTGAGCCATGCTAACCTACAAGATGCAGATTTATCAAGAGTCAAGCTAGCTCAAACCCAATTGGACGGCACGGACTTCACTGGCGCTACTCTCACCGGGGCATACATTCAAGATTGGGGCATTACCACTGACACCCTTTTTGATGGAGTGCGGTGTGAATACGTTTATATGCGGCTCCCCACCAAAGAAAATCCTGACCCCCTTCGCAAACCTGATAATAATAAAGAAGTGTTTGCAGATGGAGAATTCGGTGATTTTATTCAACCAATTTTCGATACCCTTGACCTTTACCACAACCAAGGTGTTGACCCCAGAGCGATCGCAATTTCCTTTAAGCAATTAGCAGAGAATCACCCTGATGCTGAATTAGAAATTGTGGCAATGGAGAAACGCGGACAGGATAAGTTTTTACTTCGTGCTAAAACTGCTCCTGAAGCTGACAAGTCCCAACTAAGTGCAGAATATTTTGAAATTTATAATCAACTTAAAGCTTTAGCTGAAGAAGAAATACAAAAATTGATAACAGAAAAAGATAGCAGAATTCGTAGTTTAGAAACTATGGTAATGACGGCGCTACAAAGCCCTAAGTTTTATGCACAAAATTATAATAATCAAGGAGATACCATGTCACAAAGTCCTAAAAAACAATCTAATTTCAACTTGCAAGGCGCTCAATTTGCAGGTGGTCTTATAGATGCTGAAACCGTTACTGCAAATCAAATAGGTGGTAACATCACCAACTACAACCCTGAGCAACGGCAGAATCTCGCAGAAGCCGCAGCAGAAATTCAACAACTCTTAAACCAATTAGGGCAGACTTACCCAACTAATACCCCACTAGAAAAACAGATAGTAGTAACAGAAGCTCTTAAGCAAATTGAGCGTAATCCCACATTGAAAGCACGGGTAATTGGTGCGTTAAAAGTAGGTGGCACAGAAGCTCTCAAGGAGTTACTTGACCACCCAGCAGTTAATGTTCTGTTGGCTGCTTTAGAAGGTTGGCAGGATGCTGAATAAGCTAATCCGTCTTTCAGTTGCATAATCCTTAGCCTCAGAAAGATGCGGGGGCTTACAGAAGGGGAGACGCTGTGATGCAATTTGAATGATTATTAGCTTAATTAGCTTGTGTGGTGAAGACAAATATATAAATACTGATAAAAAAAACGCCTAATATCAACCCATGCCAGAGTCACAAGACCCGAATAAAATTTCTAATAATGACTTACGCAACTCCCAGTTGGGTGGTGGATTAATCAATGCTGAGACAGTGAACGCTCAGAGAGTAGGCGGAGACATCCACAATATTTATCTTGGGCAGCAGACAATGGCATCTAGTGATCTTGCTCAATCACAAAACCAACAGCAGCGATCGCAACAAGAAAGAGACTCACTCGAAAAAATTTATACACTCCAAAATGAAAAAGTAGCTGAGATACGGAAAGCATTGATTCTCGAAACAGATCCATCCCGAAAATTTCAGTTTAAACAGCAGCTTCAGGAAGAGGAAGGCACTTTGGAGGAGCTTGCTAATAGGTTGAATGCAATTGAACAACAGTTGCAAGCGACTGAAAATTTTGGAATGGGGGAAGACACAAATATATATATTGAAAGACCTCCAATTGAGGATAAATGCTATAAAGGAATTGTCCAACCAGGGGCATTGATTCGTCTCAAAGCCCCGCAGAAAATGGGTAAAACATTACTGCTGGAGAAAATTCTAGATTATGCCAGACAACAAGGTTATCAAACTGCGAAATTAAATTTACAATTGGCTGATATCAATATTCTGACTAACTTAAAAACATTTTTACAATGGTTGTGTGTTGATGTCGCTGACAGCCTCGATCTAGAACCGCAACTAGATAAACACTGGCAAGAAGTTTTTGGACTGAATAAAAACTGTACTCGTTATTTTCAAAAGTATTTATTAGCAGTTACTGATAATCCCCTGGTCTTAGGTATAGATAATTTTGAACGGCTGTTTGAATATCCAGAGATTTTTCCTCAATTCTGCTTACTACTGCGTGGGTGGTATGAAGCAGCTAAACAAAGGGACAAGATTGGTAATATCTGGAAGAAATTGCGGTTAGTAGTAGTTCATTCCACTGAAGCTTATCCTTCCTTAGACACTAATCACTCACCATTCAATGTAGGCTTGCCAATTGATTTACCCGAATTTAATTTGCAACAAGTGACAAACCTTGCCAATCAGAACGAATTAGGACTGCTGAGAGAAGCACATTTGAGTAAGTTGATGCGGTTAGTTGGCGGACATCCTTATTTAGTGCAGCACGCGATCGCCTACCTCAAAAGTCAGCCAGTTAGCCTAGAAGAACTGTTGAGACTTGCACCAACAGAACAGGGAATTTTCAGCGACCACCTGCGACAACAATTGTGGCATTTACAACACAATCCTCAGCTTGAGGCAGGGTATAAAAGAGTAGTTATGGCAAATGCACCTATTAGGCTTGATACTGAAGTTGCATTTAAACTGCACAGCTTGGGCTTAGTAAAACTTTCCAGTAATGATTGCGTTCCTAGTTGTGATTTGTATCGTCAGTATTTCTCAACTCGTTTGAGGTAGGTAAATCATGGTTGACCAATATATATTTTCTGGAAGCCTACCTGAAAATGCTAGTACCTACGTGACACGAGAAGCTGATGCTCAATTGTATAATGAACTAAAAGCAGGAAAGTTTTGTTACGTACTCAACTCTAGACAGAGTGGAAAGTCTAGTTTGCGTGTGCGAACTATGCAAAGACTAAGAGAAGATGGGGTAAAGTGTGCAGCAATTGACCTTTCTGCTAGTGGTATTCAGAATGTCCTTCCAGAACAATGGTATGCAGATTTAATAGATACACTTATTGATAGTTTGGGATTAAATGTAGATTTTGAAGACTGGTGGTCAGCAAACCAATTAAATTCATTAGTAACGCGATTTCGTAAGTTTTTGGAAGAAATACTACTTGCTGAAGTTCAAGATAATATAGTTATTTTTATTGATGAAATCGATAGCGTACTCAGCTTAAAATTTCCTACAGATGATTTCTTTGCACTGATTCGTGCTTGTTATAATAATCGAGTTGATAATTATCAATACAATCGCCTTACTTTCTGTTTACTTGGAGTTGCATCACCTAGCAACTTAATTGAGGATAAACAGCGAACCCCATTTAACATTGGTAAAGCTATCTCTCTCAAAGGTTTTCAATTGCATGAGGTTGCTCCTTTAGAAAAGGGTTTACAAGAAAGATATAATAATCCTAAGACTGTGATCAAAGAAATCCTTTATTGGACAGGAGGACAACCATTTTTAACTCAAAAGCTGTGTCAGTTTTTGATTGAAGAGTCAGAAAAAGAAACTCCTCGTTCTGTTGAGGAAATTGTTAAAGTACGCATTATTGAAAATTGGGAATCGCAAGATGAGCCAGAGCATTTAAGAACAATTCGTGACAGAATTTTACGGAATGAGCAACGTGCTGGTAGACTGTTAGGATTATACCAACAGATTGTAAAGCAAGGAAAAGTTGCAGCAGATGATAATTTAGAACAAATAGAATTGAGATTATCAGGGTTGGTTGCTGAAAAATCTAGTAAACTAACAATATACAACCAAATTTACAAATTTGTTTTTAATTTAACTTGGGTTGATAAAGAATTAAGTAATTTGCGCCCTTATGCTCAAGCTATTAAAGCTTGGTTATACTCTGATTGCAAAGATGAATCAAGATTATTACGAGGACAAGCGTTACAAGATGCTTTAATATGGGCAATCGGCAAGAGTTTAAGTAATATAGATTATCAATTTTTAAATGCTAGTCAAGCTATAGCATGGAAATCACTTAGCTTTAAATTTACACATGGAGAAGCTTCCAATATATCTGAATTAATTACTTTATGTGATAATTATCCTGAGGAGGGAAAATACAATTTATTTAATGGTTATCTTGAGCAATGGTTAGTAGCACACTTAGGAAAAACAGATTTAGCAAATATATCACATGATATTCAGAATAAATACCATAAAGATGAACGTAAAGGATTAGAAATATTTGTACGTCATCTATGTATAAGTGAAGGAATAGACCCTATATCAAAAATTTCTCTAGATCCAGATAGACTAGAATTTGGTGAAATACCAGTTGGATTTAGGGAAAATGTTGAAGTGATAATAATTAATGAAGGACGTGGTTTTATCTGGGGTGATATAATACTTGATCCTATTATTCCTGGACTAAGCATTCCTCAACAATTCAACTATTTAAATTATAGAAAAATAAATATTATCTTGGATACTATTGATGTAGAACCTGGTACTTATAATAGCAATTTGATTTTAACTTTAGAAGAGCTAAGTATTCCATTAATAATTCCTATTAGCTATGATGTAAGAAATTTGACATTATATATTCAACCAGAAGAAGTTGATCTAGGAATTATTAAGCACATGTCTAGCAAAAGATACATTAATTTTTTTCTCAAAGTTAATTGTGACTCTCCTAATGGCAGAATTAAAGGAACTATTATGAATAAATTATATTATATTAAAGTAGATCCTAAGAAGTTTGAGGGTTCATCTTTAACATTTTCTTTAACATTAGATACTAGTCATTTATCAGATAGTAGTCTATATATGGACGAAATATCTTTAATAACTAATATAGGAAAATATCAAATCCCTGTAAAATTTAAAACAGGCAAAAGTTTAGACAATATAATAGGTATGATAGTTTTTGCTATTGTAGTTATAGCAACACTAATTCTTTCTTTTGTCTTATTATCGTTAAGTGGAGTAGCGATATTTATAGTTTTTGATTATTTACAAGGATTATTTCAAGGAAATTTTTTCATCTTATTTATACTAATTATATTAAATATTTTGATGGTTTATATTTTTGGAAGAGACAATATTTATTAATATTTTAAAGAAGACTTAAAAAAATTAAAAAATTATTTTTGCTTTATAATTTATTATTTCAGATGAGGCAACATTATTTTTAGCACTTTTAACAGTTTTGAAGTTTTCATCTGTGCTGACTGTTGGGTACTAAGTGCCGTGTTGTTCGCGGTTTTGGGTTGAGGCATAATAGTTATTAGTGGGCATCATTGTAATTATTCTCACAATTCCATACTGATAAAAATAGTTTACTCAGTTCTGGGGGATTACCTTAGATGCTCACCATCATTCACCCAACTAATGCCTGCTTCTCTTGCGGCTTCGGGAGTGTAGAAAATTTTTTCTGAGCCATACACCGAACCATCGGGGCTAATCAAGCGAAACTGCCAGCATTTACCAGGAGTGTAAAACACCAAGAGAATATAGCCGTTGATTGTAGAGATGGACTGGATCTGTAGCTGGTCGATTCTCCTTATGAATCACTGCTAAACCAAGGGAACCAGACACTAACTCTAGTTTTCTTACTAGTACAAAACCCTCCTTACTTACTACTTTTTCAGGCTCTAGCTTTCTTAGTGATAGTACAAAACGTTCCTTGCTTAGAAGTGGAACACCCGTTATTAAACACTTCATTTTACGCCTCATTCTCTACCACAACGGCTACATCCCCTAGAACTACGCCCGTTTCCTCGACTACTGCACCGAGCGATTATTCCTCCAGCGTGTCGGGGGACGATACCGTTTCATCCACAAACTACTGCAAGACCACTTCGCCCAAATGGAGTTCAAAAAATAAAGTTAAAACTTTTTAATTTTTAAGTTAAAATTAACTGTTTATTATTCGCTAGTAAAATAAACTTAAATTTAAATTTAAGTCTGTTTATTATCTCACCGTAAAATAATAAACCAATTTATTTACTTTTCTACAATCCTCTAGAACTATAGAACTGCCCTGACATAGATGGAGCGATCGCGCTTAAAATGTGTTTATATCTGAAATTTTAAAATATTTTTAGTCTTTTAATAAAATATATAGTAAGTTAAAGAACTAACTAGTATAATTAAACTATAGAGACTAGTTAGTATTTTAAAATAATCTATGGTAACTGAAGAAAGACAAAGACGCGCTGTAAACTTTTGGGTTGATCCTTATGTAGTCCGGCATTTTCGGGAACTATCACAGAGGCAAGGGGTATCAATGAGTTTTAGCTTTGAATCCTTCATGGTCAGTGAATTGAAGAGGAGTGGCATTGAAATCCCACAACTACCCCCAGGATGCAGAACAAAATCTAAATAATCATTACAATATTCTTGATATTTTAAATGAGCCATAAATTAAATTTATGGCTCATTTTTATAATAAAAAATATTTTATTACTTCAAAAGTATTTCAATGTAAGACTTTTAAGAGTTTTCTATCAATTTTGAATCTTTTAACTACTTGACAGATAAAGCTTTCAGACCTTTTATAACAACTTACTCTAACTAGACAATGAGATAGAATAGAGTAAGATATTTTAATAAAATATGCCAGGACGGATAAGCAGCGTTCCAGCGATCGCCCCAGTGGCTAAACTCAAGCGAGATGATCCAGAAGCCTATCGGGACGGACAGCGAGAAAAAACGAACTGAAGTACTCAGTTAAATATTTTAATTTTTTACTCTTTATAAATTAAAATAGCCTACTTGATTTTAAAAAGTAGGCACATAAAAAAAGAGAACTCCCTGAGTATTAAGCTACCAACTTAATATTTATCCTCAGAAAGCCCACTTATCTAAATCTTTTTAGTAGTTTCAATATATCCTGATTATAACATTAAATCAATAGTGATTTATTATCCAAAGGGAATAGTTGGAAAGCTGATGTGATAAGGCTTCTGGGATTTGGGAGGAAAAACAATCACCCAAATACAGGAATTAATAATCATGTCGAAGAAGAAATCAGCATACGTAAAGCAGCAAGAAGCGATCGCAGCACAGAAAGTACAAGCGGAATTAGCAAAGAACACTGACAAACAACTGAATATATTTAATCTTTCAACTCTGGATGTAGTAACCAGTGATGTAGATCCAATAGATAATGAATTCCCAGATCCTTACCTAGAAAAGAATTCTAAGCAATTCTTCTCATATATCGGAAGACGTTTGAGATTTCTAAACCCCACAAGCAAGGATTTTTATCAGATAGGTCTAGAAGCCATCAAAAACTCTGTAAACTTTTTCAGAGTTCAAAAAATTGTTGAGAAATACGATCGAGATGGAAAGAAAGAAAAGTCTCTTTCTTGGGCGAATATCTACTGCGTAGGTGAAAATGCTTCTGAGGATCTTACCAAATGGATAGAGGAGAAGCATTCTAAAGAGGTTGCAGAAGCGCGAATATTCAACAATACTTATCCAAATAAAAAAAGGCAGTATCCTGCAAGGTTTATCAGAGGATCGGAGCAGATTGCAAGGTTGTACTCTAGAGAAACAAGCTTCAACCAAAATGCTGTCTATCTCATTCCAAACGGAATTAATCAGGGCACAACTAAGGAAGAAATTAATACAATACATTGCTTATTCATTGAAAGAGATGATGAGAGGCAATCAGTAGAAGCCCAACTAAAAGAACCTGATGAATTAGGTTTCTCTTGCTCAGAGCAGATCTACACAGGTGGTAAATCAATCCATCACATGATTGATTTTCTAGATCCTGATGGAGTTCCCGCAGAGCAGGCCGCAGAACTACTTCAAACTCTTGTGCGATTAGGTGGATACGATGGAATGACCGATCGCGATCTGATCAACAACCTAAAAACAAAACCATTCAGAATAACAGGAAGCTTTCATCAAGGTAAATTAATTAAAGGGCGAAAGTCAAAAACAGAAAGCCTTAAAATTAATAATGCTAAGCTTTTCCAAGAATATTGGGATTTAGTTAAAGAGGACGCTTTGGGTGAATACATTCATATTGCTGATGAACCTCTAGATAAAAGTGGTAATGTTCAATGGGGATACGCGGATGTATGCGATCGCTCTAATTGGGTTAAAAAATTCAAACCTTATAAATCCCTTGAACAAAGGAAAACTGAAAAAGAAGAACAGAACAAAAAAAGGGAAATTAAAAACGAGGAAATTAAAATTACTGCTCAGAATTTTGATCGAGAATCACTAAATGAATCTGATAAGGTTCTAAGCATAGTTAGGTTTTTAAAATCAGAAAAGATCCGCCAAAATTTATTAGAGGGTACAAAAGACGGATTAGGATTAGGTAGAAGTCATAAAATGGCAACTGCTATTGCTTGCGATCTCATTGAAACTGAGAAAGCCATTCTTTCTTTAGGTTTAGAGGTAACAAAAACTGCTAGACAATTATTTGAAGAATGGTTGCAAAAAACTTTTAACCCATCTGAAAGAACACATGTTCAAAGTGCTAATACTGCTTGGGAAAATGCACAAAATAAAGAAGCAGACAAACATCAAGTAAATTACATCAAATCTATTTTACTCAATCAATATCTCGCTGATGATATTTCAGATACAAAACCAAATAAAAAGGTATTACCCAATGTAATTTTACCTAATGTTTACTTTTTTGCTTGTTCAGATGAGGATAGTTTAGCAAATCCTAATGTAAATACTAAGCCTGATTCTGTAAGAGAAGGGGAAAAGGTATATCTTGGGACAATTAAAGACGACAGATCCATCCCTTTTATCATTTGCCAAAACCCAGAAGATGCTTTAAATCTAACCTGCATTGGATATTATGCGATCGCTTACCCAGCGCTTAAATTAATAAATGGACAGTTGCCAAAAGAACTGCAAGAAATTCAACCAAGGAAAGTTTATTTAATTCCAAATAAATTTTCTGAAGATCATTATAAAGAAGCAAGGCAGCATAATGATGCTTGGGAAAGTATTGGTGATCGTTTATGTAAAATGCTGGGCAAGGATGAAAAAACCAGAGAGCGTCATTTGAGAGTTGTAACATGGACTGAGGAATTTAAATCTGTTTCGGATCTGATAGATAATTGTGGCAAAGAAGCTTTACATGATTATGTAGCATCTGCAATATCTTTTAGGCGTTGGCAAGCTAGACATCAAATGGCTTTTTATGCTCATGTTGATGCAAAAGTTAATGTAAAATATTTAAATGATGCTAGGATTCAGATTCCCCAAGATGTTAATAAGATCATGATCAAAGGAGGTCAAGAAACTGGTAAAACGGTCTTTTTAAAAGGTCTAATTAATGAGTTTAATAATAAAGGTTGTTTTACTTTAATTATTAGCCATAGAATTCAATTAAGTGGCGATTTAGCTAAAAGTTTAGGTGAGGAAAAGCCACTAGCAAGGATTGGATTTGATGATGAGGATTATATGCTCGATTCAAAATCCGCGATCGTTGTTTTCGACTCAATTCTTAAGATGCGTCAATTCATCTTAAAAAATGAGATTACTGATTTTCAATTAATACTTGATGAATTCACCCAAGTAGATAAACATTTCTTGATGTCATCTACTGAAATTAGAAAAAAAAGAAAGCAAGCTGGCGAAGCTTTTCAAGAGATACTTAACATGGCATCTCGTGTAATTGTTGCAGATGCCGATCTAAGAACTCAAGATAAAGAATATCTTGATGGAATTAAAATAGGAAAAACATTTGTAATTCACAACACCTACCAAAAAAAAGGTAGAAAAGTAAAAATGTTTGTTGGCGGAAACCAAGGCGCAATGTTGCAAGATGTTTACAATGCTTGTGAAAAAATAGAAAAAGATAAATTATCTGGACTACCAACAAAGCAAATTTGGATTAGTTGCCAAGCACAAAAAGCTAAATCGACTTGGGGTACTAAAAATTTATTTGCTGATTTATCTAATAAATACCCCAAATTAAAAATTCTTGTTATTTCTTCTGCCACTTTAAGGCTAAAAGGGCATCCAGCTAAGGAAATTTTAGAAGATATTAATGAGAGAATAAAACATTACGATATTGTAATTACTTCTCCATCAATAGATACAGGAGTAAGTATTAAATTTGATGAAAAATTCAAACATAATTTTGGGTATGTTTTTGCTTTCTGCCAAGGTGTGCTAACACCAACAGAATCAATTCAGCAATTCTCAAGGGTACGTGGGGATGATGTTGAAAGATCTATTTGGATTGGACAATTACCTACAGCAAAAAAACATGGTGGTGCTACTGTTTCAGATCAGATTTTAAATAATCTGGATTATGAGATGCAAGCAAATATAAACGCCTTATCAAAAACAATCAAAGAGGATAAGGAGGAAAAGCAAACTTCCTTAACTGTCGCTAAAACTAATTTAAATAATGTAATGAATGCTTTACAACTAGGAAATATTGGTACAATTCCAGTGGGAATGTCATTCACTAATATTAAAAACTTTGATGAAGTAAAAATTTATAAACATAGGTATGCAGTGCAAGCAGCATTACATAATCTTTCCTCTACCTATTCTCGTGAGTGGTGTGAAGAAAAATTAGAAAGTCTTGGATACGATATTGAAATTATTGAATTAGATGAAGAGGGTAGAAAAATCAATAAGAAAATCAAAGACAATCTCAAGGAATTGAAAGAGGAAAAATATCAAGAACATCTAGAGCAGGTTGAACAAGCTTCGACGATCTCTGATGAAGAACTAGAGTATCTAGAAAATAATGAAGAATGCCCCCAATTATCATCTGAGCAGTTCCTACAAGTTGAGAAAGCAAACTTTAATAAAGCAGTAGGCGGGAAGATTGAAGCAACTGCGACTAATCTGGAATGGTCAGATAAGGGAGGAATCAAAAAGATGAATACCCTTATGGATCTGATCTTCTATGATAACTACTACAAGGAATGGCAAGCACTCAGATTAGAAGGTAGCTCAAAAAATAAGAGAATTTTCAGCCCAGACACTATTAAGCGTCTAAGTATATCTAAGATAGATTTTCTAAGTAGTTCAGGAATTTTAGAGTGTATTTTTCAACTATCCAATCTTCAAAAACTACTTAAGATGACTATTTTTGGTGACCAGATCGCAGATTTTGATCTTTACTATAAAGAAAGATCGGTAAAACAGTCACCACAAGATCTTGATAATTCTTTGATCGTTTTTGAAGGAGATGTAGCAATTTTTACTTTTCAGTACGAGTCTATTAAGACTGTTTGTGATTTTATCCGTCAGCGTTCTTTTGATGCCGATAAACTTCTAAATATTAAATCAGCTGAGACTAAGGGAAACTCTGCTTTGTTTAAGTCACTCCTTAAACTTTTGGGGATGGAACTCCAGCAAGTTGAGAGCAAAAGGACTAAAAAAGTTAGATATTATCGGATTACCGATCTAGATCATAAGTTTGTTTCCCTCTTCAACCTTGCCAGAGAGAAGCGATCGCGGGAATTCATCGATATTTACATGAAGCTTGAGGAGATGAGATTCAACAAGCATGAATGCTTAACAAGCTGGGCTGAGTGTGCGATCGCTGGCGTCAAATCTGATAATGAGAAAGCAAACATTGAAACTATTGCGGATCTGGTTAGGGAAGGTGCTGATTATCTTTCTAAAGCGGAGAATCAATATCAACAGTCTAATCCTGTTGATATTGAGGTAGAACCTTTACAGCATAAGATTCCATTCCCAAGCAAACCTTACCAGACTGCTCAAGGCAAGATCGCCTTTAACTTTGTGGAAGTAACTGAAGAAGCGATCTCACCTGTTGAGGTTGAGGAGCATGTAGATCCCTTGGAAGAAATCCTAAAACGTGGTTTGGGTATGATTTACGGATCTGAGATTGTTGAAGTTTTAGGGATGACTTATAACAATGAAAGGGTGCAAGTCAAAACGGCTAAAGGTAAATTACTTACAATGCTCCCATCAGAGATTAAACCTCTCAATCCTCAATACCTTGCCCAGAGATATCAAAAATTGCTTTCTTTAGATGCTGCCAGAGCTAATAAAGCACTTGAGGATCTCCGGAAAGTAGCTGATGATGTGGCACAAAAGATTGATCTTTTGGTTAAAGTTTCTTAACATAATTGCTCTGTATGGTATAGACAATAAAATGCTGATAAAGTATATTACTTAGTTTTATACTTTATCAGCACAAAAATATTAAACCTATGAGTAGGAATACTTTTGGTGACAAATGGCAAAAAGTTGAAGGCAATAGAATTGCCGAGGGTGGGCAAGCTGAGATTTTTCTTGTCACAGACTCTCAGGATTCGGTAACACCCAACAAAAAGTATGCTCTCAAAAGATTAAAGAATTCTAAGAGATTATTAAGATTTAAACAGGAAGTAGAAACGATTTTAGAACTAAATCAAAAACAATATCCTGGAATTTTCCCTATCTTAGATTCTTCTTTAGAACAAGAACCATATTATTTTGTAACTGAATATTATGGTGAAAATATATTAACGAAAAAAGCCCCTTTTGATGTTATTAAAGCTCTCACAATTTTTATAAAAATATGTGAGTCAGTAAGTTATATCCATGAAAATGATATTGTTCATCGCGATTTAAAACCAGATAATATTGTTTTAAATAATGACGAAGAACCTATAATTCTTGATTTTGGTTTAGGTTTTAAGTTAGGTAGCAGTAATTTAAATGAACAAGATTTAACAGATGATGATAGTTTCCGTTTAACAGAAACTATGGAGCAAATAGGATCTAGATTTTATATTCCCCCAGAGTTAGAAACTGGACGCATAGATCAAGTTAACAAAAAGTCTGATTCCTATACTTTAGGTAAAATATTACATTTTTTATTAACTGGTAAGAATTTTGCTAGAGAAAGATATGAGGATCTAGCAAAAGCATTAAATAATCCTCAACTTGAGTATATAACACAAAGAATATTATCTAAAACTGTAATAGAAGATGTTGACAGTAGGTTAAGTGCATTAGAAATAAAAGAAGAAGCGATAAAAATTAAAAGATTAATTAGTGGTGGGTTTTATCCTAATAAAATTGGTTCAATTTGTAGATTTTGTGGTGAAGGTGTTTATAAGTCTGTTCTAAAAGGTTTTTTGAAGGTATCTCGATATGATAATAGAGAGATTGAAAAAATGGAACAACATCGTCAAAACCCTCAACCTTATACGGTCAGACAGATACAAGCTCAAGCTTATGACACTGAATTACCTGTTGAAGGTTTAGCGTGTGATGTATGTGGCCATATTCAGTTTTTTAATAAATCAACGTTTAGATGATCTATGCCCGAAGATCAAAAATAAACAAACCTGTTTTGAACTAAATAATTAATATGCTTGACAGTTATATTAAGGCGAGATTAAGATTATAACGGTAAAAATTGAGCATGTTAATTTAATATGGGACGGATTAAATTAAATAAAGACATCATTAACGTTCGAGTTAAAGCGCAAACTCGTTTGTGGTTCAGCATGGAAGCTGTTAAATATGGGTATGTCTTTGGAGATGAAGGGCAGACAGGCGCTTTCTTAGATGCGATCGCAGATGGGGAATTTCAAATTGTTAAAGTAGAAAAGGATTGAACTAGATAAATTAAATAAATTTATTCAATATTTACAATGTTGTTTCAGGAAATTTGAAGAACAGCGATCGCTTCAGTTTGGATCTTAATTAAATTATCAAATTCAGTTTGATTTTTAATTTCAATAATTTTAAAATTACCAAGTACCTTTTTATTATCCTGAGACGGGATAGTTAAAATTTCTGTTGGGTGACTTAATTTTAAATAAAAGCACCATAAATTAGTGTTTGGCGATTTAAAAATTTTAACTGAGTAGTTTAATTTAGTATCGTATTCCTTCTGATTTAAAAAAATAATTATTTCCTTTTTTTACCCATCTATAAATCATAATTAAGTTTTTATTTTTATATGATCTCTTCTGCTACTATAAAAATAAATGCAAATTAATTTATAAAATTAATTTATAGATGATTTTATGATTAAATTTTTAATTGATTTGAATAATTATTTAAAAAAGATTTTGGAAACAGAGCAGGGAGAGTTAAATTTTTTCTATATCTGGTGTGTCATAAGTTTTTTAACTATTTGGTTACTCTTCTATAAAATCCCCAAACTTTATGGTTATTGTAGTTGCTATCAAAATAATGTAGACTTTTATGAAGTAAACAAATAACTAATTAATAGTTATTTGAAATTTAACCTTAGTTTTTAAAAAAAATTGAGGTTAGATTTATACTAAGTAAACTCTATAAATATCTGCCTATGCCACAACCAGCAATACCTTATACAGAGTTCGGGGAAATAATCAGAGAAATCTATAAAAAACCATACCTACCAGAATCTATACTACCACAGTCTAAAATTACACCTGAAGAACATCAAAAATTAATCGAGAAGTGGTCAATCATTATAGAAAAAAAGAACTCTCAAGGTGTAAAAAAAGGACTAAGTTTAGATGAGTTTACCTTATTAGTTAATGAGTTTTTTGGTTATCAAGTAATCAACCGATCTTTGATTGATAGATTAATCCATACTGGTAATCCCCATAGAGAGAGTCACGCTAAAACTTTAAGAAAGGATAATTTAAAAACTATTAGTTATTTTACTAATAACTATAGTTATGACGAGTTAAAAGTGATAGCGCTTAAAGTTTTGGGTCAAAATATAACTGAAAATGTAACTGAAACTAATAATTTAACTATGGAATATAAAGAAGAAGATAAAGAAGAAACTGTAAAAGAAGCTTTATTAAACTATTTAAATAAAAATGGGTATAAAAATTTAACTAATTTTGGCGTTAACCCATCTGATATTTTAGAAATACTTTTTGAGGATAAGCCAAAAGTAGAAATAAAAACTATTGTATTGTTACCAGATGCTTTAGGTATGCCAAAATCAGATTTTTTAGAATTACTTGAAAAAGAAATAGACCTAACTTAACTTAAAGGTATATTTGGCAAATTAGGGCGGTTGATCATGTGACCATAATTCTTTATGATCATTGTGGTATCGCTATGCCCTAATAAATAAGCTAATCCTGTTATCGGAATCCCTTGATCGATTGCGTGACTAGCCATTGTGTGTCTACTGGTGTAAGGTTTGCGATAGGGTACACCTTGGGCTTTTAGCACCTTAGTCCACTGTCTATTTCTAAAATTATCTGCATCAATAATTTTACCTATTGGGGTAGTAAAAACTAAATCGTTTGGGTTTACTTGATTAGGTTTTATCGAAATTAACAGCGATCGCAATTCTTCAGATATAGGTAAATATCTTATATTCCCTGTTTTAGTTTCCTTTCTAATTCTTTGATAGCCATTACCTGTTAAATCTTTTGGCAAGCTTTCTTTAATTACTATTTCAGATCTATGAAAATTTATATGTCCCCAAAGTAACCCAATAGCCTCAGATGTTCTTACACCAGTAGCAATTAAAAACCCTACAAATGGTTTATAGTGGGGGGCTAGTTCATCAAAACCTACCAAGATTAACTTAATCTCTTCCTGAGTAAATGGTTTGATTTCCTTGGGTTTATCCTTGGGCGGTTTAATACTTTCATAAGGATTAGTTTCTAAGTAACCCTTGGATACTCCCCATTTACAACAGGCTTTTATCAAGCCCAATCGGTCTTTAAATGTTCTGGGAGCAATATCTACCTTGGTTATCCAGTCTGTATCTGTTATTCCTGGTCTAGCCTTGGTTATCATTCGGCGCACCCATTTGTAATGATTTGCTTCGGTTGCTGTTGGAAGTTCTAAAGTCTTTACCCAGATATCCCAGAGTTCTAGTAGAGTCTTAGGTTGGGTGTTAAGGGTTGCCTTTGGTACTAACCTGTATTTGTCTAGTGTTTTGTCAAAATGTCCAGCAATTATATCATTTTGAATTTTGGTAGCGATCGCTTGAGCAATGGCTAAATCCCTTTTATCATCATAATTTCCCCCAGGTAGGGGATTAAATGCGTAACGCTTGCCACCAAAGGTAAATTTAAGCTGGATCGATCCGTTGTTGTTGAGAGGTTTGATTTCTTTCATCGTCTGTCCTAAAACTGGCATAAGGACAGATAATGGTATTGGTGAATTAATTAAGGGGAATTAGCTCAGTTGGTAGAGCGCTGCGATCGCACCGCAGAGGTCAGGGATTCGAGTTCCCTATTCTCCATATGTCCATTAAATAATTATTGTCAGTTTTAAAGAATTAATGTCCAATTTGGCAAAGATAACGGACATAATTTACCAATTCTTTTGACTTTCAGCAATCAAATCAGTTTTAAAGAATTATTGTCCAGAGTTGAAACCAGTTTCTCTAACTCATGAATTCTCATCTGCAATTGTATTTTTTCTTCTTCTTTAGCTTGCAATACTTCTTAGTTAATGAGACTTATACGGCTGTTGGAGTTCTGGGTAAGATGAATCTATCCCACTAATAGCAGAAATGTGATAATCTACTTTTCAAATCAAAAGGGTGTATCACAGTATGGCTGGGCGTTTTAAAGGATTAAGTGATTTAGAATGGAGGCTGTTTGAAGATATTTTCCCCAGAAAACCAGAAAAGCGCGATCGCGGAATTTTTAATTTTTAACCTCTAATTGTAACCACGAATACTGTTTATAAATTATTTGATTAATGCAAGTAAATTGGCCAAATGTATGATATTCTTTATTTATAGGGAATCTAAACCACTTCAAGCAAAAAAGATCTCCAAGCACTTGCGCTGTAGTGAAGAACAAATCCTATATAAATCCCATAAGTCAATCAATGATTTGGTGAACTGATGGTCTTGTTCCACAAGTTTCTGGAGGCGTGTGGAGGTACTCGATCGCTAGCAGTTCTAAGTTCTGGGGAGACTTTAGTCTGCTTACAGTTCATCAATCACTTTTGGGATAAATCTTTTATTTTTTATCAACTTATAAATTATATAAAAAGTCAAAAATTTAGCGAATGCAAAACTAGAATAATTAGACAATAATATTATTCGTATTTTAAATAATTCAATCAGATAAAAGCTATAGAAAATTATCCAAATAAAATACTATATGTCGATTTATACGCAGGGCTAAAACTATCCTAAAAGCTCAAAAAAAAGTTTTGTTTAACCGCAAAATGCTAACAGCTTTTATATATAACAAACCATAAAACAAGAAAAATGGCTATTATTTATCGTTTGATAATGTAAAACTTCCACAGTATTTTCAGGATGTGATATAAATGGTTAAATCAAAAACAAATCGTAAATCTGTTCGCGATCGCATCCTAAATACCGCATCAAGCTTATTTTATCGAGAGGGGATTCGCAAGGTTGGAATTGACAGAATCATTGCCGAATCTGGCGTTGCGAAGATGTCCCTTTACAATCATTTCAAGTCAAAAGACGCATTGATTGAAGCATGGTTGCGGCAACAGGATGAGCAATGGTGTCAATGGCTCAAAACCACTATTGAGGAACGAGCCTCTAACCCATCCCAAAAACTGTTAGCAATATTTGATGCCCTGCGGGAATGGTTTGAAGGCCCAGATTTCCGAGGTTGTGCATTCATTAATGCTTCAGTGGAATTAGCCAATGCTGAACACCCCGGACATCGGGTGGCATTGGAACATCAGCAATCGATTTACTCTTATATCAAGAGCCTTGCTCAATCCGCAGAAGTTTCATCACCGGAACAGTTAGCTAGACAACTGCTTCTGTTGGTTCAAGGTGCAATTGTAGTTGCGATGATGGAAGGAAGTTGGTCAACCGCTTCACAGGCCAAAAAAGTAGCAGCAATGCTAATCCAGACTGCACCAAAATCTGACGTCATACCAATTCGTAATTCGTAATTCGTAATTGGTAATTCGTAATAAAGACATAGTTTGAAAAGGTTTAAACAGTTGGTTTTCAATCTGTTATTCTGCATCTGAAACAAGACACTTTTTGACAATTTGGTGTTATGAGGAAATATTAAAATTAGTATAAAATATAAATTGAAAAAATATGGCTAAAAGCTATTTTTACTAAATAAAATGTGCATCTACTGCATTAAATGCCAACTTAATCATTTCATTGCGATGCACATTGCCTGATATATGATTTTGAGGCACTCTAGCGATTAAAGTTTGTTCTCCTACTTTTACCCAAATATTATAAGTCCCCATACCATTTAAAACTCGTTCCACCAACCCTTCAATAATTACTGACCAAGGTTTGTGTTGCTTTGAAAAACTTGCATCATAGAGATTAAAAGTATCGCTAGATAGACAACATGCAGTAATTGATTTTCTGATTTCTCCAGGGTATGAAAATTTGATTCCGTTTGCCAACTTAATACAATAACCATGATTACTCTGTTTTACTTGGCACGGAATAATATTATCTATTCCTACTAATCTTGCAAGTTGTTCGTTAGCTGGTCTGCGGATAAGCGTTTCCAATTTATCATCTTGTACAATACAGCCATCAAATAAAGCGATCGCTCTTTCTGCAAAACGTAATATATCAGTAAAATTATGGCTAATTAATATTACCGATGCACCTCTAACTTCTGCCCACTGTCTAATTTTCTCAATCATCTCGTTACGTATTCCCAGATCTAAAGATGCAGAAGGCTCATCTAAAAGCAGCAGTTCTGGGTCGGTTACTAATGCACGAGCGATACAAACACGTTTTGCTTCTCCACCTGACAATGAAAAAACTGACCGATTTGCCAAATGCTCACAGCCAAAATCAGCAAGTGTAGTATATACTTTTTGCTGAATTTCTTTTGCCGATGTTCCGCGAAACATTAATGCTCTGGCTACATTATTAAATACAGTATCATTTAACAGTAATTTCTCCTGAAATACCAAAGCACAACGACGGCGTAATAACGTTTGATTGGCATTACGGACATCATGCCCAAATAATTGTATTTTTCCCTGAAAAGAATGCAATAAATTAATTGTCCTTAACAACGTGCTTTTGCCAGCGCCATTCGGGCCAAGTACCGCTACAAGTTCGCCTGGGTGCAGTGCAAATTGTTCAATATTGAGAATATTTTTACGTGTTTTGCTACTTACAACAACTTGCTCCATCTTCAAGACATACTCATTCATGAAAACCTCTAACAACACCCTAAAAATTAAAAATAATCAGGTAAAAACAAAGATAAATTCAATATTATTTCTAAATTTTGGCTTTTAACTTTCGCCTTATTTGGTGAGATTTTTGGCTAGAATTGACTGTGTTTGTTATGTTGCAGAATAGTTAGCAAAACTATAATGCTGTAAGCAACTATCAATAAAATTAATGAAATTGCGATCGCCACATCGTAATTACCTTTCCCCACCTCCATAACAATCGCCGTCGTCAAGACTCTTGTCTGACCTTTGATATTGCCACCTACCATCATCGATGCGCCAACTTCTGAGATAACGCGACCAAAACCAGCAATCACAGCAGCTATTAATCCCAACCGTGCTTCCTTAATCAGCAACAAGTTTGCTTGCCAGGTCGTCGCTCCCATTGATAACAGTTGCCAGCGCAGTTTCGGATCGATACTGAGAATTGCTGCGAAACTCAAGCTAGCTACAATTGGCAGAGCAATAATGGCTTGCGCTAAAATCATCGCTGTCGGCGTATACATCAATTCAAGCTTTCCTAAAGGCCCATATCGCCATAAAAACAGGCTTACTACTAAACCGACTACCACCGGTGGCAATCCCATACCGAAGTTAACTAAGCTAGTCAATGCCTGCTTGAGCGAGAAGTCTTTTAAAGCCAGCCATAATCCCAAAGGTACGCCCAGCGCCACACTTATAGCTGTAGCAATTACTGACACTGTGAGCGTCAGTACCATCACTTGGAAAACATCGCTATCACCATTAGCTAATATTTCAATAGCTTTCATCATTCCGAGTACGATATTATTCACAAATTTCTTTAAAACCCGTAATCTTTCTCGGTCTTACCACCATCAACAAAAAACAGGGGTCGTTCAAACTTGTCTTTTCCGTGAGCTGCAATCAGTGCTTGTCCTTCAGAGGATAAGAGGAAGTCACTAAACGCTTTAGCTCCTGCACTGTTGACTCTGGAAAATTTCTGTGCATTGACCTCTATAACATGATAAAGATTCAGCAGTTTATGGTCTCCTTCCACGAGTACAGGCAAAGACAGATTTTTCTTTTGAAATAAATAAGTTGCCCGATCTGCTAGGGTATATCCTTGTTTTTCATTAGCAACTTGTAGAGTTTGCCCCATCCCCGCACCTGTTTGCTGATACCAAGTACCAGATGGTGTACCAGTTGATGCGCCAGCCGATATGATACCAGTTTGTATCCATAAACTCTTCTCTAATTTATGAGTCCCTGAGTCATCACCCCGCGATATAAATAGTGCTTGGTTTTTGGCAATCAGACTAAATGCTTCTACAGCATCCTTTTTTCCCCGAATCTGCGCTTTATCAGTAGGCGGCCCGACGATGACAAAATCATTGTGCATTACTAACCGTCGATTGATTACCGCACCACCTTGCAAAACTTTTTGTTCGGCTTTGGGCGAGTTGACGAACAACACATCAACTTCACCTTTTTCAGCCAGAGCCAAAGCCTGTCCGGTACCGACAGAAATAGATTTCAGCTTATATCCTGTTTCCTTTTCAATTGCTGGAACTAAATCATCCAAGAGGCCACTATCCTCAATGCTAGTTGTCATCGCCACTATCACATCTTTCTTCGCTGGAGCCTGTTGGGTGGTTGTTTCTAACTTGCTTGAATTACTACTACAGCTAGTACAAAGAATTATCAAACAGCTTAGTAAAAATGCACCGATCTTCGTCTGAACCATAAAACCTCTTGGTATTTGATGCAACCTTTGAATGTTGTACGTATAGTCAGTTAAACTTTGAGGAACTAAACCTAGAACTTATTCAAAAAATATTTACTATGACTTGATGCGATAACATTGAGAACTTCTAATTGCGTTGACGAAGTTACTCCTACGGAATATCGTCCTTTGCGGTTCTCTTGGAAGCACCGCATCCTGATTGACTTCAGGTGATTGCAAAGATCTATATCCAGCTTCATAAGGCTGTGTCTCTATAGTTGCAAGATTTTTGTTTTCGCGGTAAGTCTAGTAATTTCAGACTTTTGGTTAGTTTATTACTGTTTTTTATTCCTTTTTAGCAAGCATACCATACATATTGCCAAAATAATTGCTAAAAAGAAAAGTTTTTCCTTGTATTTTCTTAAAAAGAATGTATTTATATATACAGAATTTTTGTTTATTTTGTAGGATGCATAGACGATTTTAAGTACTAGCGCCTACATATTAATCATCAAATTTTGATTAGCGATCGCTGTAGTAAATAGAGCAAGCAAATACAGCGTTTTTCAGGTAAATGAAGTACACCGGTAGGGGCGCACAGCTGCGCCCCTACAATTATCTGTACCTCACCAACTTGCAATCTGCTGTAATATTCTCCAGCGATACAACACCACGCTCTCAAGAGCAAACGTGGTGTGCCTGGGAACTTGGGGATACAGTTGGATCGGACTCCCAAGATAGCAACAATGGCACGACAGTGCCTCGTTGTGAATCTCCTCACTTCTAGTGAGGAGAGCGTCAACTTAATGATGATTCAGTTTTGGTGATGTTAACCAGGAAGTTGCTGCCTCGATATCCCCAGTGTAAGATTGCAATTTTGAATGAGGTGTTGGTTGAGTGGGAGAGTTAGCGATTTTAGTTGCCAAATTAGTGCTGTTGTTAACAGTTTTCGCTTCTTCCAAAGCTTCTCGACCTGTAATCAATCTAGAGCGACGACTACGAGTGATATAATTCCATGCCCACTGAAATACTACTAGTAATTTAGTGTCAAACTCGATTAAGAAGTAGATATGAACGACTAACCAAAATATCCAAGCAACGAAACCTTGGAGTTTGATGAAGCTTAAATCTACAACAGCTAAATTTTTGCCAATCATCGCCAAACTACCCACGTCATTGTAACGAAATTGTGGTAGCTTTTGACCAGATAAGCGTTTTTTAATGAGTTTAGCTACATACTCTCCTTGTTGTTTGGCTACGGGTGCAACACCAGGTAAGGGTTTTCCATCTTGATGAGAGAAGTTGCCTAAATCTCCGATGACAAAGATGTTTTTATAACCCTTAATCGTCAAGTCTGGTTCTACAATCACACGTCCAGAGCGATCGCACTCTACACCTGTGCGGTTTGCTAAAACTTGCCCCATAGCGGAACCTTTCACACCTGCTGCCCATAATATAGTTTTTGAGCCAATTTCTTGAACTAGATCGCCTTGCTTGAAACTAACGATATCATTTTCAATATTTGTCACCCTAGTGTTTGTTTTGACTACCACACCCAACTTTTGCAAGGATACTTTTCCTACTTCTGATAACTTTGGTACCATGTGGGGGAGAATGCGATCGCCTCCTTGCAATAACAAAATATTAGTTTCTGAAGTGTCGATATTGCGGAAATCTTCTTTAAGAGTTTTATGTGCCAATTCTGCGATCGCACCCGCTAATTCTACACCTGTAGGGCCACCACCGACAATCACAAAAGTCAACCAAGCACGACGTAGTTCGGGATCGGTTTCTTTTTCTGCTGCTTCAAATGCCGAAAATATCCGACGACGCATTTCTACCGCATCTTCAACAGTTTTCAAGCCAGGAGCCAATGGTCTCCAGTTATCGTGACCGTAATAGAAATGGTTAGCACCTGTGGCAACAACTAATGTGTCGTAGGGTATTGTTCGATCGCGCAGAATAACTTCTTGGGTTTCTGGATCGATATCATTTACTTCTCCCAAGAACACTTGAGTATTCTTGCTTTTCCTGAATACAGCTCGTAATGGTGAGGAGATATCAGCAGGTGATAACGTACCTGTCGCAACTTGATATAAAAGCGGCTGAAATAAATGAAAGTTACGTTTATCGATGAGAGTAACATTTACATTCGCTTTCTTGAGAGTCTTTGCTGTATATAGTCCACCAAAGCCTCCACCAATGATTACAACCTGATGTGGTACATTCTTGTCAAGCGAAACTACCATAAAAATATTTCCTTGTGTTAAGAGTGTTGTAACTTTTCTTAACAAGAATTTAGCAAAATTACGATATTCTTTGCTGTTTA
Source organism: Nostoc calcicola FACHB-3891 (assembly GCF_014697355.1). Lineage (GTDB taxonomy): Bacteria > Cyanobacteriota > Cyanobacteriia > Cyanobacteriales > Nostocaceae > Nostoc > Nostoc calcicola. Next base: position 467,195 of record NZ_JACJRQ010000001.1, on the reverse strand, counting down.
TTTAGAACAATTGAAAAATGATGAAAGTAGTCAAAGTGATACCAATTCACCGAAGTTCTGTTCGTCGAGCTGAATATCGTACAGGCAAGACACAAGAGTTAGATCCAGAAACAGGTGTTGCTGATTGCAGTATGAATTTTGTTTCACGCAAAGGCGCAAAGGCAAGGCAGCGCGGTCTTGGGGGTTTCCACGCCAGTTGCTTCAAGTCGGCAGAGCCGCCCAACCCACTGGCTCCCCATGAGCGACTGCCGCGCAAAGAATCTAAATTTTAGATTTTTAAAACATTAATTTTCATACCCTATTCAGCAACGCCGCTAATCGATGTGTAGTTACAACAGCCCAACACTTCAGACTATGCAGTGTCATTGCCAGATATAAATCAGGACAAACAAACCAATCCAAATGACATCAACAAAGTGCCAGAAAATAGAAGTAGCATTGACACCAAAATGACCTGTGTCATAGTTACCAGGAATGAAAGAGCGACCCAAAACAAGTATTTGCAACAAAATGCCAATGAGAACGTGCAAAGCGTGGAAGCCCGTCAGTAAGTAAAATATCCCACCAAAAACTCCTGTAGTAAAGCCAAAAGAAAGGTGGCTCCACTCAATAGCTTGTCCGAGTAAAAAGTAACTTCCCATTGCGATGGTTAGCATTAAAAACAGACGAAATTCTGTCAAATTGTGGCGTGCAAGAGCTTGTTCTGCCAAATAAATGACAAAGCTACTGGAAACAAGAAATAGGGTATTAATCGCCGGATCTCTAACTTCCAACTCAGAAACACCAGCAGGTAACCAATCGGGAACTGTTGTTTTGTAGACGATATACGCTGTGAAAAAACCAAGGAAAATGAAAGTCTCCGAAAGCAAGAACACAATCAAGCCGAACATCTTGCTGCGTTGTTCATCATGAGTATGCTCGGATTGTTTTGAAACGATTGAACTGTCCATTGTTTGAATACTCCTATGTATTTGTCTCACGCAAAGGCGCAAAGTCGCAAAGAAGAGTGCAAGTCTTCGCCTAAAACTCATCTCAAACTCTCTCTGCGTTCCTCTGCGTGAACCTCTGCGAACCTTTGCGTTAAAACTAATGCTCAGCTACCAACGGTTCAGACTTCCCATATCCATAGGGTTCACCCACAACAACTGGAATTTCCTCAAAATTCTCTACAGGAGGTGGTGAAGTAACTAGCCACTCCAGTCCAATTGCTCGCCAAGGATTCTTCGGTGCTTGCGGGCCATGTACCCAAGAAGCGATCGCATTTAGAATGAAAGGCAAAGTCGAAACACCTAACAAAAATCCGCCAATACTGGCGATAATATTCCAAAACTCATACTCTGGGGCATAAGAAGAAACTCGACGCAACATTCCTTGCAGTCCTAGTGGGTGCATCGGGAAGAAGTTGAGATTAATACCAATGAACGCCAGCCAGAAGTGCAATTTGCCCAAGCCTTCGTAGTACATACGTCCAGTCATCTTGGGGAACCAGAAGTAAATCGCAGCAAACATCCCCATTGTCACCGTGCCATACAGAACATAGTGGAAGTGACCCACCACATAGTATGTATTATTGACATGGACATCAATAGGAACAGAGGAAAGGGTGATACCAGTAATACCTGCAAACACAAACAATATTAATGCACCAAACGCAAACAGCATTGGTGTATCAAATCGTAACTTGCCGCCCCAAATAGTTGCAGTCCAAGCAAACACCTTAATGCCGGTGGGGACAGATACAAACATTGTTGTGAGCATAAAAAACATCCGCATCCAGCCTGAAGTACCACTGACGTATAGATGGTGTACCCAGACTATACCGCTGACTCCAGCAATCAGGAGTGATGAGATAGCAACAATCTTATAGCCAAATAGAGGTTTGCGGGCAAAAGCAGGAAATATCTCTGAAAACACTCCGAAAACTGGCAGAATAATTACATAAACAGCAGGGTGTGAGTAGAACCAGAAAAAGTGCTGAAATAGAACTGGGTCGCCTCCTTTGGCAGGATTAAAAAAGCTAGTTCCAACTGTTAAATCGAGTAGAAGCATAACTGCACCTGCGGTTAACACAGGTAGCCCAAAGAGTTGGATCAGCTGGGCGCTAAATACATTCCAAACAAAGATGGGCATACGGAAGAATGTCATCCCAGGTGCCCGCATCATCACAATCGTAGTGACAAAGTTAATTGCCCCCATGATTGAAGAAACCCCTGATACTGCTACTGCCAGAAGCCAGATTACTTGGCCATTAATTAAGTTTCCCGTCGGATTTTGCAGACTGACGGGAGGGTATGACCACCAACCTGCTTGGGCTGGCCCGCCAGGTACAAAGAAACTGGCCATAAGTAGGATAGCAGCGATCGGTATCATCCAAAAGGCAACAGCATTAAGTCTGGGAAACGCCATATCTCGCGCCCCAATCATCAGAGGTACAAGATAGTTAGCAAAACCCGTCAATATAGGAAATGTCCACCCAAATAGCATCACAGTGCCATGCATAGTGAACATTGCATTATAAACACTGCGGTCAACGAGGTCTGATTCTGGAGTAATTAATTCCCCACGAATGACCATTGCAAATATGCCACCGACTAAAAAGAGAATGAAAGCAGTAACAATGTATTGAATACCGATAACTTTGTGGTCTGTGCTAAAGCTAAAGTATCGCTTCCAGTCTGTTGTAGGTTCGTAGTCAGGTATTTGGCTTCTAATTTTAATGTCTTGGACTGGAATATTTGTCATTTGTCTTTTTTCCTTTGTTCTTTGTCATTTGTCCTTTGTCATTTGTCCTTTGTCATTTGCCAATGACTAATGACCAATGACTAATTGCTGTAATTGACTACCGGGGCTTTTGCAGGTGCTACAGTAGCCCAGTTTTTGATTAATCCTTTTGATTCTTGGACATATTCAGAAGCCGCTTGATTATTAGCAGTAGATGGGGTGCGATTTGCTGCTTCTGTTAGCCATTTTTGGTAATCTTCAGAAGACTGAACAACAACATTTGCTTGCATGGTTGCAAAGTAAGTGCCACTAAATTCGGAATCGGTCAATTGATATTTGCCGATACGAATTGGGGTGAATTCAAAGTCAAGATTGTGATTGGGAATAATGTCTTGCTTGACTCGAAAAGCAGGAATATAAAAGCCGTGGAGAACATCTTCCGAATGCAACGCTAAACGAATCCGATGATTGACCGGTAGATGTAATTCAGTACTAGTGACTCCGGTTTCCGGATAGCGGAAAACCCAAGCCCACTGTTTAGCATCGACTTCAATATCTTCAACTACCAGATTCCCCGCGTCTGTCTGTACCCCCTTCGCCGCGTCCTCTTTTACTGGTGCAGCAGAAGCAGATTTCATTGCTATGGGAATATGTATGTGCATAGCTTCCATAGGGCCTTGAATCCCCATTTGCTCGTAGATTTGGTAGCTATAGCTGGCAATCCAAAAGACTAGTAGTACGGGAATTGCAGTCCAGACAATTTCTAGTGTGATATTGCCTTCAATGGGAGGGCCGTCGCTAGTATCGTACTTCTCTACCCGATGGAAAATCGCTGAGTAAATGAGCGTTCCTGTAACTCCAATGAATATAAATGCTCCCAGCGTAATTAAGAAACTAAACAACTTATCGACGAGTTGCGATTCTGCTGCGGCTTGAGGAGGTAGCCAAGAATAGGCCCACTCTCCTATCCAAAGACTAACAGCAGTTAAGGCGATCGCAATTACACCAAACATCAAAATATTTCGGATTTTCATAGTCATAGTCATTGGTCATTGGTCATTAGTCATTGATCATTGGTCATTAGTTATTTACAAAGAACGAAGGACGAATGACGAAGGACAAACATCAGTTACCTCAGTAGTAAATTGGGATCTTTGCCTAAGCGCAACAACATATCAGCAGTATTGTGAACTCCAAACTCAGCAGCTAGGTGCGCCCCTAACGTGCCGTGAACGAACATGATGAATATGATGAACAACCCAGAAAGTAAGTAACTCCACTGGACCTGTTGACCGTCATCCCGTTCCCAAATATAGCGTTGGAATCCTCTCCAAATAGCCATGCCAACAATTAACCCTAGAAGAAAAACACCACCTACACCATGCCAAAGCATTGTTTCTATCGCTGACAATCCCCAGGCACTTTTTACCTCAGAAAATGGCTGTGCCAACATCATTTCGTAAAAACCTGCTGCCACTGTAAACAATGTGATGAGTGCCGAGCCTAGCATGTTATACCAACCAGCTTCAAAAAAGCTAGAGCGATTAGCTGGAACTACTAAAAACTTAAAGACTGGTTTTTGTATGGGGAACAGCACACCAATAAAATCAAAGGTAATGCCAAGGATGAACAAAGCTAGAGTCAGATGAACTAGATTTGGGTGAATGGGTATAGGGTAGGGTAATCCATTTGCTCCCAAATGAGTTTTAAATTGGTCAATAACTTCAGGATTCAATGTAGTAAGCCCTCCTTCATGGCTTCAACAACTGGTACAGTATGCAGTCCATATACCCAAACCAATTCATCTCCGAAATAGACCTGTATGCCTATCAAAACAGTTAAAACTAGACCTGCTGCTAAGTAATAAACTGATATCTTTTCTGGAGCGCGGCAATGAATTACATAACGCCAAGCTGTAATTGCTGCCAGAATTCCTGAAAGCGACCAGCCAAGGAGAGTGTGTAAATTAAGAACTGGTTGAACGGCATCATAAGGTTGTGCTAAACCTGCTTCAAGTTGACCAAAAACAACAGCGATGAAGATGGAAATTGTAGCGAAAAACATATTCCACCAACTCACCTCAAAAAGACGGTAGTTACTGGTAAAGTATCCAATAACATCACACAGAAAGGCAAACAACACCATTGCAATCACAAAATGGACAATGATGGGATGTATTGTATCGGGATACGGTAAATTATGACTGTTCAGAAGATTCTCAAGCATGGTATTCTACTCATGTGTTAGTTAGTGTTTAGCAGCTAATAATCAAGACTTCACAGTATTTTAGTTTCTCCAAAAAATTAGGTTGCATTTAATAATTTTTTCTAGATAACACAGCAATACTAATTAGATAAATTCTTTCACAGAGGAGCTTGACACTGATAGACAAAAGCTCCTTGGAATGAATGTAGAATTGCAAGTTACCGAAAAAAGTTTTGCTGAGTTAGTAAATACCGACGAATAAGTGAAGTCAAATTAGGTATTAAATAGAAATATCAGGATATTAGATATCACTAATATCTTGTAATCTAATGACTTCAACAAAATTGAAGGTATTTAACTGATTCAATGTTATGTTTATGAGCTAGCAAGATAGGAAGACTATATCTTTAAGCGATATTTTGCATAGCTCAATATGATAATGAGAGTTGCTGGTTTTGGAGCGTACTTTACTTTTCGTGAAGAGTTTTGTACTTTTTATTCTCCATATTTAAAGAATATCATACATCTGGCAAAATTACTTGCGATCGCCAAATTATTTTCAAACAGTATTTGCAGTTACAATTAATCACTAGCTAAAGTATTTTCAGCCAATAATTGTGTTTTTTCTGTCGTTTCTGAATTAGTAATTTTGGTTTGTTCAACAAAACGAGATATCCAAGGTAAGGCCACAATAATTGCTGTTAAAACTACTAAAAACACAGCTATTCCCAAAATTTGATCGCGGGGGATTTCCAGAACACCGCGTAAAATTACCTCTCTCAAAGCCGAGACAATAGTAATTTCCACTGCTGTGGTCACAGATGTCCGCTGTTGTTGTAGATGATCGATTAACAGGCGGAACAATTCCACTAAAATTAAAATGAACAAGATATCAGATGTTACTTGCCGTAAATCTAAGGGATGCAAAAAGGAAAAGAACATATCTCCCAGTCGCATCAGCATCACACAAAATAAACCAAGACACAGAGAAATGATGATAAAGTCTTGAAAAACCTCCAGATTCCTGACAATTTTATTTCTTTGCAACCAATTACTTAATTTTGAAATTAGCCCTTGTAGCATGGTATTTCCTAACAGTCTAAAATCATTGATTTCCATAACCAAAATAGTGCTGAGTATCTAGTATCGATTACTCAGCACTCAGAATTCAGTACTGTATTAAATCCCTATAATTTCAGTTATAGGTTTCCATTCAGTACTATTCTATTAAACTATTTTGAACCGTTGAGGTTATGTACGGTTTGAACAGTTTTCATCTTCGATACTGCCGTCGTTAACGTATTCGCAGCCTTAAGAATCTCTTCCAAGGTTTGATTAATCATATCCTCATCAAGTGAGGTTTCCGATAAGTAAGTTTCGATGAAAATCTCCACTCGATTAAGAATTATTTTGCTTTGAGAGCGGAGTCTGTTTAAATCCTTGGTAGACAAGCTATTCATAGTTCTCAGTTACTTTGATTTTTGCGGGTTAATTTTGCATTCTTATCGAACTCAATTTTGGATTTTAGATTTTCAATTGAAATAGGACTTACATACAGGTAACGTCAAGCAATTTTTTGGAGAACTTGAGGAATTCTCTGCGTACCTTTGCGCCTACCTTTGCGTACCTCTGCGTTTAAACTCCAACCCCTCAATTCCCCACAATTGAATCTAAAATCCAAAACTCTCACTTTCTTTTACAGCAACTTGAAGCCGAAGTTGTTGAGAGTTTCACGCAAGTACTTGCATCCTTTTAAATAGTCTAAAGTTGCGATGCGCTCGGCTGAGTGCTGCGACCAATCAACAGCGACATTCATCTTCTGTTCGGTATAGAATTCTTTCATGATGTCGTTGTAGCGAGCGATCGCTTCATCTTGCTCTGCTAAATTATAAGTTTCACGATGAAACACTGCTGGCTGCGGTAAACGCGGCTTAATTGCAGCTTGTACCTCAGGGCTGGGATAACCCACACACAACCCAAATATCGGAAATACAAAAGGTGGCAAATTTAGTAATGTGGCTACTTCTTGCGTACTTTTGCGAATCGCACCAATATATACCGTTCCCAAACCAACAGATTCAGCCGCAACAACCGCATTTTGCGCTGCTACCGAAGCATCGACTATTGCTTTAACCAACAGTTCTATATAATCGAGAGCGACATGAGGTAGTCCGCGACTGTCAGCAATATGAGCCAGACGACCTAAATCTGCTAACCAAACCAAAAATACAGGAGCCTGGTTAATCCATACTTGGTTATTAGCCAGTTTGCATAATTCTGCTTTGCGTTCTGGATCTTCAATTGCTACCACACTCCAGGTTTGCATATTAGCTGAACTAGCCGCAGATTGAGCAGCTGTAACCAGCCATTCTAGAGTTCCTGGTGGTAGAGGATCGGATAGATAAGACCGAACTGAACGGTGAGATATTAGTGTTTCTAGAGAGTCGTTCCAGTCAATTTCGTAATTGAAGGGAATTTCACCGTAGCGCGATCGCAGTAATTCTGTATGATTTGTCATAGCCAACTGTTGAAGAAACAAAGAGAACTAGAAAATTAGGAAGCTCATGAGAGAAAATACTTAATCGCTAGGCAGCTAGCTGGATTTCTCCGAAATCTGAACTTAAGCGATCGTTCCGAAAAAAAGCAACTCTTAAAGCCAGCCTACACTCAGATGCAGGACAAGTAAGGGGAGTTACCGTATGCCAAGAATTCTCAGAACGCACGATCGCAACAGAGCAATCGCTCAGGGGTAGAATATCTTGGAAGACAGATTCCGGTTGGGAGTCTTTCAGAATTCGCAAATAACCTCCCCAATCTACAGACCACTGTTGATTGAAAAATAGCAAGTGAGTTAAAACTTTGTTTGGCTCGTCTGTATGAGGCCGATGTAACTGTCCTAACTTATACCGACGAAATCCAATGTCCATTACACAATCCTCTAGATCCAACCCACACATTTCGCCTATTGCTGTGCGGTAAGAATCTGTCCATAGTGCTTCTATCAACTTTTGCCAGATATTACTTAGGTGTCTTAAGTCACTAGTAAGTCTGCCCTGTGCCATTCGCTCTCGCCAGCGATTATCGCTGGATTTGAGCATCAAGGAAATATCCTCACTACTAGCAAGCATTTTTCCCCAAGAGTATCCGTATCCTTCTCCCTGTGACAGGCGAAACTCTTCCTGGGGAAAACTTGCAGTTAGTTCTAAGCTGGCTTCTTTTGATAGCAAGTTCTCGATTAAAGCCCAATGATATGGGACTTTTTGCATTGTTGTGGTGTTGATGGACTCAAAATTAAGCATGGTAGAAAAATGTTTTAGTACAATTAACCAATCCTGACTACCCTGGACATCAAGTGGTATTAGAACATCAGAAATCTGATTTACCTCACGCCTACCCCCTCCCTTCACAGTGATGGAATATTTTTTTAGTTGGAAGTCCCTTAAAGTAAATCAAGATCGACCTCCCCAGAATCAAACTGCTTCCTTTGGTATTTGAGTAATTTAGGTTGAAGACTACGCAATAGGCAGCGCAAGACTTCAGTTTTAGTGCGTTGATGCCGCTTGCAGTATTCCTCCAAAAGTTCTAATTCTTCTCTTGACGACTGAAAGGTGATCCATCCTTGCTCTTTTCTTGGCATAGTTAATACCAATATAATTGGTATGAGTTTAGCAGTCGATAAAACAATTACGCTCATCAACAGAAGGCATAATTGTTATGTGTTCTTAACCAACTTGACTCGGAATCAGTCATTAGTTATCAAAAACATCAACTGATAACTGTTCAGCGATCGGCATATTCACCCTTTAGGAACTAAACTCAGGAGTTCTTCAACTGTGAGACTGCGCTTAACCTGTACTGACTGATGTTTTACAGCATCCAGCACCGATTGAATTTCCGGCTGACTGAGGGTGATTCCATGTTCTTGCAGCACACTCAGTATCAGATGCCGACCGGAATGTTTGCCTACAACTAAACGACGTTCCCAACCAACATCTTCTGGCGCAAACGGTTCGTAAGTACCTGGATTTTGTAGTACACCATGAGCATGAATGCCTGATTCGTGGGCAAAGGTATTTTCACCAACGATCGCTTTCCAAGGAGGAACAGGCCAGTTAGCAGCTTTGGCAACTAACCTTGACAGTTCCAACAGCAGTTTTGTATTAATACCCGTCCGGATGCCGTAAATATGTTTCAGCGCCATCACTATTTCTTCTAGCGCCGCATTCCCAGCCCGTTCGCCAATGCCGTTGACTGTGGTGTTTACCGATAACGCTCCTGCCTCAATACCAGCCAGGGAGTTCGCCAGTGCCAGTCCGAAATCATTGTGTGTGTGCATTTCTATAGGAATGAATAGGTGATGCACAAGGGAACGAACTTTGCTGTAAGTAGTCAGAGGGTCGAGAATTCCTACGGTGTCACAGAAGCGAAACCGGAAAGCTCCCAACTCTTGAGCAAAGAAAGCTACATCTAATAAAAAAGATGGATCGGCTCTAGAAGAATCTTCCCCGCCAACAGATACAGATAAACCGCGATCGCCAGCAAAATTAATTGCATCCCGCAAACGATCGAGCATTACTTGTTGGTTACCGCCAAACTTGACACCAATCTGAATTTCCGAAACCGGAACGGAAATATGTACGCGCTGCAAACCACAATCTATCGATGCCTGAATATCAGATAAATTAGCACGATTCCAGCCAAGTAATTTAGCATTTAATCCTAGATTAACAATGGTGCGAATTGACTCAGCTTCATCTTGTCCCATTGCCGGAATGCCAATTTCTAGTTCTGGAACACCGATAGAATCTAGAAACGTGGCGATCGCAATTTTTTCTTCAACGTTAAAAGCTACACCTGCTGCCTGCTCCCCATCTCGCAAGGTTGTATCGTTAATCTGAATCGGATTTTTGTTCGTACTGAAGTGATGATTCATGGTCGGCTAATACCATTTTGGATTTTAGATTTTGGATTTTGGATTCTAAGACAGTTGTTGCATGAAATTTTGAGCAATCTTTAGGGAATTTTAGATTTTGGATTTTAGATTTTAGATTGAAAAAAATTTAATCCAAAATTCAAAATCCAAAATTTTAAATATTCGCTACGACTTCCCCAATATTGCTAATGTCATAGCCGCCGAGAATCTCTAATTGCGATTGGACTAACCGATGTCCCAAGGTACTGAGCAATTCTTGTACTGGTGCTTCTTCCAAGTATTCTTTGAGAATCACCAAATCGTACCGCGATCGATGTAGGCTGATAAATCCTAAGCTATATGCCCCAGCTACAGATGCGGTGCTGACACCTGCATCAGCAACTCCTGAGATTACGGATAGAGCAACATCTTGATGACTGTAGACTATGCGATCGAATCCTTTAACGGTATCAAATGCTATCTGTTGCTCTTGGAGTTTGCGCTCCAAAAGCATACGACAACCAGAACCCGATTCGCGGTTAACAACAGTTGCTCCTAATTCTACCAAGTCACTAACTGTTGTAATTCCTTTAGGATTTCCTGGTGGAACTAAAAGTCCTTCTTCCCAAACACCAAGGGTAATTAAAACTGCATTCCTGCCAGCTAAAGCTTTCCGCACAAAGGGAATGTTATGTTCGCCCGTTTCCGGATCGTACAGGTGCATCCCTGCAATGTGAACTTCACCCTGACACAGACTACGCAATGCTGTCATACTGTTGGTGAGGATATGATGAACTCGCAGTTTCGGATGCCAGCGTTCAGCGGCTCTTGCCCAAAGGGAAATCATCGGCGTACAACCAGCAACCACAACTGTATTTTGCAATCTGTTCGTATCATCAAGCAATCGAACCAGCACTTTATTTGTACTTGTCTGGTTTTGTGCTTGATTCTCTGGCAACGGCAGTTTGCTTAAACTGACAGTAGTTTCTATTGTGTGGGTAGCTACTCTTTGCTGATTTGTTAGCTGCTTGGCATAGTTGTTCTGAAAAGGTAAGCTTTCCTCAAAGGTAGGAACTACCTTACAAACCCTCCGTTCGCCCAGGGTTTGCGGTAAGACAAATTCACAATCCTCCGATGCATCGTTTTTTGGGTGAAGATTAGGCTTAGTTTCATTATCACAACTAATTTGTGTAATGCGATCGCTCACTGCAACCGCTTCACCATCAGCAGGAACCATTTCTAGGCGAAAAGCATTATTCCCAACTAAAGGATAAGCTATCCATCTACCTCCAACCTGTGCTAAAGCGACTCGCAATTGCTGTCCACTCTCGACTGGTTCGGTAAGAACTGCCTCAACTTTTGGTAAATCTTCCTCAAACCAGAATAAGTCCTCGACTTGGCAACCAAGCGCCTTGGCTAAACGCAGTGACATAGCAACAGAAGGGGCATATTGTCCCGATTCCACACCACCTATACTCTGACGAGTGACGCCAGCTATATTAGCCAAATCTTGTTGACTCATGCCCAAGCGAGTTCTAATTGACTTCAGGTTGTTGCAAAGATTCACGTCCAGTTTCATGAGGCTGTATCTCTCCGTTAGAAAAAGCCGCAGCGGACAAACTTAATCTGCCGGGACAATAGCAAGGTCTTTTAATGTTTGCCGTTGTTGTCAGACATGGTTGATGTTTTGACAATTTTCTTGAACTGCTGCAAGCATAACATACACTTTGCAAAAATACTTGCATTTTTAGATACTATTTGGCAATAGTCTTTTCATCATTTGTTAACTTAGTACAGCTTTGCGTAAAATCATGGCGAATTAAGGGTTAAATTTTAAACGCAAAGGAACGCAAAGTAAAGCGCAGAGGTACGCAGAGATTTGTACCTCAGCAGACTAGGAAACGCTATATCGCTATCCAAAAACTCAGATTTCGTCAATACCTAATACTTTGAGGTTTGAGCATTTCATTTTGCTGATGTAGCTTGCTAAGTACAACATTTCATCAATTCGTAGTGAATTCTCTGCGTCCCTCTGCGCTTACCTTTGCCTCCTTTGCGTTTCAAAATATTATCTGTACCTCACTTAACTGGGAATCGCTATAAAAGGCTAATGTTAGTCTGAGTGCGGTAAGTCCCAATCTAAATGCGAATTACCTTTTTTAGTTGGTACCGCCACCCACTGGAGTTCTAACCAGAGGATAGGATTTTTTTCCTTTAATGTTGAGGCGGGATCGCGAATAATGCGTGTGGCATTCATACACACGGCGTCTGATACCCCCAAATCTTGGGCAACGCCTCTGAAGATGTCTTTGTGTGCGTTGAGTGAGGCAAACAGCAGATTTGGATAATATACAACAAAATGTTGAATCAGTTTTGGCGGGCAGCCCCAATAAGAGTTGACAAGTTCGACGTGGCAGTACTGAAGCAATTCGCCGAGTTTGGGACAGCGCATTTTGACTACAGCGATAAATTTTTGGACTAATACCTCTTCAGTTAACATAATAAGTTCTACTCCTTCAATGAGGTAGACAAATTTTGACGTGGTTGATAACGCAGATTTATTAGATAGTGGTAACAACTTAAGTAAGTCGGCGTAAATAATTATTGTTGGAGTAAGGCAGGGGGCAGGGGGCAGGGAGCAGGGGGAGAAAGAGTTTGAGCCTTATTTACTTTTGTTTACACAGTTTGGTTTTATTGCACCGACTTACTTACACAGTTATTTCTGCTGTTTCGAGTCAAAGGTTGCCAATTGCTCCAGGTACTTTGTATGCTTAATCGAACAACCCAAACTTGACTAGGAGTTCTTCAAGGCGATCGCTAGACATAGATTTTGGAATCACAAAATCTGTATTTTGGTCAATTGCTGCTGCCAAATTGCGATAGTGCTGCGCCTGTTCGCACTCAGGAGCATACTCAATTACCGTCTTGCGGTAGAACTCTGCCCGTTGTACCATGTTGTCTCTAGGTATAGAGTAAATCGTTTGAGTGCCTAGTTTCTCTGCCAAAGCCTCAACCAGATCGTTTTCCCGATCGACTTTGCGAGAGTTACAAATCAATCCTCCCAGACGTATACCCCCTACAGGGGCGTACTTTTGCAGGCTTCGGCAAATGTTATTAGCAGTATACATTGCCATAATTTCCCCAGAAGTGACAATGTAAATTTCTTGAGCTTTGCGTTCGCGGATGGGCATGACAAATCCACTGCATACCACGTCACCCAGACCATCATAAAATGTATAATCAAGTCTAACTGCATCATCATAAGCACCAAGTTGTTCCAGCAAACCAATCGATGTCAAAATGCCTCGACCTGTACATCCCACACCAGGTTCAGGGCCGCCGGATTCCACACAAAGCGTCTTTCCCCACCCCTCCAAGCGGAAGTCTTCCAAATTCACATCATCTTCTTCTTTACGCAGCGTATCAAGTACAATTTTCTGGTGTAATCCCCCCAACAAAAGCCGAGTAGAATCTGCTTTCGAGTCACACCCTACAACCATCACCTTACGACTCATTTCGCTCAGTCCAGCCACTACATTTTGAGTGGTTGTGGACTTACCAACTCCCCCTCTCCCATAAATAGCAATCTTCCGCATAAAAACCTCAATAATAGGCGCAGATATGTCAAATCAGCTTCAGAATTATGGTGTAATCAAACATTAAAAAAAATAATTAAGAACTCAGATTCAGAATTCAAAAGCAGAATTCAAAACTCACAAATTAGAATCAATTAGTGGCAGATTTATAACAATCCTATTTGAGTTTGTTCAAAATATCAGTGGTGGCTAACAATCAACAATAGACTTCTCGCACAAATGTTGAAAACAAGAATTTTTTTCCTCACGCAAAGACGCAAAGACGCAAAGAGTTAGAGAGAAATCAACTGTTTAGTAGCCAAAATCTGATTGATGTAAGAGGTCTAATCAACAGTCAACAGTCAACAATCAACATTATTTCCCCTTGAAGGAAGATACATAAAAAAATCAGTCCAGCCTAGTCTATGGCAACAGCTTTGCCAAACGAAAAACCGATTTTTTGGCGGTTTTGCTCCACTTCGATTAACGTTATGCCGTCACCAATAGATGATGAGGCTGGTCTGATGCTCGCTTCAAAGGAATCTAATGAGTTTTTGTACTCTTATTAGTTCCCTATAAATCAAGAATATCATACATCTTGCCAATTTACTTGCGCTGATTAATTAATTTTACAAACAGTATTCGTGGTTACAATTAGTCCTCAACTAGAAAGCCTCAAAGCTAGTAATTGCGTTCTTTTGTTGTTTTGAGTGGGGCAAATATAGCTCATTTTCCAATAGAGCGATCGATAAACAAGGCAGAAACTCAATCATTTACGAACCCATATTTAGTTAGAATAGTCTGTCTATTTAAATCGATTAATATTTAATTACTCTAAGAATACCAACATTTTATAAACTAAACAGAACTGTCTATTTATAAATAAATTATATCTGTCTTATGCAATATTTATTTCTGTTATTGTTATCAGATTGACTATTATTAATTCCAGATGTTGTTAGGATTTTGAAATCAAGGAACTCAAAGAATTTTTCTTCCAAGAATACTAAGCCTAGAAGAATTATTCTTTTACTGAGCAACGCAAGGAGCAATCAGCCATGCCAATGAAGTTGTTTAAGTGCGATGAGACGATTCCCGAACGTCAGAAGCACATATATATTAAAGAGAAAGGAGAAGATACAACCCAGTTTCTTCCCAGTGCTAACGTCGAAACTATTCCTGGCTCATTATCTGAGCGTGGATGCAGCTATTGTGGCGCTAAATTAGTAATTGGTGGTGTTCTCAAAGATACTATCCAGTTGATACACGGCCCTGTAGGTTGTTCTTACGATACCTGGCACACCAAACGCTATCCCAGTGACAACGGCAACTTCCAACTCAAGTATGCCTGGTCATCGGACATGAAGGAACAGCATATTGTTTTCGGTGGTGAGAAGTTACTCAAAAAAGCCATCAAAGAAGCGTTTGCAGAATTTCCTGACATTAAGCGGATGATGGTGTACACCACCTGCTCTACAGCTTTGATTGGTGATGATATCAAGCCTGTAGTCAAAGAAGTGGAACAAGAACTCGGTGATGTAGACATCTTCACTGTAGAGTGTCCAGGTTTTGCTGGGGTGAGCCAATCTAAAGGTCACCACGTTTTCAATATTGGTTGGGTGACTGAAAAAGTCGGAACCTTTGAGCCAGAAATTACCAGTCCATATACGATTAATGTGATTGGGGACTACAACATTCAAGGAGATACTTTTGTCCTTGAAAAGTATATGGAAAAAATGGGCATCCAAATCATTGCTCATTTTACCGGCAATGGTACTTATGACTCCTTGCGTGGGATGCATAGAGCGCAGTTGAATGTGACTAACTGTGCGCGGTCTGCGGGATATATTGCCAATGAGTTGAAGAAAAGATATGGCATTCCCCGGATTGATGTTGATACTTGGGGTTTTGACTATTGTAAGGAAGGGTTACGGAAAATCGGCACTTTCTTTGGCATTGAGGAAAGAGCAGAAGCGGTGATTGCTGAAGAAGTAGCTAAATATGAATCTAAGTTGGCTTGGTATAAGGAGCGATTGACTGGTAAAAAAGTCTGTATCTGGACAGGAGGCCCGAGATTGTGGCACTGGACAAAAGCTCTAGAAGACGATTTAGGGATGAAAGTTGTGGCGATGTCCTCTAAATTTGGTCACCAAGAGGACTTTGAAAAGGTAATTGCCAGAGGTGATGAAGGAACCATCTATATTGATGACGGCAATGAACTTGAGTTCTTTGAAGTGCTAGAGATGGTCAGCCCCGATCTGGTTTTGACTGGGCCACGGGTAGGTGCGTTAGTTAAGAAGTTGCACTTGCCTTATGTCAACGGTCATGGCTACCACAATGGCCCTTACATGGGTTTTGAGGGTGCGGTGAATATGGCACGTGATATGTACAATGCCATTTATTCTCCTTTGATGCGACTGGCTAAGAATGATATCCGCGAAGATGTTATTGCTGTTAATGGTAACGACAATGGCAATGGTAAACTTACCAAAAGTACCTCTGCGGACGCCACCTCATTAATTCAGCAAGCAGCTAGTAAAGCTACCTCACCAGTTCAACAGCCAGCGCCAGCCAAGGAAACCACTTCAAAAGTTCAACAACCAGCGCCAGCCAAGGAAACCACTTCAAAAGCTCAACAGCCAGCGCCAGCCAAGGAAACTACTTCAAAAGTTCAACAGCCAGCGCCAGCCAAGGAAACCACTTCACAGGTTCAACAACCAGCGGCAGTGAAGGAAACTGCTTCAAAAGTTCAACAGCCAGCGCCAGCTAAGGAAACCACTTCACAGGTTCAACAGCCAGCGAAAGAAGCCACTCTACCAGTTGCACAGCCAGCGAAGGAAATCGCGTCATACATTCAAGAGCGAACTGAGGAAGTCACTTCATTAATACAACAACGGTGTTTGTGGCAGTTTCACTCTCGCTCATGGGATCGGGAAGAAAACATCAATGGCGTTCTCGGTCAGGCTGCTAAAATCTTGACTGGGGAACAGGTGGTTCTGGAAACCCTGATCGATCGCGCTTTTTATGCTGACGCAAAACTGCTTGTGAATGACCTAGAAAAGAAATTCCAATGGTTGAGCAAGATGGATAACGTGCAAAAGAAAGCAGTATTGGAGTCTGTTAAACACAAACTGATCGATATTGCCATCACCAAGTCTTTAAATGGTGAATTACACCATTCAATTTATTAAGCAATTGGAGGGCTAATTCAACCCTTCAAGTGACGCGCCTGCGTCGGGCAGTTCTTTCTGGGGAGCCACTCTTGGGTTATACTCCTTCTCTACCAAACTATGCCTAGCTTGCTTGCTCGTAGAGGTAAGGTGAACCTCTAGGGTAGCGAGTGGTGTGGAAATCCCCAAACCAGACTGCCTCACTAAACAAACAGCGTTGCTCAATTGGAGCATTGCTTCTTCTTCTCTGCATGAAAATAGTGCTGTCCTTGGAGGTATGCCACGGATTGAGGAAGGGGTCAAGACTCTAGTCGCACGGTATCCCGATTTACGGATTATTCCCATCATTACGACTTGTTCGACTGAGACAATTGGCGACGACATCGAAGGAACCATTAACAAGCTCAACCGCCAGTTAAAGAAAGACTATCCCGATCGCGAAGTTATGCTTGTTGCTGTCCATACTCCCAGTTACAAAGGCTCTCAAGTCACTGGCTACAATGTCGGCGTACATGCACTGGTTTCTACCCTGGCCAAAAAAGGCGAACCAACTGGCAAGTTGAATATCATTACTGGTTGGCTAAACCCGGGAGATGTGACGGAAATCAAGCGTCTCTTAGAAGAAATGGATGTTCCAGGTAATATCTTACTGGATACCGAAACTTTCGATGCGCCCACCATGCCCGATAAAACGAGTTTTGCCTTTGGGAATACCACCATCGAAGACATCGCTGATTCTGCTAACGCACTGGGAACCATTGCTTTATGCAAATATGAAGGCGGTAGTGCGGCGGAATTTTTGAATGAGAAGTTTAAAGTTCCCGCAGTTGTTGGTACAACACCAATTGGTATCAAAAATACCGATATTTTACTGCAAAATATCAGCAAACTTACTGGCAAACCAATACCAGAATCTTTAGTCAAAGAACGCGGAAAAGCGATCGATGCGATCGCCGACCTCGCTCACATGTTCTTCGCTAACAAGAAAGTAGCTATTTACGGCGATCCCGATTTAGTCATCGGTCTAGCAGAGTTTTGCTTGGAATGTGAATTAGAGCCAGTGCTGCTACTGTTAGGTGATGATAACAGAGCCTGCACCAAAGATCCTAGACTTGCTGCACTGGAAAATAACTCACCCACAGACATTGAAGTTATTTGGAATGCAGACCTCTGGGAACTAGAACGCCGAATTAAAGATAAATCCCTCGAAATCGACTTGATTTTGGGTCATTCCAAGGGTCGATACATTGCGATCGATAACAATATTCCAATGGTTCGGGTAGGCTTCCCCAGCTTCGACCGCGCAGGTTTGTGGAAGTATCCCGTGATTGGCTACAAAGGAGCAGAATGGCTGGCAGATAATATTGCGAACGCCTTGTTTGCAGATATGGAGTACAAACGCGATCGCGAGTGGATTTTAAACGTTTGGTAGAGTTTTAAACGCAAAGGAACGCAGAGTAAAACGCGAAGGTTCGCAGAGCTTTGCGTTCCTCTGCGCCAACCTCAGCGTACCTTTGCGTTCAAAAAAAGTAAAACTTTGGAGAATTAATCATGACTGCAAGTATAGACCAGAATATCGTATTTTACGGACATTTGAGCGAACTGTATCGCTTAGCAAAAGAGGGTAAAATTAAGACCAGTTTACAAGGTAGTCATACTCGTCCTTGTAAATTCTGGACTGCAACGAAGATTTTAAGCGGCATTAAAGATGCGATCGTCATTTCTCACGGGCCGAGTGGCTGTGCTTATGGAGTTAAGCGGGCATACAAATTAACCAATAGCCGCAATAGTGGTTCCCCTTATGAACCTGTGGTAACTACGAACATGAGTGAGAAAGCGGTAATTTTTGGTGGCGAAAAAGAATTACGAGGTGCAATTCGAGAAGTTGATGAAAAATATCATCCAGATGCGATCGTTGTTGCTACTAGTTGTGCGTCTGGTATTATTGGCGACTGTGTTGATGATGTAGTGAATAAAGCCCGCAGCGAAATCCAGTCTGAGATTATGACCATACATTGTGAAGGATTTGCCGGGGAATATCGCAGCGGATTTGATATCGTATTTCGGCAAATTGTAGACTTTATGGAGCCACCCACTCCAGAACGCAAAGCACAATTAGCTGATGCTGTCAATATTGTGGGTGCAAAGATGGGGCCGGAAAGGACAGAAGTTGAAACTGATGTCAAGGAACTGATACGACTCATCGAAGCAATGGGGGCGCGAGTCCACAGTGTAATTGCTGGTGACTGCACATTAGAAGAACTTAAGCAAGCGCCGAGTGCAGCAGTCAACTGTACCTTATGTTTGGATCTTGGCTATACTATCGGCAAAGCCATGTACGATAAATTCGGCACTCCACTAAACTCCACTATCCTTCCTTATGGAATTAGTGCTACAGAAAAATGGCTTCAAGGGGCAGCAAAATATTTAGGGATGGAAGAACAGGCGGCTGCATTGATGGAAAGGGAATATGCCGCAATTAAAACGGAATTTGAAGAAGCTAAGAAATATATAGAAGGTAAGTTAGCAATTATCGAGGGACATGATGCTATCAAGTGCTTGTCCATTGCCCACATGTTGGAACGTGATTTTGGGATGCGTGCAGTAATTTATAACTTCCATCCCTGGAGTACAGAAGCACGAGAAACCAGTGTAGATTATTTGTTGGAAACAGGATTAGATCCAGAAATTCTAATTACTAAAGGAACGCTGGCTTTTGGTAAGTACGAATCTATGAAACAAACGGAAGATGAATTATTAGATTTTATTGGTGGATTAGACCAGGAATCTGTAGTGTATTTTGGTTCTTCCTTGAGTTTCCCTCATATTCCTGTGGTGGATTTAAACGCCATTTTGAATCGTCCTAGATTCGGTTATCGCGGTGCTTTAAAAGTAGCAAAGTGTATTAAAACAGCACTGCAATATGGCTTTAGACCCCGCAGTTCCTTAACCAAGCAAATGGTATTTCCTAAAAATTCTGGGTTAGCATCTGCTCAATCATTGACTGGAAAATTAGCCCAAGACCTGCCTGACTGTACTGTATATGCACAGAAGAAGCGGGGAAAATGTTTTAACGAGTAGAATGAGCCGATACGAGGACGCGGGGACACGGAGACGCGGGGAAAATGTTGTAACGAGTGAATGAGGACGCGGGGAAAATCTATTCAACAATTACAAGCTAACTAACACCAGAATTTTTAGTTGTTGTAGCCTAACCTATTGCGAATTGCGAATTGTTATTTGTGCCATTGTTTTCAGGAGTAATGAGTCAAATGTTTACGATATCTAATCCGTTGGAGATGCAGGAGAGGAAAATGTCTGCTGGACTAAATTTTGATAATTGCGACCATAGTAAAGACCCAATTGTTGGGTGTGCGCTGGAAGGTATTGCAACTACGGTTGCTGGGATTAAAGATGTGAGTATTGTGATTCATTCTCCACAAGGTTGTGCGTCTACTGTGGCGGCTGGTTATGATGCTCATGAGGTTGATTTCACGAAGCGGAAAATAGGTTGTACCCGTCTTTTTGAGTCAGACATTGTAATGGGAGCAACTGAAAAACTCAAAGACATGATTAAAGAGGCGGATAAATCTTTTAATGCTAAGGTGATGTTTGTCGTTGGTACTTGCGCGGCGGACATTATCGGTGAAGATATTGAAGGATTGTGCAACCAAATTCAGCCACAGATTAAGGCTAAACTCGTTCCTTTACTTGCTGGTGGGTTTCGGGGCAATGCTTATGATGGCTTGGATATGGGTTTGCAGGCTTTACTTCCTTTTATCAAAAAAAGGCAGACTAAAAGAAGGGGTAGAAAGCCAAGGATTGTCAATATCATTGCGCCCCAGGCTAATTTGAATCCTACTTGGTGGGCTGATTTGCAATGGGTGACTCAAATTTTAAAGTCTTTGAGAATTAGAGTACAGACGGTTTTCTCGCATAACACTTCCTTTGAAGAACTGGAGCAAGCTGGTGAAGCAACTGCTAATATTCTTCTTAGTCATGATGTTGGGTATAAGTTTGCTCGCAAAATGGAGCAGACCCATAATATCCCTCTGATCCTTGAGGATATACCTTTACCGATAGGTGTAAACAACACTAACAGGTGGTTAAAGGCATTGGCGGCGCATTTCAAGATAGAAGAAAGAGTCGAGCCGCTAATTAAACAAGGCGAAGAGATGGTAGTAGATACACTCCGCCGACGGGCATTGATGATTATTCCTCGGTATCGTAATTGTAGAATTGCTGTGTCTGCGGATGGGACGCTTGGTATTGGACTTGTCAGAATGCTCTTTGAAGAATTAGAGATGATTCCGGAAGTTTTATTATTTCGCTCCGCAATGCCTGATTCTCGTGCAATTCTAGAGCGAGAACTACATAGTCTTGGACTTGCTCCTCGTGTGGCATTTTCCGCAGATGGCTATCAAATTAAAGAGGCTTTAAGAGAGATTGATGTAGATGCCGTTATTGGCTCGGCATGGGAAAAATATATGGCAGAGGAATTGGGAATCAAAATTGCTTTTGATGTATTTAGTCCCACTAACCGAGAAACCTATATTGACAAGCCATATTTCGGTTATGAGGGAATGATTAACATGATGGAGGTGATTGCTAACGATTGGGATAGAGCTTTTCGTTCAAAAGAGATTCATTGGACATAAAGATGTTGCGAGCATCCCAAATTTGGAAATTTAATGTTGTGCTGCGTTCAAATAAAAATTACAAAGCAAAGAGATTTGTAAATTATTCTGGCGTCAGTCAAGTAAGTTTTCCAAAAATTGGGATACTCATACTCCTATGATGTCCCAATGCAAAGCGATCGCAGAAAGTTTATCACTATCTGAAATTAGGATTCTAGTAGGAAATATTCTTCAGCAACAGTCAAAAAGTAAGCCATCATCTCATAACCAAGAGCAAAAATAAAAAGCTGACAAAATATACAAAGCACTTAGAAAAAGTAAAATCTGGAATGATGATAAAAAGCTAAAAAAAATTAATAAGCTTTTTGCTCAAATTGAAGCACTTCTAGAAGAATAAAACAAAGATGATGCTTCTTTACAGCAAGGTAATCTAGTCTCGGACAACTCTCTGTAAAAGGTACTGGATGGCTAGTGGTCTGCCAACCCAAAATTGCTAGGTTTGGACTGGGAAAAGGGTAAAGGGTAAGGGGGAAAGAATCAAAACCTTTTCCCTTTACCCCTTACCCTTTACCCCGCAAAGTTTCCTTGGCGAACTACTAGAAGTCAACTCATAGATTAAGTCATCATTACAGAGTATATTAACTGAGGATTTCTACATAGCCATCCGTTCCATTAACCCGAATTCTCTGCCCGTCATCGATTAGCTTGGTAGCATTATCCACTCCAACAACTGCTGGTAAACCATATTCACGTGCGATAACTGCTCCATGTGTCATCAGTCCACCAACTTCGGTGACTAGTCCTTTTATAGATACAAACAATGGTGTCCAGCTAGGGTCAGTAAAGGAGGTGACTAATATATCTCCATCTTCTAGATCGGCATCTTCCATGTTTAAGATGACACGTGCGCGTCCCTCTATAACTCCGGAGGAAACAGGTAAACCTATAATAGCTTCTGCTGGGAGATTTTCTCGTTTGTACTTACCCGCGATGATTTCACCGTCAGACGTAATAACACGTGGCGGAGTTAGTTTTTCATATAATTTGTACTCGTCTTTTCGTTTGCTGATGAGCTGGTAATCCAGTTTATTTATGCGTACAACTGAGCGAAGTTCTTCAAAAGTGAGATAGTATATATCTTCTTTTTCATGAATAACGCCCGCTTGTACGAGTTGTTCGGCTTCTTTCAGTAAAGCTTTCTTATAAACGAAGTAGCGATTAACTATGCTGTATTTTGGATATTCACGATAACCAGCGAAATTCCGGATTAAGCGGATCATTCGTTTTGTTTCTTCGGCTTTTTGTTTACCATCAGGTAATTGCTTCAATCGATTTAATAACTCTTGTTGTTTTTCCAAAGCCTCTTGTCGCCCTTGCTCAAATTTCCGCTTGCTGGCATTCGGCTCAAAGTTTTTGATGTGACTGAGAATCATGGGTACAAGTGTAGTTGGTTTTTCGCTCCAACGAGGTCTTGTAATATCGATCTCACCGGCACATCGCATTCCGTATTTGTTTAGATAAGCATAGATAGCGTCCCTGGCTGACTGTCCACCCTCAAACTTAATCAGTTCATCCAGAAAGTTATCATCTTTTACCTGTTGTAAATACTCAATTACATCCGGGTAAGGACGAATCACATCTGCGACATCCAATAGTTCCAGACCCATTTCGGAAGTAATATTGTTTGGTACAGATTGAGAAAGCGTGTCTGCTGCGTTTTTTTCACCTAACCACTCCTGCATTTTTTCATTGATCCATGATGACGCATTCATAGCAGTCACGATCGCACCAAAACTTTGGGGATCGGATAAACTCTTCTTTAATTGCTGGATATCTTCTTGAAGAAAATCAAATAAATCCGCTCCTGATTTCGTCTGGATGTTATGTTTTAACTCGTCTATCGATGTTTGACTACGCCCAATCAGATCGGGAACGATCGCCGGATCGTATTCGGTCAGCGTTTGAAAATCCAAAGACGATGCACCCTGATTGCTGTTACCGGAACTTTGTTCTTGCTTGTCATCTGGTAACAATTTTATAAAATCTCCCCGATCTACTATGGTCATAAGTGCGTCCCTGATAAGCGGATCGGATTTTCCCAAAACATCTACCAGAATTGTTCTTTTCACAGGTGAAGCCAAATCATGGGTGACATTAACGAACAACCTTCCACCAGCTTGATACATGGGGCGAGCAGCTGTTAACTGGAATAAAGACAATCCCAATGGTTTCATTGGATCGGTCATCATTTGTTGATGACCGACAGATACATAAACGTGATTTTGGCGATCGTTTGCTTCAGGAATGGGATATAAAGTCGTGATGGGGCGACTCTGGACAATATAAAATGTATCATCCACCAAACACCATTCGATGTCCTGGGGGCAGCCGAAATGTTCTTCAATCTTTCTGCCGATGCGCTCAAGCTGCAAAATCTGCTCGTCTGTCAGTGCTTGTCTATTCTGCCGTTCAGGCTCAATCTCCTGTTCTTTCGTACCGCCATCTTTTAAGGCGTAAATAGCTAGTTTTTTGGTGGATATTTTCTTATCGATCGCCTTGCCGTTAAACACTTTATAGATATCAGAATTCACAAGGCCTCTGACCATAGCCTCACCAAGTCCAAAGCCTGCATCAATGGATAATACCTTCCTATTAGAAGTGACGGGATCGGCAGTAAACAAAATTCCTGCTACCTGCGGGAAGACCATCTTCTGAACAACCACAGACAGGTGGACTTGACGGTGGTCAAAGCCGTTTTGAATGCGGTAAATTACTGCCCTCTCGGTAAATAGCGATGCCCAGCACTTACTGATATGCTTTAAAATTGCTTCCTTCCCGATAATGTTCAAATACGTATCCTGCTGGCCTGCAAAGGAGGCTGTCGGTAAATCCTCAGCAGTTGCGCTAGATCGTACTGCATAGGCATTTTTTTCTCCAAGCCTGGAGAGAAGGCGGGCGATCTCTTCATTAATATCTTGAGGAATGGCTATCCCTTCGATGAAAGAGCGAATTTCACTGCTAAGTTCACCGATTTTATGCCGGTCTTCCAGCTTCAAAAGGGATAACCGATCGAGTAATTCGTTAATCGAGGACGTTTGACCAATGGTTCTTTTAAAAGCTTCAGTAGAAATACAAAAGCCATCTGGTACGTAGATTCCTTCTATCTTGGTAAGTTCCCCCAGGTTCGCGCCTTTACCACCAACGACGTTGAGTTTTGTTTTGTCAATATCTTGAAAACAAAGGACAAATGAACTCATCAGTTTTCCTCCTTTGGCAATTCATATCATGTCCGGTAAAAGACTTATTATTTAGAGTGCAGGGGGCAGGGAGCTCTTAGCTGGGGGAAAGAGGTTTTCCGATTTTTGCACAGATGCAGTAATCACAAGTGATTAACCGGACATGATATCATACTACGGTTGCAATCAGCGGCGGCAAACAGCCTTTGCATCACAACCAAGATGTTCAACTTTAAGATTGTTATTTTTTACAGGGACTTACGTCCAAATAAAGAAGAGAAAGCGTTAATGGGGTGCTTGTTCTTACAAGCATCCCTTTATTTTTTGCAGTCCCATTATTTACCGATCGCTCTCTTTTAGTCTAAAGTCCAGTTCTCAGCAAAATGAGGAACAGTTTTCATGATTTGGCGATAGCTTTCCCTGGCAACAAATCTTTGTAGTGTTGATGAGCCAGAGCGATCGCCCAAATCCTCAGCGACATGGACGCAGAAATCGCAGCCTTACAACAAAAGCGCGATAAATACAAAACCATCAAGCAGGGCACGATCCAAGAACTGTTAACAGGGAAAACGAGACTAATTAGCAGTTCTTAATCAACGCCAAAACCCCTCAAACGTCTAAATCACGGATTAGACAGATTTCAGGATGACACAGATTCTAACTCCGTGCCATCCTGAAATCTGTTTCATCCGTGATTTAGACAATGAGTAGCCTAAAATACGCCGACATCACCGAAAAAATTATCGGAGCTTCCTTTGAAGTCCATACATTTTTAGGTAACGGTTTCCAAGAGGTTATCTACCAACGCGCCCTAGCCTACGAGATGCGTCAAGCCAGACTAGAATTTGCCCGCGAAATAGAACAACACATTTACTATAAAAATCTACCCGAACCTATCGGTACACGCAGAGCCGACTTTGTAGTTGAAAACAAAATACTCGTAGAACTAAAAGCCGTCATCCAACTTGAAGATGTCCATCTAGCCCAAGCCCTCAACTATCTAAAAGTCTATAGATTAGAAGTAGGATTACTAATAAACTTTGGTAGCAAAAGCCTAACATTCAAAAGGCTTGTCATGTAGAACACGGTTTAGATTGATTAAAGGATGACACCGAAAAAACTTACACAGCAAAGAATCTCACAATTAACCTATATAATTCACTAGCTACTTTCTTTGAATCAACCGTGTAATCTATTAATCCGTATCAATCCGTGATTAAGACAATGGGGGAATGTATTTCTGTGCTGCCTTGCCCAAGTGCGTGGTTTAAACAAGGAGAATTAAAATTGGGAAAGTTTCAAATCTGGAAAGTGACACTCCTGAGGGTAGGTGAAAAACCTTCAAATTTCACCCAAAATTTTAATTTGAAGCATTCTGATAATGTTTAGTTAGTCATTTGGGAGTTAATTATGGTGAGAATTATTGGCATTGGTGGTAGTTTAAGACCTAATTCTTATACCCATCTTGCTTTACAGGCTGCAATACAAAGAGTAGAAGCCTTGGGTGCAGAGGTAGAGATTCTTGATTTACGGCTGTTGAATCTACCATTCTGTAATGGTGGAAAGGAGTATCCAGAATACCCAGATGTGAAACGCTTACAGGATACAGTTAGTAATGCTCATGGGTTAATTTTAGCTACACCTGAGTATCATGGTAGTGTCAGTGGTGTTCTGAAAAATGCTCTAGATTTGATGAGCTTCGATCAATTGTCTGGGAAAGTGACAGGGTTGATTAGTGTATTGGGTGGACAGCCTAATAGTAATGCGTTGAATGACCTCAGACTAATCGTGAGATGGGTGCATGGATGGTCTATACCAGAGCAGATAGCGATCGGTCAAGCTTGGGCTGCTTTCAGTCCTGAAGGTAAGTTATTAGATGATAAACTTTCACAAAGATTCGATCAATTTGCTCAGAGCTTAGTAGATAACACTCGCAAGCTACAGGATGTTAATTAGTTGAGGATCAAAAACTATTCTGAAAAATCGGCGCTGATTTTCTCAAACTCTGGTTAAAAATAGCTGAAACTATTTCTGTATAAGAATTATAACCATTTGCAGATTAAGAAGCGATCGCCTAAAATGCGCGGATAGGTAGGTGTTTATAAAAGGATGTCTACAAAAATGGCTCAATTGCTCTCTATGTAAGACTTTGACTACAGTAGCATCTTCAAATAATCCGCGCACCTTATTTGTCCTAGCTTTCAGGCATTTTGATCTAGCAAAATCACAACGACTTGTGTTATTATTTCCCCATCCGCGCAACCGAACCTTAAAAACCAAATATGATAAGCCTTCCAGATGCCATCCATTGCAATTAACTAAACTCCCTATTAGGGATTGAAACGTACTGGAAACCCCCTTAGCTTACAACGACGGAAATTGCAATTAACTAAACTCCCTATTAGGGATTGAAACGTGCCAGATATCAGACGAACGGCTCAAGACGCTCTATCATTGCAATTAACTAAACTCCCTATTAGGGATTGAAACATGTATTGCAGCCATCCCATATTCAATAAAGCTTGGCGAAATTGCAATTAACTAAACTCCCTATTAGGGATTGAAACACCTTCGGCGATAGTGCTAGCAATGCTTGCCGGGTATTGCAATTAACTAAACTCCCTATTAGGGATTGAAACCGAACTACTAACACTGAAAGATGACGACCTACTTATTGCAATTAACTAAACTCCCTATTAGGGATTGAAACCGAGATTATGTCGGTAACACTCCAATAAATGGGGTATTGCAATTAACTAAACTCCCTATTAGGGATTGAAACATTTGGATATTAAGCTTCGGGAATTTAAGGAGAATTGCAATTAACTAAACTCCCTATTAGGGATTGAAACTTTTTTGATTGATATGGGCGCGATCGCCCTCCTTCAATTGCAATTAACTAAACTCCCTATTAGGGATTGAAACAGACTTTCCGCGCTACTATCTCGTAGGTATGAGAGATTGCAATTAACTAAACTCCCTATTAGGGATTGAAACATCATGTCACCCGCTTTTATCTCATCCTCAGATATTGCAATTAACTAAACTCCCTATTAGGGATTGAAATCGATTTAGAAAAATTAATGGAAAATTGCGATCGCTACCGGCGCTATCGCGCACCCTCCCCTTAATAAGGCTACGGTGTATACACAAGTGCTATCTGCAAAGGTTTCAAGCCTTCTAGATCCAATAAATTGTCATTACAAGTGCAGCGGTAGCGAAGTCCTCAATAAAGGGCACAGCAGTGCTGTGCCCCTACAAAAGATCTGGTTTTTGAATCATTCATGTTTGGTATTTCCTGTCAATGCCTAATACCATTTCACGAAAACCTTGATACAGATAGATTTCTCGTAGGGGCACGGCACTGCCGTGCCCTTACTAACTTGTGTGTACACCGTAGCCTTAATAAGGGGAGGGTTGGGGAGGGGTGTACCTCATGTACTTGCAAAACGCTGTATGTCACGAGTTGCGGCTTGTAGAAATCAACTAACAAGATCGGCGATCGCTCCTGAAGCAGAAACTACAGTTTCGGGTTGATAGCGGATGCCAGCTTGCTTGAAGCGATGTAAAGCTTCACCCAAGCGATCGCAATCTGCAATCAAACTAATTCTGACATACCCTTCACCTGCAACCCCAAAGGCGTTACCTGGGGTAACCACAACGCCTGTTTGCTGCAAGACATTCAAGGCAAAATCTGTAGAACCCATGCCCACAGGACATTTTACCCAAAGATACATTGTTGCCTTGGTTTTGGGGATATCCCAACCCAACTGTCCTAATCCTTCAATCAGGAAATCCCGGCGGGTGCGGTAGCGTTGTTGTACTTCATGCAAATATACATCTGGAAGTTGCAAAGCTGTTTCGGCGGCTGTTTGCAAGGCGGCAAAAATGCCGTAATCCAAGTTAGTTTTTAGCGTCCGCAAACCTTGGATGACATGGCGGTTTCCCACCACAAACCCGACGCGCCAACCAGCCATATTGTAGGTTTTGGATAAGGTGTGAAATTCCACACCAATTTCCTTGGCGCCGGGAATTTCTAACAAGCTAGTGGGTTGATAACCATCAAAGGCTAACTCGGCGTAACACAAATCATGCACCAGCAAAATTTCATATTTGCGGGCAAAGGCGACGATTTCTTCAAAGAATTCGCGGGGGGCGGTGGCGGCGGTGGGATTGCTAGGATAGTTGAAATAGAGGATTTTAGCTTGTCGGGCAACCTCATCGGGAATGGCAGCTAAATCGATTAACCAGTCATTTTCTGGTTTGAGAATCAAGCTGTGGATTTTTCCCCCGGCGATCGCTGGGCCGCGAAAATGGGCGGGATAAGCAGGAGAAGGAACTAAAACCACATCGCCAGGGTTAATGTAGGCGATCGCTAAATGGGTTAATCCTTCTTTGGAACCGAGTAGCGGTAAGGCTTCGCTATCAGGATCGAGAATGACATCATAACGCCGACGATACCAATTAGTAATCGCTCGGCGGAAACTCGCAGTGCCTTCAAAGGGAGGATAACCGTGATTGGCGGGATTTTGCAAAGCGGCGATGGCCGCTTCTACCACTGGTTGTGGTGTTGCACCATCGGGGTTTCCCATGCCTAAATCAATTAAATCTAACCCTTGTTCCCGTGCTTTAGCTTTTAGTTCATCTAAACGGGCAAATACATAAGGTGGCAGTTTTTGTATGCGTTCTGCTGGCACTATCCAATTTAAACTACTCATTCTTCAACCTCGTCACTCATTCCCTTGGGCGAAACTCGATTCATCGTATCTCTACTATCTATAGGTGCAGTGGTAGAAACCATTGCCGCCATCAATTGTTCCAGTGCGACTTTAAAAGGTAGTCGATGGATGTCAGAATTAGGAGCTAGGGCAATTTCAGCGGCGGTTTGCAACTCACCTAATGTAATATTGCCCAATCCCAAATCGCTTAATTTTTGGGGTAGTCCAATTTCTGCGTAGAACTTTAACAACTGCTGCCGTGCCGATGCTGCTAGTTGATTGTTTTGTAGCATTTCTTCTAAACGCAGTTGCACCAAAATTCCCAAAGCAACTTTTTCGCCATGAATACTGCCGTGTCCCGAAATGTGCGTTAAACCATTATGCACCGCATGGGCAGCAACGGTGCGACACTGCGCCCCTCCAAGTCCCCCAACTACACCCGCGAGTAACACAGTCGCATCTACGACTTCTCGCCAAACTTCACTACCTGGTTGTTGGAGGGCGGCGGCTGACTTTTGCAAGAGGATATCTCGCAAAACTCGTGCTTGTTGGAGGGCGGCAATAATTAAAGTGTCTTGTAGATGCCCACTGCTAACTGAGGCTTCGTACCATTTGGCGATCGCATCACCAATTCCAGCTACTAAAGTATGTTGTGGTGCTGTTTTAATCAAGTCATAATCAAGTATCAATAAATCGGGACAACGAGACAGCCCCACATCATAAAGAAATGCCCCGTCTTCTGAATAAACATTCGACAAGGCACTCCAAGCTGCACAGGTAGCGGCTGAAGTCGGAATCGTCACCACTGGCAACTGTAGCTGTTGGGCAACTAATTTCGCTGTATCCAGGGCTTTGCCACCACCAACACCGATAATCACATCAGCTTTATGTTCTTTGGCTGTCTTGCGTAAACTTTTCAAACTAGCTTCGCAGCAATCTGCACCATAGGAAACTTGAGCAGAATGTAACTGTTGCGTTTCTAAAATCGGTTGCAGATTTTCTTGGCTGATAGCGAGAGTGCGTTCTCCCGCCACAATTAAAGGCCGATTTCCCAAACAGGCGATTTCTAACGCAGCTGCTTGCAAAACGCCAGAACCACGGATTACTTTTGCTGGGGCAACTGCGAGGGTAAATAACGAACTAGAAGTTTGAGTAGACAAAGAAGGTTGAGTAGAAAATTTATTAGGCATATAGTCTAGTTTGCCAAAACTTTGATATTTCTTAATCAAATTGACTTGGGGTTAGGGATACTTGTTGCCAAGCTGATTTAAAGATGGCTACAAATTTAACACCCCTTCACTTAGATTTTAGCCGTGCCATGAAATAGACAAAGCCTCTTGCCCACTGGTTAAGTAATTTGACGACGTTGGCTGAATCGATGATGCTCATTGATCTGAAATTCCGAACTATCAAAGTTTTGAACAACCGTATAATTAAATAAGATTACCACTCTCAGATTCCCAAAAAAAGCGATCGAGAACTGAGAATCTCTTCGTACTGGTACCATTTCAGGCAATTTCAGCTACAAAATAGATATCTAGTAGTCTGCCAACCCAAAAATGCGCTTGTGAGGGCTGGGGAAAGGGGAAAGGGAAAAGGGTAAGGGATTTAAACCCTTTCCCCCTTCCCCTTTACCCCTAGTAGTTCGCCAAGCGAACTACTAGGGGCGTACATTTGTACGTCTCTACAGCTAACTCATTGGCTGCAAATATTTTTGAAAATGGTAACACTGATAACTAAGAAAACAACTGACAAATTACAACTGTCAGTACCCATCACCTTGACGCTGATTAAGTTTTACCTACAGCCCAACCACTAAAGTTTGAATATCTTAATCTAAAAATAATCTTTAAAGTATCGGTAAATACAAAATAAATTATGTCATCCTGATAACAAGCATTGGGCATGGGGAGTGTTGAGTTAGGAGTTAGGAGTTAGGAGTTAAGAGTTAAGAGTTAAGAGTAAAAGTTATTCTCCCCCTGCTCCCTCATCCCCCTCATCCCCCTCATCCCCCTCATCTTCCCCAGTCCCCTTAACCCTTAGATTTCGGCAATTGGGCGAATTTGTCTTGATAAATTTCCACTTTTATTGGGGAGTTGTCACGAGAAACGAGCGATCGCTTGACTTCACCCAAGTAAAGTGGTATGGAAATCCCTGGCTCTGGATGAAGAATGGTACGGGCGCGAACTGTTAACTTATCGTCTTGGAGTGTACCAGAACGACCATAGGAGTAGAGATTGCTAGCTGCTTGACGTAAAGTTGCTTCTAATTCTGTAGGAGAAATTTTGGGTGATACGGCGATCGCCGCTTGTGTTGAGCCATTGTCATAAACTAGACTGTAGCGCACTGCTCCCGGAATCACAGTACGACTCAAGGGGACTATGGAGAGTGCAAACAAACCAGCTGTTAGCACCACCATAAAGCCAGTCGTACCCACCAGCCGGAAGCGGATGCCCCATTTGAGAACAAAACCCAACACTGCTAAGGCAGCGAATACCAAGGTGGCTATACCCGACCATTGGGTGTACTGAAAAAAATCAGCTGTTGTGAGCATAAGGTTAGTTACTGAGGCGTCTTTTTTTTCGTTACCGACAACCCTATTTTACAGAGACTCCATACTTTTATCGTTGGAGTATTTGCCAATTCTGAATTCTGACTCCTTACTTATGCGATCGCCTGCAATAGCATCCCTGGTTTTAGAATGTCTTTGATTGTGGCAATTCCTACTAATCCATTGGGCGATACAGCAGATTGCAAGTTGGTAAAGACCCGACAACTGCGCGACTTGGCCTTGTCGGATGTCGCCTGGAAGTTGGGGCTAGATTACGATGAACCCGCTTTACAGTACCATATTCAGCAAAAACGCCTCTGATATCTTCTTCCGTAACTTGGTAACAGAAGTTGCCTAGATAAATTGACATCGATTTTCTCCAAAATTATCAGGTTGTAGAGATTAAATTTCGGAGATAAGGCTGTGAATACTAAAAACAAACACTGTCACCGAATTAACTCTCCTAATTAGGAGATTCGGAAGATAGGTATAATATGTATATAAATATAAATAAACTTCATTAAAATCACAAAGTAAATTTACTGTTTAAATATATACATGATGTTAATATACTTTCCAGTAAATCTGAGATAGTGGACTACACGAGGTCAAAATGAGCAAAAACATTTTTACTGTCTTAACATCAAGCATAGTAGCCGTAACTGCGATCGGCGTTTTACCTCTCAAATCACAAGCACTAACCTTTGATTTTAAATTTGATAATACGCCTAATGCCACTGTAACTTCTCCCTTCGTAGGAACAGGAACGTTTAGCTTTGACGGAGACCCTGGAGATGGAACATTCGCACTTACGTCTTTACCAAACTTTAACTTTTCCTTTAATGTTAATGGAAATAGCTTTACCAACACGGCTCTTGCAACGCCACTGGCTAATATTCTTGCAAAAATCGGAACTAATGGTAGCGATCGTTTCATCAACTTCGGTGGTTCAGGTGGTGGCCCCTTCGGAGGGTCTGTCGATTTTGTAAATGCTAGTTATTTAAGTCTCCAACCCGGTTTCGGATCGCTTTATTTTTCAGCAGCTGGCTTGGGAACTTATCAGGGGATAGCACAGGCAGATGTTACCCCTGTTCCTGAACCAGGTAGCATCTTAGGTTTATTAGGTTTATCCTTGGGAGCGTTGGTTGCTAAGAATAAAAAACAAGCTCAAGAGGATGTTTCAAAAGTATTATTGCTAACATCAAAATCTTAGAAACCTAACTCCCCAGCCCCCATTCCTTTGTAAGGAATGGGGGTTTTTAGTGTTGCTGCGCCCACAGCGATCGCTCTTTCTGTACGACGAGTATCCCCTAATTCGGCATCTCCCCATTGCTCAACTTATCAATTGCACCTGTGGAGAGTCAGCTTTATTGACACCCATTACCCTAAATTCGGCACTTTCTTCTATATGTCAATCACTATGTAAAAGTGTATTTTTTTACTAAATGTTGCAAAATATAATTATCAAAAATAATGCGAAATTATAGAAAATAATTTAATGCCGAAATTCCAATTTCATTCCTGAAAAATAAACATACAAAAGGGCATCTACAAGAGATGCCCGTCATGTAGGAAAACCCTAAAGGAGTATCCCTACACCTTCCCAACAATCAGCAACAGTGACTAATTAGGTTTTAGTCACACTCACAGTCACAGACGTGAATATAGTTATATTATTAACTGAAAGCTTTAAACGTCTCCAGTGCATACACTGAAAAAGAATTCAGAGAGTTCAATTAAAAAAAATACCCAATTTGTAGCTAAAAATCTACGATTGACGCACCCTAAGAACTTCTTCAGTACCCAATCCCCAATCCCCAGTTCAATGAGATGCAAGCTTTTCTTGTTGGTTATAACGATGAACTACTCCATAAGTAGCAGCCAAAATTAACCATGAAAGGGCATTCAAACGAAAATCGAATAGGGTTACGTCTACGGTATTCAATAGAATCCACCCCACAACGGCCAGAAGATAACTGAAAATTAGCAATCTATCTTCTGTATATATGTGTTTTGAATTTCGTAGTAATTGGAATCCTGTAACCAAAATCCAACCCAGTAAGCCACAAAATAAAAAAGTAGCGATCAAACCAGTCTCAGCAGATAACATTAAAAACAAATTGTGGGGATGACCCAACTGAATTTGCATGTGTGCTTTGTAAAGTACAGTAAAACTACGTAAGCCCCAACCCGTCCAAGGATGTTGCCAAGCCAAGGACCAGGCAAACTCCCACTGAGTTTTTCGCATTAAAGCCACTGGTCTACCTGGATACATATCATCGTTTAACCTTGCCCAAAAGAAAGCAGGAACGTATCGGCGAAAAAATTGAGCGATCGGTGAGGGAGCAAAAGCTGCCAACATAACGCTAGTGACGATACCGACGACGCCACCCACAATAATCCGCCAACCTTGGTAGAGTGCATAAGCTAAACAGGCAAAAATAGCGATCGCCCATCCATTACGTGAGTTGGTGAAAATCAAGGTGATGAAATTCGTAATCACCGCCAAGGTAAGGAAGAGGAAGGGGAGTGGAGAGTGGGGAGTGGGGAGTGGGGGGGATGGGGGAGTGTGGGGAGTGTGGGGAGATGGGGAGGCAGGGAGCAGGGGGCAGGGGGCAGGGGGCAGGGGAGAAGATCCTCTCCTCTGCTCGCTGCTCGCTGCTCCCCTGCTTCTTCTCATACCCCATGCCCGATGCCCGATGCCCGATCGCCATTGTTCGAGCCACAATCCTAGACTCAGGATGAATACTATTACTAAATAGGCAGCGAAGGTGTTGGCGTGCAAGAAAAATGAGGCGATGCGCCCTGGTGGATTTCCTCCTGGTCTAATTGTCCAACTCAACACAACCCAGATAAACTCGAACTTAAAATTCCAGCCCAAAAATAATTGTCCTAAACCGAGAGTCGCCACCGGCATGGAACCGATTACCAAAGCCCAAGCCATTTGCCGCAATTGGGCAGTTGTTTGAATCAGGGTACTGAAGGCAGCGAAAACTAAAAAGAATGGTAAAAAATTAAATAAGCCCAGGAAAGCTTCTGTCTTGTTCTGGGCAAACCCAGCACTAACAATCAGCAACAGACTCAAAAGGGCAAATCCCCAGTTGAGGGGGCGGCGGCTAATTTGGTGGTTTTGTTTCATCCAAGTGAATAATGATACAAAACCTATAGTCACAGCCCCGACTAAAGGACTCAACGGGAAGATTAACAGTGCCAATAAAGAGTAGTTCCAACGGGAGTTGAAATGGTAAAAACCTTTGTTCAAGCTGGCTCCCAACATTCAGCACGAGTGAGACGAATTTGAGCTAAGGCGAAGATGGTAGGAATGATGCGACCATAGTTAGTAGCGATCGCTCTCCACCCTAAGTCCGCAAAAAACCAAGCCCACATCATCGGCCCAATTACGGTAAATATACTACGGACTGCTCCATAACGAGCTGCGCTCACAGTCATACCCCGTCTGGCCATTTGCATAGTTACATAGCTTTGAAATTGGGTTGTAGCAGCTTCGGCGCCTGTAATCGCCGCTTGTTTAGCTACTTCGTAGGTAGCAAGATGTATGGCAAATTGACGGGCAATTTGCTTGAGTACAAGTGGCTGAAGCATAGAAGTCACAACTAATGCACTACCGCCTTTAAAAAGTAACCCCAAGGGATCGCGTTGCAATAAAAGTGGTAAAGGTTCTTTTAGTTCTGATTTGACAAGCTGACGCTGCACCCGTAGAGTTAATTTTTGCTTTTCCTGTTCAGGCAATTTTTTCCACACCTGTCCTAGCAGATGCAAAAATACTTCTGCTTCTAAATCAACGGTTGTCAACTGATTAGAATAAGGAATTTTTAGATACTTACATACTTGAACGAGTGCTTGTCGGTAAGTTACTTGGTCTGTGCGTCCTCGCAATACCGTCATCCCATCTGCCGCTAAAAAGCGGAAGCGACCTTCTAGTGCATCTAGCCAAGCTTTGCGATCTTGACTTTGTACTTCGATCGGTTCGGGTGTGTGAACGTAGTCTAGGGGATTGAACTTACGACTAAATAAAATTGCCGTTAAGTCTTGTAATTCTTCTTCGGTCGCTAACTCCAGCGCCGCCCTCATCTCATCCAATTTCCCTTCCTCCCTTCCGTGCAGCTTTTCTGTACCTTATTCTACTATTAGCTTTCAGCAGTCATTAGTAGTAATTTTGTCGTTTGTCATTTGATGATAACCAATGACCAAGAACTCATGACTGATATTCCACTAATTGGTGCCTCAATAGCGGGTTTAGTCTGCACGCAGTACTTACAGGGATTTTTCAGTAATTGAATTACCTACCAGCGTCTCAAAACTTTCGCCATAAACCACTAGTAAAAACTTATATAGGTAGAAAAAAATTGTAGACGCAGCAAAGTATTGGAGGTTTCCACGCCACTTCCTTCGCCAAACCGTAGGCTACCGCAGAGAACACAGGGAATAGAACTTTTCAAGCTAGACATTAATGTAATAAATTACATACCGTTGTGATGAAAATAACCTCTTTTATACTACCGACTCCCTACTCTCCATTTGCTATTTTCAAAACAGACCGTCAACCTGAGATAATGTGAACTTTTTAAACGTTTTTACTCAATCATTTCATCTGTCGCTAGACTGATTTGACAGTCTAGTAGGTTAGTATTTTTCTGACTTACTAAATCAATCTGCAACAAATAAGTTTTGTCTATGAAACAGGAAATTTTCTATCAAAGCTTCAAAGTAATCTTGGTTACCAATAAGGTTTAATTTCACCAAAAATTTCTGACCTATGCAAGTTGTGTTTTTGCTATTAATCTTGATCCCCTAAGTTTTATGCTGCGTTTTATGTAGATTTCTGCCTTTGTGGCAGAAGTTTGAAATAATAAGCATTATAAATATAAGATGTCGGTAGTTTATCAGTTTATCCAGTGCTGTTTTCATAAAAATACTGCAAGCCAGTATCAACTTTAACTTAAATCAGCACAACAAAATGTTTGATATTCTCCGCTATTGAAGAAGAATTCAGAATTCATAATTCAGCAATCTTGACGCTCGATAACGCAGCGTTAGCGACGCAGGAGCGTCTGACTCGCTAACACTGCCCTATCGACCAGTCGTACAAAAATATTGCTGTTAGCGGTAGCGGGGCGTTTAGCCCATTCTGACTCCTGACTCCTGAATTCTGTTTGATAAAAGGCTAGTTTCAGGGTTTATTGCATCTATCAGTTACATCATTTATAACTGATTTTCATGACAACCTTGGTATCTAAAAAATTTGTTTACTTCAGTAATCATTGACTCGATTAAAAAAGGAGTTTAAAAAATTATGAAAACTGTAGTTAATTTGACAAAGCAATCAGTAATAGGAGAGATTGAAAGCGTTTTGGATACATATCCATATCATCCATATCAACAAGCCTTTGCGATTCCTGACTTGCGCCAAGAGCTAATTGTTTTCGTTCTCAACCGCATTCCCTCTTTTTATAGCGTGATATCTGAGGGACATATTCCGCTAGCAAAGGCGGAACAAGAAAGTTTGCTAAATTATCAGTTGCCTCGTAAGCCTTTAGAACAGCAACTACATTTACAAAATTTGATTCACCAAGGTATTTGTTCAATCGTTCAAGAAAAGTCAGATTGGATTAGCCATCACCTTTGTGAAACAGCTCAACCTGGTTGCGAACCCTCTCACTGGTTTGGTTAATAGGCCAGAATTCAGGATTCAGAATTCAGAATTATGAATTATGAATGATGTCTGGGATCGGAAACTCAGGTGTTTAAATTTGCTGTATATCTCACAAGATTTGTCCGTCTGGTGAGATACATACAGTATCCACAAGAAATTGATAAATATTGAGCTAATACCACAACTAAAGTCAGTGTAAAAGAGGTGGCATTAGCTCAATATTTTTTGTCAAAGCGTTACCCTTTTGTTGTGGTTGACGCTACGGGTGAGATTTGTCATTTGTCATTTATCATTTGTTATTGTGAATGATGACTAGTGAGTTATAAATTTTACCCTATGCTCCCCCGTCCCGTTTTAGGGGTTCCTGCCATAGACCTGTTCCCCTGTAACTCTCCTCCAGGTAATTTTTTTAGTGAATTTTTTAATAAAAGATTCAGTGTATTGCTATTGAAGTGTAAAATTTGACAATTAATATATTCAAAGGACATTGCCAGGACATGAGAAAAATAGCTGCTGTGATGCTGGTAAGTATAACTATGACTGTTGGGATGGAAGCATTAACACCTAAAGTCACTAATGCCCAATTATTTTATCCACCAGCGAGCGATCGCCATTCATTAATGGTAATGGGTCAAGGGGTAGTGAGAGTACCAGCAGATACAGCTGATATTGAATTAGTATTCAGTAGCAAGGATAGCAACGATCAGTTAGAAACGCAACCATCAACCCTATCGCAAGTCCGCCGCGTAACTTTACCATCTCTATTATTAAATGACAAAACACCAATGGGGCAAATTTCAGCTATACCTTCTTTAGAAAACCAAAAATCCCTAACCAAAGCAAGTCTCCAGCCGATAGTTGATAGCCTAGTTGCTAATGGAATTAGTGCTGATAAAATTCAAGTACAAGTTAACACTAATTCCACTGAAAATAATGCCAAAATATTGGTGAGAGTGGAAAAACCAACCCGCGATCGCATTCAGGAAATTGTTGGTACAGCGAATAAAGCAACGAGCAAGCTGGAAAACTTTACTATCAAGAATGTGGGAGTGGAATACGCAGTTAATGATTGCCAAACTTTGCAGAGTTCCGTTTATCAATCAGCAATGAAAGACGCTCAAAGTCGCGCTCAGGCTTTAGCAACTGCTATGGGTGTAAAACTTGGTACTCCTTCTGTAGCTGAGCCATTTTATACATTGTTTTATCCTTCATGTAATTCCAAAGCCGGAGTTTCTTTACCGTCTTTTGCTAGTTTTTTATTGACACCAACTTACGATCCAGATGCCCCAGCAGAAGTAGAGATGAAAAAGGATATTTTTGTGACATATACAACTAAATAACTATTTGTATTCGGTGCGATCGCACTGAAATTAGCCTGAAATGGGAAAGTGCGATCGCTTTCGATATTTATCCTAGCGTCAATACTCGTGCTAATGAAAAAACTCCAGAAATGTTTGTCACAAGTCTGGAGTCAGGAAAGATACGCATTTACCTATATCAATTTTTTCCGTGAGTTAATCCTACGTCATCAGGGTATACACCCAAATGTAGTAAATTATGTTCGTTGACTCGCTATTGTGCTTCTGGTTTACCAAGAAGGGGAAAAGGGGTCTTGGGGTTGGGGTAAAGGAAAAAAAGAGTAAAACTTTTCCCCATAAGGTACAAAGCCCCTATCTTAATTGCGGAGAATATTAAAAGAAGATTTAGGAGACACGTAGTGCGGCTCTAAATCAGCGTCTATGCTTGAAACCCGTATTTTTAAATATGGGGTTCCCTTTCCCCTTTCCCCCTTACCCTTTTCCCTTCTTCATACACCTTCAACGCAAAATAGCCCCAGAAGAACTGGGGCTATTTTGCGAGAGTTGTTTGGCACAGGAGTACATCAAAAACTGATGCTCCGTGTTAAATATAAATAATTCGGTATGCATCCCTATTCAACCTTGTTTTGGCATATCCGGATAATTGAGAAAATTTTGATCGCTTTCTCAAAAAGAAACTCCAGATACGCTCAAGGCGTTCTGGAGTAGTAACAGGTTTCTAACATAAATAAATTTTGACCTATGCGATCGCCAAATGTCGTTAGGGTATATACTCAAATATCTTTTATGTCTAATCAACTATAAATAGAACAACAGATTACTTTTTTTATACTCACAAGCTCAATGCATCCACAGAATTCTACGAACAAAGGCTAGGCTTGGAATTGTGGCTTGACTAAAAGGGCACAAGGGGAGGAAGCAAAACCCCTTATCCTCAGAGTTTTGAGACCGAACGCGAAAAAAGACATAACTTAGTTATGTCTTTACACTGAATTTACAGGGCAGGATTTGTACAGGTTAGAACTTGCTGATTTACTAGGGTACATGATAACGATTAATGCCTTATGGTCATCATCGATAGGCGTGTACCTTTTCTTCTATAGACTTATCAAGGCAGTGTGGGAGATTTATGCAGCCTACGTGAAACTTTTACATTTCTTTACAATTAGCTGCACAGACGTAGCCAACTGTAGGTATGAATGGCGCTTACTTAAGCGGGATTTAGATCCCCGACTTCTTGAATAAGCCGGGGATCTGGGTATCAACTTTTAGACAAGGGTTAATTGCGTCTCTACCCAATACTTGTCAGGTTTTGGAGAAAAGGGGAAGGTGGGGTCCCCTCTGGGGATAAGGGGCGGGGGAAAGGGGAAAGAAAAAACCTTTAACCTTTACCCTTTAACCTTTTCCCCAAACCCAATGCCGAGTTAAAAATGCTTTACCCGAGCAGTATTGCGTCTCTACCTACTCCCCACTGGCTACTCTCTGTCTCTATGTGTAGTTTATAAATCAAATAGGATTGCTATACGGTCATTGATACAAGCATACTTCCTTGATTCATAGTGCTAATTTTTACGTTATTCTACTTGGCAAGTTTGCTGAGTCTAGAGCTATTATTTTTAAGTAATTATTAAGATGTTCTCTTAGGGTGACTACATGAGTGCTGTAAACCTGAAATGGATAGACACAAAATTACAACTTAAGGGTTCAGTAGTCAAGGCGATTTATAAAAAGGTTCTATGGTGTGGAATTTTTGGATTTTTCGTTTCTATACTTTATCATTGGAAGCTGCCTGTATCCCAACCTATTTTAGGAAGCGTTATCCCTAGTATTGTTTTGGGTTTGTTACTTGTATTTCGGACAAATACTGCTTATGAACGATTTTGGGAAGGTAGGAAATGCTGGGGTTCTCTAGTAAATAATGTCCGAAACCTGGCGCGGCAGATTTGGGTATCAATTGATGAAATATCTCCAGATGATAAAGACAAAAAAATTACAGCATTAAATTTATTGGTAGCTTTTGCTGTGGCAACTAAATTACATTTGCGTGGAGAACCTGTCAATGATGAATTAGAAGAATTAATGCCATCTAGTAAGTATGTGAAACTGAAGATTATGAATAATCCTCCCATAGAAGTAGCTTTTTGGATAGCAGATTATTTACAGCAGCAATACAATCGTAACTGTATCAATAGCTACCAATTAACAGCCATGCAAGAATTATTAAATAATCTTGTGGATAATTTAGGTGCTTGTGAACGGATTTTAAAAACACCGATGCCCCTGGCTTATGCAATTCATCTGAAGCAATTACTGTTACTGTATTGTCTCCTACTACCATTTCAAATTGTGAGTAGTCTCGGTTGGTGGACAGGCTTAATTGCTTCTTTAGTTGGTTTTACACTGTTTGGCATTGAAGCCATCGGCTTGGAAATAGAAAATCCCTTTGGTTATGATGCCAATGACTTACCCCTAGATGCAATCTGCAACACAATGAAACGCAACATCGACGATTTAACGAGCTTGACTCCAAATGCGCGATCGCCAGAAAATAATGTGACCTATTGAAAAATTTTCAGAATTTGTTCGATCTTTGCAACTTCCCACAAATAAAACTTGCGAACAACAAGATACTAATTAACTGAGCTATCAGTTAAAGTCTCGTCCTACCTCAAAGCTAGGAATATCCATTAGAGTATTGATTTTTAGCCAATACCTAAGTTAGATCATTGAGTATTAAGCGCTACTTGTAGTTACTACTTAGTTGTTCCTTTTTGTGAGATTTTACAAAATCTCGAAAAGCTTGCTAATTATGGTTTTGGGCGGTTATTTCTGACCAAAAACACAGTTTTTCAATCAAATATCTTGTCCTAAAACGTGGACAATTTGAATCTTTAATGTAGAATCAAAACCAACTTCAAACATATAAAATACGTATTACTTTTGGAGGTAGGATTATTAATCCTTCTAGCAACTTACCAGATGCCAAATTTGCTCCGAATGCAGACTCCTCAGTCTTGCAAATTTGGGGTGGGCATCCTTTACAAGGTCATGTGAAAATTAGCGGGGCAAAAAACGCAGCATTAGTAATCATGGCTGGAGCCTTGCTGTGTCCAGGGGATTGTCGCATCCGTAATGTTCCCTTATTAGCGGATGTAGAGCGGATGGGTCAGGTGTTATCGGCTTTGGGTGTACGCTTAACACGACAGGGTGACATCCTAGACATCAACGCCAGCGAAATTAAAACATCAAAAGCTCCCTACGAGCTAGTTACCCAATTGAGGGCGAGTTTTTTCGCTATTGGTGCGATTCTGGCAAGGCTGGGAGTCGCCCAGATGCCTTTACCAGGTGGTTGTGCTATTGGAGCAAGACCAGTTGATTTGCATGTCCGAGGACTCCAAGCAATGGGAGCTGAGGTGCAGATTGAACATGGCATTTGTAATGCCTACATTCCTGGTAGCAGCCGGAGGTTAAAAGGAGCGAAGATTTACTTAGATATCGCCAGCGTGGGAGCCACAGAAAACTTGATGATGGCGGCTACCTTGGCAGAGGGCGAAACAATTATCGAAAACGCTGCCAGAGAACCGGAAGTAGTTGATTTGGCTAACTTCTGTAACGCGATGGGAGCAAAAATTACTGGGGCGGGGACCAGCAGAATTATTATCGAAGGAGTCCCCAAGTTGCATTCTGTTGACTACAGTATTATCCCCGATCGCATTGAGGCAGGGACATTTTTACTGGCAGCGGCAATTACCCGCTCAGAACTGTCCCTCTCGCCGGTGGCTCCAGAACATCTCATTCCAGTGATTGCGAAGCTGCGGGATATTGGAGTCACAATCATCGAGGAAGCGCCCGAACACTTACGTATTCTCCCAGCAGAAACCCTGAAGGCAACAGATATTGAAACCCAATACCATCCAGGTTTTCCCACAGATATGCAAGCGCCGTTCATGGCTTTGCTGACATTGGCGGAAGGCGACAGCGTAATTAACGAATCTGTGTTTGAAAATCGCTTGCGTCATGCCTCAGAGTTAAATCGTTTGGGGGCAGATATTCGTGTCAAAGGCAATGCTGCTTTCGTCCGGGGAGTACCAAAGCTCTCTGGCGCACCAGTATTGGGCACAGACTTGCGAGCATCAGCAGCACTAGTCTTAGCAGGACTAGCCGCAGAAGGACAAACCACAATTCAGGGATTACAACACCTCGATCGCGGCTACGATCGACTTGATGTCAAGTTGCAGCAATTGGGAGCTAAAATCCTGCGGGTGGGTGAACCATCAGCAGATGTAGAAATCGTTCCCAGCATCAGTAGCCTGTGAAGTTGAAATTGATGCTCTCGTGAGGGGGATGGGGAGATGGGGAGATGGGGAGCAGGGGGAGCAGGGGGAGCAGGGGGAGCAGGGGGAGATGGGGGAGAATAACTCCTAACTCCTAACTCCTAACTCCTAACTCCTAACTCCTAACTCCTAACTCCCAACTCCCAAATCCCCCATACTCCCCGCTGTGTCAGGAGGTAATGCCGACCCTACTTAAATCGCTATACTATCTGTGGGAGGCTGTTTATTTAAGTAGCCAGTTTCCATAGTTGTATTTTTTATAGCTTGCTGCACTATGTCCTTCTTCAAAACCCCCCTGATTGGTTTAAAAGCTGATTCATTTCGCCATCCATTAGACCTAGAATCTACTAATGCCCTCAAGCAGGTACCAGGCATCGATATGTTGGTGCGAAATTGGCTAGGCCCAATGGCAGAGCAGGTTTTTTATGTGGAAAATATTGCCTCAAGCGTTCTGGTGGGTGAAAAACAACTGCCTGATTTACACCAGCTGTTGTTAGAAGCTTGCAAAATTTTGGATATCGAGCCTCCCCAGTTGTACGTCCGACAGCATCCGGCTCCCAACGCTTACACCTTTGCTGTGCGGGGTAAGCAGCCTTTTATTGTCCTGCACACATCCTTAATTGATATCCTCACACCAGAGGAAATCCAAGCGGTAATTGCCCACGAGTTGGGACATCTCAAGTGTGACCATAGCGTTTACTTGACGCCTGTGAATTTATTAATATTAGCTGCGGCAATTGTCCCCAATGTCGGAGGCTTCATTGCCCAAGCGATACAAGCACAACTTTTGGAATGGGTACGCTGTGCTGAGTTTACCTGCGATCGCGCCGCATTGCTAGCAACCCAAGATCCCAAAGTTGTGATGTCCGTGTTGATGAAACTAGCTGGTGGTTCTCCCACCTTAGCGCCGCAACTAAACCTCGATGCTTTTGTTGCCCAAGCCCGTGCTTATGATGATATCAGCAAGACCGAACTCGGTGAAATGGTCAAAGCTGCCCGCACAGCCCAATTAACCCATCCAGTACCAGTACTACGGGCGCGAGAAATTGACCGCTGGGCAAGCAGCACGGAATATCAATCTTTAATTCAAGGTCACGGATTTGAGTCTACTAGTAATGAAATTGCACCCAAAGGCGGCTGGCGAAACTGGTAAATATACTGAAATTACAACCACTTTCTTGGTTGGTGCGAGATTTTCATCGGGCAGCGTATAGCCTGTGTATGTATGGAATAGCACGTGCATTTTACTGTAAATAAAAGTAGAACCCCAGCAAGGGCGATGCTGCGATCGCTTTTCCTGGGGTTCTCAAGATCATCTGTAGGCGATCGCTAAAATTCACTCGCTGAATAAGGATCTACGCACTTTTGATGCTTTAGATTAAGCTACTATATTAGTATGAATTATTTTTACTACTAATGGTAGGAATATGAACGTCGAAAAACTATCCATTTCCTTGCCA
Organism: Nostoc calcicola FACHB-3891; assembly: GCF_014697355.1. Lineage (GTDB taxonomy): Bacteria > Cyanobacteriota > Cyanobacteriia > Cyanobacteriales > Nostocaceae > Nostoc > Nostoc calcicola. The sequence goes on along the minus strand of NZ_JACJRQ010000001.1, from coordinate 422,683 downwards.
CCATCTTTAGTGGAGTTTATCGAAAATTATAAGCTAAATAAAGGATGCAAATCTCGTTCTCAAGTGATTGAAGAAGCATTGGAATTACTGCGAAACCGAGAACTAGAGGAAGCTTACCGACAAGCATCTACTGAAGTTGACACCGATTGGGATCTGACACTAGCAGATGGTTTAACAAATGAAACGTGGTGAGGCAGCGCGTTGCGGGGGTTCCCCCCGTTGTAGCGACTGCCGAACCCGTAAGGGTGATATTTATTATGCAGACCTTAGTCCGGCGGTGGGTTCAGAAATGGATAAACGCCGTCCAGTGCTGGTAATAAGTAATGATGCAAATAATCGTGGTGCTACTACAGTGACGATTTTACCACTTACTTCCAATGTGAACCGTATTTATCCCTTTGAGGTTTTGCTCAATCCAGAGGATAGTGGTTTAACAAAGCCTTCTAAAGTACAAGCGCAACAAGTACGAACAATTTCCAAGCAGCGGATTCTTGGCGAAGTAGTGGGTAGTTTAAATCAAGAAATGATCGTATTAATTGATGCGGCATTGAAATTGCATTTAGGATTAAGTTGAGTTGGACTGTAGTTTAGAAATTGAGCGATCGCACTTGCTGTATCTGTTGACTCGCCCAAGAACCATCTACTTGTAAAATACTGCTACACGCCAAAAATCAGCTAATGACCAGGTTTCCCTACGATCAGTTCGCAAAAGATTATCTTAAAGAATTGTTACCAAGAAGGGGAAAAGGGGTCTTGGGGTTGGGGTAAAGGAAAAAAAGAGTAAAACTTTTCCCCATAAGGTACAAAGCCCCTATCTTAATTGTGGAGAATATTAAAAGAAGATTTAGGGGACACGTAGTGCGACTCTAAATCAGCGTCTATGCTTGAAACCCCTATTTTTAAATATGGGGTTCCCTTTCCCCTTTCCCCCTTACCCTTTTCCCTTCTTCATAACCACTAGGAGAAGTGGAAACAAGTCGGAAAGTTCCGGCACAAATCCGAGAAATTGATGTTTATTTTATACCTTCACCCCAATCAAAGGATAGGATAGAATTAGGGTTGTTAGGCAAATTTGCGGCGGAACCTGCTTTAATTGAACCATTTAGAAATGCGGCTACAATTGCAGAAATTCGCAGTTGCATGAATAAGTTATTTGATATCTTTGCTGAAGTCAAGCGCCAAACTAAAGCTGATAAAAACCGGATTCCAGAATCAGAGTTACCACGTTTGTGGATTTTGTCACCCACGGCTTCTGAATCTATCTTGAATGGTTTTAGAACTAGCCCAGATGAAGATAACTGGGGAGTAGGAGTACATTTTCTCGGTGATTATTTGAGAACAGCGATCGTAGCTATTCACCAATTACCCTCCACAGAAGAAACATTATGGTTGAGAATACTAGGTAAAGGCAGAGTCCAGCAACAAGCCATAGATGAACTAGAAGCACTTCCCCAAGATAATCCCTTGCGTTCCAAAGCAATAGATTTATTATTGAGCTTAAAGACGACGTTAGAAGTAAATCAAAATATAGACGATGAGGATAGAGATTTAATTATGCGCTTATCACCTATTTACGAGCAAAAATTAGCAGTAGCAAAACAAGAAGGAATTCAAGAAGGAATTCAAGAAGGAATTCAAGAAGGAATTCGAGCAGAACGTCGCAATGTTATAGAGAATTTGTTGCGAGTTAGGTTTGGTTCTTTAGATGCAGAACTAAGAAGAATTGTGGAACCTTTATTGGCATTATCGCCAGAAGAATTTACTCCTTTATTGCTGCAAGTATCCAGGGAAGAGTTATTAAATAGGTTCCTGAGAGATTTATCATAACTTTGGTGGGATTAAAAAACATCCCATTGCTTAACCCAAGGTCGCTACCATGACAGTTGTACCTCACGACGATCGCTTTCAACCCATTAACCTGTTTGAGTACGAAAAACTCGCTAAACAGTATCTATCCCAAATGACCCTTGATTACTACAGTAGTGGTGCTTGGGACGAAATCACCTTGCGAGACAATCGTAGTGCCTTTGAGCGAATCAAGTTACGACCTCGGATATTAGTCGATGTTAGCGATCGCCATCTTAATACCTCCATTTTAGGACAACCCCTGCAACTACCTTTGTTGATTGCACCGATGGCTTTTCAATGTCTGGCTCATCCCGATGGAGAAGTTGCCACCGCCTTAGCTGCGGCATCAGCTGGTGTGGGCATGGTATTAAGTACAATGGCAACAAAGAGCATTGAAGAAGTAGCGAGTGCGTGTGAGCAATTTCCAAATTCCCTGCGCTGGTTCCAGCTTTACATTCACAAAGACCGAGGATTGACTCGTGCTTTGGTAGAAAAAGCCTATAAAGCAGGTTACAAAGCACTTTGTCTCACTGTAGATGCACCAGTTCTCGGACAGCGGGAAAAAGATAGACGTAATGAGTTTGCTTTACCCCTAGATTTACACCTAGCGAATCTTGCAACCATCTCAGGGCTAGATATTTCCCATGAAAAAGGCGAATCTGGGTTGTTTACCTATTTTGCCCAACAGCTAAACCCCGCAGTCACTTGGAGGGACTTGGAATGGTTGCAGTCCATATCTCCACTACCCTTAGTTCTCAAAGGAATTTTACGCTCAGATGATGCAGTGCGGGCTGTAGAATATGGAGCCAAAGCAATTATTGTTTCTAATCATGGAGGCAGACAACTCGATGGTGCGATCGCTTCTTTAGATGCTTTAGCCGAAATTGTACCAGCAGTCAATGGTAGGGTAGAAGTACTTTTAGATGGAGGTATCCGTAGAGGTACAGATATTCTCAAAGCCCTGGCACTAGGAGCAAAAGCAGTACTCATCGGACGGCCAATTTTGTGGGGACTGGGAGTAGCAGGACAAGCTGGTGTATCTCATACGATCTCACTTCTAGAAGATGAGTTAGATATCGCAATGGCACTTAGCGGCTGCGCTAAGCTACAGGATATTGACCCCAGTTTATTAATGTTTACACGCCTTTAAGGGTTACATTCAAGTCAGTATATATACGGTAATCCCTTGAAGAGCATTAATTCTGCATCGCTCATATGTATTGTGTCCGCCAAATTACCTGTAACAAAAGAACTTAACTGAAAATTTTGTATAGTTATGGGTGATATAGCGTTTCCTAGTCTGCTGAGGTACAAATCTCTGCGTCGGCAGTCGCTCATGGGGGAAACCACGCCAGTTGCTCATGGGGGAAACCCCCAAGACCGCACTGGCTCCCCAAGACCGCGCTGCCTCACGTTTGCGCTTTACTTTGCGCCCCTCTGCGTTTCAAAATATTATCTGTTACTGGCTTTTCCTCCTACTGAAAGTTAGAAATTACCATTGACATATAATTGATATTAGGAAATCAATCCCAACTTCTGCGATCGGTATTCTAAAATAAAGTTACGAGCTACTTGAAGATATTAGCCGAAGTTGATATAAAGTGATAGTGTCTCACTAATAGTTGTACTGTTAGACCATACAAAAATCAACTATAAGTTACACAAACAGGACTTAGCTGTTTTAGTAAAAATGGTTCAAACCTAAGTATTAACTGGATATTTAGGTAGCTTATTGTCTTGTTTTAAATAATCCTTATTAAACTCAATTTGAGAGATTTTATCGATGTCCACAATACTTGCTTATCTTGAAGATACCTATAAATTCACCGATCTGGCTCACGTTGAGTATGTTGCCAATGATGAGCGGGGTTATTATTGTGTACTCGATAACACTGTGTTTTATCCGCAGGGTGGTGGTCAGCCCTCAGATATAGGCACTATTGAAGCAAAAGGAGTTCAGCTTCCAATCACTTTCGTCAGCTTTATAGATGGAGATGTTCGTCATTATGGAGATTTTTCATCTGTATCCTTAGAAAAAGGCGAAGAGGTAACTTTATATGTTGATGAAGCCCATCGTATGCAGAATGCTAAGGCTCATACGGCTGGACATCTTATGTACACCATAGTCGAATCCCTCGATAAAAATCTAATCGCAGTTAAAGGGTATCATTTTCCAGATGGTTCCTATGTAGAGTTTCAAGGAAGCCCTTCGTTTGAAAATACAGAAACATTTATTGCTGAAGTTAATACAAAAATTAGCGAAGCTTTAAATAAAGCTGCCAGTGTAGAAGCTTCACTGATTATGCCAGAAGAATTAGCAGTACGCTGGTCTAACATCCCCAATAATTTACCTCCAGGAAAACCATTGAGAGTAGTGACAATTGACAATCTTCATCCAACTCCATGCGGGGGGACTCATTTAAAATCACTTAATGAATTAAAAAGTGTAGTAGTTACTAAAGCAAAACGTCAAAAAGGAAATCTCAAGATAAGTTATAAATTCGAGTAAATTCAGGCTTTTTATTACTACTTAACGATAGGTATCTTTGATTATGCAAATTACAGCTATTTTCAGGTAAATGAACCACATCTTTTTTATCTCACGCGGAGGCGCAGAGGCAAGGCAGCGCGGTCTTGGGGGTTTCCCCCATGAGCGACTGCCGCGCAGAGAGAAATACAAGAGTGTGGTCTAAATACATGAAAACTGCTGTAACTAATCACCCAGATATGATATGAAACTAGCGGCTACTTTTAGACCCTTTTATAGGTTCCAATTTGCCTTTACGACCAAAAAATTAAATCACCTCCTGGCATTTTTCCAATAAAAGAGCTAATTGTTATACGCTCTCCAATGCCTGGTAGAACTTCATGAAAATTACGGCTGTTGAAGATGACCAAATCTCCTGTGAGTGGAATATTATGTTTTACTTCTGAGGAACTTACTAAGGAATAATCATAGCCATAGGAACCAGGAGTTTTATATTTTTCATCTTCGGGTTGCCACTGTCGGTTGTAGACTTTGCAGACACCTCCTTGGCTAGGCGCTTTTAGATATAGATTCCATACTAGCTGTGAGGTAATATTTCCGATTTGCCAATCTGGAGCATCTAATTGAGCAAAGTCTATGTGTAGCAAGGCAATATTAATCTGACGTATTAATCCTGCAAAATAATACCCATAGACTTCATTTTCGTAAGCAATTTGTACTTTACTGGATACATGCTGGCGCAGAATTGTTGTCAAACGTTTTACCGGATCAAAAGATAAGGAAGTTACTTGGTTATAATTTGTTGTGGCTTTTTTAACTGCATCAAAATATCCGAATTTACCCCTATTTCCATATTCAAATTGGGTAATTCCAATTCTTCCTATTGGTGGTTCCACATTTTTATAAAAATCAAAACCAATTTTTTCAATCGCCAGAGCTAATTTATTACATTCCTCAGATGACGCAAATTTAGAAATGCGAATTGATGGAATCTCATTTCTCAACAATGCTTGGAAATTTTTCTGGTTCATTTCACAGTCATTGAAGGTTAGCCACTTAGTTGCTCTTAGCATGGTAAATTTCTCACTATCTAGCAATAATTGTCTAAGTTATTTTTGGTTTCTTAAGTTTTAATTGAGGTAGCAAATTTTTAAATACTCTCTAAAATAATTCGGCAGGAAAAACTAAAAATATTGAGGACGAAGTTCTTTTAAAGACTTTCAATAAAAAATAGTTAATCATTAGACCTATTGCATAAATATTTTTTTGTCGGGCTACGCCCCGCTTCTCTACGAGACGCACTCACGTTCGCTAACACGCAGAGGCGCAGAGAAGAGAACGCAAAGAAAGACTTTTGCAAGAGGTCTATTGTCTAGGCAAATCGAGCAATTTTAGATTTTGCGTACTCCTACATCGAAGCAAGCTACGCGCAGCGTGTCGGAGACAAAAGTCGAGCCAGTGCGTTCCTGTCGCCTTGCGTCGGAAAGCAACTGGCGTTGGAGATAAGGCTTCTTTAGATCTGTTAGCGACGCAGGAGCGTCACTTTTCAAAACGGATTTCGGATTGTCAGAAAAATAAACCCCTGAATTTATTCGTGGGGACAATTCAAAATCAAGAATTTCCAAAATTAATAATCCAAAATCCAAAATTGTATGGCTTATCAACTTCAAGACCAGAAAATAATTTCACCGCTAGGAAGTAATCCAATCATGGAAGTGAAAGCCACCCGTTGTCCATTCATCGGCTCAACATAGTGAAAGTTGGTTGTATTGAAAAGCAATACATCTCCCACATAAGGTTGAAAAGCGATCGTATCTGCATCTGCAATTACTGTATCACTATATCCGTAGGAATCCAGTTTATATTGTTCATCTTCTGGTTGCCATCGGCGATCGTAAATGCACGTTTTACCATGACTATTAGGAGACAATTTCAAGTATAAAGTCCAGGAAAGTTGAGCAATAATTGTACAAACTTCCCATCCAGATTGCTCCAATGGGGCAAAATCAATATGAATTTGAGTACCATGCTCTATTTTTCTGATTAGTCCTGCATAATAACTACCGTAGGATGGTTCCGAAGCAATTCGTACCTTGGCGCCACACTCTCGGAATTTCGTCATTATGCGCTCCAATGGATTAAAGGAAGCTGCCATAATGGAGTCTCTTAATTTAGTTGCTCGTTCTACTCCTTGAAAATAATTTGCTTTACTAATGCTGTTATATTCAAACACTGTAATGCCGACTCGTTCAATTTTGGGACTCACATCTTGATAAGCGTCAAAGTTGAGCGATTGAGTTTGAGCATATAACATCTCACACTCTTCGGGTGTGGCAAATTCTTTCAGCCGAATCAGAGGAATTCGCTGTTCCAACAGCATTTTTAAAGATTCTGCGGTTAAGGGATACTCTTGATTGTTTTCCCACGCTGTGGATTTAATCTTATTAGAAGCAGCAGTCATAATACAGTTCCTTACATTTAAATTTCGACTCAAATGAACCCACTTAATATCTACGAGATGCGGACTAAATAAGAACTTTGTCCAATCGAGGCTGTAGTGATATGTTGTCTGGGTTGCTCTTTGGGCGATCTATATCACCTAGTAAATCCTCTAAGTGGTCAAGAGAAATACTTGTAAACAAGCGTTGAACAACCACCGCAATATGTTCAAATAATTTCGTCCATTGGAATTACCTAAAATCCTTACATTATTGGTTACAATATTTATTTCAAAAGCTGTAATAATTTACCTTTATTTGATACTTCAGTTTTTATTACTAAAGTATAAAAATACGCTTAAGTTCAGCTTAAAAATCATCTCAGCTTCATCAACAAAATGCAATAGTAATTAAAAAGTTTCAAGAGACAGTTAACACAGTTAAAGTGGACACTTAGGACAGTTAAGACACTTAAGGAGGACAGTTAAGACAGTTAAGACACTTAAGCAGAGAATTAAAATGTTTACAACATTAAATAAAGAATAATTACCAAATCTAACTTTATTTAACTTTTTTACCTACAAGGAGTTACACAAATGTGAGTGTGGGTTCGCCCATAAGATGAAATTTAAACAACGAATTTACAAGGGTTTGAGACGATGAAATTTGTCCATCAAGTGAAATCCATTGTGGAGCAAGGGTTTGAGCCAAATCGTTAATTTGTACATCAAGTTAAATAGTGTAATTAATTACAATATTTAACCGTAACTTAAGTAAAATCACTAATTTTCATATGGGGTAGCCATGTGGCGAAATTGTTTGAGTCGGTTTCTTTGTGTTCGTGTAACAAGGCCAAAAAGAAAGAGGAAGTGATTATTGCAACTGTGCCCAAATTCCTTGGCAGCGTTCTACAACTAGCCCTTGAAAAATTGATTGAGTTGATGGGTGAATGTCTATTTTATAGAGAGAGAAAAGACCTGTAGGACTTTTAAGATTTAACTCTCTTCGGGTGAGAGATGATGCTTGTACTCGGTGGAGTTCCACAGCTTCCAGTAAACCTGGATAACTCAAATTACGTAAAGCTAATTGACTATTTTTAGTAATGTATATGGCATCATTTTGAAAAAGATGTTCTAAGCTTAGAAGCGCAGCATATACGTCCACATCTTTTTCCAGCCCTCCTAAACGGTGAGCATCTAAACCAAAGCGAATGCAGAAATTCACAGCTACTAACTTCCCGGCTTCTTGAGCAGGTAAAGCGCAAGCTGCAAACTCAAATCCTAAGCTATCAGATCGCCATTCTTCTATACCACCACAGGTATAGTTTTGGAAAAACTTCTGCTTTAACTTAAAGTCAAATCCCAAACCACTCGCATGACCTGCTTCATGAACTTGAGTGTCTGCGTGGCGATAGCGTTCACCATTAATTTCATCTTCTAAGGGATTTAATAGTAAATTAGCTGTTTCATATTCAAATATTTTTTGAATACATTCACGGCTGGGGCCTAAAAAACGTCGTCGCTGCTCGCTTGCATTGTTTAAGACTGGGCCAGAAACACTGTTAGGAAAACACCATCTATATGGGACGATGAAGGCTTCACCACTTTCACCGCTGATATTACCACAACTAGCAATCTCAGTAAAAGAATGATTTCTTGGAATTGGTTGGCCGAGTTTTCCAAATTTTTCCCGACTAAGATTTTCTAATTTTTCAATAGATGGTTCGTGGCTGTCGTGCATCTTTCCGTAAATTGCGCTTAAAGCCACCTGGGGTTGAGATTGTCGATTAATTTTGTAAGGTGCAATAATCAAAAAATAGCCATTTTTGCCGATAAAATCCTTATTAATAAAGCCTTCAGATAAGATACTCCAATCGTTTTTTTCTAAAGCATCTGCTGTGTTGAGTAACCAAGTAGGAGGAAGTTCACGAGAGTTTGATGCTTGTTGACGCAGTTTTTTAACAGCGATCGCAATTTCATTTTGGTCAACATATTCGACTATTTGTTTGACTAATTCTTGTTCGTCTACAAAGATAGTGTTCATTTTTTTACCTGGTGATTGGAGCGAAAATTTTTTTCTGGAATCAGAGTATCGACTAAATAGCGACTAACGAAACTATTAAAAGCTGTTACACCGACAAGGAGAATCAGCGTTCAGAGATTTCAGTAAATTGTGATTAGACGAAGGTTACACCGCCATCCACAGGCAAAATAACCCCTGTGATGTAGGGATTCGCGATCAAACTTAATACTGCTTGGGCCACTTCTTCTGGTTGTCCAAGATGCTGGACAGGCAAGGCTGTTTCGGCCCACTTTGTTAAGTCTGAGCGTTCAGACTCGCTTTGACTGCTCCAAATACTTGTATCTTCTATCAGTCCGGGGGCAATTACGTTGACGCGAATCGGTGAAATTTCTAAGGCTAGCGATCGCCCAAAAGTGGCAACTGCACCATTTGCGGCTGCGATCGCCGAAATCCCCCCCATTTTTGAAGATTTGAAGATACTGACACTGGATGTGAGGGTAATAGAGCCGTCAGTCGCTATATTTTTCAGCGATGCACGCACAGCAAAGAACGTTCCCCAGAATTTGTCTATGGCACCTTGAGCCGTTTGTGTGGTCATTTCTGCTAAAAGCGATCGCGGCATATTTCTGTCTCCCATAGCCGTTACCACCAAATGATCGAAGTTTCCGATCTGCTCAAAAAAAGCGTTGACTGAATCCTCATTGAACACATCAACAGTTTTGCCCTGTATTTCTCCAGAAATCAACGCGATCGCCTCGTTTAATTTCTCTGGGGATGAGTGAGTAAGTATAACTTTTGCCCCCAGTTCTAGCAGTTTTTGAGCGATCGCCAAATCGATCCCAGAACTGATACCAATAATCACCACTTTCTTGCCTGATAGCGACTGAAACATTCTTTTCCCTCATCAAAATCAAAAATATTCAATAGACTTCTTGCATAAATAAGTTTTTATCTCACGCAAAGGCGCATTCGGCGAAGCCGTTCCCGAAGGGTAGGCGCAAAGAATAAGGTAAAAATAAGGACTTTTGCAAGAAGTTTAATATTCTGAATTCTGAATTCTGAATTCTGAATTCTGAATTCTAATTCCTTTTCATTGGCTTCTTTGCTGAAACTAACAAATAACCTATAGATGAAGTACTTAGTAAACCATCTATAGCACCCACATTTAGCTGATAAGCTTCTTCATCTAGATTTCCGGCGGAAAATTCCTCTCCAAACCAAGATTTTAGATATCGGTAGTGTGTTAGCCAGCATTCATCTGTAAAGTCTAGAAGTTCTACGACTTGCAAGCCTGCCTGTTGGTAAATATTTTTATATTCTTCAATATCTTTATCTTTGACAATATTTTTGGGAGTAACAATCCAATCACCGAAATATTGTATATTTTCAAAGATGATATCAGAGAGAATCAGATTGCCTCCTGGCTTCAATACACGCGCCGCCTCTTTGAGAAACTTCTCCCTGGTATCAAAGTAGAATGCTGCTTCAACACATATAATGTTATCAAAAAAATCATCTTCAAATTCCATCTCCACAGCATCCATGCAAATTAAATTGCAACCTGGTGCATTAACTGTACTTCTTTCGAGTTGCTTGGCGGAAATATTAATGCCAACAACATCAGTAGGCGAGTAATACTTGAGTAGATGACTGGTAGTTGCTCCCAAACCGCAGCCAACATCAAGGATATTGCCCTTCTTCTCTGGAATAAATGCTAAAAGCTTTTCCATCAGATTAAAACAGGCTGACTCCTGATTCTGAGTATCCGAAAGCCAATAGCCGACATTAAAAAAATCTTTTTGGCCGTATATCTTTCTAGTCGGAGGATTTAGAATCAAACTATCAAATTGGCTAATATATTCGCTTTTATCCATTTTTATTCTCACATTTTTATTAGTCACTCAATTTTAGATTTCGGATTTTAGATTTTAGATTATCCCCATGCCTTAATACAGGGGCTTGAAACCTTTTTAAATTTTGAATTTTTAATCCAAAATCCAAAATTTAAAATCTAAAATTCGGTCATTCATGATTGCGCTTGCTCGATACAAGCTTTCAACCGTTCGGCTAAAACCTGGACATGAGGTTCAGCCATAATCGTGATATGGTTGCCTAGTACAAATTGAATATCCACTTCAGAACAAAACTCGCTCCAGCCTAAGGATAAGTCCTGTGAATCCTCAGCAATTAAATGACTATTCGGGTCATCTGGTAAATCTTCGTTAGCCCGTACAATCGTAATTTTACCCGGATAAATCTGGTTTGATTGATAATTAACTAGACATAAACAGCTACTTTTATAAGCTTGTACTAGATTTTGTAGCTGCGTAATTTGAGCATTAGGAGGCAACATATTAGCCATTTTGAAATAGTCTAAAACGTATTTTAGTTGCTCCTCCATAGTCAAATTTTGGAGAATATCGTAGGAAACATCGATGTTTTTGTCTAAATAAAGTTTTATTCCTTTACTCACCTCAGCTAACCACCTAACATCATCCCAATCAACGTAATCAGCAAGTAATTGCTTGTCTTTGTAAGTTGATGGAGATGCGTCAATCACGGCCAGTAGAGCAACCTCATGTCCCTGAGCAACCAACTGCTGAGCCATTTCAAAAACGACGTTACCTCCATAAGAATGTCCTCCCAAAAAGTATGGCCCTTGGGGCTGAACAGCTTGCATTGCTTGAATGTAATGACTCGCTATATCTTCAAGTCGTGAGAATAGCCTTAATTCATATAGATTATTTTCAAAACCATATAACGGTTGGTCTACCCCTAAATAACGCCCTAAATGATAGAAGTAGTAAGGGCTGCCAGGAGCGCCGGGAACGCAGAAGAAAGGCGAATTTGAACCTTTTGGCTGAATTGGTACCAAACAAGACGAATCAGAGTAATCTGAGTCTTTTTGCACAATTGTCGCCAACTGTTCGATAGTTGGATTTTGAAAAAGAGTTGTTAAGGGCAAATTTTTACCAAACTGCTCCTGAATTTGAGCCATTAAGTAGGCAGCTAAAAGAGAATGACCGCCAAGGTCAAAAAAGTTATCTTGTACACCCACCTTGTTAACCTTAAGAACTTTTGACCAGATTTGTACTAGTTGCAGTTCTAATTGGTTACGGGGTTGGACAAATTTTTTGAAGTTATCCGTGTGAGAAATTGCTCTTAATGCACGGTGGTCTACTTTACCGTTAGGAGTTAGTGGTAGAGACTCCAGGATGACAAAAGCCGATGGCACCATGTAGAGAGGCAGTTTATTAGTAAGAAACTGGCGCAGTTCGTCTGTTGTGAATATTACTCCTTTTTGGGGAACTACGTAGGCAACTAACCGTTTTTCACCTGGGGTATCTTCGTGGACGATGACGCAAGATACTTGCACATCGTCATATTGGCTGATTACAGCTTCGATTTCTCCCAACTCAATGCGGAAGCCCCGAATTTTTACTTGGTTATCAATGCGTCCTATGTATTCAATATTGCCATCGGGTAAATAACGAACTAAATCCCCAGTTTTATAGAGACGGGAATGTGGTTCATCGCTAAAAGTGTTGGGGATGAATTTTTCAACTGTTAATTCTCTTCGGTTGAGGTAGCCTCTTGCTAATCCCGCACCGCCAATGTGCAGTTCTCCCGGTACTCCCACGGGTACTGGTTGCAAATTCTTGTCTAAAATATAAACTTGGGTGTTGGCGATTGGGCGACCGATGGGGATTGACTCTATATTCGTCTGAAGTTGTTGAGGAATCTGGTAACAACAGGTAAATACTGTACATTCCGAAGGTCCATAGCCGTTAATTATTTGCGTTCCCGGCAATAGTTCTAAGGCACGACGAACATGGGTCAGAGAAACAGCTTCCCCCCCAATCATCAGTTGTTTAATCCCTAATAACCCTTGGGGCATCGTGTCAATCATCAGATTGAATAAGGCAGAAGTCAGCCAGAGGATATTAACCTGATGTTTTTGGATCGTCTGGCTTAATTTCTCTGGTGTGGGAATTTTGCCTGGGTAAAGCACACAACATCCCCCGTTCAGCAAGGGCGGCCAAAGTTCTAGAGTCAGTGCATCCCAGGACATGGATGAATATTGCAGAAAAATTTGTTCTCTATTGAAGTTAATTACATCTTTAGCCCCAAATGTAAAACCGATAATGCTACGATGAAGGACTTCGGTTCCCTTTGGTGTTCCTGTGGAACCAGAGGTATAAATGATCTGAGCTAAATTTTCTGGATTCACTTGACTGGACAAATTGTGGTGTTTGTGTTGGGCAATCATCTGCCAATTTGAGTCCAGAGCAATCACATTTTGGGTTAAATTGCTTGGGAGTGTATCTTGCAAGTGGCTTTGCGTTAGCAAGATGGATGTCTTGACATCTTCCACCATGAACGCCAGTCTTGTTTGGGGATAAGCTGGGTCAAGGGGTACGTAAGCGCCACCTGCCTTGAGAATTCCCAATATTCCCACCACCATTTCAACAGAACGCTCCACGCACAACCCCACCAGCACATCTGCACCCACACCCAATGAGCGCAAGTAATGGGCTAACTGGTTAGCACGACAATTCAATTGGTGGTAGGTGAGTTGTTCGTCTTCAAACACAACTGCCACCGCATCCGGTGTCCTCTCAACTTGTTCCTCAAACAATTGATGAATACACAAATCATGGGGATAATCTGTTTGAGTATCGTTCCACTCCACCAATAATTGATGACGTTCTGCTGGACTCAACAGTGGTAATTCAAAAACTCGCGCTTTTGGATTAGCCACAATTGCTTGGAGTAAAGTTTCAAAATGTTGGGCGATGCGAGTAATTGTGGTGGCATCAAATAAATCAGTGTTGTAACACCAACTACCCTCTAAACCACCAGGAGTTTCCCAGAAGTTTACTTCCAAGTCAAACCTAGCTTTGATATCAATTGGCAAAGCTATATTCTGGATATTTAAACCTGACAAATTGCTAGCAGACTGTGGCGCATTTTGCAGGGAAAACACCACCTGTACTAAGGGATTCCGGCTCAAATCTCGTTCTGGCTGTAGCTTTTCCACCAACATTTCAAAGGGTAAATCCTGGTGGGCGTAGGCTGACAAGGTAGTTTGCCGCACTTGCGCCAAAAACTCAGCAAAACTGGGGTTGCCAGAAAGGTCGCCCCTTAATGCTAGGGTATTGGCAAAAAACCCCATTAACTGCTCGACACTTTTGCTGTTGCGATTGGCAATGGGGGAGCCAACAAGAATATCTGACTGACCACTATGACGAGAGAGCAAGACTAAAAAAGCTGCCAGTAGGGTCATAAACAAAGTTGTCTCTGACTGTTGGCTCAGCTGCTTGAGGCGTTGCGTGAGGTCACGATCTAGTAGGAAAAACTCAGCTGCACCCCGAAAGGACTGCATTGGGGGACGTGGTTTATCAGTAGCTAGTTCTAGTACACCAGGCGCACCTGCTAACTGTTGTTCCCAGTAGTTGAGTTGGCTCTCTAGAACTGAGCCACTTAGCCACTGACGCTGCCAAAAGGCAAAGTCGGCGTACTGGATGGGTAATTCAGGTAGTGGATTGGGCAATCCTTGAGTGAAAGCTGCATATAACTGAGATAATTCACCAAAGAAGATGCTCAAAGACCAGCCATCATAGATAATGTGGTGCATCTTCAACAGCAGTACATACTCTTGTCGATCCAGTTGGAGTAGGGTGAATTCTATTAATGGCCCAACAGCCAAATCGAACGGCTTGGAGGCAACGGACTTCCCTATTTGTCGAATTTGGGTAGTTTGCTCTTGGGCTGATAACCCCTGCAAGTCATGGATGGGTAAAGTTAAGGCAGTGGCAGGGGCAATTCGCTGGATAGGATTTCCGTCTACCGTGGGAAAAGTGGTTCTTAAGACTTCGTGGCGGCGGACAAGTTCACTCAAGCTCTGTTCTAGTGCAACTATATTGAGGGAGCCTCCTAGCCGCAGCGCCTCCAGCATATTGTAAGAGTGACTATCGGGTGAAAGCTGGTGCAGAAACCATAGCCGCTGTTGGGCAAAAGAGAGGGGTAAATCTTCATCTCGTGAAACGGGAACAATGGCTAAGTCAGCAGAGCTAGAGGGCGTTTTTGCTTGTTTTAAAAATGCAAGAATTTCTGGTTTTCTTGTCCCTATTTCTTGCTTAATTTCCGTTGTCATTGCTCCCTTGGGAGACTGATATCGTAGCTTATCCTCTTCCAGCCAAATTTTGATATCTAAACTATTTAAATAAGACAAAAACTCTAGTACTTTCATTTGCAAATTACCTTCCCAAGCTGTTGTTTAATCAGTTCTAAATTGCGCGATTCACTCTTGGGTTCAAAAAGTCCATCCGCCCCCCATTTACTAGGATCGAGACTAATTGCCCAGGCGTTTAACCATGAATTAGAGCTAACTTTAGGTAACATCTCTGGCATCGTATCCTCTAGAGCTAAGTGAAACATAACTTGCGCCACTTCCTCCAAAAGTTGTAGACTAACGAAATAATTTTCTATGATTTCCGATTCGGTTTGGTTATATTTTAAATTCCGCGATCGCAGTTCATTCACAAAAGGAATCGCTAAATAATCAATAAATTCAAAATTAACCCGATGCAAAGATTTATTAGCCCAATCACGAAATAATTTTTGCATCCGATAGGAAAGGGGAAAAAATTTGCTATGACTCTGTTGAACTTTAATTCTCAATTCGCGATCGAGGAAGATAGAATTAAACATCATCAAACCACTGAATGTCCATCCTGCCAAAACATCCCAAATGAATTTCATGGACATCACAGTGCCGTTACCCAAACAATAATAGGCGTTTTGAATATTAAATGTTACTCCATCGCTATAGCTGAGATAAAAATTATTAGCATCTTCAACTGTATCTTGAACAAGTTTACCTTCAAGATCGAGTTCAATCATTTGGGTAGTTAATGAATTGCCAAAACCAATATTATCTGTACCTGGAGAATAAAATGGATCGGGAAATGTCCCAGCTTCCCCTACACAAGCCCAACGATTAAAAGAAAATACTTGTTTGGACGAGTAACTATATTTGGGCATTTTCCTAAAGTCTTTGGGTTCTTTATTTTTTAGGTGAAAAGCCAAAATTGGTTCGTTTTTCTCTAGCCACTGATAGGCCAGTTCGTAGCTATGATAATTCTTCAAAGGATGAATGTCTTGGCGGGCAACAATCCCAATGCTAGTATGACCAGTAGACAAAGGAATTGTCCAAACCCAGTATCCTTCACCGCATAAATGATTGGTAGAATAGTAACGGTTTTTGTGAGGAACGCGATGATGCCATTTTTCTTCACTACTAGGCACAAAATCGCCCAGATCGAAGCGACCGTCAACCCGAAACCAAGCAGCACCAAATTGCTCATTATTAGGTTTATCTAAGCCCAGTTTCCTTTGGATAAATCGACGGCGACCCATTGCATCAACTACCCACCTAGCTCTAATTATGTTGTTTTTTTTATTAACTCCATCTCCTTGAGTATAAACAATTTTATGATGTTGCTGTAATCCGACTGCGAGTTCAATATCATTAACTAAACAATTTTCCAGTAATTCTATTCCTGCTTCCACATTAAACTGGCGTAAATCATTTTCCAATTTTCCCCTATCTATTTGATAAGAATTGGGAGCATGAAATTCTGATAGTCCGAGTTCAGGTCTGTCTTGGAAATTAGTCTCTTGATTGTTGAAAAAATATCGCAATCCCAGCTTAGTTAAATGTTGTTTTTCAAAGTAATCGGTTAACTGAAGAGTATTAGCTAAATAAAAAGCTCCTACTTCAACAGTTGACTCTCCTACTTTAAAACTAGCTTCAGGTAAAGGACTAGTCATTCTATCGAGAACGACAATGGAAATATTAGGTTTTTGAAGTTTTAGCTGTCGTGCTAAAGTTAAACCGGCTAAACCACCGCCACAGATGGCAACATCATAAGCTTTTTCTTGATTTGAATCTTCAGACTCTTGGCGTAACAATGCGATTAATTCTTCTTTGCTCTCCTTTAACATCTCCAGTAATTCTGGTGTCATTATTCCCTGAGGTGAGCGATAGCGTAACTTATCATTTTCCACCCATATTTTTATTCCTAAATCATTTAAATGAGATAAAAATTTAATTGTTTCCATCGGAAAAAGGGGGTAAAAAAGAGTTATAAGCCCCCGTGAAAAGGGGGGTTTGGGGAATCATCAAAAGATTAAAACGTTAACCAAAGCCTATTGGAACTACGATCGCAACAAATCTGTTTTGGTAGAGAGTTTTTCATAATTCTCCTTCTTCGTAATCTTCTTGTGTTTGTGTAATGGATGGTTGACCATCTTGTACGAAACCAACTACTTCAATGATTTGCGCCAAATTAGCTACCGTGGGGTACTCAAGGAAATTTTGTAAAGACAATTCCACCGGGAAAATATTACGCAAACGAGAGATTACTTGGGTAGCTAGCAGAGAATGTCCGCCAAGTTCAAAGAAGTTGTCATTGATGCCAATGCGATCGCTTCCCAAGACTTCACTCCAGATTTCCACCAGTTGAGCTTCAATCGGTGTGCGAGGTGAAACAAAGCCAGTGCCAAGATTTCTCGTAGCTGTATCCGGTGCTGGCAGAGCGCGACGATCTACCTTACCATTAGGTGTCAACGGCAGAGCATTGAGCAAGACGAAAGCTTGCGGCATCATGTAATTTGGTAGCTTTTGTTGGATAAATTCCCGCACCAAAGGTACTAGCTTCTGGACTAACTTGCCGTATAGGGGATTGTTAGTGTAATCAGTCCAGGATTTGGTAGTCACTGTTGAATTATCCCAGAAAGGAGCTGTTTCAATACGGTTCGGATAAGCAGTATGAACTTCCCTTGTGGTCTGGGAAATGGTTTTGGGGTAAGGGGTAAAGGATGTATTTGAAACCTTTTCCCTTTCCCCTTTCCCCTTTAACCGAACCGTATTGGGAGCTGTTTGTTGTTGATTGCGGCAGAACACCACATCATAAGAACCATCTTGACTACTTCTCCACCAACTAGTGTGGACAGTGTAACCAAGATGCTGCCCCAACTGATAAAACTCTTCGGGATTGATGCCAACAGTTGGCTGTTGTGCTAGCAATTGTCGCAGTTGTCCCACTGTCTCCACGGGTGGGGAATTTTCCAACCATTGCCAAGTCTGTAGTGCTTGCTGCACTCGTTGATTAGGTACGCCCCTAATTCCTAACAGTTCTGGCTGTTCTTCTTGCAATTGATGTTGAATTTGTGTAAATGAAAGCTTGTCGAGTTGCCAGTTTAACCAAGAAACGGTAGTTGCTTGCACATCAGCACCGACATGAAGGGCAACATCATAGCGGAATTGGGTTAGCTCATTTTGGGCGTAACCGCGTTTGGGCACAATTTCCACCCAAGTAATTTGGGGAAAACGTTGTTTGAGGGCGATGAAAAATCTCGGATCGATGACCAATTCTTCTTCGGCCGCCACACTAGAGTTTACCTGCTGCTGCCATTGCTCAACAGTTCTATCTTCAGGGGCTTGGAACAACTGCACGGCTGCATGGTATGGTTCCAACAGAGGCAAGCTGCGGACATCCCCCACGAATAAGGAACCTCGATCGCCGATCGCCGCGATCGCTCCTTCTATCACCTGCAACAAATACTCCACACTGGGGAAGTACTGCACTACTGAGTTAATAACTACAGTATCGAATTCTCCTTTGGGGATAAGAGTAAAGTTATCCGCCATTTGGTGCAGCAAGCGCACATTATCTAGACCTAACACCGTTTTACATACTTGCTCAACGTGTTGTAGGGCGGCGCTGGAATAATCACATCCCCAATACTCAAGGCACTTGGGAGCAACCCGCGATAGCAATAACCCCGTACCACAACCAATTTCTAATACTCGCTGTGGTGACAGAGATAGAATTCGACCCACTGTACTCTCAACCCACTCCTGCATTTCGTGGGCTGGGATTGCTTCCTTGGTGTACGAACTATTCCAACCACTAATATTGAACGTGGGGTCTTCTATAGATGTTTGAGGTTGCCCGTATGCTTGCTCATAAAGCATTTGCCAGTCAGTAACGTACTCACTCTGCCATTGAGCCAGTTCTTGGGGTAATACTTTGTTTTTCAGAGCCGGCACTAAGTAAGCCACCAGTTGTTTATCACCAGTGTTATCAACTCTGGCGACGGCGACACCTGACTGTACCAAGGGATGTTGGCTCAAAACTCCTTCAATTTCCCCTAATTCGATGCGGAAGCCACGCACCTTAACTTGATTGTCGATGCGTCCCAGGTATTCAATGTTACCATCGGGTAAATAACGTGCTAAGTCCCCAGTTTTGTAAAGTCGGGGATTGGGGACTGGGGATTGGGGATTGGGGACTGGGGACTGGGGACTGGGGATAAGAGGTAATGGGGATTGGGAATTAGGAAGAATTTCTGCTTCCCTGCTTAGATCGAAGGGATTGACAATGAATTTCTCAGTTGTCAATTCCACACGGTTGAGATAGCCCCTTGCTAGGCCTACACCACCAATGTGCAGTTCTCCTGCTACACCAATCGGCACTGGGTTTGCGTGGGAGTCTAAAATGTAGATTTGCACATTTGCAATTGGACGACCAATGGTCACTTTTTCGTCTTCTTGAGCGCATTTGGCGATCGTGGCGCAGACGCTGGCTTCTGTGGGTCCATAAGCGTTGAAGAAGTTTCTTTCCACTGACCATTGTTTCATCAGTTCCACAGTACAAGCTTCGCCGGCGACAATGATTGTTTGCAGGGGTTTGAGTTCTTCAGTTGGCAGGACTGCCAGGGCTGATGGTGGTAGGGTGACATGGGTAATGCCATCATCGCGCAGTCGCTCGATTAACGGCGTACCTGGCATGATTGAGTCTTTTGTTCCCAGGTAAAGTGTTGCCCCTGCTCCCAAAGTCATCAAGATTTCTGATATGCAAGCATCAAAGCTGAAGGAAGCAAACTGGAGAACCCGATTATCCTGATGTACATCAAAAGCCTGAATCTGAGCTTGAGCGAGGTTGCACAATCCCCGATGCTCAACCATTACTCCTTTAGGTTTACCTGTGGAACCGCTGGTGTAAATCACATTGGCTAGATGAGAAGCCGTGACTTCAATAGCTAGGTTATTTTGGTTGTTTTCGGCAATTTCTGCCCAAATTTCATCTAATAAAACCAGATGTGCTTGATTTGCAGGTAATTTCTCAACAAGTCGCTGTTGAGTCACCAGTAGTGAAACTTGAGTGTCCTCTAGCATAAAGCTGAGGCGATCGCTGGGATATTCTGGGTCAAGGGGCACGTAAGCACCACCCGCCTTGAGAATCCCCAATAGCCCGATCGCCATGAAAAGCGATCGCTCCACACACAACCCCACCAGTACATCTGCTCCCACTCCCAAAGACCGCAGGTGATGAGCTAACTGGTTAGCGCGACAATTTAACTCGTGGTAGGTGAGTTGTTGATTTTCAAATACCACCGCTACTGCATCTGGGGTAAGTGCTACCTGTTCTTCAAATAACTGATGAATACAGTGATTCTGCGGATAGTCTGCTTGAGTATCATTCCACTCCACTAATAATTGATGGCGTTCCTGCTGGCTGAGCAAGGGCAATAATGCCACTGGTTGCTGGGGATTATCAACGATCGCCACCAGCAAATTCTGGAAATGTTGCATCATCCGGGCAATTGTTGCTGCATCAAATAAATCTTTGTTGTAAGAGCAAAAGCCCACAAGACCGGATGGTGCATCCCACAAGTAAACTTCTAGGTCAAGCCGAACTGAGTCAAGTCCCGAAGGCATCCCTTCAACTTTGACATCAGGCAGATCCCAGGGGGAGGTGGGAGCATTCTGGAGGGCAAACACCACCTGCGCCAGTGGGTTGCGATCGAGGTTGCGCTCCACTTGCAACTCTTCGACTAACATCTCGAAGGGCAAATCTTGATGGTCGTATGCCTCTTGAGTCACCCGTCGCACCTGTGCCAGTAAGTCTGCAAAGGTCGGTTTTTGGGATAAATTGAATCTCAGTGCCAGACTATTGACAAAAAAGCCAATTAACCCTTCTATTTCTGTGCGGTTGCGATTGGCGATCGGTGAACCAACTACAAGATCCGTTTGTCCGCTGTAGCGAGACATTAAAACCACAAAACCCGCCAGCAGTGTCATAAACAGCGTGCTTCCCGACTCAAGAGAGAGCTTTTTGAGCTGCTGTGTGAGCAAGGAATCTAATTGCAGTTGCTCTGTACCGCCTCGGAAAGTCTGTATAGCTGGGCGGGGGCGGTCTGTGGGTAATTCTAATAGAGGCGGCGCTCCCGTTAACTGTTTTTTCCAGTAGTTTAACTGACGCTCTAGTACTTGATTTGTCAGCCACTGACGCTGCCATACGGAAAAGTCGGCATACTGTACAGGTAACTCTGGTAAAAGGGCAGAACTACCTGTTGAAATAGCTCGATAATAGGCTGACAGTTCGCCAATTAAAATCCCCATCGACCAACCATCAGCCGCAATATGGTGAATCGCAAATAGCAACACATACTCGTCAGCTGCAACTTGCCAAAGCTTGACTCGCAGCACAGGACCATTGACTAGATCGAATGGTTGGCTGGCTTCTGCTGTTACCAGTTGCTGTACTTGTTTTTCGGGGTCTGGCAGATTCTGGAGATCGACCACTGGTAAGCTTATGCTCATACTGGGGGCGATCGCCTGGACTGGCTTGTTGTCCTTCATTTCAAACCGAGTCCGCAGGGGTTCATGGCGCTGCACTATCGAACCAAAGGCTTGTTCCAAAGCTTTGGGATTGAGATTTCCCACCAAACGCACGGTGAAATCTATTGTGTAGGCATCACTTTCGCCTGACAATTGATGCACAAACCACAGACGTTCCTGCGCCCAAGATAGAGGGATGTCTGTATCTCTGGAAACGGGTAGAATTGCTGGCACCGCCAGACCTGAACCAGTTTGCAGTTCACTTAATATCAGTTCACTTAACTGGGCAACTGTCGGTGACTCAAAGATATAACGCAATGGCAACGAAATCCCAAAAGCTGACTGCAAGCGAGAAATTACTTGAGTCGCTATCAGGGAATGTCCCCCAAGTTCAAAGAAATTATCGTGAACGCCCACCTTTTCTACTTGTAGTGCTGTTTGCCAAATACCAGCAATGATTTTTTCCGCTTCTGTATTTGGCATGACATAATCAGCTTCACTCAGAACAGTTAGCTCAGGTTTTGGTAGGGCACGGTAGTCTATTTTGCCGTTTGGTGTGAGGGGCAGGTTCTCCAGCACCACAAAACTGGAGGGGATCGTGTAGTCGGGCAAGAGTTTCTTGAGCTTCGCTCTTAAAGTTTGAGCTAAATTATTGGGGTCATTATTTTTTACATTGCCATAATTAGCAAATAATCTTTGATAGAAAGGTGTTTGCTGGAAATTATTTTTATAGTGATAGGAGACATATTCAAAGTTAATGATTTCTCCATTCTTTTTCAGTAAATGCCCTTGAATTTTATAATCTGGGTTTAGGTTATTTTCGCAGAGTGTCCGGGAACAAACTGCTTGAATTACATCACCTGAATCCACCTTAATTCCTGGTTCAAATACCGGAAAATAAACAGGAAGCCAGCAATACTCATGTTCGAGAATATCTATTTCTTCTCCGGCAATGGTATGCAAATTCAACCAGACTAAAAACCCATCCATTCGCCCAGGTTTTTGAATTTCCAATTTCACTTCATGAGAAAATTCTGGGCTAATAAATTCATTAAAGTTCAAGTCTTCCAAAATATCTACAGTGGATAGAACATTTGCTTGGGGGAATTTTTTGATACATACCCTTAAATCAAATGGATATCCGACTTGGTTAAAGATTTGTTTGGTGTAATATGTGGGGGTTTCAGCAAATTTGGGGTTGTGTAATATTTCATCTGGGACGGTAACAGCAGCCATCTTAGTCACACTTCTTTCAGGAATCATCAAACCATCAGGCTTGAGAAATTTTCTTGTGTTATTAATAATTACTGCTGCTCCTTCAGAGCCGCCAATTGCTCCCACGATTTCTGAGACGCAAACATCAGCGAGTTCTGGGAGATCGACTTTCGTTGCATCTCCATGAATGACTGTGATTTTGTCTGCTAAACCTAATTTTTCAATACAAGCTCTTGCTTTGCGGTAGGTTTCTTCACTTCTTTCAATTGCATAAACTTTCTTGGCACCGCCTTCGACACAAAATCTGGATAAGATTGCATCTTTACCTGTGCCGATTTCAACGACTATTTTATCTTTGACCAATTGATTAATCGCTACTTTATAACTATCGTTGCGTCGATGGTCATTGGTCATAACGTAATAGAGTAAATCATCATAGACATAGTATTCAGCTATAGATGGCCATAGTTCTACTTTGTCTGCTGATAAATTTTCTGGTTTCTTTGATGATTTGAGGTTTTGCTGTTGGGGTACAACATAAGCTACTAGGCGTTTGTTATTCGGTTGGTCTTCCCGTGCAACGACTAGTGCTTGCTTTACTTCTTTTAGTTGGGACAGCGCAGCTTCAATTTCTCCCAATTCAATGCGGAAACCACGAATTTTTACCTGATTGTCGATCCGACCGAGAAACTCGATATTGCCGTCACTCAAGTAGCGTGCTAAATCTCCAGTTTTATAGAGACGCTCGGAAGAGGCAGAGGGGCAGAGGAGATGGGGGGCAGAGGGGAAAGACTGCTCCCCTGCTCCCCTGCTCCCCTGCTCCCCTGCTCCCCTGCTTCCTCCGAAGGGATTGGCAATGAATTTCTCTTGTGTTAACTCAGGTCGATTGAGATAACCTCGTGCCAATCCAGCACCACCAAGGTACAATTCTCCTGGTACACCTACGGGTACTGGTTGTAGATATTGGTCAAGGATGTAGATTTGCGTGTTGGCAATGGGACGACCAATGGGAACGGTTGTCGCTGTAGCTAGTAAGTTCTCTACCAAATACCAAGAAGAAAATGTGGTATTCTCTGTTGGTCCATAGAGATTAAGTAGCTGCTGTGGAGCGCCTTTGTCTAATACTTCTTGTAGCCAGAAGGGATCGGCTGCTTCACCACCAAATAGTAGATATCGTAGGGAACCAAATGCTTGCGGGACTAAACTTGCTAACTGATTGAATAAAGCTGTGGTTAAGAATAAAACGCTGACCTCATGGGAGCGCAAATTAACAGCAAATTCTTGCGGTGAAAGCAATACTGATTTGGGGATGATGACTAGCTTGGCTCCGCAAAGCAATGCTCCCCAAATTTCAAAGGTTGCAGCATCAAAAGCAATATTTGCTGCTTGAGCAACGCGATCATCGGCTGTCAGCTGTATGTAGTTCGTGTTGAAAACCAATCGATTTACAGCCTGATGAGTAACGACTACTCCCTTGGGTGTGCCTGTGGAACCGGAGGTGTAAATTACATAAGCTAGGTTGAATGCACTACCTTTGCTATCGAGATTATTTTGATTTGCTTGATTAATAGTGTGCCAGTCTGTGTCTAAGGAGATGACACGGGCTTGATGTTGAGGAACAGACTCTAGCAATTTTTCTTGAGTTAACAGAACTTTTACCTGAGTGTCTCCCAGCATAAATTGTAGGCGTTCTTGGGGATACTCTGGATCGAGCGGCACGTAAGCTCCACCAGCTTTGAGAATGCCTAGTAATCCCACCACCATCAAAGGCGATCGCTCTACACAAATACCCACCAGCTCATCGGCTCCCACACCCAAAGACCGCAAGTAATGCGCCAATTGGTTTGCACGACAATTCAATTGGGCGTAGGTGAGTTGTTCGTTTTCCAACACCACCGCCACTGCATCTGGGGTGCGTTCTACTTGCTCCTCAAACAACTGATGAATAGATTTATCTTGGGGGTAATCCACCCGTGTATCATTCCAGTCAAATAATAACTGCTGCTGCTCAACTGCTGTTAACATCGGCAATTGGGAAATGGGCTGTTGGGGATTTGCCACAATTCCCTCAAGCAGTGTCACAAAATGATTTGCCATTCTGGCGATCGTGGTGCGATCGAACAAGTCGGTATTGTACTCCCATACTCCCACCAATCCAGTCGCAGTGTTAGCGATCGCCAAGGTAAGATCGAATTTGGCAGTGACATTTTCTGTTGGGAAATCACTTATAGTTAACCCACTCAGTTCTACAGCAGACGTAGGGGTATTCTGAAACAAAAACGCCACTTGGAACAGAGGTGTATGGCTTAAATTCCGCTGGGGCTGCAATACTTCCACCAGCATTTCAAAGGGCAAGTCCTGATGAGCATAGGCTTGCAGTGCCATTTCCCGAACACGACCTAATAAATCGCTAAAACTGGGATTCAGAGATAAATCTGTCCGCATCACTAAGGTATTGACAAAAAAGCCAATCAACCCTTCTATTTCACTGCGATTGCGGTTAGCAATTGGTGTACCCACCAAAATATCTGCCTGTCCTGTGTAGCGGTAAAGTAAAGTATCATAAGCTGCCAACAGCGTCATGAACAAAGTCGCCCCTTGTTGCTGACTTAGTTGTGCCAACCTTTGGCTTAACTCAAGTGAAAGCTCAAATTTTTGATGTGCGCCAGCGAAAGTCTGTACTGCCGGTCTGGATCTGTCTGTTGGCAGAGGTAATAAAGCTGGTGCGTCTTTGAGTTGTTGTTGCCAGTAATTCAATTGGCTTTGCAGGACATCTCCTTGCAACCACTGTCTCTGCCATAGTGCAAAATCTGCATACTGAATTGGTAATGGCGCTAAAGTAGAAAGCTGACCTTGGGAATAAGCACTGTACAACGCTGTGAATTCTTGGACAAACACTTCCACTGACCATTCATCAGAGACAATGTGGTGCATACACACACTCAATATGTGTTCTGTCTCATTAAGCACTAGCAATGTTGCTCTCACCAATGCTTGTGTTGCTAAGTCAAAGGGTAGGCTCGCTTGTTGTTGCACTAAATCCTGTGCAGTTGTTTCTTGCTCACTCCTTGGCAGATGTTGCAACTCAACAACAGAGACTTGCCAATCTGTAGGTGCTAACAGATCGGAAGTTCTTTCTATTCCCCATTCCCTAATAATTTGGGTTGCTTTACCATCAACGGCGATGAAGTTGGTGCGTAACGCTTCATGACGTGCAATTATTTCTTGCAAGCTTTGTTCTAAGGCACTTCTATTGAGAGTTCCGACTAGACGCAAAGCTAGGGGGATGTTGTATAAGGCGCTATTGGGCTGTAACTGTTCTAAAAACCACAAACGCTGTTGAGCATAAGACAGTGTAATTGTGGCATTTTCCGCCCGCCTTAAGATTGGCGGGGAAGTTAGTTCTAAATTCTCTTGCTGCAACTGCTCAATCGATCGCGCTAATTGCTCAACTGTTGCGGCTGCAAACAAAGTCCGCAAGGGCAGTTCTACTTTGAAAGTGTTGCGGATGCGGGAAACCAGTTGTGTTGCGAGTAGTGAGTGTCCGCCCATTTCAAAGAAGTTATCATGTATGCCGACTTGCTCTACTTTCAGCACTTGCGCCCAAATCAGTGCCAGCATTTCTTCCACTGGGGTGCGTGGGGCTACATATTTGTCTTTGAGTTGATGATGTAAATCCGGTGCTGGTAAGGCGCGGCGGTCTACTTTGCGGTTTGCTGTTAGGGGTAGAGACTCCAGCATCACGAAAGCCTGGGGCACCATGTAAAGAGGCAGCTTACTAGAGAGGAACTGACGCAGTTCGCTAATTGTGGGTATCTTTTGCTCGTAGGGGACCACGTAGGCAACTAAGCGTTTATCCCCAACTGCATCTTCACGGATGATGACACAAGATATCTGCACATCAATATGTTGGTTGAGTACCGCTTCAATTTCTCCCAACTCAATGCGGAATCCCCGGATTTTTACTTGATTGTCGATGCGTCCAAAGCACTCAATGTTACCATCTGGCAGATAACGGGCTAAGTCACCTGTTTTATATAATTTTGGATTTGGAATTTTGGATTTGGGATTATTGGATTTGTTTTCTGATTCTGTAGTTTGAGAGGATTCTAAATTCTCATTCCTATTCCCTAATCCCAAATCTAAAATCGGCAATCCAAAATCGCCAAACGGGTTGGGCAGAAATTTTTCTTCTGTCAATTCTGGGCGGTTGAGGTATCCTCGTGCTAAACGCACGCCACCTATGTGCAATTCGCCGATGACCCCTATTGGTACTGGTTGGAGATGGCGATCGAGGATGTAGGCTTGGGTATTGGCAATGGGACGACCAATTAGGACTGTATTGGTTTGTGAAGATTTGGGATCGAGTAAATCGTGGACGATCGCTGTTACTGAGGCTTCGGTGGGGCCGTAGACATTGAGACAATTGACGCGATCGCCTACTAATTGCTGCCAGATTGTTACTGTTTCTGGTAGCACTGCATCCCCACCTACGGCTACTAAGCGCAAAGTTTGCGGTACGGTTGCATCTTCTTTAGATACTGCAACTGCCCATTCGTGCCAGTAAGCTGGGGTGATATTAATCGCAGTCAGTTTTTCTTGGGCCAGGAATTGGGCAAAACTGGCAAAATCTGGGAACATTTGGGCTGGTCTTAAAACCACAGTTCC
Organism: Nostoc calcicola FACHB-3891; assembly: GCF_014697355.1. Lineage (GTDB taxonomy): Bacteria > Cyanobacteriota > Cyanobacteriia > Cyanobacteriales > Nostocaceae > Nostoc > Nostoc calcicola. The sequence continues at coordinate 395,310 of NZ_JACJRQ010000001.1, read as the reverse complement.
ACCTTTGAACCAAGTGGGGAAGATTTCTTCGGCTGCCACATCAAAGCTGAAGGACGCAAACTGCAAAACGCGATCGCTACTAGTCAAACCAAAGACTTCACTAATTGCACTGCTATGACTAACTAAAGCCGCGTGAGTCAGCATCACGCCTTTGGGTTTGCCAGTGGAACCAGAAGTATAAAGTATACAAGTCAAGTTTTCTGGTTTTACTTCACTCACCGGATTTTCTTGACTTTGATTTGTCAGCACCCCAGATTCTTTGTCTAAGACGATGACTTGTACACCTTCGGCTGGCAAGGAATTGAGCAATGTCTCTTGTGTAAGCAGCACAGACAATTGTGAGTCTTGGGATATGTCAGCTAATCGCTGGTGGGGATAATCAGGATCTAGGGGGACATAAGCGCCGCCAGCTTTGAGGACGGCTAACAATGCCACGATCGTGGATAGCGATCGCTCTAAATAAATCCCCACCAAAACCTCTGGTTTCACACCCAGAGATTGTAGGTAATGTGCTAATTGATTCGCTTGGCTGTTGAGCTGTTGATAAGTTAACTGTTGATTTTCAAACACCACTGCCACAGCATCGGGTGTACTCAAACACTGTGACTCAAACAACTGATGAATACACCGATCCCAAGGGTAATCCGCTTGAGTATCGTTCCACTCAACCAATAACTGCCGTTGCTCAACTGCTGTTAACATTGGCAATTGGTCAATTCGCTCATGAGGATTGGCCACAATTGCTTCAAGCAGTGTGACAAAATGACCCGCCATTCTGGCGATCGTGCTGGCATCAAACAAATCAGTGTTGTACTCCCACACACCCACCAATCCATTACCAGTGTTCCCCATTGCCAAGGTAAGATCGAATTTTGCCGTGGCGCTTTCTATTGGCAACTGACTGACAGTTAACCCAGTCAGTTCGACTTGGGATAGGGGATCGTTTTGCAGGAGAAAATCCACCTGAAACAGCGGTGCATGGCTGAGATCCCGTTCTGGCTGTAATGTTTCCACCAACATTTCAAACGGCAAATCCTGATGAGAGTGTGCTTCCATTGCCATTTGCCGAACGCGAGTCAACAACTGCAAAAAACTGGGGTTGCCTGATAAATCAGTCCGCAAAACTAAAGTATTGACAAAAAAGCCAATCAACCCTTCTATTTCACTGCGATTCCGGTTAGCAATTGGTGTCCCCACCAAAATATCTGATTGTTCTGTGTAGCGGTAAAGTAACGTATCAAACGCTGCCAACAGCGTCATGAACAAAGTCGCCCCTTGCTCCCGGCTGAGTTTTGTCAGCCTTTGAGTTAGTTCCATTGACAGGGCAAACTCTTGAGTTGCACCAGCGAAAGTTTGCACAGCAGGTCTGGGTCGGTCTGTGGGCAGCGACAATAAAGCTGGTGCATCTGCCAATTGTTTTTCCCAATAACTCAATTGCTTTTGCAGTACATCTCCTTGCAACCATTGTCGCTGCCAGATTGCGAAATCTGCGTACTGAATCGGCAGTGTTGGTAAAGATGAGTGCTGACCTTGAGAATAAGCACCATACAGCGCCGCTAGTTCTTGGACAAACACACCCATTGACCAGCCATCAAAGACAACATGATGCATACACATTAACAATATGTGTTCTGTCTCGGATAGCACTACCAATGTTGCTCTGACTAATGCTTGTCTTGCTAGGTCAAATGGAAGAAGTGCTTCTTGTTGTGCTAAAAGCTTAGAAGAAATTTCTTGTTCGCTTGTAGGTAAATGCTGCAAGTCAACAACTGATACTGTCCAAGTACTTTCTGTTTGAATGATTTGAGAAGGTTCTCCATCAACTGTGATGAAATTGGTGCGTAACGCTTCGTGACGATGAATAATTTCTTGTAAGCTTTGTTCTAATGCAGTTTGATTGAGAGTTCCAACTAGACGCAAAGCTATGGGAATATTGTAGAAAGCACTGTTGGGATCGAACTGATCTAAAAACCACAGCCGTGTTTGGGCATAAGATAGTGGTAATTCTGCATCCTTTGCCCGCTTTAAGATGGGTGGGGAAATAAGTTGTAACTTTTGTTGCTGTATCTGCCCAATTGTTTGCGCCAATTCGGCTACTGTTGGTGCGGCAAACAACTCACGCAATGGTAGTTCTACTTGGAACTTAGAGCGGATAGATGAAACAAGTTGGGTTGCTAGTAGCGAGTGTCCGCCAAGTTCAAAGAAGTTATCATAAATACCCACTTGCTCTACTTTTAGGACTGTTGCCCAAATTTGTGCCAGCATTTCTTCGCTAGGCGTGCGTGGGGCAACATATTTGTCTTTGAGTTGATGATGTAAATCCGGTGCTTTTAATGCACGGCGGTCTATTTTGCCATTGGGGGTTAGTGGCATTGACTCCAAGATGACAAAAGCCTGGGGCACCATGTAGTCTGGGAGTTTTGCTTTCAGGTAATGGCGCAATTCGCTAATTGCAAGTGTAGAGTGTTGGTGCGGTGCTACGTAGGCGACTAAGCGCTTCTCTGTTGGGGTATCTTCGTGAGCAATAACACAAGATGCTTGCACATCAACATTTTGGTTTAGTACTGCTTCAATTTCGCCCAATTCAATGCGGAAGCCACGAATTTTTACCTGATTGTCGATACGTCCCAAGTATTCAATGTTGCCATCGGGCAAATAACGTACCAAATCCCCTGTTTTGTACAGCTGGGGACTGGGGACTGGGGACTGGGGACTGGGGAGAATTTCTGCTCCCCTGCTTTGACTGAAGGGGTTTTGGATGAATTTCTCTTGGGTTAACTCGGTTCGGTTGAGATAGCCTTGGGCTAAGGAAGCACCACCAATATGCAATTCTCCTGGCACACCAACGGGAACTGGTTGTAAATACTCGTCTAAAATGTAGACTTGGACGTTGGCAATGGGACGACCGATAGGTGGAGATATCTGATTATCGGGTTGTTCGCAAAGTACTATCCCGGAAGTGGCGACAACAGTATTTTCAGTTGGGCCATAATTATTCACTACCTGGAAAGGCAGCAAACTTGATGGATATCGATGAAGTTTATCTCCCCCAGTTAGTACAGTCCGCAAAGCAGTATCTTGTTTCCATTCCAGAGACAGCAATTGTTCTGCCACTGGTGTTGGCAGAAAACTGATGGTGACGTTTTGCGATGTCAACCAATCTTGCAAATCCTCTGGTGATGCCAGGATTTCTCTTTGGAGTAAATAAACACTTGCTCCAGCGGTGAGGTAAGGCCACAATTCCCAGACAGCAGCATCAAATGCTGTGGAAGCTACCTGAGTGGCTTTATCACCTGAAGTAATTGCAAAAGCTCTTTGGTGCCAGAATACGAGATTGAGTAGTGCATGATGGGCAACTAATACTCCCTTCGGCTGCCCTGTAGAACCAGAAGTATAAATCACGTAAGCTAAGTTACTAGTACTCTGCGAACCCAAAAATGCTGAGTGAGGGCTGGGGAAAGGGGAAGGGGTAAAGGGTAAGGGATTTAAAACCTTTCCCCTTTCCCCTTTACCCTTTACCCCGCTAAGTTCACTTGGCGAACTACTAGCTTTGGTATCAGTAATCAGATTTTCTTGGTTGTACTGGGAAATTACTTGAGCATCAGTATCTAAAAGTACTTGCGTTCCTGTATTTGCAGGCAATTTGTCAATCAGTTGTTGCTGGGTGAGCAACACTGAAACTTGAGCATCAAGAAAAATAAAGTGCAAACGTTCAGTTGGATACTCTGGGTCAAGTGGCAGATATGCCCCACCCGCCTTGAGAATGCCCAATTGTCCGATGACCATTTCTAAAGAACGCTCTACACAAATACCCACCAGGACATCTGCTCCCACACCCAATGAGCGCAAGTAATGTGCCAATTGGTTTGCACGACTATTCAACTCACGATATGTCAGTTGTTGATTTTCAAATACCACCGCCACTGCATCTGGGGTGCGTTCTACTTGCTCCTCAAACAACTGATGAATACATTTATCTTGGGGATAGTCTAATACTGTATTATTCCACTCCACCAATAACTGCTGCTGCTCAAATTCTGTCAGCAAAGGCAATTGGGAAATAGGCTGTTGGGGATTTGCGACAATTCCCTCAAGCAGTGTGGTAAAGTGATTTGCTAGTCTAGCGATCGCACTGGCATCAAACAAATCTGTATTGTACTCCCACACGCCCACCAATCCACTAGCAGTGTTTTCCATTGCCAAGGTAAGATCGAACTTGGCAGTTACACTTTCTATGGGCAATAGACTAGCAGTTAACCCAGTCAACTCTACGTTTGATATGGGAACGTTCTGGAGAACAAACATTACCTGAAACAGCGGTGTATGGCTTAAGTTCCGTTGTGGCTGTAATACTTCTACCAGCATTTCAAACGGCAAGTCCTGATGAGCATAAGCTTGTAGTGCCATTTCCCGAACACGACCAAGTAATTCGCTAAAGCTAGGATTGCCTGATAAGTCTGTACGCATCACCAAGGTATTGACAAAAAAGCCAATTAACCCCTCGATTTCACTACGATTACGGTTAGCAATCGGAGAGCCAACCAGAATATCTGATTGTCCTGTGTAGCGGTGAAGCAATGTATCATAAGCTGCTAACAGCGTCATGAAAAGGGTACAACCTTGCTCTTGGCTGAGTTTTGTCAGCTTACCGGTTAGTTCAAGAGAAAGTGCAAACTGTTGATATGCCCCAGCAAAAGTCTGCACAGCTGGTCTGGGTCGGTCTGTAGGTAGCGATAATAAAGCTGGTGCGTCTTTTAATTGTTGTTGCCAGTAACTCAATTGGCTTTGGAGTACATCTCCTTGCAACCATTGTCTCTGCCAAATGGCGAAATCTGCGTACTGAATCGGCAGTGGTTCTAAAAGAGAAGGCTGACCTTGAGAATATGCATTGTAGAGCGTTGCTAGTTCTTGGACAAATACACCCATTGACCAGCCATCAGAGACTGTGTGATGCATACACGCTAAGAAAAGGTGTTCTGTCTCGGACAGCGCTACTAATGTTACCCTGATTAATGCTTCTGTTGCCAACTCAAATGCTTGAATCGCTTGTTGTTGGGCTAAAAGCTTAGAAGCTATTTGTTGCTCGGTTGTAGATAAATGCTTCAAGTCAACAACTGAGAGCGTGCAATTTATTTGTGTTTGAATAATTTGAGAAGGTTTTCCATCAACAATGACGAAGTTTGTGCGTAAAGCTTCGTGGCGATGAATAATTTCTTGCAAGCTTTGTTCTAAGGCAGTTTGATTGAGAGTTCCGACTAGACGCAAAGTTATAAGTAAGTTGTATAAGCCACTGTTCGGGTTTAATTGGTCTAAAAACCATAGCCGTGTTTGGGCAAATGACAGTGGTAATTCTGCGTGCCTTTCTCTTGGTAAAATAGGCGATGCTGTTAGTTCTAAATCCTGTTGCTGCGATCGCTGAATGTTTTCGCACAATTGGGCAACTGTGGGTGCAGCAAATAAACTCCGCAATGGTAGTTCTACTTTCAAGCTGGTACGCACGCGGGAGACTAGTTGCGTTGCTAGTAGGGAGTGTCCCCCAAGTTCAAAGAAATTATCATGAATGCCCACTTGCTCTAGTTTCAGCACCTGCGCCCAAATTACTGACAAGATTTCTTCGATTGGGTTACGTGGCGCAACATATTTATCCAATAATTGGCTGTGTAAATCAGGTGCGGGCAAGGCGCGGCGGTCTATTTTCCCGTTGGGTGTCAGCGGTAAAGCGTCCAAGATAACTATTGCACTTGGCAGCATATACTCTGGTAACTTTTCCTTGAGGAAGCTACGCACAACGCTGACACTGAGTTTTTGCTCTGGTTGCGGCACAATGTAAGCGACTAGGCGTTTATCACCTGGTGTATCTTCGCGGACAACCGCACAAAATGCCTGCACATCACTTATTTGACCCAGTACTGCTTCAACTTCGCCCAACTCAATGCGGAAACCCCGAATTTTAACTTGATTATCGATGCGACCTAAAGATTCGATGTTACCGTCACTCAAGTAGCGTGCTAAGTCACCTGATTTGTAGAGGCGCTCGCAATTAGAGGATTGGTCTTCTGTTTCGCCCCTGCTCCCTGCCCCCTGCCCCCTGCCTCTTTTAAAGGGGTTTTGGATGAATTTCTCTCGTGTTAACTCTGGTCGATTTAAGTAGCCTTGGGCTAAAAGGACACCAGCAATGTATACTTCTCCTGCAACACCAATGGGTACAGGCTGTAAGTACTTGTCTAGGATGTATATTTGGGTGTTGGCAATGGGACGACCAATTAGAGGCAGTAGCGGCCAAGTTTCTACTGAATTATTTAGAGTATAACTTGTGGCTAAATGGCTCTCCGATGGGCCGTACTGATTGTGCAATGTACAATCACTTAATTGATTGAACCATTGAGAAATCGCCGGAGTAATCTGCAACTTATCCCCAGAAGTAATGATTTCCCGCAAATGAGTATTCACTAACTCACTACCAACAGCAACTTCTGCTAGTTGCTGTAAGCCGACAACGGGGAGAAACATTCTTTCTATTGCTTTTTCTTGGAGAAAACCTAACAAAGTTCTTGTATCGTGGCGTAATTCCTCTCCAATTAAGAACAACGTGCCTCCAGAACACCAGGTAGTGAATATTTCTTGGAAGGAAACATCAAAGCTAATGGAAGCAAATTGCAGGGTTTTTGCTCCACGAGCAATTTTCAGATTGTCTCCATGCCACAAGATATGATTGCAAAGAGCAAGCTGACTCATAGCTATACCCTTTGGTTGACCTGTAGAACCAGAAGTGTAAATTATATAAACTAAGTTGTTCGCTTCTACGCCGGAGATGAGGTTGTCGTGGCTGCACTGGGCAATCAGTCCAGCGTCAGTATCTAAACAAACAAGCTTTGCTTGATTTGGAGGCAGTCTGTCAATCAGTCGCTGTTGAGTCAGCAACACCCAAACTTGAGTATCTTCTAAAATAAAGCTCAAGCGATCGCTGGGATACTCTGGGTCAAGTGGCACATAAGCAGCACCCGCTTTGAGAATCCCCAATAGTCCGATGACCATCTCTAAAGAACGCTCTACACACAAACCGACCAAAACATCGGCTCCTACACCGAAAGACCGCAGGTAGCGCGCCAACTGGTTAGCGCGGTAGTTTAATTCATAGTAAGTAAGTTGTTGATTTTCAAACTCTACTGCCACTGCATTGGGTGTGAGTTCCACCTGCTCCTCAAACAACTGATGGATGGATTTATGCAGTGGATAATCTACCTGAGTATCGTTCCAGTCAACTAATAACTGCTGTTGCTCAACTTTACTCAGCAGAGGCAATTGTGAGATTTGCTGTTCTGGGTTAGCAATAATACCTTCAAGCAATGTGACAAAATGACTCGTCATCCGCTCAATGGTACTAGCATCAAACAAATCAGTGTTGTACTCCCACAACCCTACCAGTCCAGTAGGACTGTTCTGCATGATTAAGGTTAAATCAAACCTGGAAGTTGTCAGTTTTACTGGCAATGAACTGACAGTGAGGTTACTCAGTTCTAATCCAGATGTGGGCGCATTCTGGAGAACAAACATTACCTGAAACAGTGGTGTATGACTGAGGTCTCGTTCTGGCTGTAATGCTTCCACCAGCATTTCAAAAGGCAAATTCTGATGAGAGTATGCCTGCATTGCCATTTCTCGAACGCGAGTCAACAACTGCAAAAAACTGGGGTTACCTGCCAAGTTAGTACGCATGACTAAGGTATTGACAAAAAAGCCAATTAACCCTTCTATCTCAGAGCGATCGCGGTTAGCAATTGGCGAACCCACCAAAATGTCTTCTGTACCTGTGTAGCGGTAAAGCAGGGTATCATAAGCTGCCAACAGCGTCATGAACAATGTCACCCCTTGCTCTTGGCTCAGTTTTATCAGCTTGCTAGTTAGTTCAAGAGAAAGGGCAAACTCTTGATGTGTCCCGTTGTAAGTTTGCACAGCAGGTCTTGGTCGGTCTGTGGGAAGGGACAATAAAGCTGGTGCATCTGCCAATTGTTTTTCCCAGTAACTCAATTGGCTTTGCAGTACTTCCCCTTGCAACCACTGTCTTTGCCACAGCGCAAAATCTGCATATTGAATCGGCAGTGGCTCTAGCAAAGAGGTCTTACCCTGAGAATAAGCATTGTACAGTGACGCTAACTCATGAACAAACACACCCATTGACCAGCCATCAGAGACAATGTGGTGCATACACATAAATAATATGTGTTCTGTCTCGGATAGCACTACTAATGTTGCCCTCACTAATGCCTGTGTTGCCAACTCAAAAGGTTGGATAGCTTGTTGTTCCCCTAAAAGTTGAGAAGCTATTTCCTGTTCGGTTGTAGATAAATGCTGCAAATCAACAACCGATAATGTCCAATTCCTTTGGGTTTGAATGATTTGTGTTGGTTGTCCATCAACGGTAATGAAATTAGTGCGTAACGCTTCGTGGCGATGAATAATTTCTTGTAAGCTTTGTTCTAATGCGGCAACTTGCAGAGTTCCTGCTAAACGCAAACCCATAGGCATGTTGTAGAAGGGACTGTCTGGCTCGAATTGGTCTAAAAACCATAAACGCTGTTGCGCGAATGACAGTGCCAGTTCTGCATTATTTGCCCTTGGTAAGATGGGTGGTGCAGACAGTTCTGAGTTTTGTTGCTGTAATTGCCCAATCAAATGCACCAATTCGGCCACTGTTGTCGCGGCAAATAATTGACGCAGTGGTAGTTCCACTTTGAAAATGTTGCGAATGCGTGAAACTACTTGTGTTCCTAGTAGCGAATGTCCCCCAAGTTCAAAAAAGTTATCATAAATGCCCACTTGCTCTACTTTTAGAACTTGCGCCCAAATTTGTGCCAACAGTTCTTCCAATGGGCTGCGTGGGGCTACATATTTGTCCGATAATTGGCTGTGTAAATCAGGTGCGGGCAATGCGCGGCGGTCTATTTTGCCGTTGGGAGTAAACGGTAGAGCTTCGAGGAAGACTATTGCATTTGGCACCATGTACTCTGGTAACTTTTCTTTCAGGAAGCGGCGCAGTTCGCTAACTTTTGGTGTCTGCTCTTTTTGGGAGACAATGTAGGCGACTAGGCTTTTGTTTCCAGGAATGTCTTCACGGGCGATGACGCAAGCTGCTTGTACGTGGGGATATTGGCTCAATACTGTTTCGATTTCGCCCAACTCAATACGGAAGCCGCGTATTTTCACCTGATTGTCAATTCGTCCCAGGTATTCGATATTGCCATCAGGTAAATAACGTACCAAATCCCCTGTCTTGTAAAGGCGCTCGGAAGAGGCAGAGGGGAAAGACTGCTCCCCTGCTCCCCTGCTCCCCTGCTCCCCTGCTCCCCTGCTTCCACCGAAGGAATTGGGGATAAATTTCTCTTGTGTCAACTCAGGACGATTGAGGTAGCCTTGCGCTAAAAGGACACCGCCAATGTGCAATTCTCCAGGCACACCAATGGGAACAGGCTGTAAATGCTTATCTAAAATATATATAGTCTTGTTAGGCAGAGGAGAACCAATAGGAATTTTTGTCAGATTTGTGTCTTTGCTAAACTGGGGAGGAATTTCAAATAAAGTTGCTGTGATGGTTGCTTCTGTAGGTCCATAAGCATTGAGTAGACGAACACTAGACATTGGACTTTGTTGCCAAAGGGCGACATATTCGGGCAACATTACGTCTCCACCAACAACCATAAGTCTCAGTTGGCTGTTTGCATGTAAGGTTTGTGTTTTGACCGACTCTTGAACCAGTTGTTGCCAATAAGCTGTCGGCAGATTAACCACAGTGAGTCCAAAATCCAAAATTATTTTTTGGAAGTTTGCCGGAGTCCAAACATCTGAGCCTCTCAGTACCAAGGTAGCGCCAACTATCAATGTAGGAAATATCTGCTCTAATGAAGCATCGAAGTTGATTGAGGCAAACTGGAGTACGCGATCGCTCTGTACAAGTGCGTAAGTCTGTTGAATAATACAACAATGGCTGGCGATCGCTTCATGTGCGATCGTCACTCCTTTGGGTTTGCCTGTAGAGCCTGAAGTGTAAATCACATAAGCCAAATTAGCTGCTTCTACCCCAGTGATTGGATTCTCCTCAGACAAGTTGGAAATAAGAACCCAGTCAGTATCCAAACACACAACCTGCACCTCAGACTGAGGTAATTCATCAAGAAGTCCCTGTTGCGTCAACAGCACCTGAAGTTGAGTGTCTTCTAACATAAAGCTTAAACGCTCAGCAGGATACTCTGGGTCAAGCGGCACGTAAGCCCCACCCGCTTTGAGAATCCCCAATAGTCCCACAACCATTTCTAAAGAACGTTCCACACACAAACCCACCAGCACATCTGCACCCACACCCAAAGACTTCAGGTAGTGCGCCAAAGAGTTAGCGCGACAGTTCAATTGCTGGTAAGTCAGTTGTTGGTTTTCAAACACCACCGCCACTGCATCTGGGGTACGTTCTACTTGCTCCTCAAACAACTGATGGATACACTTATCCCTTGGATAATCAGCCTGATTATTGTTCCAGTCAACCAATAACTGCTGTTGCTCAACTTCTGTCAGTAGAGGTAATTGCCAAATCTGCTGCTGGGGATTAGCTACAATAGCTTCAAGCAGTGTCACAAAATGCCCTGCCATGCGGGCGATCGTCGTAGCTTCAAACAAATCAGTATTGTATTGCCAGCATGGCTGCAACACTCCCTGAGCTTCCATCACCATTAAATTCAGATCTAAGTCTGCACCCCGTTGATGTCCGAGCAAGTATGGCTCCATTTGAAGCACTTGTTCTTGAATGTGCAATGAATTCTCGGTTGGTTCACACCAACGTTGTCGTTGCCAAGTAAAACTAACTTGACATAAAGGAGAACGACTGGGATCTCGTTGTGGCTGGAGTTGTTCCGCTAACAGAGAAAAAGGGTAATCTTGATGCTTTTGGGCTTCTTTAACTGTGTTGCTGATTTGAGCCAGAAATTCTGTAAATGTGGCGTTTTCCTGTACAGAAGTTCGTAAAACCATCAGGTTGGCAAAGTAGCCAACAATATCTTTAAAATCTCCACCCCACCGACCTCTCATCGGGCTTCCTACGAGGATGTCTGTTTGATTGGTGTAACGGTAAAGTTGGACGTAAAATGCTGCTAACAGAATCTGATAAAGGCTTGTTCCAGAAGCTAGGGCTAGATGCTTCAGTTTTTGAATTAACTGTTCATCCAACTTTGAAATATGTGCTGCTCCTTGATAAGTCTTTACGGTGGGACGAAGTTTGTCTGCGAGCAAATTCAAAATTGGCAATTCGCCAGCTAATTTTTGTTGCCAGTATTGCCGCAGTTTTTCTCCTTCAGAACTCGATAAAATTTCTGATTGCCAACTGACAAAATCTGCATAAGATTTATTCCCGCTCAAATAATTTGCTGCTGCGTCTGTCTGCTGTTGACTAGCTTGCTCGATTTCATGAGCATACAAAGCTTGAAATTCGCTCAGCAGTAAATCAAAAGACCACATATCACCTGCAATGTGGTGCATTGTTAGCAAGAGAATGTGTTCTTTGGCTGAAATAGTAAATAAATTAACCCTCAGAACTGAATCTTTTTCTAAGTTAAAAGGGCGGTCAGTTATCGCAAATATTCTCTCTTGTAAGTAATCTTCGCTCCAATTGCTGGCATCTATTACCTCAAGATTAAATTTATGTTTTTGATTAACTTGCTGAATCGATTTACCTTGATAACTGGTATATGTAGTTCGCAGAATAGGATGGCGTTCAATAATTTTTTCCCAGACACGATTGACAGCAGTAATATTTAAATAAGAATTAATTTTTGCAGTAATAAATATATTATAAGCAACGCTCTCGCTCGCCATTTGGTAGATAAACCACATTGCTTCTTGACCAGAAGACATTGGTTGACTTGTTTGAACAATTGTATTCATTGGAATGACCTAAAATCCTGAGATTATCGTTGAAACTTTGATTTTGCAGCCGACAATAATTTACTTTATTTAATTTTTTACTATTTCTTCAGAAAGAGCATAATACATCCTCCAAATTTCTTGGTATTAAAATTAGCAATTTTATTGCTAAACAAAATAAGTTTTAATTGAATGTAAATATTATAAAACTCATAAATCTTCTGCTTTTGGGCAATTAAATTATTTGAGCAGCTAATGCCTGTGCCTGAACAAGATTTTCTGGTTTGACATTTCCTGAATAAAGGTTTGGGGTTGTTCCTGGTGTTGTATTTGACCAGAACTTCGCTTTTATTACTAGAGATTTGTTAGAAGTAAAGATTAATTTTTAATTAAACTCGTTTTTTAATATACGCTTAGCCGCTTAAAAAGCATCTCAGCTTCATCAAGAAAATGCAATAGTAATTCAAAAATTTTCAGGGACAGTTAAAGTGGACAGTTAAGACATTTAAGACAGTTAAGACATTTAAGGGAGACAGTTAAGACAGTTAAGACAGTTAAGTAGATAATTAAAATGTTTACAACATTAAATAACAAATAATTACAAAATCTAACTTTATCTAACAACTCCGCAATATTCACGTTTGTAATACCTGGCAAAATTAATTTCAGTAGATCGAAAAGTTCTGCGATGACTACAGCGAACTACGCCTACACTAAAAAAGTAGTTTATGATACCATTTTGGGAAAAATGCACAAAAGCTGATTTCTAGAGCATCGATTCAGTAACCAAAAACCTACCCCCCCCCCAGCCTGCTTCCCTAGTAGGGAAGCTACGGTGTACACACAAGTAAACCCAAAGCGAGTTTCCAGCCAAAAAAGGTGCTGGATTACTGAATTGGTGTTCTAGAGGTGAATAGATGAGAAAAAAGTTGCCTAAAATTTCTTAATTTTGAGATTTGTTGTTGCAAAATCATAAAATAGAGTATACTGGGAAAGTTGAATAAAAGGGCGGGTGGCGAAACTGGTAGACGCACCACACTCAAAATGTGGCGACCTTGCGGTCATAGGAGTTCGATTCTCCTCCTGCCCACTACCAAAAAACACATAGTTTTTCAGATGATAGATCTTTTACAATCTTGAAAAACCTTTCTCGTTAAAAAGAATCAAGAAATTACTGGAAAATTTGTGTTATACTTTGTAGTGAAGGGTAATACTTGATTCCAAAGACAATTTAATATTTGCAGTATCTATTAGATAGATCGAGTATATATTATTGCTATAAATCAACTATCCGATACCACAGAGGTCAAAGATTATGCGACTAAAAAGATGGGAATCTCCCCGTAAAGAAGGTAGGAATGATAAAGGTAGGGGCGGTTCTGCGAGGAAGCGGCAACTCAAAAAGCAAAGGCAAATGTTACGGCAAAGACTCAAGGAAGGTAACAAACCAGACGATAACAAAAATAACAGAGCAGGGGAAGATAAAATTATCTTCCCCTTTTTTTATGCCTTTTCGGTTCAGCAAAAAATTAAAATATCAAAAAATCAACTTTGGGGCTTTGAGCCAGCATTCCTGTAAAAACCCAGGCTCTAAAATCAAATATGAAAGTACTTGACACAAACCCATGACTAGCTGCTATATTAAGTAGGGTGAAGTTGTTGGGGCGTAGCCAAGTGGTAAGGCAGCGGGTTTTGGTCCCGCCATCCCTAGGTTCGAATCCTAGCGCCCCAGTAAAGCTAAAGACAGGCACGAGAGCCTGTCTTTTTGCGTTTTGATTTAAGAATCACTTGTCAGGCGATTTCAGAGCTCGATCCAGAACTTGCCGAGCTTGTTCTGCTTTAGTTCGTGCTTCCTGGTAACGCACATTAGCTTGAGCAAAATTTTTCAGAACTTTAAAGCCTTCTTTGAGTCGAGTAATTTCTTCTTCACTCACTGACTCGTCAGTAAACAGAACATCAACGGCTTTACGAATCTCTAAGGCTTCAGTTCGTGACTCTTGAACTTTCAGCTTGAGGGTGGCCAAGTTACTCAAAACCTGAACAGCTTGGGTAATGGCATCCTCACCGTTAGCAGTATCAATGTTTGATTCTTTAACCTCGATTAATTGTTGAGGACCAAATCCTTCTTCGAGTTCCGTGGGGAGCTTACCTGCATCCATCAGTTCCATCAGCTGATCCATTGCTTTGTCACGGGCTTTGGCTGAATCTTTTCCAGAAACAGTGAGGATAATTTCTGGGCTTTGTGCGAGAGTGTACTGAACCATATTTAGGCAGAAAATTTGCTGGTTAATTAAACCAAGGATGATAATTTTAACATATTGCGTGTCAAGTTATTTGTAAGTTTATTTATTAAACAGAATTCAGAATTTAGGAGTCAGAATGGGCTAAACCTTAGCTATCCGCTAACAGCAATGTTTTTTGTACAACTGGCGGATAGCGTAGCGTAAAGCCTTCTCTTCTCCTTCTCCTGTGGTCGCCGCTGCGCGCAGGGTCTCGTAGAGAGTGTCTTGATTGCTGACTCCTGTTAGCGTAGCGGGGCGTAGCCCATTCTGGCTTCTGAATTCTTCTTCAAGCTTTTGACAAGCCATTCAAAATAAAACTTTATACTTAAAAAAAGAAAGAGTATATTTTCGCAGGAGGGGAGAGGAATGACTCTGAATCCCACCATTATGCAAGCAGTGGAACAACTGGGTTACCGTGTCACCGTTGGTGATGTGGCAACTCAGGCAGGATTGAACGTCGCCCAAGCTAATCTGGGCTTGTTAGCCCTAGCATCTGATGCCGGCGGACATTTACAAGTAGCAGATTCAGGTGATATTGTTTACCTATTTCCGAAAAATTTCCGCTCAATTTTACGTAATAAATACTTCCGGTTACGATTGCAGGAGTGGTGGAAAAAAGTCTGGAATGTTCTGTTTTACTTGATTCGCATTTCTTTTGGAGTTTTCTTAACTGTTTCCATCGCCTTGATAAGTATTACCATCATTATTATCATCACCGCTGCCAATTCAGACCGCGACAGTGATAATGGGCGCGGTAATTCTGGCGGTGGGTTCTTCTTTTTCCCGGATTTATTTTGGTATTTTAGCCCAGATTATAATACCCACTACCAGGAACGGCCAGATGAAAGGCGACAAAAAAGCGATTTGAATTTCTTTGAAGCTGTGTTTTCGTTTTTATTTGGGGATGGTAATCCTAACGCCAACTTAGAAGAACGTCGCTGGCAAGAAATCGCTACGGTGATTCGCAGTAACGGTGGCGCAGTGGTAGCAGAACAAATTTCTCCGTATCTTGATGACATTGGGGAAGGATATCAAAGAGATTACGAAGATTATATGCTGCCGGTTTTGACGCGATTTAATGGACAACCATCCGTCAGCGAGCAAGGGCAAATTATATATTACTTCCCAGAGTTGCAGGTAAGTGCAGCTAAAAAGCGCCGTAATTCAATATCAGTTTACTTAGAGGAATTTCTTTGGCGTTTTAGTGCTGCAAGTTCTGGGCAAATTATGCTGAGTGCTGGCTTGGGTATCCTCAATTTTGTTGGCGCCCTAGTACTGGGAAGTTTATTGAGAGATGGTACGGTTGCTGCTCAATTAGGCGGACTAGTAGCTTTTGTGCAAGGAATTTATTGGCTGCTGTTGGCTTATGGAGTTGGTTTTTTGGGGATACCCTTATTGCGTTATTTTTGGATTAAGTGGCGCAATCAAAAAATTGTTGCACGCAACCGCGATCGCCTCGATCGCGCTAGGCTATTAGCAAGTGCGGATAGTTCTTTGCAGCAAAAGATTGACTTTGCACATCAGTTTGCGGCAGAAAAAGTTATTGGGAATGAAGAATTGGTGTATTCCACTGAAACCGACTTGATGGAACAGGAAGTCGAACGTTCTGCACAAATTGATGCTGAATGGCAACGCCGGTTAGATGAATCTTGAAGAAGAATTCAGGAGTCAGAATTCAGGAGTCAGAATTCAGGAGTCAGAATTCAGGAGTCAGAATTCAGGAGTCAGAATTCAGGAGTCAGAATCAATAGGTTGGCGGATTTAGATACAGCAGAATTGTTGACGGTGCGTTATGCCGTAGGCTAACGCACCCTACATTTCACTTGTGGTCTGGGAAAAGGTTAAGGGGTAAGGGGTAAAGGATGTATTTGAAACCTTTCCCCTTTCCCCTTTCCCCTTTAACCGAACCGTATTGGGCGGAGTAGGCGAGAAAAATTGTAGCGGTATCATATAAAACTGTCGTGGAGAAACTTTTCAGAGAATTTATCGGTCTGGTTCTCCAAATTCTGCAAGAATACGCCATGTCATCTTCTGCTCAAGGTATTCCTGGATTACCTGATTTAACACATCCGATTGAGCTTGTGCAATTTGGAACTCAAGCGCTTAAAGCTTCACTATTATTAGTATTTTTAGTTATAGCTTTGGGAATTGCGATCGCTCTGGTAAGTTTTTCTCTACGTCGCCACCAAAGCGAAAATGTCATTTTCATTGGTGAATGGGCTGTTCGTTATTCCCAACTGTTACGGGGATTACAACATTTAACTTTAGTATTAATTCTCTTGGTGCCGGGATTTTTTCTCTGTTCAACTTTGAGCAACCGCTACCATTACTGGGAACAAGCAAGGGTGGCTCAAGTCGCGGAAAGTGTGGCAGGTGAAAGGCTCGAACAGTCTGCACCTCAAGTCCGCTACTCTATTCAAGAGCCGTATTCATATACAACTCAAGTCAATGGCAAGATAGTTAAGGTCAATGATACGCGAGAAGTTACCCGCTTCTTGACGTTGGCTGGTTCGCAAATTCAAGTCAAGCTTGACCAAAGTGTAGATGTTCCAGGCCGCAGTTCAATTTATCGCGTGGAATACACTGCTGATTATAAAGTAGTTAACCAACTCAACAATATTAATAATTTTTTCTTTGAAGCATCCCCACCTAATGGCTACTCGCTGCTTGCTAGCTACAAAGTAGAGCGTGATGGTACTAGGCTACAACAAACCAATCCCGGAGACTATGGCTTTCCCTTTCGTTTGCAACCAGGGGAAGCAGCCACCTTTCGAGTTACTTATCAAGCTCAAGGGGGACCGCGCTGGGTTTATGATGCTACCGGACAGCTGCTTTCTAACTTCCGCCTCATAGCAATTGCCAACTTTGCTCCGGCTGATTTTGCCAGCGGTATTGTACCGAATGAGATTAAAGTTGATGGGCGCAGCACTCAATTTACTTGGATATTTAACGATAATGTTTCAGTCAAAAATCCATTTGGAGTGTTTACTAATACCGAACCCGTTCGTCACACTGGCATCATTCCTCGGCTGTTGTTGCTAGCACCAGCAATATTTTTGTGGTGGATATTATTGTTATATTTATCACTGCCGATGAGTTTCAAAAATATAGCGATCGCTGGTAGTATATTTTTTGCTTGTATATTGGCTTTGACCTATCTGGCTCGGTTGATAGATGCTCAATTGGCTTGGACTTTCATTTCCATCATCTTATTGTTTTTGACATGGGGATTAGGCGCCAGCCGCAGTACTTCCCTTGCTGCTATCATCTGCACTATTGCTGGAGCAGTACTACCGATGTTTGGATTATTAGTACCGTTTAGCGGCCTCACCCTCAGCCTCGCAGGTTTACTTTCAGCCGTCTGGTTAGCAGCTCGTCACTGGTATGGCTGGTTTAGCTTGCATCCAGAAGACCAAAGATTACAGACTCAGAGAAACGGTAGAGATTAACTGTTCATATCGAGTTGCATTTAATGGGGAAGATGAGGGAGATGGGGGAGATGGGGGAGATGGGGGAGATGAGGGAGATGAGGGAGATGAGGGAGTGTTAATTCCTCATCTTGTTTGTTTCTATTTCTGCACACAACTTAATACCATTTGCAAAAATCTTTGGAACAAATGAATCGGGTGTAGGGGCGTAAACTGTAGGTTATGATTAGCAAAGTTTTAGCCAACAGTAATTATGGATAGTGATTTACTAGCTTTTTTTGCAGTTGCTGGGTTACTGATTCTTTATCTCATCTTCTCAGCATTCACGGAAATGGGTACTAAACTCCCTTGGAAGAAATAAGCTGATGGGGCGATGAATTCAGGAAATCAAAAATATGTAACTTTAGTATGCTCGAATAGCTAAAAGATTTACACTTCTCAACCTTATTAGCCTTGGAAAAATCAGTAAACATCCTTTACGCTGAATTAGTATAGTTAATTGATTGAGAGAATGCCAAATGCGCGACCCAGAGAAGAACCAAATTAAAATTGAGCCAGCAACCCTCGTTTTGATTGTGTC
Source organism: Nostoc calcicola FACHB-3891 (assembly GCF_014697355.1). Taxonomy (GTDB): domain Bacteria; phylum Cyanobacteriota; class Cyanobacteriia; order Cyanobacteriales; family Nostocaceae; genus Nostoc; species Nostoc calcicola. Next base: position 377,116 of record NZ_JACJRQ010000001.1, on the reverse strand, counting down.
TGTGTTAATACTTTTGCCTCTGCTGGTTGTTGGTTTTTTCTCCCAGTGATGCTATTTCACGAAATACCTGATACCTATAGATGGGTAGGGGCGTACAGCTGTACGCCCCTACAGACGATTTATCTGTTGCCAAGATTTGAGAAATACTTAACCAATATATCCTTTTGGGTTTTTTGACACATAAAATGTGAGCGAGTTGCACTTTGTATTGCTGTGCAATCTTAACCCAATCTCTTGATACCGTTTCACTTTAATTATGATACAAATACGTTGGTAGGGGCACGGCATTGCCCATTGGTGTCAACTTAAGCTTAAACGCTTGTCCCACATACGCTTTACCCCACCCCCAACCCCTCCCCTTGGTAAGGGGAGGGGCGGTTTTGCGTTAGCAAAGCCGGGGTGGGGTGATGGGGTGAGTAATGGTATGAATTGTTGTTGCATCGCCCTGCACCTTTGTTGCATCGACCTGCACCTTTGTTGCATTGCCCTGCACCTTTGTTGCATCGACCTGCACCTTTGTTGCATCGACCTGCACCTTTGATGCATCGCCCTGCACCTTTGTTGCATCGCCCTGCACCTTTGTTGCATCGCCCTGCACCTTTGTTGCATCGACCTGCACCTTTGTTGCATCGACCTGTAGAGTATCAACTTTGCTTTAATTCTTAAATAATCCTAGTGCGATGCTTAGGTTGGGCTACGCCTACGCCTTTGATCTTAGGTGCGTTACGCTAGTATGAACGGACGCACCTAATCATCTTAAAACTACTTAGGTAAAACTTGCCGCAGTGCTGCTATGAGTTGGTCAACACTTTCCTTACGACTATTAAAGCCCATTAGTCCTACGCGCCAGACTTGACCTGCGAGTTCGCCCAAACCACCGCCAATTTCAATATTATGTTCATTGAGTAACTGTCGAGCGATCGCTTTTCCATCTACTCCTTCTGGAATGCGGACTGTTGTCAGGGTTGGCAGTCGATACTCCCGCTCAACATGCATACTCAATCCTAAGTCTTCCAAGCTTTCCCAGAGATATTCTACGTTCTTTTGATGACGTTGCCAGCAGTTTGCTAATCCTTCTTCGGCAACTAAACGCAGCGCTTCCCGCAATGCATAGTATAAATTAATCGGTGCTGTGTGGTGATAAACGCGTTCAGCGCCCCAATACTTACTCAGCAAAGACATATCCAAATACCAATTAGCAACCTTCGTGCGGCGCTGTTGCAATTTCTCGGCTGCACGCGGACTCATGGTAAAAGGCGAAGCACCGGGGGGGCAACCCAAGCCTTTTTGGCTACAACTATAAGCGAGGTCAACTCCCCAAGCATCCAACAATAAGGGGACACCACCCAGACTTGTGACGGTATCTACTAGTAGTAAAGTGCCAAATTCACGACACAAATCAGCAACTCCTTCCAAAGGTTGCCGTGCGCCTGTGGAAGTTTCGGCATGAACCAGAGCTAGAATAGCTGGACGATGAGTTTTCAGGGCAGTTTGCAGTTCTTCCAAGTTGAAAATCTGTCCCCAAGGCTTGGTAATCGTTCGCACATCGGCGCCATAACGTCCAGCCATATCCACAAGGCGATTACCAAAGTAACCCGCTACACCAATTAAAACCACATCACCGGGTTCTACGGTATTGGCGATGGTTGCTTCCATTGCGGCTGTTCCCGTACCGCTGACTGCAATGGTGAGTGGATTTTCTGTTTGCCATACGTAGCGTAGCAACGACTGAATTTCATCCATGAGTGCGAGAAAAGCCGGGTCAAGATGCCCCACAGGTGAAGTATTCATCGCTTGCAGAACTGTAGGATGGGTATTGGAGGGGCCAGGCCCCAATAATAAACGGGATGGGATTTCTAAGGGTGAGAGTTGCAAGCGCCCAGAATCGTTAATTGAAATTGTTGGTGTCATAATCTGTTTTCGTTTTATGATGCTTACCGGATCTTAAAGCGATGGCTTCGCCAACGCCAGAGGCGAACGCATCACCGATGTTTTACTGAATCTATCATTTGCCAGAAGAAGCGATGTCTAACGACAAGCCGCTTTGCGTCTACGCCGCAAAGTATTACAGTAAATTAAGACAAATATGTGACACTACAATTATCCACCTAGCTTAAGATATAATCATGGTTTTTGCAGGTAAACGACCGAATAATTTAGGTGTTAGTAACGGTAAATTAGCACCTTGTCCTAACTCTCCTAACTGTGTTTCCAGCCAGAGTACAGATGCAGTCCACAAAATTGCACCGCTGACTTTTACATCTAGTGCTGAAGCAGCAATTGCTAATCTCAAAACGATTATTGAGTCTTTACCAAGAACTAAAATCATTACCGAAAGCCAAGATTATTTATATGCAGAATTTAAAAGCGCCTTGCTGGGATTTGTGGATGATGTAGAATTCTATCTAGAGCGGAATACTAATACGATACAAGTCCGTTCTGCTTCACGTTTAGGTCAGAGTGATTTGGGTGTGAATCGTCAACGAATAGAGACAATTAGAGCCAAATTGAACTAAATATTAACTCTGGTTTTGATGCAGATAATTAAAATGGGGGATGATTGCCAACTTTGTGCCTTCTCCCATTTTATAATTAACCTAAATTTACCTCTGTGGGTGTCCATAATTTCCATATCTCCCTGATTTCAACTGGATTAAATTACGTCTGCGATCGCAATATTTGTGAAACTTCATTTATTGAAAAACTTTGACCCGCGACCTCGATTGTTTATTGCTATCGGCGTCGCTGTATTAATTTCAGTAATACTTCCACCTTGGCTACATTTACCCACTCGCATTCTCTGCGCTTGGAACTCTGGCGCTGACTTTTTTTTAGCCATAACTTGGTGGAAAATGCTCAAAGCTACCCCAGAAAAAATTCGTCGTTATGCAGAGAATCAATATGAAGGACATTTAGCTATATTCATGCTGGTGATTGCTGCGGCTTGTGCTAGTGTTTTAGCCATTGGCTTTTTATTAACTGATAAAAAAGGATTGTCAACAATTCTGCTGACGCTACATGTCATACTTGCAATTATGACCATTGTAGGTTCTTGGTTATTGGTGCATACGATGTTCGCAGTACAATATGCACACATTTATTACAAATATAATAGTCGCAATAATAAACAAGAAATCACTGGAGGTTTAGATTTTCCGAATAATAAATATCCAGACTACTGGGAATTTTTATATTATTCTTTTGTCATTGGCATGACTAGCCAAGTTTCAGATGTACAGACAACATCAAAAAATATGAGGCGCTTGACTTTGCTACACGGCATATTATCCTTCTTTTTCAATACCACCATTCTAGCTATGAGTATTAATATTATTGCGTCGTTGATTTAGGGACTTCCAAAAAATAAATTATCCCAAATTATTTTTACATTTTTCGGGTAGCACAGCTGTGCTACCCTACGGTGGGATGTTTTTTTAATTGGAAGTCCTATGGAAATCACTTAAGGCTTAGCAACACTAGTGACATCCTTGTTAAGGGACTCTAAGGCTGTTAATAACTTCTGTTTATTTGGTGCAGAGGCTTTAAGTCCTGCTTTGATCTCATCTTCTTTATCTTCAATTTCTTTGTAGGTTTTGGCAGATTTAGCTTTTACTCCATCCTCAACTTTTGACCAGAAATCCTCAAATTTGTCAAATTCCTCTTTAGCTTTGGCAAAATTTCCCGCATCAACTGCCGTCTTCGTATTGCTAACAACACCCTGTAAACCAGCAAATTCGGTTGTTGCAGCGGGAGTACCAGCTGTTGGGTTGGTTGTTGCAGCGGGTGTAGCAGCCGTTGGGTTGGTTGTTGCAGCGGGTGTAGCAGCTGTTTCCGAGGTAGAACTCGCAGGAGGTGATGTCTGTGTAGCAGATTCTTCGCTATTGTTGCATCCAACCAAAGCCATCAGGCTAATTACAGCCACTATCAGTACTGGATTAAAACGGTTCATGACAAACTCCTCAACAAAACTCGTTTTTGTAACCTATTATCTTCTCAAAGCTTTTGAGAATGGCGATCTAGAAAACAACTAGTGTTCAGGTATCGCGTGTATTATGAACAAAAATATTACAGCGTATTTCAGGTAAATGATGTACATCGGTAAGGTAGCACAGCTGTGCTACCCTACGATTATCCGTACCTCACCAACTTGCAATCTGCTGTAAGTGATATTTCTGTCATTAACATATTAAAGGTATCAAGGTAAAAAACTCGGAAAGAACTGATATTTTCTCTTTCCGAGTTTTTTACCTGCTGTGCTTTACCTTAAGAACAGAGTGTATAAACACTCCTCACACCAATTACTGACTTCGAGTCTTGTCTGGCAAGGCTCGATTTTTCTCATCTAACTTGCATTTCAGGCGAACTTGAGCCTACATTGAATTGGAAAAAGCTTCTACTGATTGGAGAACTACTATGAAACGTTCATTTCGTAAGTATCATCGTATCTTTGGTATCATCGTATCTCTGCCACTTGTTTTAACCATAGTGACTGGGATGTTAACAACATTTGTCCGGGAGTGGTCTATTAGTATAGGAGTTCCTGCTAGCTTCCTCTTGAGTATTCATACGGGGGAAATTTTTCATCTTGAGGGAATCTATCCAATTTTGAACGGATTAGGGCTTCTGGGATTGTTGGTGACAGGATTAAGTATGTCTGGTTTATTTGGTAAAAAGACTCGGCAAAGCCCTAAAAATTAAACTAAGAAGCTAAGGGTAAACGTACCTGAAAGCAACTACCAACACCGATTTCACTGGTGACAGTAATATCTCCGCCATGAGTTCTGGCGATCGCATCGGCAATAGCTAATCCCAAACCTAAGCCTCCCTCTCGCTGGCTTCTAGCTTGATCTGCCCTCCAAAAACGATTAAAAACTAGCCCAATGTGTTCTGGAGCAATTCCGATACCAGTATCTTGAACATTTATTGCTACCAGTCGCTCAAGTTTTACAAGAGAAACCATAACAGTTCCTCCTTTAGGTGTATAATGCAAGGCATTTTGCAACAAATTAGAAAATAATCGCTTGAGTTGAATAGCTTCACCTTTAATAAAAACTTCGGTCGATATTTCTGACTTGAGAGTAATTTCCTGAGATACTGCTTGCGGTTCTAAAAATTCTACTAAATCCTCTAATAATTCATCTAAGGGAATAGTTATCCATTCAATCACTTGAGTATTTGTTAGTGCATCAGTTCGAGCCAATAAAAGTAAATCTTCCACTAATTGAGTCATTTGATTAGTTGCAGATGATATTGCTTCCAACTTATTCACATTAGCTGGATGAATTCTCTCTGGATAATTCATGATTACCTCAACTGAGGTTTTAACTATTGTTAAAGGGCTACGCAACTCGTGGGAAGCATCAGCAGTAAACTGCTTTAACTGCTGGAAACTTTGCTCAATTGGCTGCAAAGATTGTCTTGTTAGCCACCAACCACCCAACCCGCTAAGAATTATGACAATCAGTCCTCCTAACTCAAATCCCCATAAAATTCTGTCTAGTTCTTCTTGTAATTCTTCTGTAGATTCACTCACCCGCACATAACCTTGAAGCTTTTTTTCTCCACCATTCAAACCATGCAGATAAATAGGAATAGTAATGCTGCGATTTTTTTTGTGTTGGATAACGTTAAAATTAGCAATAAATGAGTTCTGCGGCAGAGAATTTCCGGCTTTTGCTAATAGTATTCCATTAACATCAAACCATTCTACTCCTTGATGATTTTCACGCAAATCTTGCCAAGGAATATCTAGATCGCCATCATCATCATTATCTAAAACTCGCGGAATTTGAGTATTAATTGCTTGCTTGTCTACTTTAGCCGCTATTAAATTGTGAGAAGCTGCATTTGCTAAATTTATAATTTCACTATCTAATTTTTCATAAAGATTATAAGATAAAAAATGATAAACAACTGTGGTAGAAGTTCCCCAAATTGTTACCATTACACCTAAATATGAAAATAAAAGCCGCCTGCCTAAAGCCTGAAACATGAATTTAAATAATTCGTAATTCGTAATGACGCTCCTGCGTCGCTAACGCTGCGCTAACGTAATTAGTAATTAAGTTTTGTAATGAAGATTTTAACCACACTGCAAAACTTGGCGCTTGATAGAAGCGGGTGACTTAAACCCACAGAATTTTTTAAAAAGTTTGTTTGAGTCGATAACCTAAACCGTATACAGTTTCAATGAAATCTACACTAGCTCCAGCAATTTTTAATTTTTGTCTTAAACTCCGAATGTGAACTTTGATTGTTTCTTCTCCTGGTGGTTCTTCAAAAGACCAGAGATGTTTGAGAATTTCGCCGCGACTCAACACTTGATGGCTATGACGTAAAAATAATTCTAAAATTCGATATTCTTTGGGAGTTAGATGTACTAATTGTTCATTATATATTACTTCGCAATTACTGGGATCTAGACGCAATTTTTCCCACTCAAACACAGGCGGTAAAATAGTAATTCCCCGCCTGAGTAAAGCCCGAATGCGAGCCATTAGTTCTTGCAAATCAAAGGGTTTGACAACATAATCATCAGCTCCTGCATCTAAACCGATTACTTTGTCTGTGCTAGTATCTTTTGCAGTTAGCAACAGAATAGGTGTCGAGTAGCCCTCTCGCCGTAGTTGCCGACACAAAGTGATACCATCCAACTTTGGTAGCATTAAATCTAACACTATTAAGTTATAAGGAAAGGCTTTAGCAAACTCCCATCCTGCTTGACCGTCGCTGGCAATATCAACAACATAATTTTGATCGATCAGTACTTCTGCAAGTGCTTTGGCAATACGATATTCATCTTCAACTAAAAGAATTTTCATAACATTTTTGTCTTGTTAGCAATAGCACTACTTTGAATGGTCAGCATCTGCCCGCAGGTGTAATGGAATGCAAATCTTTTTCTACCTGCAACAATATGCAAGCTACACTAGCATTAATTATTGCCGCTATTTGAGCGGTATGGAATAGACACTCCCCATTCTCACCAAGCTTTCTTGTTATCCTAATAGCCCCTTGCAAACACAGAAATTCAACAACCTGGGTGGGTAGCAGTTGCCGACATAGAGGGGCTAAAATCATCCGTATCTCAAGAGGCATGAACATAGCTCGAAAGAAATCATTACACTTGAATTAGTTGCCCTGCTAGTATTGACCGTCCCATAGAATCGATGACTCAACAAACTTCTAGAATCTGCATCCTTGGTGGAGGCTTTGGTGGTCTCTACACAGCCCTGGGTTTAAGCCAGTTACCTTGGGAATCTACGCAAAAACCCGAAATTGTTTTGGTAGATCAAAGCGATCGCTTTCTATTTTCCCCCTTTCTTTACGAATTACTCACTGGCGAACTGCAAACCTGGGAAATCGCCCCACCATTTGAAGAACTTTTACAAGGTACAGGGGTACGTTTTTATCAAGGAGTGGTATCTGGAATTGACATCGACCAGCAACGGGTAAACTTACATGAAGGATTAGAAATTCCTTACGATCGATTGGTGCTGGCCTTAGGAGGAGAGACACCGCTAGATTTAGTACCTGGTGCAGCAGCCCACGCCTACCCATTCCGGACAATCTCCGACGCCTATCGTTTAGAAGAACGCCTGCGATTTTTGGAAGAATCCGATGCTGATAAAATTCGAGTGGCGATCGTTGGGGCTGGCTATAGTGGTGTAGAGTTAGCTTGTAAGCTAGCCGATCGACTAGGTGAAAGAGGACGCTTTCGGCTCGTTGAAATCGCCGACCAAATCTTGCGAACTTCCCCAGAATTTAACCGTGAAGCAGCCAAAAAAGCAATAGAAGCCCGTGGCGTGTTTCTTGATTTAGAAACCAAAGTTGAATCAATCGGTCAAGATACAATTTCCCTAGAATATAAAAATCAAGTAGACACAATTCCCGTCGAATTAGTCATTTGGACAGTGGGAACGCGAGTTGCACCAGTGGTGAAATCCCTTCCCCTCAAGCAAAATCAGCGCGGTCAAATCAGCACCACATCCAACCTACAAGTCTTTGAGCATCCAGAAATCTTTGCTTTGGGAGATTTAGCTGATTCTCATGATGCAGAAGGACAACAAGTCCCTGCAACCGCCCAAGCCGCTTTCCAACAAGCCGATTACGCCGCTTGGAACATCTGGGCTTCTCTTACCAATCGTCCCCTACTTCCCTTCCGCTATCAACACTTAGGGGAAATGATGGCATTGGGGAAAGACAACGCCACCCTCGCTGGTTTAGGAATCAAACTAGAAGGGCCTTTAGCATATATCGGTCGTCGTCTTGCTTATTTATACAGATTGCCAACTTTAGACCATCAGCTCAAAGTTGGTTTTAATTGGCTAGTCCGTCCTATTATAGAAACACTTTCTAAGTAAGATTGGGTATTGGGAGTCCTGAGTTAGGAGTTAGGAGTTAGGAGTTAGGAATTTAGAGTAAAAGTTATTCTCCCCCTGCTCCCTCATCTCCCTCATCCCATGCCCTCATGCCCAATGCCCCATGCCCCATTCCCCAGTCCCCATTATGGAACAACCGAAAGTTATTTTTTTAGATGCTGTGGGCACACTCTTCGATGTTAAAGGCAGTGTGGGTGAAGTTTATAGTCAGGTAGCCCAGGAATTCGGCGTTACAGTTTCCGCCGAGACATTAAATACAAGTTTCATCCAAAGCTTTAAAACAGCACCGCCACCCATATTTCCAGATGCAGAACTGCAAGATATTCCCCAGCGTGAGTTTGATTGGTGGCGGATAATTGCCCTGAACACTTTTGAAAGTGCAGGTGTTCTCAAGCAATTTTCTGATTTTTCGGCTTTTTTTAGCGAACTTTATATTCACTTTGGTACTGGTGAACCGTGGTTTGTCTATCCTGATGTCGTACCAGCTTTAATTAACTGGCGACGGTTGGGGGTTACTTTGGGGGTGCTGTCTAATTTTGATTCTCGGATTTACTCAGTATTGCAAAGTTTGGGATTGAGAGAGTTTTTTAGTTCTGTTACCATTTCTACCCAGGTACGTGCAGCTAAACCAGATCCTGAAATTTTTGCCATTGCTTTAAAAAAACATAAATGTTCCCCCGAAGCAGCATGGCATGTTGGCGATAGTATTGTGGAAGATTATTACGGAGCCAAAGCAGCTGGCTTGAGAGCCGTTTGGATTAATCGTGAGAAATGATTGAGAGAACTTTAGACTATTACCTATCTACCTTCCTACATCAAAATATTTGTTTTATATTTTCATGAGCAATACAGTCAGGACGATTCTTGTTTTAGCTGCAAACCCTATTAACCAAAAAAGGCTGCGTTTGGATTTAGAAGTACGTGAGATTGATGAGGGATTACGACGCTCAAAGCATCGAGACTATTTCAAACTCGAACAAAAATGGGCTGTAGGCACGGATGAACTACGCCGTGCTTTGCTAGACTTTGAACCACATATTGTTCACTTCTGCGGTCATGGTTCCGGGACAGAAGGGCTTGTTCTAGAAGATAAAGAGACTGGTCGTGAAAAGGTAGTAAGTACAGAAGCATTGGCAGATTTATTTGAGTTGTGTAAGGAGCATGTCGAATGTGTTGTGCTCAATGCTTGCTATTCAGAGAAGCAAGCTAATGCTATTGTCCAACACATCGGTTACGTCATTGGTATGAGTGAGTTAATTGGAGATAAGGCAGCAGTTAAATTCTCCGTAGGTTTTTACGATGCTCTAGGCGCAGGGCGATCCGTTGAGACTGCGTATAATTTTGGGCGTAATGCAATTCAATTAGAAAATCTTCCAGAATATCTTGTACCGATAATAAAAAAAAACATTAATGCAGCGAAAAATTATTTAAGAATTGCATTGGCGAAAAATAGATCTAATCCTATTCAAGGAAATATTGATATAGTTACTTTAGTCGCATTTACTAATATTGCATACGGTGTTTTTAAGGCTTATGACAATACATTGTCTCTGAATATTTCAAGAATAAAATTAGAACAATTAGATGTGATATACGGAGTGAAAAGTAGTAATGATATTTCTTTTTTGTTTCTACATTTTTTAGTATTTTTTCTGGCTTGTATGATTGCAGCATCTGGCATATTGATTTTACGTCGCAAGCTTTGGATCTTTTCAGTCTTAGTAAGTTTATGGTTATTATTTGGATTTCCTTTAGGAACCATAATTGGTGGGTTGACACTTTATTCACTTTTTAGACAACAGACTATTCAAGAGTACCAATTGAGGCGTTAATAAATAGTTAGGATCATGACATCGATCTCTTCGATACTCATCACGGCATCTGAACAGCTATCCAGTTAAGCATTGCGGATAACTGGAGTTTAGACTAGTTCCCGGTGCGAAACTAGAGACTGCGGTTGTCTGTAACCAATATTCGTTGGGATAATTCCAGGTAGCGCAGGATCTCTGGGTCAAGCGTACCTAATGGCGGTGCTTCGGCATCACCTACACGCAAAATATCTATTGCTGGATTGAAGCGCAAAACAGCTGTCTTCAGCTTAGGTGACAAATTTTCATCCAGCAGAAAACGTACTTTCACAAACGGTTTAGTAACTCTTGGTCACGTTGCGCTTTTAATGCTCTTAAACGTTGCATTAAAGGTGAAGGATTAGCTGATGATTCTTGATAGCGCTGTTCTCGCCACTTTGCTAACCGCAACATATAAGCATCTATTTCAAGACGATTATGTAGGTAGTAAGTAAGCGTTGCGTAAATTTTCTCTAAATTCAGGGAAGGTAATTCCTCTAGAATTTGCTCTGGTGAATATCCTTGCAGGTAATATTGAATCACGTTATCAATACCAATGCGATGGCCTTTGATACGGATGTCATCTGGGTCTAAAAACTCAAAATAATCTTCTAGTTGCATTCATTTACCTCCGTGGGGTCTTTTACCATTATCGTAATTCAAAGGTTCAGGGACGAAGCTCAAAGGTTCAACGACGAAGCTCAGAGGTTCAAAAGTTTGATTCTCATCTCCCTTATCCCCCTCATCCCCCTCATCTCCCCAATCCCCACTCCCTTATTCCCCATGCTGCCCGAACACTCGTATGATCGAGATATCAGGAAAATATAACAGCCAAATTTTTACCGTAAAACATGGGCAGTATTTGGGAAGTCGATTTTTACTCTCGTCCGATTTTGGACGCCAATCAAAAAAAAGTTTGGGAAGTCTTAGTCTGTGAAAGTCCCTTGGATACCAATACAAAAGCAGATTCTTTGTTTCGCTATGCTCAATATTGCCCCAGTACCCAGGTAAATTCGGGCTGGTTGCGGACAGCATTGCAAGAGGCTATTGACAAAGCTGGAAAAGCGCCAATTAAAATTCGCTTTTTCCGCCGCCAAATGAACAATATGATTACGAAAGCTTGCCAAGACTTGGGGATTCCCGCCCAACCTAGCCGCCGCACTTTGATTCTCAACCAATGGTTAGAACAGCGGATGCAGGAAGTGTATCCTCAAGAATCGGGATATCAAGGGGGAACTAATCCATCAGTCAGGTTGGAGAAACCTTTGCCGCAACGTTTACCAGATGCTTTGGAAGGGCAGCAGTGGGTATTTGTGAGCTTAGCAGCCGAGGATTTAGCAGAGATGTCAGAGTGGGAAATTGGCTTTGGTGAAGCTTTCCCGCTAGAGTTGGCGCGAGTATCACCCGAAACCCGTATTCCTGGTGTTTTGATTTTCTCACCTAGAGCGTTGCCTTTGGCGGGCTGGATGTCTGGTTTGGAGTTGGCTTTTTTGAAAGTTGATACTAGCGAAGAGGCGAAATTGCTTTTAGAAACTGGTGTTACTGAAAGCTGGATTGTGGCAAATATCAAAAAATCTCAAACTTTAGCAGAGGCCAAAGGTTTTGAAGAAGCTAAGCAAAAAGCTAATGGAGTGCATTTTCTAGGTGTACAGTCCGATCCGAAAGCGGAATCATTTGCTGGTTTTTGGCTGTTGCAAGAGGTTAATCTTTGAAAATGGGGAGATGAGGGGGATGGGGAGGTAGGGGAAAAGGTTAAAGGGTAAAGGGTAAAGGTTAAAGGCAACAGGCAACAGGCATAAGTGTTGGTGTGGAACGGGGATTTAAACCCCGCCCCACGCAATCTCAACTTGGAGGCAGGGCTTTTGACCTTTGATTGTTGGTCGAGGAAACAGGCAACAATTTCCGCGTCTCACCAAAAATCTTTACTGTTGCCTGTTGCCTGTTCCCTATTCCCTCGACCGAAGGTCGGTAAAGGGATAAATTTAACCTTTCCCCCTTACCCCTTCCCCTTTCCCCCTTCCTAATGACTAATGACCGAAAATTGCGATCGCCTGAGAAACGTTGAGACATGACAATGATTTGGGATAATTATCTGCGTCCATCAGTGTTGATCTGTTGTTGAAAATTGCAGCTGCAAAGATGCGCTGATGGTTTTTTGGATAATTATCTGCGTCTGTTGGCGTTGATATGGGGTTCAAAATCCACAATTCACTAACGGTCATGGGTTCTGAAAATTTGTCAAAAGATACACTAGCAGAAGAACTGCTGGAACTAGCGATCAAATCTGGAGCAGAAGCAGCTGAGGTGTATCAGTCGCACTCGCTTTCTCGTCCAGTTTTTTTTGAGGCAAACCGACTCAAGCAGCTAGAAACCAGCCAATCTGAAGGTACAGCGCTGCGGCTTTGGCGAAATGGGCGTCCAGGACTGACGGTGGCTTATGGTTCTGTCCCAGCCCAGGTGATGGTGGAAAAAGCTTTGGCTTTGAGTCAACTTAATCAACCGGAACTAGTGGAATTAGGCTCTAATTTTCAGCCATCTTACCCAGATTTAGGAACAAGTGTGTCGATAGAGGTTTTGGTAGACTGGGGCAAGGAAGCGATCGCACTTATCCGCGATGCTTATCCTGATGTTGTCTGCAACGGCGACTGGGAATGTGATGTGGAAACCACTAGGCTAGTGAACACTAAAGGTTTAGATTGTCACTACACTGATACTACCCTCAGCTGCTACATATCGGCAGAATTGGTGCGCGGTGATGATTTTTTGAGTGTTTCCGATGGTCAAACCAAGCGGGGCGAACTCCACCCAGACAAATTAGCTAACCAAATTTTACAGCGGTTAATTTGGGCAAGAGAAAATGTTTCATCTCCCAATGGCCGCGTCCCAGTTTTGTTTACTTCTAAAGCCGCCGATATGCTATGGGGTACTGTACAAGCAGCTTTGAATGGCAAGCGAGTTTTAGAAGCTGCTTCGCCGTGGGCAGAACGTCTGGGTAGCCCAATCATGGCACCTAGCCTCACTCTCTACCAAGATCCCGAAGCCGGCCCTTACAGTTGCCCTTTTGATGATGAAGGCACTCCTACCCAATTTTTAGTATTTGTCCAAAACGGAACCTTAGAGCATTTCTATGGCGATCGCACCACCGGCGCACAACTGGCTACTCACACCACTGGAAATGGTTTTCGCCCTAGTTTAGGCAGTTATCCCACCCCTGGTTTATTTAATTTTCTCATCCAGCCAGGAGCGTTATCTCTACAAGAGTTGATTGAACAACTGGATGATGGCTTAATTGTCGATCAAATGCTGGGTAATGGCGGCAGTATTTCTGGAGATTTTTCGATCAACGTTGATTTAGGCTACCGCGTCCAAAATGGTCAGGTAATTGGACGCGTTAAGGATACTATGGTTGCAGGTAATGTCTACGCAGCCCTCAAGCAATTAGTTACACTCGGCAACGATGCCGATTGGAATGGTTCCTGTTATACTCCATCTCTTATAGTGGAAGGACTATCCACGACCGGGAGAAGTAATTAAGTCGGCATGGGAAATTGGGGATTGGGCATTGGGCATTAGGAAGGGGGAAAGGGAAAAGGGTAAGGGGGAAAGGTTAAATTTATCCCTTTACCCTTTACCCTTTAACCTTTTCCCCTACCTCCCCATCCCCCTCATCCCCCTCATCTTCTCCACTCCCCACTCCCCACTCTCAAATACTCTATGTCTCTTCCTGTTCTGAATCAGCGCTTTCGCACTTGGTGGCAGCCTAGAAGAGGTTTAGCGATCGCCGAAGCTTGTATTATCGGTTTGGTTGCTGCCTTATCTGCGGTGTTGCTGAAAGTGGGTTCGGGATGGCTGGGGACTTGGCGAGTCCACAGTACTAGGCTTTTACCTGTGTGGCTGGCACTACCGATAGTTGGTCTTGTTCTGGGGTTTGTGGCTGGTTGGTTGGTGGAAAGGTTGGCACCAGAGGCTGCTGGTAGCGGTATTCCCCAAGTTAAAGCAACTTTAGCTAATGTACCCATCAGGTTATCTTGGCGCGTGGCTGGTGTGAAGTTACTCAGTGCTGCGATCGCCATCGGTTCGGGTATGACGCTGGGACGCCAAGGCCCTACTGTCCAAGTGGGGGCAGGTTTAGCAGCAGGTTTGAGTCGCTGGGTTCCCACTTCCCCGGATCATCGGCGGCAAATGATTGCAGCGGGCGCGGGTGCAGGTTTGGCAGCTGCTTTCAATGCCCCCATAGCAGGTGTATTATTTATCGTGGAAGAGTTACTCCACGATTTATCGGGGCTGACTTTGGGAACTGCCATTATCGCTTCGTTTATTGGTGGGGTGATATCCCGGCTTTTAGGTGGTGGCAGCTTAGACTTGAATCTGCAATTGGTGCAATCTTCCAGCCAATTCTCGATCCCCGAAATTCCCTTTTTCCTGGTATTGGGTATTTTGGCAGGTTTACTGGGTGCATTATTTAATCGGGGAATAATATTTAGTATTAAATGCTATCAACAATTACACATCAGCTTACCGCTGCGGGTGGCTTTGGCAGGATTTATGTCTGGTGTTGTCGTGGCAATGCTCCCCGCATCTTTCCGTGATAATACTGGGTTGAGAGAGTATGTAATTACTGGAGTAGCCCATCCGACTGTGGCAGCGATCGCCTTTGGGGCACAGTTCATCCTCACACTGGTAGCATTTGGTTCCGGAGCGCCAGGGGGTTTATTCGCTCCTAGTTTGATTTTGGGTTCTTGTTTAGGACATATCATCGGCGTATTTGAGTTCCACGTCACAGGAGTTGGTTCGCCCACTACTTATGCCCTAGCGGGTATGGGTGGATTTTTTAGCGCCGTCTCCAAGGTGCCAATCACGGCAATTGTGATTGTGTTTGAGATGACTACAGATTTCAATCTGGTGCTACCTTTAATGATTGTTTCTGTAGCAGCTTACTTGGTTGCTGAGAAGGCGGTGCCTGGTTCGCTTTATGAGAAACTTTTGGAATTGAAAGGTATTACTCTCACCACAGAAGTTGCTGTGGAGGGAGCATTAACTAAGTTAACCGCCAAAGATGTGATGCAAGAACGAGTGGAAACTCTCGATGCAGAGATGAGTTTGGAAGAAGCAATGCAAGCTTTTGCTCGTTCCCATCATCGGGGTTTTCCCGTAGTAGAAGATAGTAAATTGGTAGGAATTATCACGCAATCAGATTTGTTGAAAATCCGCGAACGCAATTTAGCCAATGATATTTCTTTAAAAGAAGTGATGACGGCTGTCCCTATGACAGTAACACCAATCCACACCTTGAGCAATGTACTGTATTTACTTGACCGCTATCAAATCAGTCGCTTACCAGTAGTGCAGGGACGAAAACTGATTGGAATTATTACCCGTGCAGATATTATTCGGGCGGAAGCAGACCATCTTAATGGTGATGACAGGAAACCCAAACTGCGACCAGAACCCTCTTATGTAGTTTACCAAACGCGATCGCCCAGTATCGGTAGAGGTAGATTATTAGTGCCAGTAGCTAACCCAGAAACGGCGGCTATATTATTGCAAATGGCAGCAGCTATTGCCCGCGATCGCCATTATGAAATAGAGTGTATCCAAGTAATGCTGGTGTCACGCCACAGTTCCCCATCTGAAACACAGGTAAGAACAGCAAAAAGCCGCCGTTTGCTCCGACAAGCAGAAGTTTTAGCCAAAAAGTGGCAAATTCCTCTGCATACACAAATTCGAGTTACCCACGATGTCGCCCAAGCAATTTTGGAGACAGTCAACGAAGGACACATCGACCTGATTCTAATGGGATGGAAAGGTAGCACATCTACCCCAGGTCGGATTTTTGGCAACGTTGTAGACACCATAATTCGCCAAGCCACCTGCGAAGTAGTTTTAGTAAAGTTAGGCAAAACTCAGGAAGACGCGGGGACACGGGGACGCGGCGACACGGGGAAACAATTTTCCGCGTCTCCCTCCACTCCCCACTTCAACCGCTGGCTAGTCCCTATGGCTGGTGGTCCCAATTCAGTAGTAGCTATTAAATTGCTTCCGGCTTTAGTCACCTTGGGGAATGAAGCACAAATTCGCCTGACACAGGTGTTTAAGCCATCTGAGTTGCAGCCAAACATGACAGTTTTAGAAAATGCTATCCGTCAGTTAATGCGTCGCCGTCAATTGTCTAGTACCGTTGTTGCTCTTCCAGTACAAGCTGATTCAGTTGCCGAAGGTGTGATTAAATTAGTGAAAACTGAAGGTTATGATGTTGTAGTTTTGGGCGCTTCCCGTGAGGGATTGTTGCAGCAGGCGATTCAAGGTAATATTCCAGAAGCGATCGCATCTGGTGTAGAAAGTACAGTAATTCTGGTTAAGAGTGCGATTAATAATTAAAGATTACAAAATACTTATGAAATTGGTTAACTCAGTGATAAAAGACACCAATAATCAGAGTAAAAATTATTGGTATTAAAATTGGAATAGTAACTACAAGTCCCCACTTACCAAACTTAATATCCTCACCTTCAGATTTTAAAAACGCAATCCAACCTACAACTCCCATCAAAATCCAAATACATCCAAAACCAAGAAATATCACAAACACTGAATCTTCCATTTTTCACATGAGTGAATTAGTTTTATACATTCTAACTGATGTAACTAATATAGGACTCGTATTTGATTTTTTTGAAGTTAGAGGATATTTTAAAAGTAGTTAGCTATGATTTTAAGAGAATGATTACCCCCCAATGTATTGGGGGCAAACCGGAAAATAATCTAGTTCCCTCCCCTTGATAAGGGGAGGGTTAGGGTGGGGTAAAAAATATTTAATACATCAATCATGACTTTTAAAACACCCTCTAAGATAGAACTCAAAAAGGCTTATTTCCTATTACCTATTACCTGTTCCCTGTTCCCTACTAAGCCAAACAACTTTGCCAATGTTGCACGAAACTGTCTAAATTCATAAGCCTCAATAGTTTTTTGTTGCAAGTATTCTGGTTGATAAATTACTGGATTAGAGAATTCACCTTGCAAGATTTGAATGAGATTATCGGCAATTTCTTCAACACTATCAGGGTCAACTAAACATCCCAATTTCCCCTCAGCCAATGGGTCTATAGAACCATCTTGATTACCTGCTAACACAGGTTTACCACAAGCTAAGGCTTCTAAATAAACAATACCAAATCCTTCTCCTTTACTAGGCATAGCAAAAACATCGCAGAGATTGTAATGAGCGCACAATTCTTCATCTGGTACAAATCCCGCTATAGTAATAGAATCTTGCAGATTTAAGCTGTTAACTAAAGTTTTAATTCGAGGTATATCATCCCCTTTACCTACAAGAATAAAGTGAACATTAGGTATGTGCGATCGCACTTTAACTAAAGCATGAATAATTTTGTCATAACCCTTATATTTTGCCATGCGTCCCAGGCGGGTTACTGTCAGAATTACAGGCTGTTCATCTCTTAAATTATATCGTTCGAGTAAATAGTTAGGCTTAGGCTTGAGTTGAAATTGCTTAGCATCAAACGTATTAGGCAAAACCACTATTTTCTCTGGATCAATATCTGTTTCTTCAAGCAAGCGCTGGCGAGTGTAATTACTAACACTAATAACTTTATCTGCTTTTTGTAATGCTAATTTTGTCATCTTGCTCTCAATATCCCAAACTTCTAAGCCATGAGCAACTACCCAGTAAGGAATCCCGGTTATCAGTTTGAGAACATAACAAGCTGTGGCATAGTTAACATGGGTTGATATGACTATATTAGGACGTTGGAAAATAGCCAAAATAATTATCTCGATCGCAAATAAAATAGTTTGCAATAATCTTGGAAAATGTCCAAAATAATGGAATCTTGTTGAAGTGAGAAATTGCAAGTTTAGCTGCTGTTTTGAATTGTGTTTGTCATACTTGAGAAACACATCATAATTAGCTTCAGGATATAAATCTTGTAATGCTTTCAGCAAAAATATTGAATAAACTTGAATACCTCCCTTAAAACCAAATATATTGGGAAATATTAAGTGAAAATGAGGCTGATTTATCTTGTGTTCTTTAAACATTTTAACTTCTTAATTGCATGACAAAATTATTAACTTTCAGTCCCCAGCAGTGGAGCCAGAGGCTGAATTTCAGAATTTTCAGACACAAATTTGCGAGAATTAATAGCTGCTGCTATAAAATAAAACTCAATAGTTGTAAAGGTATAATCTTCAGCAAAAAAATCTGGTATTTGAGAAGCTAAAAACATCATAATTGGAACGATCGCCACGGGATTAGCATATCTAACTTTCGATGCTATTTTTACTAAAAAGTTACTAAAAATTAATAATCCAGTAACTCCTTGTTCTACTAACACATTTAAAAATATGTTATGTGCGTGAAAACCTTTAGCACCAAAAACTTTCACTCCGATATATTCTGCAAAAACTCCTATACCTATACCGGTAACTGGTCTTTTAATGGTTTCACTAAGGGCTGCTTGCCAAAGAGCAAATCTTGACAACGCTGTTCCTACAGGACTAGGAAGTACTATTTCACTCGGATTTGCTAAAAACAAATTAATTAATGGAAATATTTTACTATCTCCCAAACCAATTCTATATGTAGATACTGGTATAGATAAAATACAAAATAACCATAGGCTCACGATCGCAATCATTTTTCTGAAATTAATAATTTTATATATCAATAAAAGAATTATGCCAAAAATAAAAATTATCCAAGCATTTCTGCTTGCAGAAAACGCTAGGGAAATCAAAAAAAGAAATTCACTTATATATAATTCAATTTGAGAAATCTTGTTTTGTTTTTCTAGAATCAGACTTAAACATAAACCAATACCCATTATTACTCCAAACTGATTAGGATTTTGCATTATTGAACCAATCTGGGGATAAAAGCTGGGAAATTTTAATAATTCAAAAATCCAGTGATTGGGAACTAAAGCTTCTAAAAAACCAAAAATTGCAATTATTTGTAGTAAGTACAATATAGAACGATAGTAAAATGTTAAAGATGATGTTTTGAGCTTTTGAAAAGTTAAGACTAGAAAAGCAAACAATAATATAAAATAACTAGAATATTTCAGACTATAAGTAATTGCTGTAGTGGGAAATTGACTAAGTAATGAAGACACCCACATCCATAAATATAATAGACCCAAAGATATCAAAATAATTTTATTTTTTTTAATAACTTCTCTTGTATCTTTTAAAGATAAACTAATTATACCAAAGCTAAAGGCAGGAAGTAATAAATAATGAATACCAATATTGAGTCCAGGAAATTTAACTCGCCCTAAAAGCGAAGAAAATAGTATGAGCATGAAAAATATATTATTCATTATTTTTTAATTTTAGATAATTTTTGGGCAACATAAAACATAGCTTAAAATCCATGCTTATAGGCTGAGACAGAAATTTTTGTATTTTTTCGAGTTAAAGTTTTTGGTGTTGCATAATTGTGGGATGATTTCTATCACGCAGAGTCGCAGAGAGAATGAGGAGTTTGAGATTTCATTCGATGATTTAGCAACGCTAAGTTTTCAATCCTGTGGAGGATATTATCACAATACAGCACCCCACGGATATCAAGTTTGCAATTAATTTATTCTCAGAAGTTTTTTAGTGAATTGTCTGCCAAATTTTCAAAATGTTTTCACCACTTCCACCGCCGGCAATAGTTTGTCCATCTGGGCTGATGGCAACTGCATAAATATATCCGGAACCCGTCTCTAAAGTGCGGATTTTTTCTCCTGTTACCGGATTCCATAGTTTGATAGTCTTGTCGCTGCTGCCACTGACAAGGGTGATATTATTTAAAGGTGTACTTGGCAAAAAGGCGACGGAGTTAATCTTATCATTATGTCCTTTTAAGGTATGTATTAACTTTCCGGTTTCCAGATTCCACAATTTAATTGTTTTGTCATTGCTGCCACTGGCAAGGGTTTTGCCATCGGGAGAAAAAGCAACTGAAAGAATCGACCCACCATTTCCCTCTAAGGTGCGGATTAACTTTCCTGTCTCCAGATTCCACAGTTTAATTGTTTTATCCCAACTACCACTGGCGAGGGTTTTGCCATCAGGACTGAAGACTACAGATTGAACACCATTGGTATGTCCTTCGAGAGTGCGGATTAACTCTCCTGTCTCCAAGTTCCAGAGTTTGATTTTCGTATCCTTACTAGCACTACCACTGGCGAGAATTTTGCCGTTAGGACTGAAGCTCACCGAAGTAACTCCGTCACCATGTCCTTGGAGAGTGCGGATTAACTTTCCTGTCTCCAAATTCCACAGTTTAATTTTTGTGTCTGCACTTCCACTGGCGAGAGTTTTGCTGTCAGGGCTAAAGGCTATAGTCCAAATCCAATCGGAATGTCCTTCGAGAGTGCGGATTTGTTCTTTGGTTGCGAGATTCCATAGCTTAATTGTCTTGTCATCACTAGCACTACCAAGGGTTTTGCCATCAGGACTGAAGGCTACAGAATTCACATCGCTGGAATGTCCTTTGAGAGATTTGGCTAGATAGGGAACTTCCAAGATGTTTTGTGCTGGGGAATTGACAGGCTGAGAAATCGGTTGAGGAGGCTCGCTGATTTCATCGGTACGAGTTTGGAAATACCAAACTCCCCCCAATCCCAACACCAAAATGCTACTAGCTAAGAGCAGTTGACTTTTGAGGTTGTTATTTGGTTTTGGTGAAATTGGCGCTGTGTTTGCTGAAGTAGTTGTGAATGTTGGTGTCAGTATAGTTGGGGGGACTGATGATAATGGTGGAGGTAGCCGGGGTGTTAAGTCAGTAATGACTTCATCAGCCGATTGATAACGCTTTTGGATGTCTAGTTGCAACAGCTTATCCAAAACTTCAGCCAACTCTAGAGATATAGAAATGCCGTCTCTACCTGGAGTGTTCAAATATTGTCGCCACGATGCAATCCAACCATAACCCTGCTGCATCCACAATTGAGACGGGCGAACCCCAGTCAGTAGATGAAAACAAGTCGCTCCCAAACTGAATAAATCACTGGCTGGGTAAACTTTGCCATCTTGCATTTGTTCCAGTGCTGTGTAGCCGTGGGAGCCAATGACAGTGCCAATTTTAGTCTGCACCGTTGCTGTTAGCTGCTTGGAAGCTCCAAAATCGATTAACACTAATCGCCCGTCACTTTGACGGCGAATAATATTTTGTGGCTTGATATCGCGGTGAATTACTCCCAGTACATGAATAAACTTCAGCACGGGCAGTAAATCTAGCAAAAGTTCCCGAATCTCTATTTCGTTGTAGTTTCCCCGTGTCTCCCATTCCTTGAGCAAGTTTTGTCCATCAATAAATTGCTGCACTAAAAATAAATAGCCATTTTGCTCAAAATAAGCCAATAAAGTTGGAATTTGCGGATGTTCTGCTAATTCTTGAAGTCGGCTGGCTTCTTGTTTAAATAGTTCAACAGCCTTTGTTAGCGGCCCGGTTCCCTGAAGTTTTGGTGCAAATTGTTTGACAACACAGCATTCATTGAGCTTGTGTACATCTTCCGCTAGATAGGTTCTGCCAAATCCCCCTTCATCTGATAATACCTGAGTGGGACGATAGCGACCTCCCAGTAGGGATATCAATTCCGCTCGACAATTGTGACAATACTTGTTGTTATCAGGATTTAGGGGGTTTTGGCAGTCGGGATTCACACAACAAAGCATACTGGGAATCCATTTCCGTATTGAGGTATATATTCATCTTAAGTCAAAAATATCTCGAGAAAAATCCGAAAACCAGTAGTTTCAGTTTGTAGCTCGGTATATACTTACAACTTGAGATGAGAATTGAGAACTCAGGATAGTTAAAAAATCAAGATATAGGAATCCGATTTGATTAATGAACATATTTGCGTAGAGAGGGAATGGGGAACAGGGAACGGGGAACAGGAAAAAAGGGATTTAGGGGTGTACTGAGTTTTTTCACCCAATCAAATATGAGTCCTATAGTAAATTTGAATTTAGTCTATATAAAATATCAAATTGATTTGCTTGGAGTAAAAACAGCAAACATGAAGTTCATCCCCTAAATCCAAAATTTTCAGCAAAATTAGGAGCGTAATCATGTTATTAGAAAACAAAAACTATCGTCGCAAATTCAATCACGTTTTAATTTGTTGCTTGAGTAGTAGTTTGTTAATTGCAAGTAATGGGCTGCCTATCAGTGCTTTGGGAAAACCTCAAAATTCTCAAGATTTTTTAATTGCCAAATCTCCAGATGAGAGACAACCAGAAGCGGTAAAAAAAGGAATTGAGCAAATTCCTGTTTCTAGTGCATCAATATCTTCAAGACGCAAACAATCTGTTGAATCACCAGTACAGCAGACTCGTCGTGTATCGTCTAATACAGAAAATTCCCGGCGCTCTTCTAGCACTGCAAATAATAGCTCTGGTTCTAGATCGTCTGGACGTAGAACTGCTAATTCAAATACTAATCGTGCCAGTAATAGCTCTGGTTCTAGATCGTCTGGACGTAGAGTTGCTAACTCAAATGCGAATCGTGTTAATGGTGGCTCAGGAAGAGTTCGCAAGCCAAGTTCTAATGTAGCTACAGTTAACAATCAAAATCTGGAAGATTCACCGACACCTACTTACAAGGAGATTAACTTTGTAGATGTCGCGTTGGGTATTTTGGATAGAAATGACTTTCAATCCCAAGGTAGATATTTTCATTTTTATGAGTTTGAAGGTAGAGAAAATCAACTAGTTCAAATTAGACTTGTTGGCAGCAATGATAACCGCAGAACGAATAACTTGAGTTTAAAACCGTTATTGTTTTTGCACGATCCTGATAATAATATTATCGTCAAAAAAGGTTCTTTAGACAAAAGTAGTGGTGGCGATGATGCATTCATTTTTGCACGATTGCCTGTGAATGGCACTTACAAAATTGCAGTTACTAGCCAAGATCCCGGAGAGGTAGGCCGCTATAGTTTGGCTTTGAGGAATGATAGAGCTAGCTATACTTTAGATGAATCAGGTCAGCTAAGTGCTAATAGTTCAACCTTGAAACAAAATGGAGGAGCTTACAATGTTTCTAATTTTCAA
The DNA here is from genome assembly GCF_014697355.1 of Nostoc calcicola FACHB-3891. Taxonomy (GTDB): domain Bacteria; phylum Cyanobacteriota; class Cyanobacteriia; order Cyanobacteriales; family Nostocaceae; genus Nostoc; species Nostoc calcicola. The sequence goes on along the minus strand of NZ_JACJRQ010000001.1, from coordinate 353,814 downwards.
GGGAGAAAAAATCAGCTAATAAGTATTCGTGTAGATAGTGTTGATGAAGAGTTTTCTCCTTATGTAACTTTGCTCAATTCTAAAGGACAAGCGATCGCCATAGATCAAAACAAAGACAAAGGCGGCGTGTATACTGCTTTAATAGACCGAGCTAGGTTACCTGAGGATGATACTTACTATATTGTTGTGACTTCCAAGAATCCACAGGAACGCGGTAAATATAGATTGACTATTTTCTAAATTAGGCATTGGGAAGAGGATGGGGGGATGGGGGGATGGGGGGAAAGATTTACTGCTTTCTAAAAATTTACGGCAGACTGCAAGCTATACATGGCGGCGTATCGTCCACCCAGGCGCAGCAATTGGTTGTGGGTACCTTGTTCTAAAATCTCACCGTGTTCGATGTAAAAAATTACATCGGCTTGTTCGATCGCTCTCAGGTTATGAGACACTACAAAGGTGGTGCATTTCTGAGTTAAGCGATCGAGTGCTTCATTGACGGCGCGTTCGTTTTCGTTGTCTAAGCCAGTGGTCGGCTCATCTAAAATAATGTAGGCAGCTTGACGAATGGCAGCACGAGCAATGGCAATTCTCTGCCGTTGTCCTCCGGAAAGTGTCGCCCCTCTTTCACCTAAAATTGTCTCGTAGCCTTCAGGTAGCGCCATGATAAAATCGTGGGCATTTGCCAGACGCGCAGCTTGTTCAATTGCCTGGTCAGAAGCCCCCAAACAACCGTAGGCTATGTTATCTCTGACGCTGGCAGCAAATAAAATTGTATCTTGTAGCACCACACTAATTTGCTGACGGATAGATTGCAGTTTGTATTGCCGCAGGTCGTGACCATCAATTAAAATTTGCCCTGACAATGGGTCATAAAGGCGTAACAGCAAACTTACTAAGGTGGACTTACCGCCACCGGATGGCCCCACCAAAGCAACCCGTTGACCGGGTTGCACTTCAAAACTGATGTTGTGTAAGATTCTCTTTGTCGGTTCGTAGGCAAAGCTGACATTTTCAAAACGCACACTTCCCCGCAAAGGTGGTGCGTCCATTGCTCCCCGCGCATCGCGGATGTCGGGTACGGTATCTAGCACATCTAAGATGCGTTCGCCGGAGGCGGTAGCTTTAGCGATTTGTCCGGTATATTTGGCAAGTTGGCGCATCGGCTTAAAAGCAATGCGGAGATAGTTGACAAATACGAGCAAATCCCCTGGTGTGATTGCTTGCCTCAATACCAGCTGCACACCCCGCCATAACACCAAGGCAGTGGCAATGCCTACTAGTAGTTCTACTATCCGTTCTAATCCGGCTGCTAGTTTTTGGGCTTTGGCACTTTCTTTTAAACTTTGGCGGTTCTGACGAGAAAAACTATTCTCCAGGATATGTTGCAGGGACAGGGCTTGCACAACTTTGATTGCCCCGATGGATTCCGCTGCTGTTGCTGCCATTGCACCTTCGCGTTGACGTTGCGATCGCACTACCTGTCTAATGCGTTTTGTCAACCGTATGGTGAAAAAAACAAACAAGGGAAATACACCGACCGCTATCAGTGCTAGTTCCCAATTCAGCCAAAACATCACGAAAATCATCCCGAATAAGGTGAGGGAATGGGCAATCAAGGGTAATACTGCCATCACCGTCACCTCCCGCAGTCGTTCAATGTCGGAGGTAACGCGGGTAATTAAATCGCCGGTCTTGGCTTTGTGGTGAAATGATAGCGAGAGGTTTTGCAGATGACTGTAAAGTTGAGAGCGAATTTCAGTCAACACATTGCTAGCTGCCAGCGCCATACCCACTACACTAAAGTAAGCAGCAGTAGCCCGAAGTAAAGCGATCGCTACTAACCCTAATGTTAAAACTGTTAATAGGCCAAACTGTCCCAGTCCTGATAAGAAAGGAATTTCCCAAGACTGAGGCCGAAAACCAGGCACAAGCATGTAATCAAAAATAAACTTTAGCGGCCAAGGTTCGAGCAAATGTAAAAAAATCTCAGCCATTAGTGCCGCAAAAGAAACAATCAGCAGCGTCTTTTGTTTGCTTAATTGCGGTGAAAATCGCCGCAAAATCCGGACAATTCCTGGTAAAGCCGCCCTCAGACTCTTGGTATCTTTAGCCGGCATTATTATTTATCTCCCTCCAACGAATGAACGAGAGAGACTAACTCACGGACGGGTTTGGTTGTCGCTTGGTTTGGAGTGTAGCGATCGCTAATATAATAGTTTAGTTTTCTTTCGAGAGCGATCGCTATTTTCTCCAACCACAGGGGATTCTTTCCAAAAGTGAGGCGATTTAACAACGGCTTCAAAAATCCCTGATGGCGACGATGCCCCATCCGCTGATACCGCTTGTTGAAATACTTGTCATTCATCGTCAAATGCCACTTTTGGGCGAAGTGTTCCAAACTGGCAATTTCCCAAGCATTACTCCAACGCAACATAAAAAATGCGAGTTCTGGCAATTCAAATTTCAGCCCTGGCACATAGGTAACTACCGAAGCGGGTTCACAGTAAAAAGTACCTCCAGCCTCAGCCACCGTCAAACAAAAATCGATGTGTTCCCGCGTACTGAGCAATCTTTCATCTAACAGTCCGATTCGGCGAAAAATCTCAGTGCGAACTAACATACAATGAAACTCAGCAAACTCGCATTGTTGGCGGTGAAGTTCATCCCGTACCTCAGCAACTTTCCGATTAACAAAGTAATGTTTTTCATGTACGCGTCGCTTAACTTTAGTCTCCTTTGCTTCCACAACAATATGAGCTTCGCCACCCGCTAGATGTACAGTTTCCCCCAAAGGTTTGCCAATACAAGTCAGCGGACACACTACAGTAGCTGTTGTTTCTTGGACACATTCCAGTAACGAGTCTAGCCAACCTGGGCTGACAATTACATCGTTGTCAATAAATACTAAATACTCGCTATCAACTTGTTGTAAACCCAGGTTACGGGCTTGGTTGGGTGAAAGGTAATGTTCTGTGCGGATTAATTGGAATCCTTTTTCTTGGGCTTGTTGTTTGAGGTAGCGGTGGATATGTCGGGGCGAACCGCCGTCTACATAAATTAGAGAAAAAGGTAGTTGAGTGTATTGGTAAATGCTTTCTAACGATTCGCGGGTGTAACTGAATCGCTCACGCTGGGAAACAATTATAGTGATTTGTGGTTTGTTCATAGTTAAAATTTAGAGTTGCTGCCTACTGCTGTAAATTTTCAAGTCGATGCAACAAAGGCGCATGTCAATGCATCAAACGTGCAGGGCGATGCATCAAAGGTGCAGGGCGATGCAACAAAGGTGCAAGCCAATGCATCAAAGGTGCAGGGCGATGCATCAAAGGTGCAGGGCAATGCATCAAAGGTGCAGGTCTAAAATCAAGTTGGGCTAATCAATAGACTTCTTGCACAAGTCTTTCTTTGCGTTCTCTTCTCTGCGCCTCTGCGCCTCTGCGTGAGACAAAAAAATATTTATGCAAGAGGTCTGTTGGTAAACACTCATCCAGTTTTGGTATTCTACTGATGGCGCAAGCTGTTGAGTTACTTTAATCTTGGCTGCTGCGCCCAACTTTTGCCGCAGTTGCGGTTGAGTTGCTAAATGTCGCAGTGCGGCAGTTAATTCTTCTGTATTGCCGGGGTTGACTAGCAAACCGTCTACGCCGTGTTCTATAATTTCAGCGATCGCATCTACACGACTACCAATTATCGCTCGACTTGCTGACATCGCTTCCAACAGAGTATTCGGGCAACCGTCATGCACCGAAGGAATTGCAAAAATATCCAGATGTGGCAGATAAGCTAAAGCTTCTTGGCGGCTAGTAATTCCAGTGATACGCAAGCGATGGCCGATTTCACTTTGCTGTACTTGTTGCTGCCAATATTCTCGCTCTTTTTCAATAAAATCACCTATTAATAAAAGCGTTAAATCTATCTCTTTACCCAACTCGGCACAGGCATCGAGGAGAAATTCAATTCCCTTTTTGTCTCGAAACCTACCCGACGAACCGATAACAATACCTGGCAATTCTTTAACTAAAGATGAAGTGGGGAGTTGCTCAAAGTTGATGGGTGCAATGGAATTCCAAAAAGCTGATGATTTTAACTTTACACTTGGAGTGATGACACTAGCTCTTTTGAGCAAGTCACGACTAACAAATGTCACCCAATCAGAATTCTCTAAAATCCATGCTATTTGAGCATGATTCTTAGGATGAAAAATATGCTTATGCAAATCGTTACCGCGAACGCTATTGATTACCGGGATATCATTTTCTTTGGCTAAAAGTGTTGTTACATAACCTGTTTCATTGAGAAAAAAAGCGTGAAACAAATTAAAGCTATGCTTTTGATGTAGATATTTGAGTTGTAAATAAATTTCGCTAAAAAAGTCTTGGACTTCCGTGACATTATTGCGAACCGCTGACTGAATGCGATGCACAAATACGCCATCCTCAAGCGTTGTTGTGCAACTTGGGCGTCTGCGAGTTCCATCAGAAACCAAGCGTTGTTTCGAGCGAAAAATTGCAACGTGAACTTCATAACCGCTGTGAATTAGCATCTGAGCAATGCGATGCACTGATTCACCAACCCCGCCAATATCAGGGGGATATTCAAGTGTCGTAATGCAAATTTTAGTTTTATCCATGATTTTTATGTGAATTTATCGAAAGAGGAGTCAGAATTCAGAATTTACAGCAGTTTTCATGTATTTAAACCACATCTGTCGTAGGGGCACAGCAATGCTGTGCCCTTACCGCATGGTCTATTTATCTGAAAATAGCTGTAACGAGTTGCGGATAATGAGTCTGCGAACGTCTGAAGAAATGGCTTTCAGATGATGTTTGAAAAGTCATTGGTGATGTATCAAATACTTTCATATCTCCCTCAATTACCCTTAAAAAGGGGGACTTTGATTTCCGTTTCCCCCCTTTTTAAGGGGGGCTAGGGGGGATCGATAACTGCAAAAATACAGCCTACCACTTTTCAAACAACCTCTAAAACCCCCAGCAAATAATAAATTTGATGCAAACCAATTAGTGGCGCTTCTGTAGCTTGCTTCCCACACGGTATCCGCCACGAATCGATTCAGAATTCTGACTTCTGACTTCTGAATTCTTCTTCAACAGGTTTGCAGTTGTTTCAACTCCGGCGAAATCGACACTAATTTTATTAGGTTTCTCCTTGAGGTAATTGATAATTTTTATAGCCAAGTAATCGGGTTGCAATTCATGAGGACTGAGAAGTTTGATGATTCCTAAATCACTGAGTTTTTCGGCTCTCATAGTTTGTTCTCGATCTTCGTTACCTGTAAAGGGAAGAATCATCGCTCGTACACCTGTGGTTAAAATATTCATTGTGGTGTTATAGCCAGACATATTTATCGAGAGTTCTGCTTTTTTCATATAATTTAGCAAGTAAGGAGTATAGCGTCGAATGTGGATATTTTTGCTATCTCGTGCGAGTGCTTGCAGTTGATTAAACTTTGAATCTGGGATGAATGGGCCGGTGAAAACCTGGATATTGTGTGGCAATCTGTTCTCTAACAAAGGTGCTGTTCTCACTACACAATCAAGTAATTCATGACCAAATCTGCCACCTCCTACGCTGGCTACAATCAGAGGTTTGTCCGATTTAATAATTTCTCGGTCTTCATCAGTGAAAGTAGGATTATTTGGTGGTTCTTGTACTACATATCCGGTGTAATACAGTTCACATTTGAGGTCATTCACTCTAGAAAAAGTTTCTTCTAGGGGGACAAAATTAGGGTCACTATGAACCAACAACATATCAAAATATTTGTTGATTAAGTTACAGACTTTCTCCTCGTGCTTTGCCTGTTTCTCTTGTTTAGTAACTACAATATCTCGCAGACTAGAAATGATTTTTGTGGAATTCTTATTTGACTTCGCCAATTCTAGTAAGGGAATTAATTCAAAAGAAAAGCGTTTTCTGCCAAAAGGAAATAATTCAATCATTAAAATATCAGGCTGGAATTCGTTAAAGATTTCCAAAAGTTTATTTTTTCTGATTTCTTTGACTTCGTTAAGGCTAAATGCATCATTCACTACTTGCAGTTCTGTAAATTCAGCATCAGTTTTAATTGCAGGTAGGTTGATGACTTCCACACCAGGAGGAATTTCAAATCCTTGGATGATTTCACCGCCATTAATAAAACAAATTTGAAAGTCTTTGGTTAAACCGCGCACAATTTCCCTGCTGCGAACCAGATGCCCCATACCTAAAATATGTTGGCAGTAGAACATAAGACGTTTCATGACTATGTTACCCCTGTAATACAATTTTTGATTTTGGTTTTTGGATTATCAAATAATTACTGATAATTGTTTTGATTACTCTATCAGTCGCAATGATTCTTAAGATTGGCATAAGTTTGCATTCACAAAAAACAAAGTTTAAAAGGCAAAATCAAAGATGATTTAGTAGTTATTTTGACTTAAATTTATCGTCGGACTAAGTAATTTTCTTGTTGGTTGATAGCAACATAAAATCAAGCTGTTTTTTTGCAGCAAGTAGGGTGGAGATGTATTCAGTAATTTGGGGTAAGGCATTGAGATTAATTTCTGGAACGGAAATCTGGGGAGTATGCAGTTTTTGTAACAGCGATCGCAGTAATATATCTGGAGTCAGATCGTTTGGATGAATAGCCGCCAAAACACCCAGTATTGCTAAGTGTTCTGCCCGAATGCACTGTTCTTGCGATGGCTTAATTCTGGGCACTATGACTGCTGGCTTACCCGCTGAAAGAATTTCACAAGTTGTGTTGTAACCACCCATTGCTACTACTGCATCTGCGGCGGCGATGTAACTCATCAAATCATCGGTAAACTCGCTTATCTGTACCTGGGGATATGCAGCTGCTTTTTGTTTTAGTGCTGCTTGATGTTCTAGTGGCATTTCGGGGCCACATATAATTAGACTTCGCAGTTTATAATATGTAGGCAATAATGCCAAACTCGAAAGATAGGTGTCAATTAAACTGTAACCATCTTCGCCACCACCAGGCGTAATTAAAATGAGTTGTTCTTCTTTGCCAAGTTGTAACTCACTGCGAATAAGATTTGGACTTTTACGCCCCAGTTGTTGACGGATATAGCCACAAAATTGTACCTTTTGGGCAACCATTGACGGTAGTTGATATTCTTGACGGATGTCAAAAATTTCCGGAGTCCCAACAACAAGCACCCGGTGGTAAAATTTCTCAATCGCTTCGTAGTAACTGTACTTTTGCCATTCTTGGATAATCGCATCTGGACAATCTAAAATGTCCCGCAGTATTAAAATTAGCGGAGTTTCTGGTAATTTGGCTTTGAGATATTCAACGGCCGGTTTTAATTCATTGCGAATACCATAGGGCTTTTTATCTACTAGAAATACATCGGGTTTAAAATTAGCGATCGCAGATAAAATTAAATCTGAGCGCAATTTCACTGTTTCATCAATTTCTATCCCCAGATACTTGACAGATATTTCACCAGATGTGCCCCGATTTAAGCAGGGTAACTTAATATAATCCAGTCTTTTTGGCAAACGAAAACTGTGCAGCACCGGCGAACCAGAAACTACTAAAATTGAAAGTTTTTCAATTGAATCTAGCAAGTGAGTACAGATTAAAAGCATTCTGCGAATATTACCGAGACCGAAGCCATCGTGAGAATATACCATCAGTCTCATGGTTAAATGTCCCTAAGTTATTCAGTGAATGGTTGCCGTACTCATTAAGTACCTTCCCAAGGTTATATGAGTCTTTTATGAAACTTCTATGAGAAAATTCTCATCATTCTTTGTCAAAATTGAAGAAAAATTCTGACTTCTGCATTCTTCTTCAATTGCGATTGCGTAGTCTCATATCTTGCACTCTTGCACTGGAAGTCGCGGCTACACAGGCAAAACCCGCCTACGCGGCTTAAAAACCTTGATTTGCCGTTAGTCCGCCCAGGCGGACGAGAGTTTGTATAGCCGCGATTTCTAATCGCTAGGGCTAGGTGCAAGATGTGACTAGTGGCAGTATAGGTAAATTCTGGGCGTGGAAATGCGATCGCCCAAATTTTCTAGTATTTTGTAACAATTGTGTAATAGATTTGACAAAAAAGGCGAAAAAGTTTTAGTTTGGAAACAACGTATGTCGTTCATCGACACCACTCGCCCGAACCTTGAAAACCTAATAACTTCGTTGACTGGTGTCGATTGCTTACACAGCAAGGCTTTCAAGCTGTAAAATGCATCGGTTATTGACAATATTTTGGGAGTTATTGACACTAAAAAAAGTGGTGTCGATTAGGGGGTCTCAAACCCGCTCCTGGCAAGGCTTCCAAAAGTGAACTCTTTACGATCACATCGCCCCGAAAGGGGATGGAAACTTCATGATTACACAATTCAAACAGCATGTGTCCAGGCTTTACGATCACATCGCCCCGAAAGGGGATGGAAACGATAAAAGCCATGCCGACTTCATTTATGTTCGCAAAACTTTACGATCACATCGCCCCGAAAGGGGATGGAAACGCTCTTTTGAGGCAAGTTCACCATCTCTTTGAAGCTTTACGATCACATCGCCCCGAAAGGGGATGGAAACGCTCTTTTGAGGCAAGTTCACCATCTCTTTGAAGCTTTACGATCGCATCGCCCCGAAAGGGGATGGAAACTTGTTGTCCTTCTGCAATGGGTATAGCAAACTGTCGGCTTTACGATCACATCGCCCCGAAAGGGGATGGAAACGTCATTATCCTTTCATCCAAAATTTCTAAACTATTGAACACTTTACGATCGCATCGCCCCGAAAGGGGATGGAAACTTCTTGAGCTTTAGCGTTTGTCGGCAAAGCAGCATTTACTTTCCGATCGCATTGCCCCGAAACGGTATGGAAACAATGCTGAAACTTTCGCAATGATTAGCGAAAATCTCTTAGTTTTAAATCTCTTTCCCCTCACGGGGATGGAAAATTTGATAGGGCAATACTTACTTAAATGAAGTTAGGCGATCGCAATTTTGCAACCATTGCCACTCATGCGATCGCTCTCCTAACTTAGTCTGAAAATGCGATCGCCCAAATTCCCTAGTTTTTTGTAACAAGCGTATTCCTCCCAATACTTGTCGGTTAAGGGGAAAAGGGGAAGGGGAAAGGGGAAAGAAAAAACCTTTAACCTTTACCCTTTAACCTTTTCCCCAAACCCAATTCCGAGTTAAAAATGCTTAACCGAGCAGTATTGGTATTCCTCCTACTCCCCGCACTCATTTTGCACGAGATTTGCTTGGGTGGAACGTAATTCTTCTAACGCCAATTCTAAACAGCGATTCTTCTCATCTAACTCCTGCGTCCGTTCGCGTACCTTCTTTTCTAGCACCTGGCTGTATACTTCTAGCTGTTCGTTAGCATCCTTTTGGGCTTTGATGAGTTGCTGAACTTCCTGGATAAGACGATTGAGAGAAGTCGCTAAGATGCCAACTTCATCATTAGTTGTGACGGGTGCTTGTAAATCGAAGTTAGATTCTTCGGTAACCTGTTGGGCAATATGGGTAACTGCTTGAATAGGACGGGCAATGGCGCGACTGGTGTAAATTGCTAGTAATGTGGCGATCGCAATTGATAGTGACAAACTACCGATGATAATATATAAGCGTAATTTTTCCGCCGTTTGTAGTTCCTGTTTTGCTTGCTCATACTCTTTGCCTGTAACTTCCACAAGGTTTGTGATGTCATCAAGAAAGTCATCCATCAAAAACACTGGAGAACCATGCATGAAATTGAATAGTTGAGCTTGGGCTATCTTAATTTCATCTGGTGATAATTTATTGGGATTATTATCCTGAAAAAAAGCTTCGGTTCGCTGTAAATAAGCACTAAAACCTTTATAGTTCTGCAACAAAAGGTAGAATGCTTTTTGCTCATTTATAGCATCATATTTAGTAGGCTTCTGAATGCTGTAATTCGCCGTTAATTCAGACCAAAGTTGTCGGGCTTGGGCAACATACTCCAATAATTGAGTATAATTTTTTTTCCATAGTTTTGGTCTATCCATGTAGAGAATCAATTGATGTTGAGTGGTGCGTACATAAAACACACTCGTTTTCAATTGAGATGCCTGATATAATTCTTCAAATGCTGCTTCCTCTCGTTTGTGCGCCTTCTGCTTGTAACGATCTGCAATCAAAAAACCCATAGTAGTTCCCAGCACAGCGATGCTTACAAGCAGTGCATATCCAACACCTATTTTTTGACCAACTTTCAGATGACTGAACCAATACCCAGAGTTGTTTGATGGTTGGACGCGACTACTTGACCACCCACAAGCCAGTTTATCGAAGTTCTTGTGCTGTTTCATACTCAATCACGACTTAAATGGGTTTGAATCCGTTCCACCAAATCACTGAAGCGAAATAGCTTGGCGATCTACTCATTTGCCCCATTATTAAACGCGATCGCTCCTTTACGATCCTCTTTACGGGCTGTGATGATAATAATGGGTAGCGTCTGTCTCTGTCTACGAAATTCTCCAACCATCCACAACTATTACTAGCAACTTGAGTTAATCATCGTATCCATTTATCATGCAGAGGTCGTTTTAGGCTTTTATTAATCATTCTTTGATGGTAGATAGACCTGCGCTGTAGGGGCACAGCATTGCTGTGCCCCTACGACAGATGTGGTTTTTCAAATAATTCATATTTGGTCTTTCCTCTCAACGCATAATTGTCTATCTGTAGGTTTAGAAATAAGAATCTTAGTTATCCGATTTTATTTTTGAAAAAATACTTTTATGACATCAAAATCCAGCTTATTTTGAAATATTTCTGTAGGCATGGCACTTTAATATTAACTTAATCGAATCCCCTACTATAAAGATTACGAAATTCTGAATTCTTCGTATTATATCCGCAAGCGATAACCCATCCCTCTAACTGTTTCAATGATATCGCTGCCTAGTTTCTTGCGGAGGTAACCAACATAGACATCGACAATATTAGAACCTGGATTATAGTCATAACCCCAAACGTAATCTAAGAGTTGTTCTCGACTAATAACTTGTCCGGGATGACGGCAAAACATTTCTGCCATTGTAAATTCACGAGCAGGTAATTCTACAAAGCGATCGCCTACTTTCACTTGTCGAGTCCGCAAATCAAGTACCACATTACCCGCTGTGAGCATAAACTCTTGGGCATCTCTCACCGGTTTAGCAGTTCGCAAACGCAACTTTACCCGTGCCAGAAGTTCTTCAAATCGAAAAGGTTTGGTGACATAATCATCTGCACCTCCTTCTAACCCTGCGACTTTATCATGAATGTCACTCCGAGCCGAGAGAATAACTACAGGCAAATCTTCTCCCTGTCCGCGCAGTTCTTCCAATACCTGAAATCCATCTTTTCCTGGCAATCCCAGATCCAAAATTAGTAAATCAAAAGCCCCACTGTGTACAACATCCACCACATACAGTCCATCGGCAACTGTTGTGGTTGTAAATCCTTGCGATCGCAATCCTTTTTCAATAAATGAAGCAATCCGCGGTTCATCTTCAGCGATGAGAATGTGAGGCATAGTGGGGATTGGGGACTGGGAACTGGGGAGATGAGGGAGATGAGGGAGATGAGGGAGATGAGGGAGTTCTGACTTCTGACTTCTGAATTCTGACTTCTGACTCCTGAATTCTGAATTCTGAATTCTGATTTTATATTTTCAGAGGATCGAGGGGTAAAACGATGGTAAACATCGAACCTTTTCCTAGCTGACTCCGCAGCAATACTTGTCCGTCGTGTGCCTCAGCGATCGCTCGCACAATTGACAGCCCCAATCCAGCGCCCTCAGAACGACGACGACTTTTAGAAATCCGAGCAAAACGTTCAAAAATTCGTTTGTGATCTACAAGGGGAATGCCTTCGCCTGTATCGCGTACCCAGAAACGTACTTTTCCTTTGGCGATCGCAGAACCTATGGAAATAGTATCACTCTTTATCGTGTGCTGAGTCGCATTTTGCGCTAAATTCATGATCGCCTCAGTAATTCTTTGGCGATCGACTATAATTTGACCTTTGGCCACGGCATCTATTTGCCAGTCACGCTCTCCTAATGCCTGAGCTTTGACAAATAACTCTTGGGTCAACTCTGCCACATTCACCGTTGCCAACTGCAAAAAATCTAAGCGTTCTGCCTTTGCCAACAAAATCATATCATCCACTAGACGGCTCATCCGGTCTAGTTCTCCCATCACCAGTGCCAAGGTTTCTTGTTGCTCTTGGGGGTCATTTCCCATCAGTTCGAGATGTCCGCGGATGATGGTAATGGGAGTCCGAATTTCATGCCCAGCATCGTTGACAAATTCCCGCTGGGTGGCAAAAGCTGACTCTAGTCTGTCCATCATTTCGTTGAATGTTGTTGCTAGTTTTGCCAGTTCTCCCTTACCTTGTACAGGTAAACGCTGAGTTAAATCTGACTCACTAATTGCGTGGGCGGTGCTGGTAATTGTTCGTAGAGGAGCTAGCACCCCTCCCGCCGCAAACCAAGCCAGAATTAACGACACCACAAACACTAAACTAGAAACTTCAATAATTACGGAAACTGCTTCTAAAGTCTCTCCCCGCTGACCAGTTGTATTATGGGCAACCACAAAAACACCGTGGATTTGTCCATTAATTTTAATGGGTTCCACCATGTAAAGAATCTTACTAACATCCGGGTCAGAAAATTCTTTTTCTCCCTGCTCTGGTTTGGTTTGTTTTGCCCACCGCTGCATCAGTGGTGATTCCTTGGCAAGCGGTTTAGGACGCGCTCTCGGACTAGATTTATAAAATTTACCATCAACAAAGGTGATGAAGTAAGAGTCATCCTCTGGTAATCGATATAACAGATAAGCTCTGAAAAGCTTAATTAAATCTTCTTTGGAAGCTGGAGGAGCAATTTGTTTTTTGCCGTCGAGCAACCATTTTAATTGTTCTGGTCCGATCGCTATATTTTCTGGGTCATCCTCACTCAGATCCTCATCTGGAGCGAAGGTTTCACCTTTAATCAACCCATTAAAAGCCGCCATATCTTCCAACATATCTTGACGAACGCGTTCATCAATGCGCTGGTAGAGATGATAGCGAAAAGCCGGAATAGCAATGAGAAATGCGATCGCCAAAATCAGCAAATACCAGAACAAAATTCGGGTACGTGCTTCTCCAAATAATTGCTGCCAAGTGAAAAACAGCTTTGGTAGTTTCATTCAATGCGATCGGTGAGGAGTGAGGAGTGGGGAGATGGGGAGATGGGGGGATAGGGAGTGGTTTGAGGTGGATTAATGAGTATTTGAGGTGGATTAATGAGTATTTGAGGTGGATTAATGAGTATCTGAAATGGACGAATCAAATTCTACAGCGGTTTTCAATTGAATGGAATACACCCTTTGAAAATTAAACTATTGTACGGTAGCACAGCTGTGCTACCGTAAACTGCAAATTGCTCTAAGGGACTTCCAGAAAATAAATTATCCCAAATTATTTCTACATTTTTCGGGTAGCACAGCTGTGCTACCCTACGTTCGCAAAGCGTCCAGCAGGGATGGAATATTTTTTTCCTTGGAAGTCCCTAACTCTCCCCCATCCCCCTCATCCCCCTCATCCCCCTCATCCCCCTTCACTCAACCAACCGCCAAATCTTAATAGTATTGTCATCGCTACCGCTGACAAGGGTTTTGCTATCAGGGCTGAAGGTAACAGATGTGACAGTGTTGGTGTGGGCAGCCAATGTGAGAATTTCTTCTCCTGTGGCGATATTCCAGAGTTTAATGGTGCGATCGCGGCTACCACTAGCAAGAATTCGACCATCGGCACTGAAGGCTAGGGTTGTGACTGTGTTATCATGCCCCACCAGTGTGCGAATTTCTTTTCCGGTGGTGATATTCCAAAGTTTGATGGTGCGTAGGCGTAGCCCGTCGTAGACATCGCGGCTAGCAGTGGCTAAAGTTTTACCATCTGGGCTAATGGCGACGTTGGTTACTGTTTGAGAATTTCCCGCTAGTGTGCGGATGGAGTATCCTTTTGCCAGATTCCAGATTTTGATGGTCTTGTCAAAACTGCCACTGGCAAGAATCACGCCATTAGGGCTGATGGCTACCGATCGCACCCAAAATGTATGCCCTCTCAGTGTCTTAATTTGCTCTCCAGTTGCTAAATCCCAGATTTTGATGGTGTTGTCATCACTACCGCTAATTAGGGTCTGGCTATCAGCACTAATGGCTAGGGTATGAACTGAGTCGGAATGCCCTGTAAGAGTGCGAATTTGCCTTCCTGTTACCAGATTCCAGATTTTGATGGTGCTGTCATCATTACCACTCACCAAAGTTTTGCCATCTGGGCTAATAACTACGACATTCACTTGCCCAGAATAGGTGTTGAGTGAAGAAATTTGTTTTCCTGTTGCTAGATTCCAAAGTTTAATTTTGCGTAGGCGTAGCCCGCCGTAGGCATCGTCGCCACTGCTGACGATGGTTTTGCCATCGGGGCTAATGGCAACGGATAAAACTGAGTTTTCGTGTCCTTGGAAGGAGTTAACTAAGGAAACTTTGCCCAAGGTAATTGTTGGCGGTTGACCGAGAAGCGGGTTATTTTTGCTCGGATTATTCTGAATTAGCCGAGAAGACAAACTAGTTTGAATCTGGCGGAAATGTTTATACCAAGATTCGCCGAATCCAAACAACATAATAAAAGCACTTACCAAGATTAAAATTCTCAGTAAGCTATAACTTTTTGGTAAATGTGATGCTTTAGTTACCGGGATTGTACCACTTGATTTGCCGGCTGGTGGCAATGCCAGTGGTTGTTTTTGCACCAAGTCTCTGAGGACTTCATCAACTGACTGGTAACGTTGTTGGATGTCTTTTTTCAAAAGTTTGTCGATTACCAAATCCAATTCAGCATTTAATGGAGTCCGTAAATATTGCCGCCAATTACTCACCCAGGCATACCCACATTCCATCCACAATTGAAAGGGAGAAGTTCCCGTTAACAGGTGAAAGCAGGTAGCCCCTAAACCGAACAAATCACTCGCAGCGAAAGCTTTGCCATCTCTAATTTGTTCTAGGGGAGAATAACCATGCGAACCAATGGATGTGCCAGATTTATTTTGAACTTTGGCTGTGAATTGCTTTGAGGAGCCAAAATCAATCAAGCTTAATCGTCCATCGCTTTTATGCCGGATAATATTTTCTGGCTTGAGATCTCGATGAATGACATTGCGATCGTGGATAAACTTGAGTACAGGCAATAAATCCAGCAAAATAGCTTGAATTTCCCTAGCAGTATACCCCTTCTTGCGCTGTTGCAACTCCTTTAACAAATTTTCCCCATTGATAAACTGCTGCACTAAATACAAGCAGCCATCTTGCTCAAAGTAAGCCAACAAAGTCGGAATTTGCGGATGTTCTCCGAGTTCTTGTAGTCGCTGTGCTTCTTGGGCAAACAACTCCATCGCCTTTTTTTGCGACCAAGTTCCTTGGAATTTTGGAGCTAATTGCTTGACAACACAGCGTTCATTGAGTTTATCTATGTCTTCTGATAGATAAGTTCTGCCAAATCCCCCCTCATCTGAAAGGACTCGGATAACACGGAAGCGATTTCTCAAAAGCGACACCAAGGGGGTGCCACAACTTTGGCAAAACTTCTTTCCATTGGGATTCAGGGGGTTTGGGCAATCGGGATTTAAGCAGCAGATCATGATCTGACAGGCGCGACTGCATGACAACTTCAGCTAAGCTTGCCCCGTATTTACCCTTAAAAGAATTGACTCTCGCTGACTTGTGGTAGAAAAACCCTGTTTTCGGGATTGGGGAATTACTTATATGGTTAGCGTTTGTAAATAGTAAGCTGTAGCGCATTGAAATAACATATTTAGTCATTTAGTTATTAGTCATTTGTCATTTGTCATTTGTGATTAACCAATGCCCCATGCCCAATACAAATTTATGCTATTTTCAAGCGCATTAGCTTAGTCAGTCTTCCTGATTTGTGGAAAACTACGAGAGCCATAGGATTAATTATTCTTCCGATTATATAATAATCTGAATAAAAAAAAATTTGGAACTATTAGCTTTAGTACTTTCTCTTGTATATTCGCAACCAATAAGTGACTAAGTATTAAAGACTAACCCTTATTTGTTAATTATTGCTGCTCTCGAATGTAGTCAAAATACTTACTAACTTTGTTTTTGATATTTTCTATTTTCCATGATGAATTATTCATTTTATACTTGCTTAACTCAACTGTGAGACCTTGTTTATCGTAACATCAAGGGTTTAAGACCCCAACCAAAACACTTAGTATCAGTTGAGTTGGGGTTTAAATCCCCAACTCCAACTGTCTTTAATTTTGAATGCGTGAATGCGTGAATTTTGAATTGTTAATTTTGTCTTGCTCTCCATCTGCGAATGGCGGTAGCAGTTCTGACTACAGGTGGGACGTAGACATCAGAATTTTCCTGTTGTGTAATTTGGGGATGTTTAACTTGGCAATCTGTAATTTCGCAATTTGTAATTTCGTGATGTGTAATACTTTTCTTTTTCAATGTTTGGTTGGTTAGGCAGCTTGCGAAGTTAGGCAAAAAGTTTTCCTTACCTAAAGCTTTTATGACTTCATCCGTAGTTTTAAAGCGATCGTGTAAAGAAAATTTCACCATTTTTCCTAAAACCTGAGCAAAATCTTCGCTGATGTTTACCTCTTTTTGCCAAGAAATTTCACCAGTAATCGGATCTTGGTCAAATTCTGAAGGACTTTTGCCAGTCAACATATAAATACAAGTAACACCGAGCGCATAAATATCACTGGCATAAACTGGACGTAAAGAAAACTGTTCTGGTGGTGCAAATCCCATAGTCCCAACAAAACTGGTCTTTGCAGATAAATTAATTGAGTTTTCACAAGCATCAATTAATTGTTCTTTCACTGCACCAAAATCGATTAGTACTATTCGTTTGTCATGTTCACGCCGCAATAAATTTTGGGGCTTAATATCCCGATGAATCACACCATTTTTATGAAGATACTGTAATACTGGCAAGAATTCCTGTAAAAATTGTTTAACTGAAGCTTCACTTTTAGGTCCAGTTCGCCGCACTTCTCGTGCCAAAGTCAAACCGGGTATGTATTCTTGAACTAAATAAAACTCCCTATTTACTTGAAAGTAGTCCAATAACATGGGAATTTGAGAATGGCTACCAAGTAGAGCCAAGGTTTGTGCTTCTTTTTCAAAGCGCGTACATGCCCTTTGCCAGCTTTGAGGACTAGTCACTTTTGGCGATAGCTGTTTGATGACACAGAAGGGATTCGCTGGTAATAGGGCATTTTTGGCTAAAAACGTGATACCAAAACCACCTCTACCCAGAACTTGAAGTATTTTATAGCGATCGCGAAGTAGTTGCTTGCAACCAGATACCTGGTTCATCTCAATCTGTTGTGAAGTGCTACCGTAAAAACCCGTATTTTTTTGAGAAAAGCGATTCATTAGTGGAGAATATCAACTCTGAAGTGTCTTTGATTCTACGACGAATCTTCACTGACAACAGTAGCATTACTGAATCTTTGCCAAATCATTACTACTTTATAAAGTAATAGCAATTGAACGCACCCCATCTAAATCAGAGATTATAGATGGGGATTCGTGCGCTATGCAGCTTTTAGACTACGCAGCGTTCCCAGAGTTACTGGCGTCCTCAGTGTGTCGTTAGAACTTTTGCTTACGAACACTCTAGAAAAGGTTTTATCACCTTGAATTAGGCAATACCAATATCTAGCACCTATATTGTAGGATGCAGACAAATCACAGTTATATTGTTTACCGCTTTTGAAAACGGCGAGAGAATAATTATTTTTATTTCGCTTAACTTTACCGCTTCCGTCAAAAGCGTAAGCACTGGTATATTTAGGATTAATAGCTTGAACTTGTCCCCCTAACTCAGCCCATCTATCTGTGATTATCTCAACGATCTTGGCGTGACACCACAGATGAAATTTCTGTTTTAAGAGAGATCCTTTCTTACCAGCTTTCGCCTTCCAGCCAGCCAAGCTCTCAATCACAATTACTTTGACGCTTTGACTATGAGCGAACTCAACAATACAAGTTGCTACTTTGCGGGAGATTTCTAAGTTTATGTGCGAAGACTTGCGGTAAAGTCCCTTGCAGAAACCTTTTTCGCGTTTAGTCTTCGTAATATTTTGAGTCTGCCTAGACTTTCTGGCAATCATCATTCGGCGTTGATTACGACGGTCTATGTCTCTAGCCGAATTAATAAATTTCCGTGCCTTTACAGTACCGTCCTTTCCTACTACCGCGCAGGTGGCTGCGTTGTTAATACCCAGGTCAACACTCACTACATAATCAGAATCCTCAAGGTTTTTTTTCTCAATTTTTACTGGCATTGATAGTTGGCATTTATTTTTGTTTACTACTAATGCAGGTGAACAGATTTCATTACCATCTGTTAAATGCCGATTAAGTCCATGACGTTTTACCTTAATTCCACTAAGCCATACCCAGTCAGTCCCACTCCAAACCTTAATATCACAGCTTTGATAATTTAGGTTGTAGCGAATCTGTTGACCTTTGTACAATGCTGGGTAGGTATGAACAAAAGTAGTTAAGCGTGGTGGCTTCGCATCCTTTCTAGCTCTAACTCCACTCTGCCACTCTCTATAACGAGTTTGAAAACTTGAGACAATCCCCATTGCATCCGCAATTGCAGCCCGTCTTAAATAACTGGGAAACTTGCGATGCGATGGATGAGTTTTAATGATTGATTGAAAATATTTATGCTTTGGGTTGGGGTTATCTGCTGTTTTATGAATCATTTTCTCAACAGCATTTACCCTATCTTTTGCAGTTAGATCGGATAGGTTAAGCCATTGAGCATTTACTATTATTACCAATGGTAAAAGGTATTTACGATACTCCTCAATCGTTAAAAGCATTTGTTCTTTCTCAGATTTCAGAGTTACCAAATCCCAAACTTCAGTTCTAATTAGTTCTAGTGGCTTTTTAGGTTTATGCCGCTTAGTTTTTTTCTTACTCATGAATTTAGCCTCGACCTTGACTTAGATTATAGTATCAGATACTATTTATAGTTTTCAATTTAGTTATAAAGGTTAGTTAATGGAAAACAAACAGGCATTAAAAACCCGCAGTAACAGTGCATTCAGACTTATTTACCACTTGGTTCTAGTAACTAAATTTCGGAGAACGTCTCTAACTGCTGAGATGTTGGATAGGATAAATATCATTATCAAAGAGCTTTTAAATAAGTGGGAGTGTGAGTTAATCGAATTTGGTGGAGAGGCTGATCGTATCCACACACTGCTCGAAACTCACCCGTCTGTTGACCTATCAAAATTAGTGAATAATATTAAAACAGTTACATCGCGTCGATTGCGCTCTGAGTATAGCGATCATTTGTCTAAATTTTACTGGGGAACTAAACCACAGTTTTGGTCTAGTTCTTACGCAATTATCAGTGTTGGCGCACAAGCACCACTGTCACGGCTAATCGAATATGTACAGAATCAAGAAAAACCGGAATAGTTGTTGCTACGCTTTATACATGTGTAGCTTACCCCACCTAAAATGTAGATATTTTTATAGTATTTTTAGGTGGGGACTGCGCGAAACATCTTTTGTTCAAAAAGCAAAATTCAATAACGGTAATTTGATTTGGAACGTCGAGCCTTTACCCTCATAACTCATTACATGGATGTGACCGCCGTGAGCCTGGACAATTTGTTGAGCGATCGCTAATCCTAACCCAAATCCGCCGCTTTCTCGTGCCCGTTCTGTGTCAACCCGATAAAAGCGATCGAAAATGTAAGGTAAATCTGCCCCTGGAATTCCAATCCCGGTATCGATTACCTGAATCACTGCCCGATCTGAGTGAGGTTCTAAGCGTAACCATACCGTTCCACCAGATGGAGTGTATTTGCAAGCATTATCGAGCAAGTTTTCCACAGCTAGGCGCAGCAAATCACGGTCAGCCCACAAGTTAATGGGTTGTTCTGGGAAGTTGCCGATCAACTCGATGGACGCTTTAGCAGCAACATTAGTATAGTGAACGGCTAAATTCTCTAACAAACTATTAAGATTAACCTTTTTGAGAGATTCAGGAGTCAATTGTC
This sequence comes from Nostoc calcicola FACHB-3891, assembly GCF_014697355.1. Lineage (GTDB taxonomy): Bacteria > Cyanobacteriota > Cyanobacteriia > Cyanobacteriales > Nostocaceae > Nostoc > Nostoc calcicola. The sequence continues at coordinate 333,680 of NZ_JACJRQ010000001.1, read as the reverse complement.
CCTGATGTCGAGCCAACAGCAGTAGATTATTGACCAAGTTACTCATCGACTTGGCGCTATCGATGATGTTCTGCACTGAAGGGTGGATTTGGGGATAATCTGCCGCTATCAGTAACCCGACTTGGGCATTGGTCAAAATTGCAGAAAGGGGCGATCGCAATTCATGAGAAGCATCTGATGTAAAGCGTTGCAGTTGGTTATAGGCTTCCTGGACAGGTTGCATAGCTATGCCACCGAGTACCCAACCTGTAAGTCCAATTAACCCCAGTGCTACAGGTACAGCCAGCGTCAACATTAACTGAAATTCTCTGAGATCTTTTTGAGTCTCTGTCAGCGGAATAGCAACTTGAAGATAGCCGATGACCGAATTTCCTCCTTCAACAGGTAGCGTAACTTGACGAAGCCAAAGCGCCTCACGTGTGAACGGATCGACGGACTTAATCGTAAGAAACCCAGATGATGTTTGTAACTGCTCTAGAGGTGGAGTCCCAAAAAACCGCTTGAGTCTGCCATTCGGGTCATACCAACGAACATAGACCAGTTCAATGTCAGCAGGGTGAGAACCACTACCCAATAGCGGTATATTGCTCAGATCGACTTGTTTTTTTCCTTGATACAGCCGATACTGCGAACTGGCTGCCATTAACTCTGCTCTTTTATAAACCAGTTGATCTAATGCGTTGAGTTTGTCTTTGACCTCAATGTTATAAATTACCCCAGCAAACAGAACGAGAATAGACCCCATCGAAAGGGTAAACCAACGAGCTAAGTTACGACGACTGCGGTTAAACACAAATATAAGAAGAATTCAGAATTCAGAAGTCAGAATTCAAGATGTAATTAGATCGGAGTAGCATTCCACTTGATTGTAGACTCTGAAATTAAATCTCAAGTTGGTTCTGGAGGGTTGAGGCGATAGCCCATACCATAGACAGTTTCAATCCAATCCCCTGCTGCTAATGTTTGCAAACGTTGGCGAAGTTTACGAACTAAAACGGTGATTGCATTGCTTTCTGGTTCACTACCCCACTCCCATACGGCTTGCTCAATTTGGTTACGAGTGAGTACTTGTCGGGGATGACGCATGAAATACTCCAGTAACTGAAATTCTTGGGTGGAAAGGGAGACGATCGCCCCTTGTCGCTCCAAAGTTAGTCTATCGAGATGAAGTTCGAGGTCTGCCAAGCAGAGGGTGTCTCCTTGCCAAAGGGGCGATCGCCTCCTCAATGCCCGCACCCGCGCCATGAACTCTATAATATCAATTGGTTTGACTAGGTAATCATCTGCTCCTGCATCTAAGCCGATGACTTTATCAGGTGTGGTATCTTTTGCCGTGATCATTAATATAGGAGCTGTTTTTCCCACCGCCCGATACTGTTGACACAAACTCACCCCACTAATTCGAGGTAACATCCAATCCAAAATCAGCAGGTCATATTCTTTTTCAGCCAACAGCCATTGAGCGGTTTCACCATCCTTGACACCATCGACGCTGTGTCCGGCCTGAGAGAGAACCATGTGCAGTGGCATTAATTGTTTTGGATCGTCCTCCACCAGTAAGATTTTCATCACCGTTATAAATTTGTGCTTGTTTAGAATAATCCATTGAAGCAATTTCAACGTCTTTCATTAGTCACATTTGAGAGGATTGTCTATCCTATTCGGATATATATCAAGTGTGGCCTAGCAAAATCAGAAGTAGGTGTCGTGTGTGGCGTATTAGTAAAAATTGGCTGCAAGGCCTGGGATTAGAGTTTTGGTTGCCTCTACCACTGGTAGCGGTTGCGTTTTGGTTTGGCTGTAGTTTCCTAGCTGCCCAAGAGTTAAGCCGACCCAATTCCACGCAAAATAAACTTCAGTCAGATACCCAACTCGAAGCACGGATATCAGTCAATGTGTTGCTGATTAATGCCGCTGTCAACCGAACTAAGAGAATGACCCAGGTAGAAGTGGAAACAGCAGACCCCATCTTGAAGCGACTTGAATTAGAACTTCCAACAATAAAATTCAGCCAAATAGAAGCGACAATTGCCCAAGAACTAGGTCTACCCCGTGAGGATATTAGAAAGTTAGTCCGCTATGAGATTGTGGAATAGACTTATCCGAAATCTTTAGAGTCCCCAATCCCCAGTCCCTAGTTCAATGCGTTCTGCCTTAGTTTTCAATGTTTGGTTCATGGCTTCAAACCCTTGGCGAACGTCGATATTTAATCGACGAGCTAACAGAGGTACTAGTAAGCCGTGGAAAGATTCTTGTTGAATGAACAAAACGCGTGGGCGTAGCCCGTCGGAGACATCACTTGCTAATGGCTCAATGATAAAGCTATGTTCCCCGTCAAATAAACCTGGGATCAAAAAATGTCCTAACCAGCGCAATTTGCGATTAGGTTCTACCGTCAGAACAGTAGGTCGAAAGGTCACAATATCTCTACCCGGAGGCTGGAAATGAACGGTTAGCTGTGACCCTTCACTCAGTGAGCCACTAATTTGACGGATAAACAAATTCCAATGTGGAAAACTAGCAAAATCAGTGAGTAGTTTCCAGACTTGCTTATCGGATGCCCGAATTTCGATTTCAGTGTATATTTTCATGGGTGTGAGTTGAGAGAAAAAGCAGAATTAAAGCGGTTGTTCCTGCTAACAATAACCCGATGTATTGTCGGATTCATATTCAGTCAGCAAAGAGTCTGTGAGAAAACTACTGACCTTGAACAACCAGAACGCAACATGGAGCGTGATGAACGACATGATTGCTCACGCTTCCTGCTAAAAATTCGGCAAATCCTTTAAGTCCTCTTCGACCAAGCACAATCAAATCTGCTCCCCAACTTCGGGCTAAATCACAGATGTTAGTCCCAGGATCTCCTGTTTGATAACTGAATTCTGCCAGAATACCTTGTGCTTTTGCTTTCTGATAGTAAAACCGCAGTAAACCCTGTGCCTGTTCTGTTTCTATTTCCAGTTCTACTAAGTTCATAGTGGCTTGACTAGAAACTGCTAGCTCAATGGTGTGACTAATCATTAACTGAGCAGCGTCTTTTTGGGCTAATTCAAGCGCTTTGGTGAATACTGTTGCAGTAGCAGGTGAATCATCGATCGCCACCAAAATCTTCTTAAAGCTCATATACAAATCCAATAATCAATTACTTCATTCACATTCTGTTGTCTTTTACCTTGAGGCATAAATGTGATTCAAAAGTGAAATATGAGTAGGGTAAACGACTTATTCACTTTTCGTTCACATTTATCAGTAATCCTGAAATAGAAGCACATAAGCGAAACTAAGCTAACTAAGCCATAAAACTAATACCCGATCCAATACGGCTCTAGATCGCACTACAAAACTATAGTTTTTTACTATTTGGATATTAATCAAGCTTTGTTTTCAACTTACTTAATTTTTATAGGAGATGTTGTTATGAATTTCCATCCAGTTAAAAATGCAGTGGGCATCATTTCTACCCGGAAAGCTGCAACTCAGGTACTTGATGAACTCACAGCGATTGACTTTCCCATGCATAAAATTTCTGTGTTTGCTTTAGACTCTGGACACGAAAATTTGCACGAGGATGCTAATGCGGGTAAACATACCATAACTCCGCTCGAAGGTGCTAAAGCAGGCGCAATTACAGGAGGAACAGCCGCGGGCTTCCTGGCACTCACAGCCGGACTTGGCGTATTAGTTATTCCCGGTTTTGGGCCGGCATTAGCTGTTGAATCTGTGCTGGGTACCCTGCTAGCGGGTGGAGCGAGTGCGATTTTTGGCAGTGTGTATGGTGCATTTCAAGGTTGGTTTGCTCCTGAAAGGCAAGCTAGACTCTCTCAACCAAGTACCTTTCAAGAAGAATTTTTGGTGAAGGTAGAGGGAACAGCAGATGAAATATGGCAAGCAGAATCGATTCTCCGTTACTGGGGTGTGCGAGAGTGGCATGTTTATGAACTTAGCAAAAGATTCTCGTAATAAAACCAATTTTAAAAATGAAAGGTACAAATTCAAACATAAAAATTCAGATTAAATCTGACGATTCTTAATTACGAATTACGTTAGCGTAGCGGGGCGTAGCCCATTACAAATTAGTTTATCTGATGATTCTTAATTGCGAATTACGAATTACGAATTAGTTTAACGGTTACTTCAATTTGGAGATAGAGATGACAGCAGATACGATCGCAACAAATACTTTTGCTGATTCCACAAAAGATTTACTCAACTATGAGTGGCATACTCTGGCGGAACAAAAAGTTCTGCAAACCTTAGCCAGTCATCCAGAAGCAGGTTTGACCCATAAAGAAGCTACCACGCGGCATCAACAGATGGGTGCAAATCAACTAACTACTAAAGGTGGCAAAAGTCCTTGGCTAAAATTTTTAGAGCAATTTAATCAACCACTACTATATATTTTGCTGACGGCGGGAGTAGTTACGCTGCTGCTGCGAGATTGGATAGATGCGGGAGTAATTTTTGGTGTCACCCTGATTAATGTCATCATTAGCTACATTCAAGAATCGAAAGCAGAAGGTGCGATCGCTGCTTTATCCAAAGCTGTGACTACCGAAGCAACTGTGATTCGGGATGGTCAAAAAACCCGTCTGGCTTCCACTGAACTTGTTGTTGGCGATCTGGTACTGCTAGCATCTGGGAATAAAGTACCTGCGGATCTGCGGCTATTAAGTGTGCGTGGGTTACAAGTTGACGAGTCTGCTTTAACAGGCGAATCTGTTCCGGTGGAGAAAGCAACTTTATCGTTGGCTGCCGAAACACCATTAGCCGAACGCAGTAATATGGCTTATACAGGAAGTTTCGTCACCTTTGGACAGGGAGAAGGGATTGTAGTTGCGATCGCAGATGCCACTGAAACAGGCCGGATCTCGCAGTTAATTGAAAGCAGCACAAATCTGAAAACACCGCTGACGCGAAATATTGACAAATTTAGCAAAACCCTGCTTTACGTCATCTTGAGTTTGGCTGGTCTGACATTTGCAGTCGGATTAGGACAAAATGAATCTTGGATTGATGTTTTCAAAGCAGCTGTGGCTCTTGTCGTCAGCGCGATTCCGGAAGGATTACCTGCAATTGTCACAGTCACGTTGGCGATCGGGGTTTCGCGGATGGCACGACGTAACGCAATTATTCGTAAGTTACCCGCAGTGGAAACATTGGGAAGTACCACCGTTATCTGCTCTGACAAAACCGGCACGTTGACCGAAAATCAGATGACGGTTCAAAATATTTATACGGGTGGACAACACTACACCGTCAGCGGTATTGGTTATGCCCCAGATGGTGAAATCCTGATGAATGAGCAGCCTGTTGATTTCAATGCAGATGGACATGTTGCTGTTTGGGAATGTTTAGAAGCGGGATTGCTGTGCAATGATTCTCACATCCAATGGCGAGACGGACGGTGGAACTTAGTCGGAACCCCAACTGAGGGAGCATTGATTACGGCTGCGAATAAAGCAGGATTGACACAAGAGAATCTAGAAAAAGAATTGCCCAGAATAGATACTATTCCCTTTGAGTCCGAATTTCAATACATGGCGACTTTGCATGAATTAGATGCAAAGCAAGGGCTGAATGTGATTTATCTCAAAGGTTCTGCGGAGGCAATTCTTCAACGATGCGATTACATGCTCGACACTCAAGGACAACAGGCTGCGCTTAATCCTGCCACAGTGGAGCAGGAAGTTGCTGGTATGGCAAAGCAAGGATTACGAGTGCTAGCTTTTGCTAGAAAAGAAGTTGCGGCTAAGCGATCGTTGGATCGCAATGATATCGATGGAGGACTGGTGTTTTTGGGACTTCAAGGCATAATCGATCCGCCCCGTGAAGAAGCGATCGCCGCAGTCAAAGCCTGTCAATCTGCTGGGATTAAAGTCAAGATGATCACTGGAGATCATGCGCTCACGGCAGCTGCCATCGCCCGCCAAATGGGTATTTGCTCCACTGAAGCACAAGTCTTCACCGGACAGCAATTAACTCAGATGGATGAAAAAAAATTCGCCCAAGCAGCTGAGCAAGGCATGGTATTTGCGCGAGTTGCGCCAGAACAAAAGTTGCGTCTGGTGAGGGCGTTGCAACTCAACGGCGAAATTGTTGCTATGACTGGAGATGGTGTTAACGATGCTCCGGCTCTCAAGCAAGCAGATATTGGTGTAGCGATGGGTATAGCTGGGGCAGAGGTTACCAAAGAATCTGCGGATATGCTGCTAACTGACGATAACTTCGCCTCAATTGAAGCTGCTGTGGAGGAAGGGCGTGGGGTTTACCGCAACTTGCGAAAAGCGATCGCTTTCTTGCTGCCGATCAACGTTGGAGAATCCATGACGATTTTAATTGCCATTCTCCTGGCAACTGTGCTTCCCATCTTACCAATCCAAATTCTCTGGCTGAACATGGTTAGTTCAGTAGGCTTGATTGTTCCCCTCGCCTTTGAGCCAAAACCTGGACACGTGATGCAGCAACCACCACGCAACCCCAGAGAAAAGCTGTTATCAGGTAGTTTACTCCAGCGCATCTTAGCGATTTCTGTCTTCAATTGGGTGGTAATTTTTGGGGTATTTCAATGGATACTTCAAACTACAGGTAATGAAGCCTTGGCTCGCACAATGGCGATTAATGGGTTGGTGGCAGCAGAGGTCTTTTACCTGTTAAGTATTACCCAGTTTTTACCATCTCTAGTTGCCAGAATCCAAGGTAAACGCACACCCGTAGCCTATGCTCCAGCGATCGGAATTGTGGTTGTAGCGATCTTACAATGTCTGTTCAGTCAGTGGAGCATGATGAATCAAGTCTTTGATACAACACCTTTGACATTTACCCAAGCTCTCATTTGTATGGGTGTAGGTTTGCCGGTAGTGTTCGTAGCTCTCATCTTGCAGCGTTTCGATCCGCTCAATTAACAATACTGTTCGCTTAAGGCATCAGACAAGGGTAAATCGCTTTCAACTCGGAGTTTGGTTTTGGGAAAAGGTTAAAGGTTTTTTCTTTCCCCTTTCCCCTTCCCCTTTTCCCCAAAACCCGACAAGTATTGATAGTGGTGCTATTCCTCAACAACAAGATCCCCGACTTTTTAAATAAGCGGGGATCTTGTTGTTGCAATTTGCACAAATCAAAAAAGTTTTACGGTACCTCAATGGGAATCAAAGCATTTTCTGGGAAGTAGTTGCAAAAACGTCCTTCATCCGCAAGCACCAAAATCAGGCGCAGGGGATAATCTGGCGGAACTTGCAAATCTGCCCACGGTACTGCCAACTCTAAACAAGTATTTAAAGCTGCTTGGGCGCGACTAGTGCGGGGATGCCATTGATAATTGTCTCCAGCTTCCCGAAAATAAATCGATTGTGTCAGCAAATTAATTTCCAGAAGATGGTGAAAATGGTAATTCACTGGGGCTGTATCTGGGACATCTGCCAAGGGAACTGGGCTGTTGACCATTGTTTTGTCTGGGTAGTACCACAGCAAATTCAACTCTGTTGGCAAATCTCGCCCCGGCACAACCCCACTTTTAAAGTCCACTCGTAAATAGAAATTGAGGTGATCCACCCCATACCAAAGTCGCTGGACGAGGCTGCTGTTGTGCATTGTTCCCCGCGCCCCGCCGATTTCTAAGCGTCCAGCTTTGTCCCAATCTTGTTCATCTCCTTTGCCATCAATGACTGGATGAATAAAACTTTGCGGGCGCTGGTCTCTTTGTGCTTGGTGAACCTCTACTGGTTGTTTGAGATAGGGCGGTGCAGGTTCATTTAAGGCTTTGTAAATCCCAAACAGATGTTCTCGAAACAACTGATCGAAGACGGCATCTTGATTTGAGGAGTGTCCAGCACCAAACCACCAGAACCAATCGGAACCCTCTGCGGCATACAAGGCTTCCCAAGCTTCTGGATTATTTTCTTCCGTTGCTTCTGGATGACTCGCTAATAAATTCCTGGCTTCTGTAAGGTAATCCCAAGCCCGATTTTTGGCGGGATCGCCGATCCAGGTGGTGAAGCTGCCATCCACCCAAGAACCACTGTGTAGTTGTTGTCCGGGGATGGTGGCTGTGGCTGGAAATTGTTCGAGAAATTCGGAGACGGTGACGAGTTTGAGGTGGGGTTCGTTACTTAAGGTTTGATATAAAGCTTCTAGGAAGGGTTTACCGTCTTGGGGATAATATTCCCAGCAGTTCTCACCATCCAAAGCGATGGTAACGAGCCAAGGTTGTTGACTCTGGCTGTCTCTTTGGGTTCTGGCGATCGCTTGCAAATGTCCCACTAAGTCCGCAGCTGCCTGTTTGGCTGGCATTGCGCCGTAGGTAAAGCCAATCAAATCTGATAATCTGTGGTCACGAAATACAATTGACAAGTCACCCTCTGGGGTTTGCAGGCGATACGGTCGGTACAGAAGTTCTGGTTGCTCTACATTCCCTGCCCCATCCCGATGGAAAAAGTGTTTCAGCGTCCATCCCAAAACCGCTTCATCTGAGCATATCCACTTAAATCCTTGGTTAATAATATGTGGAAGTATTGACGGACTTACTGACTGTTCTGAAGGCCATAAACCACGGGGTATTTGTCCAAACCTGTCTTTATAAAAGTTCCAAGCTTTCTGCAAGTGACGCGGAATATCTTCTGCCCACTGAAACCGCTGCTTAGGGAGTGTCATATTTGGCACAGCTACTCGACCAGAGTTAGTGTCAGCTAGCAAAGGTAAAATCGGGTGAGTGTAGGGCGTGGTAGTAACTTCTAACTGTCCCGCCTCCTGCATTTTCCGATGTTGGGGGATAATGCGACCGAGGATTTCTCGCTGTTTGGAATAAATGCGCTGGCGATCGCTTAAAGTAAAATTTCGACCCTGCTTTAACCAAGTGGCAATTTGCGGGTCATCCCAAAACAGCGGATCGATCCAAGCCAGATTGTGCCAAGCCAGCAAATCACCATAATCTGACAATTCCCAATTTGCCAAACACCAACTTTGCCCTTTTTCCTGCCTTTGATGATACAACTCGGCATAGCGGGGATGAGGATCGATCAGCGTGTGGTGATTGGCATCAAAAAAGTGTTGAATAATGAATTCCCGCTGTTGCTGACTCAGTTGGTCATCCGGTGTCAAACTAGCTGTGAGGTAAGGGTCAAAAGCAGTGCCAGCAATATAATCTTCCAGTTGCAATATCAGCGATGGTACTAAATTCACCGTTTGGTGTAACTTAGGATACCGTTCTAGGATTAATATCAAATCCAAATAATCTTTAGTGCCATGCAAACGTACCCAAGGAAGGCGGTACTGCTGGCTAGGAGATAGCGAAACGCCGCTGCCAGGAGATTTGTACAGCGGCTGATGTTGATGCCAGATAAAAGCGACGTAGAGGGGATGGGACATAATAACAGTCCAGAGTAAGGAGTAAAGAGTGAGGAGTTAATTTAATACTCATAACTCCTAACTCATAACTCCTAACTTTTACAACACTTGTTCAACTTCTGCAATTTCGGGAATCATTTCCCGCAGGCGGCGCTCAATACCCATTCTCAAAGTCATTGCGGAGCTTGGGCAAGAACCACAGGCACCTTGCAACCGCAGTTTGACAATGGGACCATCGAGTTCTACAAGTTCTACATTGCCGCCATCAGACATCAGATAAGGGCGCATTTCATCTAAGACTGTTTCAACGTTGCTAATTGTTAGTTCCATAGTTTTAGACCTACTCTGTTAGGGATGGGCATTGGGAGTGTTGACACTTGAGTTAGGGGTTAGGAGTTAGGAGTTAGGAGTTGGGAGTTAGGAGTTAGGAATTTTCTCTTTTGCTTCTTTACCTGTTTGCTCCACTGCTCTTTTGTTTCCTAGTCTATGCACGTTAAGCGTCGTCACTCATTACCCATTATCCAAAATTTTATTTTTCAGGTTTGTTACACAGATCCTAAATCTAATTGCCACTAGATTGTCAGTTGTCAATTTTTAATGACTGGTAAAGGGGAAATGGGGAGGTAGGGAGGTGGGGAGGTGGGGGCAAGGAGGATAATTTTTAACTCCAAACTCCAAACTCCTAACTCCAAACTCCTAACTCCTAACTCCTAACCCCACTTTTAACACTCTCAATGCCCATCCCTAACTTAACACTTCTTAGCACTGGGAATTTTTTGTTGAACCGCTATCAATCATTAGATGAAACGATCACTGGTTGTTGATATAGGGGCACGGTGAATGTGACTGTTGAGCCAAGTCCCTCGCCCAGACTGTAGAAATGGACTTCACCACCCATTGCTTCCACTAGCTTCTGGGAAATTGCCAGCCCTAAACCTGTACCGCCGTACTGACGAGTCCGGGAGCCATCCACCTGAGAGAATAATTGAAATAGTTTATCTTGTTTATCTAAGGAAACACCGATACCAGTGTCTGCCACACGCACTTTCACCATACCGGGAAATTGCTGACCTTGAAATTGCGCCTTTGTCTTTTTGAGTACTAAATCGGCGCTGACGGTGATGCCGCCTTCATGAGTAAATTTGATGGCATTGTTCACCAAATTCAGCATGACTTGTAGCAACCGTTGGTAATTACTTTGGACAATGATTTCATCGGAGGTAGCTGGCATTTGCATCTGGAAGCTGAGGTTTTTCATCTCTGCTTGAGGACGCATGAAATTTTCTACATCAGTGAAGAGTTCACCTAGCTTGACTGGAGCGTAAGCTAGTTCCATTTTGCCAGCTTCAATTTTAGCGATGTCTAAAATATCATTAATAATATTTAATAAATGTATTGATAAGTGATGAGCTTCTTCTAAAAACTGGTTTTGTTCTTCTGGATCGTCTGCCATGCCTTCCAAAATCAGCTTTAAAAAGCCAATCATCCCGTTAAGGGGAGTACGAATTTCATGGGATACATTGGCGAGAAACTCACTTTTGAGGCGGGAAGCGTCTTCTGCTTTTTGACGCGCTGCTTCTAATTCTTTATATAAAGTAGCATGAGCGATCGCTGTTCCCAATTGATCCGCTGCTTCTTTTGCTAGTTCTAGTTCCGATTCTGTTAATGTGTAGCATTCATCGTGCCAACTCAAAACAACCAATCCATTGGCTTGGTCTTGATAGCAAGTTGCAACTACTAAAGTTTTGTGCCGCCCAGAATCAGTGTATCCAGACACGTCCATGACGACTGGTTCTAAGGTTCTCAATGCCTGAGTAAAGGCCGGTTCAGAAGCTATATCTATTTCTGAACCAATCATCGATCTTAGTTCTGGCTGGTGATACTCAGCCTTCACTTCTACTTTTGTACTACAAGGCTGATAAGGACAGATAATGCAGCGTTCTAGCCGCAGTGCTTTTCCCAAACTATCAACTGTTTGCTGCCAAATAATATCTAAATCCAATGTCCGCCGAATATTCCTGGTAATCCGATTTACCAGTTTTTGGTGTTGCTGCGATCGTAAAGCCAACTCTATTTGTGTGGGCGTTTTTGCTCCCACACACACTTGTTTTTTGTTGAGTGTCGCTTGCAGTAAGCGTCCCATCACTAAAACTGTAGTGGCAGCCGTTCCCAAACTTGGCATAATCGGACTAATCACTAAGTCCAACTCAAATAATTCCTGGTGATAGCTAAACCAGCACTGAAACCTTTCTGGCACCAAACTTGTCAAAATTCGGTGTAATCGTTCCAAATAAGCAACCTTATCCACGGGAGCAAAGGTTTGAGTCTGGTTGACTTCATCAACTATTTTTTCGGTTTTTAACCCCAGGAGTTCGCTGTGCTGCCAACAAAAGGTCAGATAGCGCCCTGCCCCATCTTGCGTGCATACCAACTCGGCTCCGAGAGTTGGTAATGATTCATCAGTTTTACTGGTAATAGATTCCAGATTTTGGGAAATAATATTCGGCAATTGGGAGTTGGCAGTAATAGTCATTAATTGAGTTGGATAGACAAAGGGTATCCGACCGGGATTTTACCAAAGCTGTTCAAATTTTGGCATAAATTTTTACAGCTTTTGCATTTTTGATTGAGTATCTCTTGATGTTCTAAAATTCAAGTTGGCAAACTTTACTTTTGTTAAGTGGGATTGACAGATGATTGATAATGTCAATCGTTCCATTCACCTCGAGGAGGAACGGGAGTACGCACAGGCGTGCGAGTCAGTTCATCATCTCTTAGTATTTCGCCGCGCAACCACTGACGAATTGCCACCTCAATCACTTTGCTTGGGTCATTAGTGAGGTGCTGAATTTGCTCAAGTAACTCTGAGTCTAGGCGGACGGCAATTTCTACCTTATCGGCTCGTGTGTTTTCCGCGTCGGTAGCTTTATGTTGCATATTCATAGGTTTATATACTCTGAATTGGTTTTGTTTAAAGCTTTGTAAAGTAGTTATATTCATAATTTGGGCTAATTCACTGAAGAATCTTCAAGGGTATAGTTACATAGTTCCCCGAAATAGCACCAAAGTAACAGCTTTAACTTTTAAGTCGCATTTTTCATATAACTTACTAGACAAGAGCTTTTTAGAAGTTTTGCCGATGAATCAGTGACTCCGGACAATTACCGATGGCAATTGCCCACGATCCCTACATGTACTTATTTACATTTATTGTACGCTTCCAGCTGATGAATACTAACAGCGACAAATAGACTTTCATAATATTCTTAAAAGTCCACCTATTTATATGCAAAGTTGAAGATGAGGTGAAGAGGGGCAAAGGGGCAGGGAGGCAGGGGAGGCAGGGGGGCAGAGGAAGACTAATAACTCCCAACTCCCAACTCCTAACTCCCAACTCCTAACTCCTAACTCCTAACTCCCAACTCCCAACTCCCAACTCCCAACTCCTAACTCCTCACTCAGCACTAAAAAGCTAGGAGCGTCTTGGCTAAGAAAGCATTAAAATACATTAAGTAAATTGCTTTTTTAACTTTGGTTGCTGCTAAGGCAAAGATAGTATATGACTGACGTTCCCGCAGTTCGCATTCGCAATTTCTGTATTATTGCTCACATCGACCACGGGAAATCAACCCTCGCCGATCGCTTGCTACAAGCTACTGGCACTGTTGAAGACCGACAGATGAAGGAACAGTTTCTCGACAATATGGATTTAGAACGGGAGCGCGGCATTACCATTAAGCTGCAAGCTGCCCGGATGAATTACACAGCCAAAGATGGTCAGCAATATGTGCTGAACTTAATTGATACACCAGGGCATGTGGATTTCTCTTATGAGGTGTCGCGTTCTCTTGTTGCTTGTGAAGGAGCGTTATTGGTAGTAGATGCGTCCCAAGGTGTGGAGGCGCAAACTTTGGCAAATGTATATTTGGCGTTAGAAAATAATCTGGAAATTATCCCGGTTCTGAATAAAATCGATTTGCCAGGAGCTGAACCAGAACGGGTAATTGGCGAAATTGAAGAAATTATCGGTCTAGATTGTAGTGGTGCGATTCTGGCTTCTGCTAAAGAAGGAATTGGTATCGATGAGATTTTAGAAGCAGTTGTCGATCGCATACCACCACCGCCCAATACCATAAATGAACGCTTACGGGCGTTAATTTTTGATAGTTATTACGACAGCTATCGGGGAGTAATTGTATATTTCCGGGTGATGGATGGCACATTGAAAAAAGGCGATCGCATCCATTTAATGGCATCTGGTAAAGAATTTGACATTGATGAATTGGGCGTTCTTTCTCCTACTCAAAAGCAAGTTGATGAACTCCACGCCGGGGAAGTAGGCTATTTGGGAGCGGCAATTAAAGCTGTAGCTGATGCGCGGGTAGGAGACACAATTACCCTGAGTAAGGCGAAAGCAGAGTCACCCTTACCAGGGTACGCAGAAGCCAACCCGATGGTTTTTTGCGGCATGTTCCCCATTGATGCTGACCAATTTGAAGATTTGCGAGAAGCCTTAGAAAAGCTAGAACTCAATGACGCAGCACTGCATTACGAACCAGAAACTTCTAGTGCTATGGGGTTTGGCTTTCGTTGCGGGTTCTTGGGCTTGTTACACATGGAAATTGTCCAAGAACGTCTAGAGCGAGAGTATAACCTGGATTTAATTATTACAGCGCCTTCGGTGGTTTATAAAGTTATAACCGTCAAAGGTGAGGAACTGTACATAGATAATCCTAGCCGTTTACCTTCTCCTAATGAACGCGAAAGAATTGAAGAACCCTACGTTCAGGTAGAAATGATTACGCCTGAAACCTACGTGGGTACTTTAATGGAGTTGTCACAAAACAGACGTGGCATTTTCAAAGATATGAAATATCTTACCCAAGGACGCACCACACTTACGTATGAGTTACCCTTGGCGGAAGTTGTCACGGACTTTTTTGACCAAATGAAATCGCGATCGCGCGGTTATGCCAGCATGGAATATCATCTCATCGGCTACCGAGAAAATCCCCTGGTGAAGCTAGATATTATGATTAACGGCGATCCTGTGGATTCTTTGGCAATGATTGTCCATCGAGATAAAGCTTACAACGTCGGGCGATCGATGGCAGAAAAACTCAAAGAACTAATTCCCCGCCATCAATTTAAAGTACCAATTCAAGCTTCTATTGGCAGTAAAGTGATTGCTAGCGAACACATTCCTGCTTTGCGAAAAGATGTGTTAGCCAAGTGCTACGGTGGTGACATCAGCCGCAAGAAGAAACTTTTACAGAAGCAGGCAAAAGGTAAAAAGCGGATGAAATCTGTAGGTACTGTAGATGTACCCCAGGAAGCTTTTATGGCAGTACTGCGGTTGGATCAAAACTAGTTTAATTGTGTTTAATCTTCAAAGATGATTAGCTGCTTGGGGCTACATCTAAACCTCTGCCAACAGCAGGCTAAACTGTAGGGGTTTCGGCTTGTTGGTGGCAGATTTTGTTTTTAATATTTAGAGTTTTTAGAAGAGAGACTCTACCACTATGAGACTGATACCAGTTCTGTATGAAGATGCGCTAAACCATATTTAAGTACAAGAAAAAAACGAACCGCATTCGCGCAGCGTCTCGTTAGAGAAGGACGCAAAGGACACAAAGAAAGAAAGAACTTAAAAGAGTTTGGCGCAGCCTCACAAAGAAATGGTATGACTTACCTCAGAACTTGCACCTTTACGCATAAACCATGAATATACAAAAATAATGTCATTTCTATTACAGTAAATCAATTTAATTTTCAGTCCTCTTATAGAGGACTTGAGCTATTAGACAGGGACTTTGAGTCCCTGGCTTGAGCTATTCGGACTGCGAAAAGCTTAACTACTGAGTAATTTTTGTTTTCGATGATGAGGCTGGTGCAAGATATGAGTTACTGTTCGCTCAGTGGTTCCAAGAATGTGCTTCTAATGCAGGATTTCTAACATCGTCAATTATACTTTATTGTAGAAATTCATCACATTATGAGTCCCAAGCAAGCCCAAAATAAAGTCTCTGAGGCAGAACAAAATTATCGCACCCTGATAGAACAAATTCCGGGCGTTGTTTATATTTCACCGATTAATACCACAGGGAAAGTTGCTTATATTAGTCCGCAACTGCAACAATTATTAGGCATTGCCCCTGAAGATTGGAATCATAGTTTTTTCAATAGTTGGTTAGATCGCACTCATCCAGACGATCGCGATCGCTTTTGGGAAGCTGTAAATACTACAATTTCCAGCGGAGAACCTTTGAGTATTGAGTATCGGATGATTAGGCACGATGGCAGAATCATTTGGGTCCGAAACCAAGCCAATGTCATTGTCTGTGTGGATGGACAAACTCAGGTACTTCAGGGTTTAGTATTTGATATCAGCGAACGCAAACAAGTCGAAGCTGCACTCCAAGAAAGTGAAGCCCGTTATCGTGCCATCCTCGAAGACCAAACGGAACTTATTGCTAGAGGTTTACCAGATGGCACTGTCACCTTTGTTAACGAAGCTTTTTGTCGATATTTTGGACTGAAGCGGGAAGAATTTATCGCCCACCACTACCAACCTATTGTGTTTGAAGAAGACCGGGAATATGTGTTTAATTTGGTAAATTCTATCAGCTTAGAAAATCCCGTTGTCTCCTTTGAAAATCGGGTCATAGCTTGCCAAGAGGTGCGTTGGGCACAGTGGATTACACGAGGCATATTTGACGTTCGAGGTAATCTTGTAGAACTGCAATCGGTGGGACGAGATATTACTGACCGCAAACGCATAGAACAAGCCTTAAGTGAAAATGAGCAAAAATTCCGTGCCATTTTTAATCAAACTATTCAGTTTATGGGATTGCTTCAGACGAATGGAATTGTGTTGGAAGCCAATCAAACAGCACTGGATTTTGCGGGAATTACACGAGAAGAAGTCGTCGGTAAATGCTTTTGGGAAGCAAAATGGTGGACAATTTCTCCAGAGACACAAGCACAATTAAAAACTGCGATCGCTGCTGCTGCTAGTGGTGAATTGATTCGCTATGAAGTTGATATTTTGGGCCGAGACGATGGAGTTATCACTATTGATTTTTCACTGCGTCCCATAGTTGATGAAACAGGGCGTGTGACAGTCATAATTTCAGAGGGACGAGATATTAGTGAATGGCAAGCTGCCCTGCGCGAACGCCACAAAGCAGAAGAAGCATTGCGCTCAAGTCAAGACTTTTTACAAAAAGTTGCTAATACTGTACCGCATATTTTATATTTATTTGACCTGTTACAAGGAACAAGCGTTTATCTTAATCAGCAAAGTGTTACAGTTTTAGGCTATTCTCCAGAAGAAATTTGTCAAGCAGATCCGCAATGGTTGATGAATTGCTTTCATCCAGATGACCAATACCTGTGTTATGACGTACCAAGTCGCTTCGTCAACTTGAGGGACAATGAAGTTCTATCCACCGAATACCGATTCCGACACAAAAATGGTGAGTGGCGTTGGCTGAATACGCGAGAAGTCGTATTTGCCAGAGATGCTAAGGGTACTGCAACGCAGATTCTTGGCTCAGTAGAAGATATTAGCACTCGCAAACAAGCCGAAGAAGTCCTGCGACAACAAGCCACAGGAGAGAGGCTAATTACTGAAGTAACTCAACAGATTCGGCGATCGCTAAATTTAGAAGAGGTTTTAAATACAACTGTAAATAGTATTCGTGAGTGTTTGCGTTCAGATTGTGTAGCTATTTACCAGTTAGCAACTGACGGCAGTGGTTATTTTGCAGCGGAATCTCTGGCTGATGGCTATCCTCACACACTAAAGCAGACAATTCTGCCATTTTGCATCAAAAGAAATTTTAGCCACTATTACCAGGGATTACCCACAATTCTGCATGATATTCAGCAGTCTGATTTTTCAGCTGATGTTTTTGAGTTATTGCAACTTTATCAGGTAAAGGCTGCGATGGTAGTGCCAATTTTGAATGGCGAATATCTGTGGGGTTTACTGATTACTTACCAGTGTGCCACACCTCGTCACTGGGAGGCATTTGAAGTTAATTTGTTGCAGCAATTAGCTTCTCAGGTGGCGATCGCTATTCATCAATCAGTACTCTACCAGCAGCTACAAGCCGCCAACGAAGAACTACAAAGATTGGCTACCTTGGATGGCTTGACTCAAATAGCCAATCGCCGCCGATTTGATGAATATCTCCAAGCTGAGTGGCATCGACTCAAACGAGAGAAAATGCCACTGTCGTTAATTTTGTTCGATGTTGATTTTTTTAAACCCTACAATGACACCTACGGTCATTTAGCAGGAGATAATTGTTTACAACGAATTGCCAATACGCTCTTAAGTATTGTTAAGCGCCCAGCAGATTTAGTAGCCCGTTATGGTGGAGAAGAATTTTCTGTAATTCTGCCGAATACAGAGATTAAAGGGGCAATTCATCTAGCTCAAGGGATTCGACAAGCAGTACGCGACTTAGAGATTCCCCATGCTCAATCTAGGGTGTGTGACTATGTAACCGTCAGTCTCGGCGTTGTCAGTACTGTGCCAAATGGTGAAATGTCACCACAAGACTTGATTAATGCAGCCGATAAAGCACTTTATACAGCCAAACAAGAAGGACGCGATCGCGTTCGTGCTGTTTGCTGTTCACCTCTTTAGTAGTGGGTATGGGGCATGGGGTATGGGGGAAAGGGAAAGGGGTAAGGGGGAAAGGTTAAATTTATCCCTTTACCCTTTAACCTTTTCCCCTACCTCCCCATACCCCATGCTCCATACCCCATAGTTCCTAACCTTTGATAAGCTTTAACAAAATAACTGTTAAAAAATCTAAAAATTTGAGTAAATGCACTCAATAAAATTGGCAGACTTATATTTTTAGATAAATCTAGTTTTTTAGATATTTGTAAAGTCTCGGGGAATCTAGCAGATGAAGATACTGGTACTGAGTTGGGAGTTTCCACCAAGGATAGTTGGGGGAATTGCGCGTCATGTAGCTGAGTTGTACCCGGAACTGGTCAAGCTAGGGCATGAAGTCCATTTGATTACGGTGGAGTTTGGTCAGGCATCGATGTATGAGGTGGTGGAGGGAGTAAATATACATCGGGTGCCAGTGGGACATAGTAATGACTTTTTCCACTGGGTGGTGAATCTCAATGAAAGTATGGGAGATCACGGTGGTAAGTTAATCCTGGAGGAAGGCACTTTTGATTTAATTCATGCCCATGACTGGTTAGTTGGAGATGCAGCGATCGCTCTCAAGCATAATTTTAAAATACCACTAATTGCCACAATTCACGCTACGGAATACGGGCGTTATAACGGTATCCATACCGATACACAACGTTATATTAACGGTAAAGAAACAATACTTGCTTACAACGCTTGGCGGATTATTGTTTGTAGCGACTATATGCGACGGGAAGTAGAACGAGCGCTATACAGCCCTTGGGACAAAATCGATGTCATTTATAACGGTATCCGAGCTGAAAAGAAACGGCATCACGAAGATTTTCATGCCCTGGATTTTCGCCGCCAATTTGCCAGTGACGATGAAAAAATTGTTTACTACCTGGGTCGCATGACCTATGAAAAGGGTATACCTGTATTGCTGAATGCCGCACCCAAAATTCTTTGGGAAATGGGAGGTAAGGTAAAGTTTGTCATCGTTGGTGGTGGAAATACTGACCATCTCAAACGCCAAGCCTGGGATTTGGGAATTTGGGATAAATGCTACTTTACTGGTTTTCTCTCAGATGAATACTTGGATAAATTTCAAACCATTGCTGACTGTGCCGTATTTCCCAGTCTTTACGAACCCTTTGGAATTGTGGCTTTAGAAAGCTTTGCTTCTCGCGTACCCGTAGTTGTTTCGGATACAGGCGGTTTTCCGGAAGTAGTGCAGCATACCAAAACAGGTATTGTGACTTGGGTAAATAACGCCGATTCTTTAGCTTGGGGAATTTTGGAGGTATTGAGAAATCCAGATTATCGGCAATGGCTGGTGGATAATGCTTATGAAGATTTAGAGCAACGGTTTAGCTGGCCTCAATTAGCCAAGCAAACTGAAGAAGTTTATGAGCGAGTTGTGCAAGAGCGATCGCAAATTGCCTGGTAATCAATCAATTATGCTGTTATACATTAAGGGCAGCTAAATTTAGCTGTCCTTAGTCAGTGAATATATGTAAACTTTCTTGAAAGTTGCATAAATCCCGAATTAACTTTTGATAAATACACAACAGCCACTGCTGTAATTTTTTCAGCAGAGTAAATTAAATCTTGGTCATTGGTCACTAGTTTTATGTAAAAGACCAATAAATGACAAATGACAAACGACAAATGACTAATGACTATTAAATCATCTCTTGGAGATAAATTTAATTTATGGTGCTTTCAACCAAGCCAAGCGTTAATTCAGATACGCCAGCCAAAGTCTCTACCCATACTGGAATGGGAGCTATTCCTTACGAAACAGGAACAGCGTTTCGGGTTTGGGCGCCATTTGCTTCAGCAGTTTATGTAGCTGGAGATTTTAATCAATGGTCTACAACCGCAAATCCCCTCGCCTCTGAAAATAATGGACACTGGTCTGTAGATGTTTCGGAAGCTAAAGAAGGTCAAAAGTACCGCTATGTAATTAAAAGTGAATTCATTCCCGCTGATTCGGTGTGGTGGCGCACCGATCCCTATTGCAAACATGTTCTCGATAATGACGACGCATCTGGTGTAATTGTCAAAGATCGATATGACTGGGGAACCAATACCTTCAACATGCCAGCCTGGAATGAATTGGTAATTTATGAACTGCATGTGGCTTCTTTTAATAGAACCGACGCCAAACCTGGAGATTTGAGTTCAATTATCGATAAATTAGCTGTTTTAAAAGACTTAGGCATCAATGTCATTGAACTGATGCCAATTTTTGGTTTTCCTGGCGAATACTCTCTAGGTTATAACCCTGCTTTCCCCTTTGATATAGAAAGTAATTATGGCGAGGCTGGTGAGTTTAAAAACTTTGTTAAAAAAGCCCATGAACTTGGCATAGCCGTGATTCTTGATGTAGTGTACAACCATTTTGGCGATCGCGAACTAGATTATTCTCTACGGCGGTTTGATGGTTGGTATCAAAATAACGGCGATGGCATCTATTTCTACAATGACAGACGCGTGCATACTGATTTTGGCCCCCGCCCAGACTATGGTCGGGGTGAAGTCCGCCAATATATTCGTGACAACGCTCTGATGTGGTTAGAAGAATATCACATAGACGGTTTACGGTTTGATTCCACAGTCAACATTCGTAATATTGAGGGCAGGAACAACGATCCTGCAAATGATATTCCCGAAGGCTGGAGTTTGATGCAATGGATTAACAATGAAATAGATAGCAAGATACCGTGGAAAATTACCATTGCCGAAGACTTGCAAAATAACGAATGGATTAACCGTAGCACAGTAGCCGGGGGAGCAGGATTTGATTCTCAGTGGGGTAGCTTTTTTTACTATTCAATTTTTAATGCAGTGGTGGCTCCCAGCGATAGTGCGCGTAATATGTACAGCGTTCGGGACGCAATTTTGCAAAGATTTGAAACCGATGCTTGGAAGCGAGTCATCTACAGCGAAAACCATGATGAAGTAGCTCAAATTAACAACAAAGTCCGCCTTCCGGAAGCAATTTGGCGTGGTCATGCAGATAGCTGGTTTGCCCGCAAACGCTCTACCTTAGCAGCGGCTTTGGTGTTTACATCTCCTGGAATTCCGATGATTTTTCAAGGTCAGGAATTTTTGGAATGGGGAAGTTGGAATGATTCTGGCAGTTTAGATTGGAGCAAGAAAGATCAATTTGGGGGAATCTGGAGTCTTTATCAGTCGCTAATTCGTTTACGCCGCAACTGGGATAACAACACCAGAGGTTTGCAGGGACAGCATGTGAATGTACATCATGTCAACAATAACGACAAAGTTATTGCCTTCCATCGTTGGGACAAGGGGGGATCTGGTGATGATGTAGTCGTGATTGTCAATATGGGCGATCGCTCCTAC
Source organism: Nostoc calcicola FACHB-3891 (assembly GCF_014697355.1). Lineage (GTDB taxonomy): Bacteria > Cyanobacteriota > Cyanobacteriia > Cyanobacteriales > Nostocaceae > Nostoc > Nostoc calcicola. The sequence continues at coordinate 312,304 of NZ_JACJRQ010000001.1, read as the reverse complement.
GATAGCTATAGCCTGGGCTTTCCTGGCGGCGGCACTTGGTGGGTGAGATTTAATAGTGACTGGAATGGCTACAGCCCAGATTTTGGCAACCATCCTGGTTACGACACCTTTGCAGAACCCAGCAATCCCAATAACTCCGATGGTATGCCCTTCCGTGCCAATGTTGGCATTGGTTCCTATAGTGTCTTGATTCTTTCTCAGTGAAATGAATTTCAAGCGATCGCACCGTGAAATGTGCGATCGTCTACCTTTAGCGTTCAGCCAGAATAAAATGGAGTCAAACTAATGGTTTCTAAATTTGCAGGCTATTGGAATAAAGATGGTAGCGTCCAAGCCAGTGCGCTACGTTGGGCGGCTTTGCGCTCAGATATGCAAAGCGCCTTCCCTACCTACTATTCCACAGGCTCATCAGATCCCTTTGCGGATCTGCTTAACTGGAGTTTAGACTAGTTCCCGGTGCGAAACTCAAAACCTTTATGGCAAAAGCTATACATCAAATATAAGCGCACCCACCCAGAACTTGATCTCTTAATTTATAGTACTTTTGAACTAAATATCTCCTCAGAGCAATCAAGGATGCGATCGCTCTGGGGTCTTGTCGGCGTTCGCTCTTATAAAATAAATTAGCGATCGCGATTTTCTCTTCTTCGAGCCTTTGAGGATAAAAAAGATGAATAAATCTCCAGAAAAAATAAATTTTTGTTAATTATTTTTGAGTAAATTTTAATAGTTAATCGTTCTTAAGTATGTTTTTGAGTAGTACATGATTGCAGGCTCAACCAATATCCAATGTTACGTAGAAAATATGAATTTGATAAAGAATTTAGCATTTTGATTGAGTTAATTGGAGAAATGGATGATTTCATTTTTAAAATAGATAAAATACTTTCGGATGAAGAATTGTTTCGGTTAGTGGAATCCGATTTATCAAAGCGTTATCCCAATACAAATAAAACAGGGAGAAATTCAACTCCGGTTGAAGTAATATTACGAATGTTAGCACTGAAGCACCTGCGGGGCTTGAGCTATGCAAAAACTATTTCAAAGGTTAACGAAAGTTTAGTTTTAAGAAAATTTTGTAGAATTTATTTTAACCCTCTTCCCAATAAAAGTACTTTAATTCGTTGGTCAAATCAAATTCGTCAAGAGACCTTGTTACAATTTAACCAACGTTTAACTCAAATAGCAATTAAGTTACAAGTAACTCAGGGTAAAAAGATAAGAACAGATGGTACAGTCGTAGCTACTAATATTCACTTACCCTCTGATAACAGTTTATTAGTAGATGGAGTCAAGGTAATCAGTCGGCTTTTATCGCAAGCAAAAGAAATTTTATTGCGAACTTCAAAAAATATTAACTTAAGTATTTTTAGGAATCGTCATCGCACAGCTAGAAGAATTTCTAGAGAGATTGATAGTTTATCTAAAACGCGAAATCAATCCGGTCGTCAAAAAAGAGAAAAAGCCTACTCTAAATTGATTGAGATCGCTAAAGCTAGCTGGAAACAGGCTCAAAAAGTGAAGTTAGTTATTGAGGATTCAAATTTCCTAGAGTATCATCAGCTACTTCAACAAGTTGAAATTTTTCTCCCTCGTGTATTACAAGTAATTGACCAAACTCAGAGACGAGTTTTCAATTTTGAGAAAGTACCTGCTGCCTCGAAAATTGTCAGTATATTTGAATCTCATACAGATATAATATGTCGAGGTAAAATCAATGTAGATGTGGAGTTTGGACATAAAGTTTGGTTAGATGAAGTTGATGGTGGAATTGTCAGCAATTATCGAATTCTCAAAGGTAATCCTCACGATACTCAACAATTAATTCCAAGCCTTGACCAACATATACAAAACTTTGGTTCATCTCCAAAACTTGTGACTACAGATAGAGGTGTTTACTCTCAAACAAACGAAAATTATGCACAATTATTAGGAGTCAAAGAAGTCATATTACCCAAAGGTGGTTATCGAAGTAAAGAACGCATCAAGCATGAAAGAAAAAGAAATTTTAAAAAAGCTCGTCATTGGCATAATGGAGTAGAAGGACGTATCAGTTTTTTGAAACGATGTTTTGGCTTACAACGTTGCTTATATAGGGGAGAGTTCGGATTTTGTCGTTGGGTCGGCTGGGGAATTATTGCTCATAATTTAACTGTTATTAGTCGAAAGACTCTCAAAAATAAAATAATTTATCACGGTTTGGTTTGAAATTATTATCAATGAAATTTGAGGACAATTGAAAATTTTACTAGCCAATTTTGCGGGATAAATATTAAAGACTGCTTTGGTTAATAATCAATAGCTATATGTACTAACTATTGATTATTAACAAAATTTTATATCTGATTTTTTTAGCAGTTTCGCACCGGGAACTAGACTAAAAGCGATATGACTGGTCTTTAATCAAGCGCTGCTTGATCGAAGACATTAATAGCCGTCAGCCTCTTTTAACCATCAATACTGACTACTTACCAGGTATTTTTTATACAGTTCAGAAGCAATAGTTTGGTATTTAATTATGCCATCTTGGACAACAAAGGTGTCCGTTCCAAAGTAGGACTTGCCGTTTTCTGCTCGAGGTTTAAAGTTCCAAATAATATAGATAACTTCTCCTTCAATTACAGCAGGCTCTATTTTGTTATCACCATCGTTAAATAGTTTAAAAAGATTCGCAAAAACATTGCGTATTGCTTTAGTCCCCTCAAGCATTAAATTGTTTAAAATCATTACGGATTCTTCTGTATAGTCTTCCATAATGGCATCTAGGTCACTTGCATCCCATGCTTCAATGTGTTTTTGCCACACCCTTTGGGTTTCTGCAACTTTTTGTATGCTTTTCATTATACAATCCCTCCGATTGCCTATCGCTTAATTCAAATAGAAACTCATCAGAGCTATGCAACAGTCGCTGCAACAACGGCTGTTGCATAGCTTTTGTAAAAACTCAGTTTCTGAGTTTTTACAAATATTTAGGCGTTGTATTCTGCCTGGATTTTGATCGACGAATTGTTATCAAACACTTTGACAAAACTGATCCTGATATTTTCGTTGTAGTACCAGGCATTGTTTGAAGAACCGCTTAGCTTATGCGCCCGTTCATCAGTGTTGCCGCCTGAAATTAAGCCAGCCTCTTGCCCGTTGATTGTCACCTTTTTCAGAGAACCTGAATTGCCTGTGGTTTCAGATGGCTCATGTAGGATCGCCACGAAGAAAAAGTCTTCCTTGGGTTGATATTTGTCATGTTTACGTTCCACAATAATCTGGCGTGTTGAGCCAGTTTTGTTGTGCGTAATCAGTACTTCACGATATTCGCTGTTAGCCAGGTCATCGTTATCGTATATGGCTGATTCCTCCGGTTCAGAAGCACGGCTTACACCGTCATCCAAGTACATGGTGTATTGGCCACTTTCACCGGGATAGATGTTCAACGTGATTGGATTGAGCAGACCTTTGCTGTTGCGTTCTCCGACATATTGTTCAACTTCTATGGTGGGTATAATCGCCCCTGCTCGCACGAAGATGGGAACGATAAAGGGAATGTGTTTGGGATCGCTACTTAGACTGGCATCAAAACCGCGGATGGTAGTCCCACCATCAACAGCAGCATCAAGGGGCTGTTTGTTGTCTTTAAAAGAATACCAGTTGCTGCTTGCTGGGAGATAAACATCCCGTTTGCCGTAGCCGTTGCCAGCTGACTGGGGATCTAAAACTGGAGCGACGAGGATATCGTGCCGCACAAAGAACTGGTCGTCAAGGAAGGCCAGTTTATCATTGTAGAGCGCCTTGTCTTGTGGGTCGTTGAGAAACATAGGTCGGCAGATGGGCAACCCATCATATGTGTTCTCAAACATGGCGTCATAGAAGACCTGGAGGAGGCGATACCGCAATTCAATATAATACTTACAGGCAGGTAAAACTGCACGGTATAAATCTTGCGGTTCAGGCAGATTACCACCCCAATTTTCCTTAAACCATTCTTCGTACATGAAGATTTCTTGGAACTCCTTGCGCCCTTTACGCATATAGTGGTTGCGGAACCAGGGTAGGAAAGCTCCGGCAGCAACCCAGCGAATAAAGAGTTCAGGCCCGACCCAGCGTTGCTTGTCGTCCTCTTGTTCAAAGCCGCCAACGTCTTGCCCGCAGATTGTGACACCAGTCATGCCCAGTGACATCACTTGGCACACATTCATCTTCAGGAAATCCCAGGTCGAAGAGTTGTCGCCTGTCCACAATGCGGCGAAGCGGTGCGCCCCGGTGAAACTGCCGCGTCCGACAATGAAGTTACGATCTTTGCGGCGCTGTCCTGGTTTATCTGACTGGTCTGAGTAGACAAGGTTGTTGAGGCCGTAGTAGGTGGCTTTGTGGAGATTGTAGGAATACAAATTCCACACCTTAATTGCTGGCGTCAATTTAGGTTCCTCTCCCACAATGGAATCGTCAGTAACCAGCAATCGGAAGGGGAAGCCCCGCATATCTCCACGACGAGAACGGATAGCAGGTGTTGTCATGTCCTGCCAAACCATTTCCAGTCCCATATCAAAGAGATATTGATATTGCTTACCCCACCAATCACGTACTTCTTGTCGTCCTAAATCGGGGTAATGACCGGGTGTACCCATTTCCTGTCCGGTAATTCGGTCGTTTCCGTAGTAGACTTCGCCAATATAAGGATTGCCCTTGTTAGCGTTGTGTTCTGGGTCGTATGCAAAGAAAACGCTTTCCTTTCCAGGAGGATCGTAATTCTGGTAGCTGTAACCCTTGTTCAGGTCTTCAGGGTTGCTGAGATTGAGATCGCCGAAGAAACGCCGATCTTGAACAAAATAGCCTTTTTCCACGCCTTCTGTGTAGGATTTGTATGGCGTTTTTTGGTTGCTGCTAATAATTGGGGTAATGTTTGTGCTGCACTTGACACCTTGCGCTTTTAAAGTCGCAAACATGCCTTTGGGATCGGGGAACTTGTTTGTATTAATGGTGAAGGTGTGATAGTTCTCCTGTACGTCTACATCTACGTGAAGACCGTCGAGGGGAATTTGGTAGTCACGATGCTTGCGAACAGTCCATTCTAGAGCGCCCCGGTCTTCATAGCCATAGCATCCTTGATGATATCCCAAAGCCCATCGGGGTTTGAGCCGCGATCGCCCGACAATCTCGGTAAAGCTGTCTATTAGCTCCGCAGGAGTGTCTGCCATGAAGAAATAATAGTCTAAATCGCCGAAGCGCGTACCGACCAGATAGGAACTGGAGTTGTTGTAGCCAATATCCATCAGGACTTGACCGCGATTGTCAACGTACATACCGGTGACACAATCTTTTTCGGGAACGCCGTTAAATTCAATGAAAAACGGTTCCGAGTGGTAAAGCGGTTCCCGTCCATCTAAAGGGCCGTAGTTATAAACCTGACGGTACCGCATGTTATCGAAATTGAAATAGTTAAGTTGGCCGTTATTGCGGCACAGTGACTTGCCACCTTGTTCGCCAAAGCCAATAAATTTGGCTGGTGCGGGTTTGTCTACAACTTGGATGATGGCATAATCGTCATTACCGTTGGGAGTATATAATATGCCGGGTAATGATGTTTCCCAGACTTTAAAGTTGCTGCCGTCCGGTTCGCAGTTAATCACATTGATCTGGAATGGATCTGTGGTGACAATTACCTGCATAATAGATTCGTCATTCTGCTGCTTTTTCGTGGTTAGTATGCAGCCATGACCCGCTTTGTCTTCGTAGTCTATGTAGAACTGTTCATCTCCCTGCTGTGCGTCCTTCTTTAATTCATCGAAGGTGTTTTGGACTAATGCTCTACTATTTTTATTGGTGTAATCTTCCTTGCGTTTTTTGGGGTTGAAACGAACCCGGAAGGTATCATTCTGGACGAACTGAAGTAGCAGGGCACAGGTATTGCCGTCGCTGTTTTGAAATTCCAGTACCAGCGTTTGTTCTTTATCTATGTATTGATAAGAAGAGGCTTTATTAAGGGTTTTCCAGCTTTTGATGTCTTTGAAATATTCTTCGACTGTAACGAACTTGTAGACATCAGATAAAATTGGGCTTGACATGAATAAACCTCTGGTGATGTTAAATGAACTTGTGTGCAGACTGACTGAGGTGGAGCTACCTTATTTTCCTAACTCCAGACTCTCAAGATTCGGTAGTACAATCTGTTGGAGTCAAGGACAAAGGATGTAACACCAGCAATGCGATCGCATTGTTGTCAAAATTGACTGTGCAATCTCCCTCAATCAAGTTGCTGAGTTTCAGCTTTCGCTAACGGGTGATACTCTATTGCCATCCAAATGCAATCTGTATCTGCGTAATATTGATGCCACGGATAAATGTATTTGTTATTTTCTTCTACTTGACAAAATGGCACATAAGTGGTGAATCCTGGACTCATCAACATGTCTTCATAGAGAGTGCCATAATCTTGAGCTTTGAACTTTTGCATTCTGCCAGTACCGAATATCTGTGTGTGGATTTCGATAAAGTCATGCTTGTTGTGTATGAAACAATTGGTGTATGAGGGTGCAAACCATAAGTTGAGTTTAAGGACAAAGCTTTGGTTTTGAGTTGGTGTCTTTGCCTGCCTCGTCATATAATATGGGTCAATCTCTACAATACCCGCATCATATTGTGGCGATTTCCACAGGGGTGTATTCTTAGGGTAAGAAATTTCGCTGGTGTTGCTACCAGTGGGAGGATCTTCAATAGTATCGCCTAAGAAAAACCAACCCTCTTCCAAAAGAATATTCCCGATGTTGATGATGTCTTTGACCTCGATCGCTATCAGTGCTTCAGCCTTCTCAACGGTGATATCTTTGAGGATAGTTGAGGAAAAAGCAGGAATAATATTCCTCACTGGCTCGCCAACGAAGACATCCCACATGTGCGGGTTAACTACGATAGTTTCGTTGTTAATGTTATAATTCCTGACATTTTCAATGTATTTCGCATCTATGTGCGAACTGGAAAAGTTTAATTGCTTTTCTACGTTATACGCCAGTGTGCTTGTCATGTTTCAATTCTTCTCTACTCGATAAAATCTACTCACTACAAACAAAGCAGTTTCAAGCATTTACTTCTGGGTTAAACATAAACCAGTGGTAGTTGCTCCACCTGGGCTAATTGATGACACGCTTTCACGAGCATGTTTTAAATTTATTTGAACAGGTTATTACATTCATAATGCAAATGCAAGGACAGTTAAGACAGTTAAGCAAACATTTAATCAAAGCTTTATAATTGTCTTTTGTTACTGTCAAAGAAAAATAACCGAAAATGTTCACACCCAAATTTCTCACCAGAATTACCAAAAGCTGATAAGATATGTAATTTTGTTTTTCAGAGAGCATGAAACAATAATCTGTTAAAAATGCTCGAAAAAGATTCTGAGTAAGAGTTATGAAGAGTGCGATCGCTAATATTTTTCTTTAATTAGAATTAAACGCTACAAGCAATCTAGAGATTTTTGCAGATTAGCGCAGAGAATTAATGATGACTCTGGGTTATTTTGCATTAAAAAACAGTACAAGTCCTGTACGCTGGAATTTCAAGCTTTCTGATGCCAAAGTTAAGCTAATGGCCGTCTAAATTGCACATTTTTCATTAAAACTGTCTATTGTCATTTGTTATTTGTCATTTATGTTCACAAAGAACAATTGATTAATGACTGAGGACAACATTCACGAGTAAATGAGCAATTCAAATGCGTAACAGCTTAGCAATAATTGGAGTCTGCATCAGAAGTTTAGTATGACAAAGGCATTCCCAAACGTACCAAGGCGCTTGAAGAGTAGAGCAATCAAGTTGTTTAAGATGGGAATCTTCCTTATAACCCGTTTTATAGCAAACTGGAAACGCTATTTCTTAGGCGACACTATTGATGTTCGCCCCTCGCCCTCTTTTGATGTCCGTTCTCCTTCGTTGGCTGGCCCGGTTCTTAGCTTGGGTGGAGGAGGCCCGGATGTTGATGACGCTATCCAGTGGATGATCGATGAAGTTAGGGGAAGTACTAACTCCAGCAACAAAGTTAATGTTGTCGTTATTCGCACTTCGGGTAATCACGATTACAATCGGTCAATTTCTGCCATGAAAGGCGTAAACTCAGTAGAAACTCTAATTGTTAGCAATCGCCAAGAAGCTAACAAAGCTGAGATTGCTGAAAAAGTCAGAAATGCGGATGTGATTTTTTTTGCTGGCGGCGACCAATGCCAGTATATCCGCAATTGGAAAGACACAAAACTCGAAGCTGCTGTTAAGTCAGTTTATTTGAAGGGAGGTGGTATTGGTGGCACCAGTGCAGGTGCAATGATTCAAAGTGAGTGTGTCTACGATGCTTGCGCTTCTTCCGAAAAAGGCATTGAAACTAGGGATGCACTCGAAGATCCTTACCGAGACATTACTTTTACTTATAACTTTTTCAATTGGAGTCATTTGAAGGGAACCGTCGTAGATACACACTTCGATAGACGAGAAAGAATGGGTCGAATTATGGCTTTTATTGCCCGTCAAATAAAGGACGGTGTATCTACTAGTGTTTTAGGTATTGCAGTTAGTGAGAGTACATCGGTTCTTGTGGATAAATATGGTCTGGTGAAAGTTATAGGTAGGGGTGCAGCGTACTTTGTACTAGGCGATCATGTGCCAGAAGTCTGCGAACCGCGATCGCCTTTGACATTCTCCAACTACAAAATTTGGAGAGTTCCCCGTGGCGACACCTTCAACTTGAGAAACAGACCAACTTCTGGGTACTATCTCAGGAGTGTTAAAAGGGGACGGATTGATTCAAATCCTTATTGAGTGGGGCATGAGGGGGATGGGGAGGTAGGGGAAAAGGTTAAAGGGTAAAGGGTAAAGGGATAAATTTAACCTTTCCCCCTTACCCCTTTCCCTTTCCCCCTTCCTAATGCCCATTGCCTAATGCGCGTTACCAGGGAACTACGCCATTTTCGTCAAAAAACCCTCCGGTAGAACCATCTTCAGGGAGGGTAGCAAGTCTGACTGCTGCTTTGGCTCCCTGCTCAACGGTGCGGTAACCTTGGTGTTGATTAATGTCAGTTGCTGTGAAACCAGGATCGGCAGCATTGACTTTTATTGGGGTATCTTTCAACTCAGCAGCAAACAAAACTGTCAGGGCGTTTACTGCTGTTTTTGATGAGTTATAAGCAACAAGCTTCATATTAGCAAACTCATAATTTGGGTCTAAATTCAGAGTTAGAGAACCTAAACCACTTGATATATTTACTATTCGCCCTGCTGTTGACTTTTTCAAAAGTGGCAACAGGGCTTTTGTGACTGCAAATACTCCAAAGACATTTGTCTCATAAGTGTGTCGCAGTGTTTGAATATCTACTTGACTGGGTGGAAGGCGATCGCCATCACTTAGTATCCCAGCATTGTTTACAAGAATGTCAAGTTTTCCAAATTCGCTCTCGATTTGTTGGGCTGTGGAGTCGATTGTTTTTTGGTCTACTACATCAAGTTGAACTGCTTTGGCATCAATGCCACTTAAACCAAGTTTATCCGCCGCTTCTTGGCCGCGTCCGATATCTCTAGCAGCAACAAAAACGGTAGCACCTCTAGAACCTAGTTGACGTGCAATTTCATACCCAATACCTTTGTTTGCACCAGTGATGAGGGCAACTTTGCCCTTTAAATCTTCTGACATATTATTTTTCTGTATTTAACTGACAATTGCTACTGTCTTCAAGCCACTTTAGTAGTTCGCCAAGCGAACTTGGCGGGGTAAAGGGAAAGGGGGAAGGGGTTTAAATCCCTTACCCTTTTCCCTTTCCCCTTTCCCCAGCCCTCACCCAGCATTTTTGGGTTGGCAGACTACTAGTGTATATGTAGTATGTTATCAGCACAATATTTAGAATTTAGTAATGCTACACAAGTGTGATGACCTGTGGTGTAAACACCAGTAGTCATTCATACCTGAGATAGCGGTTGAGACAATATTGGCAGCCTACACTACTAATTGACTCAAAAATTGTTGGAGAAAGTAGATATGCAAACCAAACAACTTGGGAATTCGGAGCTTCACATTACTCCAATTGGCTTTGGTGCTTGGGCGATCGGTGGAGGTGGTTGGACTTTTGGTTGGGGAGCGCAAGACGACGAAGAATCGATCGCAGCCATCAATCGCGCTCTCGACCTCGGCGTGAATTGGATTGACACCGCAGCTGTTTATGGTCTAGGACATTCGGAGGAGATTGTTGCTAAGGCGCTTAAAGGTCGATCCGATCGCCCCTACATTTTCACTAAATGCTCGATGATTTGGGATGAAAAGGGCAAAATTGGTAGTAGCCTCAAAGCAGATTCTGTGCGCCGGGAGGTTGAAGCTAGTCTGCGGCGACTGGATATTGAAACCATTGATCTTTACCAAATACACTGGCCGGACCCAGATTCCGAAATTGAAGAAGGGTGGACAACTTTGGCGAAACTCAAAGATGAAGGTAAAGTTCGCTATATCGGGGTTTCAAACTTTAATGCCCAACAGTTGCAACGCGCCCAAAAGATTGCACCAGTCACTTCATTGCAACCGCCTTATTCACTGGGTAAGCGTGATGTTGAAAACGAGATTTTGCCTTTCTGCAAGGAAAACAACATCGGTGTGATTGTTTATTCACCCATGCAATCTGGCTTGCTTACAGGAAAAATGACACCTGAGCGGGTTGCCAATTTCCCCGATGATGATTGGCGCAAAAAGAACAGCGAATTCCAAGAACCACGTCTCTCTCGTAATCTGAAGTTGGTGGAAGTGTTGCGACACATTGGTGAAAAACACGGTCGTTCCCCTGGTGAAGTGGCGATCGCTTGGACTTTAAATAATCCGGCGGTGACAGGGGCGATCGTTGGCGGACGCAATCAAGAGCAAGTGGAAGGAATCATCGGCGCTGGGGAATTTCGACTCAATCAGCAGGAATTAGATGAAATTGAAACTTTCATCCGAGAGAATCCGTAAAAGGGACTGGGGAGATGGGGGAGATGAAGGGGCAGGGGGCAGGGGGCAGGGGGCAGGGGGCACGGAGCAGAGGTGAGAATTCCCAACTCCCAACTCCCAACTCCCAACTCCTAACTCCTAACTCCTAACTCCCAGCTCCCAACTCCCAACTCCCAACTCCTAACTCCTAACTCCCAACTCCTAACTCCCAACTCCTAACTCCCCAAAGTCACAAAAGCGGAATTACGCAAACTTTGAATGGTGGCGATCGCATGTTTCGCCACAATATCAATTTCCTCTTGTGTATTAAACCTGCCAATACCAAACCGTATCGATGCATAAGCTAGCTTTTGGGAATGCCCCAGTGCTGTGAGAACGTGGGAGGGTGCGGTGGTTGCTGAGGAGCAAGCAGAACCAGAAGAAACTGCCATCACTGGCTGCAATCCCAACAAAAGTGCGGCTCCATCCACTCCCTCAATGCTGATATTCAAGTTTCCCGCCAATCGCGCTTGGGGATGTCCGTTGAGATGAACTCCTTCAAGTTGCGAAAGTTGTTCCCACAATCTTTGTCTAAGTTCGGTGAGACGTTGGGTTTCTGTGGCTTGTTCTGCGAGAGCGATTTCTACAGCTTTGCCAAAGCCGGCAATTTGCGGTGTATACAATGTACCAGAACGCATTCCCCGCTCATGTCCGCCTCCGTGCTGCTGTGGAGCTAGTTGTACTCTGGGGTTGCGTCTGCGGACATATAGCGCCCCGATGCCCTTTGGCCCGTATACTTTATGTGCTGTGAGCGACATTAAGTCAATTTTCATTTCTTGGACATCCAAGGGAATTTTACCAATAGCTTGGGCGGCGTCGGTGTGAAATAGGATTTGGCGATCGCGGCACATTTCCCCAATTTCTGCTAATGGTTGCAACACACCAATTTCGTTATTTGCAGCCATCACCGATACCACAATCGTCTCCGGACGGAAGGCTTTTTCTAACTGAGTTAAATCAATTAATCCATCTTTTTGAACTGGTAGAATAGTAATATCAAAACCGAGAGTTTTTAGATAATTACAAGGGTCAAGAACAGCGCTATGTTCAGTAGCAACAGTAATAATATGTTGACCTTTTTTAAAATAAGCTTCCGCAACACCTTTAATAGCTAAATTATTCGCTTCCGTTGCACCACTGGTGAAAACAATTTCTTCAGGAGTCGCGTTAATTGCTGCTGCTAAGATTTCTCGTGTTTGTTTAACAGCAGCTTCCGCTTCCCAACCGTAAACATGACTGATACTGGCTGGGTTGCCAAAGTGTTCTGTAAAATAGGGAAGCATTGCTGCTACTACCCGTTCATCTACAGGTGTAGTAGCGTGGCAATCAAGGTAGATGGGGCGAATAGACATAATTATTAACTCAAAATTTGACTCAAATTTTTTAAGATACTTAGAACCTGATATAACTCATTATCTCTCTTAGATAAAGTAAATTTATTAGACAAAGCATACTCAGGTTTATCTTGATTGATAAGCTTGATAAATTGAAAATCTTCTCCACTAGTCACACATCCAAACACAGGTTTTTCATGATTGGGATTAGCCAACATATAAACCAGTGCTTGGGGTATAGCTTCCAAAAGAGAAAAACTAGCTCTTTTAGATTCAATTACTAACAACCATAGTTGTTCTTGAATAATTAAAATTTCAATGCGCCCTCTAACAATTTCTTCTTCATCTTCCAAAGCAAGTTCTATAGATTTTTCAGTAGTGATAAAAAATGGGTCGTGATAAAATCCCGCTAAATCTAATAAAGGAGATAAAATAACCATTTTGACTGCATTCTCTAAAATTGGTGGGCGTTTTACCAATCTGAGAAAATTAGTTTTAACTCTATCTAAATATTGCTTTTCTAAATCTGTAATTTCTGGTAGATTTTCAAACCATTCTGTAAAGAATGCCTCATCTTCGGCTAGCTGGAGACTAAATCTTTCTTCTAAATAGGCAAGCCCCACATTTTGTGCTTGGATAAATTGAACCATGATTTGTTTACAATGATGCAGATAACTATTATGATACTGTTCTAGTTTGAACTTAGTGGCGTGACAGCTTAAAATGTTGGAAAAAAATCGTAGGTTGGAGTAGCCCTGCGCGCTTGGGGTTTCCCGACTTGTACTCCTTCTCTACGAGATGCACTCGCGTTCGGAGAACCCGCCATGAAAGCAAGTGGTGAGGCAGTCCGGTCTTGGGGGTTTCCCTCATGAGTCACTGCCGTTAGCCCAGCGTTAGCGAGTCATCGAGCCTCACCTGAAGGGCGTTTGAGGAACGAAACTCAACATCGATCTTTTACCCGTTCATCTACAGGTGTAGTAGCGTGGCAATCAAGGTAGATAAGGCGAATAGACATAAATTAACTCAAAATTTGACTCAAATTTTTTAATATGGTTAGAACCTGATACAGTTCATTTTTTCTCTTCAACAGGCTAAATTCATCAGACAAGGAATACTTTGGTGGATTTTGTTGAGTCAGTTTTACAAAAATGAAATTACTACCATTTGTTACTAATCCAAAAGTAGGTTTGTCTTGACTAGGATTAGCCAGCATATAAACAAGTGCTTGAGCTACGGTTTCTAAAAGAGAAAAGCTAGACCTTTTAGATTCAATTACTAAAATCCATAATTGTTCTTGAATAACTAAAATATCAATTCTACCTCTAATAACTTCTCCTTTATCTTCCGCAGAAATTTCTATTGATTGTTCGCCTCTTATATAAAAAGGCTCATCATAAAATCCAGCTAAATTGAGTAAAGGAGATAAAACTACTAATTTTACCGTTTCTTCTGACAAAGGAGGACGCCTGATTAAACGGAGAAAATGAAGTTTTACTTTATCTAATTCTTGCTTTTCTAAATCTGTAGTTTCCGGTAAATTTTCAAACCATTCTGTGAAGAATGCCTCATCTTCGGCTAGCTGGAGACTAAATCTTTCTTCCAAATAGGCAAGCCCGATATTTTGTGCTTGGATAAATTGAACCATAATTCATTTAAAAGATGCAGTATAATATCAATTCTCTCTGAGGCTGCACATTATTTTTACCCCTCCCAACCTCCCCTTACTAAGGGGAGGTGCCGCAGGCGGTGGGGTTCTTTCGGGAGCATCTTCATACAGAATTGGTATAACTATTATGATACTGTTCAAGTTTTAACTTTGATAAGAAAAGCAAAGATAATTAGCTTACAATTGGACCTAATTTTTTTAATGTATTTACAACTTTGTACAATTCATTTTCACGTCGATATAAAGTGAATCTATCAGATAAAGCATACATGAGTCGATCTTGTTTTAGCAGTTTGATAAATTGAAAATCTTCTCCATTTAGTACTAATGAATATATGGGACAATCAGATTGAGGATTTGCCAGCATATAAGTGAGTGCTTGAGGAATCGCTTTTGTCAAAGAAAAATTAGCTCTCTTAGATTCAATTACCAGAAACCACAACTTATTTTGAAGGACTAATACATCAATTTTACCTTTGATAATTTCTTGAGTTTCGTCTGAGTTTTTTTCATCATTAATTATATTTTCTTCACTAATTTCTATAGTTGTTTCGGTAGCAATGTAAAAAGGAGGACGATAAAAACCAGCCAAATCTAGCAGGGGAGACAATACTATCATTTTGACTGCCTCTTCTAAAAGAGGAGCGTTTTCAAGGACGTTGAGATAGTTAGTTTTAACTCGGTCTAAGTATTGCTTTTCTAATTCGGAAATTTCAGGTAAATAGTCAAACCACTCTGTAAAAAATTGCTCATCTTCAGATTTGTATAAAGCAAATTTTTTCTTTAAGTAGGCAATAGTGACATTTTGAGCTTGGATTACTTGAATCATAGTTCATGCAACTGGATATATTACTATCTAAACAAAACCTGATTCTGTTTGACATAATCCTAATAATTCCTCTGCTGAGTAGACTTTTTGACTTGAATCATAGATATAGCGGTTCTCGTTTACGTGAGGTACACCCGTAAGGGCACGGCACTGCCGTGCCCCTACACCTTGCGATATAACGTTGTACCGCATATGAATGGGAACCGCCATAACACAAGACCATTTTTTGGCAAACTTACACGCAAACTCTAATGCTAGTTGCTCACTTCCTGGAGTTTTGCTGACATCAAGTAAAATATGAGTCTGAGGCTTAGCTGTAAACTTCTGGGTTATCAGTTCAATTTCATCAGTACTAAAGTTTTTTAATTCGGTGTTATCTAAAACAATCGAAAGATGAGTATTTGCTCTAGAAATACGTCCATCATATACATTATCTGGATGTAGTAATACGTCGCAATATTCCAAAAAAGTCAAAAATCCTGCCGTTTCAATCTCAGCACTAGAAATTAGGGAAATAGGTTCTGGCATCGCTTATACTCCTAGTACCGCAGGGCGGAAGTCAAAAGTCAAAAGTATTAAGGAAGGGACTTTTTAGTGATTTTAAATGGTTGCTCACTTACGCCGTGGCGTACTAGTATGAAGTTAATGAAGTACACAAACTAGGTTACAAAGCCAGGTATTAAGCCTCTTTTACTCCTGAATTCTGAGTTCTGAATTCTGAATCTGCTGTATGATTCAGGTAGCATTGCTGTAACTATACTCGCATCCAGTTGCATTTATGTTTCTGCTAATTCTCGTAATTTAGTTAAAACTGCCTGAGCATGACCTTTGGTTTTCACGTTAGGCCAAGTATAGGCAATAATTTTATCAGGTGAAATCAAAAAAGTTGAGCGAACTACCCCCATATATTCTTTGCCCATAAACTTCTTTAAGCGCCAACCACCATAAGCTTCTGTCAAAATATGTTCGGGGTCGCTTAAGAGGGTAATTGACAAGTTATGTTTGCTGATAAATTTACAATGGGATTTACCAGAATCTGGACTTACGCCTAAGATTTTGGCTCCTAGTTCGCTGAAGTCTTGATACAATTCGGTGAAATCTTTTGCTTCGGTGGTACAGCCGGGGGTGTCATCTTTGGGGTAGAAATAAAGCACAATCCACTGACCGTTGAAGTCAGAGAGACTAACTGGATTCTCATTTTGGTCAGGTGTGGAGAAATCTGGTGCTGGTTGTCCAATTTGGGGAATGTTACTCATGATTGCACTGTGAAAGATTGCGTAGGCGTTGCCTGTTGTAGACATCGCTTTAGAATTGTACATAAGTTAGGCGATCGCATCTCATTCACAAATATGACGAATTTATTAAAATAATCCCTAATTTAGCTAAAGTTAGGGCTGTTTTCTCACTTCTAAACTAATCCATTCGCCAAACTTTGATGGTAGTATCTTTACCTCCACTGACCAAAGTCTGTCCATCTGGGGTAAATACAAGTGCATTCACACCATCTAAATGGGCATTGACACTGTAAATTTCTTGCCCATTGCTTAAATCCCAAACTTTAATTTTTTCGTCATCACCACCACTTACTAGTGTCTGACCATCTGGACTAATTGCCACACAATTAACAAGATTTGAATGCCCACTAAGAGTATAAATTTTCTCCCCCGTACTCAGATTCCATACAATAATTGTTTTATCTTCACTAGCACTTACTAGAATTTGCCCATTTGAGCTAATGGCAACACTGTAAACGCGCTTTAAATGACCAGTAAAAGTTGACTTTGGCCAAACTTTGATTGTGGTATCCCAGCCGCCACTAGCTACGTATCCACTTGGGCTAATTGCTACTGAACTCACTCTGTATATATGTGTCGCTAAAGTGCGAATATACTCTCCTGTTTTTAGATTCCACAGTGCTACTTTTCCTTCATAATCACCACTAATTAATGTTTGGCGATTTGGGCTAATTGCTACAGACGTAATACCAGTAACATTAGTTATAGTAGTACTAATTGGCTCACCAGTATTCAAATTCCAAATTTTAATTTTCTGGTCATTACTGCCACTAACTAAAATTTCTCCATCAGAACTAATTGCTACCGAATTTACTTGCAGTATATGTCCTGTAAGGGTATGAATTTCGTTGCCACTCTTAAGGTTCCATACTTTGATTTTCTTGTCATTACTGCCACTAGCTAAAGTCTGTCCATCTGGGCTAATAGCTAGAGTCAAGACAGCTTCTGAGTGTCCAGAGTGCCAATTACCAACAGTGCCTTTTAAAGAAATTGTTTGTGTCTTTACTGTAGATTGTGGTTGAAACAAAAGTGAATTAGTTGATTTTGTCGGATATAAAGTCTCTTTAATTTCTGATAATCTTTGTAATATTGCCTGGGTATCGGCTGGACGTTTATTAATTGGACGTGCCATCAGTTTATCTATCAAATCTGCTAGTGAAGTAGAAATTTTGGGGGCTTTTTGCCGCCAATTTTCTAACTCATCTGTGTATATATCATGGTTATATTGATCGCATAGATCAAAAGGATGTATTCCTGTTAGAAGATGGACAAAAGTACGACCCAAGGCAAAGAAATCTGACTGCGGAATGGCACTTCCAGTCGCTTGCTCTAAAGGCGAGTAGCCATCACTAACTACTCTCGTGCCTTGTCCCGCCAATTTTTTTTGTTCGTATGTTTCACTATTTACTCTTGCAATAC
Organism: Nostoc calcicola FACHB-3891; assembly: GCF_014697355.1. Lineage (GTDB taxonomy): Bacteria > Cyanobacteriota > Cyanobacteriia > Cyanobacteriales > Nostocaceae > Nostoc > Nostoc calcicola. Next base: position 294,780 of record NZ_JACJRQ010000001.1, on the reverse strand, counting down.
CAAAGTCGATTAACACCAATTGCCCATTCGGCTTAAGCATGATGTTAGATGGTTTAATATCTCGATGAATCAACTGCTGTTTATGTACTTCATCTAATGTGTTTACCAGTTCAATTAACCAATCAACTGCCAGCTTTTCACTAATGGGACGATTGTCTCTTTTTTGTAGCCATTCGTGTAAATTATCTCCCTCAATTTTCTCCATTACTAAACAATGCATTGGCTGTTGAATATTTGTAGGAAAAAATGTGAAATATTCTTCTCCTTGTGGAATACCTGGATGATTAAGCTTACTTAAAACTTCAGCTTCTCGCTGGAATTGTTCTACAGCCTTAGCATTATTTTTCTTCTCTTCCTTAAGGACTTTTAAAACTTTAGGGATACCACTACGATCTCTAATTTCATAAATGTCACCGAACCCACCTTTATTGCTCAGTAAGCTAATTACTCGATAGCGCCCTTCTAGTAACAATTCAGAGGCGCAGCTTTGACAACGTAGTAGATTATCAGGATTGTCAGGATTTTGGCAGTTAGGATTGATGCACAGGCTCATCATCTCGAAAAGTCACACATTTATCTGATATTTTAGCTTTAATTACTGATAGTCTGGAGAAAATCGGCATCAGAGGGATGGTTGGTTGGGTTCTGCCTACGCACTCATTATGAAAAAAGTTCTCTCATCGGGTTGAGAGCGATCGCTTGTGTCGATCGCCCATAATAATGATTTAGTCTACTAGTATTTTTGTTTAACTATTCCCACCCTTGAAAATTCAAATGTCTAAAGATATGCAACGCGAATTTACCAACCGCGATGAGTTGGTAGCTTACCTGGGCGAACAATTCCCAAATGCAACAGAACGAGATGACCACATCAGCGAAACTGTGGGAGGACGCAAAGCAGCACAGAAAGCACTGCAAAAAATCGACCCAGTACGCTACGCACAAACACGCAATTTCTTCACAGGTGCAGTCACGCGGCTTTCACCTTACATCCGCTATGGCGTTTTGAGTTTGCGAGAAATTCGAGATTTTGTCCTTGACAGGGTACAGCAGCAAGATGATGCTACTAAATTAATCAATGAGTTGGGTTGGCGCGATTATTGGCAGCGGTTGTATGTAAAGTTAGGGGATGGAATCTGGCAAGACCAAGAAGAGTACAAAACTGGTTACACTGTGGCTGAATATGCGCCCGAATTGCCGCAAGATATCAAACAAGGAACTACAGGTAGAGTTTGTATTGACAGCTTCAGCCGCGATTTGAGAGAAACTGGCTATTTACATAACCATGCACGGATGTGGATAGCCGCTTACATTGTCCATTGGCGGCGCATTCGTTGGCAAGCAGGAGCTAAATGGTTTCTCGAACATCTTTTAGATGGCGATCCTGCTAGTAATAATATGTCATGGCAATGGGTCGCTAGCACCTTTAGTCATAAACCGTATTTTTTTAATCGGGAAAATTTAGAACGTTATACCAAAGGCATTTATTGTCAGAAATGTCCGCTTTATGGCCATTGCGATTTTGAAGGTAGTTATGAAGAATTAGAACAGCGACTTTTTCCCAAAGGAAAGTTTAGCAAGCAACCCAACAGCAAAAGTTGGCGATAGGAACTGGGGACTGGGGAGTGGGTGAAAAATTCCCCTGTTTTTGCCTTTTTAGAAAATATTTAGAATTGCTGTATTAAAAAGAGGTCAGAGTTGGGCATTTTATTTTTTGTTACCCCTCTACCTCTAGAGAAAATGATTATGCGTCCAAAACATACTTTGATTGTCATTTGTCTGGCTTTGATGTTTTTGGTTTTTAGCTATGTCAACCAGACAACGATGAGTACATGGAGTGCAGTTGCTTCTGCCCTCAATCCCAGAAACATTGCTGCTCAACCTACATCCATCAATTTTGACCTGAATAAAGGACAAAAGATTGATTTTGTTTACGAAGCGTTTTTAAGTCCTCATCAAGAACCTGGTGAAGAGAAAGATACACCTTCCCTGACTCCGAAACAATTTCGCTCTACGGCACCATCTTTGCTCAGAAATGAGCGCAAATCACGCGGTCATGGGGTGTTACGCTTCTCTAACGACTTGAGTAAAGCCTATGTGGATGTCAAGGTAGAAAATGTCAATCCCAAAGATGTTGTGATGTTCCATATCCATTGCGGCAGACCTGATATGCTTGGCCCCATTCTCGTTGATTTTGCTTTTTCTGGTAACATTCAAGAAAATCTTGCTGACGGCGTTTTTTCAGTGGAACTCAGCAATGCAAATATCGAAAAGACAAGTAACTCTGGGCATGGAATTGTAGGAGCATTCACTGTGGGATGTCCGATTGTTCCTGGATTATCAGATAAGGTCAAAACAATTGGGGGTATGGAGTATATTGCTCAACAAGGCGAACTTTACTTCAACTTACATACAAAAGGACAAACTTTCTTTGGAGATATTCGCGGACAACTGCATCGGGCTTGAAAAACTATCAATGGGAAGCGTTGGATATTTGCAACCGTGATAACTGATAACTGTTGACTGTTCTCTAATTGGCTTCTCTCCATTCATGCTCAAGAATGGCATATAGCCAAGAATCTCTCCATTCTCCCTTAATCCAATGGTGTTCTCGCAAATATCCTTCCTGTTGCATTCCGTTTTTTTGCATCACTCGTGCTGAGGCAATGTTTGCTGGGTGACAAGTTGCAATGATGCGATGTAAATCTAATTCCTGAAAACCAAAGGATATAATTTCTCTTACGGCTTCAGTTGCATATCCTTGTCCCCAAAATTGCTTAGTAAAACTGTATCCAATGGAGCCTGTTTTGTTAACAGTATCTAAAGTAGAAATTCGACAGATACCAATTAATTGCTGTTGGTCTTTTAAAGTTACTGCCAAAGCAAAATGCTGACGCGGTTGTTGTCTTTGCAATGAAATTTCTCTTTGCAAAAAATTCTTGGTATCTTCTTCGCTGTTAGGCCCAAAAGTCAAATAACGTACCACTTCACGATCGCCAGCGTATTCATGAACCGCTTGCCAATCTGATTGTACAAAGTCTCGCAGTATGAGACGTTCGGTTTCTAGCGGTAAATTCATTTGGCATATTCTGCACGTAACTGATTAACAACGCGATCTAATCCGACTGAATGGGCGGCTTTGAACAGCAAACGATCGCCAGCTTGCACAAATGTCTTTAATCTCGCCACCAATTCCCCATGAGTTGCAAAGCACTCCGATGGGATACCTTTAGCACTCTTGGCGATCGCTTCGGCATCTTCTCCATCTACCAACACCAACAAGCCGTCTAAGTTCAAATTTCGCACTGTTTCTCCCACTCGCTGGTGCAACTGCTGCGATCGCTCTCCTAATTCTTTCATTGCACCCAACACGGCAATTTTCCGCTTTCCTGGTGTGTCTGCCAATAATTGCAATGCTGCTAACATCGCTTCTGGTGCAGCATTATATGTCTCATCCAAGATTACCACGTCGTTGGGCAAATTAAACCGCTGCGATCGCCCTGTGGGCATATCCACCTCTATACCTGCTTGCAAGCTTGCCCAATCAATTCCCAAGACTTTCGCCACGGCTAAAGCTGCCAAGAAATTAATCGCATTGTGACGACCTGGTAACGGTAAAGGCAGTTGCATTCCTGCGACTTCCACGGTTTCGTTATCAATCAATAATCCGGGGATATCCCCGCCAGAAAAACCGTAAGTTATAACTTCTCCTGTCCAAACTTTTGCCGCCGTGGTCATTAATAGGGGATTATCGTAATTCAGAATTGCCACGCTATCAGCAGCCATTTCGGCTAATAACTCACATTTGGCCTCGGCAATGGCTTCTTCCGAACCCAGTAACTCGATATGTGCTGTCCCTACATTGGTAATCACTCCAATGGTGGGACGGGCTATTTGTGTCAGTTCGGCTATTTGTCCCCTACCCCGCATCGCCATTTCAACCACCGCGTAGTCATGTTCTGTATCCAGTTCTAAGAGAGTTTTCGGAACACCAATTTCGTTATTGTAATTGCCATAAGTTTTGTGAACTGCTCCTTTTGTGCCTAAAACTGCGGCAATTAATTCTTTAGTGGTAGTTTTACCTACGGAACCTGTAACACCAATTACCGGAATATCAAAGCGATCGCGCCACCATCTGGCAATTTTTTGATATGCATTGAGGGTATCTTTTACCTGCAATACAGGAAAACCGGGATTTTCGTATGCTAAATCTACAATTGCAGCGATCGCACCCTTAGCGATCGCTGTTGGCACAAATTCATGTCCGTCAAATTTATCACCTCGCAAAGCCAAAAATACTTCACCTGGCTTGAGAATACGAGTATCTGTTTGTATACCGCGACTTACTTGTGTTAAACCAGTTTCGTATAAGTTTACAGGACGAGCCAAAAGAACTTCGACCAGTTGAGCGAGGGTGGCAGAGCAAGGCATAAATACAGAGTTCAAAATTATAAAATCGAATTATGACACAATGCGGTTAATACCGCTTCTTGTTTACAGGAATTTTCAGTCATCAGTCAACTGACCTGCGGCAAATATTTGTTCAGCGGTCAAATTTAAGTCTGGAAATGTTTGGGAAATTAAGCGTTCTCTTCCCCGAAACTGCTGTTGTTGATAAATTCCATCCACTAAGGGACTTCCAACTAAAAAAATATCCCATCGCTTTGAGGGCAGGGGGCAGGGGGCAGGGAGAAAGAAAGTCGTTTTGATGGGCGTCAAATGGGATAATTTATTTTCTGGAAGTCCCTAACCGATAAATTGTCACCACGGGTTGTTTAGATGAGCCGATGTAGCGTTTGCCTCCCAGACCTAAATAATCTGCGATCCAATACTCTGGAATACCTAAGGCTTCGTAGTCTTCCACCTTCCGGGCATAGTCATTTTGCCAATCAGTACTGACTATTTTTACTACTATATTAATAGATTTACCTAGTGTAATTACTGGTTCAGTTTTCCACAATGGCTCATTCGCCAAAACCGTCCGATCTAGAATTACAATATCGGGTCTAAAAGCTGAATTTTGACCTAATGGTTTAATGAGACACTTCATGGGAATAAACCAAGGCAAATTCAGCAGATCGATTGCTACATTAAGCTTACGATTAATTAACCCCGTTACCTGCTCGTGAAGTCCAGCAGGTTCCAAGTCTATTAGTTCTCCGTCTATTAATTCGTAGCGTATATCATCTAAGTAACCTGCAACGAATGCTTCAAAGTTCAGGCTACTTGTATTAATAGTGGCTAAAACCATAGAGATTCTTTCGAGGTTCAAAACTAGAGCAGGTCTTGCTGCTCTTGGTTATTTTAACTTTAATAGGATGTGTGAGGATAAAAATGGCTGAAAGTACTAATCAAGCAGCAGATTTAACACAACAGTGGCTGACGGAAATTCAGACACTCAAACAGCAGATGGTGGAACTGCAACACGATCGCGATGTTGCTTGGGAAAGTGCCCAAAAGTGGCGTCAGCTTTATAACACAGAAGCAGAACAACGACGCACAGATGCTCAATTGTCCCAACAAGCGATCGCATCTCTCAAGGCTTCTTTGCATAAACTCCAAGGTATTGAAACAGGGACACTACCTGCTACAGCAGTCCCAGCTATCCAACAAGAAATAGAACAGTTACAATCTGTGGAGGAATTGCAAGGTAAATTGATCGCTGCCATCAAAGAACGCGATCGCCTCCTGCAAGCTTTGAAAACTGAACAGGATAGCCACGCCCAAACTCGCCAAAGCCTGACTACCGCCTTGGGTGATGCGATCGATAGCTTGACACGAGAGCGAGCAGAGGGAAGGGGGGCGGAGGGGCAAAGGGGTAGAGGGGCAAAGGGGTAGGGGGAGAATAATAACTCCTAACTCCTAACTCCTAACTCCCAACTCCCAACTCCCAACTCCCAACTCCCAACTCCTAACTCCTAACTCCTAACTCCTAACTCCTAACTCCTAATTTAAAATCCCATTGCTTCAGCTACTGCTTTCACTTCTGCCGCGATGCCTTGTTTAAATTGGCTGTGATTGTGCTTAATGGCTGTATCTGGATCTTTTAAACCATTGCCTGTGAGGACGCAAACCACTGTCGCCCCTGTGGGAATTTGGTCTTTTACCTGTAACAACCCAGCTACAGAAGCGGCGCTGGCAGGTTCGCAGAAGATGCCTTCTGATGCTGCCAAAAGTCGATAAGCGTCGAGAATCTCCGCGTCGGTGACTGCACGGAAACTTCCCTGACTGGCAGATTGGGCGGCGATCGCCAATTCCCAACTAGCAGGGTTACCAATGCGAATTGCTGTAGCTATGGTTTCGGGATTTGCCACTGGCTGTCCGTGTACTAAAGGCGCTGCACCTGCGGCTTGGAATCCCATCATCTTCGGTAGGCGATCGCACTTTCCGGCTTGATGATATTGACAAAAACCCATCCAATATGCTGTTATGTTTCCCGCATTACCCACAGGTATACATAGCCAGTCTGGGGCATCACCAAGGACATCGACAATCTCAAAGGCTCCTGTTTTTTGTCCTTCCAGGCGGTAGGGATTGACAGAATTCACCAAAGTAATGGGATAATTTTCGGCCATCTCGCGGACAATCTCTAAAGCTTGGTCAAAATTACCTTTAATCGCCAATACTTCTGCCCCGTAAACTAAAGCTTGGGCTAACTTACCTAATGCCACATAACCGTCGGGAATCAGCACAAAAGCACTCATCCCGCCACGCCTAGCATAAGCGGCAGCGGCGGCTGAAGTATTACCAGTGCTAGCACAAATGACTGCTTTTGCTCCTGCTTCCTTGGCCTTGGAAATTGCCATAGTCATCCCTCGGTCTTTGAAGCTGCCGGTGGGATTGAGACCGTCGTATTTGACAAATACACGTACTTGTCTGCCAATGCGTTCTGCGATCGCTGGCACTGGTATTAGGGGTGTATTACCCTCCAACAGAGTGATAACCGGCGTTGTTTCGCTCACAGGCAAGTATTCACGATAGGCTTCTATCAGTCCGGGCCAAGGTTGGCGATGAGATTTAGCAACAGACAGGCTCAAAGTCACAGGATTTAAAGTTTCTTAATTAGGGAGTAGGGACTGGGGACTGGGGACTGGGGATTGGGGACTAGGAATTGGTTATTTTGTCAGTCTCCAATTGCCAGTATCCAGTCCCTGAATTCCAAGAGAATATTATTCAGAATATTATTTTTTGGGCTGCAAAGCCTCTTACTTGCGATTTTTATTTTCTTGAGAACGTCAGTCTATCATAACGAGTTGGTCATTGGTCATTGGTCATTGGTTATTCTTTCTCCCCCTGCTCCCTGCCCCTTCTGCTGGAACAGAGCCATTACGATCGCCGTCTCTTATGGTTGAGCCTCAAACCTATTAAACTAAATGATTGAAAATACACAATAATTTAACAAAGCTTAAAATAAGACTATTATAATATGTATACCTAAAGGTGTGAGTTTAATATTCGGATTTAATTAACGATGCCTACTTGTTTATCCAGTGTTTCCGATCGCGAGTCCCAAGCTAGCTTGGTTACCAAATTAACCAAGTCTTACTACCAAGACGATCAGCAAGCTAAATTTATGCATTTACAAGCAGAGGTAGAATCTTTGTTGCAGCAGTTGGAAAGCCTGAAGCACCAACGTTTAGCTGCTACTAGCCAAGAAGAATAAGCCAGTTTTGCACGTTAGCGATGCCTACGACGGGCTACGCGATCGCCAGCACTCCTTGGAGCTAAGTTTTTCTTTGGTGTGTGCTACTCAAAGCGCTGATTTTTATCTGACCAGCGCTTGAGACTGTATATGTCACCGTTTTCTACCAGTAAAGCTAAGGATTGCACGCCTGAAAGCTTGGCGATCGCGGATAATCTTTGGGAAGAATTTTTTTGAAAATCTGTATAAATTACTTCGTCGGTATCAGACAAAATGATGGTACGGTCAGGGGATTGATTTGTGTTTTCCTCGCCAATTCCAGATTGAGACTGATTCAATGATGCGATCGTTGTTCCAGAAATCGTGAGTACTATTTCTGGCTGAGCATTATTTGTTAAATCGATCGCTTGAACAGGCCAATCACCTAACTTTTCTTGCATCTGCTCAAAGCTAGGAATAGCACCAGGCGGAACCTCGCCGGATTTTTGTAAAGATTCCCACACATTCGATAGTATTACCTTGACTCCTGAGGGATTTTGTGCGTACAGTTCTCGGAGAGTGATGGGAAATGGCTGCACCCATTCCAGTGCTGCATTTGTCAAGGCTAAGGGTTTTGGTTGGAAAACATTGTTTTGATTCTCCGGAATTTTTACCCCAGCAACTAGTAAGCGCAAAACTTTATCTCGTAGTTGCACCGCTTTGATAGTGGCGATAGAAATTTTTTGTTCTCCGTTTGGTAACCACACCACTATCTGCATTTCTGGGTCAGAATTAATTCCCAATGTTTCCCAGAGAAATTTTGTTGTTGAAGTTTTGGGTGGCTTCAAATTCTCAAAAGGGAAATTTAGCCAGCGTTTCCCGTCAGAAAATGCACTCACCTGCACCTGATACCAAACTTGGTTATCAGTAAGTTTCAAGTCTGCTGTAGAATTTGGCTGTAGCCACTCACTGGTATTAACTTGAGTGATTGGTTGCACAGTACCAACAATTTGACTAGGGTGGGATATTTGCGACTTTGTAGCCTCACCATCGAGTTTTGCTAACAAACCTTGAATATAAGCAAAACCATCTTTGGTAATTTGTGGTTGCGTCTTCAACCAGGAATTAGCAGCTTCTGGCCCTCGTTGGACTGCTAAAATCAAGGCGAACCATGCTTGCACTTCTTGTCTCTTTGGATTCACCCGCAACGCTGCTACCGTGCGATTCCACAAGCGTTTTTCATCACCTTTGAGTAGAGTAGCAATTTCTTGGACATTATGTGCCGACCCTTCAAACACCTGCAAAGCTTTTTCCCAACGGCCATCAATTAAATTTGCTAGCACTTGTTCGCTAGGACTTGCCCAAATTTTCTGGGCTTGGGATTTAGTCAGTTGGGAGTGCAAGCGAATTACATCCATTTGGGCTTGCGCCGCCTCTGGTAATCCTTTACGCTGTTTTTTGATAAATTTCAACCAATCAAAAGCCGGTGTCCACAGTCCACTATGGGCAATTGACAAGGCATTTTGGTAGGCAGAATCCTTGAGGACTGGTGATTTGAGGTCAACCGCCTCCAGTTGAATTGGTTTGAGAAATAACTTCAGAGGCTTGACTTGGTAAACCTCCAAGTGCGGTTCTAAGCCTATAGTTTGATCGATAACCAACTCTTTTGTAGCATCACCAGTGACCTGCTGCCATTTGGGCAATTGACCACTGGGACTTGTCCAAGACAACATCTGTTGTAAATTACTGCGTTCTGGGTTGTAGTATATGATGTGACCGTAAGCAATAGTACCAGTTCCCAGTTGACGTTCACCGCGCAAATTAAACCAAACCCCTGGTGATGGCGTTTGACCTTCAAAACGTTGTACCTTATTTAAAGGTAGGGGAACACTAATATCTTGGGGTTCTAATGTTGTATCAGCCAAAGAAGAAATCACAAAGGATTCTTCTGGTCCAGTTATTGGTAATTGAGCTTCTAAATAGTAGTAATTTTCCGATTCAGACTTAAACTCTAACTCTTTTGAACGCTGATAAACTCTGATTTCAACAAGTTTTTGGCAATCAGATTCACAATTATCGCGCTGCTGAAAAACTGGCATGAAAAACGAGTTTTTTGTGCCTTGATGCAAAGGTAGAATTTCCCCGACTATGAGCTTTTTTTGACTCAAATCGAGTTCAATTTGTTTGAAAGTTTCGGGGCGTTCGTGCTTACCAAGGGGAATTTGTGCCCATGTAGGTAAAATTTTATTCAGCCAGCTTAGTTGATCTGGATTGAAGATGAAGAGAACGCTAATCCAGGCAAAAATTGTAACTAAACTAGCACTACTCAACAAAATTGCGATCGCTAGCGTTGACGACAACCAACTTCCTCGTTTTGGTTTTTGAAGCCGTTTTTTAACAACGCGTTTCATCGCACCAGTACGAGGTTGATTTTGTTTAGAAGTTTTTGGCGTCAACTTGCGCGAGCGGTTTGCCATATTCTTTTATTATTGGGCATGGGGCATGGGGCATAGGGCATTGGGAGTGAGGAGTGAGAAGTTAAGAGTGAGGAGTGAGGAGTTAAGAGTTAAGAGTTTATTCTTCCTTTGTCCCCATGTTCCATGCCCTATTCCCTAATAGTTATACTCGCCCTTTGTGAAGTTGCCCAGAAGGATTATGTCTAATTTTCTACAAAATACGTAAATTTACTCATGTGAGTGTCAGACAATCACGAATACACTCTTCACTTAAGTATGTGAGCAGAGTATAAAAAATTGAAAGGTAAACTTATTAGCCGCAGCAATAGCACAACCTGGATGCTCGCATGGTTACTCGTTGCGGGAGTCAACACAGTTGTAGAAAAAGCGATCGCTATTCCCACGGATACAGGAACTATTCAGGAGCCAGAATTCAGAATTCAGAATTCAGGAGTTAATAGCGATATTACCCCCTCATCCCCCTCATCCCCCTCCCCAGCAGATCCGATGGCGCAAGTCACATCGGTTTCTCAACTTAATGATGTACAACCGAATGATTGGGCTTTCGGTGCATTGCAGTCTTTGGTGGAACGATATGGTTGCATAGCGGGTTATCCAGATAGCAACTATCGCGGTAATCGCGCCTTAACTCGATATGAATTTGCTGCTGGGGTGAATGCTTGTTTAGATAGAATCAACGAGTTAATTGCCACAGCCACCAACGATTTACTTACCCCCGAAGATTTAAAAATATTACAAAGATTACAGTCAGAATTTGCAGCAGAATTAGCGACTTTACAAGGTCGTGTTGATAGTTTAGAAGCTAGAACTACCGAAATTGAAGGCAACCAATTTTCAACAACAACTAAACTCAGCGGACTACTAATAGTTGGACTTCAAGGGCGGACTAGCAATCGTGGTGATGTTAATCCTAGAGATGGACAAAAAGATACAAATGATGGTGGAACAAACATTAATGTTATTTCCTTGGCGCAGTTGTATTTAACTAGTCAAATCACTCCCCGTAGTTATTTGTTCACAGGTTTGTTAGCTGGTAAAGGTGGTACTACGCCAAGATTTACTAATAGCGTTTCTCGAAATGATGTTTTACTTGGCTACGAATTTCCTACGGATAGTTTGATTATCAGCGATCTCAATTTTCATTGGCTGGTGACAGATAAATTAGCAGTAATGGTGGGAACAGAAGGTGTAAGTATGCCAGCTGCTTTCCGAGGTCCAAATCGCGTAGAAAGTGCTGCAACAGGGCCGCTGTCTTATTTTGCCCAAAGAAACCCGATTTTAAATATGGGATACGGCCACGGTGGTATTGCTATTGATTGGCAATTTGCTAAACGCGCTAGTTTACAGGCAATTTATACGAGTTATCAACCAGGAAATCCGAATAAAGGTAGCGGTTTATTTGATGGAAACACCACTACAGGCGTACAATTGTTACTGACACCAACTGATAGTATAGATTTCAGTTTATATTACGTTAATAATTACTCTTCTGATGGTTGTTTACTCACCTTTGTTGGCGATGAATGCTTAACTGCGGTTAATAGCGCTACCGGAAGATCGGCACCGCTACAAACCAACGCTGTAGGTGCGACTGTAACTTGGCAAATTTCCAAGAGTATTAGTGCAGGTGCATGGGGTGGTTATACTAAATCTTATATTCCGGGGCGATCGGGAAATGTTGAAACAGCGAATTATATGCTGTTTTTGAATTTCCCTGATTTATTTGCCAAGGGTAATTTAGGCGGAATTTATATTGGGCAGCCTCCGAAAATTACTAGTAGCAATTTACCTGTAGGCGATAATGTCCCGGATTTTGTCAATACTGGTTTGGGACGTGCTGGAGGACAACCAGGAACCACTACTCAAATTGAGGCATTTTATCGCTTTCAGCTAAACGATAACATTAGCATTACACCAGGCATTATTCATATTTTGCAACCTGGTCACACACCAGATAGCGACTCAGTTACCATCGGCATTCTGCGGAGTACTTTTACTTTTTAGTGTAAGAATCCAGAATTCAGAATCCAGAATTACAAAAACTTTGATACCCAGGCTTAAAATATTAAATCTATCCTTTTGCAGGTGGATAAAAATTTTCGATAATAAACTCCTCATATCTCTAGCAGTGCCCCATCCCCTATGCCCCATTTTCAAGAGATATAAAAAAGGTTTGGTGGTGAACCAAACCTCAATATAAATCCAGTGCATAACAACATCCCGAATTAATTTACTCATTAATATATTCATTGGGCATCTTCCTATAGGAAGTATTCAAATATCCTCAAACCTGATAAGCCACTGCTCTAGTATGACTGAGTACTTAAAATAAAAAATTGTTTTGCCATAGCAGAAAGCCTATGACAGAACAATTTAGATGCTGGTAGGGTGTTTTAAAATTCTTCGATGCTATATAAAATACTTTGATATTCCTGTAAATCATCCTTAAGAAGGGAGACTTTGAGAGCTATATTCCCCACTTTTTAAGAGCGGTTAAAAGGTATCTCGATAGAACCTAATACTGGACAAACATCTTCTCAAGAGTGTTTTGACAACTAGCAGCCAAAATAAAAGACGGGATGATTTATCCCGTCCAAATAGCTTGAAAGTGGCAGCACACCTTGGAGTCTATAAGAAATAGCACAAATAAAATTCAATAGGTTGAAAGACTAGCAAATAACATCAACTAAAAGGATAGTAAATTACTATATTCTTAGTAGTGAAATTATTGCTTTTCAAATGATTATATCATAAATAGCTTTTAATGTAATGCCAAAATGCCAAATTTTTATAAATAAAAAGTACGGGCTTTATCCCGTACTTTGTATAATAAGTAAAAACATCTTGGTAATTTCTGCAATATATCAAAATACCACGATCGCAAAATGCCAAATTGCCAAATAGCTGCCAATCATACACTAATATTAATTTATATATATTGACCAATTTTCAGATGTGATGAAATTGACTATCGATACAAATTAGTAACTACTTAAAAAATCTAGTTATAAATTGCCAGAATAATATATAGTTTTATATTGTCGTTAATCAATTTGGCGTTGGGTGTGCAAAAGATTTTTGATGACGCTGATTTTGAACATTACAGCAGTTTTGATGTATTTGAACCACATCTGTAGTAAGGGCACAGCATTGCTGTGCCTCTACCACGTTCTATTTACCTGAAAATAGCTGTATGTACAAGGTAGGGGCGCATAGCTATGCGCCCCTAAAAATTTCTGTATCTCATGTGATTGGGAACTCTTATATTGATGCAAATTTTCAAATGATTCCGCAATTAGACAACGCCGAATTTTATTTTCATAAAAAAATTCTGAGGGGAGGAAGCCTCCACTCAGAACTTCAGAAAATATTATTACCGTCTAACTTTTCACGGCATATGAAAAAAGTGTAAGGATTTAGGGAAAACACACTTATTCAGCTTAAATTTGGGAATTTCACAAATTCCTTCTAGCATTGTCACATCCTTACTCTGTCTCAAATAGAGTTTTCATACCCCGTGAAAATTCAGGTTCCGGAAGAGTAACGGTATTAAATCGTGTTGTTAGAACTTTCCAAATCACTATTTCTAGTGTTGTTATAACTTGTAGCAACACTACAAGTTATGATGGAAAAGTTTTTGACACCATGACCTCCTACCGCGTTTTCCAATCTTAGCCTGAGTTTTTGCGATCGGCGACAATTAGTAATTGTTAAGTTACATAAATTCAACTAGAAAGCTAAGATTATTAAAAATATATCTCACTTTTTTTGACTAAACTTACTTATCCACGCAGAACCCCTGCAAAAAAGCGATCGCCATGCTTCAGTATCCCCATCTCGAACAAGCGCTAAAATATCACTTCGGTTATGATAGATTTCGCCCCGGACAACGGCAAATTATCGAAGATGCGCTACAAAATCGGGATTTAATGGTTGTGATGCCTACGGGTGGCGGAAAATCTTTGTGTTTTCAGTTACCAGCGTTGTTAAAAAATGGACTAACGGTGGTGGTGTCGCCGTTAATTGCTTTGATGCAAGACCAAGTGGAAGCACTGCGAAATAATAATATTAGCGCCACATTTCTTAATAGTAGTTTGAATGCCTATCAGGTGCGATCGCGGGAAGAAGCCATCCTCAACGGTAAAGTAAAATTACTATACGTCGCCCCCGAACGTCTCCTCAGTGAAAGGTTTCTACCATTTCTCGATTTAGTTAAAGAAAAAATCGGTATTTCTAGCTTTGCTATTGATGAAGCACACTGCGTTTCGGAATGGGGACACGATTTTCGTCCAGAATATCGCCAGTTAAAATCTCTGCGGAAACGCTATCCTGATATCCCTACAGTCGCCCTCACCGCCACAGCCACCGATCGCGTCCGTAGTGATATTATTCAACAACTAGGATTAAAGCAACCTAGCATCCATCTTGCCAGTTTTAACCGGGAAAATCTTTATTACGAAGTTCGTCCGAAAAGTAAATATGCTTATGCTGAATTATTAGAACTAATTCGAGAAATTGAAGGTTCGACAATTATTTATTGTTTAACTCGGAAAAAAGTTGATGAACTCACTTTTAAACTGCAAAATGATAAGGTTGTTGTTTTGCCTTATCACGCTGGATTAACTGATGAAGAACGGAGTAATAATCAAACGCGATTTATTCGAGATGATGTCCGGGTGATGGTGGCAACAATCGCCTTTGGCATGGGAATTAATAAACCAGATGTGCGGTTGGTAGTTCACTTTGATATGCCCAGAAATATAGAAAGTTATTATCAAGAATCGGGTAGGGCAGGTAGAGACGGAGAACCATCTCGGTGTACAATATTTTTCAGCTTTGGTGATGTTAAAACAATTGAATGGAGTATCGATCAAAAAACCGATCCTCAAGAACAGTTGATTGCTAAACAACAACTGCGGCAGATGATCGATTACGCTGAAGGTACTGATTGTCGGCGAACAATTCAACTGGGTTATTTTGGCGAAAGGTTTCCGGGAAATTGTGGGAACTGTGACAATTGTCGTCATCCCAAACCCATGCAAGATTGGACAATTGAAGCCATGAAGTTTTTATCTTGTGTGGCGCGTTGCAAAGAAAGGTTTGGGATGCTACACATAATTGATGTGTTGCGGGGGGCAAAAAAAGATAAAATTCTCCAGTACGAACATGATAAACTTTCTACCTACGGTATTGGTAAAGATAGAACTGTAGATGAATGGCGAATGCTGGGGCGATCGCTTTTACATCAAGGACTACTAGAACAAACTAGCGATGGTTACTCAGTTTTAAAACTCAATGCCTTAAGTTGGGAAGTAATGCGAAAACAACGCACAGTTTCCCTAGCTGTAACCACAGTCCAAAAAATTACCGAGGAACAGGGAAGTGAAAAAGCAGAAGTTGCAGAAATATTATTACAGAAGTTGCGATCGCTACGTAAACAATTAGCTGATGAGCAATCTGTACCACCTTACGTCATCTTCCACGATTCCACTTTAAAATTGATGGTACAGGTACAACCCCAAACCTTAGCTGAATTTGCCAAACTTTCTGGTGTAGGTAGTCACAAACTCGCTCAATATGGCGAAAAGTTTATTACAGAAATTCGCGCCTACCGCCAAGAAAAAGGTTTGCAAAATAAATCGGTTACTAATAATTATGCATCCTCTCCGAGTTCATCTTCTTATACGGAATTGCAGACATTACAATTACATCAACAAGGTTTAAATATTGCTCAAATTGCCCAGAAGCGCAACCTTAGTCCGTCAACAGTTAGCAATCATCTTGAAAAATTAATTGAGAAAAATCAGCCAGTTGATTTAAATCAATTAGTACCTATAGAACATCAACAAAAAATTTGGCAAGTTTTAGAAGTACTCGGTGACATTTCCCTCACTCCCATCAAAGAACAACTAGGTGAAAGCTACACTTTTGATGAAATTCGCTTAGTGCGGAGTAAGTGGCGGCGCGAAAATCGTAAGTGAGAATAAAACGCTTTCACATTAAGTAGATAGACCTAAATAAATATAATATATTATGTCATCTTATATTGAATCATGGCTACCTACTTAGTAAAAGCTTTCCTATGAAGCCAAATCAAAAATTTGTTGTGCAGTTAAGTTGAATTGGGGAAATATTGGGGAAACAATAGTCGTATTTGCTGTAAATGGAGTCATCTGATATTCTCCGTCAACCAAGTTACAAACAAAAATTGTCGGTTGCTTGGGGTTACCAATGAACTTTCTCGCTCCCAGTGCTGCATAATCGATAATCCAATATTCTTCGATGCCCATTTGTTCATAATCTCGAACTTTATCGTAGTAATCATCACGCCAATTAGTTGAAACCACTTCGACGATTAATTTGACAGAATCAGGATTTTGAATAATCGATTCGCTTTCCCAGCGGGGTTCATCCCCAAGAACTTCTTTATTTAAAACGATGATATCTGGTTCGTAACCTGATTTTTCCCGTTTAGGTTTGACGATTGATTCTCTGGGAATAGTCCATATGCCTCCAAAGCCACTCTGTCTAATAATTATCAATAGTTGCTCAATCAGGGAACCTGTTAGATTTGAATGTTTTCCCCTTGGCTTGGGCATTTCGATAATTACTCCATCATGCAATTCGTATCGTACCTCTGAATTTTCGGGATACCAGCTGATAAATTCATCGAAGGTGTATAGTTTGGGTTCGACTTGGACTTGAGTCATATTATCGAGCTTGTGGGCGTTAAGTGTTTGTTAAGAGAAGGGTTACACACTTGACTAATTTTTTGATTAATTATTTATGCATCAAATGTTTTTCTAATTCTTTAACTATTCTGGCTCCTGTAGCAAGATGCTGTAAGGTATTTTGACTCCTAATTTGTTAAGAATTTATAATTAAAATATAAGAGGATGTTTGAAAAGTTCAATTGTTGGTAGCAAAACGTTTTAGATCCCCCTAAATCCCCCGATAAATTGGGGGACTTTAACTCCGGTTCACCCCTTTTTAACGGGGGTTAGGGGGGATCGACAAGTACCTAAAATGACAGTTAACTACTTTTTAAACAATCTCTAAGAGTGAGATTTCAAGAGTTAGCTGATGAGTTAAAAATTAGTTTCTGCGAGTAAATGGCGGCGTGAAAATCGCAAGTCAAAAGTTAATTGGTCAACGGTCAACAGCTAACAGTCAACAATTACCTTATAGTAATTCTCGGTGACGTGAGGTACACCCATAAGGGCACGGCACTGCCGTGCCCCTACAGCTTCCGATATAATTTTGTACCGCACCTGAATGGGAACCGCTATAAAATACAAAAGTAAGATAAAAGGAGTTAGCTGATGAGTCAGATGCTTAATACAGGAGTCCGCTGGACAACTCAGGATGTGGAACTCCTCGCAGAAAATGAAGGGACACGCTACGAGATAGTTGATGGAGAATTATTTATGACCAGGGCACCTCACTTTAAACATCAGCAAACTTGTGGCATAATTTTCCAACAGCTTAACATTTGGTCAGAGTCTACTGGTTTAGGGGAAGCTGTAATCAACCCCGGCGTTTTATTTTCAGAATCAGATAATGTGATTCCTGATGTAGTTTGGGTTACTAAAGAAACCTTGGCGCTAACATTGGATGAAGCGGGACATTTAACTGGCGCACCAGATTTAGTAGTCGAAGTTTTGTCTAGCAGCAACGAAGACTTAAGACGAGATAAGGAAGCAAAACTTAAACTTTATTCTACCAGAGGAGTAAAAGAATATTGGATTGCTGATTGGCGATCGCGTAAACTAGAGGTCTATCGACGCGAAGATAATCAACTTAAGTTGGTAGCAACCCTATTTAGTAATGATAATATAATTTCTCCCTTATTACCTGGTTTTAGTTGTACTGTAAACCAGTTTTTTCCTGTATAAATTTTAGGTTGAATGCAAAAACAAATCCCAAGTAATGGATTAACTAAAGTCCAAGTACTGATTATGGCGATCGCAGCTGGTGTCTGTGTTGCTAACGTATACTATAATCAGCCAATCCTCAAAGATATTGCATCTTCTTTTGGAGTCAGTGAAAGTGAAGCCGGCAGCATATCTGTGCTTTCCCAAGTTGGTTACGGTTTTGGGCTTTTCTTTTTAATTCCTTTGGGCGATAAAATCAACAAGAAAAAATTAATTCTTTCGTTATTGGCATGTTTGTTTTGTTTGTTGATAGCAATGACGTTTGCACAAAACATCGTAGAAGTTTGGATATTGAGCGTCGCAATTGGAATTACTACAGTCTCAGCCCAAGTCATTCTTCCCTTAGCAGCAAGTATAGATAGAGTGACTACAGGTCAAACTGTGGGCAACATTTTTACTGGAATATTGATTGGAGTTTTAGGAGCAAGGGTTGTTAGTGGATATATTGCTCAATGGTTGAGTTGGCGTTATGTATATGGATTTTCGGCAGCAATGATTTTAATTGTTACTGTCTTACTAAATATATATTTGCCTAATGTCAAAAATGAGTTTAATGGTTATTATTGGGACTTATTAAAATCAACCCTTCACCAATTAAAACGTTTTTCCTTATTAAGAGAAGCGTCTTTAATTAGCGCGTTATTGTTTGGTGTCTTTTGCTCATTTTGGACAACGCTGACTTTCCATTTAAGTGGAGCGCCTTTTAATTTTCAATCTGACACAATTGGGTTGTATGGCTTAGTGGCGATCGCAGGTGCATTGATGGCGCCAGTTTTTGGTAAACTAGCCGATGGCGGTAACTCCCAACGTTCCCTAACTCTTGCTGTATCGATGGTGATTGCAAGTTTAGTAATTGCTAAAATTGCTGCTAATTCTGCACTGGCGATCGCTGTTGCTGTATTATTAGTAGATGTAGGTGTACAGGCAACGCAGGTTACCAATGTTGCGAGGATATACACTCTTGATGCCCAATCAAATAGCCGCATCAACACCGTTTACATGACTACCTATTTTATCGGTGGTGCTGTAGGTACTAGTATTGGCTTATTCTGCTGGAATCTTGGTGGCTGGAATTTGGTAACTTGGCAAATGTTAGGTTTTACTTTACTGGCATTTTTGATTATCGTCAGACCTAAAAGAACTACAGCAACAACAAACAAATAATAAATAATTAAACTCTTGTTTTTGAATCAAATATCGCCTTGAAGCAATAACTATATTTTCTCCCTATCAAGGCGATATCTACAAACAATCAGCCTATCTTAGGAAAAGCTGGGCATTTCCGAGTTGGAATCTTGGGAAGTTACAGCAGACGGCGATGGTACAGTGTTCTCGTTTTTCGCAGACAGAATTACAGATAGCAGCTTAGGTAGGGCTAGACAAGCAACAGTACTAAGCAGCGTCATTAATAAACCATCTATCAAACTCATTATGTTATCTCCCCTGTTTATAAAACATGTATTTAACATAATTACTAGTTTGAAGCAAAATTAGTACAATTGCTTAAAAACAGTATTTTAGATTTCTTGTAGAGAATATAAGCTAAATAAATATATTTTTATCCTATGGTAAATATCAATTTTTAAATGAAGATTTTTTGTAATTTAGTGCCACATGTAGACTAATTCAATTTTCATAACACTAATAGTTAATTTTTAATAATTAAATTTACAAAAATTAATTTTTACGAATGATTTAAGATTGCTGCATAGCGATGTTCTTGAAAAACTACTATCGAAAACACCAAAATTCAAAACTTATTATGACCTATTAATTAATAGTCCCGAACAACCCTTGTCTTAAAAAATGACCCCTTGACAAGCTCAAATTAATTACTATATTCTATATACGCATCTCAGCATAAAATAACAATACCAAAGAAACTGATGAACAATCAAGTTAAAATTTTGCTTGCAGCAGTATTGCTTGTCAGTTCTACAGGATTAAAACCTTCTAGTGCAACAGAAAAAAATCCTGATTTTTTGGCTCAAGAAAAAATTAGTTATTCTATAGTTCCAGAGCAAATTAAAATAGCACAAGCTATACAACCTAGAGTTCTTAAGCTTCGTTTAGCAGATTCTGGTGTTTCAGTAGGAAGTGTTTTGTCTTGGGGATTTGCTGGTTTGATCCAAAAAAGATCAACAGATTGGGTTCGTTTAGAAATAACCGATCGCCAAGTAAGAGTAGTACATACAACAAGGACGACTAATTGGTTAACTCAGGTTTCTAAATGGTGGGATCATCCTGTCAGAAAAATTGCTTTTAAGCCAGATTCTTGCAAAATAGATAATGTAGAAACCCAAGGTGGCTCAAATATAGAAACCCAATTGAGAGATATAAAAAAGCTGTATGATTCTAAACTAATAACAGAGCAACAATATCAAGAATTGCAGCGGAAAATTATTAATCAAATAAATACTACTCCTAACCAAACTAATACTACTAAAGAGGAATGTGTTTTATTAGGAGAAAACGCCATAGTAGAACTTCCAGACATGACTTTATTAACTAAAGGAGAATTTAAAATTGAATATCTAGAAGGCAATGAATGGAAATATGCAGCTTTTAGAGTGCCAGAAAAAGAATATAAGTAGGGGCACAGGCATGTTCCCTACTTTGAACAAGAAATTTTTCCACATATAAATATAGCGATTTTCATTTGAATGAGATACATGGTAGGTTAGCACAGCTGTGCTAACCTACGAATTCTCTCCACGCAATTGCAAACTGCTATAGAGGGTTGCAATGAGGGCTAAAGCCCTTACTAAAAGCTAATTTAATTAATTTTATTAGGACAGCAAATTGCAACAGGCGTGAGGTATAGATAATTGTAGGGGCACAGCCATGTTCCCTACGAGGATCTATTTTTTCTGTACCTCACCCATGCGGGAACCGCTATGTTTGAGAAGGCGTAAACCCTCCAATCGGAGAGCTTCAGGATATAAAGCTTTATAAATATTGCAATTTGGAGATTGAATATCGTAACGCCCTGTAGCCTTAAACGTTGCCAAAGGACAACCACCCGTACACCAATATTTCCACTTACATGTACGACAACCTTCTTTTTCCTCAACTGACAAATTCTGAATACCTACTTTATCTTGTCGCACAACAGTTAAAGGATCTTGAATATCAACAGAGGATACAGTTTTATGTAGTTGCATCTGGCATTTAGCAATTTGCCCTTTGTAATCAAATACGAGATAACTTTGCCCAACTCCACAAGTGCGTTTATGAGGAGACGATAAATTGGCGCGATCGATCAATGAACCTAGTAAACTGCGATTAGGTAATTTTAATTCGATAATTTTGAACGCTGCCAACATTCCCTCAATCACCCTAGATTCTTCTAATTGCAAGTCTTCGTAAGAAGCTGACAGTTCGTTTTCACGATAGAAATTTAAACTAAAAGGTAGATTATATTCTAATATCCATTCCAAAAGTTCGGGTAAACCTTCTGCGTTACGTCCACTAACCGTGATGGAAATATCTGGTGTCAGACCATTTTCTAAAGCAATCTTAATACCTCGTTCAACATCTTGAAACGATCCCTTGCCGCTTGCATAAGAACGTTGAATATTGTGAAAATTTGCTAATCCATCTAGGGAAATCATCAAACGCAGATTCAATGTTTGCAGCATCTCAATCATCTCAGGCGTAATTAATGTTCCATTACTGAGAACAACTCCATCTAAGAGGATGTCTGTTTGTTTGCTAAGGGATTGAGCATACAAATGGAGATCCTTAATTAAGGGAGAGCAGAGTAATGCTTCTCCTCCTGCATATTTGAGTTTGACGCGGCGGTAACTATTTAAGGTAGCAGAGCGAAATGTAGATTCAATAGCTGCTCTACCTATATCTATTGACATATCCTTTGCTAAATGCGGAAGATAGCAATAATCGCATCTTAAATTACAGCGATCGGTGATATGCAACCATGCTGTTAAAGTTTCTGGCATTTCATTTAAATTCAAGGAGCAATTATTCTTGGGTGCAATTAAACGTGCTTGATATAGTTCCCCAATAGCTGTCTGTAAGTCTGTTGGCTCAAGGTGAAAATCCTCGATTACAATATCATCTAATTTCTGAGGAATTGTAAATTTATCTAATAAATATAGTGCTGATTTATTCAAAACTGCTGCTTGATGATGAGTACCATAACAAATAGAATAAGTATTATCTAAATTCATCATCTGCGAGTTGGGAACTCTCACAAACTCTGTTTCCGACATCCCCAAAGATAATCGCATATCTGAGCTTAATTCTGCTAGAGGGGATAAGTCACAGGCACAATCCCCTCCATCACAGTCGCATTGCCCAGTCGGTACGTAGCTAGAATTGAGAGAAACTAAGATTTGGGGTCGATCGCTTTTTTTATTAAGCATGAGAAGATGGCTATTTTGTTGCACGGATTCTAGTCAGAAACATTTGTTGATCGCACCATTCCTTGAGAGCTTTACGATCTTGCCAGTGAGATTTGAGTTGCTGGATCAAAGTTTTAGAAAGTTCTATAGGTAACCGTTCGATTTTCTTTTGGAGTAGATTTAGCTCATGTTGGATCGAATATGGACCGAAACCTCCGTGTTGAAAGATTTTGGGTATTCCTTGAGCATATTTACTAAAAGCAAAATCGTAGTTAGCTTGTTGAAATGCAACATCACCTTCTATTCGTAATATACGACCAAAGTATAGGGTATGGATATTTTCATAGGATTGGAAGCGATCGCTAAGTTCCCGTGCATAGCCTGAAATACGCTCGTAGGCTTTTGCGTAATAATCAAATTCTGCTTTACCTACTAGGCTATCAATGGCATATCGCATATCGTTGTATTCTAGACTAGTCTGATAAGAGCGATCGTTGAGTTTTAGAGCTTGTTCACATAAAGAGCGATCGCCTGTTTGAAACCCAAGATGCCAATAGACACTGGCAGCTTGGTGCAAAATTCCAGGTAACTCCTCTTCACGTCCGTATTTCTCTGCGAGTTTCAGGCTTTTTTGTAAAGCATCTTGAGCTTGAGAAAGCAGATTGAGATCCCACTCTACCTGTGTCACATCCCAAACGGCTTCATTTCGTATTTCAGCACTAAACCACTGATTTAAGCCTAACTGAAAATATGCCCTACACAATATTCGATTATCATTTTCCTCATTGTTGCAACGGCTTAATGCTCTCTCAAGTAATTGTTTAGCTTTAACATAGTTACCATCATCTACCCAAATACTAGCAGAGGCAATTTCGGCATCGGCTATTTCGCGTTCACTTTCAACACTCGACCACATATCAATAGCAGCTTTAAAACACTGTTCAGCCTTGATGTGATTTTTTTGTTGTCCATATAAAAATCCCAAATTATTCTGAATACTAGCCATAACTTGAGTTAAACCTTTATTAGGAGTGTCAACTTCCATAGCAGCATCCCAACCTAGTTTGTAATATTTCTCAGCTTCCTCAAAGTTGTTGAGTTGTCGATAAAGATAACCAACTTGATTAGCTACACCAGGAATAGCTGATAGTTTGTTACGTTGGACTAGCGATAAACACTTTTGCTGATATTTCAAAGCTTCGTCATAAAGATGTAACTTGGCATTCAGCATTCCCAAGACATTGCAAATATCTGCTTGATGAGCAGAATTAGAAGATAGTTCCGATAGTATTTTCTCTAGCTTTTTCACCTCATCTTCTGTTGCACACTTGTCTTTCAGTGCGTGAACAATCCTGGATTCAAAAATAATCATTTTCAGTTTTTGGTTGGGGTTTAGCTCTGTTTCAAACTGTTTGACAATTGCCAATAATTGATTGACAAAGCTAAATTTCTTGGCTTGAGTACGTATCGTATTAGTAACTTCATACCAAGTTTCAAAACCAACAATCGGATCGGCATATAAAGCATTCCATAGCCATCGGCTAGTATTAAATTCTCGTAATTGTTTCACTTCTTCAATGAGAAACTCGATGCTAGCGAGTGTCTCATAATTCTCAGAAGAACGTTGAACCTCCAATATTCTTTTGTGTGGGCCTAGTTCATAATCTTTTTGCTTGAAATATTCGGCAGCAATCCGACTATCTCGTTTTCTCCATTCAAAATCAGGGTCAATATCTGTCCATACATATTTGTCAACCAAGTCTCGCACAATATCGTGCAATGATATTTGAGTACCACCGACTACTGGTTTAATAAAAAAGTAGCTTTGTGCATCAAGAAATAATTTTTCGGCATCTTCTTTTGATATTTCTAATAAATTCGCAATATCAGAGCTATCTAATGGGTAGATACGTGAAAGCAACAGAGTTAACCGGTCCATTGATGTGCGAAGCTGGGTAATGTGTCGAACCATTTCAGCTTCAAATCCACCTGTTTTTTCCAACCTAGCTGGAATAGTTTCTATATCTTCACTCTCTAACCAATCTGGTATGACTTCCCGATAAGCATACTCTACCCCAAATTCAATCATGATCGGGCTGCCACCAGAAAGAACTATGAGTTTTTGAGCCAAGTTTTGTCCGAGAGTAAAGTGAAGCTGCTCCTCCTTGGAAAGAATGTAGGTCTGCACATCCTCACGAGTAAATTCATTTAATTCCAAATAAATTAATTCTTCTTTGTTGAATGACTTTTCCAGAATTTGGCGGCCAATATTAGGGCGACCTGCTAAAATAAATACAGCATTGTTGAGTTGATGGCATAAATTGCCCACATGCTGCCAAACTTTCTCTCTGACTTCTGGTTGTCCTAACTTCTCAACAGTATCAATTAGAAATACTAGTCTCTGTTGGCTGGACTTGCGATTAATTTCATCGACTAAGAACTTTTCAAGTTGTCCGCGTTCCTGTTTATATGCGATTCGACTGATGCAATTTTCATCTTCTCGCAGTTGTCGTAACCGGAGCAACCATTGTTGATATGTAGAATCGTATAATTGTTTGGCGATTTGAGTGTATAAATCTTCTGCATCATTAAAAACAGGGATATCGCAATCAATAATTTCACTTGT
Organism: Nostoc calcicola FACHB-3891; assembly: GCF_014697355.1. Taxonomy (GTDB): domain Bacteria; phylum Cyanobacteriota; class Cyanobacteriia; order Cyanobacteriales; family Nostocaceae; genus Nostoc; species Nostoc calcicola. The sequence continues at coordinate 269,758 of NZ_JACJRQ010000001.1, read as the reverse complement.
CCCAATCTGAACTTGATTGAGGCGGCATTGTAATGCACGCAGCAACCAAGTTTTGCCAATTCCACCTCTACCCTCCACCAAAATGACATGTAGCTTATTAGGCTCCTGAACAAGGGAAATTATTCGATTTAGATGTTCTTCACGACCAACAAACTCTAATTTTTCTAGTTCAGACATAATATCAAACTCCTATTTAATTTTTGAACTTATTTGTGTAAGTAGGGAGTAGGGAATGGGGAATAGGGAATCAGCTTTTCCGAGTTTATGGAGTTTCTTCAAAAATCAAATACCAGTCCTATATAATTCCTATTTAATTTCTGCAAAAAATCAATAGACCTCTTCTAAAAGTCCTTCTTTTCCTTTTATTCTTTGCGCCTTTGCGCCTTTGCGTGAGACAAAAAATTATTTATGCAAGAGGTTTAATCCACATATTCCCCATTCCCCACTCCCCAATTAATTATTTTGAATTGCCTCATCAAGCTTCTGAATTAAATCTCTATAGGGTGTATCATTATATTCGTCATTGTGCACATAGTAATTGACAAGAAACTGAAATTCCCAGTCATTTTCTACTTCAGATTTGAGCGTATAAAGAAATTCATGCATTTGCTCTCGGTCTGTATTGCGGAATATTTCGAGAGTTTCTTCAACGGTTTTATCAAAGAAATCTTTGCGGAGTTTTTGTCGATAAGCGAGACTATTAGCACCAAAATTAATAAATCCAGCGTGTTGTTGAAGGCTTTGAAAAAAATACTGCATAGACCAAGTACCCGCAACAGCACAATTATTCTTTGATTTCAGTTCATGAATATATTCCCAGCAAATTTGAGCTGCTTCGCTACAAAGTTTTTGAAAGTTATCAGGCGAACTTTCTCTCAGAAGACCAATAACTAGTAGCCGCCGTGTCATACCATTTTTGATAATGGTTTTGTCACGAGTAAAAATAGATGTCTTTGTCAGTTCAGCGTTTAATTTAAAACTATCATCACTGAAAGGTAATTGAAATCTCCGAACGGCTTCTTTTAATACCCAAGTACCATTGAGGATGGGAAATATACTCAATTTTTCAATGGATTCATAGAGATGATTATTTTCTGTTGTCAAGGTTTCTTTAATTTGGTCTCTACACTTTTTGAGGTTTTTTTCCCATAGTTGGTTGCCATAACTGTTTAAAAACCAACTAACTGTATAAGCACCACTGCGATAAACTTTTAGTGCTTCAGCAATTCCCCCTGGATGTCCGCCAGTTAAATACAGTAAGTGTCCTGAAAGTAGAGCAAGACTTTCGGAAGTCATCTCGATTGGCTTGAGATATTTTGTTGCTGTATCCTGAATCACTTCCCAGTTAAAAGGAGAGAGTATTAGTCTCGGAAAAGTACGATCTAAGGGGATATCAATCAGACAGCGAGCAGCAATCACAACTCGAAGTCTCCGAGAATTATCTTTAAAGAACTGTAATTCTTTCAAGCATCTTTCAATTCTCCCTACAAATTTCTGAAAGTCATTAAAAATTTCGTTTAAACGTTGCTTTGGTGGGGCATTTCCATCCAAATCGATTAGCAGCACAATACCTTTTTTTCCCTGGGATTGACATTTAGCCCAATTTCTATGCAATAGTAAGCCTAAACGATCTCCCGAATTTAATTCATATCCTTCTGGGAGGGGAAGTTGGAGAGAATTTGCTAATCGTTTTTCTAAATCTTCAATACTTTCATAACTAGACATCGAAGCATAAGCACAACACCATTGCAATTCTTGAAACCGCGCCATAATCTGTTTGAGAAATTCTGTTTTTCCGTAACCTTCAGGAGCAGTTACCAGACGATAAGGAGGAGAATTAATTGCTGTAATCTCACTAATTGCATCATCACGATTAGTGAATGGAATCTTATCAGATTCAAGCTCTATAGATTCTCTATTCAGCTCGTTTAATTCTGATTCAGCTTTTGCCATTTCATCGAATTTATCATCAATTTGCCTTTGCAATTTGTTCTTCTCTACATCATCAAGCGTCCGCAATATTTGCTTGCTGATAGTTTCAATCTCAGTTTTTAAATTGGCTATTACCCGTTCTAGATAGTTCTTGCGTAAATCTGAAGAATTGTTCATTGCATTTAAAAATTAAATTAATTGCTTATGGAATTAAGTTCGCTTTCTACTTGCTCAAGTTCTTGTAGTATGCTGTTGATTTGGCGTTGGATGATATTGCGATCGCCAGCACTCAGTGTATAGTTAAGCTGATTGTACGCTGCCTCATAATCACTACTTAGAACCTCAAAGCGTTGTTGCAAAGTTTTGATTTTGAGTTGTTGTACTCTGCTTTTAGTAGTTTGGGTGTGTGCATTTGGCGAAATCGACAAAGCTATTTCATCCCATGCTTGGCTCAATACATCCACAGGAATCATAAAAGCAGTCTTCATATCTTCTCGCTGTTTCTCCGCCGCCACCGCCATTCCAACCACTCCGACAAGGGTTTCATCCCATATAGGCGCGCCACTAAAGCCTGGTTCTATCCTGTAGCCGGTTACCTTACTGTCTTCGAGTTGCACCCATCCCTTTCCTTGGCTGTCTCGCAACACACCTGTAGCCCAAACGCCATCATTGTGTCCGTGAGGAAAACCAAATATGCGGAAAGGATGCTCCCAAATATTGCTAGCTTTTATTAACTTGATTGGTTGGGCTTCTTTAGGCAACTGCCCTTCTATTTCCAACCCGGCAATATCTTCAGGCTTAGAAGTTGATACATTACTGACAACAGGTTGCCAAAAAACAACTTTAGCTTTTAGTTGTTGCCCTGATGCAATTAGGGGAAAATCTAAATAAATATCATTACTAGGAGCTGCAACTATATCCTCTGGTAAAGATAGAACTGAGGTAACAACGTGAGCGCATGTCAGGATATAATTTCCAGTCCGCCCAGAGACTAAAAAACCTACACCAGCTACCACACCATTAGCATGAAAAATTCTGGCGATCGCCGATCTAAAAATTTGAATATAATTATCTGTACTCGCTACCATACTATGCCTTGTCCTGCTTCCATTTCAAGGTAATTTCGTAGTTAGCTTCACCACCTACAGAAGTGAAAATTGCACCCGCAGCAGCATTTAACTTAATCCCAAACTTCACCTCTACCTCATCAGCAGGTGTATTAAGTTGACTCAATTTGGTGATAATTGCTGAAGCTACAGGTTGTATTTGATCTAATACCTCATCAAATTTCTTTTTAGCTTCAACAACCATTTGCCCAGTGTCCGATCTGGCAACACGTGTCAAAGCATTGCTATTTTCTGGTTCATCAACTTCAGCTAAAAACTTCGTGCCATCTTCGAGAGAAAACTCTGCGATCTGTTTCCGATTCATAGTGAAACCTGTTATTTTGAACTAATAGTTTGTCCAGATTACTAACAACAAGACACAAAGCATCCTGATTTCAATTCCCCCGTTTGGCTATAGGTTTACTCACCACTCCTCATCTCATTAAACCTCTGCCAAGATTCTCCGTACCCATCATTTGTTGATTGACAGACTACTTAGTAGTCTGACAACCGAATTTTGAGGGGCAAGGAACGAACCACTCCAGGCTTAGAGAACACAGAGTTTGGGGAACACAGAGATTTTAAAACTTGGTTTACCAAGTTTTCGTTATCTTGACACAGTAATTAGTAATTATACTGGCTTAACTAGAAAATTACTTGCTTATAACTAAGTATGCAAGAATCAAATGAACTAAATTACACAATGTAAAATTAATTAAATTTTCTCGTAGTCGGCAGCTCAAACCCTTGACTTTTGAATTCTGCTGTAGCTCGTCGTAGGGTAGCACAGCTGTGCCACCCTACCTGTATACCAATTTACCCAAATCTTGATACAGATACAGGGGTAGGGGCGAACGGCCGTTCGCCCCTACCCCTGTACTTCATTATTAGATTAAAGAGTTAATTGCATAGCTAGTCGTCACAAGCAGTGAGAAACTTTTACTTGCAAATAGTCTATCAATTCGGAGAACACCGATCGCAAAAATCAGGACTAAATTTGCAGTATTGGCTACCCGTCAATGGGTAAACTGTACAATAGGGAAAACTCGTAAGTTGAACTTTAGCTGTTTGTAATTCTGAACTATTCGCCGACAATTCACTAACTTTAGTTTTATAAGTCGCAAAAATAGCTATAAGTTTAGGTAATGCTATACAGGCAGCAATATTGATCAGCGTTAGCAGTGTTGCTTCCATGAAATTCATAGGTAATCATCCCCCTGTGAAAAGTAGGCGTAGGCGTAGCCCGTCGTAGACATCGCTATTTTTAACTGCAAACACAATCCATAGCTTGCAGTCTATGTAAATCAATCTTAACATAAATTTTTGTAAATATAAAGTGAGAATTCCTGGAATCATCATACACAAAAGGGAATGTGGATAATGAGGACGGTTATTGTAGCGGAATGACAAAATAAGCAAAGAAAAGCAATCGGTTAAAAATCTTTAGGTAAGGTGTTATGTCAAAAACCCAAACCGCGTCTTCTTTTTTATCTAACATCAGTGAGCGAGAACGCCAAGCATTAAAGAAGTTGGTAGATTACACAAATGTGGAATCGCTACCAGAAATTTGGCCTTTGGCAGCTAAGCAATTTGGTGATGTTGTTGCCCTGCAAAACCCCCACGCTAAAACAGAAATAGCGATTACTTATACCCAGTTGGCAGAGAAAATACAACTATTTGCTGCTGGGTTGCAAGCGTTGGGAATAAAATTAGGCGATCGCATTTCCTTAATTGCTGACAACAGTCCTCGGTGGTTTATTGCCGATCAAGGTATCATGACTGCTGGAGGAGTTGATGCCGTCCGTAGCTCCCAAGCTGAAAAAGAAGAACTGCTGTTTATCATCGCCAATAGTGGTAGCACAGCACTGGTACTTGAAGATTTAAAGACACTTAAAAAACTGCAAGATCGCCTCAACGATCTACCAATTCAATTCGTCGTTTTACTTTCAGATGAAGCACCACCCACGGAAACACCTCTAAAAGTCCTGAATTTTGCCCAATTGATTGAATTTGGGGTAAATCATAATTTTGTGCCAGTCAAGCAAAATCGTGACGCCCTAGCAACCCTAATTTACACCTCTGGCACCACCGGTAAACCCAAGGGTGTGATGCTGTCTTATAGTAACTTGATGCACCAAGTGATCAGTTTTGGCACAGTATTGCAACCAAATCCGGGCGACATGGTTCTCAGTATCTTGCCTTCGTGGCACAGCTACGAACGAACTGTTGAATATTACCTACTATCTCAAGGTTGCACGCAAGTTTATACTAACTTGCGCTCCGTAAAAGGAGATTTGAGACAATTTAAACCCAACTACATGGTCGGTGTACCCCGCTTGTGGGAATCGATTTATGAAGGAGTGCAAAAACAGTTCCGCGAACAACCAGCCAAAAAGCAACGCCTAATTAAATTTTTATTAGGTATCAGCGAAAAATATATTAAAGCGCAAAGAGTTGCCCAGGGATTGGATTTAAATAATCTTCATGCCTCAGCCGTGGAACGATTTGCAGCTACCATACTCGCAACAGCTTTGTTACCCCTGCATAAGTTGGGAGAACGACTGGTTTATGCCAAAGTGCGGGAAGCCACAGGCGGACAAGTCAAGCAGATGATTAGCGGCGGCGGTGCCCTTCCCAGACACATCGATAACTTTTTTGAAATTATTGGTGTGCAGATTTTGCAGGGCTATGGCTTGACAGAAACTTCTCCTGTTACCCATGTACGTCGTCCTTGGCGAAATTTGATTGGCGCATCAGGGCTACCACTCCCCGCCACAGAAGCTAAAATCGTAGATCCTGAAACAAAAACGCCTTTGCCAGTAGAAAAGCGAGGCTTGGTATTGTTAAGGGGACCGCAGATTATGCAAGGCTATTACCAAAATCCCCAAGCCACAGCCAAAGCAATTGACTCTGAAGGCTGGTTTGATAGCGGCGATTTGGGTTGGCTGACACCAGAAAACGACTTAGTACTAACTGGCAGGGCGAAGGATACGATTGTCTTGACTAACGGCGAAAACATCGAACCACAACCCATCGAAGATGCGTGTTTGCGATCGCCCTACATCGATCAAATTATGCTTGTCGGCCAAGATCGGCGCAGCTTGGGAGCCTTAATTGTCCCCAATCTCGAAGCCTTAGAAAAATGGGCAGCAACTCAAAATTTGACACTCGATATAGAAAGCGATCGGGTTACTTCCTCATTCGGTGAAAAAATAGACTTGGAGAGTAAAATGATCCAGGATTTATTTCGCCAAGAATTAAATCGTGAAGTGCAAAATCGTCCAGGCTATCGCCCGGATGACCGCATCGGGTCGTTCAAATTCATACTGGAACCGTTTTCCATCGAAAACGGCTTGATGACCCAAACACTGAAAGTTCGACGACACATCGTCGTGGAACGCTACCGCGATATTATTGACGGCATGTTTGCCTGATAATTCCACCCGCCAACTATAAGAGTGAACGTGAAATATTTATGGATGTCTCCAAATCTCATTTGCTCCTGAAACGCGTCGTCAACGTTAAAGTGATTGTTACTCCCCTCTGGAAAGAGGAAGTACAACAGCAGCTGCAAGCACAGATCAATCAACTCGATCAACAACTGCAACAGCTAGATGTCGAAGGACAAAGAGCGATCGCTGCAATTCAAAAACAGAGTCTGCAACCACCCGGGCCCCAGACCCTCCAACAAATTGACAATATCCAACTCCAAGTCAATCAAAAGAAAAGTGAATTCCTAGAACAGAAAAACCAGTTGCTGCAAAACCTCCAGCAAGTGCAGTTTCTCCAACAAGATCAAGAAGTCAACCAATTCCAAATGGAAGGCTTTTTCAAGGTAGAAACCGGAGATAACTTGATTAGCAAAATGCAAGTCGAAATTGTTCTGCGGGATGGCGTTGTCGAAGAAATTCGCGGCGACATTTAATTAAAGTTATGAGTTATGAGTTATGAGTTATGAGTTGAAATTCTCAATTCCTGACTTCTAACTCCTGTACAGACGCGATTAATCGCGTCTCTACCTCACTCCTCACTCCCAATACTTGTCGGGTTTTGGGGAAAAGGCGAAGGGGAAAGGGAAAAGAAAAAACCTTTAACCTTTTCCCTTTAACCTTTTCCCCAAACCCAATTACGAGTTAAAAATGGACAAAGCGAGCAGTATTGTCCTCACTCCCAACTCCTAACTTTTAACTCTTAACTAATTCCTCACCCCAGCCCAAACAATTTGCCACACTGGAGGTGAACTAATAAAAAGCGATCGCCCAAAGGTTGTCATCTCCACTCGGTATTTAACTGTACCAACAGAATTATTACCCTGCTTGATTTGTGTAATCGTCACCAAGGCTTGATTTCGTTCCGGATAAGCTACCTCTACCTTTCGCGTTCCTCCCACCGATGGTATATCGTCAAAAGCATTCAGGGCGAGGGTTGCAGGATCGCTACCTTGGAGAGATGAGTTAAGACTTTCTAAGGGTATAGTTTTATAGCTGAAACGCTCTGAGTATGCCACAACCTCCTGAGACTGATGTATCGCTCTCACGTGGTGGGGTTGCCCATCAACATTGTCAACAATCGGCGGAGATTGTTGACGCGCAGTAATATAAACTCCAGCGCCAGCAGTGGTAAAGACTGTCAATACCACAATCAAAAACAATTTCAACTTTGCCGACATAAAAGTAAACAGGAATTTCAAACAGGTTAATTACCAATTTTGAATTCTAGATTGAACTGCATCTCATATCGTCTATCTCCAAGAAACTCCTGTAGCTTAAACAGTGGTATGAATAACATAAATATATTTCATCTGTAGCAATCCTATTTGATTTGTGAGACACTCCTAGTGTTTTTTGAAAGCCAACAACCAAAATAAGATATTGACTAACCATTGAGGATAACTCTGTAGTATTGACCTCTAAGTCAGATTTAGGTTCCTTAATTTGGGCATTCGGCATTGGGCATTAGGAAGGGGGAAAGGGAAAGGGGTAAGGGGGAAAGGTTAAATTTATCCCTTTACCCTTTACCCTTTAACCTTTTCCCGTACCTCCCCATCCCCCTCATCTCCCATACCCAATGCCCTAAAATATAAAATCTCCAATCCAAAATTCTTTTCTCAAGATACAATTCGATCTGACTAAAGCTGTTAAAGTCCATAAACCATTGATTCCAAAACCACCCTATGAGCATTCACGAAGTATTTATGCCAGCGCTGAGTTCTACCATGACCGAAGGCAAAATAGTCTCCTGGGTGAAATCGCCAGGGGACAAAGTGGAAAAAGGCGAAACAGTGGTGGTTGTAGAGTCAGATAAGGCAGACATGGATGTAGAAACCTTTTATGAAGGATTTCTTGCCCATATCATAGTGCAAGCTGGTGAAACTGCCCCAGTAGGATCTGCGATCGCCTTTATTGCCGAAACGGAAGCGGAAATTGAACAGGCAAAATCTCTTGCCAATTCCGGCGGCGCGGCTGCTAGTACTACCTCTTCTCCTGAACCAGTTCCTGTCACCGCTTCAGTTGGAATTCCGGCTTTGGCATCTCAAAATGGCTCTAACCACCGGGAAGGAAGACTTGTAGCTTCACCCCGTGCCCGCAAGTTAGCCAAAGAACTCAAAGTTGATTTGACTACACTTCAAGGCAGTGGTCCCCACGGCCGCATTGTCGCCGAAGATGTGGAAGCAATTGTGAATAAAGGTAAACAACCCGCCTCCACCCCAGTTGCAGCCCCACCAACACCAACTGTGACCCCAGTCGCACCCCCTGCACCCCCGACACCAGCACCCACACCCACACCAGTGGCGGCGGTTGCTCCTGGTTCAATAGTGCCTCTAACTACCTTCCAAAATGCGGTAGTACGGAACATGGTAGCTACTCTATCTGTGCCCGTTTTCCGTGTAGGTTACACCATTACCACCGATGAGCTAGACAAGCTTTATAAACAAATTAAATCCAAAGGCGTAACGATGACGGCGCTACTGGCGAAAGCTGTAGCGGTAACATTACAAAAACACCCACTTTTAAACGCTAGTTACTCAGACCAAGGAATTGTCTATCATTCTGATATCAACATTTCTGTAGCGGTGGCGATGGATGATGGCGGATTAATTACACCTGTGCTGCAAAATGCAGACGCAGTGGATATTTATTCTCTATCGCGTAATTGGAAGTCTTTAGTAGAGCGTGCCAGAACCAAACAACTACAACCCCAAGAATATAACAGCGGTACTTTTACCTTATCTAACTTAGGGATGTTTGGCGTAGATACATTTGATGCGATTTTACCACCTGGACAAGGTTCAATTTTAGCGATCGGTGCATCCCGCCCGCAAGTGGTAGCAACACCCAACGGTTTATTTGCCGTGCGCCAACAAATGCAAGTAAATATTACTTCAGACCACCGTATTATCTACGGTGCCCATGCTGCGGCATTCTTGCAAGATTTGGCGAAATTGATTGAGACAAATGCTCATTCTTTGACACTGTAGTTTTGATAAAACGCCAAATTTAAATGTTAGCGCGATCGCGGAAATTGTTTGCCCCAGAGTAGCGTTAATAACCAACAACATCTACGCTAAAATTTTTTGTGGACAAACTATGTAGAGATGTGGTGTCGCCATATCTCTACATAAATTTCAGATATCACAGTGACATACGACAACACCCTAAAATATCTGGTTGAACAGTATCCAGAAGATTTTATCCGCTACTTACTTGCATCTGAAGCAACGGATATCCAGATTCTCAAAACAGAATTAAATCAAGAACCAATCCGTGCCGACTCAGTAACCTTTTTGCAAACTGCCAATCAAATACTGCATTTAGAGTTTCAAACCTTACCAGCATCAACTCCACCCTTGCCACTGCGGATGCTGGACTATTGGGTGCGACTATATCGACAATACAATTGTGATATAGAACAGGTAGTAATTTTTCTGAAACCCACAAATTCAGAAGCAGTATTTGTAGATCAATTTACTAGCCGCAATACTACCCACCGCTACCGCGTCATCCGAATCTGGGAACAAGATCCAGAACCGTTGCTAGCATCTCCTGGTTTATTACCTCTGGCAACTTTGGCGCGAACAGATTCTCCTGAAAACTTACTCCAACAAGTGGCAGTTCGAGTGAGTATGATTGAAGAATCAGCCACTAAACAAAGTATCTCAGTATGTACCCAACTTTTAGCAGGGTTAGTATTTGAGCCAGAACTCATTCGTCAGTTTTTGAGGAGAGAAGATATGAGAGAATCTACCATTTATCAAGAAATTCTCCAAGAGGGACTCCAAGAAGGTATAGAACAAGGAAGACAATCACAACTGAGGCTAGTGATGCGTCTATTAACTCGTCACCTTGGTTCAATTAATTCTCAGTTACAATCTCGCCTACAAGAGTTGTCCCTAACTCAGTTGGAGGACTTGGGTGAAGTATTATTAGATTTCGCGAGTGAAGCTGATTTGATGAATTGGCTCAATACAATAGAAAGTTAGAGTTTGTTCTCAACCTTTTGAGCAGTGACAAAAAAAGTCAGATTTTCATACCAAGCTCCTTGCTCGGTTGCTTCGGCTTCAATTTTTTGACGATATTCTGCTTTTAATTCTGCCATTTGTTCTGAGGAAACCTCTAACAAGGGATTTTCTCTAGGGTGGAACCATCCTCCATTCCATTCTCTAGCTTCGTCTATATTGCGGTAAAAACCTAGTTGTTGGATCTTAACTTCAGTATTTTCAAAACCAGCTTTTGCAAGCAGTTTATGACATTTTTCAGGTGTACCCGTTGGCTCATTGATACTTGTCAGCGGAATGCCATGTTTGCTACAAATCTCAATTATCAGTGGCGCTCCACAAGATTCTTCAGAGCAACAAGAAAAACCGAGGATTCCTCCTGGTTTTAGGTAACGATACCATTTACGTAAAGCAGCAGGAATATCTTTAAAATATACTATCGCTGTAGAACAAAGAATTACATCAAAACTCTCATCATTAAAGTCAATATATTCAGCATCGGCTTCAATTAGTTCAATATTTTGCAAGCCTAACTCTTCAATTTTTTGTTGTGCTTGAGCTAGCATCCCTGAAGAAAAATCTACTCCAATTACTTTACCTTCAGAACCGATAATTTGTGCAGCAGCAATGGCAATGATACCTGTACCTATTGCCATATCCAATACTTTTTGTCCCTTTTGCAGTGGAACTAAATCTAGTAAAGGGAGAGCGCGATCGATTGTGCGATCGTTATCGTAGCTAGTTCTGCTATCAAAAAAATCAATTACTTTTTTTTTATACTGTTTCTCGTATTTGCTGTTTTGCATAAAATTATCGATTTTTACTGGTTAGGTATGATGCTATAGCAATCCTAAATCAGTTGTGAGAAAGAAAATGGCTGAAAAATTTATGGCGATCGCAATTGAATATGGGTTAACCATTATCTGATTGATAACAGCAACCCATTAGTCCTACTTACACATTAAAACGGAATAACATCACATCCCCTTCCTGCACAACATACTCTTTTCCTTCACTACGAACCAATCCTTTTTCCTTGGCAGCATTCATAGAACCATTAGCTACCAAATCTTTATAAGCGACGGTTTCAGCGCGGATAAATCCCCTCTCAAAATCACTATGGATGACACCTGCCGCTTGAGGTGCAGACATTCCCGCGTGAATTGTCCAAGCGCGGGTTTCTTTAGGACCGCAGGTGAAATATGTCCGCAAGCCTAAAAGAGTGTATGTAGCACGAATTAATGATTTTAAACCGCCTTCTTCCACACCTAAAGACGCGAGGAAATCAGCTTTATCTTCCTCTGGTAATTCCACTAATTCCGCTTCAACTTGAGCAGAAACTATGACAACTTGAGCATTTTCTGTGGCTGCAATTTGCCGCACTTTTTCCACAAAATCATTACCCGTTGCCAACTCATCTTCAGATACATTGGCAGCATAGATAATTGGTTTATAAGTCAGCAGTCCTAATCCTTTAATAATCTCCGCTTCTTCTTCATTCAAACTTACCTGACGTACCGATTTACCTTCATTTAAAGCCGCAGCTAATTTTTCCAAAACTGTGACTTCAAAAGAAGCATCTTTGCTAGTGCGTGCTTGTTTGCGAGTGCGGTCAATTCGTCGTTCAATTTGTGCTAAATCTGATAAACCGAGTTCTAAATTAATGATTTCAATATCTCGCGCTGGGTCAACAGAACCAGCAACGTGGATAATATCATCATTTTCAAAACAACGTACCACATGGACGATCGCATCAACTTCGCGGATGTGGGACAAAAATTGATTACCTAGTCCCTCACCTTGACTTGCACCTTTAACTAAACCGGCAATATCCACAAATTCAACACGCGCCGGCACAACTTGTACCGAACTGCCAATTTTAGCAAGAACATTTAACCGCTCATCCGGTACTGCGACAACGCCGACATTCGGTTCAATCGTGCAAAAAGGGAAATTAGCCGCTTCTGCCTTGGCGTTAGCAACTACAGCATTAAATAAAGTAGATTTTCCGACGTTGGGAAGTCCGACAATTCCGGCTCTTAACATTTTGGATTTTGGATTTTTGATTTTAGATTACATTACCTAAGGTAATTCAAACAGGTTCCGGTATGGTTTGGGGAATTGGTCCTGGAACTGTTTGAGGAATTGGCCCCGGTACAGGTTGCGGAATGGGAGTAGGTACTGGTTCTGGTACAGGCCCCGGTACAGGTTGCGGAATGGGAGTAGGTACTGGTTCCGGACTCGGTAGCGGGTTGGGTTCAGGATTGGGAATTTGTGGTTCGTCAGGTAAATAAATAGCGGTAGGATTAATCATGGTCAGTCTAAATTCAATTATTCAACCTTCCCAAACTAGATGACAACCTCATCTATTGACATCTCCCCAACAGACTATACCCGCAAAATTTGGGCATTGGGCATTGGGCATGGGGAAGAGGGCGAAGTATAAATTCTCTTTCTCCCCACACTCCCAGGGCTGTTTCATTCGCTGATGATGGGGATTTGTCAAGAGGATAATCTCACGCAAAGGCGCATTCGTTGAAAACGTTCCCGAAGGGTAGGCGCAAAAGAAAATCGTATATTTGGGTTGAAGGCGCAAAAGTTTTTTACTGGAATTGTGCGCTTACTCCCAATTTTTATCTCTTTGCATCTTGCAATTTCACCCATTTTAAGGAATGAAACAGCCCTGCCCACACTCCCTCATCTCCCTCATCTCCCTCATCTCCCTCATCCCCACCTCCCCGACTACTCCTCTTTCACCTCCGGTACAGGATCGTAACCACCTGGGTGAAACGGATGACAGCGCAAAATCCTTAAGGTTGCCATCCAGCTACCACGTAATATTCCAAATCGTTCAATGGCTTGAATGGCATACATCGAACAAGTTGGTTGAAAACGACAACTCGGAGGAAACAAGGGCGAGATAAACATTCGATAGCCGCGAATCAGCAAAATTAATAGTACTTTCATTAGAGTTACCTAAATCTTATAAATTAGTAATACAGGGAAAAATTTTCATCTTGTTGTATCCTTGCTGATTATATTGTCTGACTTCACCTCAATTCCGGTTTTATGGCTACAAATTGCGGGCGCTGCAATTTGGGTGTTATTCATCCTACTAATTGCATGGGTAGTAAACCGCTTTACTAATGGCGAACCAGAAGTCGTCCGCAAGATAGTTCATATCGGCACTGGTAATGTGATTCTACTCGCTTGGTGGCTGGATATTCCCCCAAGCGTCGGAATAACAGCCTCGATTTTAGCAAGCGCAATCACCTTATTGTCTTACCGATTTCCGATTCTTCCTGGTATTAATAGCGTTGGACGCCAAAGTTTAGGGACGTTTTTTTACTCTCTCAGTTTCGGTATTTTAATTGCCTGGTTCTGGTACTTGCAACAACCGCAGTACGCAGTATTAGGTATTTTAATTATGACTTGGGGAGATGGATTAGCAGCCTTAATTGGTCAGCGTTTTGGTAAACACAAATACAAAGTCTCTGGTGCAGAAAAAAGTTGGGAAGGCTCCTTGACGATGATGCTTGTTAGCTATCTCGTCAGCAGTCTGATTTTAGTAGGAACCCAAGGAAACAGTTGGCAAACTTGGGCAATATCACTGTTGGTGGCCTTGATTGCTACTGCTTTAGAAGCTTTTTCGTTTCTGGGTATTGACAATTTGACAGTTCCTTTAGGAAGTGCGGCTCTTGCCTTCTTTTTAAGTCACTTAGTTTTTTAGCCGGAGCAGCAGAAGCCTCACACTGTAAGCCTTGGCGTAGCCTCTCGTAGAGAAGCGTCAGTGTTGAGATGAATGCAAGCGAATAAAAACTTGTAGGGGCGCATAGCTATGTGCCCCTATCTTGTACCTCATGTAGTTGGCAATTGCTACAAAAGACATCCAAGTTGGGGATAATACACAATTTTGCAACAATCGAAAATTGGACTTTTGCAGGTTTATTAAGAGCATATCTCTTCAATGAATTATAAAAGAGCGATGTCTATCACGGGGTACGCCCAGACACCAAACTCCCCTAGATAAATATAAAAACTGTGCTTATGGATGTCCAAAATCCCTGAATATATGTTCAAATACTCTAAATAGTTTCAAGAACAGTAAATATTGACCATACTTGCTCTAGCGTATTGCTATATCTAAAAGAAATAAAAGATTTTATATCTACCTTGAGAAACAAAAATGCAATTTTGAATTATGTCTCCAGGTTTATGAAATCCTGACAAACAATCCCTATAGTTGGGTCTTAGGTGGTCAAGGCACCTAATTACGTAAGTGAGGCCAAATAATCATGTCAAATTCAATCAACGCATTTGAGTTGTTGATCGGTTTATCTGATGAGCAACAAGAACTACTCTCTGGTGGTACCGACAATCAGGTAGATCTCACCAATTTCGCTAACAGAATTGCGAATTTAGATGGTGGAACTAGCTCTGGGCCTGGTGGTAGCAATGCTGCTAGCACAGGCAATCTTCAGCAGACCACAACGGCGGGAGCAGCTCAGTTGACCTTGGGAGCAGTACCAAGTGGCTTGCCCGGACTAAGCTTGGGCAATCTAATCATCTCTTAGTCATAGGAGGTTAACAACTCTAACAGGCAATCTGAGAAAATCAGCCATAAGATCACAGCGTTTAGCAAATTTAGGCAAAGAAAGAAGAGAAAGTAAAAAATAAAACGTCAAAAATATTTCTTGTACCTTTTGGCTTTTAACTTTCACCTTTTCTGATTTCTCTTAGCTGAAATCTGCTACTTTGAACTTAATAGCTGGTTTTACAAAGACTACTTGTGTGATTTATCGAGACAGCACCACCCATTCTGTTATTATGGGGGTGCTGGATAATCTTGGCATTCAAAGTTGATACTTGTTATGCCAGTCAAAACAACCGCAGATTGTAAGAGCTTTTCTACACCTTTATCGTCTACTGAAATAGTTAGTAGAAGGGAATGAGAAAGGAAATTGCAAGTAATATTTTTCACCCAGTTAAAAGTGAATCAATTTTTTATCCTTTCTTTATTACCTGACCAGAACTCCAAATAAATACAGGCAGCGTATCGCTAAGTAATTTCACGACTTGCTTGTTATTTTCCTCTATATATCGAGTAAACATCTAGATACTGAGATGCAGGTTTTTTGTTGAAATCCTTTTGTTTGAAAATAAAAAGGGGGTAGGAGGAGCTTATAATAACTCGCTCAACGTAAGTGAGGACTTTGAGAGAGTTTGAGCGTTCTCCTCCGTCTTCTTAACGCACTATCTAGCGTTTGAATTCTGAGAAAGATAAATTCGCTTAGTTTGCGTATAACTTTCTCTTACCCCTTCACCAATTATAGACGATTATCAAACATTATGCTGCCCAAAATTGCCAGCATACATTACTTTTTCATCCTGAAATTCAGCAAACACTCATTTTTACGAGATATTCCGCATTGGAATTATTTTATAGGTCAAATTTACGATGAGCAATCTATTACTTTTTGCCACGTAAATATGGGCTTGAGATTTTAATTATGCCCTGCGACCTATTACCAAAGGTATACATTTTCTGTCGCGTGCGATTTGCAATCAAGTTATGCTAAATAATTTGCTTTGCAGCAAAATGGTTTTGAGGTTGACATTAGATAAGGCTGATTTTTCATGTATCAATTCAATACAAAGGGTGCAATAATGTGAACTTTTTACACCGCGAGGAAAACTATTCAGAGAATAGATTTAATGAACCATTACCAGACCAGCTTCATTTAGTTGAGCTTAACGAGTTTCTCCCTCATATTGGTAAATGGACAAACATTGCAGGGGCAGTTGTGTTAAGCATTTTTGTGGCAGGGGTCAGTCTAACATCTGTTGTCAGTTACAACGTTACAGTCAAAGTCCCTGCGAGTATTCGACCTGTAGGAGAACTGCGCGTTGTTCAGTCCGCTATTGCTGGCATTGTTGAAAAGATTGAAACTAAAGAAAATCAGGTAGTGACTAAAGGGGAAGCTATTGCTTATGTTGATGATTCCAGCCTTCAAGCTCAAAAGCGCCAACTACAAAATAGTATTGGGCAGAGTAAATTACAACTAAGTCAAATAGATGCTCAGATTCGTGAAATAGATACTCAGATTGCAGCCCAGACAGACTTAATTAATCGCACGCTCATCGCTGCACAAGCTCAGCTAAGTGGTACCCAACGCAACTATCAAGACCAGCAAATCAAAGCTAGAGCTGATATGACCCAGGCAGAAACAGCTTTAGTATTAACCAGGGCACAGTTAGAGCGATTACAGAGAGAAAAAGTATTAACAGCAACTGTGCAAGAAGCTGAAGCAGCTTTGATATTAGCAAAGGTGCAACAAGAGCGATTGCAGCCGATTGTAGCGTCGGGAGCTGTTTCTCGCACTCTGTTTGAGGAAAAACAACAAGAGGTAAAGTCTGCTGAGGCGAAGCTAGAACAAGCGAAAGTCAGCGCTAAAAATCTTTTAGAGGAAAAAGAACAAGCTTTTAAGGTTGCCCAAACGAACCTAGACAAAGCTAAAACCGCTATTAATCCCAGTGATGCTCTTGTAACTGTGGCATCTGAAGAGATCGAGCAAGAAAAAGCAAAGGGTGAAGTTACCTTAGCAGCTTTGAAAAAAGAACGAGAAACTCTATTGCAGCAACGCCTTGAACTCCAAAAACAACTCGCTAGCACTAGGAAAGAACTGCAACAGGTAGAAACCGATTTGAATAGAAGTATAATTCGATCGCCAATCGAAGGTACATTACTACAATTAAATCTTCGCAACCCAGGGCAGGTAGTGCAACCAAGTGAAGCGATCGCCAACATCGCTCCCCTTGATGCCCCAGTACTAATCAAAGCTTATGTGCCGGCTCAAGATATTGACAAGGTAAAACCAGGACAAAAAGTTAAAATGCAGGTTTCTGCTTGTCCTTATCCAGACTATGGCACTCTTCAAGGAATTGTCGAAACAATCGCACCAGATGCCCTACCAATTGCAAAAAAGAGTGCAGATTCCAGCGTTCCACAAGCGGTTGCCTATGAAGTCAGCATTCAGCCGCAGACTTTATATTTAGCCAGAGGCGATCGGCAATGTCATCTGAAATCTGGTATGGAGGGTAGAGCTGATATCATTTCCCGCCAAGAAACTGTACTTCAGTTCATTCTGAGAAAAGCTAGATTAATCACCGATTTTTAATCTCAGCACAGCTAACGGAAAATCGTAGACGCAAAGCGGCTTCCCGCAGGGTATCGCAGAGGGCACCCAGAAATAAGAGTTTCAGAGAGTTCTTGGGTAAGTCCTATCAAAATTGGACTTTACCAAACATCACAGCACTTTTCAACTAATTGAACTACACCACTCCCTACTCCCTATTCCCTATTCCCCATCTTAATGCCGATCTAAATACCTAAAAACTGCTGTAATTGCTCTGCTAACTTTGTCAACCATTTTTTTGATAGGTCTAGCGATCATGTTTCGTCAATTGAAACTTCATAAAAATTACCAGTGCGTTTCCCAGTTAAGTGAAGAAGATTGTGGTGCAGCTTGTCTGGCGTCGATTTCCAAGCATTACGGGCGTTTTTTAAGCATTAATCGCAGCCGAGAAGCAGTCGGAACTGGACAGCTTGGAACAACTTTACTAGGTCTAAAACGCGGCTCTGAGACTTTAGGTTTTAATGCCAGGGCAGTTAAAGCTTCACCAGCAATTATAGACAGAATCACAGAAATATCTCTGCCAGCAATTATTCATTGGTATGGTCACCACTGGGTTGTTTTATACAATAAGCGGGGTCAGAAGTACGTCATTGCCGATCCAGGTGTAGGCATTCGCTATGTCAGCCGAGAAGAGTTAACAACAGCTTGGAATGGCGTTATGCTTTTGCTGGAGCCAGATCCAGATCGCTTTTATGAGCAGCCCCAAGAACAAGAAAAAGGTGGCTTGAGGCGCTTTTTAGTCCGTATTTTGCCTTATCGTGGGCTGTTGAGTCAGGTTTTGATGCTCAACGTTGTCTTAGGTGTGCTAGCTTTAGGTACTCCCATCCTCATACAACTGCTCACAGATGATGTTTTAGTACGCGGAGATACTCAGTTACTGACTGTTGTTGTCTCAGGCGTAGTGGTTATGAGCTTGTTTAGCAGTGGATTACAAGTATTGCAAGCCATAATGATCGCTCATTTTAGTCAACGGCTGCAATTAGGGCTAGTCTTAGAGTTTGGGCGAAAAATTCTCCAATTGCCCTTAAATTATTACGAAGCCCGCCGCAGTGGCGAAATCACTAGCCGATTGCGAGATATCAATATTATCAACCAGCTGATATCGGAGATAGTAATTCTTTTACCTAGCCAGTTTTTCATTGCAGTAGTTTCTTTTTGCTTCATGGTGTTTTATAGCTGGCGACTAACATTAGCAGTTCTTTTCATCGCCTTGTTAATGAGCATATCCAGCCTGCCTTTCTTACCCATCCTCCAACAAAAGACACGCAGTGCTTTGGTCTTGGGTTCGGAAAATCAAGGTGTTTTAGTGGAAACATTTAAAGGCGCACAGGTAGTTAAAACCACAAACGCCGCTTCCCAATTCTGGGATGAATTTCAAAGTCGTTTTGGTCGCCTCGCCAATCTGACTTTCAGCACTATGCAAATCGGAATTATCAGCAGTACCTTAGCTAGACTGATATCCACCATTGGCAGCATCATTTTGCTTGGTCTAGGAAGCATTTTGGTGATTAATAAAGAATTAAGCATAGGTCAAATGCTGGCTTTTAACGCCTTACAGATCAACGTTTTCGCTTTAATTAACTCTATAGTTGCTTTAGCAGATGATTATATTCGTTCCCAAACAGCAATTACTCGCTTGTTGGAAGTTATCGATACTACAGCGGAAGCGTCTGGCGATCGCCAAAAGCCGTTTGCTGAAATCTCTGGTGATGCAGACATTCGTTGTTCGCATCTCCAATTTCACCACGCTGGCAGAGTTGACTTAATAGAAGATTTTTCTCTTAAACTTCCTGGAGGAAAAGTTATTGCTTTGATTGGTGAGTCAGGCTGCGGCAAAAGTACTTTAGCAAAATTAATCGCAGGTCTATATGAAGCCCAATCTGGCAATATCCGCATTGGTTTTTTTAACATCCAAGACCTTGCCCTTGATTGCTTAAGACAACAAGTAATTTATGTACCCCAAGAACCTCACTTCTGGAGTCGCTCGATTTTGGAAAACTTTCGCTTAGGAACGCCTTACATTTCCTTTGAAGAAATTGTCAAAGCTTGCCAGATAGCTGATGCAGACGAGTTTATCAGTCAACTTCCAAATAAATATCAAACTGTTTTAGGAGAATTTGGAGCAAATCTCTCTGGTGGACAAAGACAACGCTTGGCGATCGCCAGAGGCATCCTCACTAATCCACCTGTACTAATTTTAGATGAAGCCACTGCTGGACTCGATCCAATAAGTGAATCTCATGTACTAGATCGGCTTTTGGAATACCGAAAAGGCAAAACTACGATTTTAATCACTCATCGTCCTAGTGTTATTAATCGAGCTGATTGGATCGTGTTACTAGACAAAGGTCAGGTGCAATTACAAGGTACCCCAGAAACTTTTCTCTCTCAACCAGGAGAGCATTTAAAGTTTTTGTCACTGTAAAAATTTTAATCACTGCGAGAAGATAAAACTATGTCTGAAAATACCAAATCTGACAACTCTGAATTGCTTAGCGAACTGTCTGAACAAGAACAGGAGGCCTCATGTGCTGGACAAAGCATAAATATACTAAGCACAAGCAACTTTATCATTCAGCAAACGAGCATTCAAACTGATGCATATAGTAACTTAAAACTTTCAAATGGTGATATGTCATCACAAAAAACTGGATATAATTTGTCACAAACTACGATAGGATATTCAATCGCATCAGAAATACCCTCCTCCATGAAAGTTGGAAATATGTTAAATAATTTTGTAGCTAATTTTTTAAGTGGCTTATTTTCATAAACATTAGTTTTTCCAGAAAAACTAATGGTTGTCTAGACATCTTCAATCGAGTCTCTATAACTATAAATTAGCTTTCCTTTTTTATCGATGAGGTAACACTAGTATACAGGAATACAAAGAAAATATGCAATAATTTTTTTACCCATAATTGAGGATTCCTATATCTTCATAATGATAAAAGTTTATTTGCATTTAGAATACAGTTTCCATCAGTTGAAAGTTATAAATTTAGTTTTTTTATTTATAACTTTAGGGGCATTTAAATTGTAAAACATAAGTTTACAACTGAAAGCATAGGTGTATAACACATATGTATGTTTGTCGTGCATATGTGTACAACATCTATAGAAGTAAGTGAGGTCAAAAACTATGTCAAATCAAATCGTTATGTCTGATTTACTTGTGGAGCTATCCACAGAAGAACAACAGCTTCTGGCTGGAGGAAAAGAAGGAAAAGAAGGCAAATACTTCAAAAAAGGCTACTTCTTCTTGTTTCCTAAAGGTGAGGACTTCTACTACAAGGGGAAAGCCGAAAAGGTCGAAATAGGTGAGAGAGACTAATCTGGCTTATAGTCAGTGTCGGTCTCTAAAATCTAATTAGTGACTAGTCTTGTAACTTAAACTTTGCAATTCTTAGAGAAGAAGCAAACTCACATAGCTCACTCAAGGTAAATCAGAGTTGGAGAGAGTTTAGCCGGTCTACTATGTCCTCTCAAGACATTAAATCAATAGACCAGAGATCGGAAAAGTAGATGTTAGGGGTCGCACTTACTTTTTTGTTTCTCTTTCTTACCCTATGTGCAAATAATTTTAGCTACTTGACTAGCAATTTTTTGATTGTATAACTCAATAGCGCAGCTTTAATTTAGCACCTATAAAGGTATTTTACCAGTATAGGTGCTACTGATTTATAAATATAATAAAATAACTCGATCGAAGAATAAAAAATGCATTTTAGCTTTTTGAGTTATAACTTTATAACAAGATAATTGGTAAAGTCCCTCATTGCTTTCCTGTGGCGGCACTTTATTATTCATAAAATTGATGCTTTCCCATCTTGTTATCTCTGTCAACTCTTGCTAACCTGAATCCTTACACAATAAAAACAACAGCAGAGTACGCTCCTAAAATTTTCATCCAACTTTCAAGACTATTAAAAATGAGCCAAAAGTTAGATATTTAGCTAATTTTTTTACCACCTTAGAATAGTTAATTTAGATAAAAATTGGTTCTTAATAATAAATAAGAGGTGGCACATGTTGATGTTTATTTCAACATTTATGGCTCTTCATTATTTCTGGTGCTAATACGTCTGTAAAAAAGCTTGAGACCCCGCTGGGCAATAATAACAGCCGCGATTGTTAGCATTTAATGTTTGGGGGCGAAATTTAGGCTTCTAGCCTTGATTTTCAAGTCAAGTTCTGATGCTTAATTAGAAGTTCACCATAACAAGTACTGAAGAACCACATTTATTTGTATCACCTCCATATTTTTTTCAAGTTAACTAAGCAAGTGAGGTGCATGATGATTTCAAATAAAACTATTCCGTCTGATTTGCTTGTCGAGCTATCCACAGAGCAACAGGAGCTTTTAGCTGGAGGGAACTGGGGCGGCGGCGGTTGGGGCCGCGGTGGTTGGGGCGGCGGCTGGGGCCGTGGCTGGGGTGGCGGCTGGGGTGGCGGCTGGGGTGGCGGTTGGGGTTGGCGCAGACGCTGGTGGTAAATTGTTACCCATTTAACTTGCACTTTTTGCCGCCCGGAATGCTTGTAACAAGGCTTTCCATTCCCAACGCTAAAAAACCAACAGTTGACAACAAATATGTCAGAGTTTAAAAGCAAGGGCAGAAGAACTGCATAGCTTTGTATTCCGTGCTTGAAACTAAGCTTAAAAGACGAAAAAGCCCGTTACAACGGGCTTTTTTCTTATAGCAATTTGCTGTAAAGTTGCACTTAATAATTACTCCTTTAGCGCTGGCAGGCTAGTGTTATCTACATAGTTTGGGCAAGCAATAAAAGCTTTCATTCAACTGAATTTCAACCTGGCGATCGCTCCCATATCCAATCCTGTAAAATTGGATTAACTAACTCTGGCGCTTCATCTTGGGGACAATGCCCCACTCCCTCTAAAGGAATAAACTTTTGTACCTGCGGATAATTCGCTAATTCTCTACCTAATTCAATAGGTTCCCACGGATCGGCTGCTCCCCACAAAATAATTGCCGGACAAGGTAACAACGGTAAAAGGTCTTCTGGTAGCGGTCCTGTGGAATAAGATGTAAATGCCAGAAACACAGCCACAGCGCCAGGATCGCTGGCTGGAGAAGTCAGAATATCTACCAATTCATCTGTGACTACTTCGGCATTGGCGTAGGCTTTGAGGAGAATTTTCCGGACTGTTTTCGGTTTGGCGACTTGATTGAAAAAGAACTCGCCAACTGGTTTAATGGATAACAGCTTTTGCAGTAAAGGCGCTCCTGCACGACGAATCCAAGGTAAAGTTACCCGTTTGCGATCGTGCAACAACCGTAGAGAACAGTTGAGCAAAGCAACTCCTAAAGCAACATCTGGCTGACTGACCGCTGCTTGCATAGCTACAATACAGCCAATGGAATTTCCAACTAAAAAAGCTGGTTCACCCACTACTTCGCGGCAAAAATCTGCTACTTGCTGTCCCCAGGTTTCTAGCGTATAGGCAATTTTTTCACCGGGTTCGGGTTTGGCTGAAGCGCCAAAACCAATCAAATCAATGGCATAAACGCGGCAATTCTCTGCCAATACAGGAATATTTTTTCGCCAGTGCCACCAAGAAGCCCCAAATCCATGCACCAGAACAACAGCTGGCCCAGTGGTTCCACGGCATTGATAGCAGATAGAAAAACCTTGCCAAATCCAGGTTTTTGTAGACGTAAGCGCTGTTTTTGAACTTGAGGTCGTCATGGGAAATTTAATGAATACAATATTAAGATTTTCAGCTGCAAACTGAAGCAAAATTATTTTGATTTTGCCTAAAATTTATCAGATTTTAAAATTAAATCCTTGCTCTGGTGATAACTTAGACATACACCACCAAAGCTTATAGGCATTTAATACTAGCTTTATGCTAATAGTTTTATCTAGCATAGGCAGTCTTTATCTTGTTGATAGAGGTAATTTACTCACAACTTAAGATTATGTCAGTATTAGAAACCAAAGCTTCTGTCATCTGAATCAGATTTTCGCCATATTGGCACACATTTATACTGTGATGTTACTCTTGAGGTTTGATAATATGCTACTTATGATACTTAAAATGTAGTAACATTGCTTATTGCTTACTAAAAAACATATACAGTCAAAATACTATTGTAGATGTGATGGAATTAACATTAGTGCTAGATTCAGTAGTTTCACAATTTACGATCGCCAACTTCGTTTATAAGATTGTTGAACATGAGGCATCGGCTAAGGGGTGGTTTGCAACTGGAAACTGACGCTGAATTTGACAATATTTTTCTTGTTCCTAGTTCTGCGAGCCAGAAAACATGAATATACTAGAAACAATTGATACTCCCATCGGGAGTTACGCACCAGATTTTGAACTCCCAGGAATTGATGGTCAAGTACACCATCTTAGCCGTTATCTTGAGAAGTTCCGGGCAGTCGGCGTCGTTTTCATATGTAACCACTGTCCTTATGTAGAGTTATATCTAGACAGACTCAAAAATATTCAAGCTGAATTTGCTCTTTCAAGCTTTACCCTGATTGGCATGAATGGTAGCGACTCAGGCTCAACCTTTGAAAATATGAAAGCTTTTGCCCAGCATCACGAGTTGAACTTCCCTTACTTGTGGGACCCAACCCAAGATGTGACCCGCAGTTTTGGGGCTACAAAAACACCAATGGCTTTTTTGATAGATAGTACTGGTGTAGTACGCTATAAAGGTCAAATTGACGATCGCCCCCAAAACCCATCATCTGTGGGAGAGGATTATTTAAAAACTGCGATCGCCTGTTTGTTTACGGGTCAAGAAATAGCAATACCACAAACAGAACCAACAGGTACTACATTGATTTGGCGTAACTAGACAAAGATAGTCCCTGTAACTGCTATCTTAAATTGGAGGCAATTGCAACTTTTTTGATAAAGCGTAACTTCATGGGAACGAATTACCGACGGGTTTTACTCAAACTAAGCGGTGAAGCTTTAATGGGCAACATGGGCTATGGCATCGATCCAGAAGTGGTGAAAGAAATAGCCCAGGAAATAGCAGAGGTGGTAGCCACTGGGTCTCAAATCGCCATCGTTGTTGGCGGCGGCAATATTTTTCGTGGCGTCAAAGCAGCATCGGCGGGGATGGATAGGGCAACCGCTGACTATGTAGGAATGATTGCCACGGTAATGAATGCCATGACGCTGCAAGATTCGCTGGAGAGAATAGGAGTGCAAACGCGTGTGCAAACTGCGATCGCTATGCAAGAATTAGCGGAACCGTATATTCGTCGTCGTGCCATCCGTCATCTTGAAAAAGGACGGGTGGTAATTTTTGGTGCTGGTTCTGGAAATCCCTTTTTTACCACAGACACCACTGCGGCATTAAGAGCCGCAGAAATTGATGCCGAAGTGATTTTTAAAGCCACCAAGGTAGACGGAATATACGATGCCGATCCTCATATTCATCCTGACGCCAAGCGTTATAACACCCTCACCTACGCACACGTTTTGGCTCATGATTTGCGGGTAATGGATAGTACTGCGATTGCCTTGTGTAAAGAAAATAATATCCCAATTTTGGTATTTGACCTAACGGTGCGAGGTAACATCCACCGAGCAGTCATGGGAGAAACCATCGGCACCCTTGTGGGAGGTTCTTGTGAAATTAGCTGAAGCTGAGAGTACGATGCAAAAAACCGTTGAGTCAACTCAACGAGCTTTTAATACAATTCGCACTGGCCGCGCCAATGCGAGTTTACTAGATAAAGTCTTGGTGGACTACTACGGTTCGCCTACAGGCCTAAAATCACTGGCAAACATTAGCACACCAGATGCGACAACGATCCTCATTCAACCTTACGATCGCAGCAGTTTAAACATCATTGAAAAGGCGATTTCTCTTTCCGATGTGGGATTAACACCCAGCAACGATGGTACCGTAATTCGGCTGAATATTCCGCCTTTGACAAGCGATCGCCGGAAAGAACTAGTCAAACTTGCTGCTAAGTATGCTGAAGAAGGTCGCATTAGCATTCGCAACATTCGTCGTGATGCCATAGACTCGATTCGCAAACAGGAAAAAAACACAGAAATTTCCGAAGATGAAGCACGAGATCAGCAAGACAAACTGCAAAAACTGACAAACAAGTACACTGCCAAAATAGATGAGTTATTGGCAGAAAAAGAAAAAGACATCACGACTGTTTAAAGTCTAAAGTCTAAAGTCTAAAGGCTGGAGGATGATGCATAAGTTCTTCAGCCTTTATCATTAGTCCTTTGTGAGATCGGAAATTCAGAAGTCAGAATGGGCTACGCCCCGCTACGCTAACAGGAGTCAGCAATCTTGACGCTGCGCTATCCGCTTTTTCGGTCAAAAAACATTGCTGAATTCTGATCGGAGGCGGAGCGTCTCCGGCTCCGCTCCTGACTACTGAATTCTGTTCGATAAATAAATATTGGGTGAAGCGATCGCTCCACCCAACCTCAAATCATCTCAAATCTTCAGAATTAATTCGCTACTTCAGCCAGTTCTATAACGCGCCCTTCATAGTCTTTGACCAAAAAATTCAGGGGCTTCTGGTTACGAATCTTGAATTTCAAACCGCGCACTTCCACTCGCATTAAAATCATTTCTAGACATTCGTGGTCAAAGCAGACGTGACGTTGCTGATTTTTGCTACCTAAACTTGCGCCAGTAATGACGTGTAGCTGGGTATTTTTCTTCAATTGATACCACAGCCCTTCACTAGCACTATTCATCATTTTGCTAGACAAGCTCGGCCCGGTAGACATATACAGCGGATCGATTCCAGTTGCGCCTATAGTTTGTTCGTAGTTGTAGTAGTAGTGCAAAGGAACTTCAGCTGCTGGCAAATCTAGCAGCCCTTCATACAACTGTCGAGCAATCTCTAAATCTGACACCATCACAGTGTGTACTTTTGGCGCACTGGTGAGAAACATCCACATAGCACCAGCGTAAGCCGCCAACAGCATTACCATAATGCCTTGGGTGGAAAAGATGCTATCCAAAGGGAGGGAGGGCAAAAAGGAGCCTAAAGTAAGGGGACTCAAGAGGAATGATATCACGCTAACTGCTATAACCATGAACAAATAAGGATTCTATAAGGGAAAGGCTTTTATGATTGTCCACCAAGACTAAAATTAAGTCCTTGTTTTTAGTTTATCAATATTTAACTAGTCTGAGTTTGAGGCTCAAATTGAGCAACACCAAGATATTATGCGATTAACTACAAGAGTGCAATTGCCAAAATTATTTTAACAACTATCAATCCCAAGACTGATGCAAATTCCTTCTTTTCCTGAAGCTAATCACCCTCTAGTTAAGTCTCTGTTTCATCACAGTGACGATGAATTACTGACTCTGTTTCAGCAGTATCCTGATGCTGGCAAGTACTTCACGGTGATTTTTTGCCGCTATAGTCCCATAGTCTATACCTTAATTCGGCATTCGGCGCGATCGCCTGTACAAGCAGATTATCTGTTTGCCCTCACTTGGCGACATATCTACTACGAACTCGGTGGACTAAATTTAACTCGTGGTGAATCGAGTGAAGAAACCTTAACTATGCAAAATTGGTTAATTAATATGACTGCTTTCTGTATTAACGAGCTGAAACTACCACCCACAGAAGCAATTCATTATTCTCTAGAGGCCACTTCGCCGCCGCTATGGTGCTACATAGAACAAGCATTAGACCAATTACCTCCGATTCTGCGCTTAATTGTGTTGATGTCTCAAACTTTCCATTGGAGTGACACTAGAATTGCTGCTTATCTGCAAGCTGAAGGAGAAGCGATCGCTCCTCATGAAGTAGCCAATTTTCTCCAGGAAGGCTATCGTATGCTAGAGGACAAATTACCCACAGATATTCGTGCTATTTATCTTGGTGAAGATTTTGGTCAAGTTTAGCCTACGTATAAATGCGAGTATTTAATGTCTTTGATTTAAAATTAAAACTTCTCTTTAGACCTTCTACTTAGAGCTTCCAACTCGATGGGTAATACCAAATTGGGATAGCAAGTATTGTTTGAAATTCTTGGAACACCTTCGTAGCAAAGGCTTTTAATTCAAAATCCCAAATCTAAAATCCAAAATTGGTATAAGTTTTATGAGACAACAGCTTGTATTTCCAAAGCCCAAGGTAGACTTAGTTGATGTAACTGGAATTTTTCATCGCCAGGTACTTTTGCACAGCTTTTTACTCTTTACTTTTCTGCTGACTCCCATAGCGGCGGGTGCAGTTGATATTACCGAACAACTCCATCGTCCTTTAAATAGTTCCGTTGGGCGACAATCAAGAGATGAAGCAGACAGTTTGCTGCGTATCGGCGAACAACAATATGCCTCAGGATATGCTAACAAAACAATCGATTCTTGCTTGCGGGCGCTAGAACTGTATCACTCAATTGGCGACCTGAAAGCCCAAGGTTTGACTTATAATTTGCTTGCTAAGGCTTATATCCAACTAGGTAGTTTAAAAGAAGCCGAAGATGCTTTACGACGAGGATTAGCGATCGCTCGTGATACTAAAGACTTCCAAGCTCAGATTTTTGTGCTGAATAATATTGCTACATTTCTGCTCCAAGAAGGAGAATTTAGTGCTGCTGGCAAAACTGCCCAAGAGGCACTTGAAATTGCTCAGAATGTCAAAAATATTGAAGGTGAAGGACTATCTCTGAGTAATTTGGGATTAGTAACAGCCAGGTTGGGAGATTACAACAAAGCAATTAAATTATATGAAAATGCCTTAATTTTTCGGCGTCAAACTGCTAATGTTATTGGTGAAGCAAATACCTTAAATAATTTAGGTGATGCTTATCTAGCATCGGGAAATTATCAAGATACTATTGGTAGTTATGGTGCAGCAATGCGGATTGCTAAAATTAACCGCGATCGCACTAACGAATTACGGGCAATTGATGGTTTAGTTACAGCTCACAGCGCTGTAGGACGCCACGAACGTGCTTTTGATTTACTAGAGGAGCGTTTAGTAGTCGCTAAAGAATTACAAAATACGCGAGAAGAATTAAAATCTTTTGAATCTTACGGTCAATTATACGAGCAGATAGGTAATTATCCAACTGCCCGTAATTTTTACGAAAGGGCGATTATACTAGCGCGAACATTGGAAGATAGCAAACAAGAACTGCTATTGCTGGATAGGCTAACAAAAATGCTGAAGAAGTAGAAATACGACACTGGAAATCTTTTAGATTGTTAAAAGTAGTTCTCATTTGAATGGAACACACGGTATGGGCGCACAGCTGTGCGCCCATACTAATGTGCTACCCTAACTAATTCAAGAATACTGAACCGCTTGGTTCAATCCTCATAGCACTTCTGCCTTGGGCTGCATCAGTCGCTTCGTTAAATGTAACTTCCAAGCTTCCTGGTTCTGATGAGGGTTGTGGTGTTACAGTCAGTTGTCCACCATCTTCTCGTTCAAATGTTACTGTTACCGGTGCGCTTAAACCTTGGAGTGTGACATCTGATTTTCC
The DNA here is from genome assembly GCF_014697355.1 of Nostoc calcicola FACHB-3891. Taxonomy (GTDB): domain Bacteria; phylum Cyanobacteriota; class Cyanobacteriia; order Cyanobacteriales; family Nostocaceae; genus Nostoc; species Nostoc calcicola. The sequence continues at coordinate 240,547 of NZ_JACJRQ010000001.1, read as the reverse complement.
TTGTAGCGATCGCGGTGCAGTATCGCCGATGACTTGGTAAGTTATATTAGCCGCAGTGTCATTGACCAATCTGATATTAACTCTACCATTTGCCAATGCGATTCTAGCGCTGGGCGCTTGTCGTGGTTGTACTGCTGGTGTGACACCTGCTTCTGGTGGCACTTGCCCCTCGACTGGGGGAACTGGGCGTGGTGGTATTGCGCCTGATTCTGGAGGTGCTTCACCGCCCACACCTAACCTTGCTTGCTCTGGTGATGGAGTTGCAGGGGTGGGAAGAAGCCCTTGGGCTGCTAGTCTTTGAGTTAGCGCATTGGGAGGACATCCTTGTGGTACTAGAACCTGATTATTATGTGGTTCTTCGTAGAAAATACTAGGACAAGGATTAACCTTGGGCGTAGATTGTTGTGCTACTGCTCGAGGAATCGCTGGCAGGGTAATCAGTAGTCCTCCGCAAATAGCACCCAACAATTCAGCCGATTTACGAAACTTGTGAGAATTATTAACCATTATTAACTCCTGGTAAAATCTTAGAATGGTAAGAATTCAGAACTCAGAATTCAGAATTCAGAATTTTAAGAAGATTAATATATTCATTTGGTATGTAATCCCAGTTTTTTAAGTATTCTGAATCGCAAATTTGGAATTTTGAGTTTTTGAATTACATTCTTAATTTAGCAATGAACTTTGTTTTTTACATCTAACTCTAGACTTGAAAAACATATATATTTAGACATAATATTTAATTCTTAAGACTGAAAAGCTATATTATTCAATATGTCTAGAGCTTTTGATTACGGACATTTTTGTCTTAGTCAATTTATCTTGTTTCCCGATATCCTAGTAGTAAAAAATCTAAACATTAACATCTGCCACAGGAAACAATATAGGACTCCCACTTGATTGTGTAAAAACACTCGCCCCCAACTCGAAAAGCCTGATTCTCTATTTCCTACATCTACTCAAGTCTGTTTTACTTCTGTTAGCGCAGCGCGGTGTAGCCCATTCTGAATTCTGAATTCTGAATTCTGAATTCTTCTTCAAGACTCAAGAGTTATTGGTAAAGTCACAGTGAATGTAGTACTAATGCCTTGGGTGCTTTCAACTTGAATATGACCCTGGTGATGTTCGACAATAGCAGCAGCGATCGCTAATCCCAATCCTGAACCTGTAACACTAGCGCAAGCAGTATTTCCAGCACTATGAGTGCGTGCCGGATCTACCCGATAAAAGCGATCGAACAATCGTGGTAGCGCCTCTGCTGGAATACCAACTCCAGTATCACTGACTTTAATTTGCAACTGGCCACTGCTGTAACGTCGCCCAGAAACAGAAACGCGATTTATTCCCTCTATCCGCGCCAACTCTACTTTCACCCGTCCACCGGCTGGTGTGTAATGCAAGGCATTCGCAATCAAATTTGTGAACAGTCGCACCAGTTGATCCCAATTGCCCACAAGGGTAAACCAATTTTCCAGTAATTTCGGGTTAGTTTCCGAGGCAGGAGGATCGACTAAGTGTAGAGTCAAGGCAATTTGTTTTTCAGGAAATAACAATTGTTGTTCTTCAACCACTTCCATCAGCAAAGCATCCAAGGGACAACGTGCAAAAGCATCTTTGCTGATACCACTATCTTGTCTTGCTAGGAATAGTAAATCATTGACTAACCTACCCAAACGCTGCGTTAACCGTTCCACCATCTTTAACTGTTGGCGATATTGCACAGAAGTAGTGGTTTCTGCTTCTGCTAACTCCAAGTCAGCAAGAGCGACTTGCACATTAGTTTGAATCAAAGTAATGGGACTTCTCAGTTCATGAGAAGCATCAGCAGTAAATTGCTTGAGGCGTTGGTAAGACTCGCCCACTGGTTCCATAGCTTTACCTGAAAGAAACCAGCCACTTGCAGCCACAGAAATCAGCATTAACCCAATACCCAGCGCCAAATCAAAAATTAATTGGCGACTGGGCTTAGTCACTTCAAACCAAGGATGACTAACACGCAGATATCCTAATACTTGCCGTCCGACTTCTACTCGTTGTGTGACTTGTCGCAATAAGAGTGCTGAGTGCCCAGTGCCCAGTGCTGAGTCAGGAGTAGGAAGTTTCTTATCTCCCCATCTCCCCATCTCCCCCTCTCCCCCTCTCCCTCTCTCTCCCTTGACTACACGCACAGTTTCACCAGTGCGGTTGGCACGAATGGGAATATTTAAAGGTTCGGATAGTGTTGACCAAACTAATTCACCATTCGGACTAAACCATTCTAGGTCGATGTGGTCATCTTCTACGCTGTCGCCATTCTCAGGAAAACTCGCCTCTACATTAATGAGAAATTTATCAGCGCCGGAATTGAGTGGCTCAACTATGAGTCTAGATGCACATGGATTTGTTGTTAGACATCGCTCTACTATTTCCACCACATGGTTAAGGGTATCGTCAATCCGCTCAATCAGTGTGCTACGGACGTATAAATAAACGCCGCTAGCAAACAGTAGTAGTAATACGGCAGTTACGGTGGTGTACCAAATTGCCAGACGGCGGCGAGTAGCCTGAAACATCTTTTTTTACTCCATTTTTTTTGATTGAATATCCTCACATTACGTATTTATACGGCTAAATGATAGCTCAATTTTTGAGTTGTGGTGATTTCGCTGAGGTTGATTTTTTGCTCAAGAATTACACTCTTGTTGCAGTAAATCTGCTTAATCCTATTTTATTCTTTGCGGGCAGGATAATAAATCAATTTTTTTTCGACTATCTATATTTATTAAACACTGTTGAATCCACTGAATCAAATAAATCAACAACAAATCAGAATTTTAAGTATTAAATAATGATTATTTTCCGATATTAGCTAATGCTAAATAGTTTTAATCGCCAACATTTTTATTGTGAAACCCTTGAAAAAATCAAGTAAAACAAGTATCAGCATATCCCCAACTAAATTCAAGAAAGATGCAAAATTTCTTGGAATGTGTTTGTTGTCTTCAACAATTTTATGCAAAATTATATTTCTTGAATTATCTGCGATCGCCTTAGACCTAAACAGCCAAAGCAATGTTGATTTAATCGCTAGTAATAAGTCAGATAAAATAGATAACTCCCAAAGCCAAACACTGCTAAAACAAGCTTTAAAAAATGCTAACGCTAACTTAGAGAAGCCAAAACAGTTACGCAGATTCACCATAGCTGATGTTATCCCAATTGAAGAATATAAAGACAAACCCCCCGCCCCACCTCCAGAAGATCGAGAAAAACCTCAACCAGATACAATTAAACCATCAAATTCAAATCAAGCAAAACCATATACACTCGAACAACAATTACTAATACAAAAACTACGCCGAACAAAAAAGGAACAACAAGTAATCCAAAAGAAAATCATTATTGATGCTCTGACTGCAAGTGCCAACAGGTATTCTTGGATTGTTAATCCAACAGATAACCTGACTTTTAAACCTCAATTATTTAAACCAAATGAAGACGAAAATTATATAGATACAGATTTAAATATCAGATTTTCTGGAGACAATGAATTTATTGATAAATTCACCTATGGAAAATTTCCTGAATCCGATCAGTTTTACTGGGTTCTCGATAAAAATAGATTAGTAATTGAGACTAAAGGTACACAGCTCGGTATTCTTGCCCAAGGTAGAGCTTCTGAAACTTACACTACCCAAAATATGACATCAACCCAAGGATTTTGGGGATTGCAAAATATTAGTACTTTACCTGTCAATTTTGATGACTTAATCGGTGGAGCAAAAATTCAAGATTTTTCTATACTTTCTATAGCAGGACAACTAATTAATCCTGAAGGTATACCTGCTGGTAAAGTGATAATTAATAGCGGAATTAATCTTAACGATCCTAATGTCACAGTTTTGGAAAATACTACACCAATTATTGGTAGCGGTTCCACTTTTAGTAATGATGGTGGCGCAGCTTTATTTGATTTATTAGATGCTACTAATACACCTAAAATTCTACAAGCTTTTCCTACCACAAATTTAAAGCCTTTACTAAATGGGGGAAGCGTTAAACTTGAACTAGGCGAAATTATTCCCGATCGCGTTCTAGAAGCAACTGGCATTTCATGGGGTAATATCTTGACAGGTAAAGGTTTTGGTTTTACTGCTCCTGTCTCTTCATTACCAGGTATTAAAATTGCCCAGAGAGGTGAATTTGATAATTTTGATTTATTGAATATAGCAGTTAATCCTTACTTGACGCCACTTGAGAGAGACTTGTCTTATTTAAATTCTTTATCTTGGGTATCTTTCGGCAAAAGAGACCCCATATTTGAAACTTTATCTCAGACACAAAAAACTTCTAATTGGCACAGATTATATGTTAACTATCCTCATAATCGGACTATTGTTCAATACGATCAAGAAAAAATTAGTGCCAGTTATTCTAATATTTTTTCTAGCCCAGGATTGTCTATTACAGCTAATTTAAGTGATTTCAGTATTGATAGTATACAAACAGTTAACTCTACTTTAGGGCTGGCATTAGGTGGAATATTTGAATTAATTAAAATAGATAATATTAACGAAAGTTTAGCAGAAGCACGACAAAGCTTTAAAAACGGAGAAGGCTTTGTTGAATTAAATACAAAGTCTACACCAAATCAAAGAAGACAAATTAACAACAGACTAAATCGAACTTTAGCCTATTCTAATGCAGCCAGCGATCTAGAACAAGTATCTGGCAGTATTACACTTGAGAGTAAAATCACTCCCAATAACTCTAGTATTTTGGAACTGAGAACAGGAAATCACAAACGCGCAGTGCAATTTTTACAAAGAGATGTTGAACTTTTAGATCCAGGTGATACATTCTTTTCAACACTCAGACTTTCTAATGAAAAATTTGGACCTCTGACTTTTATAGGAAATCAAATACCTTTGACTAATACTGGTATTAATCCTATTAACGAATCTACCGGCGCTGAAGTTATTTTGACTAACTCTCAAGGACAACAATTTGTACAACGATTTAATTCGGAAGATAACACTATAGTACCAATTCCAGTCCGGACATTTGATTTAGCATTCGATTATTTTGAACTCACCAGAGTCGATCGCATAGGTATACGTTTTAAAAGCTTTGATGGTTATTTATCTTTACCCTCAGTGGAATTATTAGCTGCGGGTTCTGCTGGGGATTTAAACTATAGCGCTAATTTGGGAACTTGGTTTAATATAGATGCCAACTCAGCGCCTGGAGTTTCTAATAATAATTTAGGGTTAGAAGAACCATCTGTGGGTATATATGCCAGTATTCTGGTTAACTATATTAAAACTCATGTCCAGTTAAACTCAAATAAAAAACCTGTAGCTATCAATACTCACATACCATCATTAAAAATTGACTGGAATAGTGCATCAAATAGAAATAATCCTTTTACCACTGTATTAAGCTATTATTTTAATCACCAAGAAAAAAATATAAGTTTTTCTTTAGCGCCTGCAATAGCTTTTATTCAAGATAATAGCAATGGTGATTTGTTAGCACTGTTTAGTGGTGATTTTAGTACTAGCACAGGTTTGAATATTAATACCAATCTAGAGTTTGGTAAAAATCTTTTCTATGAGTTACAAGGCTTGCAAAAACTCGGTAGAAATTTATCTGTTGGTGCTTATATTAAAAATTATTCTACCAAGAACGTAGGTTTAAATACACGATTATCTGGATTAAATTACGGAGCTATTTTTAGATATAACTTTACCGATAATAATGTTTTTTTAGAATCTAAAATTGGTACAGGTGAAAATGGATTGGATTTGCAAATTCAAGGTGGTTATCGATTTTAGGCAAGATGCGCTAGTCAAACCACCTGAAAATGAATCTGGTTATTCACCAGATATATTAATAATTAATCGCTCCAATTTGCTAAATGAACCACTGTGGAAAAAACAATCTACAGTCACTCAAGGCGGATGGATTCCTTTGGTGATTGAGGTTGTTAGTACGAATTGGAGAGATGACTATTTCACAAAACTAGGTCAATATGAGGCCATAGGTATTCCAGAATATTGGATTGTAGACTACGCTGCATTGGCAGGCAGGCGGTTTATTGGCAATCGTAAACAACCAACAATATCAGTTTATTCATTGATTGAGGGTGAATACCAACTCAATCAGTTTTGTGGGAGCGATCGCGTTAGCTCACCCACTTTTCCAGAATTGAATTTAACTGCCAAACAGATTTTTAATGCAGGCAAGAATAACTAAATTTTGCGTTAGGCTATTCAATATTTAGATCAAAATAACCACAAGATTAATATAGTCTTTTGTACTATTCCAAAGCCCCTAAACCGTTAGTGCCATCGATTGTCTCAATGAGAGATGCTGTATCAGAAATTGATGTTAAATTATTGACTGTTTGTACATTTTGATTCAAAAATGAATTGTTATTGCTTGTTATAATTTCCGTGGCTGTGCCTACTGTCAGAGATAAAGAAGTTATTCTTTGATTAGTTGCTCCAATATTTGCCAAAGTAGGGGTTATTGTTAGAGTCGTGTTTGTGCCGGGATTTAAAAAATTATTACTAACAGGTAAGGACAGCTCACCACTAACACTTTGATAAGCGCCGGAAGGCGAAACTATGGAAATAGCACCACGCGCCACAGCTTGTTGTGCATATACAGGCATTGCAATAAAATTACCTACACTGATAAAACCCAGCAAGCAAATGGTTTTTTTGATAGTTACAGGCAATTGATGAAACACGCTATACATGATTGATTTATTCCTCATGCTTTTTTAGATTGGCATGAGCAATATAGCGGTAACTTCTTAGAAAATTTGCTTGCTAGACTACTAAAATTTGGTATAAGGGTTGACACTTAGGAAATCAAGGCAGAATCTAAAGGGCAAATAACAAGAGTAATTATTGCCTTATTGTCTTGCGCTTATTGCCTTTTAGCTTCTGCCCTTTGCCTTGTGCCTTTTACCTATTGGCTAATTAAAAAGATTTCGTAAAGTATCTATTTAAACAAGATCAAAAGCCCGATTTCTTCAAGAAACCGGGTTTATATGGTAATATAGTGGATAAGTTTGGAAATACTGCCCCTCAATTACATTCAAGGGGCTGTACTTTTTTATTCAATCTTTTACGTCTCAGTCGTTCTCTACTTTATCCCCTATCAAAACTATGGATATAGGTAAAGGAGAGTCACTCAAAAAATTGATTCGTGTATTACCAAATATTTTGATGTAAATGCCCAGTATGGAGATAGTCGTAGCTGTTTCGTCTCAACTGATGGCAATATTTTCTCAAACAATACCCAAAAAGACATTGAAAATCAACGCAAGGTGCGAAAGCATCTAGACTCAAAGCCCATCGCTTTTTACACTATCCTGATTTTCTGGCAGTTAACAATCAGTCTATTCTAGACCGCCATTAACTTTAGCTGCTCTGACAAGAGCTGCTAGGTCTTCAACCGCTGTAAAACTACCGGCATCAATCTGTGCTGCAATAGCTGCTTCGATTGTGGAACTAGGTGGTGAAGTTAAGTTTACAACTGCACCTGGATCTATTTCGAGAGCATCTACTAGTTCATCGTTTCCACCCGCAGTACCACTATATGTAGGAGTAACAGTTAATGCTGGTCCGGTAAAATAGGCAGCACTAGGTGCAGTTAACTCAGCACTGACGCTGACAGAAGAACCTGATGGTCTAACAATTGTAACCGCACCACGAGCAGCAGCATCTCCTGCATTTGCAGGTGCCGCAAAGAAATTACCAACGCCAACCAAACCTAATACACAAACGCTACCTTTAAGAATTGCAGAAATTTTCATGATTAACAAACTCCTCGTGTTGTTTATCTTTGCGTTTTCAATATAACCATTGCCTCCAAGAAAATTCTCAGTAACAACACTGAATTTTGTCAAAATTTTAGCGGTGATAAATTAAAAAATTTAATAGATAAAATTGCTAGTGTGAATTCTGAACAACACCATTAATATTTTAAAAATAAGGATGTAGCAGAGTTTGTGCTTAGTCAATATGTGTATAGTAGTTGTGGTAATGCTTACAAAAATTTGTATTGGTAAAAACTAAATATCAAAAGCACAGCAAGTACGGCTTTAGACTGCTTCCAATACCAAAAATCTATGTAAACTATATTTAATAATTAGTCAAAAACTTTCAGAATTGCCCATGTCATATCTTTGCTAAATCTTCAGTGCATCTTCATGAGCAATATGCTGTAGGCAAGGATTTGAATTCCGAGACATAACATTGTAGGGGCGCACATCTGTGCATTGGTGTCAACTTAAGTTAGAAATAATTTAATTGTTGGCTTTGTCACCCGCCTGGAACTTCAGTTCCAGTCTAATAGCTCAAGTCAATCTTTAGATGACTAAAGATTTTTGGGGATATTCAGTCATCTTTTAGATGACTTTCGCTATGAGCCTTGAACTTCAGTTCCTTGGAGGACATAGATTTCACGTTAAGTTGACACCAATGACATCTGTGCGCCCCTACGAAATACCAATATTCCACACAATTGAAAGCAGCTATAAAACTTTAGATATGATTAGCTGTTGCCTGAGCGTCACGCTCAAGCACCATTTAACTTACTATGTTTATTGTCCCCAAGTTAAATGGCTACATCTGCCTGCCCTGAGGTCATTATGGCTAAGTCAAAAAAAAGCACTACTCCCATCAATCTTAACGATCCACAATATTATCTTAACCGAGAGTTAAGCTGGTTAGAGTTTAATGGCAGAGTTTTACATGAAGCTTGTGACGATCGCACTCCTCTTCTCGAACGCCTGAAGTTTTTAGCAATCTTCTGTTCTAATTTAGATGAATTCTTTATGGTGCGGGTTGCTGGTTTAAAGCAACAAGTAGAGGCGAAAGTCAGCCTGTTAACTCCCGATGGTCGCACACCACAACAACAGCTAGACGATATTCGGTCTACTCTGATTCCCCAGGTGAAGAAACAGCATCAACATTTTGAGCAAGTGCTTCGACCGCTATTAGCAAATCACGGCATCCATATCCTGAATTATATAGATTTAAATCAGACACAGCGGAATCATCTCAACAGTTATTTTGAAGAACAAGTTTTTCCAGTTTTGACTCCGTTGGCTGTCGATCCCAGTCATCCATTTCCTTTTATTTCTAATCTCAGTCTGAATTTGGCAGTTGTGGTCAAAAATCCAGACACCGATGAGGAATTCTTTGCCAGAGTAAAAGTTCCTAACGTTCTGCCGCGATTTTTACCGATACCTCGTGAGTTGGCAACCCCAGATAATGAAAAACCGATTCACTGGGTTGGGGTGCCTTTAGAACAAGCGATCGCTCATAACTTAGAATCCCTATTTCCAGGGATGAATATTCAAGAATATCACCCATTCCGCATCACCCGCGACGCTGATTTAGTCTTAGAAGAAGATGAAGCAGATGATTTATTATTAGCGATCGAACAAGAATTGCGAAAACGGCGTTTGGGTGGAAGTCCAGTGCGGCTAGAAATTCAATCCCAAACACCTGAACCAGTGCGATCGCGCTTATTACAAGATTTAGAATTAACAGACAGTGATGTTTACGAAGTAGATGGTCTTGTAGGACTGCGGGATTTAATGTATTTTATGTCCTTGCCACTACCAGAACTCAAAGATCCACCACGTCAATCTGTTGTACCAGCTCGTCTGCAAAGGTTGAGAGAACCGAGTTTAGACCCAGATGTACTTGAAACAGACGAAGGAAAAGACTTTTTTTCGGTAATTCGTGAAAAAGATTTGTTAGTACACCATCCCTATCAATCTTTTTCCGCCTCAGTGGTGCGTTTTATTACTTACGCCGCTTACGATCCGAATGTCTTAGCCATCAAGATGACTCTCTATAGGACTTCTGGCGACTCACCCATCGTCAACGCTTTAATCGCCGCTGCCGAAAATGGCAAGCAGGTATCTGTACTGGTGGAATTAAAAGCGCGGTTTGATGAAGAGAATAATATTTATTGGGCAAGACGACTAGAAAGAGTTGGAGTTCATGTTGTCTATGGTTTAGTGGGGCTGAAAACCCACAGTAAAACTGTCATGGTAGTCCGGCGAGAAAAAGACCGGATGCGTCGCTACGTACATATTGGGACTGGTAATTATAACCCGAAAACTGCACGGCTGTATACAGATTTGGGATTATTTAGTTGCCGTGAAGAATTGGGTGCGGACATCACGGATTTATTTAATTTCTTAACAGGCTACTCCCGGCAAAAGTCTTATCGAGAGGTGTTGGTTGCACCTGTGAATATGCGCGATCGCTTTTTGGCACTCATTCGCCGCGAAATCGAAAATGTTCAACATGGCTTTTCTGGGCGCATTGTTGCCAAAATGAATTCCCTAGTCGATCCCGAAATTATCGCCACTTTATATGAAGCTTCCCGCGCTGGAGTACAAATCGATCTAATTGTCAGGGGCGTTTGCTGTTTGCGTCCTGGACTCAAAGACATTAGTGAAAACATTCACATAATCAGCATTATCGGTCGCTTTTTAGAACACTCTCGGATTTTTTATTTTCATAACAACACACAAGAGGAAATTTATATTGGGAGTGCCGACTGGATGCGTCGCAACTTAGATCGGCGAGTAGAAGTAATTACCCCAATCAAAGACCCAGATATTGCTAAAGATTTGCAAGAAATCTTGGGAATTATGCTCGCAGATAATCGTCAAGCTTGGGAATTACAAGCCGACGGCACATACATTCAACGCCGTCCCTATGATGATTCTCCAGAAGCTAATTCCCAAAAAACTCTTATAAATATGGCATTACGCTCAACTGGTGTAGGCTCAAACCTGATTGATTAAAAAAATCAGTTCTATATACCTTGACAACTGTATTAACTTAGGTTTTTTTTAAGAAATTTTAATTTTTAGGAAAGTTATCTAAGTTATTTGTCATAGGTTGATACAAGTTATTCAACCATAGGATAGAGTAAGTGCTGGCACTTATTCCCATAAACTAGAGGGGTTATTGTAAATAATTTTGTCTTTTCCCTCAATGTTAATGTTATCCTGTGACTTTTCTACCTTGCGCGTTCTAGTAGTTGATGACCACGAACTTACTCGTTTAACCTTAAAATTGGCTTTTTCTTGCCAGGAAAATATCCAAGTAGTAGGCTTAGCCAGTAATGGTCAAGAAGCTATAGAAATGGTTAAACTTTGGCAGCCTGATGTAATTGTTTTAGACTTACAGATGCCAGTCATGGATGGCTGGAGTGCATCTAGTCAAATCAAAGCTATATCTCCGAATACTCAAATCCTTGCCTACTCTTCAGTAGAGGATGTAAGTTCTCACGAGACAAAAAAAATGTCTAGCTTTGATGATGTTTGTAAAAAAGATGTACCTACCTCCGAACTTATTGCTTTAGTTAGGCAGTTAGGCCAGCGTGCAGGAAACGGCCCAGTTACAGGGTGAGATAATGTATTGCATTAACAAACCCGGCTTAGGTCAATTCCAGAAATTTGAAGACATTATGTTACAGAAAAACGTCGGTATATCCTCAAGTTCAAGGTTACACCGACGCAATTTTTGATATTTTATACTCTAATGCTGAGTCCAGCTTAACTATATTTCTGTTCCAGGAACCGTGCGTCTAAATTCATCAATTAACTCGTCTAGTTCCTCCAAAGCTTGATTCACGTCAATTCTTAAAGTTCCCAGGTTTGGTTGTTCCAGTAGGCTCAGCAAGTAGTCCCGCTTACTTTGCACCACGGCAATTCGTTCTTTTATAGTCTGTAGATCCATTATTTTTTCTTCGTGTTAATTACCTTTAAGTTTAAACTTAACTCATAATCGAACATTCCGGAACACTAAGTAGGGGCGTACATCTGTACGCCCCTACTCAAGGGTTTTAGTTGACTTGAGTGAACTTCGGCTATTACCCACTAATTGACTGATTTAGAATGCTGTAAGCAAGATAGACTAATCCTCTTTCCTAAGAAAGTGACTCATAGCCGATGATAATAAAACTAATACCATTTCATAAAATTCTTGCTAAAAGTACGTTGGTAGGGGCATAGAACTGTAAATTCCTACAGGCAATTTATTTGTTGACAAGATTTTTAGAAATGGTATGACATATTAACAATTTATACTCATCTAAGCTCATGCTACGCCAAATCTCTTTGGGAACACTCGGTTTAACTATCGGCAGCATATTAACCATCATTGGCTTTGTCGCCTATGCTGCTAATAATGCGACACTCAATCTTGTCGGATTTTTTTACGGGATTCCTTTATTGTTGGGGGGGCTGGCACTGAAAGCTAATGAACTCAAGCCAATACCCTTTAGCCAACCTACCTCACCATCAACCTTAATATTGCGCCAGCAGCAAGCAACTGTAACTCAAAATAAAATTCGCAAAGATATCACCAGATATTGTTATGGTCAAGATGCTCATTTCGATACAACACTTGCTTTCTTAGGTTTGAGTCCCAGCGATGAAGAACGACCAACAGTTACAGGATTGCGAGAAACAGAAGTCAATGGAAGCTACGCCCTAATTTTAGAATTTGATTCACCGCTAATACCCATTGACCTATGGCAAAAAAAGCAAGAAAAGATGACCAATTATTTTGGTCCTGGAGTTGAAATTCAAATAACCCAGCCGTCTGAAAACAAAATTGAGGTAGCGCTGATCAATACTCAAAAAGAGTCAATAGTCAATATCGCATAACAAAAATAAGACTTACGCACTGTACAAATGCATCGTGATGTGAATTAACGACGCATAGATTGTTTCAGGCTTTTCTTAATTATCCTGCGATGCCTACGGCGGTAAACTACGTAAATAGGCCATGCTGTAGGGGCACAGCAGTGCTGTGCCCCTACGAAAGATGTGGTTTTTAACCTTATCCATATTTGGTATTTATTGTCAATGGGTAAGTATTACTTTTCTAAACGAACTGCATACCACTGCAAATATTGTCCAGGACCAATATCTAATTCACAACTAGTGTCGAGTAAATATTGTGCTTGAGTCTCCACAGCATCAAACTTTTGCAAGTCAGGCGGCAAATCTTGAATTTTGAGTTGCTGGAGAGTCGCTTTGAGTTTTTCTAATAATTCTGATGGTGTCAGAAATTGCTCTGGTTGATTTGTTTCTAGAACAACAAAATTATCCTGCTGATACATGAGTGGATCTGGCATTTTAATATTTCGTGAATTTAGATAGGTTTTGATTATTTCTGCAAAAAAATATTGGTGCTGATTTTGTATAAAAAAATAAATTAAGCAGCAATCCTAAAGGGCTTATAAAGATACCCTCTAATCTTTGGCGAATAGACTCAATGAGTTAAACTCAAGCGATATTAACATTTAGTATTAGCTATATTCTAAGTGCAGTTTGGCAATTACTTTCCCCTATGTAGTTAAGTTTTTAAACGAACCACAGAATTAAATAATTAAGGTATAGATTTGGAATTCTCAAGAAAATTGCAATTTGACTTTAATAATGGGGAAATATAACAGTAATATTTCCTCCCATAACCATAGCTGAACAAAAAGGTAGCAATTGTCTTGGTGTTCCAATTATAGATTGTATATGCAACTTAGTTATCTACCGCTTGCTTGGCTCAATAATATTGAGCAGTCTATTCTCAAAAAACAGTTGATTATCAAGCCAAACAGACCCTTGCCACAAATGCTGGCATCGATCGAGACAGCGATCGCTCCCATGCGATCGAATTGCCCAGCCTTTTTCAGGATAGTCCCGCAAGTAGAATGTAACTCATGTCAGGCATAAGTCCATTTCCTCTTTCTAAGCAACCACCATTGATTCTGGTGGCTGATGACGACAAAACCATTCGAGTGTTGTTGCGTAAAGCTATGGAACAAGAAGGTTACCGAGTGGTCGAGGTCAATGATGGTAAGCAATGTTTAGATGCTTACGAGACTATTAAGCCAGATATAGTTTTGCTGGATGCTGTAATGCCTGTGATGGATGGCTTTACTTGCTGTAAGCAGTTGCTCCAGATTGCCAGAAATAATTTGATGTCAGCACTCGCAACCTTTGATACTGACTCTGTGCTTGGCAATACCGTCATTTCCAAGATATGGGAGCGGACTCCTATCTTGATGATCACATGCTTGGACGATGAAGAATCCGTAGACCGTGCTTTTGATGCGGGGGCAACTGATTATGTTACTAAGCCAATTCACTGGCCTGTGTTGCGCCAGCGATTGCGCCGACTGCTACAGCAAGCGCAGGTATACAAACAGCTAGAAGCGGCAAACCAAGCTTTGCAGCACCTCGCCAATGTCGATGGCTTAACTGAGTTACCGAATCGTCGTCGCTTTGATGATTATTTAAATACTCAGTGGATTAATTTAGCACAGGAGGGATGTCCCCTGTCACTGATTTTGTGTGATATAGACTATTTTAAATTTTATAACGATAAATATGGTCATCCTGCTGGAGATGTCTGTTTACAAAAGGTGGGTGCTATCTTAAGCCAAAAAGCGCAAAAACATCAGGATTTAGTAGCGCGTTATGGTGGCGAAGAATTTGCTGTGATTATGCCATATACCCATGCATCTGGTGCGGTTCACGTTGCCGCAGCGATGCAAGCAGCAGTTAGAGATTTGCAAATTGTTCATGACGGTTCAGCGGTGAGTCAGTATGTCACCCTCAGTATGGGACTAGCCACTGTTGTCCCCACTTGGGAATCCTCTCCTTTAGATTTGATTGTGCAAGCCGATAAAGCACTCTACCAAGCAAAAGCCGGGGGACGCGATCGCTTTGTCTCAAGTAGTCATTAGTCATTGGGCATTAGGAAGGGGAAAGGGAAAGGGGTAAGGGGGAAAGGTTAAATTTATCCCTTTACCCTTTACCCTTTAACCTTTTCCCCTACCTCCCCATCCCCCTCATCCCCCTCATTTCCCCCATGCCCCATACCCCATGCCCAATTACTTAAGAAGGATAAACCGGCAGTGTGAAGTGGAACCATGCTCCGTTATTGGGGGCAGAGTCTACCCAAATTTGACCATAATGCGCCCGGATGATGCGTTGGCATAAACAAAGGCCAATGCCGTAACCTTCTGTACCTTCATCCCGTTGCAGGCGAAAGTGATTTTCAAAGATGCGATCGCGATTTTCTACGGGAATACCAGGCCCGGTATCGCCAATACTGAATTGAACTTTTTGGGTAGTACGGTGTAATCCAGTAATACTAATCTTGCCACGTTCTGGCGTATATTTGATGGCATTATCCAACAGATTGACTAGCACTTGCCGGATGCGTTCTGGGTCAGCATATACGTATGGCAAGTCTTTAGGAATATCTGTTTCTAGCTCTTGGGATTTGGCGGTGTAGCGATCGCGCAATTCTTCTAATATACCGAAACACAGTTTACCTAGCTCTACCTTTTGTGGTAGTATAGGTATCTCTGTGTCTTTGCCGCGGCCTACCTGCAAAAGGTCGGCAATCATCCGGTCAATAATTTTAGTTTGACTGCGGGCTTGTTTTAATAAATGCGCCGTCATCGAAGGTTTGAGGCGCTGGAATTCGCCTGTTTCTACATTGTAATTAGATTGAAGAGTTTCTATGGCGATCGCCGCAGCAGTTAGGGGATTGCGGAGGTCGTGCGCCAGCATAGCAATCACCCTGTCTTTAAACTGTAGCTGCTCTTGAAGGTTTTCTTTTTCCTGTTTCAAGCGAAAAATTTCGTCTGAGAGGCGGATGAGTTCAGCAGAAACAGCAACCGAACTGATTGTAGATTTGGGTGATGCTGGGCGACCATTGTCGTCTATACGTTCTTGTAAGTCTTCCTGTAATTTTAAGTAGGCGTCTACGGCGGTTTGCCAGCGAGGCCACCAGTTTTTCAATTGCGCTACTATATTACTCCCAGCTAGAATCTGCCGTGGTTCCGGATGGATTTTGATTAAAGCTGGTGTTGCGACTAATTTAAAGTGTTCGGCCAAGTAAGGTTGTTGTCCAACATCGATGATTTGCAGTTCAAAACTATATTCAGCCTGCAATTCTTTTAAATAAGCACGTATGCGCTGCACCTGTTGCCGGGACTTTGGGCGTCCATCGACAAAAAGTAGCAGCTGGAGTGGGGCCTCAGAATAAATAGGCTGATCCTGGGAAACTTGCATGTAATCGTGTTTCAGCACTGGTAACAACCTGGCGACGCTTTACAGAAAGTAAAATGGACTGATGGTTGTCGATGGTCGTTCGTTTTTCTTCAATTTAATATCTATTTTAGATTTTTCATACTCATATCAGATGTGCGTTTTTGACATAGGATATATTTTTTTGAGGCTTTTACCTTCTTTTGGCTGACTTAATCTCCAGGAAACACTCAAGTCCCTTGAATATAAGTCTTAATTTGCCCTAAATCAAAATTTTTCACTACGGTCAGCATGTGAAAACTTTAATACTATGTCAAATCAGCTAGTACAGCAGTATGTGAATATGAGTAGTCGGTTGGAACAAGGGAACACTGAATCAAACGTAGACGCTAATTGTATCCGATCTATCAGGTAGCTGTTAACTATTTAGACCAAGTGCGTAGAGTTTTTTTCAACCGCCAGTGCATTCTTTTGAAGTGTCTTTTGTGCCTCTATCCGATCGTTAGTAGGATTGGGAAACAGTCATAGATAATTACTGCCTGGATAAATTGCGAAGGGCACGATGTTGGGGTCTTACTCAAAGAACCGCTTTGCTATTCCAGAAGAATAGGGTATTGGTTGCTTTGGGCAAAGCTTTGGATAACATACGAGCGATCGCACTTTCAGAGGAAGCACTCACAGATGCAGAGGTTGTCAAGAAACTCTTGACTACAGTACAAGTAGCACTCTCCGTAGAAAATCATTGATAGATACTAAGGAAACTGCTACAACACTTAACCAGCAATTTTAGATTTTAGATTGCCGATAGCAGGGCGTTAGCGTTTCACCGAGCGTCTTTTAGATTTTTTTAGCACCCCTAGTATTAAGTAAGCTAAATGTCTCACCGTTAGTGGCCCAAACAAATCTAAAATCCTCAGCAACCGAGCAACCTCGTGGTCTGTTTCAATCCAAAATCCAAAATCACTGAACTGCTTTGGATGACCCCTACCCTCAAGAACTAAAAACTTACGCTAAGTTCCTGGAATTGCTTAACACTGGCATTTTTCACACATTTCATTATCCAGCTTACCATCGTCAGATGAATAATCTTCAGAATCGATTTTAAGCCAGCGTTAGCCAATTTCCTTAATTCCCCTTTTTTGATGAGGCTAAGGGGGCTTTATTCATAGTCTATCACTGAAGTGGCTTGGCGATCGCATCAAGCTAGTAGTTCGCCAAGTGAACTTAGCGGGGGAAAGGGGAAAGGGGAAAGGTTTTAAATCCCTTACCCTTTACCCCTTCCCCTTTCCCCAGCCCTCACCCAGCATTTTTGGGTTGGCAGAGTACTAGTGTATTTGAGCGTCGCCTCAAGCTTTTGGTCGCTAAACTGTATATTTGACGAGTTATCAATCAATTATATGGTCTGGCACTTGAAAATCTCCAGAACCACCCGAAAGATTGAGCATTAAAAGCATAAAACTTTTGTATAGTAACTATTCTGGGTTTGTTTGTGTTTTTTTTCGGAAAAATGTTACTTTCGCATAACTTTAGGGAAATCTATAAATAAGCATGGGAATTATCAAAACCTAATGGCTGTAAAACGAAGACAACACGGTAGCTTCTGCTACCGTTTACTAATTTTTTGAGACATCTTCATAGCGCTACGCGAGGTATTGGGGATTGGGGACTAGGGACTGGGGATTAGGGAAGAGTTTTTCCAGTACCGATACCCAATCCCCAATTGCCCAATCCCCAGTACCCAATCCCCATTCCCCAGCCCCATTTAACGAACAGTTTGCGCTAGGGTAGGAACTGAAACTCAATTTGTGATTTCCTGTGCTTCCTGCTAAACGTCCAGCTGTATTTCTGAGTTTGGCTGTTTTATTCACTTCGTTAACAGCCTGTGCTAACACTCCAGTGGCCAAAAACCTTGAGGAGTCTTTGGCGGCAGATCCTAGACTGCAAAACAATCAGGTTGTCTTTGGAGAATCCCAGAACAACCAACCACAAGCACAGCAAAACGAATCAACAGTTCAGTTACCAGCTGATTTCCCTAAAGATATTCCACAATATTCCAATGCCAAACTACAGGAAGTTACGCCTGCTAGTGGTTCAGAAAACAGAGTTTCGACTCGTTGGTTGAGTTCTGACCCTAGCAACTTGATTGGTAGCTTTTATCGTAGTCAGTTGCAAACAAATAACTGGCAAATTTTGCAACAGCCAACAGATGATGGAGTCGGTGTCTTTGAGGCACGTCGTGATGATTTGCTATTGAAAGTTTCCATTCAGCCTCAATCAGTTACCAAGGCCACACCCAGTCAACCCCAGACAGCTACTGAATTACTGATTGAGTACGTACCAAATAGTAGTACTGCAACAGCACAACCTACTCCGACTACAAATCCTAACAAAACTAATAACGACGTTCCCCAACCAGCAGATCCCCAGTTTATTGGCCCTGTGCCACCTGCAAACTCGACACCACAGCCACCAACCACGGCTAATAACCAAACAACTCCAAAAGCTACACCTGAATCTCAGACATTCAACGATCTTAATAAAGCACCACAAGAATGGCGACAACACATTGAAGAATTGGCTACTTTAGGTGTTTTGTCCATACAACCAAAAACAACTAAGAGCAATTCTGCTGCCACAACAAACCAATTTGAACCCGGTAAAATCGTTACACGTCGAGAATACGCCCGTTGGCTAATTGCTGCTAATAATGCTATGTATGCCAGCAATCCAGCTAAACAAATTCGGTTGGCACCAGAAAGCACTCAACCAGCTTTTAGTGATGTGTCTTCAAAAGATCCTGATTTTCCAGCAATTCAGGGATTAGCGGAGGCTGGATTAATTCCCAGTCCTTTGTCTGGAGATTCTACAGCTGTTTTGTTTCGTCCTGACGCTCCCCTAACGCGGGAAGTGTTGCTGCTGTGGAAATTACCTTTGGATACTCGCCAAGCTTTACCCTCTGCTAACTTTGAAGCAGTCAAACAAACCTGGGGTTTCCAAGACGCAGCTCGAATTGATTCTAAGGCTTTAAGAGCAGTATTGGCTGATTTTCAGAATGGTGAACAATCGAACATTCGGCGTGTCTTTGGCTATACGACCTTGTTTCAACCCAAAAAACCAGTAACTCGCGCGGAAGCTGCTACAGCTTTATGGTACTTCGGAACTCAAGGTGAGGGTGTCTCAGCGGCTGATGCTTTGAAGTTAAAGCAAAGTTAAAGTTGTTTCGTATTTTGTCAAAGATTGTTTAAAGGCAACAGGCAACAGGCAACAGGCATAAGTGTTGGCGTGGGACGGGGACTTAAACCCCGCCCCATGCAATCTCACCTTGGAGGCGGGACTTTTGACCTTTGATTGTTGGTCAAGGAAACAGGCAACAATTTCCGCGTCTCACCAAAAATCTTTACTCTTGCCTGTTGCCTGTTCCCTATTCCCTCGACCGAAGGTCGGTAAGTTATAGTATTTACAGGCTTTCGATCTCGGCTAGGTATATGTAACCCAGTCAACAACAAGTTTCTCATCTGGGAGCAGTACCACCCAACCACCGCAGGTCATTAGGTGATAGCGGACACTGCACTGGCGGCGATTGAGGCTAAGTCTGTTCTTGAACCTTCGACAGAGTTGGGGACATTGTTGGCAATTGCTACTTTCGGTGCAGTAGGAATACTCAAGCGCCAGCAAAAAGGTTTGGCACTTACGACTGCGGATCTGGTTTTTAGCGCACAATCGTCTCATACAGTTGTTGACGAGTAATATTAATGTGGGATTACGATCGCTTATTTGAAATAATTGCAGAGTTGGTGATGCATCATTCTCCTAGTGGTGCAGAAGCCGAAATTAATCAGTTGTTGATGCAACGATTTACGGCACTGGGTGTAGAAGTCTGGTGCGATCGCGCCGACAATATTATTGCAAAAATCCCCGGCCGAAGTCCAGACCGAGCAATCGCCATTACAGCCCATAAAGATGAAATTGGGGCGATGGTCAAAAGTATCGGCGATGAAGGTCGCGTTGAAGTCCGCAAACTCGGCGGTTCTTTCCCGTGGATTTACGGTGAGGGCGTGGTAGATTTACTGGGAGACAATGAAACAATCAGCGGGATTCTCAGCTTTGGTTCCCGCCATGTTTCCCACGAATCTCCGCAAAAAGTCCAGCAAGAAGATATTAGCGTCAAATGGGAAAATGCCTGGATTGAAACGAAACGCACTACGGCTGAACTTGAAGGCGCTGGAATTCGACCCGGAACGCGAATGGTAATTGGCAAACATCGCAAGTTGCCAATTAGATTAAAGGATCATATTGCCAGTTACACGTTAGATAATAAAGCCTCTGTTGCCATTTTGCTAGCTTTAGCTGAAAACCTGAAACAACCCGCTGTTGATGTTTATTTAGTGGCTTCAGCAAAAGAAGAAGTCGGAGCAATTGGCGCATTATTTTTTACTCAAAATCAGCGTTTAGATGCCTTGATTGCTTTAGAAATTTGTCCCTTATCTGAGGAATATCCTGTTAAAGATGGCGAAATTCCTGTACTCTTATCTCAAGATGCCTATGGGATATATGATGAAGGATTAAATGGACAAATACGCCGTTGTGCCAAGCAGTTGGAGATGCCAATACAGTTTACAACTTTAAGTGGATTTGGTAGCGATGCTTCAATTGCGATGAAATTTGGACATGTTGGACGTGCCGCTTGTTTAGCATTTCCTACTCAAAATACCCACGGTTATGAAATTGCTCATTTAGGAGCGATCGCTAATTGTATTGATTTATTAAAAACCTTCTGCGAAAGTGAGTTTGAGTGATTTGTCGAGGCTTTAATTTGAAGGAGCGATGCCTACGGCGGTAAACTACGCATATCAACCCAAAATAACCAGAAAAAGGTTTTGCAAGGTCTGAAGGTCTGGTTCCTCAAGTCGTCCTAACTTTTTAATCACTAGCCCTTTATCTATGGTAGTCAAAACTGGTTTAATAATTGAAGGCTTGAGAAGACCAGCTACTCGCCATCCGGCAATTGTGATTTCACCAAAGGAAGTTGCTGGATTTGCTTGACTGGTAATAGCCATCAATATTAAATCCGAACGCTCACGTTGATAGCTATTAGAACTCACAACCACTGCTGGACGTTTTTTAGTAGTAGTTTGGTCAGTAAAGGGAAACGGCACTAAAACAACATCACCAAATTCATAGTTTGTCATATTCTGCATCATCAGGGTTATCCCAGATTTTGAGCAGAACTGGTTCAGAAAGTTTTGCTGCTGCAAAGGTAAGGCTATGATCTGTACTTTGCTGATCCAAAGAATCAATAAAATCTTCAACCAGCAAAACTTTTTCGGGAGGTAGCTGGCGAATTTTTTGAAGTAACCTTTGCTCTGAAATGCTATCAGCCTGCATTATTTAGATTCTCCTAATCTTGCCTGTATTGGTTGCTTTATGCATTCATTATAGTTTTTGGTTATCTCTAGCGATGAAGGCGATCGCTAAGAGCTGATTCGTAAATAAAATCTTAAGGAGACTCAACTCATTACTAGGTTTAAGTTTCAGCGAATAAGTGCTGTATTAACTCAAATTCCTGAAACCCTTACAAGGTAAGTATTTTACTTGAGTTTACAAATTAGCTCTAATTGTATTGATTTATTAAAAGCCTTCTGCGAAACTGAGTTTGAGGAATAATTCGAGGCTTTCACTCGAAGAGTGATGTCTACGGCGGTAAACTACGCATATCAAAAAATAGCGTGAATTTTTCTGGTTGTCGAAAATGCGCGTAGGCGTAGCCCGTCGTAGACATCGCATAGCAAAATTGTCCCTACTTTTGATGTCGTATGAGCGGCGATGCCAAATAGCCCGTCACAGACATCGCCATATCTTTAGATTAGGGATTAGATGTATAATCCCTCAATGCTTCATATATTTATTTACGGCTTAAAACTATTAAATGATTACCGTTACACCAGAGGAAATTACTCAGTTTCGCAAACAGTTGGCGAATAGTCCAGAAGCTTTAACAGCATTAGATACCATAGAAGAGTGTGAAGGCTATTTAGACGATGCAGTTCCACTGCTTGTTATGCGGGAGACTGCACAAGAAGCAGATAGAGGATTAAATGATTGGCTGGAAAAATGCCGCAAATTTTTCTGTCAGGAGGAAGTTAGAGAAGCTTTGGAATCTGGATTACTTGCTCCAGCGATAGAAGCGATCGCAATTGGTGTTCCGATTCCTCCAGGTATGGCAACTGCACTGAGTATTTGTGTGTTTAAGTTAGGGGCAAAGAAATTTTGCGGTGTAAATAAACCTGATGCTTAAACTCCTATTGCGGTAAAGGCTGCCCAGTGGTAAGGATTTGCAAATGGCAAGGATTGTCCTCGCCTGATGCGTTTCAGATATTCTTGAAATAATAAACGTTGTCCGGGTCGCATTTGTGCTAATGTTGTCGCAATTTGCGGCTCATATTGCTCCAAAACTATTTCAAATTCTTCTATGGTTAAATTCCGTAACCATTGTTGAGCTTGATTGAGTGCTATGGAGACACTATTTATTGTTTGCAGGGTTTCGTAAAATTTCATCATCAAAAATGCTGTAGATAAATCGCCGACAGTCCACAAACTACTAACTACAGCTTGACTACCAGCTAATAGAAAACCGCTAGGTAAACCAATATATTCGTCACTGGTATTTTTCAAATCAATCAATCCAGTTTCGCACGCGGAAAGGGTGACAAGGCGACATTTTTCTAATTTGAGAGTGAAGATTTTATCTAGGGTAAGGCATTTGTCTAAATCATGGATTTCACCCAATCGCAAATTCAGATAACGTTCTGTATTTGGTTGTGGAAGTGTTTCAGCTACGGGAGCATTTGCCAAAATCAGGGCTGATTGACTGGGATTTATGAAGTTAAAATATCCGTGACAGCTAAAGTGGGCGCAGTGGTAAGTGTTTAAGTCAGTATTATTAATTGCTGTGAGTGTCGCTGCTGTTTTTTTCAAAACGTTGGAAGTATTAAAGTAGCTTTGAATAACTTGTACTTCTAAATCGGTGTAATTCAGGTCTTCTGTAGGGTTTTGAATCGCAAATAGAGATTGAAAATCAGGACGTTTGCGCTCTTGTACCTGTTGCAGTAGTTGACAACTGGGTGCATAGCTCACACCACCAGCAAATAAATCCAGAAGACAAGACGAATTTTCAGAATTTTGATTTATTGTAATTGCATGAAGGGGTAATAAATGCAGGGCTGTATGGGGAATTAGGATGAGTTTATCGCAGTGCTTTGGTATCTGGGTTAGTATTTCATCAATGTGCAGAATTGAGGCTAATTGTTTAAGTTCTTCCCCTAAGTTATTTCGCCATTTGTCGTTTTGATTGTAGTAATTCTGCAAATATTGATTTACCCAATCATACAAAGCTTGTTGGTCTTCTGGTTGGGATTGCCAAACAGTTACTTCTCCTTGTTTTGTGACAATAAACGCCAAAATTTTATCACCAAGAATATACCACTCGATAATGGCTGTATGCTCATCTAAAGAACCTTGGAAGGAGTTGAATTTGAAACCATAACCAACAGGTAAGTATTGGTTTTGCAATTCATTACGCTGCTGTCGTAACTGTTGTAGATGTTGTGCTAGGTCTTTTGGATTTTCAGCTTTGCCATTTTGGATTTGATATTGTCCTACGGCTATTTCATCCCTGTATTTTTCTAATTGAGTTGCGACTTCTGGCGGAAAGATGGTTTTTGAGTCACGTTCGAGAATTTGTTCAACTAAACTGCGGGTTTTACTACGTTCAACATATTCAATTGCTTCGGTAATCTTATTTAATTCTGTGCAAACCTCTACCATACAGCTATAAACTTTATTGAACTGTTCCGCTTGTTTGCGTTTGCTTTCTTCTCCAGATACTATTTCTTCTCGCAAAGATTCTATGGTGACAATGGCAGACTCAAAAGTATTGTATGCTAAGTTAAACTTGTTTCTGTCTTGGTAAGTTCTTCCCAGCCCAAACAAAGTTTCTGCATGGTTTTCAGGCAAAGCTTCTTTGGTGTAGACAGTTAAAGCAGCAGTTAAAGCAGCGATCGCTTTTTCAAAATTATCGGCTGGTTCTTCTGTGATTTTGACAGAGTAAACATTCCCCAGATTATTTTGCGTTATTGCCCAATCTTGGGGTGCAACCTCGCGGGTTCTCACTTCCAAAGCATATTCATAAGCCTTAATAGCCTGAATAGCAAGTTCAGTATTTTCTGCCGGATTTATCAGTATTTTTTTATAGTAAGCAGTACCTAAATGGTCTTGTGTTGCTGCCCATTGTTGGGGTAACGCCTCGCGGGTTCTAACTTCCAAAGCATTTGTGTAGGCTTTGATTGCTTGTTCGAGATTTTCTGTAGGGTCTCCCTTAATTCTGTAATGATAAGCAATTCCCAGATGATTTTGTATCATTGCCCAATTTTGGGGTGAAACTTCGCGGGTTAAAACTTTCAAAGCATCTGTGTAGTGATTGATTGCTTGTTCGAGATTCTCTGCTCTGTCTCCTAGTATTCTGTTAGAGTAAGCACTGCCCAAATTATTTTGCGTTATTGCCCATTGTTGAGGCAAATCCTCAAGGTTAAAAAATTCCAAGGCATTTGTGTAGGCATTGATTGCTTGTTCGAGATTCTCTGCTTTGTCTCCTATTATTCTGTTAGAGTAAGCATTACCCAAATTATTTCGCGTTTCAGCCCATTGTTGAGGGAAAGTCTGACGAGTTCTAACTTCCAAAGCATATGTGCAGGCTTGGATTGCTCGTTCAATATTTTCTGCTTTGTTTCCTCGAATTCTGTCAATGTAGGCAAGTCCCAGATTATTTTGCGTCATTGCCCAATCAACAGGCAAAGCTTCCCTGGTTCTGACAGTTAAAGCCGCAGTATATGCAGCGATCGCCTTTTCGATATTCTCTGGTTTGTCTCCTTTGATTCTCTCCCTGTAGGCATTAGCGAGATTATTTTGCGTTGCTGCCCAATCAACAGGCAAAGCTTCTCTGGTTCTGACAGTTAAAGCCACTTCATAGCCGATAATAGCAATTTCCATCTTGTTGGCTTTGTTGCTACCCAAGGAGAATTGCGCTACTAAATTGCTAAATTCAACAATAACTGCTGCTAAATATTCCGCCTCATCTGCTTTCGCTTCCCCTAGTCTATTTGTCCCCCAACGATGTAGTATTTCTGCAAACACTCCATCAAGTTTGTCTGTATTCTGTGCCAACAAGGGGTAAACTACCTGGGGATTACCTTCGCTGTCTGCGGTTGCTCGTAACGTTTGATATAAAAAATTAATATATTCCTTTTCTGTGGCAGTCAATGATAATTCACTATAAACTCCAAGCTGCTTTCCCACTATATTCATTAAACGGTTAGCTTGGTCTAATTCGCCTTGGCTTAATAGATTACTTGCTATTTCCAGCATCTTTTGTACTAAGCCAGCATCAAGTAAATCTTGGTTTGCTGCTAAAATCTCCGTTTCTTCACCACTGGGGGAATCTAACAGGCTGCGAATAAGGTTGAGATAAGCTTGCTGACGCTGTTCATACATGGGTAAGGGTGTGATAAGCAACTAGATCATAAGAAAAATTCAACACCAACACCCTAAATTACAGAAAAGTGTAGAATTTCATCACAAATGACGTGTTTCTGACAATGAAAGAACCTCGTGGATGAGTGTTTTTTACTTGTGAACAGACAATATACTGATTTTGCGATAGACATCACTCCTATAAAATAGTGCGATCGCTATATCTCCCAATCCTCAATCAACAAGTTATTAATGCGTTGGAATTCTCTAGTGTTATGGGTGATGAGGGTTAAGTTATTTGTCAGGGTGATGGCGGCAATTTGTAAGTCATAAGCGCCAATGGGAGTACCTAATGCTTCTAGTTGAGAGCGAATTTTTCCAAACGTTGTTGCTGCTAAATCGTCAAAAGGTAGTGATGTAAATTGAGCTAAAAATTGTTGTTGTAAACTAAGATTACGTTGTGGGTTGGCACTTTTTATTGCGCCATAAAATAGTTCAGCTTTGACGATTGAGCAAACAGCAATATCTTTAGTAGCAGTAGATTCTAGTTTCTGTTTTAAAGTGGAATTTTTACCCCGCATATAAATAATGCAGGTGTTAGTATCGAGCAGGAATTTCACAGGATTGGTTCGCGTTCTGGTTGTTGTCCTTGGGGATGACGGAAGAAGGTTTCATCTTGGATACATCCATAAAATTGAGGCAGGGGATATTCTGTTATTTCGGTTGGAGTTGCTAGTTCTAGGGACTCAATGAGGGTTTTTAGTAATCGAGTAACGTCAAATTCTTCGGGTAATTTAGCCACGGGGGATTGACGGAATAATTCTGAGATTTTGCTTATTTGCACTGATTGGGTGTTGTTATTGTCTGTAGTCAGGCTTTGTGCCAGGAGTTGGATAATATACAATTTATCGTCAGGTGAAAGCTGAAGGAGTTGTTGTTCGAGTTCTGGGACAACCATGATGTAGCTCAGGTGGAGGATAATTTCATTTTGATAATTTCATTTTACTTTCATAATCAAAAGTTAATCTAGCTATGCCTGCGGTAGTCACTGAGCGGCTGGTGAGCGGAGTCGAACCATGTCCTACCCTTACGGGGAAGCAAGCTACGCGCAGCCCCTCGTAAAGAAGTGCGGGCTACGGTAACGCATTTATCGATTTGCCGATCGCATTTGTTATTTCCGCGTATGCATTTATAGATTTGGCGATCGCATTTGTTATTTCGGGGTACGCATTTGCTGTTTCGGGGTACGCATTTGCTATTTCGGGGTACGCATTTGTTATTTCGGGGTTCGCATTTGTTATTTCGGGGTTCGCAATTGTTATTTCGGGGTTCGCATTTGCTATTTTGGGGTTCGCAATTGTTATTTCGGGGTTGGCATTTGCTATTTTGGCGATCGCAATTGCTATTTCGGGGTTCGCATTTGCTATTTCGGGGTACGCATTTATTGATTTTGTGATTACCATTGCTGATTGTACTTATTCTCAAACAACAAATCGATATGAAAAATGAGTAAAAACACAGGCAAACTCGTAATTATTTCATTGAAATTTTAATAAAATAAATCCACAAAACTACCCATCTCAGGCAAAAGGATAGTCCATTATGTTGAAAAAGGAATTATTAAAAAAGGATGTGCTATGTCTTTAAAAACTCGTGGATCTGCTGCTATTGACAAAGCCCAACTTCGTCTCGCCTTGCTTAAATCTATTGATGAAAATCTGGATTTAGGACATGGGTTAACCATTGAAGCTTACAACCACTTAATCAACACTACCCGTGCTGTGCTAGAAGCTAATAATACGCTGGTTTCCAATCTGGAAGAATCGCGTAAAACAGTAACCCAGATGGATAAAGCTCTTTCCGAAATGTCTGAACGAATGCTAAGTGGAGTTGCAACTGTCTACGGCAGAAACAGTATAGAGTATTCCAAGGCTGGCGGCTCCAATCGAAAACGAAGTAAACAATCTAGTCCAAAAGTTACTCCAGTTGTAGCGGTTCTTACTACTCAACCTACTCAAGCTGCAATTGCCAATGCCTCAACTAACGGTAATGGCACAACTCCATTGCTGCAATAATCCACCTCTGCTTTGAAAATGGGAGTAGGGGTTGTTAGATGACAATAATTTGTCACCAATACATACGGAAGCGAATTACTAAGTTTGATAACAATAATTTGTCAGCGACGACAGATAATTAATCACTGTAGATGATTTATGTCAAACTTTAGTATTGAGCAATACTTTTATCAAAGCCGATGATGGGATTTGAACCCACGGCCTGCTGATTACGAATCAGCTGCTCTACCACTGAGCCACATCGGCGTACACAATCTAAGAGTATAGCATAATTTACTTATGGTAAATCCAAATCCCAAAAATCGCCTCAACCCCGAACAATATGCCCGTCTCAAAGCAGAAGTGGCAGCCCCTTATCGCGGCTTACGACAATTTATCTATATTGCTTTTGGTGCTTCTGGCTTAATTGGGGCATTCATCTTTTTTTTCAGAGTGCTTGCTGGACGCGATGTTGACAGCGCTTTGCCTAATTTGGCTCTGCAAATAGGAATCGTTACCCTGATGGTGTTTCTCTGGCGCTGGGAACAACGCCGGCAAGAAAGCCGTAAATCCGGTAAAAATGCCAATTCGTGAAGAAAGCGGTTTTCTTTTTAGAGATCTTCATATTTTATGAATATATTAATGTTTTGATAAAAAATTAATATATCAGGAAAGAAAAAATAAAAAAAATATTACAAAATCTCAAAAAGCAAAAATTTCTGAGAAGCTGGAAATCGTTGAAACGGGGTCAGCTAATATAAAGACCCTGACCATAAACTCAATCACATTCAAATGGGGTCAACTATATTTAAAGACCCCAATTTTTATATATAGCGATTCCCAGTTACGTGAGGTACAGATAATATTTTGAAACGCAAAGGGACGCAAAGTAAAGCGCTCCAGGTACGCAGAGATTTGTACCTGAGCAGACTAGGAAACGCTATAAAGACACTGAAATTTAATAAAGCTCACAATATTGGAAGCGCCAGACTAATAAATTGTTAGTCTGGCGCTTTCAATTAATCAATTAAGCCTTGATTGGTGTGTACTCAAAAATCAGCACTCTTTATTGAACTGTTACCAAATAGGATGAAGGAATTGGTTGGGCACGTCCAGCATTGACGAGCGCTTGGTAAACAAAGGCAGCAATTTCGGCTCTAGTTGCCTGACGATTAGGATTGAGTTGTTTAGCTGTGGGATAGTTGATTACTAGTTGTCGTACTGTTGCAGCAGCAACAGGAGCGATCGCATAATCAGGAATCTGGCCAGCATCGGTGTAAAAGGAAAGGACATTCTGATTGTTGGCAGTTAAACCCAAACCATTGGCTAAAGCGACTAACGCCTGCACTCTCGGAATTTGCTGCTGTGGCTTAAAAGTACCATCAGGATAACCAGAAACAAACTGGCTTTGGTAAGCAGATTGAATTGCAGCGTAAGCCCAGAAATTGCTTGCTACATCCTTAAACTGAATACCTGCGCGTTTGACTGGTGGTGTCAAAGCTTTAGTGATAATGGTGGCAAATTGAGCGCGAGTTACAGGTTCATTGGGTTTAAAGGTGCCATCAGGGAACCCAGCAATAATATTTTGGGAAGCTAAAGCTTCGATGTAGACTTTTGCCCAGTAATTTGCTGCCACATCTTTAAAGGCGACAGCCCCTCCAGGGGGTATGTCAACAGCTGCGGCAACAAAATCTACAGAACCAAAAATTCGTTTTTGGTCTATATCGTTGCCAACAGCGAGAATTGTACCAGTCTTAGTAGCGTTGTTTACATCATAACGAGTGTTATTACGAATGAGATTGCCACCAGGATTTTCATTGGTACCAAGGTCAGGTAAAGCACTAACAGTGGCTACTATACCATCCCGCTTATTGTTTTGAATGATATTCTTACGCAATACGGGCTTAGCTGACTCTGAAATAAAAAGACCGTCTTGGTTTTCGATGATTTGGTTTTCTATAACTAGGGGTGTAGAAGTGCCACCGATCGCTATCCCAAAACCAGTATCCTGAAATAAGTTACCGCGAATTTCCCCTTGGGCAGATTTAGCAACTGAGACTCCATTGCCTTTATTCTGCACAAAGATGTTACTTTCGATTTTGGGGTTGCCTGTACCAGTGACAAAAACACCCTCTCTGATGCTGTTAGTAAAAGTATTGTTTTTGATGATGGGATTCGTTGACTCTACCCACACAGCCGTACCCCGGCTATTTGGGTTGGTGACAGTAACGCCCGTAATAGTCGTATTTTGGTCGGCAAGGATGGTAATGTCCTGTCTGGCAAAGGTGCGACTAGTGTAGAAACCTCCACCTGAAATTAATATCGCCTGACCTCTAGTAGATTCATCACCCCGCAGTGTCACCCCTGGTTTCAACAAGATGGGAAAGGTTTCTCCACTTTCTTGGCTATAGTTCCCAGGTGCGAGTTGAATTACTGTCCCTGATTGGGCTTGACTTAGAGCGAAACTTATGCTTTTGTAAGGTGCATTGGCTGTTGCACCAGCACCAGCGGTATCTGCACCACTTGCGGGATTAACGTAAATTACTGTTGCAGTGGTGGGAACTTGTGCTGTGAGAGTTGGAGCGATTTCTTTTGAGTGAGTAGCACCAGCATTTACCTCGCCAGGTAATACTATTGACCCACCAGAAACAACTAAGAAAGCCGTTAGTCCCGCTGCCATCCGTACAGTATATTTGAGATGATTGCTAGAAAGAAGGCGAAAGTTTTTCGCTCCAGAAGTGTGAAAACCCCGATATTTCATTTTTAAGTCTGTGATGTGCTGAATTACGGTATGTCGAACAAGGTTAAAGTTAGCAGTCTTGTAAGCTGCTGTAAAACCCATGCAAAACTATACTGGATGATTAGCACTTATTCAGCTAAATTCCTGAGATAAATCACAGAACTTATACATTATACATGTCCAGAAATTAAATATGCGTAACCTCAAACCCTTGTAGATAAGATAAATTCCGCGTCTCTACATTCCTTTTCGGAGATGTCTTATGAATAAGTCGCTCGCTACCTTATCTATACGCTGAGTTTACTGCCAATACACCCTAAGACTAGAGAAACACACAAAAATTGATGCTTAAAACTTGCTTATCCAGTTAATCAGCAGCTTCTCCGACTTTTCACGGGAAGTCCTCAAACCGTGAAACAACGTGACTTTTTCCACAGGTTAGTTCTCAATAGTTTTAAGTTAATGAAAATAGTTAAGTGAAAATCAGGGTTTGAAAAAAGCTCAAAATGGCGTTTTCCAGATCCCATGAAAAGTCAGAGCAGCTTCTCCACAATTAAGAGCATAATATGAAGCTTGTATGAACTTGATTGTTACTTATGCGAAGATGTCTTCAACTTAAACAATAAAATTAGCTTATATATTCTTCAATACAAGTCAATATTACAAAATGGTTACTGACATAACAATGACATGCGTTCTTCACAAGAATGACATGCGTTTTCATCAATAAACAAACGAAATTTAAGAAGATGTCGAATTTTTAATCAGTAAACGAAATACATTCAGACGAAGAATAAAGTTAATATAATGTCATTTTATTGATGTATAAGATTTTACAAAAATCAACATATTTAAGATTGCGTAAATCAGTTTAAACGAATTAGAAATAGTGATAAATAGTTTTTTATACCTGAATATGGTTCAGTTAAGGATTTTCGGTACTGATTTTTGACCTGTAGAGGCGCTAAATTTAGCGTCTCTACCAAGGATTTTGGGCTGAAATAAACTGTATTTCCTTTATACTTAGTGAGCTTTTTTACGTCTCACTGGACTTTTCAAACACTCTGTTAGAGGGTGTTTGAAAAGTCTAATTTATTACTCACTGGGTGACTATAAGTCGCTGCGACACAGACAAAACCCACTAACCTGGGTTAGCAATCCCTTGATTTTGCATTAGTCCAGGGAGGTGGACTTTGCTTGTGTAGTAGCGACTTGTAGTCGTCCTAATACTTTTCAAACACCCTCTTAAAGGCAATTGAGGAAATTATGGCTTCTACTACTTATAACTATTCTGTTCCCGGTACTATCGGCGTAACTGATGCTAATGGAGCAACAACTGAATATAAATTCACAGATGATGGGTCATTGCTTCAGTTAACCGATCCTTTAAACCGAGTTATTAGTTTGACTTATGATGCCAACGGCAATGTTAGCCAAATTACCGCTCCAGGTAATACCATTAGTCAATTTACTTATGATGGTGAAAATCGACTTTTAACTCAGACAAATCCTCTCAATCAAACTGTAAGTTATACCTATGGCGAAAATTCTGACTCACCAACAGTAGTTACAGATGCACGGGGGAATCCTTTAACTTTTACTTACGACGAACGAGGAAACGTTACAAAGATAGCATACATCGATGGTACTTCAGAAAACTATGTTTACGATGAATCTGGGCAGGTTATCCAGAAAACAGAGCGCAGTGGGGATACATTTGAGTATAGCTACGATCGACGGGGAAGATTAATCAAGAAAGCTTTTGACGATGGTACGTTTGAAGAATATACCTACGATCGCCGCAGTAACCTAACATCAATAAAAGATGTCAATGGTGGGATCGCAAATTTAATCTATAATGCTGACAATCAAGTAACAAAGATTACCTATCCTGACGACAGATATCTTGCTTACACCTACGATGCACAAGGGCGAAGAGCCAGCATGGTAGACCAAAATGGATTTGAAACTAACTACAGCTATGACTCTGAGGGACGACTCACTGGTTTAACCGATGGCACGGATGCAATATTAGTTGCTTATGAATATGATGCTGCGGGTAATTTGGTTAAGGAAACCAATGGCAATGGCACTTTTACCACTTACAACTACGATCTAGCTGGGCAACTCACAAAAATTACTAATTATGCTTCAGAGAATGTAATCAACTCTTCATTTAGCTATACCTATGACGCTTCAGGAAGAAGGATAGGTGAAGTAAATAATGATGGTAGTTGGACTTATTCCTATGATGCAACAGGTCAGTTAACTCAAGCACAGTTTGATTCGACCAATCCAAATATTGCAGATCAAAATTTACAGTATGTCTATGACAGTGCCAGGAACCGAGTACAGACGATTATTAACGGGGAGATAATTGACTATACTACCAACAATCTCAACCAATATTTAAATGTAGGAGATGCTGAATATACCTACGATGCAGATGGTAATTTAATTCAGGTTGTAGATGGCAGTGATATCTATAAATATACCTACAATGATGAAAATCGCATCATTCGGACTGAAACCCCGGATGGTGTTTGGCAGTATGAATATGATCCCTTGGGCAATCGGACTGCGGTCATTAAAGATGGAGTCAGGACTGAGTATTTAATCGATCCTTTGAGCTCCTTTGAATCGGGCGGTGTTGTCATTGAACTAGATAATGTCGTTGGCGAATACAACGCTAATGGTGTATTGACAGCTAATTATGCTCATGGATTAGGGTTAGTAGGCAGATTTGATAGTAACGGTGCTGCGTACTTTGATACAGATGCAATTGGTTCAGTTAATGGGTTGACTGATGATTCGGGAAATTATGTTAACAAGTATGCTTATGAACCTTTTGGTGGAATTCTCAACTCGGTTGAAGGGGTGAATAACCCATTTCAATTTGTGGGTGAATTAGGGGTCATGAATGACTCTAGTGGACTAAACTTCATGAGAGCGAGGCAATATGACCCAATTACAGGAAGATTTACGGCAACTGACCCCCTTGGATTAAATGGAGGAGATACAAACTTATATCAGTATGGGTTAAATAACCCTGCAACTTTTGTAGATCCAAATGGGGAGTGGTGGCAGGTGATTGTAATTGTAATTATTATACTTGTGGTAATACCAACTCCAATAGGTAATTCAGATCCCCCCGTACCCCCCATACCCCCTATACCTCCCGTACCCCCTATACCTCCCGTACCCCCCATACCCCCCATACCCCCCGTACCCCCAGAACAAACTGACCCACTAGTACTAGATTTAGACGGCGATGGAGTTGAACTAATATCGCTCGGACAGTCAAGAACCTTTTTCGACACTAACTCCAATGGTTTCAGAGAATACACAAGCTGGGTTAGTGCCGATGATGGCTTACTAGTATTGGATGCCAATAATGACGGTCAAATTAACGACATCTCCGAATTATTCGGCGATAATTCAACCAATGGTTTTGACGATTTGGCAACTTTAGACACTAATTCGGATAACCTCATTGATGCTAACGATTCTCAATTCAACGATCTCCGAATCTGGATCGACAGAAATGAAGATGGTTTTACCAATGCGGGAGAACTGCGAACTCTTGCTGAATGGGAAATCCAATCCATCAGCTTAGACCGTACTGATTTGGAGCCTGGGAATTCCATTCTTTCCACAGGTAACTTTACTTTCAACAATGGTAGCCAGAGTGAAATAGCAGCCATAGCACTTGAAGTAAGTCTCGTAAATACTATCTACGATCAACCCGTTGAACTAAAAGCAGAAACGCAGTTTTTACCCAATCTCCGAGGTTTTGGTCAACTCCCCAATCTTAATATTGCGATGAGTCTCGACAAAGACTTACTAGCCGAAATGCGCGAGTTAGTGCAGCTAGACGATCGGAATCTCGAACAAGTATACGGTCAAGTCGAGGATTTACTTTTCAAATGGGCAGGAGTCGAAGATATAGATCCAAACAGTCGAAGCCAATTCTTCGATGCCCGCAAACATGCTTTCCTAGAAAAGTTCTTGCAGCAACCAATAGACTTTGAAATCACTCGATTAGGACACACTTTGGGTTTGCGTCAATCTTGGGCTGATATTAGTAATAGTTTTATCAGCCTATTAGCTGCCCAAAGCTTTATGAGAGATATATTTTCTGAATCTAGCTATAACATTAGCAGTCAATCGTTAGAAACTCAGGCTAGTCTCGGCGATCTCTTAGAACAGATCCAAAATAATCTACCAGAAGCAGACACTGATGCCATACGCTACTGGAGCTATGCTATTGGCGTATTAGACGCACACAATGACCGTTTTAATCTCAGCGAAAGTGAATACGATAATAGTCTTAAGACTGCGCTAGGTAGTGATTTGAGTAAGTATTTAGATGCACTACGAAATCCTATTTTTGGTCGAGAGGATCAAGATGTTCTCCGTACTCTGTCAGATAGGGAAAGTTTTCTAGATGGCAATCTAGGAGACGATAAGGGTTTGAGGGGAGGCAACCAAAATGACATCCTCAGTGGTGGAAGTGGCGATGATTATCTTCATGGTAGTGCTGGAGAAGATTTAATGATCGGGGGTGATGGCTTTGACTATGTATGGTATGAAACCTCAAATGCTGGAGTTGCAGTTGACTTGGTTAATAATACTGGTAGTGGTGGCGAGGCTGAAGGAGATATTATCCTAAGTGTTGAAAGAGTTACTGGCTCTAATTTTGACGACACTTTGACTGGCAACGATCAAAATAATACTCTCAAAGGGTTGGCTGGCAACGATCTACTTCAAGGTGGAGCTGGAATGGATTTGTTGATAGGTGGAAGTGGCGCTGATACTTTTATCTTTACCGCTCTGAGCGATTCTTTATTCAATAAAGTCGATCGCATTAGCGATCTGACAATCGGTATCGATCTCATTGATGCACCTACACCAATTGCCAGTTCGCAAATTGCTCAACTTGGTGCTGTTGTCAGTTTCACTCAAAGCCAGATCCAAAAACTTCTAAATTCAGAAAGCTTCAAAGCTAACCAAGGTGCAACCTTTAGTCGAAACGGTCGTACTTTCTTGGCTCTTAATGATGGAGTAGCAGGCTTTTCCGTTCAAAATGATGCGCTCATAGAGATAACTGGCTTTAGCGGTAACTTAACAGATTTAGCCATTGTTTAGTCTCAGAGGATGTTTGAAAAGTATCATTGCTAACATCAAAATCTTAAAAACCTAACCCCCCAAGCCCCCCTTCCTTACGAGGGAATGGGGGTTTCAAAGCCTCTCTCCGTTTCGGGGAGAGGAATGGAAGCGGGGTTGTTAGTATACTTTTCGACTTTTCAAACATCCTCTCAGGACTGACGCAAAAATTGCCAAAAAGCTTAATTTACACTAGACGCTTTGCGGCTTGCCGAAGGCTACCGCAAAGACGCCAAGAACGCCAAGGATTCGTAGAGTGTGTGTAAGTCCTGTTTGTTAAGCTTCGCTAACGCAGATCAGTCCCGAAATTATTCATCGAGCAATTGCGTTGCACCTCAATCTACTTATCTTGTACTTTTGTGCCGAAGTTGATGGCGATCGCTTCAAGAGCGTCAACCATCAACTTCGTCGCTGACAAGATTTAGTTGGTATTTAATAAGCTAAAGTCTCTAAAGTTTCTCGTAAATACCGTTGTACCTGCTGTTCTAAGCGAAGTCCGTGTAATTGAGCATCCCGTTCTAATTGCCAGCGTTGAAAACCAGAACTAGTGGATATCGCACATTTGAGACTATACCAAATTTCACTATCAGCAGAAAAGTGGCGATCGCTATAAGCTGGAATTTGAGCCATAATTCCTCATTCCTCTGTTATTAGTCATTAGTCATTGGTCATTGGTCATTAGTCATTCTCCTTGCATCTCCCTCATCCCTCAGTCCCCGCATCTGCTCGTAGCCTCTTCAAATAAAATAATATTTACTCTGGGGGCTGGTGCGAATCTTTGTTTCGTGAGAGCAAAGATTCAAGCAACCGGGGTAACATTTGATTAACCCGCACGCCTAAAATTGTAAAATCTTGTTTAATCTTTTCTAAAGATAAGGGTTCTATGGCAGCAAATTCTGTGTCATTAGTCACTAAAACTCGCATAGCACTAATGGGAATTTGTAAAAATAGATTACTTGCTAAAAAGGCTAAGGCCGCAAGTATTAGACCGAGGCTGCGCCATTGTGGTAAAAACTTAGCTGTATTTGCTACTAACGGGGCAATTTGATAGATATGCCACAGTGCCCAAACCGACAACACTGCTGTCACTAGGGCTAGGACACGATTTAACTTTGTATTAGTTAAACAAAGAATTTTTCGCTGCCGCTCAGTCAAATTTTCTGGCTTTAGAGCTATTCCCAAAAGACCAAAGATGTAAAAAGGGCGACGCAACTGCATCCATAGCAACGGCACAACACCAACGGCGGCTACTAAGAATAGTTCCGCCCAGACGGGCAAAAACGGCTCGCCTACGGACAGGAACAATAAGCAGAGTATTGAAAAAACAGGCAACGTCGCTAATCCAGCAACGTGAATCCACAAAATTGGTTCAGAGCGAAATGAAGCCATATATTAAAGTTATTAGTTAAAAGTTAAGAGTTAGGAGTTAGGAGCTTTTAACTCATAACTGCTAACTCCTAACTTCTAACCATTTTACCCTCAGCACTATCTAGTTAAGGTGAGAGTACGGCGCTTGGTAACCATCTGATAGGCTTCGATGATATCACCTTCAGCCCAATCATTGAATTTATCAATGCCGACACCGCATTCATAACCAGCATTGACCTCACGGGCGTCTTCTTTCATCCGTTTTAGGGAGTCAAGCACGCCTTCATAAATCACTTTACTGCCACGTCGCACCCGCACTTTGCAGTTGCGAACTAGCTTGCCAGATTGAACGTAACAACCGGCAACCGCACCACGACCGACTGGGAAGACGGCGCGGACTTCGGTTTGACCCAAGGGTTCTTCCACCAACTCTGGTTCGAGAAGACCTTCCAAGGCATCTTGGATATCTTCCAGGAGTTTGTAGATGACGTTGTATTCCCGAACATCTACACCCGCTTCATCGGCGGCTTGTCTAGCGCCACTAGCAAAGGTGGTGTTGAAGCCGATAATTACAGCGTTACTGGCGGATGCTAAGTCGATATCTGTTTCGGTAATTTCCCCAGCAGTAGCCAATAACATCCGAATTTGGACTTCGTTTTGCGGGATTTGCTTGAGCGCTCCCACAATAGCTTCCACAGAACCTTGCACGTCTCCCTTCAAGATCAAGTTGAGTTCTTTCAACTCGCCTTCTTGTGCTTGAGCTGAGAGGGTTGTGAGGGTG
The DNA here is from genome assembly GCF_014697355.1 of Nostoc calcicola FACHB-3891. GTDB lineage: Bacteria > Cyanobacteriota > Cyanobacteriia > Cyanobacteriales > Nostocaceae > Nostoc > Nostoc calcicola. Next base: position 202,814 of record NZ_JACJRQ010000001.1, on the reverse strand, counting down.
ACACGTCCTTGCAACAAGCGGGATAGGCGTTGTTTGTCGGCGCGATCGCTTGCTAGGCTTCTGGCTTCTTTTTCGTTCTGGAAGACCTCGAACTCGTCGCCTGCTGCTGGTACATCACTTAAGCCCAACACCTCAACCGCAAAGGATGGAGAGGCAGCTTCGACTCTTGCGCCTCTGTCATTCACCATTGCTCGCACCTTACCAAAGGCGGAGCCGGCTACCAGCATATCTCCCACGTGCAAGGTGCCATTCTGAATCAGCAGGGTAGCAACTGCTCCCTTAGCTTTATCCAGATGTGCTTCAATGACAGTTCCTCTAGCAGAACGGTCTGGGTTAGCAGATAGTTCTCCTACTTCTGCTACCAAGAGAATCATCTCTAGGAGCGTATCTAGGTTTTCACCTCTGATGGCACTCACAGGCACCATGATTGTGTCACCGCCCCATTCTTCTGCTGTCAGACCATACTGGGTGAGTTCTTGTTTCACCCGGTCCGGCTGTGCAGCTTCTTTGTCAATTTTGTTGATGGCAACGACAATTGGCACTCCTGCTGCTTGAGCATGGCTAATAGCTTCAATGGTTTGGGGACGAACGCCATCATCGGCAGCTACTACTAATACAGCAATATCTGTTACCCGCGCTCCTCGTGCCCGCATTGCTGTAAAGGCTTCGTGACCGGGAGTATCTAGGAAGACTATCTGCTGGGGTTTGTCCTCGTGTACCACATCCACATGGTATGCACCGATGTGTTGGGTAATACCACCAGCTTCGCCAGCAGCTACTTTGGTTTTACGAATCGAGTCGAGCAGGGTTGTTTTACCGTGGTCTACGTGACCCATAATTGTCACCACTGGCGGACGCCGATGGAGATGTTCCAGGTCTTCGACACTGACCATTTCCGTAACTTTCCGAGCTTCTGCTTCTGGTTCGGCGGTTTCAACTTCTATTTCTAGTTCTTTTCCTACCAGAGTAATTGTCGGAATATCAAGATTTTGGGTGATACTCACTGCCATGCCTTTGAGGAACAGGATTTTTACAATCTCTGTATCGGCAACAACCAGTAGGTCAGCCAATTCTTGGACAGTCATTGGCCCTGTGACCACGACTTTTTCCGGACGATCGCGCTTGGTTTCAACTTCTTGGCGACGGTTTTGGTCGCGGTTGGAACTAGAAGATTTTTTACTTCTTGCTGTTGGAACTGTAGCCAGGGCTGCCGCTGGAGCTTGTGTGGGTCGAGTTGCTTTTGGTTTGGGCGGACGGGCGATGGAAAGGCTGACTTGGACGGTGGCTGGTGAGTCTAGATCGTCATCATCCAGCAAATCGTCTTCTTCAAAGTCATCATCTAGAAGTATTGGTTTGACCCGCTTGCCTTTAACGCCGGCCTTGCCCGCCTTTTCTTTAACTTCGTCAATGATTTCTTCTTCCACCCACTTTTTGCCGCCTTTGCTTGGCCTGGGTGGACTTGGGCGTTTCAAATCCAGAAGATCGGGGGCGATTGGCTCGTCACCTAATACTTCAGATTTCGCCGCTGTTGCTGACAGATGTCTTGGTGGAGTAGCAATGGGCATTGCTGCTGCTACAGCTTCACCAGGACGTGCGGGTCGGGGTCGTTGCCCGTCTCCTATTGGTGATGGGCCTGATGGCCTATTTCCTCTTTGCTCCGGTTTTCCGGGTGATAGGGTGGGACGAGGCTGCCTTTGTGGTGCAGATGGCGAGGTCTGGTCGGTTGGCAGCTTAGCAACTTTTGGCTTAATTTGCTGGTCGCGATCGCCCTCTGTAGTCCGTGGACGTTCGCGTTTGAGAATCGGTTTGTCTGCCGGAGGTTGCTGCTCAGACACCTGGGGTTCTTCCGCCGCAGGTCTTGCTGGTGGCGCAACTAATTGCGGTTTTTGAGGTTTTTCCGGTTTCGGTCTGGGTGGAACTACTTTTTCTGGCTTTTGGGCAACTGTTTTTTCCTGTGGCTGGTTTTGACTAGGCGTTTGTTCCAAGTCTTTGACAGGAGGTTGCTCTGGGGTCTCAGATTGATTCCGGGGTACAGGTCTGGTTGGTGCCGTCGGCTTCATAGGTGAGACTGGTGTAGCGAAAGGCCGTGGAGGTGAGGGAGGATTAGCTTCAGACAAAGCAACTTGGGTATTGGTAGCAACTGACGCCTCTGAGGCGTTGGAAGTAGTATTTCTCAATATTTTGGGTTTGCGTATTTCCAAAATTTGCTGTTTGTGGGGTGCAGCAGGTCGGTTTCGTCCGCCGTTTGATGGGGAATTTGGTTTGTGGCTGGTTGTACCTAGTTCCTTTTTGGGCGTCACATTTGTAGCTGCGAGTTTTTCTGCAGCTGCGCGAATCTGTTCTGCCTCGGATTCAGAAATCGTGCTGCTATGGCTTTTGACCGCGATGTTGAGCTGGTCGCAAATTGCTAATAGCTCTTTGTTATCCAAATTCAATTCCTTTGATAATTCATAAATTCTAACTTTGCCGTTGTTCATCCACTCTTCCCCTTTAATTTACAGTTTTAGCGGATGGCTGCCTGGGAGTGCGACATCTCCATCCTTGGATTACTGTTTTTAGGTTGCCCTTGGTGATTTTGCCGGTGCCTCCAATCAGGAAAGAGAGATGTTTCGGTTTAATAGTGGCATCCCCACCAGGAATGATGGTTGAGAGACGCCCATAAAAATTTTTTGAATAAAAGATTTTTATGGGAACCTTTGACGCCGAATTGCGCCTGAGCGCTACCAGGTTGCCATTTTGTAGTTTTTTGTTTTGCTGATTCTGAGTCTTCCACAACACAATCGATTACATTTTGTTCTGGGAGTACTGCCCGCCCCTCTTTTTATGGAAGAGCCGAATGCTTTCTACACCCATTTACTATTTTGGCACTAACCCTAACGATCGACAGAAGATGTGAAAAAAGCGCGACTAGTTCGGCTTTGGCACAATTCCTCTGTAATTACGCCACTGAGTTGTTCCAACTTCCTAAATTTGATTTTGGGTATTGCTGGGGGCTAGACGTTGCAACAAGCTTTGGTACAGTGTTTCTGGCACTGATGCATGTAGCGATCGCCCTAGTCTATTTTTCTTTTGAGCCGCTTGTAAGCAACTCGCTTGCGGACAAATATAGGCAGAACGCCCCATGCCCCGATCTAATTGTACCTTTCCCGAAGGAAAGACGCGTACAATCCGCCAAAACTCTTCTTTTAAACCTAGTTGGCGGCAACTAATACAGCGCCGATAATTTGGTTTCATCGGTTTTGTCCGATCTCAGTTCAGCATTTTGGGTGTAGAAAGAAGTTCATTATTACTATTTTTTACTTATACCAACTCGTTTTGACAAAAAATCTTTGAGATTGGGACTAAAATCAACAGTAACAAAACTTCACAGGATTGATAAATTATTCGTCGTCCTCAGAATCAAAAGTATCATCTTCTAATTCTTCTAGTTCGTCTGGATTTTCCGCCTCTAATTCCTCAAAATCAATATCATCTTCGTCTTCCTCTTGCTCTGCTTGATATTTGGCTCTGGAAGCTATAAATTTAGCATCTTCTCCTGCATGGTCATATTTAGCTTTGTCTTTGATGTCAATTTTCCAGCCGGTCAGGCGGGCTGCCAAACGGACATTTTGTCCTTCTTTGCCAATGGCCAAACTCAGTTGATCTTCAGCCACTAGTACGTGAGTTTGCCTGGTTTCTGGGTCCATGAGGCGGACTTCATCCACTCGGGCTGGACTCAAGGCATTAGCGATATATGTTGCTGGGTCTGGTGACCAGCGAATTACATCTATTTTTTCACCACGTAATTCATTAACTACCACCTGAATCCGCGAACCTCTGGCTCCGATACATGCGCCAACTGGGTCTACATCGCGGTCTAGAGTATCTACAGCTATTTTAGTCCTGGGGCCTACATAACGGGAAGGGGGGTTTGCCTCCCTGGCTACGGCAACAATCCGTACTACTTCATCTTCAATTTCTGGTACTTCGTTAGCAAACAGATAAACTACCAAACCTGCATCTGCTCTAGATACTAGTAGCTGGGGTCCCCGTTGCTGACCTTGGGAAACTTTTTTCAGATATACCTTGAAAGTGGCATTTGCCCGATAGTTATCGTTGGGTAGCTGTTCGCGCTTTGGTAATTCGGCTTCCACTTCTGGCTGGCCAAAGCCACTGCTAACTGCCAAAATTACTGATTGCCTTTCAAACCGCAAAACTCTTGCTTGAAGGACAGTTCCTTCTAAATCTTGGAATTCTTCTTGCACCATTTGGCGCTGCTGATCCCGGAGTTTTTGCGCTAGTACTTGCTTGGTTTGCATGGCTGCCATGCGACCAAATTCTCCTTGATCTGGTGTCACATCCAACACTACAGAGTCCCCTAACTGGGCTTCGGGAGCTACTAGTTGAACTTCGTCTAGAGAAATTTGATGGTCTGTATTACTGAGTTTTTCTTTTTCAACAATAATTTTAGTGGAAAGAACGCGAAATCCTTCTCCTTCAATATCCAGTTCTACTTCAAAATTATCAAAATAATCTTCGTCAAACTGTTTGCGTTCTAAATTTTGGGCACGACGATAACGTTCGTAGCCTTTAAGGAGTGCTTCTCTAATAGCTGATTGAACTGCAAGACGAGGTAAATTGCGCTCACGACTTATACTTTCAATTAATTCTTTTAATCCAGGTAAAGTAACCATTGACATAAGCAATCTCCTTTAAAAATCAGGGACTGGGACATGGGGCATGGGGCATGGGGCATTGGGAAGAGGCACAGGGGCAGAGGGGATGGGGGCAAAGGGGAAAGATTTGCTACAACTTCTCCTCTATTCCTCTGCCCTTCTGCCCCTCTGCCCCTCTGCCCCTCTGCTCCCCCGGTCCCCAGTCCCTAATCCCTAGTCCATAGTCATTCGTTTATCGGCGCTCGTCTAGCTGCACCCTAGTAATTAGGGATCGCTGAATTTCGACTACACGACCTTTTTGGTTTAAGTAAACTGCTGTCTCATCCCGGCGAATCAACTGACCAGTCCACTCTTGTTGTCCGTCGTAAGGTGGGGAAGTGGAGATAATGACAGGAAATCCTTTAAAAGAAATAAACTCCCTGTCGGTGACCAATTGCCGCGAAATACCAGGACTGGACACTTCCAAGACATAAGCATCTGGAAAAATTTCCGCAGCATCTAAGGAGGTTTCTAAAGCACGGCTCATCCTTTCACAATCATTTAATCCAGTATCTTGCTGAGGATTGCGAATATCTACCCGCAACACTGGTGGACTTTGGTTAGTGTGAAAAACCACGTCAACCAGTTCCAATCCCAGTTCTTCTGCCACTGGTGTCGCCAAATCAATAATTTTTGGTATTAAGGGATGAGCCATGAGAAAATTCAATAAAAAAAGTGGGCGATCGACCCACTTCCTGCGATAGGGATATCTTCCAAGAAGTCTTGTGACGAACCAATGTTGGCTCGCCCTAATTCGAGTTTAGCGCATTTCTTTTGTAGTGAGGCATGGGGAGTGGGGAGTGGGGAGTGAAGAGTTATTCTACCCTCTGCTTCCTTGCTCCCCAACGTCCCGTCATCTTTCCACGATTGCTGGAACTGATGCTTGTGTCCTTAGCTGCCTGGTTTGCTCAATAATTTGCTCAATATCTTCTTGGGACAAACGCTGGACGTAGTTGAGTTTGATTTCCTCTAAGAAGTCAAAAAGTAAACTCTCAATTTCTGAGAGTAAGTGTTTCTCTTTGATTTGTGCTGTCAAGGCCTCGGTGAAACTTTGTACTAGTTGACTGGTGAGTTTTGCGCCAACAGGGTCTTCAACAGCACTAACTAAAGTTTTATAAAGATTTGTTGTGATTTGGGTCGCTAGTTGGTCGCTGAGTTGAGTTTGGGCTTGTCCGATGCCTGGGAGGTTCTGGAGGTTGCGGTAGATGGGAAGTTGATGGATGACGGCATCGATATTGTGGCGCAAAATGGCAACGATCGCTGGCTGGATTTCGGGTAGCACTTGGTAAACAATTGTTTTTATCAAAAGAGCTGCGATCGCTTCTATTTCATTCACATTATTAATATCTATATAGGAGCGCACATTCTCTTGTTGCGACAGCCAGCGGATTAACTCACCTCGCTTAATTGAACCCTGAACCTGGTTAATTACTCTCACTACAACAATTTCCGTCAGTTCTTCGGCAAAATTGGCAACGATTCCCTGATTAATTTGTCGGCGTACTGAATACAGATTCAACAAGTGTGCTTGGTCGAGGCGAATTAACACGGGTATTGTTCGCAACCATCGCCAAAATGGCAGTAATAAAAACAGGTCGTACCAACGCCACAAAAGTGCTTCTAACCAGCTTAAACCAGGATGTTGGCGTCTGATTACAAAGGTACGCCCAAGCAATTCTATGGCAAATAAAATCACAAAACCTGAGTCAATAATCCAGAAATTATTGATAAAGTCGCCACGTTCCCCAATTCCGCGGTAGTAGTTAGTGGCAATCAAAGGGCGGATTCTCTGGTTAAAAAAATTAATTTCATTAACCCAGCCTTTTTGGGTTAAATACGGTTGACTCCAGAAAATGGCAAAGGACTCTTTCGCTGAATCTTTACCAATTTGCTTACGCATCCGATTTTTGATTTTTTCTAAGGTACCACTCTTATTCGCCCCCGCAAATGGGTTAGTGTCAATCATCTCGTTACTGAGACGAGTTATTTCCTCTAGCCTGTTTTTGACTTCAGGTGACTGTAACCCTGTTTGGCTGACTTGTTCTTGTAATGCGTCTACGGTTTCTAGATACTTTTTCGTGTCTCGATGCGGTTCAATACCTTTAATTGGGTCATAAATCTGGACAATTTGGGGAAGTTTTTGCAAGTACAAATCCCGCCAATGTACGTAACTTAAATCAAACAAAACTAAACTTAAATTTACTGTGGCAATCATTGCCATAAATCTTTCAAACCAAAGGTTACGCTGCTGAGAATTTTTTATGTTTTTCATTTTTTTGTTTTAGATTATACATTTTATACTGTTTTTCCAGATCGATCCTCTGATTTATTGACTAGCAATTATCTTTGCTAATATAAGATACTTCTTTTGATGGATGACACAAATTAGCTTTTGTAGGGCTAGTTAAATTTGATAAATATAAATTACAAATTATTCAAAAATCATTAAAAAATCGGGAAAAAAGTTATTAAAGAAACTTAAAATGCAGCTGTTAACGTCTATAATCCTGCTGATTTAATCCAAAGGAGTTTTCATTATGTGGTGTGGGTTTGGAAAATCAAGCGCGGCTTTTGCTGCTACCTGCCTGTTAACTGCTAGCATAGTAGTTGTAGACACAGGTTTTGCAGCTCCTCAACGTAGTTATACACCACAGCAATTTCGTGCTGTGTTGCGGGGCTTAGGGTATAACGTCAAGGTAACAAGTACACCATTGACGGACGAAGAAACTAAAAAAGCAATTCGTGAATTTCAGACGGGTTATAAGCTCAAACCAGTGGATGGCATAGCGGGACCAAAGACCCAAGATTTTGCTGCTAACATCATTAAAATTCTGCAAGGAAATTTGAATGCTGTGGTGAAGCCCAATCCTCCGCTTCCCCGCGATCATTTTTATGGTCCCCAAACGGAAGCAGCGGTGAAGGAGTACCAGAAGAAAAATCAATTGCAAGAAACCGGAATTGCTAATTTAGCACTCCGGCAAAAAATAGATCAAGAAGCAAAAGCACTTGTGGGTCAGCCAGCTCCTAAGCCATCACCTACACCGACGGCTAAACCAACGACTAAACCAACAGCTAAACCAACGACTAAACCAACAGCTAAACCAACAGCTACACCAAGAACTGTACCGACAGCTACACCAACTGCTACACCGACAGCTACACCGACAGCTACACCAACTGCTACACCGACCGCTACGCCAACTGCTACACCGACACCGACGACTACACCTTAGTCCTTACCACAAAATTCCTAGCTCAAACCTTCAATTCATCTGATTTGGTTCTTCTAAAGGTCTGCCTTTGGGTGTAGGTAGAACTGGACGACCGTCATTGTAAGGCATAGGAATGTATTGAACAGTGGGTCGTCCTCCTTGTGGCTGTGGGTACAAATCCATGAGGTCGTAAATAGAATGGGGCAGTCCGACGGTTACGGGCAGCCCCATTTCTGTTGCTTCCTCAACAGTGATGGGATAGTCGTGGGTGACGCGCCCAGTTGTTAAGGCTTCGATAATCAATTCAATATTTTCTGGCTGAACTTTTTGTTTGGGTATACTGTCTTTGAGCAGAGTCCGCACAAACCGCTGTACTTGCTGTATTGCTTTGCGTGCGAGGTCAGCCATAATCAGGGTTTGGTCATCAACCTCACTGATGGGTTTATCTTCAACTACTTTGAGGATACTAGCTGCTGGGTAGCTACCGAGTTGGGGATCAACTGGCCCCAAAACAGCGTTAGCATCCATAACAATTTCATCAGAGGCGAGAGCTAGCATTGTACCGCCGCTCATGGCGTAGTGGGGTACGAAGACTGTGACTTTTGCTTGGTGGCGAATTAATGCTCTAGCGATTTGTTCTGTAGCTAGAACTAAACCACCAGGAGTGTGCAAAATTAAGTCAATCGGCACATCTGGGGGAGTGAGACGAATTGCTCGCAGTATCTGTTCTGAGTCTTCGATAGTAATGTAGCGAGATAAGGGTATTCCCAGTAAGCTAATGGACTCTTGGCGGTGAATGAGCAAAATCACCCGACTTTTGCGTTGCTGCTGAAATTCCTGTAAAGCACGCAAGCGTCGATATTCTATTTGGCGTTTTTGCCAAAGAGGTTGTAAAGAAGTAAGAAGCAGGAAAATCCAGAATAAATCGCCAATACCAAAGCCCATAAAATTATTTATTGTTGAAAAATAACGGTTGCCGCCATTATTTTCACAAATTTGGGGCGATCGCAATTCTATCGGAAGGCTAGAAGAGGACGGGCATTGGGCATTGGGCATTGGTTATTTCTCCCTCATCTCCCCCTGCCTCCCCTGCCTCTCTCCCTCATCTACCTTACTTTCCCCTTCGCCAAATTTTGATGGTATCGTCATCGCCGCCACTGACTAGGGTTTGTCCATCAGGGCTAAAGGCGACGCATCTAACATAGCTGGAATGCCCTGTCAGTGTGCTGACTTCTGTACCAGTGTGTAAATGCCACACTTTAATAGTGTTGTCCCAACTGCCACTAGCGAGAAATTGTCTATCCCGGCTAAAAGCGACTGACCAAACTGAATCAGAATGACCTGTGAGGGTGCGAATTTCTCTGCCTGTGTTTACATGCCACAGTTTAATTGTGTTGTCACCACTACCACTGGCGATGATTTCTCCATCGTGGCTGAAGGCGATACAGTTGACAAAGAAGGTATGTCCAACAAGTGTGCAAATGTTTTTGCCTGTGTATAGTTGCCACAGTTTGATGGTGTAGTCATTACTACCACTAGCTACAAGCTGTCTCTCCTGGTTGTTGGTGGTTGTAGCTGTTCTCGGAGAGTGGGCGACTGATGAAACTGGGTCAGAATGACCTGTTAAAGTTTGGATTTCTATACCAGAATGTACCTGCCAGAGTTTAATTGTACAGTCAGCACTGCCACTAAGGAGCAGTTTGCCATCTGGACTAAATGCGACGGAATTTACCCAGTTGGTATGACCGATGAGAGTACGAATTTCTTTGCCTGTGTTGACATCCCATAATTTAATTGTGTTATCCCAACTGGCGCTGGCCAAAATTCCCAAGTTGATATCTGTGATTACCCCAGTTTTGCCAGATTCTCCTTGATAAGAAGAATTTGGAGAAGTGGGGCTAAAGGCAAGGGAATGAACCATGCTGGAATGACCAGAAAACCAACGACCCAGTTGACGCACTAGCTTACCAGTACTCAGTTGCCAAAGTTTGATGGTTTTGTCATTGCTGCCACTAGCAAGAAATTGCCCATCTGGGCTAATGGCGATCGCATGAACCATACTAGAATGACCTTTAAGGGTCTGTATGCATTGCCAGTTCTGCCGATCTAATACAACAAGCCCTGATGATTGTCCAATAGTCCCAGGTGATTGTTGTTTAGGCTTCCTCGCTAAAGACAATGGTATGGTTGCTAAATCTTCCCCAGAATCGTATTCCAGTAAATTCAACCACTCTTGCACAGACTGGGGACGATAAGTTGATTCCAAATCCATGCCGCACATAATAGCTTGATTTACTCTGTTGCTGATCCTGGGATTAAAATATTGTGGTGGCTCTAAATTAACATTGTGACGGCGATCGTCTGCACTTGTTGGTACAACTCCTGTAAGCGAATTATACAAAGTAGCAGCTAGGGCGTAGATATCAATGTATTCTCCTCGTGGCGCTTCCAATTCATACTGTTCAGGTGGGGCAAAACCAGGTGTGCGATACACTGTATGCCTTTGAACTGCATTGGGGATAAATTCTCTGGAAATACCAAAGTCTATCAGCACGGCTTCTGATTTCTCAATGCGAATCATGATGTTACGCGGTTTGAGATCCCGATGCAACAGCCCTTTAGAGTGAATGAGGGTCAAAGCGTCGCCAATTTGGCGAATATACAACAGTGCTTCTGTTTCTGATAGCAAACCTACCCGCTTCAAGCGTTGTCCTAAATCTTCGCCTTGGATGTACTCCATGACCATACAAGGCGAATTTCCTTCATCAAAGACGTTTTCTATCTTTACTATATGAGGATGGTGACACACAGCCAGCCGAACTGCTTCATCACGGAAGTCTTGCCGTAATTTATTTCGGTGGAGTACCCAAGCGGGGTGATTCAAGATTTCTTCTTTGAGGGTTTTAATTACTCGCAGTTGATTTTGTTGATTTATGGCAAGATAAGTAATGCCAATTCCACCTTCGCCTAGTTGGCTTTCAATAATGTAGCGCCCTCCGAATAAAGACTTTCCTGGATTCCACACCATTAGTAATATTTGACGTTTCGTGGTATTTATTTTGGCACGGTATTAGAACAGCCAATACGAATTTTTGGGAATTCCATTTGAATTGCTGTTGTAGCTTTCTCTTAGTTAGTTACTTAGATAACATTTTTTTCACCTGAATAGTTACTATTAATTAATAGTATAAAGTTGGATATATCCTCATAGTTTTAGCTCAACTATGCTTTTAGACCAAAATATGAAACTTGATTGCTCATGCTAGAGTAAACGATGAGTTTAGCCATATTTGCTCATAATAATTTGACTTGTAAGTAATCTAAAATTATGCTAAAGAATCTGAATCTGAAACAAAAATTTACAATTTTACTACTGGTAATTTTGACATTTGGTTTGAGCTTGAGCGGATTTGCTCTTTCCTCTTTGCTCAGGGAGAATGCCAAACAAGATATTAGCTCAACAGCTCTCATGCTAATGCAAACAATGAGTTCTGTTCGTAAATACACCAGTACTCAAGTAAATCCAGAGTTAGCTGATAAATTAGCAACAGAGTTTTTGCCGCAAAGTGTGCCTGGATACTCAGCACGGGAGGTATTTGAAATTTTGCGGAAAACAACAGACTACCGTGACTTCTTTTATAAAGAAGCAACTCTCAATCCCACTAATCTTCGAGATAAGGCTGACGGTTTTGAGACGGAAATTGTAGAAAAGTTCAGAAATAAATCAGACTTGAAAGAAGTTAGTGGATTTCGCTCAATTCCTGGTGGAGATATTTTTTACGTTGCTCGTCCTTTACCAGTTTCTGAAGAAAGCTGCTTGAAGTGTCATAGCGTACCTGAGGCCGCACCTCAAAGCATGATTACTCTTTATGGTGCAGCTAATGGATTTGGGTGGAAGCTGAATGAAATTGTTGGCGCTCAAATTATATCGGTACCAGCGAACAATGTTATCAACAAAGCTAATCAATCTTCTTTACTGATCGTTTTAATTGTATCAACTATTTTTATCGCAACTATCCTGTTAGTCAACTTTTTCTTGAATCGACAAGTTGTTATTCCTCTAAAACGCATGACTCGCATCGCGGAGGAAGTCAGTACGGGACATATGGAAGTTGAATTTGAGCAGATGTCTAATGATGAAATTGGTAATTTAGCTAGAGCTTTTAAACGGATGCAATTAAGTTTAGAAATGGCAATGAAACGAATCAAACGCACTCAGGGAGGTACAGGGGAATAAAAAATGTCAGAAGTCAGAATTCAAAATTCAAAATTAAAGACAGTTGGAGTTGGGGATTTCAACTTCAACTCAAACTGATACTACGTGTTTTGATTGGGGTTTTAAACTCTTGATGTTACGATAAAAAATGTCACAAGTCAGAATTCAGGAGCCAGAATAGTTAAAGATTAGCCGCTGAATTCTGAATTTTGCTGTCAAAGAGCAGTAACTATACTAAATTACTTATAAATCCTGAATTATTCTAAACAATAAATTAAAAATCATCGCTAAATTAGTGGTTGTCTAAATAACTAGGAAAATAAGCTTTTCTTAAATTCAAAAGCTGCTTGAAAGTTAGGAATTTCTGCGGCTATCAGTTCAACAAATTGGTCAGGTGAAATGTAAGGATTTTGAGCCAATATTTCTTCTATAACTAGAGTTGCCATTGGTCCGATGTGGTAAGCTAACTCTTGCTGACAATGTTTAACAAAAGCTGGATTAAGAGAAGGTTGTTGTTGTTGTATTCGCCCACTTTGTGGATTCACTGGTAAATCAGGTGAACTAAAGATTGTCTCTCCAAGTTGGTTGTATGGCTCGGAAATTGCTGACATCGCCTGATATTCAGGATTAAATACCGTGGGAGGTAAATCAATGGCAATTGCAGGAGAGTTTATTACTTGTGGTTGTTCAAGAAATTCTAAATCTCCGATTACTTCTCTGGCTGTTTGGTATCGCTTGTTGGGTCTATCTGCTAACATACGATCGAGTACTTGAGCGAAACCATCGGTAACATAGGCATAATAACGCCAGTTCCATTCTAAGGAGTACTGATCCATTAATAAGGATGGATCTCTACCTGTGAGCAGTACAATAGCTGTTACCCCCAAAGCATAAAGGTCGCTGGAGGGAGAACATAAACCCAAGCTAATCTGCTCGCGAGGAGCGTATCCCACTTTACCAACCAGGGACATTTTACCAACAAAAGTTACTTGGTTAGAAGTTTTGGCTTCGTTGATATCAGTAATTTGTTTACCGACACCAAAATCAATCAGCACTGGCAAATCCGTGCCATCAGGTAACATGATGTTGTCAGGAGAAATATCTCGATGGATAATATTATGGTGGTGGACATATTCCAACACAGGCAGCAGATTTTTTAGCCACTGGATAACTTCCTCTTCAGAAAAATTTCTTCCTTGGCGTTGAAGTTCTCCTAGCAGCCGAGAATATGTTTTTCCATCAACATACTCTTGTACTAAAAACAGCCGACCATCTCCTTCAAAGCAGGCCAAAAATTTGGGAATTTGAGAATGTTGCAACTGGTGAAGAATTTTTGCTTCTCTTTTAAATAAGTTGCGATATTGTTCGAGTCCACTTTCTCCTGTACCAATGGGTGCAAATTCTTTGAGAACACAAGCTTCATTGAAGCGACGAGTATCAAACGCTAAATAAGTTCGTCCCAATCCTCCCTGTCCCAAAAGTTTTTGGATAATATAGCGGTTATCGATTAGAGTTCCAGCAGTTATTTCTGGTCTTGTCAAAGGGGACTGTGACATCATCATCGCACTCCTAGCGATCTTATTATTCATAGATTATTTAGTTTGCTCAAAGTCAGAAACTCTAGCAGATAAAGGCTTATATCATCTATAAAATAGAGGTTAGCACTACTGTCAAAACTAGGAAATACACTTTTCTACAATCTTTAGATGGTATTGTGTGACTAAATTAGCAATTTTTAGTTGAGTAGTTCTTAGTACTACTTATATATTAAGTATTTTAGCAGCCAGAATATAGCCCGTGTCTGCGGTAATATCTGCGAGTGCTTTGGGCATCGCTTTGTAGATTGACTCTTTAACCTTATTTTAGCGTTAGTAACCCAATTGGTACTAAGGTTGGGAACACCTAGCATATAGCATGACAACATAGTTTTTTCGCAAAACTGAAGTTGCTATAGACTTATCAAAGTAAATATTATATGTATTTCAAGTACTGAAAATGCGATCGCTCTCAAAAATTAATCTTTCTGCAACTCCATGCTGCTACATCAGTTATAGAAGCTTTCAGGATGTAGATTATTCTTTTAAAACAGAAAATTATGCTACCTACATGGATCATTTTTACTTGTATTCATTGTTTCTTCCATGCATTGCAAAACATAATTATTATTAACATAAATTAATAAAAAATAAATAAAACATATCTGAAGTTACAACAATTAATCTAAATCGTCAGGATTTACGCCTAACTGACGTAAACGTTCTGCTAGTTGTTCTGCTTTTCGTTGAGCTTGAGCAGCTTTTTGTTCAGCAATCATAGCTCGTTCCGTTGCAGCAGCTGCTTCCTCTGTGGGTGCGGGAATTAATTCTCCCGTCAAGGTGAACCACCTCAACCACAACCTTTCAATATCTCGAAATGAACCCTGCCATAAGCCTAAACTTAAATCTATCTCTGGCATTAATAAGCGTCCTTGAGTTAAATTCATCGGTTCATAGTGGCCACCGACTAACTGAAATGCCTGGAGTTCGTTAGTGTAGCGACTAAACACAACATAGTAGGGAATCCGCAAAATTCGTTCATAAACTTCCCATTTGCTAGGAGGTTTATCTGCTGCACTTTCTCTTCTTGTGCCTAAATCTTCGTCTTCCGTACCTGGTGATAATAACTCAACAACTACGAAGGGATTTGCTGGTTCTTGCCAAGTTACATAACTTAACCGTAAGTCTTGCCCTTTGTATAATTTTCCTACACTTACTACACCAAACCAATCTGGGCGCTTGTACCACAAAGGATGTTGTAAATCATAGTAGAGATTAAGGTCAGCAGCACTGTAAACTAGTTCCGGATTCCAGTTAATGGGCTGAAAAGTTAAGTATAAAAGTAAAGGCTGTAAAAAATGAAAATCGTCTGGCAAACCTGGTTCCTCTGGGTTGTCACTAGGTAAATCATACATCGTTGGTAGAGTTTCCCAAGGAGGAAGGGGGGGATCAGATTGAGGGATATAGTGGGGAGAAGAAGTCATAGTAAAAAAGGTATCACTGATTTATTTTTGTCAAAGTCAGC
Source organism: Nostoc calcicola FACHB-3891 (assembly GCF_014697355.1). Lineage (GTDB taxonomy): Bacteria > Cyanobacteriota > Cyanobacteriia > Cyanobacteriales > Nostocaceae > Nostoc > Nostoc calcicola. The sequence goes on along the minus strand of NZ_JACJRQ010000001.1, from coordinate 187,632 downwards.
TATAGGAATTTGTACCGCGATCGCTTGCTGATTTTCATCCATTACATGATATAAGCTATGTTGTATCTTGGGTTGTAGGTAATTTTCATTATTCAATGGAAGACCATATTTGATGGATGTGCTGACGCACTTTTGTCCAATCATTTGGTTGTAAAGTTCCTAATTGACGTTCTAATAGACGCTTTTCTACTGTGTTTATCTTATGCAATCTCACTACCGACGGACGCATTAAACCTGCTTGTTGCCATTCGATAATTTCAACATCAAAAGCAGTTTGAGTTATTTGACTGGTAATCCGCGCCACAATAACATCATCATCTCCTGTATCTAAAAGCAATAATACCGGACGCAGTTTGAATGTTACTGCATCAGAAAAAGGCAATTTGAGTAAAAGAACTGAGCCAGATTGATAATTTTGCATTGCTTAAATCGTGTCGTAGATAGCATCATCTTCGCTGTAACCTTTTAATAATTGCTCAGATGCAAGACGATGCCAAGCTGCTTCTTCTTGTTCTTCTTCTGTGGGTTCATTGACAAGAATAATTACTTTTACCTGCTGTTTATTTACTAACTGTTGCAAAATCGCATCTGGTAATTCTATTTTGCCTTCGGTAGTGACATTCGCTGGAAATTCGTATGCTTTCATGTTGTTTTGATCGCGTGCTAGTTCTAATATTATTGTGACGCTGTTATTCTACAACTAGCTGCGATCGCCAAATTTTGATATTTCCGCTACCATCACCAGCAGCCAGCCAACCTCCATCGGAGCTAAAGGCAACGGAAAAAACTGAGTCGAAAAGATTGAAGGTGCAAATTTCTGTCCCTGTTGCGACTTCCCACAGTTTGATGGTTTTGTCTCTACTACCCCTAGCCAGTATTTGCCCATCACTACTGAAGGCTATGCAAGTAACCCACTCCAAAAAAGGAACAAAGAGAGTGCGAATTTCTCTGCCTGTTGTGACTTCCCACAGTTTGATAGTCATGTCTCCAGCACTAGCCAGACCTGCCCCATTATGAATGAAAACGACAGATTTAAAGTCTCCGTAAGGCTCATCAGCCAGCCTGTAAATTTCACTACCTGTTGCAAGTGACCACAGTTTGATAACGCTCTTTCCTCCAATAGCTAGCATTTGCCCATCACTACTAAAGGCAATGGAATAAACAGGGTCAGAACCTCTAGCTAGGGTACGAATTTCACTACCTGTTGCAACTTCCCACAGTTTGACTTCCCACAGTTCGATATTTTTGTTCCCACTAACACTAGCCAGAATTCGCCCATCACTGCTGAAGGCTACAAAAGTAACCTCATCGGAATGACTAGTGAAAGTGTGAATTTCTCTCCCTGTTGTCACTGACCACAGTTTGATAGTCCTGTCTCTACTACAACTAGCCAGTATTTGCCCGTCACTACTGAAGTCTAAGGAATTAACCCAGTTGGAATGATCACTGAGAGTGCGAATTTCTCTCCCTGTTGCCACTGACCACAGTTTGATAACGCCATTACCACCACCACTAGCCAGTATTTGACCATCATTACTGAAGGCTAGGGAATTAACCCAATTATTGGAGTAACCACCTGGGATGATATGGGCGCATTGCCAAGATGGGGGTATGTGAGTAGAAAATTTTACTGACTGTGTTGGTACAGGTTGTGTTGGTGCTACTATCTCCTCACCCAACAAATCCAACCACTCTTGCACCGACTGGGGACGAAATTTGTAATTTAACGCCATCCCCTTCATAATTGCCTCATTCACCTGATCGCTAACACTGCTATTCAATTCTTTAGGCGATCGCATGGTAAAATTTTGCAGTCTTACTGGCACTGCCATAGGCAACTCTCCAGTCAGCAAAGAATATAACGTAGCAGCTAAGGCGTAAACATCAATATATTCTCCCCGTTCGGCATCAGGTAAATACTGTTCTGGTGGTGCATAACCAGGAGTAAGATTTTGTGTGTGTTGTTGAACTCCACCGGGAATAAATTGTCTGGCAATACCAAAGTCAATTAGCACGGCCTCTGGTTTACCCGCACGCATCATAATGTTACCCGGCTTTAAATCCCGATGTAGTAAGCCTTTTTCGTGAACCAGTGTCAAAGCTTCGCCAATTTGCCTAATATATAGTAGTGCTTCTGCTTCTGGTAATGCCCCTTTTTCGGTTATCAGCTTCCCTAAATCTTCGCCTTCGATATACTCCATCACCATGCAGGGAAAATTACCTTCATCAAAGGCATTTTCTACCTGCATAATATGAGGATGGCGACACAAAGCCAGTCGCAAAGCTTCATCCCGGAAGTCGTGCCGTAATTTATCTTGATGTGGTATCCAATCAGGATGATTCAGGATTTGTTCTCTAAGGGTTTTGATTACACGCAACTCACCGCGTTGATTTTTTGCCAGATAGGTTATGCCTATGCCACCTTCGCCTAATTTTCTCTCGATGATGTAGCGATCGCCAAACAACTGCTGCCCTGGATTCCACGCCATTGGTCAAAACCGTAGTTTCACTGATATTTTATTTTGGCACATCATAAATATCAGTTTTTGGCATTTTTACTCAACTTTGTTCATAGGCTGTTAAGAATTCGTCCCGCGAGATACTTACTTGAGTGCAAATTGCTCTTAATGTACCTGATTTAATTTAGGATTGATTAGGCATTACCAGTGGTGTCTGCGAGCCATCTTCATTTTCTCGCACCATAACAATATGTTCGCGTTCCCGAACAATGCGAAACCCCAATAACTCAAATGCTTTGATAACTCTCTTCTTTGGAGCATTTACAGGAAACTTGGGCATTAAATAGCCACCTCTGCTTCTGTCAAAAAAGCTTCGATTACTGGTGATTCATCTTCAAGCATTTCTTTGCCAAATATCTCGATATAGCAGCGAATAGCTGACTTGACATCGGCTAAAGCTTCCTCATAACTGTCACCTTGACCAACTATGGCTCCTTTTATACCAATAGGATAAGCAACATAACCGTCAGAATGTTTTTCTACAATAATTTTGATTTGTCTCATTACTAGTGTGTTTAGCAAGGTAAACTTAAGCAATATCGATGGAGTCTACAATAAGCGATATATCCAATTGTAATAAATTTATGGCGGTTAAACCCTCATCCTGGCTAGAGAAAGGTATTCAACTTCAAAAAGTCAGTAATATTAATCTGTTTAAAATTACAGATGAATTGTCAGATCGAATGCAAGAAATTGTAGATAAAAAAACAGCTAATTCTCAGACACCAGAAGAAGAGGCTGAGTTGGAAGCCATTGGAGAATTAGTAATAATTGTTACTTACATTAATGGAATGATTGCTAATGAAGCACAAGAATCCAACGAACCAGAAAACAGGGATATGGGAGTAGACAAAAATTAATAGAGTAGAATTCAGAATTCAGAATTCAGAATTCAGGACTAAAATACGCTTTCTATCTGGGAAACAGTAGAGACGTTGCATTGCAACGTCTCTACATTTGGTTTATTGAATTAGAATTTGCCGGATTAAAATACTCATTACCTCATCTGGGTTGCCGGTTGGTAGTAGTGGACTCCAATCTCCTACGCTGGCGTAGCCAATTATCTGCAAGTGGTGGATTGTACTAGTAACAACTTCAAGAGAACCAATCAGTATATGCTTAATTGGTTTTCTCTTGGGAAGTGGCTGTTGAAGCGATTGTTTGACGCTTGGTGTATCTAAATATTCACCTAAGAACTGTTCTAACTTTGACTGGGCGGAATCTTCTTGTTGTGCCATGATTGTATTTATCTCCTGATAAGGGGACCGATAAGGGCGATCGCATTCATCTTTTGCGGGATTGGGCGATCGCCTTTATCATGCTTTGATATTAATGTATAATTTTATACTTGTCAACTACAAAATCAAAAATTTCTATCAATAATTCCCAATTTTTAACGGCAATAAATTAGACTTAATTCGAGTTATTTAAATTTTCATTCCTCTAAAAAAAATGCTAGATTTAGCAAATTTTTAACTAAACCTAGCAATCCTAAATTATTTACAAGAAGTCTAATTTTCAGGTTCAATTCCCGCAGCCCGCAGTTGTGCTGCTAGTCGTTCAGCGCGTTGGCGTTCTTGTTCGGTGCGTTGGCGTTCTTGTTCGGCTAATTCTGTACCCCAAAGTAGTAAGTTTCCTTGTTCATCCCACCACCTTAACCACTTTCCTGTGCGGTTTTCACGAGTACCTTGCGACACTCCAAGGTAAAGATTCATTTCTGCTATCCAGTAGCGTTGATTTTCATCAGGCTCTTGCAAAATGTAATGTTCTGTGTTTTGTAAGCGGTACATCTCGAAACTACCGCTTTCTGGCTCAAAAATGATGTAGTTTGGTACTTTTAAAATGCGCTCGTAGAAAAACCATTTTCCTGGAGGATATGTGGCTTTGATCGAATATTCTGTCTCTTGTGTATCAGAAACAAATTCCATCACAATTAGAGGAATATCACCCTGTAATTGAGGTGTGTAACTGCGTATTACTTCTTCTCTGTTAACATTAATTTTGGCAATAAAAGCCCAATCAGGGGCTTTAATGACTATTTTATTATTTAGAGTCGCACAAATGCCGTAATTAGTTGTTGTCAGAGAATTAGCTGAAATTTTTCCGGCTAATTGTAGGCTTTCTGTGAGTGCAGCGGCTAAGGCTGGTTGGTTGATGTTGTCCACTGGATCGTCTGGGAGTTTGTAATCATCGGGTAGTTTTTCCCAAGTGATTTGGTAGTCTTGGGTGAGGGTTGTCATGGCGGGTTTTCCTTTGGTGTAAAGGGGACTGTTGAGTTAGGAGTTTGGAGTTTGGAGTTTGGAGTTTGGAGTTTGGAGTTTGGAGTTTGGAATTCTCACCTCTGCTCCCTGCCCCCTGCCCCCTGCCGCCTGCCACTTCATCTCCCCCGTTATCCTTACTCGTCTTCATCAGGTTCTAAATCGTCGGCTGTCAGTTCTTGATGGGGGATGGCGGCGATAATTGCATCTATGACTTTAGAGACTGGTAAAATCTCAATATTCAGATCGGGAAATTTTGTGCCTTTGGGGACGATCGCTCTTTTAAATCCCAATTTGGCTGCTTCTTTCAACCGCAGTTCCATTTGGGAAACCGATCGCACTTGTCCACCTAAGCCAACTTCCCCAATCAAAACTGTACCGGGATCGACAATGCGATCGCGGAAACTCGCAACGATGGCGATCGCTACTCCTAAATCTACTGCTGGTTCTACTACACTCAATCCCCCAGCAGAAGCAACATAAGAATCTAATTTCGACATGGGAATCCCCACGCGTTTTTCTAAGACGGCGAGAATTTGCACGAGGCGGTTGTAGTCTACGCCAGTACCTGCACGCCGAGGGGAGGGGTAGCTGGTGGGACTGACAAGGGCTTGTAATTCTACAACAATCGGGCGAGTACCTTCGCAAGCCACTACAATTGCCGTACCTGGCGCTGGATCGTCACGATTTCCTAAAAATAACTCTGAGGGGTTAGGAACTTCCCGCAATCCGTGTGCCACCATTTCAAATATGCCGATTTCATGTGTTGCGCCGAAGCGGTTTTTCACTGTCCGTAATAACCGATGGGAGGCAAAGCGATCGCCTTCAAAATACAACACTGTATCTACTAAATGTTCTAAGACTTTCGGCCCGGCGATCGCTCCTTCTTTGGTGACGTGTCCGACAATCAACATGGTAATATCTTCATGTTTTGCCACCTTCATCAAAGCCGCAGTACATTCACGTACCTGAGCCACCGAACCAGGCGCAGAAGTCAAAGCGGGAAAAAACACTGTTTGAATACTATCAATTACAGCTACATTCGGTTTTAGAGAGTCTATTTCCCGTAAAATTTCTTCTAAATCTGTTTCAGGCAGTACATATAAATCTGCACCTATACTGTCAGGGTCGATGGGAAGTGTATTATCTACTACTACCGTAACATTCTCTTCACTAACGACATTTACGGGTTTGGATACTCCCAAACGAGAAGCTCGTAATTTTACCTGCTGTCCCGATTCTTCACCAGTTACGTAAAGGATGCGATATTTCTGCGCTAGTTGATTTGATACTTGCAGTAATAAAGTCGATTTCCCGATACCTGGATCGCCACCAATTAGCACCATAGAACCTGGAACAACTCCACCACCAAGCACCCGATCCAATTCTTCATAACCAGACTCCCAGCGGGCAATTTGGCGATCGGTAATTTGGTCAAATGTTAAGGAGGCTCGTGCTTTAGCTGGTTTAGAGTGAGATTTGCCATTCGTTGGAGCTGATTGCCAACTACTCACTCCTCCCCGACTAGGTACATCTACAGAAGATTGAATACTGATTTGCTCTTCTAAAGAATTGTAAGTACCACAGGCTGGACACTTACCAAACCATTGAGGGGATTCCGCCCCACAATCGTTACAAACGTAAAAAGTTTTTGGCTTTGCCATTCGTAAATCTTATTAAATAATCTTAATATTTGCTTAATTCTTGGAGAAAACTAAAATCCAATAATAGTAGTAGTTAGAGCTTTTTCCAAATCAATTCATGGAATGATATCTTAATATTATGGTATTAAAAATTAATCATGTAAATTTTTAGTGAAGGAGCCTCGATTAACTTGGAAAGTCATAAAGAAAAAATCTTGGTAGTGGACGATGAAGCCAGCATTCGCCGAATTTTGGAAACGCGCCTTTCGATGATTGGCTACGATGTAGTGACGGCTGGCGATGGCGAAGAAGCTTTGGATACTTTTCGCAAAGCCGATCCTGACTTGGTAGTTTTAGATGTGATGATGCCAAAGCTAGATGGCTACGGTGTTTGTCAAGAATTACGCAAGGAATCAGATGTCCCAATTATTATGCTAACAGCCTTGGGGGATGTAGCCGATCGCATTACCGGACTAGAATTAGGTGCTGACGACTACGTAGTTAAGCCATTTTCCCCCAAAGAGTTAGAAGCCCGGATTCGCTCAGTGCTGCGCCGAGTAGACAAAACTAGTGCTACAGGCATTCCTAGTTCTGGGGTGATTCATGTCGCTAACATTAAAATCGATACAAATAAGCGACAAGTTTATAAAGGCGACGAGCGAATTCGATTGACGGGTATGGAATTTAGTTTACTAGAGTTGTTAGTCAGTCGCTCAGGAGAAGCCTTTTCCCGTTCCGAAATTTTGCAGGAAGTTTGGGGTTACACACCAGAACGCCATGTAGATACCCGTGTAGTAGATGTGCATATATCCCGTTTGCGGGCAAAATTAGAAGACGATCCCAGCAATCCAGAATTAATATTAACAGCCAGAGGTACTGGTTATCTTTTCCAGCGAATTATTGAACCAGGGGAGGAGTGAGATGAGGGGGACGCGGGGACGCGGGGACGTGGGGAGATGGGGAGATGGGGAGATGGGGAGGCAGGGAGCAGGGAGCAGGGGAGAAAATCTTCCCCTCTGCCCCCCGCCCCCTGCCCCCCTGCTTCTTCCCATGCCCAATGACTAATGACAAATGACAAATGACTAAACCCGATCCAAATCGAGTTTTGCGGCGTCTACCCATTGTTGTAGGTGGACTAGGCGCTGTACTTTTGCTAATTAACCGCTTGTTGACACCGCAACTAACGGAATCTCAAGCGCGTGGTGATGTGCTGGGTGTGATTTTGAGTGCGGTGTTAATTTTGACGGGCTTAATTTGGCAGCAGGTACAACCCCGATCGCCTGATACTGTAGAACTAATTGGAGAAGAGGGTTTTGTATTAGCACCAGACTTACCAGAAGCCGTGAAAACTGAACTAGCTTGGGCGTCTCATTTATTGTTGACTAATACAGTAACGCGATCGCTAGTAGTTTTTTATCAAGGTAAAGTTTTGTTACGTCGCGGTATTTTGGCTACGAAATCTGAGGTTGTACCAGGAGCAATTTTAAAACAGGTACTCGAAAAACAAAAGCCGATTTATTTAGTGGCGCTAAAAGTATATCCAGGTAGGATTGAATTTGATTATTTACCCGAAAATACTCAAGGTGTAATTTGTCAACCTATTGGCGATCGAGGTGTCCTGATTTTGGGAGCAAATGCTCCTCGCAGTTACACCAAACAAGATGAAAACTGGATTGCAGGAATTGCTGATAAATTAGCCGTTACTCTGAGTCAATTTTAGATGAGCCAATTTTAGATTTTGGATTTTAGATTGACTACATACTCATAGGACTTAGAGGGTGTTTGAAAAGTGATGCCTGAGGTATCCAAAACTTTAGATCCTCCTTAAAAAGGAGGACTTAAAAAAGGTTATTCCCCCCTTTTTTAAGCTACGGTGTATACACAAGTGCTATCTGTAAAGGTTTAAAGCTTTCTAGACCTAATAAATTGTGATTATGAGTCTTCAATAAAGGGCACAGCAGTGCTGTGCCCCTACGAAAGATGTGGTTTTTGAATTATCGATGTTTGGTATTTCCTGTGAATGCCTAATAGGATTTCACGAAAACCCAGATACAGATAGATTTCTCGTAGGGGCACGGCACTGCCGTGCCCTTACCACAGATGTGTATACACGGTAGCTTTTTTAAGGGGGGTTAGGGGGGATAGCGGTTTCAGGCTTCAGTGCCTTAGGTGGAAATATTAGCACCGACTTACTTAAGTCCTAGTTAGATATTTTTTTATTTGGAAATTCCCAATCTAAAATCCAAAATCTAAAATCTAAAATTGAATCACCAAGAAGTTAAAAAATTCCAGCCTTCTTTTTCTTCTGGTGTATTTTCTTCTTGTTCTTCTGGTGTATTTAAATTTTTCTGTTGAATGATATTATCATAATCTCCAGAATCAACCCATTTTAATAACTCGCCAGCCCGCATCACTACCCAAGAAAGTCCAGATTCTGTATAACTTAATATTTTGGTTACCCGATCGGCGGTATCAAGATTCTGGGATGCAAACTCACGCGCTTGAATTAAGAAATCTTCAATTACAGCAGTAGTTAAGTATTCATCTGGTAAACCTGCAAGTTTTATCAGTGCGGTGGTTGCGACATCAATATCCTGACAAGCCAACAAACCAGCGCGATCGGCGGTGAATCTAGCCATCATCTGCCAATTATATAAAGCTAATTCCATGCCACCAGCTACCAAGCCGCCAACCCCCAATGTAGTACTGCTCAGCAAATTTTTTAAAGTCGGCATCACAAATGCCATTTGGTGATACACCATATGCTGACTCTTAATCCGAGCAACTTCATGTCCCAAAACATAAACTAACTCATCTGTGTCGAGCCACTCCATTGCATCTAAATTGATACTAATGAGTGGTTTTTCTACTCCAACAATGTAGCTTTGAATGTGACCTGTGCCTCGAAACAAATATAGTTCAGGAAGTGGGTTAACATCAACAATTTCACAGGTTTCTACTAATGCCTGATGTAATTGGGGAAAATTACGAGGGGTAATTCTGATACTACTGCCAAGGCTTTGCAAACGGAGTAGGCGATCGATACCGTACTCGTTAATTTTTTTGAGTAGCAGGGATACACCAGGCATTTTTTGCAAAGATGCTAAGGCTTTGCGATCGAAAGGGTGTTCGTAGGTTTGTGAACTTAGTCCAGTTAATATTTTTCTTGCCATTGATTTATAATCCCCAGGGCTAAGTGCTTTTACCTGCTGCTTAGTTTATTAAAAAGTATAAATCTTATTTGCCCAGCAACTATAGCGCTTCTCACTTGGGTAAAATACGCCCGTTCGTAGGGTAGCACAGCTGTGCTACCCTACAGCGTATTGCATCCAAACTAGAATCGCTATAATGACCAAGACGAGCCAAATGTTGGGTTTAGCGTTGCTCAACTTAACCTACATCTAATGCACTATTTTCGCTGTGTCACGCCACTACAATACTTAGATTTTGTTCAAAATTTAAATATAAATCTTAGAGCAGTTCTGTTTTGGATGCAACACGGGCTTTGGTAGCACAGCGGTGCTACCCTACAAATGACTAACTGATTTGGAAATTTCAAATTTTATCTATGCAAATTATCTATTGGCTATTACTTGCCGTAATGTTTGTGGGTATTATCGGCGCTGTAGTTCCTGCGATTCCTGGTGCGAGCTTAATTTTAATTGCAATTATCATCTGGGGAATTGTTAGCAGTTCCTTCGCAGCTATCAAGATTCCATTAATTGTGACGATTATTGTTTTGTTACTCAGTATCGGAGTGGATTTTTTAGCTAGTTATATAGGAGCAAGACAAGCTGGAGCTAGTAAGTGGGGACAAATTGGCGCGATTGTCGGTTTGGTATTGGGATTTTTGGGATTATTACCAGCTTTACCTTTTGGAGGCCCACTGTTAGGAATTTTACTAGGGCCGCTGTTGGGAGCAATTATTGGTGAGTATCTTTACCGACGTGAATTAGGATTAGCGGTTAAGGCGGGTATCGGAATTGTCGTGGGGACACTGGTTGGAAATTTGATTCAAGGATTGTTGGCGATCGCAGCAGTTACAGTATTTATCATCACAACTTGGTCACAGGTATACGGCGCTTAATATTTAATGGGAAATTCACTGAATTTACCCACATAAAAAAATTGAGTAGATAAAAATAACTAACTTGGATAATCAGTTATTTTATTTACTCAAATTAATTAACGGTGAAAAAATCTATTTGCTAGTCAAATATACATGCAAATATTAATGTTTTGTATACAAGATTTAGAATTCAAAATTAATCATTGATTGTTTGAATTTTTCATCTTGACTTTTATGGCAGCTATGGTGAAAATTAAACTGCTTGTGAGGATTTTTTCCGCTTCTGTAAACCGAACAAAGCTACTAATCCCAAAACACCTAAGCTCATAGTGGTTGCTGGTTCAGGTACAGTTTGGTTAACATCCAAACGTACACCATCGCCAGTGGCAAATCTACCACCGATATTACCCAGTTTTATCTCCAATGAATTGACATTTGTCAAGGTAACTTTCTTGATATTCGCGTCACTTCCTGGAGTAATTGTTCCTCCATAAGCAACACCATTAACACTGAGAATCGAAGTACCTATATCTTCCACATCAAAGAATGATAGTACTAACTCGCTAATTGTACTAGCAAAATCAAACTTGAACTGACCAACTTCTAATTGACCATTTTCAGGTAGTTTACCGTTAGTTCTTCTAGCTACAGGACGGAACCAGTTTTGACCTGCAATTGTATTAGTTCCTCCATCTGGTTTACTGAAGGAAATACCAAAACCATAAGAATTTGGCGTTGAACTATCATCACTAAATAATAAACTTGGCAGGTAATCAGCGTTGTAATTCTGACTGGTGACTGTGTAACCATAAGCAGTTGTATCAATACAGCTACCAGTCAAACAAGCAACATTTGTCAGTTGAATTTCTCCTTCTACTGGAGGAACTAAAGAAGCAGCTTGAGCTTTAGATATACCACCAACTACATTTAAACTTATAGTAGATGCTGCAAGTGTTGTTGCTAGAATAGTAAACTTTTTCATTAGACTTTTTTCCTCTAATTAGTAATGCTTTGGATGAAAAGTTTTGTTTTCTTTTTTCTCTGTATTTGTATATTAACCGGGCAATTACGTAAGTGCATCTACTCGCGTCTGAATTTACCTAATCTTTATGAGTAAATTGCTCTATATGAATATTTTTAGAAGTATATAAAACAAGAGTAATTTTTTATACTAATAAGTTTAAATAAAAGTAGCAAAAAACACTGATACTGAATTTTCAACTTTATTTGTACTTAGAAATTACAAGTTTTTTCTAACAATATTCTAAGTAAAATTACAGTACTTCTTCTACCCCGTCTTGTGAAAAATAAAAACCCCTCCACAATGGGAGAGGGTTTTACAATAGGGCTGTTGTCAAAGGTATAGGCTTAACGTGAGTTCGACGGCTCTAAAAACCCCGCTTCCATTCCTCTCCCCCACAGGGAGAGAGGCTGTGAAACCGTAATTTTTTCGTTGGAAACTAAAAATATTTCTGCCCCTCTCCGCCTCGGAGAGAGGTTGGGGAGAGGTTCATCGAACTCAGGTAGGCTTAAGCTGATTGCAAATATTTTCTAGCTTCAGTAGCGATCGCTTCTACACCATCGTTAACCAGAGTTTCTAATATAGATTTGGCTTCTGGACTACCCAAATGAATCAAAGCTTGTACGAGTCTGTAACGGATTTGCGAATCTGGATGGGTAGCAAAAGGAGCTAAAAGGGGAATCGCTTGTGTATCGCCCAACTCACCCAAAGAACTAATAGCCGCAGTTTGGACTAATTCATTGTCTGAAGAGAGTGCCTGTTTAAGTAGTTCAAAAGCTCGTGGATCGCCTAACTCACCTAGTGTAGCAATGATACTAAATTGTATTAGCCATTCATCGGTTGTATTATAGAGTTTCTGCAAATCTTCAAAAGCTTCATGTAACTTCAGAGCGCCCAAGCAATCTGCTGCTGCTGCTTGTACATCTATTTCGGAGTCATTGAGCAAGCGATCGCGTAGAATATCCAAAGATAACTGTAAATCCTGTTTTCCGAGTGTATCCATTTGACTCACCGCTGAATACCGGACACGGGAGTTGCTATCAGCAATGGCACTTTGAATCAATTCAAAACCGATGGCTGGTTCTAGTTGACGGATTTGATTTACTGCACGCAAGCGATCGCCCAAATCCTGAGAACTAAGCAATTGCTTAACAGACTCTGGAGTAATACTCATTTAATTATCCTTGATTTTCAAACGTATAAAAAAGAGTCAAGGGTCAAAAACTCTTGACTAATGTACAGACGCGATTAATCGCGTCTCTACTAATGACTAATGACTAGTCTTGACTTGCTGCCATTGCCCGAATAATATCACCACGAGTGAGGATACCAATTACTTGGCCCGTGCTGTCAAGTACTGGCAAGCGGTGAACACTGCGATCGTGCATAACTGTAGCAGCTTCCCTTAAAGTTTTCTCAGGGGAAATACTAATGGGGTTTTTACTCATCACTTCCCCAACGGTTTGCCCTAATGCTTTATGTAAATCACGTTCATATGTAGCAGGGTTTTTCAAATAGATAACACTATCAAGAAACATGATGTATGCAGGTGGAGTTACACCAGTTTCTTGCCACATCAAATCGGTTTCCGAGATAATGCCCACCAATTTACCGCCATCATCCACAACAGGTAGCCCGCTGATGTGGCGTTCTGCGAGAATTTGGATAGCTTCCTTGAGTGGAGTTTCTGCCCGAACCACAATCGGATCGCGGCTCATCACGTCGGCAACGGTTTTAGGCATTTGTTTACTGATACCATTTATCAAAGTCTCTGCGATTATTGTAGAAAATTGCGAGACTCAACCTGATGCAATTAATAGATTGTTACGGGAATGGGAATAGGGCATGGGGAAAGGGAAAGGGGTAAGGGGAAAAGGGGAAAGATTAAATTTATTCCTTTTCCCTTTAACCTTTAACCTTTTCCCCTTCCCCTGTGCTCCCCACTCCCCTTGAGTGCAGCAATAATTTGAATATTTGCTTTCGGAAAAGTAAACTTTTCGAGTTCTTCCAAGTTTACCCAGCGAATTTCATCGCATTCTAAAGGTTGGGGAACACCTGCAACGTGGCGGCAGTGATGTACTGTGAGGGTAACACGCAAGTCTGTATAGGTGTGGTCAATAGTGATTAAATGCTCTCCCACTTCGATCGCTATTCCCAATTCTTCTTTTATTTCTCGTTGAATACACTCTTGGATGGTTTCACCAGGCTCAATTTTGCCACCAGGAAATTCCCACAAACCACCCATCGCTCCTTCTGGACGACGGCGATCGATTAAGATTTGCTTTCGATCGTTCCAAATTACGGCAACGCCAATGATTTTATGTGGTGGGAAAGAACTTGTTTGACTCATGGTTTATCGGAATGGGGAGTAGGGAGTGGGGAGTATGGACATGGAAGAGATGGGGGAAAATAAATCTTACAGCTATTTTCAGGTAAATAGACCACGCGGTAGGGGCACAGCAATGCTGTGCCCTTGGGACAGATGTGGTTCAAATACATGAAAACTGCTGTAACTCCTAACTGGCTCAACGCCCCGCTACCGCTAACAGCATTCCCAATGCCCCATTCCCTATAACAAAACTCGGCAGACTGCTTTTAACCCTGCCGAGTTTGTATTTATTGCGAATATTGTCTATCGCTGTTTGTTTATCCACCCGTTTTTATTATTCATTTAAAAATATGCCTCTGGTTTCACTAATTCCCAAATTACGTAGGTTTAGAGAAAAACAAATTAAAAATTTCTGCCTTCCCCTGCACTCTTTGGGTATCAATTTCAATCCAAATTCGCTTGTATCTTGGATATTGTCAAATATTGACGTGATGCATGATTGGAAATTTCATACAAGCATTTCGCAGATGCCTATTTTACTACTGGTGCAGCCATAACTGTGAGTAGCTTCAGCCCAACAATATTGAATTTCCTAATTTTTACAGCACGTTTTAAGTAGGGAAAATTACACAAGCATTCGTCTCAAACCCCAGTGTAAAACCTATTTTACTTCTGCTAGTGCAGCGGGGCGTAGCCCATTCTTACTTCTAAATTCTGAATTCTGAATTCTGAATTCTGAATTCTGCTCTAACATTTCTAGTCAATTTCGCTATTGTTGCTTTCAGTTCCTTGTAGGGCGATTTCAAAATTCATTCTTTGCTCAGCGTTACGCAAGAAATAACCGCTAATCATCGCAGAAGCCAAAAGCCGACCGAGACTTTCCCGACTGGTGGTTACAGTAACGCCAAAGTGTTCTGAAGGCAAGTTTCCCAACAATCCTGTAATGTTACGTTCCATCACTTGAAAAACTTCGGCAGAAGTAGGTTTAGATAGTTGGGTAACTGTCTCAGGACTCAAAGATTTTACGTACTGCCATAGCAAATCGCTAGTTTCTGATTCACCATTGAAAAATTCTGAGACGCGATTGGATGGATTACTCATTTTTTATCTCCTTGACTACCATTTCTAGCTTAGGTATTCGTGATTTGGAGACTAAATGCCTTTTTGGGATTTGGCTTAGCTGGCTATTTGGTCTTCCTGTAAAATAATGTAACAGGCTAGCTTGCTGATGAAAGTGGGCGTAACCGTACCTAGAGCAGCGTATTTTCTCACCAATTGGTCAGTAGTCATTAGTCATTAGTCATTAGCCATTAAACTCTGGACAAAGCACGAATGACAAAGGACAAATGACAAATGACTAACTTGCCAAATATTCATCCATGTTGGCTTTAGATTTGCGAAGTTTTGTTAAGGCTTCCCGCTCGATTTGCCGGACTCGTTCCCGACTAATGTTGAGAATTTCACCGATTCTTGCCAGAGTCAGGGCTTGCCCGTCAGTTAAACCAAAGCGCAGCGTGATTACTTCCCTCTGTTGTGGCGTCAGGTCACCCATCAGGCGCTCTAAGTCATAAGATAGGGAAGATTGCATCACAAACTCTTCTGGAGAAGCTCCTGGATCTTCCAGCATTTCTCCAAGTTCGGTGTCGTAGTTATCACCCAAGCGCAAATCTAAAGAAAGAGGCAAACGCGCCTTTTCCAAATACTCTCGCACTTGCTTTGGTGTCAATTCTAATTCTTCAGCTAGCTCACCAGCTGTGGGAGCGCGTCCCAACTTTTGAGACAATTGCCGCTGTGCCTTTTTAATTTTATTTAATTTTTCGGTTATGTGGATAGGCAGCCGAATGGTACGAGCTTTTTCGGCTATAGCACGGGTAATCGCTTGGCGAATCCACCAATAGGCATAGGTAGAAAACCTGTAGCCTTTCGTGGGGTCAAACTTTTCCACGCCGCGTTGCATTCCGATACTACCTTCTTGGATCAAGTCCAGTAAATCGACGTTGCGCTTGATGTATTTTTTGGCAACGGAAACCACTAGGCGCAAATTGGCTTCTACCATTTTGCGCTTAGCAATTTCACCATCGGCGATCGCTTCGTTCAACTCTGTTGGTTCTAATTTTGTCGCTTTCGCCCACTCTTCGAGAGTTGGTTGGCGACCTAACTGGGTGGCAAGATTTTCCCGCGATTCGTGCAAGGCCGTTGAACGTTGCACCTGCTTACCATAGGAAATTTCTTCCTCGTGGGTTAAGAGTGGCACACGGCCAATCTCACGCAGGTAAGTCCGCACGAGGTCTGTGGCTGTCTGAGCGGTCTTCATGGCGCTACTCTTTGATAATGATGGGTTTGACGGTAGGGTCATTAAGGGATAGATGCTCTGTATGGGTGCTATCCAGTCAGGCTGGGAACCCATGCTATGGTTTGCAACTTACGCGCCCGATAAATTCGGCTGCTCATAAATAATCAAAATTGAGCTTCTTAACTGCTAAAAGTTACAGTTATTTCCTGCTTTCCACAAGTATCTACAGTTAGATAAAAGGTAATTTCTTAAACATTCTTCTATTGGATTAATATTAATAATTGTAACCTTTATGAGAAGGTTTTGGCTATATACCTGGAGAAATTTCCTGGTTGTTCCAGTTGATGGGATAGTATTTTTCCTTTCAAGCGCGTCTAAAAGCAGATTTCACAACTTATGCGACTCAAAAAAACTTCCTCATATTTGTTAAAATATCTCAATGAGAACTATAGTCATTCTCTTATAACAATTGTTTAATTTTTGGGGAGTGGGGAATGGGGAGTGGGGAGTTAAGAGTTAGGAGTTAGGAGTTAAGAGTTATTCTCCCCCTGCTCCCCCTGCTCCCCCTGCTCCCCCTGCTCCCCCTGCTCCCTACTCCCTACTCCCTCACAACCTTGCAGTAATCTTGGATGACTTTTACATCCAAGGTCGTATTTTGTAAGGAACGGATGGCAGCGACGGTGGCTTTTGCACCAGCGATGGTAGTTATAATGGGAATTTTGTAAGCTAAGGCTGTGCGGCGGATTAACCTCGCATCGGTCTGGGCTTCTTCCCCTGAGGGTGTGTTGATAATCAGTTGGATTTTCTGGTTTTTGATTGCATCTAGGACGTGAGGTCGCCCTTCATGGAGTTTAAGTACTAATTCAACCTTTAACCCCTGTTCGAGAAGGACCCGGCGTGTACCAAGTGTGGCCATCACGGTAAAGCCCAAATCGATAAATTCCTTTACCACGATCGCAGCAGCTGTTTTATCGCGATCGCTCATTGATACAAAGACGGTTCCCGTTAAGGGTAAACGCTCACCTGCGCCTATTTCGGCTTTGGCAAAAGCTCGTCCAAAGTCGCTGTCAATCCCCATCACCTCACCAGTGGAGCGCATTTCTGGTCCTAGTATTGTATCAGTTCCAGGGAATTTATTAAAGGGTAATACCGCTTCTTTGACGGCAATGTGGGTTGGGATGACTTCCTCGGTGAAGTGTAGCTCCTCTAAGGTTTTACCTGACATAATTAAGGATGCTAGTTTGGCTAACTGGACACCCGTTGCTTTAGAAACAAACGGCACCGTGCGGGAGGCGCGGGGATTGGCTTCTAAAATGTAAACTTGGGGAGAATACCCGCTTGCGCCAACGACGGCAAACTGAATATTCATTAACCCTATGACTGACAGGGCTTGGGCTAGTTGCACTGTCCATGTACGAATTTGATTGAGAACTGCTGGTGGCAAAGAAATCGAAGGTAAGGAACAAGCGGAGTCTCCTGAGTGAATTCCAGCTTGCTCTATGTGTTCCATGATACCACCAATCACTACCCGTCCTGTACGATCGGCGATCGCATCAACATCGACTTCAATGGCATTTTCTAAAAACTTATCAATTAAAATTGGATGGTCTGGTTCTACCTGCACCGCGAAGGTCATGTAGCGTTCTAACTCGGCATCAGAATAGACGATTTCCATCGCCCGCCCCCCTAAAACATAGCTGGGACGCACCACCACCGGATAGCCAATACGTTTGGCGACAATCAGGGCATCTTCGTAACTCCGAGCAATACCATTGGGTGGTTGAGCAATATTCAACTCCTTGAGAATCTTCTCAAATCGCTCTCGGTTTTCTGCCATATCGATAGAATCTGGCGATGTACCCCAAATTTTGGGGAGTGGGGATTGGCTATTATCCTCTGTTTCCAATTTCTGCAAATATTCTTGGAGGGGAATAGCCAACTTCAAGGGTGTTTGTCCGCCAAACTGGATGATTATGCCTACAGGATTTTCGGTTTCGATGATATTCAGGACATCTTCTTTTGTTAAAGGCTCGAAATAAAGGCGATCGCTGGTATCATAATCTGTGGAAACTGTCTCTGGGTTGGAGTTGACCATAATCGTCTCGTACCCAGCAGCTTTCAAAGCATAGGCGGCGTGACAACAACAATAGTCAAACTCAATTCCCTGGCCAATGCGGTTAGGGCCACCACCCAAAATCATGACTTTGGGCTTAGTTGTTGGTAAAACTTCTGTTTCTTCTTCGTAGGTAGAATAGTAGTAAGGAGTAAACGCTTCAAACTCCGCTGCACAGGTGTCTACAGTTTTGTAAACTGGGATGACTTCTAGTTGTTTGCGATAAGCGCGGACTTCATCTTCGGTGGTTTTGGTGGCATAGGCAATCTGGCGATCGCTAAATCCATTCCTCTTCACTTCATAAAGTTGCTCTTTTGTCAATTCTTTTAAGGATGTGCGCTTGAGGAATTTCTCCACATCCAAAATTTGCTGCATTTTATCCAAGAACCACGGGTCAATACCAGTGAGTTCATAGATTTCCTCAGCACTGATTCCTAACTGTAGGGCATGACGTAGAGCAAAAATGCGATCGGGATTCGGTGTCCGCAGCAGGGCACGAATTTGTTCGCCACTGGGTAATTTTTCGGCTTTGTCGCAACCCCAGCCAGCACGTCCGGTTTCCAGAGAACGCAGCGCCTTTTGGAAGGATTCGTTGAAAGTCCGCCCAATTGCCATTGCTTCTCCCACTGACTTCATTTGGGTTGTCAGCACTGGTTCGGAACCGGGGAACTTTTCAAAGGCGAAGCGGGGGATTTTTGTAACTACGTAGTCAATTGTCGGTTCAAATGATGCTGGAGTTTTTTTGGTGATGTCATTTTTAATTTCATCCAAGGTGTAGCCCACTGCCAGCTTTGCTGCCATTTTAGCGATTGGGAAACCCGTAGCTTTAGAAGCCAAAGCCGAACTACGGGAAACGCGGGGGTTCATTTCAATTACCACCACATCTCCAGTCACAGGATTAACGGCAAATTGGATATTAGAACCGCCAGTTTCCACACCTATCTCGCGGATGATTTTAATTGCCATATCCCGCAGCCTTTGATATTCTTTATCAGTGAGGGTTTGCGCGGGAGCGACGGTAATGGAGTCTCCAGTGTGGATGCCCATAGGGTCAAGGTTTTCGATGGAGCAGATAATCACCACGTTATCTGCCAAATCACGCATCACTTCGAGTTCGTATTCTTTCCAGCCGAGTAAAGACTGGTCAATGAGAATTTGGGAAACAGGGCTGGCATCTATACCCACCTGTGCCATTTCTTCAAATTCTTCTTGGTTATAGGCAATACCACCGCCACTTCCACCCATTGTGAAGGCAGGACGAATAATTAGGGGATAAGTGCCAATTTGGCGAGCGATGGCTTTTGCTTCTTCTAAGGATTCGGCTGTGCCGCTGGGACACACAGCTACCCCAATCCTTGCCATTGCTTCACCAAAAAGTTTTCTGTCTTCGGCTTTTTCAATGGCTGGTAGTTTAGCGCCGATTAACTCAACACCGTACTTTTCCAATGCGCCATTTTTGGCTAAAGCAACAGCGAGATTCAGGGCGGTTTGTCCTCCCATCGTTGGGAGTAGGGCATCAGGGCGTTCTTTGGCGATCGCTTTTTCGACTAATTCCGGAGTCAGCGGCTCAATGTAAGTGCGATCGGCCGTTTCCGGGTCAGTCATAATCGTTGCAGGGTTAGAGTTGACCAACACCACTTCATAGCCTTCTTCTCGCAGCGCTTTGCAGGCTTGAGTGCCAGAGTAGTCAAACTCACAGGCTTGTCCGATCACAATTGGACCAGAGCCTAACAGTAGAATCTTCCGGAGGTCATCACGGCGGGGCATAGTAGTTGCCTTGGAGTACGAGAATATAAATCCTGATTATTTTAAGGGTGTTTACCCGCGATCGTGCTTTTTATTATTAAGTTTTCTAACTTGATAGGGGGAAATGAGGATTGGGAATTGGGGCATTGAGGCTGTGGGAGCTGTGGGAGCAGGGGGAGCAGGGGGAAGTATAAATTCTCTTTCTCCCCCCATCTCCCCACACTCCCCACACTCCCCACACTCCCCACTCCCTCATCTCCTTCATTATTTTGTATTTCTAATTTTATTGAATTATGATGCTCAATTTTTTCTGTCTCTTGGAAATATTTTTTATTTAATTTGATGATAATTTTCAACAAATGCTGATTTTCTACGGTAGATATATGTCTGTTTATTTAAGACAAATATATTACTGAGATCGAGATATATATTAGCTAACTAATTGCTAATTATTTTCAATGTTAAATATGATGTAAATATGTTGACTTAGATTAAAAATGGCAGAAAGTATAGATATACTACTCTCTGCCATTTTTTATAATATTTTAAGAGTTAATGCGACAGACTTTTTCTTTTGGTCTAGGTAGAAAAATCTAGATTATGAGAGTTTTAGCTTTGAGCAGCTTGGACAAACCCTAAGGTTAAGCTGTCTTTGGCGAGGAAGTGAGACAAATGATAAGCACGTTCCTCAGTTTTTAACAAAATCTTTTCGTAGAGATAGCGTGTGCCACGATCGCCTAGACTCTCTGCCTGAGCAGCTTGGCGACGAATTACGCCAATGATTGCTTGTTCGGCAGCTAGGTCATTTTCTACCATTTGGCGGGCCGAATATACGCCTTCGGATTCTTGTTCAAAACAGGTTAATTCTGCTAGTTTACTGAAAGTTGCAACTGGCACACCACCTAGCCCATCCAAGCGCTCTCCAATTTCATGGATGTGGTCTTGTACTTCTTTGTAGCTTTCGTTAAAAAATTCATGCAGAGAGTAAAATTCTGCACCTTCAACTACAAAATGATGTTTTTGGTACTGCAAGTAAAGTGCTTGGAAACTAGCTAATACAACGTTGAATCCTTCTGTAACTGGGGCAGTTACGCTGTGATCCAAGAGTACGGGATTGTCATATACATGACCAAAATTTCGTAACAAAGTTTGCGTTTCAGACATTGTTCTCCTCGCTCTTTAGCAGTTACAGTTTTTAACTGCTTAGTCTTTATATATTAACATTTTCACAATAATGGCAAGGCCTATTCTCTATGAGTAAATTTTGAATTGTAGGCTACAAAAATTCTCCAGTTTATTTGTTCGTTGAATAATGTGAAGGGGAGTGGGGAGGTGGGGAAGCAGGGGAGCAGGGGAGCAGGGGAGCAGGGAGCAGAGGGGAAAGAGGTAATTTTTCATTCTCTCCCTTGCCCCATGCCCCATAGCCAGTAATTATTTTTTTCCAAAGTTAATGAGAATTGTTTGCACTTAAGGTATGCTGGTTTTAAGAGGCTAAACTCTTAAGACTTTCAAAAGTTAGAAGTTAGATCGCGGTATTTACTGCAAGTTTGTTGCACTTTGAGGGCAATTCTCTTGAAATCGTTTAGTTCAGAAACAGAAAGCAAGCACGTTGTAGAAGTGAATTGGGCAGACCGCTGGCAAGTCTATCAACGCCTAAAGGAGTTAGATATTCCGTGTAGTTGTCTGACTAATCAGCCGCTACAAGTTGAAATTACCTCTGCTACTGGGGCTGTCCAACTTTGGAGTGTGATACGGCGATTCACAGCCTCTCGTCAAGACCAGATTTGGACTCTTGAATGCTGCTGGAAAAGTCGTTACCAAAAGTTCTAATCTACATCGCCAATTTTCAACCCGGTGCTGAAAGTATCACTGTAGATAGCTTGTATTAGTTAAGAGGAGGTTAAAAAATGGGTGCATGTCATAGTCTGGAAGTATCAGAATTTTGCCTTGAGGGCAGATTTATAGATTTTGTTATTAAAGATGGGTATAAGCTCAAAGGTTTACTGCTGGGGACTCATGAGGGTGAATGCTACGTTAAACTGGCTAAGCATTTACGGGCTACTTTTGATTTGCGGCTATCACCAGGTACTTGGCTACAAGTTGTTGGTTATAAACAATACGATATAAAAAAAGACAAGGTTACACTCAAAGCTGAACGTGTGATGGCGGCGCGTTCGGAAATGGCGACAGTGAAAACTATCGCTGCACCACAAGAACCACCATCAATTGATAATGCCAAGGTAAAACCAGCGAAGACGAAAGCAACTATTTTGGTATGTCAAAAGTCTGATTGCATGAAACGCGGTGGTAAAGCCGTTTGTCAGGCGTTGGAGGCTGCTTTGAGCGATCGCGGTTTAGAAGACCAAGTTACAATCAAGGGCACTGGTTGTATGAAAAACTGCAAAGCCGGGCCAAACCTAGTTATGCCCGATAAAACCCGCTACAGCCAGATTCAAGCACCACAAATCCCGGCGCTGATGAATAAGCATTTTGCTGACAAAGGTTTAGCACCACAACTAGAGAGTTTCAGAGAAGTACCAATGGTTAATCCCAAGTTTTGCTGAAGTTGAGAGGAAAATCTTAACTGATTAATGAGAAAATTTAATAGTAAGTTTTGAGTGTGTTCCCTGGATACTCGGCAGTAATGTTTGCAAGATTTTTGCAAGAATCTCAAATGAAGCGATCGCCCACACAATGTCATCAAACGGGCATATTGTAAAGGCGATCGCTTTATATTTCCACTGAAAATTACACAACCTCGGTTAGAGAAGACTGCAACAACTGTCGCATAGATGTAGCCTGCACGTGGTTAGGGAAGACGGCTAAAAAGTTATTCAGGTCTTGGATTGCTATTTGGATTGCTATACGGATATTTAAGGAAGCACCTTGAGATAAGATACGCCGATATAATTGCTCTGCTGGTTGATTATATTGAGCAGCCAAATAGTAAAGAGCTAAGTTAAAGGCATTACGCCAGTTTTTAGGATCTTTTTCGTAATGCTCTTTAGCAAGCTTCATTGCAAGTTCCAAGTCAGCCCGTGCTTTGTCTGGTTGGTTTAGGGCTAGGTAGGCTAAAGCGCGATTATACAAATACCAATCATAAAAAACCTGGTGGGAGTTTGGAAACCCACTGGCTTCAGGTCTGTGAGGAAAAACGACATCAGATTTTAAGTTAACAGCACGAGTGAAATCTGCAAGAGACTCATTGTAGCGCTTAAGCATCAGATGCGTATATCCTCTATTTATCAGTGACCAGTCATCTTTGGGATCGAGTTGAATAGCACGGTCTAAATCTTGTAATGCTTCACTGTAGCGCTGCATTTGGCGGTAAGTATAACCACGACGTGCCAGCACCCATTGGTAATTAGGGTTAAGTACAATGCTATGGTTTAAGCTTTGCGGCGGTGCTTCATGGTAGCGTTGCATTCGTCGGTAAATAAAACCCCTAAATCCCGTGGCTGGTGTCCATTGGTAATCGACATCAAGTTCAATGGCGCGGTTGAAGTCTTGCAGTGCTTCCTCATATCGGCGCATATAGCGGTAAGTATCACCTCTAGTTGCGATCGCCCATTGGTAATTGTGGTCAAGTTCGATGGCGCGGTTTAAGTTTTGCAGTGATTCTTCATATTGGTGCATATAGCAGTAAGTTGAACCCCGATGTGCCAGCGCCCATTGGTCATTAGGGTCAAGTTCAATAGCGCGGTTAAAGTCTTGTAGTGCTTTATCATATTGGTACATCAGGCGGTAAGTCACACCTCTACTTGCGATCGCCCATTGATAATTCGGGTTAAGCTCAATAACACGATTAAAGTCTAGTAGTGCTTCTTGGTAGCGCTGCATTTGGGAATAAGTCATCCCTCGAACCGTTAAATACTCAACTTCTTCAGGCACTAACTTTATCGCCTGGGTTAAATCTTCTAAAGCTTTTGAGTATTGATTAGATTGAGAGTAAATATAACTCCGCCAATCTAAAGCTACTGCACGCCATTTGTCCTCAAGGCTAGCATCGCTCAACAGGGTTGTGAGCATTTGAGCCGCAGCTTCATAATGTTTGTCTTCATAGGCTTTTAACCAATTGGCTAGTTGCTCGCCCCAACGCTGAACTTCGCTACAATCGACATCTTTACCAGCCTGAAGCATTGTTGCTGCCCACAATTGGGCAAAATTCCGTTGATTTTTGAGAGCAGCAAGGAATTCATTGAGAGCTACAGGTAAGTACTTTTGTGGTGATTGGCATAAGCGGTGATACAAAACATTGAGCTTATAGGTTTGCCAAGTTTTATCGCGCCAAGCTTTTACTTCCTCCAATTGCAATTGGTTACCTAGCGTGTCGTAATAGTCTGCCAATTTACTATGTATCTCAGCCCAACTTTGCGGCGATGAAAGGCGCTTGTGGCGTAACATTTGCGTTTTCACCACATCATGATAAGCCCAGCCATCGGTACGTTCGTTGACAAAGGATGTTTCTTTGAGCCAAGTAAATAGCTCATCTGCTTCTTTTTCTCCTCTTAACTTGGCTATCACATCTCGATTCAAACACCGAGGAATGGCAGCATCGAGAGCAACTTGTCGCCGTTTGGGGTCATCAACCCATTTTAAAAATCTTTCTACAGCACTACTGCTAGGTTCAAATACTTGGTTCGGGTCATTGGGATGAGCATCTGCTAGCATTCCTACTAGCAGGGGCAAGTTTCCAGAAAGGCGCAAAATTACTTCAACAACGCGACTGTTAGTAATGCCTTTGCGAGTTAAATATTGTTGGGCTTCTTCTTCTGTAAACGGTTCCAGAGGGAAACGAATCATTAACCCCTCGTAAGGTGCCCAATGATTTTTATCTAATTCATGGCGACCGGCAATAGTTATCAATATATTGAGAGATACTTCACCGTGGCGTTCGTCCAAAATTTCCCGCAGCCAGTTATCTAGAAATTCTCCCGTGCGTTCGTAAGTATCAAAAAACAAGGCAATAGCAGTTTTGTCAGCAATTTGAAAAATATCTTGCAAAAATAGCGGGGTCAGCACTTGTTCAGGTTCTTGAACTAATAGCACTTCATCTTTATTGGTAATTTTTTTTGCAATATATGATGCCCATTCTCCCGCTTGGCTAGCCAAAGCATCCTCATCTACAAAATCAAATACAGCACCACTAACGGGAACTCGACGCGCTAGACGCACGCCTGTTTTTACCATAGTTTTGCCGACAAACGCCGAAAAGCCTTGAGGAGCTTGAGGATCGGTTTCTAATTCGTGGCGCTTTTGACGGTAAACTTTGTAGCGTTCTGTAAACTGCGGTAGTTTGTGACCTTGGCGTTCTAACTCTTGGGCCAAACGCCCCATAATTTCTGGTACAGTTTTTTCAGCTTCATCGATGTAAGCCGAGATAATTTTTGCTTCATCGGCAATTTTGCGAAACTGGCGTAACAGTGTACTTTTACCAACCCCGCCTTCTCCCCAAACGTTAAACAAAAAACGACGGCGGTCATTCTCTAACGGTAAAGCCAAGTTTTCACGAAATTGGTTTACTTGGTCTTCACGACCCACAAAACCCGATTGTTGACGTTGCTTAAGAATATCTTGTAAACTCTTGGGCTTGTTTTGTGGGTTCATTACCAGATTTAATTTTGAGGCGCTAATGTTTACTAGATAACTACTAAAGATACAGGCTCTATTTCGGAATTTATCGGACTTTTTTTACATAATTTTGGCATTTAAAATTGATTTAAGCTCAAAGTTGACCTTCTGAAGCTCAAGGTTGACCTTCTGAGGCTCGAGGTTGAGCTTCTGAGGTTCAAAGTTGACCTTCTGAGGCTCAAAGTTGACCTTCTGAGGTTCAAAGTTGAGCTTCTGAGGCTCAAAGTTGAGCTTCTGAGGCTCAAAGTTGACCTTCTGAGGCTCAAGGTTGACCTTCTAAGGCTCGACGTTGACCTTCTGAGGCTCAAGGTTGAGCTTCTAAGGCTCGACGTTGACCTTCTGAGGCTTAAAGTTGAGCTTCTGAGGTTCAAAGTTGAGCAATTGAGTAAGAGACGCGATAAATCGCCGTCTCTACAATAGACATAGGCGTGAAAATGAATGTAGAGACGTAGCAATGCTACGTCTCTACAAGGGTTTCGGGTAACACAGAATTAATTTCACCAGATGTCTAATAATCAATCCTTTGTAGAGACGGCGATTTATCGGGTCTTTGGGATCTAGAATTTTGATGAAAAAACCTTAACCAAAACGTATTGGGCGTAGCTCAACCCAGGCATCGCTTAATATTTGTAGTAGAAATTACACGACCTCAGTTAGAGAAGACTGCAACAACTCTCCCATAGATGTAGCCTGCACGTGGTTAGGAAACACAGTTAAAAAATTATTTAGGTCTTGGATAGCTCCATGAATACGCTTTAAGGAAGCACCTTGAGATAAAACATAGCGATATAACTGCTCTGCTGGTTGATTATATTGAGCAGCCAAATAGTAAAGGGCTAAGTTAAACGCATTACACCAGTCTTTAGGATCTTTTTCGTAATGCTGTTTAGCAAGATTGATGGCAAGCACTAGGTCAGTTCGTGCTTTGTCTGGTTGATTAAGGGCTAGGTAAGTTAAAGCGCGATTATATAAATACCAATTACTTTCAGATTTTAAATCAATAGCGCAATTGAAATCTGCAAAAGCTTCAGTGTACAGTTTAAGCATTAAGTAAGTTTGACCACGAAGTGCGATCGCCCAGTCAGATTTGGGGTTAAGTTCAATGGCGCGGTCAAAATCTTTTAGGGCTTGTGGGTAACGCTTCATGTTAAGGTAAGTTATACCGCGATGTCTGGTCGCCCAGTAAGATTTGGGGTTAAGTTTAATAGCACGGTCAAAGTCTTGTAGAGCTTCTGCGTAACGCTCCATGAAACAGTAAGTTTCACCGCGATTTGCTATCGCCCAGTCAAATTTGGGGTTAAGTTTAATAGCACGGTCAAAGTCTTGTAGAGCTTCTGCGTAACGCCCCATTAAACGGTAAGTTTGACCGCGATTTGCCATCGTCCAGTCAAATTTGGGGTTAAGTTCATTGGGGTTAAGTTCAATTGCACGGTTAAAGTCTTGTAGAGCTTCTGCGTAACGCCCCATTAAACGGTAAGTTACACCGCGACTTGCCATTGCCCAGTCATCTTTAGGGTTAAGTTCAATTGCGCGGTCAAAATCTTGTAGAGCTTCTGCGTAACGCTCCATGTTACGGTAAGTTACACCGCGACATGCAATCGCCCAGTCATCTTTGGGGTTAAGTTCAATTGCGTGGTCAAAATCTTGTAGAGCTTCTGCGTAACGCTCCATGTTACGGTAAGTTATACCGCGCCAACCTAAAGCAATAGGTTGCCATTTAACTTCAATCCTAGAATTTTGTACGACTGCGGTAAACATTTCTAATGTAACTGGGTAAAATTTTTCCTCAAAGGCTTTTAACCCATTAGTTAATTGCTCACCCCAATGCTGAATTTCAGAAGAATCCACATCTTTACCAGCCTGAAACATTGTTTCTGCCCATTGTTGGGCAAATTTGCGTTGATTGTTGAGTGCAGCAAGAAATTCATTGAGAGCTACAGATAAATTCCTTTGCGGTGACTGACATAAGCTGTGGTACAACACATTTAAAGTGTGACTTTGCCAGCTAGGATCGCGCTGTTTGTTCTCTTCTTCTAATTGCAGATCGTTCCGCAGGGTGTCGTAGTAATTTGCCAGCTTGCCATGTATCTCAGCCCAACCCTGCGGTGATGATAGGCGCTTGTGGCGTAACATTAGCATTTTGACGACATCGTGATAAGCCCAGCCGTCGGTACGTTCGTTGACAAAGGATATTTCTTTGAGCCAAGTAAATAGCTCATCAGCTTCTTGTTCTCCTCTCAACTGAGCGATAATATCCCGATTCAAGCACCGAGCAATGGCAGCATCGAGAGCAATTTGTCGCCGTTTGGGTTCATCAACCCATTTTAAAAATCTTTCTACAGCACTGCTGCTCGGCTCAATTATTTGGTTAGGGTTATTTTGATAAGCGTCTGTTAGCATTGCCACTAGTAAGGGCAAGTTTCCAGAAAGGCGTAAAATCTCTTCAACGTGCTGACTGTTAGTGATGCCTTTGCGAGTGAGATATTTTCGGGTTTCTTCTTCTGTAAAAGGTTCCAGAGGAAAACTAACTATTAACCCCTCGTTGCTTGTCCAAAAATTTTTATCTAATTCCTGCCGACCAGCAATAGTTATCAATATATTGAAAGATACTTCACCGTGGCGACCCTCTAGAATTTCTCGTAACCAGTTATCTAAGAATTCCCCGGTGCGTTCATAAGTATCAAAAAACAAGGCAATAGCAGTTTTCTCACAAATTTTAAAAATATCTCGTAAAAATAGTGGGGTCAGGACTTCCACAGGTTCTTGAACTAACCGCACCTCATCTTTATTTGTGATTTTCTTAGCAACATAAGAAGCCCATTCTCCAGCTTGGCTAGCCAAAGCATCCTCATCTACAAAGTCAAATACAGCACCGCCAACGGGAACTCGACGCGCCAGACGCACACCAGTTTTAACTACAGTTTTTCCCACAAAAGCCGAAAAACCTTGAGGAGCATCGGGATCGGTTTCTAATTCTTGGCGCTTCTGACGGTAAACTTTGTAGCGTTCGGCAAACTGCGGCAACTTATGACCTTGCCGTTCCAAGTCTTCAGCTAGACGACCCATAACTTCTGGTACAGTTTTCTCGGCTTCATCTATATAAGCCGTAATATTTTTTGCTTCTTCAGCAATTTTGCGAAACTGTCGTACAAGTGTGCTTTTACCAACCCCGCCTTCACCCCAAATGTTATACAAAAAATGACGGCGAGTGTCTTCTGGGGGTAATGTTAGATTTTGCCGAAATTGGTTTATTTGGTCTTCACGACCCACAAAACCTAATTGCTGACGTTGCTTAATAATATCTTGTAGGTTTTTGGGCTTGTTTTGTGGGTTCATTACAAGATTAAATCTTGGGGTGCTAATGCTTACAAAATAATTACTAAATATACAAGGTGTATTTCGGAATTTATGAAATTTTTTTTAGATAATTTTTATGCATTGACCTTCTGAGGCTCAATGTTGACCTTCTGAGGCTCAACTTTGACCTTCTGAGGCTCAACTTTGACCTTCTGAGGCTCAACGTTGACCTTCTGAGGCTCGACGTTGACCTTCTGAGGCTCGACGTTGACCTTCTGAGGCTCGACGTTGACCTTTTGAGGCTCGACGTTGACCTTCTGAGGCTCGACGTTGACCTTCTGAGGCTCGACGTTGACCTTCTGAGGCTCAAAGTTGACCTTCTGAGGCTCAAAAATGCCCTGGCGACTTAGCGCTTCTCGGTGGAGTCTAATATAAACCTAACCCCCAGCCCCTTCCCTACAAGGGAAGGGGAGTAAGATTCAAAGCCTTTCTCCTTGTAGGGGTGAGGTTTGGAGAGAGGTCAAAGTGTATTTTAGATAAACGAGATGCGCTATAGAAATTGCCGCTACAGAGACAAAATCCGCGCAGGCGGGTTTTAAAAATCTTTGGATACAAAACGTGGTAGGGGCGCACAGCTGTGCGCCCCTACAAATAACGTGTATTCTATCGAAATTGACAACTGCTGTAATTGTCTAGTTTAGACTTTAGCTTACTGGGACTTCGGGTTGCTTTTTCTTAGAACGGCGGTTAAACCTGCGTCCCATCTCATCAATTACTGCATCTAATCCTGTGACATCACCGCTAGCTTTGGCATAGCTATAAACTGCTAATGCTGCGGCGTAAGCTTCGCTAGCAGCGGCTATACAGGTGTCATCTACCAATTCTTGTAGTTGTGTTAGAGACAAAAGTACGGGATACAAATCCTCATATATTTCCAAGTCCCGGCGCATCTCTTCCAAATCAAAAGAACGAGGCAAAAAGTTAGGGTTTTGTGTCGCTACTTCCAAGGCTTTGCTAACAAAAGCCCGACTTTTATCTCCCATTTTTAGCATTGTTCTTCGGTCTTCGGGGGTCAAATCAATCAAAAATGGTAACTTTTCCCGAATAGTGGATATCGCTTGCATGACTGCATACTTATCTGCTGGGGTTAAGCTGGCACTGACGCGATTTTCTGCCATTTTTAATACTCCTCTAGGGTACTTAATTTCAGTATTCCCAAAGTTGTAGAGGCGATCGCGTTTGTTGAGAGATAATTAACTGAGTTTTATCTAGATTTTTGACATTCCCCGAACTAAATATATCCCCAACCTATAAATACATTGGGGGTGCTGACTTACACGTAACGTTAAAAATTAAATTTAAGAGTGATTTTTGCTCTATGCTCTAGTAATTGGTATGCCCAACCAATCGCTTAATTCATAAGCTAACCATTCCAGTTCCGCTTCAGATTTAATAGCAGCAGTAATATTCCCAAGTTGATATTTTTTTACTCCTGTCCAAATATCCAATTGTGTTGGAACGGCAATTCTAGTGCCTTGGGAGTCTTGAGTAAAATGTTTTGGAATGTAAACCAACTTGGTAATACTTTTTGTTGGGGATTTCTGGGGACGATAAAATTTCCAAGCAAACAACTCTCCGGTTAGAGTAATTTGCTGGGAATTTAGGCGTAAGCAAATGCGTCCAAATAAATGAAAGAAAAATGTGTACACCATAAAAAATCCAGCGCCCCAAAAGGGAAGCGAGAACAAAGCAAAGGGAATGTTGGCGGGAAAGGGGGTCGAGAGAACGCCAATTGTCCAAAATAGGATAAATGAATTCCAGGCGATCGCAAATAAACCGGTGAATGCTATTGATAAATCAAAACCAGCTGGTGGAATGATAATTTCTAGAGAATCCTGATTTTTTGTTAATTGAATTTTACTCCCATGTGGCTTGCCAATAACCAAAACAGGCGAGTTTCTCGACTCTGGTTTCTCTAAAACTGCGTAGGCAAAGCCCGTCGTAGACATCGCCACAGATGCAGAACTCAAACGCCGTTCTAAACTGGGTTCAACCATCCACTTTAACCAATTGGTAAAGCTGGGACTGAGATTAGCCACTTGTTCAAACTGAATGCGAAAATCCTTTTGGGGTAAATCCGCTGGGTGAGTACCCGTCACCAAATAAATTAACGTCGCGCCTAAACTATAAAGATCGGAAGCCGGAACGGTGCGCCCACCAAATTGCTCCTGTGGCATATAGCCATAGGTTCCCACCACAGTCCTAGTCCCACCTTCTGTAGCGAGGATAGTCTGCACCGAACCAAAATCGATCAGATAAACTTCACCGACACTATTCCCAGAGCGATTGCCCAATAAAATATTGCTAGGCTTAAGATCGCGATGGATTACAGGCGGATGCAACCCATGTAAGTAAATAAGAATTTCTAAAACAGCTTTGGCTATCTGTTTGATTTCAGCTTCCGTAAAAGTCTGCCCAGTTTGTAAGTATTGCTCTAAAGTTTGTGCTGGGATATAACTCTGTACTAGAGCAAATCCTTTGATTGTAGGTAAATTTACTTCAAAATAGTCTAAATACTCAGGAATAGAGGGATGTGATAAAGATTTTAGGGTTTGGGCTTCCCGCTCAAACAGCTTGAGATCATCCCATTCAAAGTCACTATTAAAAGAGAGTAACTTGATAACGACTAATTTCTGAGTTTTCAAGTCACGAGCTAACAGCGTCCGCCGCCCTGCTTTTTTTCCTAATAGCTGCTGAACTTCGTAAAGTTCGCCTAATATTTCGCCAATCATTATGGTTTGTTATGAGGCTAAAGAAAGAAAAATCTTCATAGCTTATGGCTTTTCAATTTGGTTTGCCAATATCTTTAGTATAATTACGTAATTCTATGCCTTCCCAACTTTGGCCTTATATTACTCCTGGTATTCCCGATGAATTATTCGAGCATTTGCCAGGAATTCCCCTGAGCCAGCGAGAAGTCCGACTGTTGTTAATTTCTCAACTGCGGCTACAACCAGATTCGGTGTTGTGGGACATTGGTGCTGGAACGGGTACAATTCCTGTAGAAGTGGGATTGCTGTGTCCAAAAGGAAAGATTATCGCTGTCGAAAGGGATGAAGAAGTAGCTAATCTAATTAAGCGTAACTGCGATCGCTTTGAAGTGAAAAACGTCGAAGTCATTGAAGGTAGTGCCCCAGAGTGTTTGCAGGATCTCAAGGTAACCCCTCACCGGGTTTGTATTGAGGGAGGACGCCCCATTCAAGAAATTCTGCAAGCTGCTTGGCAATATTTACCGCCATCAGGTCGGGTTGTAGCCACAGCTGCTAATCTAGAAAGTCTGTATGCCATTTCCCAGAGTTTTTCCCTATTAAGGGCTAGAAATATCGAAGTCGTTCAATCTGCCGTTAACCGCCTAGAAACGCGCGGCTTTTCTCAAACCTTTATCGCCGTCGATCCCATTTTTATCCTCAGTGGTGAGAAACTGGATTAGGGAGTGGGGACTAGGGCATGGGGCATAGGGAGATGGGGAGATGGGGAGATGGGGAGAATTCCTAACTCTTAACTCCTAACTTTTAACTCCTAACTCCTAACTCCTAACTCCTAACTCAGCACTCATCGTACCCAACGCCCCATGCCTCAGTCCCCAATCCCCAATCCCCAATCCCCAGTACCCAATACTTCTATGCCTTGGTCTCGGATTATTAGTGGAATTATTGCGATCGCTCTTGCTCTGTCTGCAACCCTTTTGGGGGGTTGGTACTTTACCATCATGTTTGCAGTTGTTGTCTTTTTGGGTCAACAAGAATATTTTAATTTGGTGCGAGCCAGAGGCATTGCTCCCGCTGCTAAAACCACTATGGCTGCTAGCCAAGTCTTGCTGGTGATTTGTACCCTTGATGGCAGTTTAGCTGATGCTGTGATGCCAATAGCAGGCACGCTGATTTGTTTTTACCTGCTGTTTCAACCGAAATTTGCCACCATTGCCGACATTTCCGCTTCGATTATGGGGCTATTTTACGTAGGTTATTTACCGAGTTATTGGGTGCGGTTGCGAGCAATTGATAGTGCCGCTTTTAGCAATCTCCCTTTAGGAGCTTACTGGCCTACAACCTGGGGAGATTTCTGGCAAAAGGCAAATTCCACCTCTCTACCACAAGGTTTGACGGCAACACTGCTGACTTTGTTATGTATTTGGGCAGCTGATATCGGTGCTTACACAATCGGCAAATTCTTTGGCAAAACCCGTTTGTCTGAGATTAGTCCGAAAAAAACCGTAGAAGGTGCTGTCTTTGGTATTACTTCCAGTGTTGCTGTAGCTTTAGCTGGAGCCTATTATCTGCACTTGCCTAGATCTGTATTTACTGGCTTAGCATTGGGTTTGCTGATTGGCATTGCTAGCCTTTTAGGGGATCTTACCGAGTCTATGCTCAAGCGCGATGCTGGAGTCAAGGATTCTGGACAATTAATCCCTGGCCACGGTGGTATTTTAGACCGTACTGATAGTTATATTTTTACAGCACCTTTGGTTTACTATTTCGTAACCCTACTTTTGCCGCTGATCGTAGAATGAGATGGGCAGGGGGAGATGAGGGAGATGAGGGAGATGAGGGAGATGAGGGAGATGAGGGAGATGGGGAGCAGTTCTTGCTCAAAGCTTGGGGAGAAAATTTTCCCCTCTGCCCCCCGCCCCCTGCCCCCCTGCTTCTTCCCAATGCCCAATGCCCTTTTACGGATTAACGTTAATCCGCCCACGACACAATAACTTACCTGGGATCAGCGTTAGTTCTTGGATATCAACATCTGAGCCAAGATCGAAATTGTACTCGTGATTGTCTTGGAATAAATCTTTCTGGTCATCCTTGATTTGGATATGTGTCAGTTGCAACTCATGACCATTGAGTAACTGCAAGCCTAGACAGATTTTGAGAGGTGTTGTTTCACTATTGGTGACTCTAAAACCGAGCAGTATAATTCGGTTGTTCTCAAGAATAATTTCTTGCCAATTAATAGGTTGCGTTTTTGGGCAATATGTTGGTAAAACCTTAACCAGTAGATCGCTTAAAGCAGTCGATAATAATTCAGATGAGAGAGAAGCATTGAGATCTTTCTCGTCTATGGTCAAATCGCCAACAACTGGTACTATTTGTAACAGTCGCAACGGCTTTCCCTTGAGTATTGACCCGATGTTGACCTGAATATTTTCTGCGATTAATCGAATTTCTGTAATAAGGAGTCCTTGATAAACTGCATGACTAGCAAAAATAGATACCGAAGGAATCCGTCCAGAGATAATTTGCCGATCGCTGGCTTTAATCTCTACTTCTAGTTCAGATATCTGGCTGACTTGCGCCCTCAACCACAGCTTTAATGCTGTCGTGAGTACTTGCGTAATTATTCGGATTTTGTTTACATTTGTTGTTTGGGAATTTTGCTCTGACATCTAACCACTGGAGTTTATAAGTATTTGCTCAACAACTGAGGAATTTAAAACTTGCCCTTAAATGTAACATTTATGCCTAGTCACTACAAAATGCAAATATCATTTAATAGTTAATAGTAAATCAGCAATTTCTACATGGAGGCACGGTTACAAAAAATTCTCGCTCAATGGGGTATTGCCTCACGTCGTGAAGCTGAAGAAATGATTAGGCAATCACGGGTGCGGATCAATGGGGTATTGGCACATTTAGGTCAAAAAGTTGATCCCGAAAAAGATGCGATCGCTAT
The DNA here is from genome assembly GCF_014697355.1 of Nostoc calcicola FACHB-3891. GTDB lineage: Bacteria > Cyanobacteriota > Cyanobacteriia > Cyanobacteriales > Nostocaceae > Nostoc > Nostoc calcicola. Next base: position 152,986 of record NZ_JACJRQ010000001.1, on the reverse strand, counting down.
TGATGGCAAGCTTGTATCACCAAAGCAGCGTCCAGCTTTGATTTATCTGTTGTTGCACAAACCCGCTGGAGTCGTTTCAACTTGCTACGATCCTCACCAAAGACCAACAGTTCTGGATCTATTACCGAAAAAATTACGAGAGGGTTCAGGTATTCATCCAGTTGGGCGTCTAGATGCAGACTCCACAGGAGCATTAATCCTGACAAATGACGGAGACTTGACATTTGGACTAACTCATCCACGTCACAGCATTTCCAAGACATATCGCGTTTTGGTAAAAGGAAATCCTCCAGAAGCAGTATTGCGGATGTGGCGTCAGGGTGTGGTATTGGATGGTAGAAAAACACGAACCGCTAAGGTACAGATGATAAAACGTTGTGGAGAAGGAAGTCTTTTAGAAATTGTCTTACAGGAGGGAAGAAATCGCCAAATTCGCCGGATAGCAGAACAATTAGGATACCCAGTAATCCAACTGCATCGGAGTGCGATCGGCTCAATTCAATTACAAACACCAAAAGAACCCTTTTTGTCAGAGGGTAAATATCGTTTCCTTAAAGATCGTGAAATTGACTTTTTGCGAGAGCAAATAAGCCAGGAGTCAGAATTCAGGAGTCAGAATTCAGAATTCAGAATTCAGGAGTCAGAATGGGCTACGCCCCGCTGCGCTAACAAAAGTCAGAATTCGGAATTTAAGTAGGTGGGGCTTGAGACTGCCAAATTGTAGATCGCCCTTTGGGTGACGCTTGTAAGCGTTGTGTTAGCAACTATGCGTAGGGTCTGACTTAGTAGCGCTTAAATGCGCTAATCACCTACACAAGGAAATTTTCTTGCAGTAATGGCTCACCAAATCGTAGATTTGTTTAGGGGTTTTAAACCGGTTTATTCTTCATAAAAAGAGCTACAAATTTATACTGGATTCTGAATTCTGAATTCTGAATTCTGAATTCTAGCTTCTGAATTCTTGTTCAAGCAACCTATTAAAGATTTAGTTGAGTTAAGGAGTGTCAGAAGGCATGAAATGGCCAAGAAAGAAAAATAATCAGCAGCTACCACTTTCATTAGAGCAACAAAGATCTCAAAAGTTGGCAGAAATAGGCGCTCAACTTTGGGCATCACGTCAAGAACAGGGTCTATCTCTAGAACAAGTGGTTATATTGACCATGATTCCCCGACGATTATTGCAGGCGATCGAAGAAGGTAATTTAAACGATCTCCCAGAACCAGTTTATATTCAGGGTTTAATCAGACAATTTGCTGACGCACTGGGCTTGAATGGAGCCGAATTTGCTGACACTTTTCCGATCGATTCTGCACAGGTAAACTCCCTACCTACGGCTAATACTTCACCTTTGAATCAACTACGTCCTATTCATCTTTACTTTCTTTACATATTGCTAATTTTATGCTCTGTGAATGGCTTATCTCATTTATTAAATAACGCCGTACTACAAGCAAGTAATAGCGAAACTGGGCCATACCCACAACAAAAGCCCATTGTTAAACCAGAAATAGTTAAACCAGAACTAACCAAACCAAAACAGTCACTACAAGTTCAACCTGTCAGCGACACCAAACAGAAAGAGGCTGTACAAATTGGTGTTACCTTGAAAGCGTCATCATGGATTCGCGTAGTAGCTGATGGCAAAACCGAGTTTGAGGGTACTCTACCAGAGGGTACTCACCGGATTTGGAAAGCCCAAGAGCAATTAACAGTTAAAACTGATAATGCTGGTGGTGTCTTGATGAGCGTTAATCAGGAGAAAGCCAAAGAAATGGGAGAACTGGGGAAAGAAGAAGAAATTAGGATTGCGGCTGCTAAACCTAAGTTCTGAGATGAGGGGAATGAGGGGGATGATGTAGTATTTTCTCCCTCATCTCCCTCCTCTCCCCCCTCTCCCTATCACCTATTCCTCAGTGTTCTTCCGGGGCGCGTCCATTAAGTCTGGTGAGAACTTTTAGCCTTGAGCTTAATTCCTCTGTTAGCGCCCCTGCTTGATAGCGCCATCCCCAGTTACCCTCAGCGGTACTAGGAAAATTCATCCGCGCTTCGTTTCCTAATCCAAAAACATCTTGCAAAGGAATAATCGCTTGATTGGCTATGGAACTCAATGCTAGTCGAATTAAATCCCAGTGGACCCCTTCGGGACTGATACAACCTAAATAAAGCAATAAGTTTTGCTTTTCGTTGTCATTAGCACTGTTGAACCAGCCTATGGTTGTGTCATTATCGTGAGTCCCGGTATAAACTACAGCATTTCGCGGGTAATTGAATGGTAAAAACGGATTAGTGGGATCGGAACCAAAGGCAAATTGCAAAACTTTCATTCCGGGAAATTCAAACTTGTCTCGGAGTGCTTCTACCTCTGGTGTAATTACTCCCAAATCTTCGGCCAATACGGGTAGCTTGCCCAACTTCTGCCTAATCACTTCAAAAAAAGCTTCTCCAGGCGCTTCCACCCATTCGCCATTCATGGCTGTTTCTTCACCTTGGGGTACTGACCAATAAGCCTCGAAGCCTCGGAAGTGGTCAATGCGAATTATATCCACATAATCCAGCATGGCCTCAAAGCGCTGTACCCACCACTTAAAGTCTTGTTTTTGCAATTCCTCCCAGTTATAAACCGGGTTACCCCACAATTGACCGGTGGCGCTAAAGTAATCTGGTGGAACTCCCGCCATTTGAGCTGCAACTCCTGTCTCTTCGTCTAAGACAAAAATTTCGGGATGCGCCCATACATCGGCACTATCGTGAGCTACGTAAATGGGGATATCGCCGATAATGTCTATACCGCGCATGTTCGCGTAACTTTTCAGGTCAGACCACTGGCGGAAAAATTCAAATTGGATGAACTTGTAATAAAAAATTTCTCCATTGAGGCGACGCTGTACCCGATCTAATGCTTCGGGTTCACGCTTGACAAATTCTGGCTCCCATGTATGCCAGCTTGCACCCTCGTTAGCATCCTTCAATGCCATAAATAAGGCATAATTATCTAGCCAATAAGCTTTGCTGTCGCAAAAACCTGCAAATTCTTTCTGCTGGATAGGCGTAGCATTGGCTCTAAAGTTTTCACAGGCTTTTTTGAGTAGCCCAATTTTAATTGAGACAACCCGATCGAAATCTACCTTTTCCACCGGAAATGCTGGTAAATTAGCAAAGTCTTCTTCAACTAGCAAACCCTCTTCTAGCAATTTTTCTGGGCTAACGAGTAGAGGATTTCCCGCCATTGCTGAGTAGCACATATACGGGGAATTGCCGTATCCGGTGGGTCCTAAAGGTAAAACTTGCCAATATTGTTGATAGCTTTCTTTGAGAAAATCAATGAAGCGATAAGCTTCTAAACCTAAATCCCCAATGCCAAATCGACTGGGAAAAGAAGTAGGATGCAGCAAAATGCCACTAGATCTAGGAAAAGGCATATTTAACCTGAATTATAGGAGCAAGCGATCGCCACAACAAAATGCTACGCGATCGCATCGAATTTATCACACATCAGTATTTGCAGGGTGAATCAAGTCAGGTCATTTGTCATTTGTCATTTGTCATTTGCCTCAAACCCGATTAATCCAAAATCCAAAATCCAAAATCTAAAATTCCATGTCTTACCGAAATCCTGCACCGACAGTTGATATCATCATTGAACTAGTAGATCGACCTCATCGGCCAATAGTGTTAATTGAAAGACATAATTCACCCTTAGGTTGGGCTATTCCTGGCGGTTTTGTGGATTATGGAGAAGCGGTGGAAGTGGCGGCACGGCGGGAAGCTGAGGAAGAAACGGGTTTGCAGGTGGAATTAATTGAACAATTACTGGTGTATTCTGACCCCAATCGCGATCCGCGTCAGCATACCATTAGCATTGTGTTTTTGGCGACGGCGATGGGGGAACCTCTAGCTGGGGATGATGCTAAGGGTGTAGGAATTTTTGAGTCTTGGCGTGTGCCGAGTAATTTATGTTTTGACCACGATCGCATTTTGCAGGATTATTGGCGATATCGGCATTATGGGATACGTCCGAGGTTGGGGTAGAGGGACGAACCGCAGAGGCGCAGAGAGCGCAGAGAGAAGAGGGGAGAAGAATATCTGGCGTTCTCTACCATACAGTTTGGGTAAATGTTCTGTAGGAATCGGTTGGTGTTGGGAGGATGTCAAAGCCAAGATTCTAATGCTAAGGCTTGCACCTGTTGTATCCTTTGAAAATCGCTGTCCCCTGAGACAACGATAAGGTGATAGTGCAGAGCAGTTGATGCTATCCACAAGTCGTTATCGCTAAAACCTAAATCTTGAACTGTAAACTTTCTACGCTTTGCTTTGTCTTTGGGACCAAAATGTTCGACAATTTCTCCTTTGAGGCTACCGTAAATATCGGCAACCTCTCTACTAATAGGATAAAGATCAATGGTTTGCAGAAAAGTTCTGACAAAGCGAAGATTTGTTTGTTGTTGAGAAGATTTTTGCACCATGTAAAGGAGTTCACCTTGCACAATAACGCTAGTTGCAACCCCTAAGCCGATGTGTTCTTGTAAGCGACGAATGACGTTTGTTTCTCCAAAAATGATCCGGCTACAATGGTTGGTATCTAGGAGGTACATCGCTAAAATTCAGCCTGGGAACGGGTTTCGTAAACCAGCTGCAAGCACTTCTCAAAGTCATCCCCTTGCCAGGTTCCGGCAAATTTTAGCAAGTCTTCTGCTTTAGAGCCTCTAAGAATTGGTCTTGCTTCCTGTATTTCCGGTTTCGTTTGATGATTGGAAGTATCATCATTTTTTTCCGTTGACAGGTCAAGAGATATTTCCTCGCTTGTTGGTTTTGTTTTGAGAAAACGCAAAAAATCTAGGGTTTGAGCTAGTAGAACATCTGAGGATGATTCAATTTCTTGGAGGAGTAATTCTTTAATATTCATTCTGGTTTATTCATAAATGATGTTTTGCAGTCTGTCGTAACAGTATTATACGAGTGCGATCGAGATGCTGAACTGATGGCATTATGGGATACGTCCGAGGTTCGGGTAGGGGAACGTAGACGCGAAGCGGCTTCCCGAAGGATACCGCCAAGGACGCAAAGGACGCAAAGGAAGAGGGGAGAAGAATATCTGTGACACAAAGTTTTTGTGATTATACTGTGTCAGTGGTATTTAAAGGTGCATTATGGATGCTGAGGAATTGTTGGAAAAATACGCAGCAGGGGGACGGCAGTTTGATAAAAATCGGCAAGGCATAGACCTTAAAGGTGCAGACCTAAGTGATATAAACATATCTGGTGCAAATTGGAATGGAGCAGATTTGAGTGAGGCAACTCTGACTAGGGCAAAATTTAATAATACTAATCTCAGTAGAGCATCTCTAACAAATGCAAATTTGGTTGGAATAGAGGGTTGTTCAACCAATCTTAGTTGGGCAGATTTGAGTGATGCCGACTTAAGTTGTGCAAATTTGAATAATGCAAACCTGAGTGGGGCAGACTTGACTAGAGTAAACTTTACTCAGGTAAAGCTAACTGAAGTCAATTTTTCTGGTGCAAATCTCCAGAAAGCTAAACTTCGGGGAGTCACTTTAGAGAAATGTAATTTATCAGAGGTAGATTTAGCTGAGGCAGATTTAGTCAGGGTTTCCTTCAAAGAAGCAAACCTTAATAAAGCTTGTCTCCAAAGAGCAAATCTAGAAAGAGCCTGTCTTTCAGATGCAAACTTGATGATGGCAAACCTTGATGGTGCAAATCTGAAGAAGGCAAATTTAACTGGCGCAAATATCTATGGGGCAACGTTTAAAGATGCTGACCTAACTGGTGCGATAATGCCTGATGGAGAGGTTTATAAACCGATCGCCTCCCAAATAGAAATCGGTAAACAGGTAGCATCGTTAGAGAAAGTGATATCTATGACTCGTAAAGTAATTCGTACTGATAACGCACCCGCACCAGTCGGCCCTTATAATCAAGCGATCGCCGCTTCTGGTGAATTTGTATTCGTAGCTGGACAAATTGCGATCGATCCCCGCCTTGGTGATGTGGTTTACACTGATGATGTCAAAAAGCAAACTGAGCAAGTAATAGCTAATCTCGAAGCCATCCTCACAGCAGCTGGGGCGACTTTTGAAGATGTGGTGAAAACTACTGTTTTTTTGGCTGATATGAATGATTTTGCGGCGGTGAATGCCGTTTATGCTAAATATTTCCCGGAAAATACAGCCCCAGCGCGGGCTTGTGTCCAGGTATCGCGGTTACCTAAGGATGTGTTGGTGGAAATTGAATGTATCGCTGTGATTAGCGGTTAGCCCGAATCCACATTCTCAGACCCTCTTTCCCCATGAATGTTTATAGTTAATTACAGGTAGTCTAGAGGAAACTTATATGTTTGGACTGGGATGGCCGGAAATAAGTGTAATTGCCATAGTAGCTATTCTAATTTTTGGTCCAAAAAAAATTCCGGAACTGGGAACTGCACTGGGTAAAACCCTACGCGGCTTTAAAGAGGAGATGAAAACTCCCAGTGAGGAAACCAATCCGGAACAAGACAAACAATAGTCAAGGGTCAAGGGTGAAAAACTTTTAGCTGCTTGACTTTTAACCCTTGACTTTTGACTACAGCAATGTGTTGACTACAGAAGAAGGTGCAACTCCATTTTGGGAATCAACGATCGCTGTACTAGTATTTTGTTGGTGTGTCTCTTCTTTAACTACACCACGCCCTCTAATTAATTTAATTGCCCGATTCACGCTTTCTGGTAAAATCACCACCAGGCTATTATCTGGTGCCATGTCTAAGCCTTTGTTAATCGCTTGTGTCTCATCCAAAATTGATTCATAGCGACTCTCAGGCTTGACTTCGTTAATGCCTTGAATAATCAACTGGGCTGCCGATCCCCGCGCCCTTCCCCTAGTGTCATCATCTTCTTTGACGATGATGTAATCAAAAATTTGCGCTGCTAGTTTGCCTAAGGTGACAAAATCTTCATCACGGCGATCGCCAGGACCACCAACTACGCCAATGCGCTGTCCGGTAGTCCAATTCCGCACGAAAGCACCGACAGCTTCGTAGCTGGCGGGGTTGTGGGCATAGTCCACCAAGGCGTGGTAATTGCCTAAATTAAACAAATTCATCCGTCCCGGTGTTTGACTCACGGAAGCCCGGAAGGTCTTCAAACCAGCACGAATTTGCTCAATTGTGACGTTTTGCACGAAGGCTGCCAAACTTGCTGCTAAGGCGTTGGCAATCATAAATGGCGCCCGCCCGCCCATTGTTAAAGGTATATTTTCTGCTCTTTCTATACGGTGTGTCCAATCGCCTTTGACAATGGACAGATAGCCATTTTCATATACCGCTGCGACTCCGCCCTTTTGAATGTGCTTCCGCACCAAGTCCGAGTCGGGATTCATGGTGAAGTAAGCAATGTTGGCTTTAGTTTTTTCTGACATGGCGGCGACGCGGCGATCGTCGGCGTTCAGCACTGCATAGCCATCAGGAAATACGGCTTCTGCGACTACGCTCTTCAGGTTAGCTAACTGCTCGATGGTGTCTATATCGCCTATTCCTAAGTGGTCAGCGGCTACATTTAACACTACACCCACATTTGCAGCTTCAAAACCCAGTCCAGAGCGGAGAATCCCACCGCGAGCGGTTTCTAGTACTGCTACTTCCACTGTGGGGTCTTGCAGGATCAGGTGGGCACTTTGGGGACCTGTGTTATCGCCAGATTCTACTAAGTAATCACCGATATAAGTTCCGTCAGTAGTCGTATAACCTACTACTTTTCCAGTCTGCTTATAAATATGTGCTAGGAGTCGAGTAGTAGTGGTTTTGCCATTAGTACCCGTGACGCTGAGAATCGGAATTTGGCTAGATTGTTCGTTGGGAAACAGCATATCCATCACCGCGCCAGCGACGTTGCGGGGAATGCCAACGCTAGGGGCGACGTGCATCCTAAAGCCCGGAGCAGCGTTAACTTCAACAATCACGCCATCGACTTCTCGTAGGGGACGGCTAATGTCGGAGGTGACAATATCCAAGCCAGCGATGTCCAAACCGATAATCTTTACCACCCTTTGTGCCAACCAGATATTTTCTGGGTGGATTTCGTCGGTGCGGTCTACGGCAATGCCACCTGTACTCAAATTGGCGGTTGCACGCAAGTAACAAATACTACCTTTTGGGGGAACGCTGTTTAAGGTATAGCCTTGCCTTTCTAGGAGTTGATAGCTGGTGCGGTCTAGTTCAATTTTGGTCAGGACGTTATCGTGTCCTTCGCCGCGATTTGGGTCAAGGTTTGTTTCTTCAATCAATTCGGCGACAGTGGATCTGCCATTACCAATGACATGAGCTGGGACGCGTTCGGCTACTGCGACTACTTTGCCGTTTACTACCAGTACCCTGTGGTCGCGGCCAACATAGTATCTTTCGATAATAATTGAGCGAGAAACTTGTCTAGCAGCTTCATAGGCGGCTTCAGCTTCTTCCCAAGTTCTGATATCAATGGTGATACCGCGTCCGTGATTACCATCAAGGGGCTTAATCACAATGGGATAGCCGCCGACGTATTCAATGGCTTCTTCCAAATCGTCCAAGAAGTTGATCGTTGTGCCTCTGGGTACTGGGGCACCAGCGGCTGCGAGGATGCGTTTGGTGGCTTCTTTGTCGCAAGCTAGTTCTACGCCCAGAATGCTGGTGTTGTCAGTCATTGTTGCCTGCATCCGCTTCTGGTTGACGCCGTAGCCTAGCTGAATCAAAAAGCGGGCTTCTAGAGCCATCCAAGGAATACCTCTTTTTTCGGCTTCTTTGACGATCGCTTCCGTAGAAGGGCCCAAGGAAGCATCACGGCTGAAGTCTTTCAGGTCTTGGATATCTTGCTCTAGTTCTGCTTTGGGATAGCGGCCGCGATCGACGATACTCTGGCACAGCCGCACCGCTGCTCGTCCTGCGTAACGTCCTGCTTCCTCATTCAAGTACTCAATCACTACTTGGTAAATTCCAGGGGTAGCAGTTTCACGAGTCCGGCCAAAGCCGACATGCATCCCGGCTAATTCTTGGAGTTCTAGTGCTACATGTTCCACGATGTGGCCCATCATCGTGCCTTCTCTCACTCGCATCAGAAAACCACCACGACAGCCAGGGGAACAATAGTGACCCTCCAGACTTGGCAGCGCCTCAACTAATCCTTCGTAAAAGCCAGGGATTTCATTCGAGGGCGTCTCGGCAAGGTTTTCTAAATCGAGGCGCATGACGATCAGCTTGTGGCGTCGAATGCTCCAGTAGTTTGGGCCGCGTAAGGTCTGGATCTTGAGGATTCTCATGGGAATAGGTAGATGGAGATTCGGAACCAAAATTCTAGTTTCTTACTGGAATTGACCGCTAAACTGTTCATCGCAAACAGTTTTTTCTTTTTACATGGTATTCTCATCATTTTTCTACAACAAGAAATAAATGAGCGGTCAACCAATTTTGGATTTTAGATTGATGATTTTGGATTGAAAGAGACCATAAGGGTACTTAGCTTTCTGAATCATTAGATTTACGATAGCGTAGGTCAGCCGAGTCGGGATAACGCTACGCAGCAAAACGAGCTTTTTTGAGATTTGTTTCGCCGACTTTGTGGCGAACCATAAACCAAAAAGCTGTTTTAATCTAAAATCCCCAATCCCAAATCTAAAATTTCTGGTCAACTCAGTGTAACCTCAGATACTTTATCCCGTCAGCTGGAGATTCGGTGTACAGCAGGCAATACAGTGCGCTGGTACAGGTGGAAGCGATCGCCATAGCTGAGGATATGCAGACGTAAGTTATGCACCGTTAGGGGTTCGTTAGCACCGACGTGAGGTTCGTTGGTGTGGGTTAGCTCAGTGGGATCGACAATGGTGACACTGCCTTTACCCATAACTTGTAGCCAGCCATCACGTTCAAACACAGCACAAGTATCTTCGTCAATGCCAATACCTAAGCGATCGGGATGAGCTGCGATCGCACTAATCAGCCGTCCCATCCGATTGCGGTTATGAAAGTGTTGGTCAACAATGACTTCAGGAATAAATCCCAAACCCGTTGCCATATCCACTAAAGAACGATTTGGCGACTCTCCACTACCGCCGCCAGCAATCATATGATGCCCCATCACTGCCGCTCCGGCACTGGTGCCTGCTAAGGTCAGTTGCCCCGACCTTACCCGCTGCCGGATAATTTCCATCGCTGGCGTATCTGCCAATACGCCACAGAGACGCAGTTGGTCTCCTCCTGTCAAAAATACCCCACTACAGGCTTCTAAGGATGCTTTGATTTGGGAGGCTTCACACTGTTCCCGTTCGCGGATGTCTAAAATCTCTACCTTCTGGGCACCCATTTCTTCAAAAATCCGAATATACCGACCACCGATGATAGCGGGTTCACGAGAGGCAGATGGAATAATTGTAATATAGCCTTTACTAGCACCGGCACGTCCAAAAAAAGTTCTTAGGATGTCGCGCCCGTGAACTTTGTCTTCTGCGCCTCCGATAACTAGAACGGCGGTTTTAGTTGCTTGGGGTGTCCTCATTTCCAGCGATTTAGCTTTTAATTCCGGCATTGTGTTTCTCCTGTCAACAACTTCAGGTGAATTTAAACAAGATCAGAAGCAGCCATGATTTTTGCGCTTTGCAACTTTTGAGAGGACACTTTTGTGAAGTTTGGATTCTCCTGGGCTACAGTTCCAAATTCTTGTTTAACGCACACGATGCCTCAGTTTAAACGTGTCCGCTGCCCTAACTCCGCTGCTAGCGCCTTGTTTTTCACCTTTCTACTTCCAGACTGGCAAAATAGTCCTTACTTAGTAGGCTGGGGAGGACACTTCTTTGGTGGGGTTGCCCCCATTTTTGAGCCAGTGCGTTGGAGAGACATTGCGCCCTTGAACTTTCGCAAAGTTGTTCGCCCTTAGTATTCCCAAAGGTTAGCAAGTGCCGTCGGTTCTGCCGACTTGTTTGCCTAGCATTTGAGTCCAGAGAATAAACTGGCATGAAATTGTCAGTTTTCCCCTTTGGCATTGGGGATGAACAGGTAAGACCACGCTTTTTTCTGAGGCTGGCTCGATGCATCCTGAAAGTTGTTAACTTGATATGATTATTAATTTAAATGTAGTTGTGACAACATTTAAACATAAATTAAGTAATTAGAAAAACTTTAGATCCCATCTAAAATCCAAGACTCCTGGTACTTTTAGATACTATTGATAAAGTTTAACTGTAGTTTGACCCAACATTGGCTTCTTGTGTTTGCTAGACATTCAAATTTAAGATTAGTGTCCTTGAATACGAATTACTGTGCGTTTTGATATAGTTACACTTTTTCCTGACTGTTTTCACTCGGTTCTCAACTCTGGGTTGCTGGGTAAAGCCTTAGCCAAACAGATTGCCCAAGTGCATCTGATTAATCCGCGGGACTTTACAACTGACAAACACCGTAAGGTCGATGATGAACCCTACGGTGGCGGCGTAGGGATGCTAATGAAGCCAGAGCCAATCTTCAATGCTGTGGAGTCGCTGCCGACTCTACCTCGAAGAGAAGTGATTTTGATGAGTCCACAAGGCCAAACGATTAATCAACCTTTGTTGCGAGAATTAGCAACAAATTACGATCAGTTAGTACTGATTTGCGGGCATTACGAAGGAGTAGATGACAGGGTACTGCATTTGGTGACTCGTGAGGTATCTTTAGGAGATTTTATTCTGACTGGTGGTGAAATTCCAGCAATGGCTTTAATTAATGGCGTAGTGCGTCTTTTACCAGGAACCGTAGCCAAAACAGAGTCCTTGACAGCAGAAAGTTTTGAGGAGGGGTTATTAGACTATCCCCAATATACTCGCCCAGCAAATTTTCGGGGCTTGAAAGTGCCTGAGGTATTGCTGTCTGGAAATCACGCTGCTATTGCACGCTGGCGTTACGAACAACAAATTCAAAAAACACGCGATCGCCGTCCCGATCTCCTGGAAAAATGGGAGGAGGGGAAGGGGAATGGGGAATAGGGAATGGGGAATGGGGCAGGGGGAGATGAGGGAGATGAGGGAGATGAGGAGGCAGGGGAGCAGGGAGCAGGGGAAAAAATCTTCCCCTCTGCCCCCCGCCCCCTGCTCCCCTGCCTCTTCCCGATGACAAATGACAAATGACAAATGACAAATGACTAAAATTCGTATTGGTAACGGCTACGATATTCACCAACTGGTGAGCGATCGCGCTTTAATTTTAGGAGGAATTCAAATTCCCCATGAACTCGGTTTGTTGGGTCACAGTGATGCTGATGTACTTACCCATGCCATTATGGATGCCATGCTTGGGGCATTATCTTTGGGGGATATTGGTCATTATTTTCCCCCTAGCGATCCCCAATGGGCGGGAGCAGATAGTTTAATACTATTAACTCAAGTAAATCAACTAATTCGGAAGCAAGGTTGGCAGGTGGGAAATATTGACTCGGTGGTAGTGGCAGAACGTCCAAAATTAAAACCGCATATTCACAAGATGCGCGACAAACTAGCAACAGTTTTAGAATTAGAACCGAATCAAATTGGTATCAAAGCTACCACCAATGAAAAATTAGGTCCTGTTGGACGAGAAGAAGGTATATGTGCTTATGCTGTAGTCTTACTATTGCAAGAATAACGATAGGATGATGTCAAAAGAAACAGAATATATTAGAGGTTTTTTTGAAGAATAAATCATTGATAAGCAAAGTAATTAACAAACTCTGCTGCGCTTTTTTTTACTTTTTTAGAACTATCATTTTTATGAATAAGACCAGTTAGGTTGTTCGGGCATTATTGGCGAATTTAAAATAATTTACAAACCATCTTGTATCAGCAATAACTCACGTTATACCTCCCAGAGCATTGACCCTAATTAGACACAATTACAGTAGATTTAATTCTATGAAATCATCATCCATCTTTTTTAAAATTAAACATTTTTGGTTGTCAATAATTCTGACTTCAACAATAGCATTCACACTTACTGCCTGCAACCCAAGTAACTTCAAAACCGCAGCTGCTCAAGTGCCACAACTCGTTACCGCAGTTTTGAGTGAACCTTCAACTTTTAATTATGCTCTGAATGAGTCAGCATACAGCGTTTTTGGTTTTATCTATGACTCACTGATTAATGAAAATCCCATCACTACAAATCTAGAACCTGGTTTAGCAGAATCTTGGGAAGTTTCTCAAGATGCACAGCGGGTTGTAATCACCCTGCGAGAAGGAATTAAGTGGTCAGATGGTAAGCCAATGACTACTGATGATGTTGTCTTTACTTATAACGAAATCTACCTCAATCCGAAAATTCCTACTTCTTTAAAAGATGCTTTAAGAGTTGGGGAAAAGGGCACTTTACCAAATGTGAAAAAAATCGATGAACGTCGAGTTGAATTCACCATACAAGAACCATTTGCTCCTTTTTTAAGATATGTAGGTGGTATCCCAATTATGCCAGCCCACGTTCTACAGGAAGCGATTCGCACAACTGAATCTGGTGGAAATCCTAAGTTTATTTCTATGTGGGGAACAGGCACTGACCCGAAACAAATTGTTGGCAATGGCCCCTATGTAATGGAAAGTTATGTTCCTAGTCAGCGAGTTATATTTCGACGGAATCCATACTACTGGCGCAAAGATGCTCAGGGGAATCCTCAGCCTTATATTGAGCGTATTGTTTGGCAAATTATTGAATCCACTGAAAACCAATTGATTAGTTTTCGCTCTGGACAATTAGATGATTTAGAAATTCCTCCTGAAGGTTTTAGTTTGCTGAAACGAGAAGAAAAACGAGCGAAGTTTAAAATTTATAACGGTGGACCAGATACAAGTACAACTTTTATTTCTTTTAATCTCAATAAAGCTAAGAATTCTCAGGGTAATTTTTTAGTAGATCCCATCAAATCCCGCTGGTTTAATCAAAAGGAATTTAGACAGGCTATAGCCTATGCACTAGACCGCGAAACAATGAAAATAAATGCTTACCGAGGATTGGGTGAGTTACAAAATTCATTTGTTTATGTGAAAAGTCCCTACTTTCTTCCTCCAGAAAAAGGGTTAAAGGTATATAATTATGAACCAGAAAAATCGAAAAAGTTACTGTTAGATGCTGGGTTTAAATATAATGCCCAAAATCAACTTTTGGATGCTGATGGCAACCGAGTCAGATTTACACTCTTGACGAATTCCGAAAGAAAAGTGAGAGGAGATATGGCTGCTCAAATTCAACGAGATCTCGCTAGAATCGGGATTCAGGTTGATTTGCAAATCCTCAGTTTCAATTCTTATTTAGAAAAACTGAAAGTTACACAAAATTGGGATTGTTACCTTGGAGGGTTTGCTGGAGGGGGTATTGAACCCCACGGTGCTAGCAATATCTGGAGAATTGCTGGAGCATCTCACGCATTTAATCAAGGGGCACAACCTGGAGATCCGCCGCTAACTGGCTGGGAAGTTTCTGATTGGGAAAAACAAATTGATAGCCTTTATATTAAAGGCGCACAGGTATTAGATGAAAACAAGCGGAAAGAAATTTACTACGAATATCAGCGCATCGCTTCAGAACAGTTGCCGTTTATTCATTTGGTGGAAAGATTGAATTTGCAAGGAGTCCGCGATCGCTTCCAAGGGATTCGGTATACTGCTCTTGGTGGACCATTCTGGAACCTCTACGAACTGAAAGTAACTGATTAGTCATTAGTCATTGGTCATTAGTCATTAGTTATTTGACAAATGATAAATTACAAAGGACAAAGGACAAAGCACAAATGACCAATGAAAAAAATTTGCGATCGCTCTTAGAAGCGGTTGCCAATGGTAAAGTTTCTCCAGATATAGCCTTAGACTCTCTCAAAGACTTAACCTATGAAAGTGTGGGTGAATTTGCCAAAATTGACCACCATCGCCAAATCAGAACCGGTTTCCCGGAGGTAATTTGGGGCCCTGGGAAAACACCCGATCAAATTGCTCAAATTATCGAGGTGATGCGCCTCCGCAACCCAGTTGTGATGGCGACTCGCATTGAAAGTGCAGTTTATGGCGCACTGCAAGCAAAAGTTACTGGTTTGCGATATTACGAATTGGCGCGAATTTGTGCGATCGCTCCTCCTATCATCGAACCACAATTTCACGGCGAAATCGGCATTCTTTCTGCTGGTACCGCCGATTTAGCCGTTGCGGAAGAAGCCGCCATCACCGCTGAACTTTCTGGTTTTCGAGTACAGCGCCTCTGGGATGTGGGCGTTGCAGGGATTCACCGTTTATTAAGTAATCGTCACTTCATCGATTCGGCATCGGTGTTAATTGTCGTGGCGGGGATGGAAGGCGCTTTACCCAGCGTTGTTGCTGGTTTAGCGAATTGTCCCGTGATAGCCGTACCCACCAGCATTGGTTATGGTGCAAGTTTTGGCGGTTTAGCACCACTCTTGACAATGCTCAACTCTTGTGCAGCAGGAGTAGGTGTAGTGAATATCGATAATGGTTTTGGCGCAGCAGTTTTGGCAGGGCAAATTTTGCGGACAGCCGAGAAATTGCGGTTGGCATCCCTTGAATCTTGAGTTAAGACATTAAAGTCATACCCAAGATTTCAGTATTTACAGCAGAATTCAGAATTCAGAATACAGAATTCAGGAGTAAAACACGCTTTATACCTGGGTAACAGACGAATCGTGATGTATTTCACTTTCCTTGAAATCTGCTGTATCAGTAATTTTTTCATAAATAAACTGAGACTGAAATTTGCTAACCAACTCCTCAATCACCAAATATGAGCCATTACAGCGATTTGATATCTCAGTTTCTTTGGAATTTGCCTGTAAATTTGACAGTACTAGCCCAAACAATTACTGACCCAGATTTGATGGGTCAGATGCAAAAATCTTGGAACCATTTTATACAAACAGGTCAAGTGTGGGCATTGTTGATTGGTTTAGTCATTGGCTATATCATTCGGAATCTAACTAGCTACGGTTAAATTTAAAAGTTAGGAGTAGAGACGCGATTAATCGCGTCTGTACAAGAGTTAGAAGTAGAGACGCGATTAATCGCGTCTGTACAGAGTTAGAAGTCAAAAATTTATAACTCTTAACTCCTAACTCCTAACTCCTAACTCTCCCTCATTCCCCTCATATCTATGACTAAAGAACAAACTTGGAGTCAGCGGTTTGAATCAGCATTACATCCAGCGATCGCTCGTTTTAATGCCAGTATAAATTTTGATATTGAATTAATCGAATATGACTTGACTGGTTCTCAAGCTCATGCGAAGATGCTAGCTCACACGGGCATTATCTCCAAAGAAGAAGGTGAGCAACTAGTTGCAGGGTTAGAAGAAGTTCGCCAAGAGTACCGCCAGGGAAAATTTCAGCCTGGTGTGGATGCTGAGGATGTGCATTTTGCAGTTGAACGACGATTGACGGAAATTGTCGGCGATGTGGGTAAAAAACTGCATACAGCGCGATCGCGTAATGACCAAGTTGGCACCGATACTAGACTCTACCTCCGCGACCAAATCCAACAAATCAAAAGCCAATTGCGGCAATTTCAAGATATTCTGCTAAATATAGCTGAAAAACACGTTGAAACTTTAATTCCTGGCTATACACATCTGCAACGCGCCCAACCTGTGAGTTTAGCTCACCATCTCCTGGCATACTTTCAAATGGCACAACGCGATTGGGAACGCCTCAGTGATGTTTCTCGCCGCGTGAATATTTCACCTTTGGGATGTGGTGCTTTAGCCGGAACTACTTTCCCCATTGACCGCCATTACACAGCCAAACTATTGAGTTTTGACAAAATTTATGCTAATAGCCTCGATGGAGTGAGCGATCGCGATTTTGCGATCGAATTCTTGTGTGCTGCTAGCATAATCATGGTTCACCTCAGCCGCCTTGCAGAAGAAGTGATTCTTTGGTCATCTGAAGAATTTCGCTTTGTCACCCTCAAAGATAGCTGTGCAACTGGTTCCAGTATCATGCCCCAAAAGAAAAATCCCGATGTCCCAGAATTGGTGCGGGGAAAAACAGGGCGTGTATTCGGTCATCTCCAGGCAATGCTGGTGATTATGAAAGGGTTACCCCTGGCATATAACAAAGACCTGCAAGAAGATAAAGAAGGTTTATTTGATAGCGTCAATACGGTCAAAGCCTCTCTAGAAGCAATGACAATTTTGCTAGGGGAAGGCTTAGAATTTCGTACCCAGCGCTTAGCCGAAGCCGTAACCGAAGATTTTTCCAATGCCACCGATGTCGCAGATTATCTAGCAGCACGGGGTGTCCCTTTCCGGGAAGCTTACAATCTCGTGGGTAAAGTCGTAAAAACCAGTATTGCCGCAGGTAAACTCCTGAAAGATTTGACATTGGACGAGTGGCAACAACTACATCCAGCATTTGCCCCAGATATTTATCAAGCCATATCCCCCCGCCAAGTCGTGGCTGCCCGCAACAGTTACGGTGGCACCGGCTTTACACAGGTACGTGAAGCACTCATAGCCGCCCGCGCTGAAATTGGGGAAGAGAGGGAGTAGGGAGTGGGGGGATGAGGGGGATGAGGGGGATGAGGGAGTGTGGGGGGAAAGAGAATGGGGAAAGAGAATTTATGCTTCCTCCCCTTCCTCCAACACCGGACACACCTCTTCCCCAGTCCCCAATGCCCCATTCCCGACTCCCGACTCCCTACTCCCCAAAATCCAAAATAATTGAGGGCGTACAAGTGTACGCCCCCAAATTCTAAAAGACTTAAAAAGTAAGTATATTAACAGGCAACTTACTCAGCATCAATTGCTGCTGCGCCCTCATCTTCCTCACTCTTCGGTGGTCTTTGTTGGAACCTTCTTTGCATTCTTCCTGTGGTAGTCCGTTTACGAAACTTCCGGGCATATGCCTGGTTCCGTAGCGCCTTTTCTTTTTTCGGGTTACGGCGCTTAGCCATGTTCACCTCATTAATAAACAACAAAAAAATCGCAACTAGGCATAACGTAGGCAATATCAGCTACTAATGTTATTGATATACTTGTAGCCTAGTGACTAATCTATACGCTTTAAACAGTGTTCTAGTCTACCGCATTCAACCTTATTATGTCAATAATAATATTGAATTATCTGGCTGGCAGCCTAGATAAAAAATATTGTTTCTGAGATTTAAATATCTCAAATATATGTAGATTACTAAATGATTGGTCATTTGTCCTTTGTCATTAGTTATTGGTCATTACTGAATAAACAAAGGACAAAGAACTAATAACTAATAACAAATATTATGTATATATAAATACAGTGCTTGTTTGGAAACTTGATGTTAGAATTGGGAGTGTTCTACGTAAATCGTGGGAATTAAATCTCAAACCACAAACATTTTTGTATAAAATAAAACTCGACATAATTTTAATTAGTTGAGCCGATGTCAGTGGTAGAGAAATATTAAATACAACACATTAATTTTGAAGATTGAACGTTATTGCTTTTTTTCCTTCAGCTGTCCAGTCCACACGTAACTTATGGCGTATTGGACAAACAGTATTGGGTATTATATTTCGTCATCCCATTACTGGGACTAGTATCATCCCAATTTTACCTGATGGTCGGATCGTACTGATCCGACGGCGCGACAATGGCCTTTGGTCATTACCTGGAGGTATTGTGGATTGGGGAGAAGATGTTCCCAACACAGTCCGCCGGGAATTGATGGAGGAAACTGGACTCGAATTAGTGAAAATCAACCGTTTAGTAGGGGTTTACTCCTCTCCAGACCGCGATCCTAGAATGCATTCAATTTGTGTTGTGGTTGAAGCTGAAGTACGTGGGACAATGGAAGTTAAAGATGTTTTGGAAGTGATGGAAATCCAAGCTTTCGATCTCAACTTTCTACCTCCAGGAGAGATGTCTCACGACCATACTCGACAGTTGCAAGACTACTTGAATGGCTTGACAACATTGGCATAATAATATTTGGTTATTAGTTATTAGTTATTTGTCATTTGTCATTTGTCCTTTGTTTGTTCACGAAAGATTAATGACTAATGACCAATGACTAATGACTATTTATTATGGTGCTAAGGTTAACTACTAAATTAAAATGGATACATTATTCCGTAACTCCCGAAGAAAGCTTTCTCAAGGGCTATTATTTTGGCGTGAAGCCGGTGCAGAAATTCCTGTAATTTTTTTACATGGTGCTTGGAATGATAGCAGTCAATGGTTATCTGTGATGGAGTTTCTTGCAGAAAATTTCCATTGCTTCGCACCTGATTTATTAGGCTTTGGTGAGTCGGAGAATCCTAATATTCATCATTCGATTGATTTACAAGTTGAGTGTCTAGCTGAGTTCGTGCAAGCTGTCAAGCTAGAAAAAGTTTATTTAGTGGGGCATTCTCTTGGGGCTTGGATTGCTGCTAGCTATGCCCTAAAGTATCCAGAGAAAGTTAATGGTATGGTGTTGTTAGCGCCTGAGGGTGTAGAGATAGCAGGGCAAGAAGAGTATTGTCGGAAGATGCGGCGATTATTGAATTATTCACCATTAGTGATTAAATTGTTGCGATCGCTAATTACCTTAACTAAAATCCTGGGTTGGCATGAAAAAATTACACAGGATTTGCAATTACGTCAAGATTTGTTGCGTTACCCGATAGCTTGTCAGTTGCTTTTCAAACGGCGACAAGCAGAAATTGAGGCGGAATTATTACAAAAACGGCTTTACGCGATCGAAGTCCCAGTGTTAATTTTACAAGGTGGCCTTGATACACCAGATGCTTTAGCCAAGAGTCAAGTTTATGCCCAACTAACTCCAAAAATCGAGTTGAAAATGATTGCCCATGCTGGAAATGACTTACCACAATCTTGTGCTGGGGATGTAGCGATGGATATTCGAGAGTTTGTGAAAGGCAATTGGGCGTTATTTTGACTTACTCTTTATTGGTCTTAACTGCGATCGCAATTTAGCTGTAATGGCAAGAGTTATGTTATGCCAATTATCAATTAAGATGCATTTAACATCTATTTAACAAATAAATGCAATAATCTGCAATACGGCTTTATACAGATCCTTAAATTGGAAAAACCTTTCTGATGAAATTAACTCAAAAGCTTTGTATTGCTACTACTGCTGGGGTAGTGATGAGCCTGGGTTTACTAAAAGCTGCCCCAGTTCACGCGGTTACACTCAACTTTGATTGGACTGGTGATGCTGGGTATTCAGCTAAAGGCTCGTTTTCTTATGATGAAACTCAAGGTTACACAACCATAGACACTTCAAAACTTCAATCCATTGCAGTTTCTTTTTTTGACCCAAGTAAAAAATTGTTGAATAGTTTTGCTCCGGTGACTAATGGGAGTATTGTTTATGATTTTTTAGATTTTAACTACGATACAGCCACTAAGTCTTTGTTTGGGTACTTTGATGTAGGTCAGGATAACGCACAAAGTACAGATTATTATCTGTTCGGAACCGTTGGTTTAGGCCTGAGTCTGAGAAATCCTATTCAGGGAACAATAGATTACAACAATGGATTAATTAATGTTACCTCTACAACCCCAATCCCTGAACCATTTACAACAGGTGGCATAGTTTTCACTGCTGGTATCGCTTGGTTGGTGAAGGGTGGAAAAGTTTCTGCCGAGAAACCCAAAGCATAACCCTCTTGGGTCACTCGAATGAAACTTTAATTTTTCGTTGGTTGAAACATTAAAATTCGTTAATTTTTTCCAGACTGATGAGAGCTGGTCTCGGACATCAAAAGCGTCTGTCACCCAATACTGCTCGGTTAAGAGTCGATCCCCCCAACCTTAAAAAGGGGGGCTAAAAATGCCTTATTTTCCCCCTTTTTAAGGGGGACTAAGGGGGATCTCCGATGACTATGCACCTTAACCGAGTAGTATTGGTCTGTCACCAGCTTTCATCACTTTGGGAGAAAAAATTAAAAACCAACTTTTAAACCTTAAACAATAACTGTGTTTGAAGATTTATTTCCTAATTTGTAGATTGTTTTTTTATATAGAGAGTAATTAAGAAGTGATTAAATAGCGCTATTCAAGACTAAAATTTGTGAAGAATATTTACATATCTTTGGTATAAACAACACTTTTTAATTGTGGAATTGGTAGCAATTAGACGGATGATAAAGTCAGCAAAAAAATTCCACAAGGATATTTGACTGTGAGATATCATCTGACAAAATACTACAAGGTATTAGTTCTTTTTCTTTGTACGACGTTGTTTGTCTTGTTCGGTCAGATAGTTATTGCTCAGAGTAACTATAATCTAGGCACTCAAGGGAAGCAAAGAGTAGAACTGATTGTGGGTGGCGATTTCATCGTAACGATGAACGAGGCAAAACCGATTATCGAGAATGGTGCGATCGCCATTAAGGATGGCAAAATTGTTGCAGTAGACACACAATCCAAAATCACGACATCATACAGAGCCGACAAGACGCTCCCAGGCGACGGTCTGGTGCTGATGCCGGGTCTTGTTAACGGTCACTCTCACTCAGCAATGGTTCTGTTTCGTGGTCTTGCAGACGATTTAGCGTTGAACGATTGGCTCCAGAATTACATCTTCCCAGCAGAAGGGCAGTTCGTTGATAAAAATTTTGTCCGCGTTGGCGAACAACTTGCTTGTTGGGAGATGATACGCAGTGGTACAACAACATTTGTTGATATGTACTTTGAGCCAGATGTCGCTGCCCAAGTTGTTAATGAATGCGGCTTACGCGCCATTATTGCGCCCTCGTCAATAGATTTTCCCAGCCCTGGTTTCAAAGGATGGGATGATGCCTTTGCCTTGGCGATCGATTTTCTCAAACGTTGGAAAGGTAAGAACGAACGTATAATACCAGCTATTGCTGCCCACGCTCCCTACACTGTCTCGCCAGAGCATCTCACCCAGGCTATTCGAGCTGCGCGTCATTACGATGTCCCACTCACAATTCACCTGGCAGAAACACAAGCTGAAGTTAAAGATATCCAGCAGCGCTATAACGCAACCCCTGTGAAACATCTAGACAACCTCGGCTTCCTAGACCCGCGTGTATTTGCTGCACACGTTGTCTGGCCGAACGCAAGTGAAATCGACCTGCTAGCGAAACGCGGTGTTGGTGTTATCCACAATCCTGACTCGAATATGAAATTGGCTTCTGGCTTTGCGCCGATTCCGGCGATGCTGCAAGCCGGAGTTAAAGTTGGTTTGGGCACTGATGGAGCTGCGTCAAACAACGTTCTTGATATGTGGAAGGCAATTCGCCTCACCGCTCTCATCCATAAAGGGACTACCCTTGACCCCACTGCTGTACCAGCTAAGACAGTTTTACGTATGGCAACACTTGGCAGTGCAGAAGCATTGGGCTTATCAAATAAAATTGGTGCGATTAAGGTGGGACTTCAAGCAGACGTGATTCAAGTCCAGTTTAAAGAACCACACTTGCTCCCGCTTTACGATGTCGTCTCCCATCTTGTTTATGCAGCAGATGCCCAAGATGTTGATAGTGTGGTTGTAAATGGGAAAGTTCTAATGGAAAAACGTAAAATGCTTACGCTTGATACTGAAAAGATTCGCCGTGAAGCTACTTCTATTGGTCAGAGGATAAAAGCTCAATTCCGACCCTCTAATTAATTAATATCAGCTGCTCTAGGTCTAACTTAGAGCAGTTTTACTATTTCTCGTATTCCCCAAAAAATTAAATTTGGTTCCACAATTAGATGTGTTCCAATGTCAGGATATAAGGCTTGCAGATAGTTAATTATTAAAGTGCGATCGCCACCTTTAATTGCAATCTTGCCATCAGGAAATAAATTCCACCACGCCTCAATAAAATCTTTAATTCCAGCTAGAAAACTGTAAATCACACCACTTTGAATTGCTTCGGTTGTATTGACTGCAAAACGTGGTGGTAAAGATGCCAAATTTGGGATTTCAACTAATGGTAGTTGTCCTGTTTGCTGACCGAGAGTTGTAAATTGCAAGCCTAATCCCGGCAAAATTGCGCCTCCAACTAAACACTGATTAGCATCCGCAGCCGTAAAAGTTAGCGCTGTTCCTGCATCAATCACCAACATTGGAAAACCCCAAGTTTTCCCTGCACCCCACAAAGCTAAAGCACGGTCGATTCCTAATGTTGGATACATCCGTTTGAGTGGTACTTGGTCTAACGTGATAACACGAACGTTGGGATAAGTTTCCCAAATAGCTGTTTGGCTGGGAACTACGGAAGCGAGGAGGAGGGGAAGGGGGGATGAGGGAGATGAGGGGGATGAGGTTTGATTTTGGGTTGGGAAAATTGGCAGTAGTAAGTCGTGCAGTGTTTGAGATTGAGCTAGCTGATATGGAACAGACTCAGGCAAATAGTCAGTATCCCAAGCACGATCTAGAGTTTCGCCCTCAAATAACGCCCAGTGCAACCGAGAATTTCCAATCTCCAAAGCTAGCCAAATATTCTCTCTGCCTTCTCTGTGCCTCTGTGGTTCGATCATTTGATTTTTTTTAACATGAATATAAATTTTTTAATAAAAATTTACATATAACCCGTGTCAGAATAAGACAAGAGGAATAAATACTCAATTTGTCAAGGAGGGGGTTATGGTAGCGCTCACCGAAAAAACTGAAAAACGGCTCACCATACAGACTGTAGAGATTGCTCAAGAGACTACGACAATTCGATCGCTGGATTGGGATCGCGATCGCTTTGATATTGAGTTCGGTCTGCAAAACGGTACTACATATAACTCGTTTCTCATCCGGGGAGAGCAAACTGCCTTAGTCGATACTTCCCACGAAAAGTTTCGTCAACTATATTTTGATACACTCACGGGACTAATCAACCCCAAAGAAATAGATTATTTGATTATCAGCCATACCGAGCCAGACCACAGCGGTTTAGTGAAAGATTTGCTGCAAATGGCTCCGGATATTACGGTTGTTGCTTCTAAGGTAGCAATTCAGTTTTTGGAAGATTTGGTACATCAGCCATTTAAACGGCGGATTGTGAAAAATGGCGATCGCTTAGATTTGGGTAACGGTCATGAATTTGAATTTGTGATTGCACCAAATTTACATTGGCCGGACACTATCTTCAGCTTCGACCACAAAACCAAAATTCTCTTCACCTGCGATGCTTTCGGGATGCATTATTGTTCCGATACCACCTTCGACGAAGACTTAAAAACTCTGGAAGCAGATTTTAAATATTACTACGAATGTTTGATGGGGCCAAACGCCCGGTCAGTGCTGTCTGCCCTCAAGCGAATGGGGGAATTAAAAACCATCGCCACGATCGCCACTGGTCACGGGCCATTATTATCTCACAATGTTGACGAACTAGTTGGACGTTACCGCACTTGGAGCCAAACCCAAGCCAAGCCAGAAACAACCATTGGGATATTTTACGTTTCCGAATACGGTTATAGCGATCGCCTCGCCCAAGCAATTGCCAACGGTATCGCTAAAACCGGTGTCGCCGTGGAAATCGTCGATTTGGGATCGGAAGTGGATTTACAAGAGTTGCGGGAACTGGTAGCCCGCTGTGCGGGATTGATTGTTGGTCTACCTCCCGTTTCCGGCGCTGCTAGTATCCAAGCTGCACTCAGCACAGTTTTAGGATCTGCCAAAGAAAAGCAAGCCATCGGCGTATTTGAAAGTGGCGGCGGCGATGATGAGCCGATAGATCCTTTGCTCAGTAAATTCCGGAATTTGGGTTTGACAACAGTTTTCCCAGCAATTCGGATTAAGCAAACACCCACAGAAAACATCTACAAGCTGTGTGAAGAAGCGGGTACAGACTTAGGACAATGGGTAACACGCGATCGCAGCATCAAAGCCATGAAATCTCTTGGTGCGGACTTAGACAAAGCACTAGGTAGACTCAGCGGCGGACTATACATCATCACTGCCAAAAAAGGCGATGTTTCCAGTGCGATGTTAGCTTCATGGGTTGCTCAAGCCAGCTTCAAACCCTTGGGATTTTCCATTGCAGTCGCCAAAGACAGAGCAATTGAATCACTCATGCAAGTAGGCGATCGCTTTGTCCTCAACGTCTTAGAAGAAGCCAATTTTCAACCACTGATGAAGCACTTTTTGAAACGATTCGCCCCTGGTGCCGATCGCTTTGAAGGAGTCAGAACCCAGGCAGCCGAAAATGGTGCCCCCATCCTCACCGACGCCCTCGCCTACATGGAGTGCGAAGTCGTCAGCAGAATGGACTGCGGCGACCACTGGGCAGTATACAGCACCGTCTACGCCGGACGAGTTTCTAAGCCAGATGCCCTGACAGCTGTGCATCATCGGAAAGTTGGAAACCACTATTAAAAAGTTAAAAGTTAGGAGTTAGGAGTTAGGAGTTAGGAGTTAAAAGTTAGGAGTTAAAAGTTAGGAGTTAGGAGTTAGGAGTTAAAAGTTAGGAGTTAAAAGTTAGGAGTTGAAGCAAGTAATTAATTCAACACTCTGAGATTACGTGCAGACAATATATTTTGTTAAACTCATCCTTACCACTCCTAACTTTTAACTCCTATACAGATGCTATTAATCCCGTATTTACTCCTCACTCCTAACTCCTCACTCCCAACTCCTAACTCCTCACTCCTAACTCCCAACTCCTAACTCCTCACTCCCAACTCCTAACTCTTTTTTGTTTTATGTCAACAAACAAACCCCGTGACGTTCAGGTTTTCCCCATTGCTACAGATACAAAAATATTGCGATCGCGCAGTTGGTCAAGGCTGAGATTTGAAATAGAATATGCTCTGGCTAAGGGTACAACTGCTAATTCTTATTTAATTGAAAGCGATAAAAATGCTTTGATTGACCCTCCTGGGGAAACGTTTACAGAAATTTATTTAGCAGCGTTGCAGCAGCGTTTTGATGTGACAAAACTAGATTATGTAATTTTGGGACATGTGAATCCCAACCGGGCTGCAACTTTAAAAGCTTTACTAGAAATTGCACCACAAATCACCTTTGTCTGTTCTAATCCAGGGGCGATAAATTTACGCGGGGCGCTGGAAAATCCAGATTTGCAAATTCTGGTGATGCGGGGTGAAGAAACTCTCGATTTGGGCAATGGGCATAATTTACAATTTATTCCCACACCCAATCCTCGTTATGCAGACCACCTTTGCACTTACGATCCGCAAACAGAAATTCTCTACTCAGATAAGTTATTTGGGGCGCATGTTTGCGGAGATCAGGTATTTGATGAAGGCTGGGAAATTTATAACGAAGACCGACGCTATTATTTTGATTGCCTCATGGCTCCCCACGCCCGTCAAGTTGAAACAGCGCTGGAAAAAGTTGCAGATTTTCCCGTGCGAATGTACGCCACTGGACATGGTGCTTTGGTGCGCTACGGCTTAATCGAACTGACCAAAGCTTACCGCCAATGGAGCCAGCAGCAAACTTCTGCTGACTTGACAATAGCGTTGATTTATGCATCAGCCTATGGAAATACAGCCACCTTAGCCCAGGCGATCGCTCGTGGCATCACCAAAGCTGGCGTCGCGGTAGAATCCATTAACTGTGAATTCACCGACCCAGAAGATATCCGTGCTGCTGTGGAAAAATCCGCTGGCTTCGTTATGGGTTCTCCTACCCTTGGCGGTCATGCACCCACACCCATACAAACAGCTTTAGGAATTGTGCTAGCCACAGCTACGAATAATAAACTTGCTGGTGTGTTTGGTTCCTTTGGTTGGAGTGGTGAAGCGGTTGATTTAATTGAAGGCAAATTGAAAGACGCTGGTTATCGGTTTGGTTTTGATGCCATTCGCGTGAAATTTAAACCCGACGACGCTACTTTGCAATTGTGCGAACAAGCAGGTACTGACTTTGCCCAAACATTGAAGAAAGCGAAAAAAGTGCGATCGCAAAGTGTTCCCGCCACCACCGTTGAACAAGCTGTTGGGCGAATTGTTGGTTCATTGTGCGTTCTCACAGCCAAACAAGACGATATATCCAGCGCCATGTTAGCCTCTTGGGTGTCTCAGGCTAGCTTTAGTCCCCCTGGTTTAACCATCGCTGTTGCCAAAGACCGCGCCGTGGAAAGTTTGACACATTCAGGAAATAAATTTGTCCTGAATATCCTCAAAGAAGGCAATCATTTGGGCTTGATGAAGCATTTCCTCAAACCCTTTGGCCCAGGACAAGACCGATTTGCTGATGTTGCCTCCCAAGAAGCCGAAAACGGTTCTCCCATACTGACAGACGCTTTAGCGTATCTCGAATGTTCTGTAAAAAATCGGATGGAATCTGGCGACCACTGGCTGGTTTATGCAACTGTCGATAATGGCAAATTGTTAGATACTGATGGCGTCACAGCCGTGCATCATCGCAAATCGGCAACTCATTATTAATGCTTGCTCCCAATTTTTAGCAGATTTAACCTGCTTAGAAGTTACAGCAGTTTTCATGTATTTGAACCACATCTGTCGTAAGGGCACAGCATTGCTGTGCCCCTACTGTGTGGTCTATTTACCTGAAAATAGCTGTAAGTTTGTTGCACCGATGTGGTGGGATATAATGTCGAGTTCGTCTGAGGTGAAGTATGTCTTCTTCTGAGGTAGGGCGGCGTTTCTTTGGTTTTAGTTTAAGATGCGATCGCCATTTTATCTTCAAAGTACTTTACCCACAGCAATAATACTTAACCGCAGTATATAATTACCCGACTGTACTTTTATTCACATATTCCATGAATTAGAACGGTTTCCCCACATAAAGGCGATCGTTGAGCAGTCCTTACGAGCAGGAAAAATGGGTGAATTGCATCATCGTTTTGGCGTGGCACTAAGAAATACATTTATAAAACTTATGGGATCGACCATCAGCAGCAGTTTTAAGTCACTTCACGCCTACAGAGCTTAAATATAAACAGATAGCTGAAAGTATTGCCTAAATGGCAACATTGTTTCCCTGAGTTTAGGTATTGTCGGTGTTGAGTTTATTCATTGTCAATTCCCCACTCAGACCGATCTCTTAAGTACGTAGTTTTTGTATCGGAATTTATATTTACTCTGCAATTTACTACTGAATTTACCAATTACACTTTAATCTGCTCAAATATATATAGTTAGGAGGAACAAATTTGGTATACCTAATAATCTGTGCATACCAAAATCTACGCTAAAAACCCAACAGATTAAACATACAAGCAACGGGTACTATAACGACGCAAAACTACGTTAGACTTTCTGTTACCAGTAAATTTAGCTGCATGTCATTAATATAAAGGCAATATGCAGCTTTCCTGTAGTTGACTAGTGGTAGATTTGAGTTACTCTTGAAGCGATCGCTTCGTGTAAGGATCTACCTTCACATAAGTGTACAAAGACATAAGTTAAATTTAACAATTCCGTCCCAGATTTTGAACTTGCAAATTGAATAGTTTGATACGGCACTCAAAACCGTAATCTACTACCCTAAACAAGGTAGTCAACTAACGACTCAATCTTATTTATCTGGTTATTGTAATGAATAGTTTACAATACCAGTGGATGGGAAAATCTAAAGAAAATATAAAAGTAACTCAAATGACTGTGGTGTCTGGAGGACAAAAGTGTTTCTGAGACTAGCACATCAACATCGACAATTCGTCCAAGACTTAGTGATGAACCTGCAAGCCTTGGCGATTGTACTGGAGCGGCGTGGCTATCCTGCATCTTGTTATACCTGTGGCGACCAAATGAATAGTGCATCATTTATGGTTAGCTTGGGTGATAACCACCTGATTCGGTTTTTAGTGTCCGATTATGGAATTACTTGGACGGAAATGCGGGATGACCGCGAATTAATGAAGCTAGAGGGTGCGGAGGCAATTAACCAGCTACAGGAGTTGGCTAATCTTGTCAAGCAATCTATGCAAACTGATACAGACTCCAAAACCCTTGCTAAGAAGTGTTAAGGTTCCCAAGGTCGATGGCAAATTACAAATTGATTCTCGGTAACTGGTGATTGGTAATAGCGACTTGCTTAGCGATCGCTCATTATTCATTCTCCGTTACCATTCAGTGATTAGCTCGTTGCTGGTCTGTCGCATCTTTTTCCCTACCTGCCAAAACTTCACGAGCCAAATTTTGAACCTTGAGCTATCAGGTGCTAAAACGCACCGCAGTCAGAGGCGGCGTATATGGCTGCCCAATTCTGGGACATGTTCCCGTGTCCTGCTTGATTTCAAAAGCGATCGCTCTTTTTGTGGTCAAATCCGATCAAAATTTTCGTCAGGGCATTATGTAATCAGAATTCAAAGTTTCAAATTATTGGAACAGCTTTGTGGCAAGCGCTTTTAATCCCTTCTCCCAAGGGGAGACGCTGCGCGAACGGGTTCAGCAGTCGCTCATGGGGGAAACCCCCAAGACCCCGCTGCTTCACCAAAATCCCAAATCTAAAATCTAAAATTGGCATTCCTAAAGTCCGTTACCAATTAAAATAAAGGGTGCCCAGTAGTACGGATGACTAAAATTCCGAGTTGGCGTTGCAGGTGCATTGTCATTTTTTGCCTTCGAGTTTCCGGTAATTAATGAGATTTGAGCTTGTCGTAGAGTTTCGGTTTTAGTCAGTTTCTCAGAAGAAAGAATATTATAAAAAGCACTCATCAGTGCTTGTGTACCACCATCATCCACAGACCATAACGAGGCGATGGCGGCTCTAGCGCCGGTTTGCTGCATTTGATAGCCAAAACCCAAAATTTCCTCACCGTTACCTAACTTGCCTCCCAAGCCGGTTTCGCACGCGCTCAACACTACTAAATCCACATTGGGGAGTGACCAAGTGGCGACATTTCTAAAGTTAACGCGATCGCCATTCCCGAATAAAATAAACGAATCTTCTGGTTTACCCACCACAAAAGCTGCATGAGTCGCTAAATGGACAATTGTATAATCGTCCATTTGGGGTACAGTGACTCCGGGGGTAAAAGCATCGTCTAAAAGCTTCTTAGTTTCAGGAATCGCCGCCGCTACACTTTCCACTTCCCGCGTTGCAAAAGGTAAACCAGCAAAAGCAATCTGCCGATTCCCGACTTTGATTTGATAATTACCTTTAGTAAAAGCACCTGCTAAAACTCGCAAAGTAGATTGTTTGGGAGTATTTAAGTTATTCAGGCTAGCAGATGTAATGTGATTTACACCAAAGCGCTGCACTAGCCATTGTTTGCCATCATATAAAGCAGTTAAAGGAATGTAGCGTAACTGGTCATCTGGAGCATAAATCAGAGTCTGTGTACCTGAGAGTTTCAGGTCTCTTTCTATTGGTTTAATCAGCCAATCATACAATTGGCGTGCAGGTACTTTGATATTTTGACTGGGATTAATTAAAGCTTGGCGGAAATCTCCAATTGTTTCATGGAGATTTTCGCTTGTTACTGCAACAGTGCGGTGAATTGGTGGAGAATCCGGAGTTACCAATACCAATTCCAAGCTATCTTTTAAAATCAGTGGGTAGAGTAGTGCAGATTTTTGGGGCAATCGCGCTAAATTATCTCGAATTTCATTGAGACTTTCCAAATCTAAATTTTGCCGCCTAGCTGTGCGGCTAATTTGTTCTATCTGGGCTTTCACTGGAGGACTATCAAGAAATTGGTTAAATTTGTCCAAGAGTTCCTGCTGATTTAATACTAACTGTTCGATGCGTTGTTTTTGTTGTGGCGATCGCTCTTGGAGAGGAATTTTCCGGAGTTTTGTTAATTCTTTACCGAGTACAACAGCATTATCTAGGGTTCGATCTAAATTTTCTTGAATTGGTATTTCTCCCGCCACCATATCAATACCTTTAGCAGTACGTTGATTACCTGGGACATTTTGGAGATATTCCTCTAGTTCTTCAACTTTTAGTAAATCCATTGTGCGTTGCGCTTCCGGAATACGTTTGAGTTTGAGTAATCGTTCACCTAAAATCCGATATGTCTGGTTAACAGTAATGCTGTAAGCATCTGGTTGTGGTGCAGTCAGTGTTGATGGATTCAAACGAGCTTTCTCACGATTGATTACGCAGCGCTTATAGAAAAAAATTGCTAACTCTCGTTTGTTTTGAATATCGAATAAGTAACCCATATTACTGTAGGTTTTACCAAGTCGAACGAGATCCCCAAGTTCTTTATTAATGAATACGGCTTGCTGATAAGATTGGAGTGCTTCGGGATACTTTTTTTGACTTTGGTATACTCTGCCGATGTTGTTTAATGTTACAGCTTCCCAAGAACGCTCACCGTATTCTCTACTAATAGCTAATGCTTTTTCTAATCTTTGCAATGCTTGTGGCGATTGACCTTGCTGAGATTGTTTGATGGCTTCTTCGTTGAGTCTTTCAATTTCTGAGAATTGATTATTCTGGGGTAAAGCTTGAGCTTTTTCTCCCAAATGCGTAGACGCACAGTGGCTTGTTGTTAGACATCGTAACTTTGTATTTGTACTTACTTGGTTATTTTCTGGGTATGCCATCCCAAAACCTAGTACACTAAGTAGAGTCAAAGTCACAACACTAACATACCGGAGATTAGGCTGCATAACAAAACACTCCCTATACTCGGAAGTGTAAATCTTAAATCAAGAAGTCCTGGAACGCAATTAAATTTTAAACTACTCCATATTTGGAAAATTTATAGGCTCTGAAAATAAGTACCGAGAAACTTGAAAATGTCAGAAGAAAAACCTAACCGACCAAAATTACCACCAACTAGCGCCCTTGACAATCCATCAAATCATGAATTTGAAAACTGGTTTGAATATCCTGTAAGAGTGCAACCTCATCACACTGACTATTCGGGTATTGTGTGGCATGGTTCCTATTTAGCTTGGATGGAAGAAGCACGAGTTGAATGCTTACGATCTATAGGTATTGAATTTGCTGATTTAGTAGCTTTAGGTTGTGATTTACCAGTTGTAGAATTGTCAGTGCGCTATCATCGTTCAATTCAACTGGGTATGACAGCCATAGTAAAAACGCGCATGGCTGAGGTGACTGGCGTCCGGATCAATTGGGATTATGCTATTGTCTCAACTGATGGACAACAATTATACGTCACTGCCAAGGTGACTTTAGTGGCTTTAGATCGCGAAAGAGGCAAGATTATGCGTCAGTTACCGCCAAGTTTTAAGGATGCATTGGCTAAGATTTTAGCTTTGAAGAATAGTTGATCGACAAAGACTAGAGATGAAAATTTTCTCTAGTCATTTTTGTAATTTACCTGATGTTAATCAAGGAAAATTTTGAATTTTTTATCGCAATTTTAAAAATAATTGCCACAGTTATAATCACATTAACTCAAATGCACCAAAGGGATTCTCGATCCAAAATGGTATTACTTGCCGCTTTGGATCTGCGAGAGAGTTTGAGCAAATTGGGTTATATGGTGCCAAATATCTTGCGGAGTAATACCAAAACCGATGTTTAATAAAACTAGGATTGCCGCAATAGTTAATGCACTACTCACGGTTGCTTTCAGCAACTTCCACAATATGATGAAAACAATCCAAGCTACAATCAACGTAGCAATCATATATAGATAAATTCCCTAACAATAGCCGTTATTTGTGAACGTGTTTATTCAGAAAACGTAAATTTTTATCTGAGTAACAATTACTAGTGCTAAAGCTATTAGACCTAATTTTGAGTAGATACTAAAGCTAATTTGTTTTGTGTAACTGTGCCAATGCAATCTTACCTGAAAATGAGACAATAATTCACAGCAGAGGTAACTTATTTGGCAATTTGGCAGAATTCCTGAAAAGATTTTTTCTTGATATTTTTGTATCAATGTAATTCTTTCTTTTTCATCCCATAATTAACGGTTTGGTAGACAGATGTGTGTACACCAACCATAGCCCTGACCAAGGGGCGACTACAGGGGGGTTCATAAAGCGGATCTTCATACAAAATTAGTATAACTACTTACCAAGAAAGGGGAAAGGGTAAGAATTAAAAACAGGGGAAAAGGTTAAAGGGTAAAGGGTAAAGGGTAAGAATTAAAAGCAGGGGAAAAGGTTAAAGGGTAAAGGGTAAGAATTAAAAACAGGGGAAAAGGTTAAAGGGTAAAGGGTAAGAATTAAAAACAGGGGAAAAGGTTAAAGGGTAAAGGGTAAAGGGATAAATTTAACCTTTCCCCCTTACCCCTTTCCCTTTCCCCCTTACCCCTTTCCCCCTTACCCCTTTCCCTTTCCCCCTTCCCCCTTTCCCCCTTTCCCTTTCTTCATTATTATTGAGAGATATATTTAAAAAATAAAGTCGTTATGACTATGTTTAGTTTAACGATTTGTGTCGGAATGTGTCAAATTGATATCGAGGGGACTAGGGATGAAGAAGACGCGGAGAATAACCCATGACAAAAAACAAAGGACAAAGGGCAAATGACCAATGCCCAATGCCGGAAGTTAGACTAGATAAGAGAACCGTAACTTCCAGTTATTGGAATTTTTGCTAGAAGAATAGGCATAAAACCATAGCTCAACTTATGCCAGCAGACAAAGGGTAATTATTATGACAAATTTGGAAAAAAAAGCATTGATAAAACAGGGGTCGTCAAAGCGCGTTGCTTGGATTGGTGGGCTAGCAGCTAGTTTGATGATGTTGCCAGGAATTTTTGGGAGTACTCCTGTTTTGGCACAAAAACCAGAGAGTAACTCTTTAAATTATGGCCAGTTGATCGAGAAAGCGAAGGCGGGAGAAATCCAAAAAGTTGAGCTTGATGAAGCCGAACAGATAGCAAAGGTTTATCTCAAGGGGCAAAAAGAGAATACACCACCGCAACAGGTGAGACTTTTGGCGCAAAATACAGAATTAATTAACATTCTTAAAGATAAGAATGTTGATTTTGGTGAGATTTCTTCTGCGAACAGTCGGGCTGCTGTTGGGTTGTTGATTAATCTCATGTGGATTTTGCCGCTGATAGCTTTAATGCTATTGTTCCTACGTCGTTCTACTAATGCTTCTAGCCAAGCGATGAATTTCGGGAAATCGAGAGCTCGTTTCCAAATGGAGGCAAAAACCGGTGTGAAATTTGATGATGTCGCTGGGGTTGAAGAAGCCAAGGAAGAATTGCAAGAAGTTGTTACCTTCCTGAAACAGCCAGAAAGATTTACTGCTGTGGGCGCACGTATTCCCAAAGGAGTATTGTTAATTGGTCCTCCTGGTACTGGTAAAACTTTACTAGCAAAAGCGATCGCTGGTGAAGCAGGTGTACCATTCTTCAGCATTTCCGGTTCGGAATTTGTGGAAATGTTCGTTGGTGTGGGTGCATCCCGCGTGCGTGACTTGTTTAAAAAAGCCAAAGACAATGCACCTTGCCTCATATTTATTGATGAAATCGACGCCGTAGGTAGACAACGGGGTGCTGGTATCGGTGGCGGAAACGATGAGCGAGAGCAAACCCTCAACCAACTGCTGACCGAAATGGATGGTTTTGAAGGTAACACTGGCATCATTATTATTGCTGCCACTAACCGCCCAGATGTATTGGATGCAGCACTGCTGAGGCCGGGACGCTTTGACAGACAAGTGATGGTGGATGCACCGGATTTGAAAGGCCGGCTGGAAATTTTGCAAGTCCACGCACGGAATAAGAAGATTGACCCTAGCGTATCATTAGAAGCGATCGCTCGCCGCACTCCTGGATTCACCGGCGCAGATTTAGCCAACTTACTCAACGAAGCTGCTATTCTCACAGCGAGGAGACGCAAAGAAGCCGTCACCATCTTAGAAATCGATGCCGCTGTGGATAGGGTAGTTGCAGGTATGGAAGGTACCGCCTTGGTAGACAGCAAGAGCAAGCGCTTAATTGCCTACCATGAAGTTGGACATGCCTTAGTGGGCACATTGCTCAAAGACCACGACCCCGTGCAAAAAGTTACACTCATTCCACGAGGGCAAGCACTAGGATTAACTTGGTTTACTCCCAACGAAGAACAGGGCTTAATTTCCCGTTCCCAACTCAAAGCACGTATCACCGCCACTTTGGGCGGTCGGGCTGCCGAGGAAATTGTGTTTGGTAAGCCAGAAGTCACCACAGGTGCAGGAGATGACTTGCAAAAAGTCACAGGAATGGCACGCCAAATGGTCACACGGTTTGGGATGTCAGAACTAGGCCCCTTGTCCCTAGAAAATCAGAGTGGAGAAGTATTTTTGGGACGCGACTGGATGAATAAATCAGACTATTCTGAGGAAATTGCCGCCAAAATTGATTCCCAAGTCCGCGAAATTGTGAACAATTCCTACATCAAAGCAAAAGAACTATTGGAAGAAAACCGCGTAGTTTTAGAGCGTTTAGTAGATTTGCTAGCAGAACAGGAGACAATTGAAGGCGATTCATTCCGCAAAATTGTTGCCGAAAATGCTCAGTTAGTGGATGAAAAAGTGGCTGTATCTCATTAAGAGATTAGTCAATATTTACTAGTCAATAGTTGAGATTTATCAACTATTGATTATTTAAAATATAGGCGTTGCTGAGTAAAAATATGAATTAGTCTCACGCAGAGGCAAGGCACCGCGGTCTTCTCCCAAGGGGAGACGCCAAGGGCGATGGGGGTTTCCCCCATGAGTGACTGCCGCGCAGAGGCGCAGAGAGTAAGAGTTGAGAAGAGTTTATTTTTGAGTTTCATATTCTCATTCAGCAACGCCAAAATATAAGATTAAACCTAAAACAACTCTTTTCTTTCTCTGCGCCTCTGCGTCTCTGCGTGAGACAAAAAATGATTTATCCAAGAAGTCTAGTCTAAATGCGTAGGCATCGCAGTTTTTCCTCAGACATAACTCTCTATCCACCCCATTGCGGTAAAGTTGCAAATAAACGTGCATCTAGAGCCAGGAGGAAAGAGTCGTGAAAGCAGTCTTGATGATAGCAGCTGGCAGTCCGGAAGTTCTGCAAGTACAGGAAGTGCCAAACCCTGCTGTTCCCGTAGGAAACACTGAACTTTTAGTTCGCTTAGTGGCGGCTGGTGTTAATCCCATTGATACCAAACTTCGTAGCCGAGGCACTTTTTACAGCGATCGCCTACCAAGTATTTTAGGATGTGATGGTGCTGGTATAGTAGAAGCTGTAGGCGCTGGCGTACAACGTTTTCGCCCAGGTGATGAGGTATATTTTTGCTATGGCGGTTTGGGGGCACACCAAGGAAATTACGCTGAATATACCGTTGTGGATGAACGGTTTGTGGCACGTAAACCCGCGTCTATCTCCTTTGCCGAAGCCGCGGCAGCACCTTTAGTCTTAATCACAGCTTGGGAAGCTTTATACGAACGGGGACGATTGGCACCTGGGGAACGAGTCCTGATTCATGCGGGTGCTGGTGGTGTAGGACATGTTGCAATTCAATTGGCGAAACTCAAAGGTGCTAGTGTTTCTACCACCGTGGGTTCTGAAGAAAAGGCTGATTTCGTCAAACACTTAAGTGCCGATAATGTAATTTTATACAAACAAACAGATTTTGTGCAAGCGGTATTAGATTGGACAAATGGCGAAGGCGTAGAGTTGGCTTTTGATGTGCGAATCGTTGGCTAGAAACTGAAACCCATAAGGGTTTTTTGAGGATTAGCCGCAAGGTACATAACCTTGACAACTGAATGACCATGTAGGTGAGAGCCAGTATCCTAGAAAACTTCAAATCCTACCCCGTAGGTGCAACGGTGAAAGCATCGCCCCCAGGTTTGAGACTAGTCATCAATGCCTGAAGCGGGGTGAAAAGGTGTTCCTACTGACAGCCTAAGTTGGTAAAGCATCGAGCAAAGTACCCATGAGTAAAAGCCTCGGCTTGAAGATGTGTTTGAATCGTCGTTACTAACAGCCAGCGAAATAAGGCTTAATGTGCTGGAGCCAAAAGGCAGAGGATATGGAGTTGGCAAGTGTCGAATTGACCAATAAGCACCTCCAATAAACCCGGCGAATAGCATCACTCTAAAGGTACACAGTATGGTCATTCGGAACGAGATAACCTCTTGTATGCTCTCAGGTGGTCGAATCCCTGAGTAGGTGCTAACCGTATGCAGCAAGTAGGAGAGATTGAGTCAGAAGCGAATGTCTGGGGTAATGCCCAGAATATGCAGACAGACTCACGGTGATTTGGAAGGTAAAGTCCCAAGTAGTGAGTATATATGTCTAATACACAGTCTAAAAAACTGATGGTGGAATGGCACTCTATTAACTGGCGTAAGCTAGAGCGTAGCGTGTATAAGCTCCAAAAGAGAATTTATCAAGCCTCTGCCCGTGGTGATGTGAAAGCATATCGCAAACTCCAAAAAACCCTGATGAAGTCATGGTCAGCAAGAGCTTTAGCGGTTCGTAGAGTTACCCAAGATAATCAGGGGAAAAAGACGGCTGGCGTAGACGGCGTTAAATCGCTGACTCCAAAGCAACGTTTAGAACTCACTGATAACTTAAAACTGGGTACAAAGGTCAGCCCAACCAGGCGAGTATGGATTCCCAAGCCTGGAACACAAGAAAAGCGACCTTTGGGTATACCTACAATGAAAGACCGAGCCTTGCAAGCGCTAGTCAAGCTGGCACTAGAGCCGGAATGGGAAGCGCGATTTGAACCTAATTCATACGGGTTCAGAGCCGGACGCTCATGCCATGATGCGATTGAAGCAATATTTAGTGCAATTAGGCTTAAGCCCAAATACGTACTAGACGCAGATATTGCAAAGTGTTTCGACCGCATCGACCAGGAGGCACTGCTAAGAAAATTAAATACATTCCCCACCATCCGCCGACAAGTTCGTGCTTGGTTAAAAGCGGGAGTGATGGATGGCAAGCAGTTATTTCCAACATCTGAGGGTACGCCACAGGGCGGGGTCATCTCCCCGTTACTGGCAAATATTGCCCTTCACGGGATGGAAGAACGGATTAAACAGTATGCAGAAACACTGCCTACTACTCCAAGATGCAATAATAAACGGGATAAACGTAGATCCCTCAGCCTAATCCGTTACGCCGATGATTTTGTGATTCTTCACGAAAATCTAACCGTTGTCCAAAGATGTAAAGAAATTATCTCTGAATGGTTACAAGGCATGGGTTTAGAATTAAAGCCCAGCAAAACGAGACTTGCCCATACTCTTATACAGTATGAGCAGGAAAAACCAGGGTTCGATTTCCTTGGTTTCACGATACAACAACTTCTAGTCGGAAAGTATCACTCAAAGCAGGGATTTAAGACAATCATCACACCAAGCAAACAGAAGCAAAAGGTACATTACGAACAAATCGCTAGTATTATTGAAGCCCATAAGTCAGCACCGCAAGCGGCGCTAATCAACCATCTAAACCCAATAATCAGGGGATGGGCAAATTACTATGCAACTGTGGTAAGTAAGGTTGCTTACTCAGATATTGACCACCTGATTTACCAAAAGCTAATCGCTTGGGCAAAACGCCGCCACCCTAGAAAGGGGTGGGAATGGGTGACAAAAAGATATTGGCATTCCATAGGCGGTAATAACTGGATATTCGCAACCAAGAAGGAAGGGTCAACCTCACTTCGTTTACTAAACCATGACGACACGCCAATAGTGCGCCATGTAAAAGTTAAAAGCGAATCGTCACCATACGACGGAAACCTGGTTTATTGGAGTACAAGAATGGGTAAAAACCCCGAAATGCCCAAAAGAGTGGCAACACTCTTGAAAAAGCAAAAAGGCAAATGTACCCACTGCGATCTGTTCTTCCGTGAAAACGATGTGTTAGAAGTTGACCATAAAATCCCGAAATCGCAAGGTGGCAAGGATTCATACGATAATTATCAACTTTTACATAGACACTGCCACGACACGAAGACTGCCAGCAATGGTAGTACAGGTACAAAATCCGGCTGTAACAGTGCCGAGCCGAAACCCACCAGAAAGCTTGTAAAAGCTGAGGATAATGGGTGATGAGGTATGTATAACAAGCACCAAATCATTGAGGAGCCGTGTGAGGGGAAACCTTCAAGCACGGTTTTGAAGACCAACGAGATTGGTGACAATCTCGTTGAGTTTAATACCGTAGGCGGCGAAACCTTTCACAAAACTTTCCCCGCAGTCCGAGTATATGGTGATATTGTGACGATTCTCGAACCAGATGCCAATACTGTTTGGAAAACTGCTAGAACACGTAATCTTCGCATCGGCTTAGAATTCATGCTTGCACCAGCATTGCTAGGATTAGAAGAGAGTCTCCAGCATCATGCAGAAATTCTCGAACAATGCGCCACCTGGATTGATGAAGGTAAGTTAAAAATCCATGTTAGTCACAAGTTTCCTTTAGAAGAAGCTGCTAAAGCTCACCAATTACTTGAAAGTGGATCTGTAACAGGTAAAATTGTTCTGCTGATGAGGGATGAATAATCGAGGAATTTGCATAAATTATTTTTTAAACGCAGATGCACGCAGAGGTTAAACGCAAAGGTACGCAGAGAAAAAACTCTGCGTACCTCTGCGCTTTCCTTTGCGTTCCTTTGCGTTTTATCAATTCTTCTCTTCCTCCCCCTACCGACTTGGGCAGCGCAACAACCAGAACGCACACCTTTAACTCTGGAATTATTACAAGAACGACTGCGTACACCAACACTCCGCGAAGGTAATTTGACGGTTGATTTGCAGAAAATGGTGATTGATTTACGCCCAGAAAATGCAACTTTTCGTGATAGTTTTTACCAATTACTGCGAAAAGAATTGGGTGCAAAACCTTTGGGTTTAGACCTCAGTTATACTTTGATTCTGGGGGATTTTGTGGGCAGCGATTTGGGTTTAAGAACACCTTTGTATGCCCAAGCGATCGCTCCGATTTTTACTCCTAGCGAACAAGAAGAATTAGAACGTTTGCGCTTTGTTTGTTTGGAATCACTAGCAATAGCTTTACCCAACTCTAAAGATTGTCGATCGCTTTTGGGAACAGAGTCAACCCAATCAACTGAAATTACTGTCTTTCGTGGTGCTTTAACCCTGGTGCAAACTCGCTTCAATGGAGAAGTGAAGTTTTCTAACACATTTTTTCTTCAGTCTGTGGATGCCCAAAACGCTACCTTTGTCCAAGCTACTAACTGGATTGAAACTAGATTTGCTCGTCCCGTTAATTTTAGCAGTGCTAACTTTCGACAGCCGAGCAATTTTTATAGCAGTATTTTTTTTGATAAAGCTAATTTTAAACAAACTCTATTTCAGGAAATTATTAATTTTCAAGGTAGTTTTTTTGAAAAAATTGCCAACTTCAATCAAGCAAATTTTAAGCAGTTAGCTAAATTTAATAGTGTACATTGGCAAGAAAATGCTGATTTTTCTCATGTGCATTTTGCTAATCAAGCACAGTTCAGTAAAAGTGATTTTAATCAATTAATTTTGTTCCAAGAAACGATTTTTGAGCAAGCTGTAATATTTAGAGAAGTAGAGTTTAACCAATCCGTAAATCTCCAAAGTGCCAGTATTCTCAATCAAGCAGATTTTAGCGATGCCAGGTTTGCCAAGGAAGCTTTTTTAAATGTATCTGGCTTAACTTTTAATTCCAACCAAGCAAAAATTTTAGGTAATCCTGGTGAAATTGGTAAAATGTTTTTTGTACCTACATTCCAAGGAAATCAAAATATCTTGCGGAATTTAGGGCAAAATTTTCGTCAACAACAACAAGTTGCAGATGCTAATGATTTGGAGTACACAAAACAACGA
Organism: Nostoc calcicola FACHB-3891; assembly: GCF_014697355.1. Lineage (GTDB taxonomy): Bacteria > Cyanobacteriota > Cyanobacteriia > Cyanobacteriales > Nostocaceae > Nostoc > Nostoc calcicola. Next base: position 112,416 of record NZ_JACJRQ010000001.1, on the reverse strand, counting down.
TTGCGATTAATAGAATTAAGCCGCAAGTTGACGGCCACAAATATTAATACTGCAACTATCCCAAGTTTGATGAAGTTGGGTTTTTCTGCGACTGAATCCGAAGCCATCGTTCAGCGCCGTTTAGTAAAATTATTTCGCAATACCACTGAATTAATTACTTTAGCAGAGATTAATTTAGAAACATATACCAAATTAAGCGATCGCTTGATTGTTGGCGAACCAGTTTCTATAGGTATATGGTTACTCCAAGCTGCGAGTTGGTTAGCATTAAGTGTACTGTTGTTGTTGAGTGGTTATGGTACGAATTTTTGGTTAGTATTTGGTGTAGGAGGAGTAGCGATCGCTTACTTCGGTTTGCTATTTTGGCTAGTGGATCGCTATCGTCGTCTCCGTCCGATACCAATTATTCCCACGTCCTATGAAACCATTTCCATATTAATCAGTTTTAGCATTTTAGAATTCTTGAGCTTATTAGCTATCTTTCGCAATGCAGAACAACCTTGGTTGACATTGGGGTGTCTTTTAATAATTATTGTTCCCGTGCCACTGACTTTATTAATTCGACTTTACCAAAAAGGACGTTATCATGATTTAATGGACATTTCCTACTTTACAGAAGACGGGACATTTCGACAATTACGATTGTTAATTGGTCGTTTGCCAGTGATTCCCAGAAATCAGACATTTCGTGAAAGGTATATGCCTTTGTTGTGCGATCGCCACTGGAATTGGCTCAATTATTATGATTTTAGCCTCAATAATCTAGTGAAATTAGGATTTAATGACATTCGTCTGCGAGACCAACATTTACCAGGTATTATCTCTGCACTTGCTTGGTATCAATGGAGTCTGGGTTTAATTTACATTATCATAGTTTTGTGGACACTTTCCCGCACAATTCCCGGATTGAATTTGCTAATTTATTTAAAGTAATCCTCGTAGCATTTGTTCAACTTGCTTTGGCGATCGCATTCCTCCCAAGCATCTTAACCCTCAAGTGCTTCTAACCAAGCCTGTAAATCAGCCATATCAGTAAAATCAAGTAGTGCCTCGCCCAGATTTTCTAATTGTTCTAAGCACAGAGTTTCAGTACGTTCGCGTACTTGTTGAGGTAATTCTCCTACACGTCGAGTTAGTTGACGAAGAATGAGCGATCGCGCTTCCACTTCTCGTCCCTCTTCTCTTCCCTCTTCTCGTCCCTCTTCTCTTCCCTCTTCTCGTCCCTCTTCCTTGATTTCTCTGTAAACTCGTGTTTCCTTGAGCGTAATTCCTAGCATCGATTCAACTTCCTTTCGGCTTAATTGTTCAAATTTGTACACCATTATCGTTGTCACTAACTCAATTATGGCGCCATTTGCGGTTTCGGGTTGTTCAACAGAAGAACGCTCAAGCAAATATTTTGCTGCTTGTGGTGCAAGTTCTTCTTCCACCGTAGTTAACACCATTAATCCTACCCATAAAGGTAATTGGCGAATATCCCCCAATTCATCTAAATACACTCGATGCACTTGGTTACTGTTAAGGAATCCCCGATGAGGATGAATATCGCTTTGTTCGATACTGCGTGACGGATAAATGATTACTGCTTGCCAATCACTAAATCTGGCACGGTTGCGATAAAAATATAACGATGATTCCGCAAATACCCTTTCGTAAAGCTGTTCATCCTTTTGAAACTGGACTTCGCAGAAATAAACAACCCCAGCACCTTCATTTTCTGGTGGTAAAAATACCCCGTCAATTTCAAATTTTGGCTCTTTGACTGCCACTGAATCAAATCGATAACTCTCTGCATTTATTGGGCGTTCTGTCAATAATTCAAATAATAATGTTGGCGATTGTTGAAACAGTTTGTAAAAAATTGAATCTCGACGCATGAAAGAATTTTACTGATTTTTTGGGTATTCCTGAATCAAAGTATGAATTTCGCAGCTAGCACAGAACCAAAGGGAGAAACAAAAGCGATAGTTTGTAGTTATTTGACTCAATTTAAGCGATCGCATTCCTAGCATCTTAAGCCTCAAGTGCTTCTAACCAAGCCTGTAAATCAGCCATACTAGTAAAATCAAGTAGTGCCTCGCCCAGATTTTCTAATTGTTCTAAGCACAGAGTTTCAGTACGTTCGCGTACTTGTTGAGGTAATTCTCCTACACGTCGAGTTAGTTGACGAAGAATGAGCGATCGCGCTTCGGCTTCTCGTCCCTCTTCTCGTCCCTCTTCTCGTCCCTCTTCTCGTCCCTCTTCCTTGATTTCTCTATAAACTCGCGTTTCTTTGAGTGTAATTCCTAGCATTTGTTCAACCTCCCTTCGGCTTAATTGTTCAAATTTGTACACCATTATCGTTGTCACTAACTCAATTATGGCGTCATTTGCGGTTTTGGGCTGTTCAACAGAGGAACGCTCAAGCAAATATTTTGCTGCTTGTGGTGCAAGTTCTTCTTCCACCGTAGTTAACACCATTAATCCTACCCATAAAGGTAATTGGCGAATATCTCCCAATTCATCTAAATACACTCGATGCACTTGGTTACTGTTAAGGAATCCCCGATGAGGATGAATATCGCTTTGTTCGATACTGCGTGACGGATAAATAATTACTGCTTGCCAATCACTATATCTGGCACGGTTGCGATAAAAATATAACGATGATTCTGCAAATACCCTTTCATAAAGCTGTTCATCCTTTTGAAACTGGACTTCGCAGAAATAAACAACCCCAGCACCTTCATTTTCTGGTGGTAAAAATACCCCGTCAATTTCAAATTTTGGCTCTTTGACTGCCACTGAATCAAATCGATAACTGTCTGCATTTATTGGACGTTCTGTCAATAATTCAAATAGTAATGTCGGCGATTGTTGAAACAGTTTGTAAAAGATTGAATCTCGACGCATGAAAGAATTTTACTGATTTTTTTAGAAGTAATACAAGAGAAGAGCAAAAGCGATCGCAGCTATTGGTATTCTGAAAAAAAATAAACAGCGATCGCTCTTAATATCACTTTCCTAGAATTTGTAACAATGCTTCTCGATAAATTTTTAGTCCCTCTGCATTTAGATGATCGCCATCAGTAGTGAGGTTCTTTTTCAGAACATTATTTTCATACAATGGTGCTACTCCTGCTGCGGCAACTGGTACTTTTTCTGCTTCCCCAACTTGATTAATTAGAGCATTAATTTGTTCGACTCTAGAAAGTGGCGCTGCAACGGTTGGATCTGAGCTAGCCTCAGCCGTTGAATAAAAAGCCGGAATCAGAAAAACCTCTTTAGTTCCCATTGTGCGGACAAGTGCGATCGCCTCTTGCAGGTTCTTGGTAAACAACTCATCACTAATTCCATACCAAGCATCATTTCCACCGATGGCAATAATCGCTTTTTGGCATTTTACCTTAGTAGTAATTAAAGTTTTGAGTTGTTCTAATAATGAAATTGTACTCAAGCCATTTAACCCAAAATTAAAGGTACCACTGCCAAGAGTATTGCCAAGTCCAGCCGAAATCGAATCACCAAATAAGCAACCTGAAAACTGTTTATCTTGGGCGGCGAGTGTCTGATATTGCAGTGCGATTTTCCCTAAAGGAGAAGAAATTACATTATCCTTTGGCGGTGCATCAGCAGAACCAGAAGATGAATTTGCCATGCCGACTATTCGGGAAATCTTTGACACATCAATAACTATTTCATTACTGGGATAGGCTTCTAGAAAGGTGAGGAGTCCTAAACCTTCTGGTGATTTTGCTCCCAGAATAATACCAGATCGTAGTGCTTGGATACTGGCTCGATCGCGACGGGCGATCGCTTGGGAAACAAAATATAAAATTTGCTTGCCCGTTTGTGTGTTTACCAGCTTGTCTAAAGCCACAATATCAAGAGACATCTTTACTTGTAGCGCATCTTGAAACTTCTGTTTTTCTTCAGGGCTGAGACGACCTAAAATAGTTTGCAAATTGGCAGAAACTTTTTGCGTCTCGCTATAGTTGCGTATATCTGCCACAGGAATTGATTGCTCAAATAAACCGTATCTAACAACAACATTCTCGGCTGCCAAACTAGGCAATGCACCAAAAATACTATGCAGTAGTGGAAAGATTGAGTAACCAGATAGGCTTAGTAAAAGACGATAAAAAGATTTCATCACAAATGGTACTGAGAGAATTAATAGTCAATAGTTAATATTCAATGGTTAAGAGTCAAGAGTCAAGAATTTATTATTTGATTTTGGGAATACTCAAACCAGTGGGTGTGAGGATAGAAAAGTGGTAGAAGAAAGTGCGTATTGGGTAGCTTGGTCGCAAATTTCGGGGATTGGCCCAGTATTACTGCGACGGCTACAACAGCATTTTGGTACCCTGGCAACCGCTTGGAACGCCACTAAGGTACAGTTAGGGGAAGTAGAGGGTTTTGGTTTTCAAACACTCGAAAAAGTAGTACAACAGCGATCGCGTCTACATCCAGAACAGCTATTTACCAAACACCAACAGGAAAACCCGCATTTCTGGACTCCAGCAGATACCGATTATCCGCGCTTACTACTGGAAACTCCCAGTCCACCAGGGATTTTGTACTATCGCGGTGAAGTTGAACTCCAAGAAAATCTCGGACAAAAACCATTAGTTGGGATTGTCGGAACCCGTCGCCCTTCAGAATACGGGATTCGTTGGACTCGTCAAATTAGCACAGCTTTGGCTAAAAATGGCTTTACAGTGGTTTCTGGGATGGCGGAGGGAATTGATACTGAAAGCCACGCCGCCACCATCAAAGCTGGTGGAAGAACGATCGCAGTTTTAGGAACTGGTGTAGATGTTATTTATCCCCAGAAAAATCGGGATTTATACAAGCAAATTTTGACGGCTGGCTTAGTAGTGAGTGAGTATCCCACAAAAACCCCACCCGATCGCACTCACTTTCCCCGCCGCAACCGCATTATTGCAGGTATGAGCCGCGCTATCTTGGTAATGGAAGCCCCATTAAAATCTGGCGCCCTAATTACAGCTACCTACGCCAATGAATTTGGTAGAGATGTCTATGCATTACCAGGGAGAGTAGACGATTATCCATCCCAAGGTTGTTTAAAGCTGCTAACTCAAGGCGCTTCTTGGATTCTCAAAGAATTAGACGAATTATTAACGATGCTGGGAGCAATACCACAAATTGATGAAGTTGAGCAATTTCCCACAGCACAACAGTTAACTTTGCCAACCTTATCACCCGAATTGCAACGAGTAATGGATGCGTTCGTCCTTGACGTTGCCGAAGGCATCGCTTTTGAAATTATACCCTTCGATTTAATTGTCCAACAAACCGGTATGGCTGCCGGTTCAGTTTCCAGTGCTTTGTTACAGTTAGAACTTATGGGTTTACTCTCCCAACTACCAGGAATGCGGTATCAAAAAATTTAAGAGTCATTAGTCATTTGTTTTTCTTTGCGTCCCCGTGTCTCCCCCATCTCCCCATCTCCCCATCTCCCCACTCCCCATTCCCAAACCTTAAAATATGCCAAGCAAATATGCCTTAGCTGACTGAGACTGTCACGATCATAAAGTAAAGAGTAAAAGGCAATCTATTTTGACTTTTAACTTTCTCCTTTTGTTCAACTTTCCACAACGGGAGGTTTAATCTTGAGTAAATTGAAAGTTGGTATCAATGGCTTCGGTCGAATCGGGCGACTTGTGCTTCGCGCTGGTATTGATAACCCCAACATCGAGTTTGTCGGCATTAACGACCTAGTACCATCAGATAACCTCGCTTATCTTTTAAAGTACGACTCAACCCACGGTAGACTGACGAGCAAGATTGAAGCCAAAGACGATGGTATCGTCATTGATGGCCACTTCATTCCTTGCGTATCCGTTAGGAATCCCGCAGAGTTGCCTTGGGGACAACTAGGTGTAGATTATGTAGTGGAATCTACGGGACTCTTCACTGGCTATGAAGGGGCAGCAAACCACCTGAAAGCAGGTGCAAAGCGGGTGATCATTTCTGCTCCCACCAAAGATCCAGATACAGTTCCTACTCTGTTGATGGGTGTTAATCATCACTTGTTTGACCCCAGTAAGGATCTAATTGTCTCCAATGCTAGCTGTACTACAAACTGTCTAGCTCCCATCGCTAAAGTCATCAATGACAATTTCGGGTTAACTGAAGGCTTGATGACCACAGTTCATGCTATGACTGCCACCCAGCCAACCGTAGACGGCCCCAGCAAAAAAGATTGGCGGGGTGGTCGAGGTGCAGCCCAAAATATTATTCCCTCCTCCACAGGCGCAGCAAAAGCCGTAGCACTGGTTTTACCAGAATTGAAGGGCAAATTGACTGGTATGGCATTCCGAGTTCCGACTCCTGATGTCTCCGTAGTTGATTTAACTTTCAAAACTGCCAAAGCCACCAGTTACAAGGAAATCTGTGCTGCCATGAAAGAGGCTGCCGCAGGTTCTTTGGCGGGTATCCTGGGTTACACAGATGAAGAAGTAGTTTCCACAGATTTTCAAGGTGATACCCATTCCAGCATTTTCGACGCAGGTGCTGGTATTGAGTTGAACTCGAACTTCTTCAAAGTCGTTGCTTGGTATGACAACGAGTGGGGCTACTCGAATCGGGTGCTTGACTTAATGTTATCTATGTCACAAAAAGAACAACTCGCACCGACGGCTGCTGTGGTTTGATTTGTCATTAGTCATTAGTCATTGGTCATTGGTCATTAGCTTTTGACTGTTGACTTTTGACTTTTGACTTTTGGGATTTGGGTCAAGTGGTAAATACCTGAAAATAAAACGCAATCTAGTATCTTTACTTAGCAAACCAGTGATATGAAGCACCTGTGATTTTGGATAGCTGATGCAATGTATTGCGAATAAAATCTGAAGTTTGTAATTACGAATTACGTTAGCGTAGCGGGGCGTAGCCCATTACGAATTACGAATTACAAATTGGTATCAGGCATCCATGTCGCAGGTTATTCCTCAACCCTTAATCCCTATGCGTCGAACCAAAATCATTTGTACTGTTGGGCCTGCTACATCTGCACCTGAAAAGCTGCAAGCCTTAGTAGAAGCTGGAATGAATGTGGCACGTTTGAATTTTTCCCACGGGGCTTATGAATTCCATGCCCAAACGGCTCAATATCTTAGGCAGATTAGTGCTGAACAACAAAAGCCGATCGCCATTATGCAAGATCTGTGTGGTCCAAAGATCCGCTTGGGTATCTTACCACCAGAAGGGTTAAATGTGGAAGCTGGGAGTGAAGTTACCTTTGTTTTGCAAGAGAAGGGTGAGAGTATTGACGAATTGCCTTTACCATTGCCGACTTTGTTTGCAATGGTGCGACCAGGTGAACCGATTTTAATTAATGATGGTCGTGTCAAATTGATTGTCACCCATCGTGACGCCGATCGCATTCGGGCAGAAGTGAAAATTGGCGGGTTAATTTCCACCCATAAAGGAGTCAACCTGCCACAAACTCCTTTACCAGTGAGTTCGATCACCGAAAAAGACTTGCTGGATTTGCGTTTTGGCATTCAGTTGGGTGTAGACTGGGTGGCAGTGTCTTTTGTGCGATCGCCCCAAGATTTAGAACCCGCCCAAAGGATGATTGAAGCTGCTGGCGCTTCAATCCGTTTAATTGCCAAAATCGAAAGAGCAGAGGCACTAGAGCAATTTGACTCCATCCTGAAAGTTGCCGACGGCATCATGATTGCCCGTGGCGATTTGGGTGTGGAAGTGCCGATTCATGAAGTGCCTCTGATTCAAAAAGATATCACTCGCCGTTGCAATCATGCTGGCAAGCCTGTGATTACAGCCACACAAATGCTAGAGTCGATGATTAGCGCCCCCGACCCCACCCGCGCCGAGGCAACAGATGTTGCAAACTCCATCTTGGATGGTACGGATGCGGTAATGCTATCTGGTGAAACCGCCGTGGGAGAATATCCCATCGCCGCCGTCCAGATGATGCACAACATTGCCGTGCGAACAGAACAAGCTTTAGATGAGGGCAGCAGACGTTCTTGGTGTCACGAACCAGGTAGTCTCAGCGTCACCGAATCGGTGGCAGAAGCGGTGTGTCGCATCGCCTATGAAACCGGCTCACGGGCAATTCTCTGTAACACAACCTCAGGGAGTACGGCGAGAATGGTGTCAAAATATCGCCCAACTTCTCCGATTATTGCCTTAACCTCCGACGCCACCGCTTACCGCCAGCTAGCACTTTCCTGGGGAGTCGAACCTTTGCTGATTCCACCAGTCCACAATGCTGAAGAAATGTTTACAAATGTGGTGAACAGAGTCCTAGACAGGGGTCTTGCCCAGAAGGGAGATCAGGTAGTGATTACCTCTGGCGTTCCAATTGGTAAATCAGGAACAACCAGCTTAATCAAAGTGCATTCCATTGGACAGCCAATTTCTGCATAAGCCATCTAGAATAGGGCTGTGGCTCTGGATAGCAAGGAAAATGGGGGCAGGGGGCAGGGGGCAGGGGGCAGGGGGCAGAGGTGAGAATTCCAAACTCCTAACTCCAAACTCCTAACTCCTAACTCCTAACTCCCTCCGGAATTAAGTAAATCCTAAACAAACATCACGGAGTATTTTATGTCTAAAAGTTTACTAGAACAATTGCGAGAAATGACTGTTGTGGTTGCAGATACAGGGGATATCCAAGCAATTGAAAAGTTTAAACCCCAAGACGCTACCACAAATCCCTCCCTGATTACTGCTGCGGCGCAGATGCCAGAATATCAAGAAATTGTCGATCGGACTCTACTTCAGGCAAAAAAAGATGCCGGAGCGGGTGCTACCCAAGCACAGATAGTTTCTTTGGCGTTTGACCGTTTGGCAGTGGCTTTTGGGTTGAAGATTTTACAAATTATTCCTGGTCGCGTGTCTACGGAAGTGGATGCTCGTTTGTCCTATGATACTGAAGCGACGATCGCTAAAGCACGGGAATTGATTGCTCAGTATAAAGCTGCTGGGATTGGGCGCGATCGCGTGTTAATTAAAATTGCCACCACCTGGGAAGGCATTCGCGCTGCGGAAATTCTCGAAAAAGAAGGTATTCATTGTAACCTTACCTTGTTGTTTGGTTTGCACCAAGCGATCGCCTGTGCAGAAGCCGGCGTTACCCTAATTTCTCCCTTCGTCGGTCGGATTCTCGACTGGTACAAAAAAGATACCGGACGTGATAGCTACCCAGCAGCCGAAGATCCAGGAGTTTTGTCAGTCACCAAAATCTACAACTACTACAAGAAATTCGGCTATAAAACTGAAGTTATGGGAGCTAGTTTCCGTAACATTGGTGAAATTACTGAACTTGCGGGTAGCGATTTGTTGACAATTTCACCGTCACTTTTAGCCGAATTACAAGCAACTATTGGAGAATTGCCACGGAAGCTTGACCCTGCTAATGTAGCAAACTTGGAAATTGAAAAAATATCCATTGATAAAGCTACCTTTGACAAGATGCACGCTGCTGACCGTATGGCAACTGATAAACTAGACGAGGGCATCAAAGGTTTTACCAAAGCACTAGAAGACTTGGAAAAACTTTTGGCAGACCGATTGGCTCGCCTTGAATCAGAGCCAGTAGCAAGTCATTAGAATGTGACCATAGTTAAAGGTTAGTGGTTTTGTATTAACCACTAACCTTTAGACATCTCCAGAAATTAAATATGCGTTACCCAGAACCCTTGTAGAGACGTAGCAGTGCTACGTCTCTACATTGTTTTTCACCAGATGTCTATTTATGAATCGGCTCAGATACATCAATACCATTGACGCCTATATTCTCGTTGACGCCTGTACTCTCGTTGTCGTCTTAACTGCTGCTGTCGGATATTTTGGTATCGTCCGAAACGCTCGCGTTGTCGGATTACCCGGTATCGTCCAAAAGGCTGGCGTTGTCGGATTACCCGGTATCGTCCAAAAGGCTGGCGTTGTCTGATTATTCGGTATCTTGACCGCCGTTGAGCAATTAAAAGCTCTCCTTTTCGATCTCCAACCAGGTTAGCCTCATATACCGCACTTTGTTCATTAAAACTATTACCCTGAGAAATATCTTTCGCTTCTGCTAAGGAGGGCGGATACACAAAGGCAAATAGCAATAGTGCTATCGAGGATAGCTTCCTGAAACCTTTCATGTTTTTGCTTCTCTAAACTTTCGCTAATAACTTTATTCAAACACTTTAAAATCAGCAGATTATCGCTCATAGGGTTTCTTTTAAACTTAATTTGGGATGAAATTATCTATTAAAATTTCATTCTTATGAATGATTGTTAATTGAAAATAACTGTGGTGGCTAATCCTATGGCAGCGATCGCCTGGATTTCAGAACAGCGAAGATTACTATAATTTAGATGTATAATTTATCCCAAATGCCCAACTCCTGCGGGTTTCTAGTTGTTCTTATACTGAATATGGGACAATAAAAATGCTGCTAACCACCAAGTAACTATTCAGGCAGAAAAGTTAGTATTAAAAATTGGCGATCGCCACTGTAAAATTCAATCAAAATTCTTAAGTAGTGGCGTGACACAGCTAAAATAGTCCATTAGATGTAGGTTGTGTTAAGCTTTCGCGTTACCCAACGTAGACCTTCGTGTTGGGTTTCACTTCGTTCAACCCAACCTACAATTTTTTTGCAACATTTTAGTTTTGCCACGCCACTTCCGAAGAAGCTTAAAGAAAGCTTGTATGAAGTAAGCTTCATATCGAAAAAACTTCGTTTCCATTAATTCAGCTTCCGAAGAAGCTTAAAGAAGAAATCAAAGCTCTTAAAGAACAGCTCAATCGGTTTCCATTAATTCAGCTTCCGAAGAAGCTTAAAGACTAGCCTTATCAATGGTTACTCCGGTTGGATGAGGTTTCGTTTCCATTAATTCAGCTTCCGAAGAAGCTTAAAGATCTTAGGTCTGCTATCAGCAATTTGCACTCTTATTGTTTCCATTAATTCAGCTTCCGAAGAAGCTTAAAGAGATCACGAGATTCAACTGCACGAAGAGGATTTAGTCTCTCAGTTTCCATTAATTCAGCTTCCGAAGAAGCTTAAAGAATTTGAAGCACAAACGTGCCAAATAACCGCTTTTTGTTTCCATTAATTCAGCTTCCGAAGAAGCTTAAAGCCAACGAGATTCATTCGGAGGGTGCAATGTGCAGAATGACAGTGTTTCCATTAATTCAGCTTCCGAAGAAGCTTAAAGTAAAAAAATTTACGTAGGGATAAACGATAAAAGCGGCACCGTTTCCATTAATTCAGCTTCCGAAGAAGCTTAAAGCGTTTGGTAGACTTAACTAGTGCGATCCAACCGATTGTTTCCATTAATTCAGCTTCCGAAGAAGCTTAAAGGCTTGGCTTTTAGAAGCCTTGCCATGCAAGGATTATACACCCATAAATTTGAGGGGGTCAAGAATTAGTGTCAATAAAAGCATTTTAGTGTCAATAAGCCCGAAAATTTCACCAAATTAGCACCTTCAAACCCTTACACAAAGCCAGTTTTGAGGGGGGTAACGAAATAATAAGGGTTCTGGGACTTACCCTACCCCCTCAAATTTACAAAACTTTACATTCTCCAAATCATTGGTCGATATAGTTGAACTTCACCCATCAAGCAAGAAATGTACTCTCTGACTTGTAACTCTAGACATCGGCGGAAAGTTACCTTTTGTCCGGTATGGGGATGGGTTAATTCCGACTGTAGCTTTTCCTCCCAATGCTTAAGAAATTTCTTGAGGGCGTGATATTGAAAATAAACTCCACCGCGTTCATCTGGTGGTGTGAAATCATCAAAGGTAAAAATTTGGTAATTCACCAAATAACATACCAAAGAATCGACTAATTGCGCTCTCCATTCTTCAACTAAATCTGATACCAATGCTGGATGATTATCTCTTGGAACATGTAAATTTCCAAAATGAGTGTGTAAACCTTCGGCTTGAACGCAAGAGAAAACATTTTGGCTTAACAAAGTGTATCCCAAACTGAGCATACTATTAATGGGATCGGTTGGCGGACGTTTGGTGCGCTGTTCAAACTTAAAAGGACTAGAAAATAAACTACCCAGTGCTTGGAAATAAATAGTAGCGGCTTTTCCTTCGTAACCTCGTAGTGCATCCATCGTTTCTGCAAAGAATAATTTATCCATCAAAGTGTCTAAATCATCAATTGCTTTGAAAACAGGTGTTGCACTAATTTCTGCAAAATCGCGCCTACGACTTAATCTCATCAATAAAATCCAGGAATTATTGATCTTTGTCCAAACAATTGCTTCAGCTTGCTTGCGGATAAACTCAGAATTGAGGGAAGACTCTACCTGGCGAGTTAAATATTCAACCCTAGCATTATTATCAACTTGTAACCTGCCAAAATATCTACCTGTTTGTGACAAATACATAACTGGAATTCGCCGTTTTAAGCACATACTTACAGCCCCATGTGAGACATTGCAAGAGCCAAATAATACTATCTCGCTGACACTATTTGCTGGAAGTTTTATCTTGATTTCTTGTTGAAAAAATACCTGAAGTTGTTGATTTTTGACACTCAAATAAGCGCCTTGGTCTGTGACGTATAATGTAGACATAGGTGTTATAAGATTTGGGATTTTTTTGAAGAAGAATGCAGAATTCAGAATGCAGAATTCAGAATTCAGAATTCAGAATCAATTAGCCGGTGATTCAGATTTTGGTCTTTGGCTTTTTGCCTAATTTTATTTTTGCAGGTGTGTATATGAGTTCGTATATGAGTTATTTACTCTGATATATGACTTGGTGTATGACTTTTTCCAACAGCCAAAGTCCTCCAGAGGATATTAACAACAGCGGTGTCAACCAATCACCCCAACGCACATATAAAGTCTTTGTCTGTCGGCGATAAATTGTTTCGGCATGAGTTTCGTAGGTGTTATATCCAGATATCCACAAGGTTCTGCCGTGAGGATCTACAAAAGCTGAATATCCTGTATTCGTTGCCCGTGCTGACCATCTATCAGTTTCAATTGCCCGCATGATATCGTGTGCGTGATGCTGCAAAGGCATCCACCAAGTGTAATGAGCATCGTTAGAAGAACTGAGAATAAATTGCCCACCCGCCGCAGCTTGATAGCGGAATTGTTCGGGAAAAGCAGATTCATAACATATACTAGCGATCGCTCTCCCAAAAGGAGTGTCAAATACTTGATGTGCTGCACCCGCAACTTGATGTGCATCCAAAGGGGATAACCGCTGCACAATTGCGCCTAAAATTCCTTCCAAGGGAATATATTCTCCCAAAGGCACTAATTTTGCTTTGTCGTAGCGCCCAACAATTTCACCTTGATTATTCAAAGTAAACAAGCTAATTGTATAGCTGCGTCCTCGTTCCCCAAAAGCCCCAATCCAAGCAACTACGCCTTTTTCCTTCACTGCTGCGACCAAAGTAGTTGCCATCAAGTTACGCTGGAAAACAGGTAAAGCACCTTCTGCGGTAAGGACTGCATCTACACCTTGATTTGCTAAATTTATATATCCATTAGTGTAATTTTCTTCGGCGCGACGAAATCCTTCCGAACTCCGCAAAAGTCGGTTAGGAATATTACCTTGAACAATCCCGACTTTCAACGCCGCTTCTGGTGGTTGGACAATGGGACGGTTGTATAAAATAAAACCTATAATGTGTAAAGTAATTAATAAACCTGTGGCGGCAGCTAAGTATTTATTAACGAACCGCAGAGGCACAGAGAGCGCAGAGAGAATTTTCTCTGTGTCCCCTGCGCCTCTGCGGTTCGTCCATCCTTCAGCAATTAACCCGTTCACAGCGACTATTGCCGCCGTCACAGTATTTGGTCCAGAGAGTTGCCCAAGGTGTACAATTACGAGATTATGCGGACTCTGTGTGTAAGCTAGAGAACTCCACCACAAAGGGCCAGCACTCCAGAGACTCTCTAAGCCACACCACACCGCCGTACCAATTAGTATACGTAGCCAAGGTTTTTGCCCACCCAGGCGAACCATTACAGCCGCCCAAATTGTAACGAATATCCCTCCCAAGACACTGATGAATCCCCAACAAAAAAGAGTGATTGCCAAACTCGGCCACCACGGGACACCTAACCAAGTCATGGGATGAATTCCTGTAATCCAGGAAAGGGCAATACCGTGATAGGCGATACCCCAGAGGAGGGCATTTTGGATTTTGGATTTTGGATTTTGGATTGGGTTAAAAGTAACAACCAATACCCAAAGAGGGGCTAGGGCAATCCAAGCCAGGAACCAAGCGCCGACGGGGGCGACGGTCACCCCCATCAAAACGCCACTCCCTAAGGCAATCAACCAAGGGAGTAAGGAGGTTAATTTCTTCCCCTGCTCCCCCTGCTTTTTACTCTGCTTCTTCTGCATCGACACTATCAGGTGGAACTATTGCCACTCCGGTAATTGCGTCGTCTTCATCTAAACGCTGCACTCTTACCCCAGTTGCCGATCGCGATTGTACGGAAATTGCATTCACCGCTTGACGAATGATAATACCGCGATTGGTGACCATCATAATTTCGTCGTCATCGTTGTTGACAATACGTAGGGTTGCTAACTTGTCTTTGGTTTTGCGGTTTTTGAATTTGGTTGCCATTAAACCTTGACCGGCACGATTTTGCAGGCGGAATTGGGCGACTGGTACGCGCTTACCATATCCTCCTATTGTAATTACCAACACCCAAGGGCCGACGCTGGCATTGGCAGGTACTTCTACGGTTTCTTCATTAATTTCGATTTCTTCTGTTTCAATTTCTTCAATTTCAACTTCTGTATCTAAAGTGTCGAGAATTGCCGCAGGGAGAATATCCATACCCACAAGTTCGTCGTCTTTATTTTTCAACTTCATGGCTTTTACCCCACGAGTCGCCCGACTTAAGGGACGCAGTTGTTCGTGATTGCACCGGAAGTGAATCGCCATTCCTTGACGAGAACCAATAATTACACTGTCTTCTACTCTGGCGCGTCGCACCCACCGGAGTTGGTCGCCTTCTTCTAAGGAAATGGCAATCAAGCCATTGGCGCGAATGTGGCTAAAGGCTGCCAATTCGGTTTTTTTGATATTACCGCCTTTGGTGAGCATCACCAAATATTCTTCGTTGCTAAATTCGTCAACGGGGACGATGGAGGTAATTTTTTCTTCTTTAGGAATGGGTAGCATTTGGACGATGGGTGTACCGCGACTGGTGCGGGAACCCACGGGAATTTGATAGGCTTTTAGGCAGTAAACTACGCCACGTTCGCTAAAGAATAAAATACTGTCGTGGTCGCAGCAAGTTAAGAAATGCTCAACGGTATCATCATCTTTCACTTTGGCTGCGGCTTTGCCTCTGGTAGCACGGCTTTGGGCTTCAAAGGTGTTGACAGGCATCCGTTTGATGTAGCCTTGTTCGGTGACCAAAATGATCGCTTTTTCGTTGGCAATTAAGTCACGTTCATCTATTTCGCCTTCCCCTGGTAAAATTACCGTCCGTCGGGGGGTGGCGAAGCTAGTTTTCAGTTGGGCGACTTCGGTTTCAATGATTTCTAGCACTCTTTCCCGTCGTGCCAAAATATCTTGCAAGTCGGCAATCTTGGCTTGTAATTCTTCGTGTTCTAGACGAATTTTGTCTGCTTCTAAGGCAGTCAACCGCCGTAATTGCATCTGCAAAATCGCATCTGCTTGCACTTCGGAAAGTCCGTAAGTTGCGATCAATTCGCCTTTGGCTGTGGGTGCATCTGGGGCATGGCGAATCAAATTAATAATCGCATCCAAGTGGGACAGGGCAATCAATAACCCTTGTAAAATATGGTCGCGTTCCTCGGCTTTCCGCAGTTCGTAGCGGGTGCGTCTGGCGATGGATTCGATGCGGAAATCCAAAAAGACGCTTAAGAAATGCTTGAGGGTGAGTACTTGGGGTTCGCTATTCACCAACGCCAGCATGTTTGCGCCGAAGTTGGCTTGCAGTGGCGTTTGTTTGTAGAGGTTGTTGAGGACGACGCGGGGATAAGCATCACGCTTGAGTTCGATCACAACCCGCATCCCATCGCGATCGCTCTCGTCTCGGATATCTGCGATGCCCTCTAAGCGCTTTTCGTTCACCATTTCGGCGATTTTTTCAATCAGCGCTGCTTTGTTGGTTTGATAGGGCAATTCGGTGATAATAATTGCTTCTCGATCTGGGCGTCCCCGCTGTTCGATGGTTTCAATGTTGGCGACACCACGCATGGTAATGGAACCACGCCCAGTGGTGTAAGCTTCCCGAATGGCAGATGTCCCCAAAACTTGTGCCCCGGTGGGAAAGTCGGGACCGTGAATATACTGCATTAATTCCAGATCGGTGATTTCTGGATTGTGAATCAGTGCCACCAAACCGTCAATTAATTCCCCCAAATTGTGCGGGGGGATGTTGGTTGCCATGCCGACGGCAATTCCAGAGGAACCATTCAGCAGCAATTGGGGAACACGTGCCGGTAGTACTGTCGGTTCTTGCTGGGAACCGTCGAAGTTATCGGCAAAGTCTACGGTTTCCGATTCGATGTCGTGGAGTAAACCAGCGCTAGTTAAAGCTTTCAAGCGGCATTCTGTATACCGCATCGCCGCTGGGGGATCGTTGTCCACCGAACCAAAGTTACCATGCCCATCAACCAAAGGCGATCGCATGGAAAAATCCTGCGCCATCCGCACCAAGGCATCATACACAGCCGTGTCACCGTGGGGGTGATATTTACCTAATACTTCCCCCACCACACGGGCACATTTTTTAAACGGGCGATCGTGCAGCAAACCTAGCTCGTGCATTGCGTAGAGAATGCGACGATGCACAGGTTTTAGACCATCCCTCGCATCTGGCAGCGCCCGACCCACTATCACGCTCATGGCGTATTCCAGATAAGACTGCGACATTTCGTTTCGCAAGTCTGTCGGGATAATCCTCTCCTGTGAGGTTGTCATAACCTAAAAATCTCCAAAAATCGTAGATTTTAGCTTTTTTACTCGACACAGCGCAAAATTATTCTAAATTGCTCTTGAATAATTGCCATTATCTGATATAATTCTAGCATGTATTGCCTATTCCTGTCCGAATAGCTCACTCAAGTATTTAGTCAAAAATTAGTAAATAAATATACTAAGCTAAAATCCAATCCCTGAAACATAAGGCATGAGATTAAAAGTTTAATTAAGTAAATTAGCTGAATTAAAATATATTTTTGTCAAATAAGTTACTACTTTCAATTAATTGAGTTATTTACAGAAATTACTTAATTTCAAATGTTATTAATTAGACTTTATTATTCAAAACATCCTCTTCATTGCGAATTAGTATATAGCGTTTCTCGGTCTAATGAGGTATACCCGTAGGGGCGAACGGCCATTCGCCCCTACAACGTGCGATGTAATCTTGTACCTCACTTGAATGGGAATCGCTATAAATAGCTAATTTAAGCCCCAAGGTACTGTACGCCTTGCAACTAAAAAATTTAAGCTTGCCGTATGAGTTCAGGCAAATAACTATGAATAAGGAAACAGTTCCTAGTCAGGCTGAAAAGATGAATCCAGAAAGCGATCGCTCACAATTAAGTCCAGAGGTACTTGACAAAATCAAACACCCTCCGAAAATGGACGATGTGATTCGCGAGCAATCACCCGAAGAACGCAAAGCTAACCCAGCTTTAGTACCCGAAATGCTGGAGCAACCAATTGAAGAATTAACTTAACGTGAGTTCGATGAATACTGTTTTGACCTCACCCCCAACCCCTCTCCTACGAGGAGAGGGGAGCAAAACCTTGATTTTTCTTGCTCCTCCCTCGCCTTTTAGGAGAGGGAGGTTGGGAGGGTCAGGTTTGTCGAACTCACGTTAACTTAATTACCAAAGACTAGCGACGCATATCAAAGATTAACTTGCGATCGCCAAAATTTAGTCAAAACAATTTACTGAATTATCGATATAAACGATGTCAGTGGACAAAGTTAATCAGAAAATTGCTGCCCAGATTCCCGACTTTTTGAAAAAATCGGGAATCTAAATCTCATTAAATTCAATACTACAAATACTTCTGTAACAATAACCCTAACTTTTCTTTCGTCGCCGCTGGTGCTTTATCCAATGGAGTCAAAATCGCATATTTCAAAGCCGAATGTGCCTCACTAGGTGGTGGATTTTCACTTAAGCGCCGTACAGTTTCTTGAATCACCTTTTGAGCATTCACCGCATTCCGCAGCAAATTGCCAATTACCATCTCCACCGTCACACTGTCATGGTCTGGATGCCAACAATCGTAATCTGTCACCAGCGCTAAAGTTGCATAGGCGATTTCCGCTTCCCTAGCCAACTTCGCCTCTGGTAAATTCGTCATCCCAATGACTGTTGCACCCCAACTGCGATAAAGATTTGATTCCGCCTTTGTAGAAAACGCCGGGCCTTCCATGCACACATAAGTACCGCTGCGATGGAGAGTGACTTCTGGTAAATTGAGAGAAGCGATCGCATCTGTCAACACAGCAGCCAAATTCTGACAAATCGGATCGCCAAAGGCAATGTGAGCCACAATTCCGTCACCGAAAAACGTGGAAATGCGATTTTTTGTTCTGTCAATAAATTGATCTGGCACCACCATATCTAATGGTTTCGCCTCCGCTTTCAAGGAACCCACAGCACTAGCGGAAATTAAATACTCCACACCCAACTGCTTCATCGCATAGATATTAGCGCGAAACGGTAACTCAGAAGGTAAAAGCGTATGATTACGACCATGACGTGCCAAAAAAGCTACTCGCGTCCCTTCCAAAGTCCCGAGAATCAAAGCATCAGATGGCGAACCAAAGGGAGTCTGAACTTGCACTTCTTCGATATCTTTGAGCGCATCCATTTTATACAGACCGCTCCCACCAATAATTCCAATACTAGCTTGAGCCATGATACTGAATCTTTTCCTTGCTGAGTTGCTAAGTTATTTTACTAGATAGGGAACGAGCGCTTGATATCAACTTGAACAAGTAAGACGTTTGTTTTTACCAACTGGCTATCTGGGGCGATCGCTTCTTTAAAGGCAACAGGCAACAGGCATAAGTGTTAGCGTGGGACGGGGATTTAAACCCCGCCCCACGCAATCTTACCTTCGAGGCGGGGCTTTTGACCTTTGATTGTTGGTCAAGGAAACAGGCAACAATTTCCGCGTCTCACCAAAAATCTTTACTCTTGCCTGTTGCCTATTCCCTATTCCCTCGACCGAAGGTCGGTAAAAATGGGTTTACTAGACCTTTAATTTTTGAATTTCAGCAAATGCCACTCGAACTGCAAAATCTTACAGGCGGTTACACCACAGTACCAATCGTCCAAGACATTAACCTCACCCTGCAAACAGGAGAATGGTTGAGTTTAGTTGGTGCTAATGGCTCAGGTAAGTCTACCTTACTGAAATTGCTGAGTCGTATTCTTTTTCCACAGCAAGGAACAGTGCTACTTGATGGCAAAGCAATTCATTCTCAACCCCCAAATCTAGTTGCACAGAAACTAGCATTCTTACCGCAACAACAAATAGTTCCCGTTGGCTTAACAGTGAGACAATTAGTAAGTTTAGGACGCACACCGCATCAACCTTGGTGGAAATGGGAATTAAATGCCCAAGATTGGTTAAAAGTTGAAGCTGCGATTCAAAAGACGCAACTCGAAAAATTAAGCGATCGCTTAGTCGAACAACTCTCAGGCGGTGAAAGACAACGGGCTTTTTTAGCTTTAGCACTAGCCCAAGAACCAAAAGTTTTATTATTAGATGAACCGACAACTTTTTTAGATATCAACTATCAATTGCAACTCTTGGAACTCCTAAAAGAACTGAATCAGCAACAGGAATTAACTATTGTCACAGTTTTACACGAACTGAATTTAGCAGCACGGTATAGCTCTCGCATTGCATTATTAAAGCAAGGTCATATTTGGGAAATTGGTAGGCCCGAAGAAGTTATGACACCAAATGCGATCGCCCAAGTTTTCGGCGTAGAATCAGTGATTGTTCAGACACCTGTAGGATTACAAGTTTGTGCTATTGCTGCTATTTGAAGAAGAATTCAGAATTCAGAATTCAGGAGTCAGAATCAATCAATCAGTGGGGGATTATGACCCATCACAGATTGCACCCCCACCAAATGGGAGATTTGGTGGGGGTGCAAAAATGCCGTTTATTTACAGCGTATTTCAGGTAAATGAAGTACACGGGTAGGGGCACAACATGTTGTGCCCCTACGATTATCTGTACCTCACCAACTTGCAATCTGCTGTATCAACCAGTCGTACAAAATTCATTCTGAATTCTGAATTCTGAATTCTGAATTCTGACTCCTGAATTCTGTTTCGATAATCTTAATCCTCAATGGGCGCATTGGGGATTGCTGCATCAATATCGGCTTGGGACAAATTAGGAATCGGCCAGTTTGGCTCACCTGCTTTGAACACCTTGGCAGGATTAACGTTAAATTCAAAAGTACCCATCTCTAGATTAGTCTTAGCTACTAACTGAGTTCCATCCACAAACTTAATAGCTAGAGGTTCCGTCAATTCTTGACCATCTGCAATACTACTTACCTTGCTGCCAATCGGTAGGTAAACACCATCACAATCCCACTCATTTTCTGTAATTTGACCATTTCCCAAAAAGTAGAGGGTATTTCCTTGGGAAGCTTTTTTAGGTTTATGAGCGTAGATTGCGAGAGTTTTTCCAGTTTCATTACGGCATTGCGCCCAGTTTTGTGCTGTCTCTAAAATGTACTTTTGCAGCTTGAACTCACCCAATTCTTGCTGAATTTCCTCTGGTGTATACTTAGATTGATCGGGCGTTTTTTGAAGCTGTAAGAGATTATTAATCCCTTGAGTTACCTCGATATAGTCAGGACTAGTAGTTAAGTTGGGTCTGTCAGCCCAAGAAGGTTGGGCAATTATCAAATTAACTAAAAGTACTAAAGCAACTAGAGCAGTTTTGAAAAGTTTCACGATCGTTCTCCTTTTGAAGATTAGAAAATATTTTCAATATTGAAAATTTTACTACATGAGACTGTTTACTGTAATAGATTTTTGTAGCTTTATTGGCAAACAGTCTCGCAAATGTTCAGTTATATTAGCCACTAAATTAAACGTTGGTTGTCGCAAATCCTAAAAAAACTGTTCTGATTAATAGTGGCAGAGCCTAAATTTTAAACTTCAAATGTGTAGAGTAAAGTAGCATTTAGAGTCTATTGCTATTAGGCTGAAAAAAGTATTTTTGATTCATTATTATTGACGAATCCTTTTTTCAACAACTTTGTTGTTTTCCCCAAGTTGTTGTTCATTAACGAAGGTTTTATTACTGGATGTTTCTTTACCAAATTTGGTATTACTTTGGGTGTGGAGTCCTGGCAATACACCTAATTTAAGTTCTTTCGTTTGTTTAGAAGTAGGCACTAAAGTTACTTTAAGTTCGCTGAGAACTTGCTGTTGCTCTTTGATTATTTGAGTTAGTTCGTTAAGTTGTTGAGTATGTATATCATCCAATTTTTCATGGAGCAGTTCAATATTTTGTCCGGCTCTCAAGTTCACTTTGTGGTCAATTTCAGCGTTTTTGCGATCGGTATCAGACTGGCGATTTTGACTCATTAAAACGATAGGCGCTGTGTAAGCTGAGGCAAACGAAAATACTAAGTTCAGCATCATGAATGGTGAATCATCCCAGTGGGGAACCCCAGGCATTAAGTTGATACCAACCCATCCCGCCAAAATGGTGCTTTGCCCAATGAGAAATCCCCAAGAACCCACTTGCGTTGCAAATTTATCGGCAAGGCGTTGTCCGAAAGTCAGTTCTTCAGTGGAAGTGTTTTGTGCTGCTGACTGCATCTCGACAATTTGGGGCTTTTGAGCTACTTTTGCATCAACTGTCTTCGACGATAGTGTTTTTGATGTATTCATGTTGCACCTGTTGGCGTCATTTCTGTCTGTGTTTATCCTGATGACTTCAATGTACGCTGCTTAAACGATAGGAGCAAATATTGTTTTTTTTCAAAACGATAACTAAAATTGATTACTTTGAAGAAACTACCCTAAGATAGATCCCTAAAGCCGCAGCATGTCTATGCTAGCCCAGCACAAACATTCATCTAAAACGCTTAGATAAGCTGTCGCGCCTACAA
This sequence comes from Nostoc calcicola FACHB-3891, assembly GCF_014697355.1. Classification (GTDB taxonomy): domain Bacteria; phylum Cyanobacteriota; class Cyanobacteriia; order Cyanobacteriales; family Nostocaceae; genus Nostoc; species Nostoc calcicola. The sequence continues at coordinate 90,291 of NZ_JACJRQ010000001.1, read as the reverse complement.
GTTGCATCATCATCTTTTAGGTAAAACCTGCAAACCCTCTCCTCTGCTCCTCTGCCCCTCTGCTGCCTCAAAGTGCAAATTAAAAGCACAACAGCTTACTTGACCCTATCAAGGAATGGGGTATGGAAGTGGGGAAATCCAGAGGATTGAACAGTTTACCCTAAGACTTGGTTTCCTGGGTCTGTGCGTCGATAATTACACTCCAGTCATCGTTTTTTACAGCTGCTTCGAGTTGACGCAGGCGTTCGGTTTCACTAGCATCTGTTGTTTGTGAGTCTTTAGAGAGGGTTGTGTCAGCCATTGCTTTCCGCAGCTTTAGCTTTTTCTCCTCATAGGCTTGGCGTTCAACCTCTGACATTACCGCTTTAGCAACTTCGCCGACTGTACTAGCCCACATTCCGCAATCAGTTGCATTACCAGGTGGTGTGCTTTCGAGTTCTGCTATCCATGCATCTCGTAAATCTTCCATTTCTTGACGTTTGGGAAACTTAAATGCTTGCACGCGTACAAAAGCACACTTTTGTTCACCATTTTGGGTAATATGACCGTTTAGGGAAAGCAATACATTTCGAGAATAGCCAATGTACTGCGTGCGGCGTTCTGCATCTAATACTGCGTAAACACCAGCAATTTTAGCGTTATCAGCAGCTACACGCCAAGCTTCAACGGACGTAATTTCAGTGCTATTGTTTGTCAATTCAGGAGTTATACTCACCTGAGTGGTAGCGTGTTCATCATCGGAACTATACAAAAAGTCATGCAGTCCACGATGATTTGTGGGGACATTTTGATGTTCAATTGGCTGATTGTGTTGAGTTTCCATTGCAGTTTATTTCAGAATTATTGATTGACAAGCAAATATATGCCCTTAAAATATTGAAGCTTAAATCTACTCACATTCCCAAATTCTTTTTCTTAAAGATTCTGACAAAGCGAAAACAACTATTAGACCTGATATGAATCAATTTACACCTAAGAATTGGATATCGATCAAACAGCGACTGACTCCTTATTTCTTTTTACTGCCCGCCTTAGTTCTTTTGTGGTTAACTGTCTTTTGGCCTGCACTGCAAGCATTTTACCTCAGCTTTACTAGCTACGAAGATATTGCCCAACCGCCGCAATGGATAGGTTTTGCGAACTTTTTCAAGCTTTGGAAAGATGCAGTTTTTTGGAAAACCCTGGAAAACACTTTTTTATATCTTGTGGGTGTAGTACCAATTTTGGTAATTGCTCCCTTGGGGCTAGCAATTTTGGTAAATCAAAAACTCCGGGGGATGAATTGGTTTAGATCTGCATACTACACTCCAGTAGTGATTTCAATGGTAGTTGCGGGGATAGCTTGGAAATGGTTGTATGCAGAAAATGGATTACTCAACCAGTTATTTAAAGCTTTGGACATTATTTCAGAAGGTATTCCTTGGCTAACTAGCCCAGCTAAAATTTTTGGTATTGTACCAATTTCTCTTGCCAGCGTCATGGCTGTCACTATATGGAAAGGGCTAGGCTACTACATGGTGATTTATTTAGCAGGATTACAATCAATTCCTGGTGATGTGTACGAAGCCGCAGCAATTGATGGCTCAGATGGTATTAGGAAACATTGGGACATTACCATACCTTTGATGAAGCCATATTTAGCTTTGGTTGCTGTAATTTCAGCGATTTCTGCTACAAAAGTCTTTGAAGAAGTATATATCATGACTCAAGGAGGACCACTCAATAGCTCGAAAACAATTGTTTACTACCTATATGAACAAGCATTCAATAATTTAGAAATTAGCTATGCTTGCACAATTGGACTCGTGCTATTTTTGATAATTTTAGGGCTATCAATTTTGCGATTAGCAGTTAATCAGCAGGGTGACGACAATATCACAATTTAATAATTAAATGTAGAAAAATTATCCCCTATCAGTCACGATAATCTGAAAATCTTCAAATATTCAGAGTGCATGAAAACAGACACGATTTTTTACACCTTATTCCAAACTATTCCAGGTGTCTTATTTGAACTTTTGGAACAATCCCAAGCCCTAGCCTCGCACTACCAATTTACCTCAGTAGAAATCAAAGAACTAGCACGTCGTATCGATGGTTTATTCTTACCCAAACCTGAGTTTCCAGAAGACACAATCTATTTTGTTGAGGTACAGTTCCAGCGCGATGATGATATTTACTGGCGAATAATCACAGAAACTTTCCTGTATATAAATCAATATAAACCTCAACGTCCTTGGCAAGCTGTATTACTTTTTGCTCAACGCAGTCTTGACCCTGGTGTACCATTCATTTATCAAACATCATTAGCTCAAGAGCAAATTCGTATAATTTATTTAGATGAGTTAGATGATGTACTATCATCTTCGATTGGGCTAGGGGTGATTAAATTAGTAGTTGCAGCAGAAGATAAAGCCGTACAGCAAGCAAAAAAATTGATAAATCAAGTACAACAAACGGATGAAGCTAACCGTAGCAATCTCTTAGAATTAGTGGAGAGAATGCTGATCTATAAATTTGTAAACAAAAGTCAGCAGGAGTTAGAAGCAATGTTTGGATTAACCGACTGGAGACAAACTAAATTTTACCAGGAAGTAAAGGAAGAAACAAAGCAGGAAGTAAAAGAGGAGGTTCGAGAAGAAACAAAGCTGGAAACTATACCCCGTCTACTTAACTTTGGTTTAAGTATAGAGCAAATCGCCGAGGCATTAGAATTGGATGTTGAACAGGTACGACAAGCTATTGAGAAGCAAGGAGAAGAGGGAACAGGAAGTAAATAATACTAGTTTGTATTTTGCGAAAAGTTTGAGCGTAAGTTTCCCGCTATGCCAGCTTTTCAAGACAGATTTTGCATTGTGAAATAGTCAGTAAATAAGCTTTTTAGCTATCCATATGTCGCAATCATTTTTCAAATTGGTATAAATTTTGGATAATAAAGACGCGATAAATCGGCGTCTCTACAATAATCAATCCTTCGTAGAGACGGCAATTTATTGCGTCTCTTCCCTTAACCGAAAAGTATTGAAAGTAAAGCGATATAGCGGTTACCATTCAGATGCGGTATGAGACTATATCACAAGGTGTAGGGGCACGGCACTGCCGTGCCCCTACGGATATACCTCACGTAAACGAGAACCGCTATACCTATGGTGGGCTGTGCCTGTCCACTTTACAGCACACTAAATTCTTTTTTCTTTAAAACCGTGTTTGATACTCTACTACTGCACGACTATCATCGGTTAAATTAGTGGAAGCACGTACACGAAATTCATCGTTGATTCGGTAATTAACACCCCATTGAAAGGGGTCATTTGTTGTTAAAATTTTGATGCTAGAAATTGATATTTTAGAAGTAATATCAACTCCGGCTTCTGCTGCTAATTCCAAAGTTGAACTACTTCTTCCTGCTTCGGGATTCTCAGAAATAATGGTAGGAAATATCCGCAGTTCGCTTAAGCCAAAGGTACTACCAATCTGGTTAAAAGCTGACTGAAAATTGTTGAACACAGCTGAACCTGCGATGTTAATCAGACCCAAAGTACTGTCACCACGTCCTTGGGTGTCTACAAATCCACCTCCTAAAAGAGCAACAATTTCGGTTTGACTACGTGACGGACTACTTGTTAGTTCTAAATTTTCATTTAGTTTGCTGGCGAGACCGTTAATAGTAGCTTCGACTCGAACACTCTCTAAGGCTGATAAACCTGTAGTATTTATTCGGGTGAAATCATTATTTTGAGTTACGTCTAGTACCTTAGCAAATAACCGAATATCCAAGTTGGGGTCGCGGGGTTGGGAGGGACTAAAAGTTGCAGTGTGTTTGTAGCCACGAGCAAGGTTAAATTGGGTAGTAAATAAGTTTACGCCACCTTTTTCTAATCGGATAGTACCATCTGGTATGGGCTGATTAATTGAACCGTTGACTATGAGATTACCAGTTGCACGGAAGCTGAGAATAGGTGGACGGGTAATTTGGACGTTTTTACCTAGTTCTAAATCTAGATTATTAAATCTGGCGTTTGCATTTCCCATGCCATTACCAATTTCCGCTTGATTCTGCTTATTAGCTTTTGTAGATGATAAGCCAAGACCATCATCATTTGCAGATGTAGCGGTGTCGGTAGATTCTGCTAGCAATACCTGACCGTCAAATAAGTCTACTCTACCGCCAATTAGTGGGTTGAGGGCAGAACCAGTAATCTGCAAATTACCGCTAGCGCCTCCTTGGTAAAGTCCTTTGAGATTCAATGCTAGCTGTTCGAGATTAATGGTCAAAGGATTGTTGATGGTCACTTTCTCATTGTTAAAGATGGGAATTTCTCCAGCAGCTTCTACTTTCCCTCGGCTAAATCTACCCTGAAGATTTTCTACTAAGATGCGGTCAAAGTTAAACAACACTTTGCCTGTAACACGTCTAAGTTTACCCGGTAAAGCTTGGGCTGAAAAAGTAGCATTATTAACAGTGGCAATTCCATCTACTTCTGGTTGTTTCAATGTTCCACGCACCTTCAGGTCTACTTGTCCTTCGCCTTTCTCAAATACCACTTGATTAGTCAATGCGTTTAACAGTCCCAAGCCCTCGTTTTCTAACTTCATATCCAAACTGATTTGCTCGCTGTCTGGTGCAACCGTTGCAAAAGGCAATTTATACGGGATGCTGCCAGTAATATCCACAGGTTGAGGACCGGCAACTGCTAGAGTACTACCAAAGTTTAAGCGTCCGTTGGCATAGCTGAAACTTGCCGTTGCTGACTGTATTGGGTTTTGATTTAGTGTTCCTTCTGTGATTTGCAATTCCCCTCTCGCTTGGGGATTACCAATGCTGCCTGCTAAAGCTGCTGTAGCGTTAACATTACCTGTAATGCCAACTGGTAGTTTGACAAAATTATCCAATACTTGTATCGGAAAATTATTCACCCGCAACTGACCAGATTGTTCATTACCGCCAATGTTACCTGTGAAGGCAATCAACCTGTTCTGAGATTCAATTCTTAAAGGTCGCAAACTCAAAACACCGTTTTCAAAGTTGCCTTCGGCAATCAATTTTTCGGCAGTATAATAACGACTGCGTTCTTCCTTTTTACCCCAAGCAAAGTTTTCTCCATTCAAATTAAATTGCACTGCCAATCCATTAGCTGTATCTAGAGCCACTTGTCCGTTGAAAGTGCCTTTTAAATCAGCTAAATCCGGTATGGGGCTAGAATCAAGTCGCTGTTGTTCTTCTTCTGCTACCAAGGCTTCAATTTCAGAGAACCGCTGGAGTTGGGTTAATAACGGTTGGTTTGGCCAGCCTTGGGAGTTGGTGGTCAGATCCGCTGCTGTGCCGTAAGTTGGGGGGGAACCACCTTGCAAATCTTGTAAATCAACTTGTACTAGAGCGAGAACATCTTCAATTTTGCCCTGGTTGACATTGAGTTTAGCTTGTAATTGAGGTCCTTGAGCGGTTTGAGCAAAAGTCCCAACAGCAGCATAAATACTATTCCCTTTGACAAATTCGCTACTGGTGAGTGTCGCTTTACCATTACCGTAACGGAATTGAGCAGCTATTCGATCGCCTTTTACCCGGCCAATTTCCGGGTTGGCGATCGCTAAATTTCCATTTGTTGCGAATGTCTGTTGATTAAAGACCAAATCTCCTGTTAACAACCCAGCTATTTTTCCAGCACCCAAGCGAGTAATTGCTGGCGGGGTCAAATTCAATATTTGTAAGGGGAAATTTGCAACTTTCAGTGTCCAATCATTTCCTTTAACATTACCTGATGCCAAGGCTTGCTGCCATTGGACTAAAAAGGATTGCGGGCGATTATTGGCATCTAAATTGAAGGCCAGGCGATCGCTATTTCCTGCTAAATTCAAATTCAACCCGCGTCCCTGCGCTGAATTTATATTTCCAGTTAACAGCGGTTCAAAAGCAATATCTTGAACAACAAAGTCTCGTAAATTAATTTGCCCAACTACATTTGGTAAGGGTAGCTTGCCAGTGACTTGTCCATTAAAATCGACTCTCCCCGCCACCGCAACCTGATTGGGAAGATTGATCGGTAACTGTTTTAAATCGTAATTTTCGGCTTGGATGTTGAGATTTAAGGCAGTAATTTCCGGTATGCCTGGTTGTTTGGCATTGGCTAATATGTTACCAGTAACTTTTAAACCGGGAGCGGTTGCTTGGTCAATGGTCAGCCTTTCACCATTCCAAGCGATCGCCGCTGTCAGTGGTCGCTCAAAGCCAGGGATACCTTGAGATAACTGCACCTGTCCAGCAGCACGCACATCAGCTAATTGAGACGAACCCAAGGTGCCAGCTAATTGCAACTTCCCAGCAAATTGACCCCGCAATAGCTGATTTAACCGATTTAATTCCACACCGGAAGCATCAACAATCCCTTGATAGCGACCATTGGCTACTTGAATATTAGAAGCTGCGATCGTTCCACCTGCAACATTTATCTGTCCCTGACCAACGGCTTGGATTGTTTGCGGAGTGAAGGACTCAACAGAACCCGCCACGTTGACTTGACCTGTTAACGTTCCCCGAAACTGCGGTGGTACTGCTGCCAGCTGCTGCAACGGTACGTTATTTGCCTGAATTTGTGCTTGGTATACACCATTACCCACTTGAATTTTAGAAGCTGCGATCGCTCCGCCGCCAACATTTATCAGTGCCTGACCGTTGGCTTGGATAGTTCGTGGCTCAAAAGAATTAACTAATCCCGCAACGTTGAACTGACCAGTTAACGCACCTTGAAACTGTGGTGGTACTGCTGCCAACTGCCGCACAGGTACATTCTTTGCTTGGATTTGCGCCTGATATGCACCATTAACAAGTTGCAGATTAGAGGCTGTAATTGTTCCACGCCCAACATTTATCCGTCCTTGACCGCTGGCTTGGATGTTTTGCAGTTGGAAGGACTCAACAGAACCCGCCACATTCACTTCACCAGTTAACGCACCTTGGAACTGCTTTGGTACTGCTGCCAATTGCTGCACAGGTACATTCTTCGCCTGAACCCGTGCCTGATAGAAACCCTCAGCAAGTTGGATATTTTTCGCTGTAACCGTACCGCCGCCAATGGCAAGACGACCTTCACCAGTGCCACGGAGAGTTTTCAGGCTGAAATTATCTCTGTTACCTGCGATTTGGAACGTACCCGCCAAAGGATTATTTAAAGCCGGGGGAGACTGTTTCAATATTTGTCCCAGCCGCACATTATTAGCTACAAGTTGAGCAGAGAAATTTTGGTCTTGGAGTTGGATATTAGAAACTGCAACTGTACCGCCACCAATTGTCACTGCTGCACCTTCAGGGCGAATCGTGGCAATTTCAAATGGTGCTGTGCTGCCTCTTAGGATGAGACGACCATTGAATTGTGCCCCCGCCAAAGAGACATTTTGCAGTTGATTTGGATCTACAAAACGTTGCACCTGTACCCCGGAGGCAACAGCAACAGCTTGCCAACGCTCATTGGCATAACTACCAGTTGCCCGGACTGTACCACCACCGACATTCAGAGCTACATTGCGGAAAGAGAGGGTACGATTGGGAGCGATCGCCACTTCCCCAGTTCCCGGATAAGTTCCGTTAGGGGCTTGAAATCTTACCACAGTTTGGACATTTGTAGCAGCACCGAAGAGTTGGGCTGTAGCCGAGAGATTACCAATTTGGAAATTGGGCGTTGTTTCGTAAACTTTAGCGATCGCATCCCCTGGAACATTCTTCGCAGCAAAATTCAAATCCAGTCGCGGAGATTTACCAATTTGAATTGTGCCAGCGCCTGTAATTTGACCGCCAACTTTGGCGAACCCTTGAATATCTTTGAGAGTAATTAAAGAAGAACTAGTAACAAGTTCAAATTTACTAGTAATACTATTAAAATCTAGTTTATCAATCCGGGCAGTTTGGATCGTGGCAACTTTGCCTGAGAGAATTGGCTCTTTAGTCGATCCAGTAATCTGTAAATCTGCTTGTACTTGTCCGGCGATCGGCACAGGTAATTTTACCTTGAGAGTCTCCTGGGCATTCGCCAAACTCACCGCATTTACACGCGCTGCCAACTTGAAGCCCGCTTGAGTGTCAATGATTCCCGTAGCCACCAGGGGAATTTTGCCATAGCTACTAGTAACATTATCTAACTGCAATTGGGTTCCCTGGAAGCGGAGATTTCCCTGGGTATTGCTCAAGAGTTGCGGCACTTTCGGCAATTCAACCGTCACCCCTGCAACAGCAGCACTACCAAACAATAAAGTCGGCTGTTCTGGCGTCAACTGAACCAACAAATCACCATTGACTCGACCCCCTTGTAAATTCACAGGTAACGGAATTAGGCGAGTAATATCCGCAGCCAGGAAATCTTGTACTCGCAACTGTAAATTCCCTGCTAATACCTTGGAACGCGTCTCTCCCTGAATGGAAATACTACCACCACTGTCTGCTTGACCCGCGACTTCCAACCTGATCGACTGGTTGTTTGCTAAAAGTTGGGCAGATCCACTGAGTTGGGAAAATGATACGGGGGATGAGGGGGATGAGGGGGATGAGGGGGATGAGGGGGATGAGGGGGATATTGCTCCCTCATCTCCCCCTACTCCCTCATCTCCCCCTGCTCCCTCATCTCCCCCTGCTCCCTCATCTCTCCCATGCGGCATTAACGCCAGCTTGGCATTGCGAAACCGCAGTTCGTCCAAATCAGTTTTAATGACGCCGGCTTCACCTGAGGACGCTATGGTAGTGGAAACCCAGCGCCCTTGGTCATCCTGTTGAATGTAAATATCTGGATTGATTAAGGTGACATCTAGCTTGAGGTGGCGGTTAAAAATTAACTGCAAGAGGTCAAAAGTTACTTCCACAGCTTCAACTGAGGCTCGATCTGGATCTGTGGGTGTCGCTGGGATAGCTGATGCACCAAACTGCACTCCCGTCAACGAAAATTGTGTGACTTTTCCGAGTTGGACTGGACGGTTGAGTGTAGTGGTGAGACTTTGTTGTGCCAAGGGCGTTAACTCTTTTTGGACAAAAATCCACAACCGCCAAACACCACCGACAATTCCAATCAGCAAAAGTCCTCCCAAAGCAATGCCACCGCGACTCAACACCAGCAACCACAGACGCTTACGAATTGGGGAAGGGGAGTGATGCTCTTGATTGGGAGATTTAGTCATTTCCTTTCACAGTATTAATTGCCGGATTTAGCTGGCACACACAAGCATTAACAGGCACATTGATTCAGTATGCCATTTCCAGGATACGTTAACTAAACCCCAGACCTCATGGGTTAAGTTACGGCATTTGCTCGATCCAATACTTATGCTGATGATGTTGACGCTTTCAGGAAAATCTGAATAAAGTGAAAATTGTGGTTGTGACTTTTCCTGATGCATAACCTAGAACTTTAATATAAATAGAAGATCTGGAACTGAAAAATAATAGATAATTACATTTATGCGTGTTTTTGTGTTAATATTTAATGCTCGAACGGAAAATGAGGGGATTCACTCGATTCGGAAGGGCGATAGCAATACAATTCTGATGTTCGAGTCAGAAGACGACGCCACGCGCTTTGCTTTGATGCTGGAAGCTCAAGATTTCCCCACACCCACACCAGAGGCGATCGATGCTGAGGAAATCAAGGAATTTTGCGAAAGTGTTGGATATGACTGGGAAATCATCCCAGAAAACAGCCCTTTAGTCAGTAAAGTTCCAGAACTTAACGTTGAAGAAACCGACTGGCAACCAGATGCCCAGAAAGACGATACTCTTGAGGACACCTCCCGTCCCAACCAACAGCCACCAGAAGAATCAGAATTGCCTGATTCTGAAATAGAGAGAATTCGTCGGAAATTGGAAGGATTATTGTAATTAGTCATTGGTCATTAGTCATTGGTCATTAGTCATTGGTAATCGGTTTTTGACAAAGGACAAATGACAAAGGACAAGTGGCAAAGGACAAAGGACAAATGACAAAGGACAAATGACAAATTTACAGGAACGCGGGCATCTTTTAACTGAGCAAGTAAATCCTAACAGTCTTAACTTAGACCAGCTGAGTTCTCTGGAATTGGTGGAGCTGTTTAATAACGAAGACCAAAAGGCAGTCGCAGCAGTTGCGGCGGCGAAAATTCAATTGGCAGAAGCAATTGAACGCACCGCAGAGCGTTTGCACCGGGGAGGACGCTTGTTTTATATTGGTGCGGGTACAAGTGGTAGGTTAGGGGTATTAGATGCTGCGGAGTGTCCCCCTACTTTTTGTACGCCACCAGAATTGGTACAGGGAATTATTGCTGGTGGGGCTGGGGCGCTGGTACGCAGTTCTGAGGATTTAGAAGACAGCATTGAAGATGGTGAAACTGCGATCGCAGGGCGACACATTACACAGCTAGATGTTGTAGTTGGCATCACTGCGGGTGGGACAACGCCTTATGTCCACGGTGCCCTGAATGCGGCTCGTCAGCGGGGAGCCGCTACTATTTTTATCGCCTGTGTTCCGGCTGAACAAGTTAGCTGTGATGCCGATGTTGATATTCGCCTGTTGACAGGGCCAGAAATCATCGCCGGCTCAACTCGCCTGAAAGCTGGTACAGCCACAAAGTTGGCTTTAAATATCCTTTCTACTGGGGTAATGGTCAAACTCGGCAAAGTTTACGGTAATCGCATGGTGGATGTGGCGGTAACAAATCAAAAGTTACGCGATCGCGCTTTGCGAATTTTACAAGATCTCACAGGTTTAAGTCGGGAAGCTGCCGGTTTTTTATTAGAACATAGCGGCAAGTGGGTGAAACTAGCTCTATTAATGCACTGGACTGGTTTAGAAAAAGACGAAGGCGATCGGCTTCTTTCTCAACACCAAGGTAATCTCAGAGCAGCTGTTGTCAGCTACAAAAACCACAATCAACCCTGAAAATTGGTGTACGATCGCATCTTGCACCATTGTTAATAAATGTCGAGTGGGCAATGCTTACAAACTAAAAATAACGGTTTGAGCTAACTGCTCAGCAATGCCCAGCCGACAAAAATTGCTGGACTAGTATTTCTAATTGTTAGGATAGCTATGAAATATGAGTAATAAACCAACAGCGATCGCACCTTCTTTATCAGAAATTTAAATAAATTTAAATTAATAAATCTTTTTGATTAGATTTATTGAGATTCATAATCAATATGAAAAATATCTGAAATAAAAACAGCTATTTTTTTTAACAACAATTCAGAATTTGTACGGATATAATTCTGTATGAAAATCATTAGAATGAATTATCAATACTGAATCCATTTGAGTGATGTAGATTATAGCAACCTAGTTGAGTGATGAAATATTAGTAGAAATATATGGCGCTTATAACCCTCTGCTAAATAACTCATTTACTATCAAGACTGTTACTATACTTCTCATTTACCTTGTTTTAATAATTTTGATTTAGGCTGCAATGTAATAAATATATTTGCATTTATTGACATATCTGCTGACCACTATATAGCTAGTGTGGGTTTTTCGAGAACTAGCTTTTTAATAAAAGGAATAAAATATGACCCACCCGGAAGTGATGGTTTCAAATAACTTAATGAATGAATTTAAAACTTGTACTCAACTGCAATACAATGGCAAATTAAATATTAAAAGTTCAAAGGGCAGTCAATGGACTTTTTACTATCGCCTGGGACGCATAGTTTGGGCAACAGGGGGAACTCATCCCTTCCGACGCTGGCGTAGACATATGGCTCAAAATTGTCCCCAGATTGATATTGATAAGTTGCAATTGCGCTCCCAAGATGTGTCAATAGATTACTGGGATTATCGCCTAATAGAAATCTTGCATAAAAAACAGAAAATCCAGAGAGAACAAATTCAGTCTATTGCCGAAAACACCATAGCGGAACTATTATTTGACCTAGCCCTGCAAGCACATTTTGCTTCTATCACTTGCAATCGCAGTCAAGAAGTTATTTTAGAAACACCAATGAATTTCACGAGTGCAGAAATGTCTGTAAAACATATGCAAGACTCGTGGAAAACTTGGTCAGAAGCGGGTTTAGCAAATTTTTCTCCTGATTTAGCACCTGTTCTGCGAAGACCAGAACAACTCCAGCAGATAGTAAGTCCATCTGTCTACAAAAACTTTGTGAATTTAATCAATGGCAAATTCACTCTGCGAGATTTAGCCGTGAAAATGAAGCAAAGTGTACTACCTCTAAGTCGTTCGCTGCTTCCTTATATCCTGAAAGGAATCATTGAATTAGTGGAAGTGCCCGACTTACCTTTAGTAGGGAGTGATGTCAACAATAAGCCTGTCACTCCACAAGGAAAGAAGCCGATTGCCCCCTTAGTAGCTTGCGTAGATGATAGTCCGCAGGTTTGTAAAATGCTAGAGGAAATTATTACTTCTAATGGACTAAGATTTGTCAAAATTGAAGATGCAGTACAAGCTCTACCAACCCTGATTCAGGATAAACCAGACTTGATTTTCTTGGATTTGATTATGCCAGTCGCTAGTGGTTACGAAATCTGCACTCAGTTGCGACGAATATCTGCCTTTGCCAATACACCAGTAATTATATTAACAGGCAGTGATGGTCTTTTAGATAGAGTTCGTGCCAAGGTAGTCGGTTCCACAGATTTTCTCACTAAACCGGTAGTGGCTGACAAGGTAATGGGTATAGTACGAAAATATTTACCAACACCGAGTGCATCCATTGACAAAACTAAATCGAATGTAGAAGTTTTTAATCAGCAAGTTAGTAATTGTTCTAGATAATGAATTATCAGAAGGATGTTGATTAAAAATTAGCCATAACAAAAATTTTTACAACCTAATAGACTTTAGGATCTCAATGGAAATTAACTTTCTGGAATAATAAATAAAAGTCAGAATCCAGAATTGCTAAAAAAATTAGATGGGGTTTCAAACCCCATCTAATTTTTTTGATCGTATTGAAACTATGTCCTGTTGAAGACTGATTTATATAGCGGTTCCCATTCAGATGCGGTACAACATTATATCGCCAGGTGTAGGGGCACGGCACTGCCGTGCCCCTACAGGTGTACCTCAGTAGGGAAACGCCATAGCACAACACACCCTTATGTAGAGACCCGATTTATCGCGTTTTTAAAGACCTGATTGCTGAGTATGAAACAAATTTTTTTCAAGAATTTTAACAATCAATACTGTTAATTTTGATGACTAAATACTTGATAAATTAAACTATTTTTGACTTCAGAATAAAGTATGAATTTATGTTTGTTACGTACTTTTTCTGAGGTTTATATATAAAGCTTGAATCAAAATTATATAAATACAACTTTTTGTATTTATATCAATTCTATTGGAGTTGTGAAATATTGGTTAGACCAAAGGGGTTAGAGACCATCTATAAAGTAAATTTGAAGTAGGGTGCGTTACGGCTTTAGCCTAACGCACCGTAATACAAGATAGTGCGTTAGGCGCAATTCATATTTTTCGTGATAATTAATCTCAAAATATTTGCCTAACACACCCTACAATAATTTGATTTTTACTTTATAAATAGCCTCTTATCTTCATAGTTCAGTTCTATTTACATTGTGAAAAAGAGTTAAGAGGTAGTTGCCATGAATACTGTTTTAGTTGTTGAAGATGGCTTAACTGATATGGAAATAATCAGCCGTTACTTACAACAGGCAGGTTATTCTGTGATTAGTGCCACAAGTAGTGAAGAGGCTCAAGACAAAATCGATAAAACTAAGCCTGATTTAATATTTCTTGATGTAATTTTACCAGGAAAAAGTGGCTTTGAAATTTGCCGGGAATTGAAAAATAACCCCGATACCAGCAAAATTCCTGTGGTTTTTTGTTCTACAAAAAATAGTGATGTAGATAAAATTTGGGGTAATATGTTGGGTGCTGAAGGCTATTTATCAAAACCAATCGATCGAGAGGAATTACTCGTAGTTCTCAAACGATTAATTAATAATTAACTTTGCCAAATGCCAACATCAAATAAAAGTCACTATTTTTAATTTACCACCGATACAATCTTAAACTGTACATGGGAATAGTGGCTCAAAAACAATTATCAATGACAAAGGATTGCTAACTTTGGAAACCAAGAAAAAATTTTTAAGTTTTAATTTGGGAGTAAAGGATACAGCTGTAATTTCGTTAGAACACGTCACAGAAGTTTTGCAAGTATCATTGCCAGAAATATGTGGGGTTCCTCAGATGCCGAGTTGCGTCTTGGGTATCTATAACTGGCGTGGTGAGATGCTTTGGCTAGTAGATTTAGACGCAATGTTAGGTTATCCTCCAATTTCCCAAGGCTCAAATTTACTCTCAAAAATGATGGCAGTTGTTCTAGAAAATGAAAGTAAGTATTTGGGACTATTGGTGCGACAGCTTCTCGATATTGAATGGCTGGATACTAAGCAAATAAAACCGCCAACTGCTGAATTATTTTATCCTAAAATTTCACCTTTTTTGCAGGGTTACTTTATTAATGATGCAAAGGAGATGATGTTTAATTTGGATGCAATAACGATTATCCAAGCTCCTATGTGGGGAATTCAAAATTGAAATTTGGGTAACAGCACAATAGCGAATCAATTTTAATTTCAAATTATCCAATTATTAGCAAATTTTGAGGTAGGTAAAATGACGTTTTTGTATCAAAATAGCCCAGATAGTGAGCATTTAATTCCTGAAGTAAAAAATCAGAATGGTAGTGCTAATGTGGCAAATATTGCTAGCGATGAAATTGCTTTATTAAATGCGATCGCTCAAGAATTTAAAAGTTGGCGGCGACAGTTGCACGACATTGAAATTCATATGCGACAAGCCAGTGATTTTAATACTCTACTTAAGATTACTGTAACACAAATTCGAGAAAAAGTTGGCTGCGATCGCGCCTTAATTTATCAGTTTAATTCCCTAGAATCAGGTAATGTTTTAGCAGAATCTCGAACACTAGGTTGGACACCAACTTTGGGCGAAAATATTCCTGGAATTATTTTTGGTTTATATACTAATCAAGACTATTTAGAGTCTGTGGCTATTGATGATACCAATCAGATACAACTTACGCCCCATCAAAAGCAGCTGCTAGAAAAATTTCAAATCAAAGCCAGTTTGAGTTTACCAATTTTAGTAGAAGGTAAAGTTTGGGGATTATTAGCAGTAAATAATTGCTCCTGTCCCAGGCAATGGCAAGAGGGAGAAATCAGCTTATTGTATCAAATTACCAGAGAATTAACCTACAGATTGCACAGCTTTGAATTTGAAAAAGAACTGCAACAACAGACACAAGCAAAAAAATCAGCAGCTAAGGTCATCGATAAGATTCTGCGGATACCAAATGTCGATAAACTTTTCCAAGCAACCACTCAAGAAATCCGCCAACTATTAAAATGCGATCGCGTAGGTGTTTATCGCTTTAAACCTGACTGGAGTGGCGAGTTTGTCTCAGAATCAGTGGGCAATAGTTGGGTAAAAATGGTCGGTCCTGATTTTAAAATGGTTTGGGAAGATACCCACTTACAAGAAACTCAAGGAGGACGTTACGCCAAAGGTGAAACTTTTGTCGTCAAAGACATTTATCAAACGGGTCATGCTCAATGTCATATTGATATTTTAGAGCAATTTCAAATGATGGCTTACATCATTGCACCCATATTTTCTGGAGAAAAATTATGGGGATTGTTGGCAGCTTATCAAAATTCTGGTCCTCGTGATTGGCAACCTTGGGAAGAAAGCTTTTTAAGTCAAATTGGCTTGCAATTTGGTGTGGCTATCACACAAGGGGAATATCTCGAACAAGTGCAGAAAAAATCCGAGCAACTTTCTCAGATAGTTGAACAAGAAAAAACTGTAACTAAGACAGTTAACCGCATTCGACAATCCTTAGATATAGAAAGCGTTTTCAAAACAACGACTCAAGAAGTAAGGCAATTATTAAAATGCGATCGCGTTGTAGTTTTTCGCTTTAATCCCGACTGGAGTGGTGAATTTGTTGCCGAGTCAGTGGGTAATACTTGGACAAAATTGGTAGGCCCTGGGATTAAAACTGTTTGGGCAGATACCTACATGCAAGAAAGTCAGGGCGGGCGATATATCAAAGGTGAAAGCTTTGTTGCTCATGACATCTATAAAGTGGGTCATTCTCCTTGCCATGTTGAGATGTTAGAGCAATTTGAAGTTAAAGCTTATGTGATTGTTCCTGTATTTTGTGGAGAAAAATTGTGGGGATTGTTAGCAGCTTATCAAAACTCCGGTTCTCGTGATTGGCAACCTTGGGAAGTCAACTTTTTAGTTCAGATTGGCTTGCAATTTGGTGTAGCAATATCACAAGCAGAATATCTGGAACAACTACGAGTCAAATCTCAACAACTGACTCAGTTCGCCGAACAAGAGAAATCAGTTACCAAGATAGTTAACCGCATTCGACAATCTTTAGAAGTAGAAGAAATATTTAAAATAGCTACTCAAGAAGTACGCCAATTATTACGATGCGATCGCGTCGCTGTTTATCGCTTTAATCACGACTGGAGTGGGGAATTTGTAGCTGAGTCAGTGGGTCATAATTG
The DNA here is from genome assembly GCF_014697355.1 of Nostoc calcicola FACHB-3891. GTDB lineage: Bacteria > Cyanobacteriota > Cyanobacteriia > Cyanobacteriales > Nostocaceae > Nostoc > Nostoc calcicola. The sequence continues at coordinate 73,747 of NZ_JACJRQ010000001.1, read as the reverse complement.
GGTCAAACTCGTAGGGCCTGATATCAAAACTGTTTGGGAAGATACCCATTTACAAGAAACTCAAGGAGGTCGATATGCCCAAGGCGAAAACTTTATTGTCAATGACATCTATAAAGTAGGTCATTTTCCCTGCCATATTGAGATGTTAGAACAGTTTGAAGTTAAAGCTTATGTCATTGTTCCTGTATTTGCTGGAGAACAATTGTGGGGCTTGCTAGCAGCTTATCAAAATTCTGGAACTCGTGATTGGGAACAATCGGAAGTTACTTTGTTAGCACGCATTGGCAGCCAATTTGGGCTAGCATTACAACAAACGGAATACTTGCAACAACTACAAGCCCAGTCAACAAAATTAGCAGAAGCAGCAGGACGGGAAAAAGCAGCTAAAGAATTACTCCAACAAAGATCGATTCAACTTTTAACAGCCCTTAGACCAGCCCTCAACGGCGATTTAACAGTACGCGCACCGATTACAGAAGATGAGTTAGGCACGATCGCAGACGCCTACAATAATACTCTACAAGCACTACGGCAAATAGTTATTCAAGTACAGGCAGCAGCCCAAAAAGTTGCCCAAACTTCTAGCAATAGCGATGCTTCACTGGCCGGACTGACCAATTCAGCCCAACTTCAATCTGAAGAAATGACCGCAGCTTTAGGTGACATTAAACAGATGGTGGACTCTACTCAAGCTGTGGTGGCGAACGCCCAATTGGTGCAAGTAGCAGTACAACAAGCCAATCAAACTGTAGAGTCTGGGGATACGGCGATGAACTTGACTGTTAAAGCCATCCAAGGAATCCGTGAAACCGTCGCCCAAACCAGCAAAAAAATTAAACGTCTGAGTGAATCTTCGCAAAAAATCTCGAAAGTTGTGAATTTGATTGGTAATTTTGCTACACAGACAAACGTCCTGGCTTTGAACGCAGCCATTGAAGCCACCCGCGCAGGTGAATATGGCAAAGGCTTTGCAGTTGTAGCCGATGAAGTGCGTTCTCTATCTCGCCAATCAGCAGCAGCAACCATCGAAATTGAAAAATTAGTCCAGGAGATTCAAACAGAAACTGGGGAAGTTGCAGTAGCGATGGAAACTGGTATTCAGCAGGTAGTGGAAGGCACAAACCTGGTGAGTGAAACTCGCCAAAACTTAAATGCGATCGTTTCTGCGACTGCCGAAATTAGTCAATTAATCGAGCGAATTACCGCAGCAACTCAACAACAAATGACGCAATCTGTAACAGTAACTGCATCCATGCAAGATGTCGCAGAAATTGCCAATAAAACTTTTGCTGAATCTCAAGAAATTGCTAATGTATTTCAAGAATTATCAGGGATGGCGCAAGAGTTATTAACAACTGCAAGTAAATTTAAAGTCAGCTGAATTTTAGATTTTAGATTTTAGATTTGGGATTATGAATGAAGATGATTTTAAGCGGAGAACAAAGCAGTTAGCATTGCGAGTAATCCGCTTAGTAGAAGCCCTTCCACAGAGCCGAACTGCCGAGGTAATTGGCAAGAAGCTAATCCGTTCAGCAACATCTGTGGGAGCTAACTATCGTTCAGCTTGTCGTGGTAAGTCAACGGCCGATGTCATTGCTAAACTCAGTTTGGTAGAAGAAGAAGCTGATGAAAGTCTTTATTGGATGGAACTTATTGTTGAGATTGGTCTATTGCCACTAGAAAAAGTCAGCAATTTGATGTCAGAAAACACTGAAATTCTGGCAATGACAGTTGCATCAATCAAAACTTTACGCCACAAAGAGAAAATCCAAAATCAAAAAACTAAAACCCAAAATCCGTCTTGAAAAGCTTTCATGCCTCCGGCAAGCTGCCCTTGAGGCATCTATCTACGCCGGAGAGCATCTTAGCACAAGTCTCTTAACCACCCAAACTACTGACTCAAATTTTACCAAAATCTAAAATCTAAAATCTAAAATCTAAAATATGATTACCGACACTTCAATTCGTGAACAAGGATACATTTATTTTCTGGCAGAAGCTCCAGAATTACTACAAATTATTGAGCAAGAACTATTTACCTTATCTGAAGGTTATAGCACTGCAAAAATTCATAATTTAATGCGGGCTACGCACACGCTTAAAGGTGGCGCCGCTAATGTTGGGCTAGAAGTAATTAAGATGATAGCCCATTTTTTAGAAGATGTATTTAAGGCTCTATATAATCCAAATGTGGTAATTGATGCTGAATTACAAACACTTTTAATCCAAGCTTATGAGTGTCTTAGCATAGCCTTAAATACCGAACTAATTGGAAGTACTGTTAATGACGAAGAACTACTGCAACGAGCAAGTTCAGTGTTTGCCCAACTGGAAGAAAAACTGGGTGATGCATTTGGTGCTGAGACTCATATTCCCACTTCTGAGGAATTAGGATTTGATATTGTACAATCTGTTTTTGAAGTCGGAGTACAGCAACGTCTAAACAGTATTGCTGAAACTATTAATAATCCGCCAAATAAGGCCGAATTTATTGAGTTTTTACAATCTCAAGCTGAAGTATTTCTCGGTTTGGCAGAATCTCTAAATTTACCTGGATTGGGTGAAATTTCCCAAACAATTCTATCAGCGCTGCAAGTAAACCCCACCCAAGTGCAGCAAATCGCAGAAATTGCCCTTGCAGATTTACAGCAAGCACAAAAATTGGTACTAGCAGGCGATCGCACTTCTGGTGGGCAAGCTTCTCAAAGTTTACAAAAACTCACAACATTACCCAATAATCAAGTATATGAAGAATTAGAAAATAATTCTTCTTCTTCATTTATCCTCAATGAAGAAGAATTTTATCAGTTTTTAACTAGATCGGAAAATAATAAAAATGAATCTGTTAAACCAACAACTGCCAAGTTTTATTTAAAAGTAATTCGCTACATTTTTGGCTGGTTTAATCACCAGATGGAAATACCAAAATCAGAACTAAATTTGACTTTACTCGTTCCTACCTTACCTACAAAAAATCTGCTCAATTATATTGAAAATTGGCTGAAACAATTTCTGACTTTTGTTCAAGAGGAAGAAGATAGCCAAAGCCTTTGTATTTATCGCAATGGGATGATTTTAATCATTTTGTTTGCAGTTGCAAAATTTCAATATTATATTGACAAATCTGACAACTATATCTCCATAATTAAAATCTTGCAAAACAAGATTTATAAATTAGCAAAAAAATATAAAAACTACCCCCCTGTAACTAGCAAAGAAAAAAACTGGCTTGATAGTCCCAAGTTACAAACGCTGCTAGCTATTAAAGAAATATCTAAATCTTTTGAAACCAGCGATGATCTTCTAGAAGTCATATGGGGAGAAGAATCTGACCAAAACTTGACTACTGAAGTTGTAACTAGCGAGACTGGTAATTCTTTAGAACAGATGGATGTTCTGGAAACAGTTGTTGAAAGTATTCCTGATTTACCTCAACCAATTAATCAGGAAATTGAAGATAAATCACAGCATTTTCACAATAAAAATTCTCGTCAACCTTCTTTTATTCGAGTAGATACAGATAAATTACAAAACCTGAATTATTTAGCAGGAGAATTGCTAATTTACCAAAAACGGCGGACTTTGCAAGATGAACAAGTCCAAGAAATAATTGAGCGATTAATGCAGCGACTCGCTAAACAACAAACAATTTTAAATGAATTACGTGATTTACCATTACAAATGCAAAATTTTGCTTCACAACAAACACCAAGTTTTGCAGTGAAGTTTGACTCTCTGGAAATGGACGTATATACAGAATTTCAGATGACGTTGCATGAAGCAATAGAAGAGACACTCCAACTACAAGAAACTACGGAGTCTCTTGACTTGCTTGTGACTCAAGCTGCTCAAATCAGTGCCAGTAAAGAGAATTTAACTCTGAATATTATAGATAATTTAGTAGAAGCACGAATGTTGCCTTTGGGCAATATCCTGAATCGCTTTCCCCATATGGTAAATAAGTTGGGGAATGTTTATGCCAAACTTGTAGAATTGAAACTTTGTGGAACAGAAGTACTAGTTGATAAAGCGATCGCCGAAAAACTCTACGATCCTCTGTTACACTTAGTACGTAATGCTTTTGACCACGGTATTGAACCTCCACACATTCGCCGACAGTTTGGTAAACCAGAACGAGGTTTAATCGAAATCTGCGCTTATCATCAAGGTAGCCAAACTGTTATCGAAATTCGAGACGATGGACAGGGATTAAATTTAGAAAGCATTCGCAGAAAAGCTGTTGAACTTTATCACATTCAAAGTGAAGAAAAAGCTAGAAGCTATGCTTCCAATCTAATGGAGTCTGAACTTTTAGATTTGATATTTTCGCCGGGATTTTCCACTGCTAATAAAGTGAGTGAAATTTCTGGGCGCGGTATGGGTTTAGATATTGTGCGTACTCAAATGAACGCACTTAATGGTTCAGTTTCAGTTGAATCTATACCCAACCAAGGAACAACATTCATACTTAAAATTCCTTTTTCTATGACTACTGAAAAACTAATGCTAGTTCAGGCTAAAGGTGTTATTTATGCCTTGCTTTTGAACAGCATAGAAAAAATATTGATTCCTTCTGATGAGCAGATTAAAGAAATTGAAGGGAAAAAAGTTTTGCATTGGAATGTAGATCGGAATGAAACTATGGTCAGTCTGCGTCCACTTTCAGAGTTGATTTCTTATCATGGTTCATTATTTAATAGTGCTACTCCATACAACACATCAAATACTCACGGTGCAAATTGTAATAAAAACCCGGTGCTTTTACTACGGCGAAATCAAGGAATGTTTGCGTTAGAAGTTGACCAAATAATTGGTGAACAAGAACTAGTAATCAGACCTTTAGGAAATGCGATCGCACCACCAAAATATATTTATGGTTGTAGTAGCTTAGCTAGTGGTGACCTCATTTTAGTGATTGATGCTTCATTGCTGTTAGAGTCAAGGGAGATTCCACAAAAAACACTTGATATTATGGCGCTACCAACAACTTCTTCCTTAAATAAAAAATCTTTGCCGATATCATCAACACAAACTTTATCTTCTACACCGTTACTGACTCCATCGACTTCCACAGATACTATAGAAACCCAATCTAGCTATTCTCTAGACTCAAATAATCAAACACCAAAAGTTATTTTAGTAGTCGATGATGCCATTAGTCTACGCCAAACTATTTCTCTCACTCTGCAAAAATCTGGCTATCAAGTAATACAAGCTCAAAATGGTGTAGAAGCTCTAGAAAAGTTACAGTTACATCCAGAAATTCAAGTTGTCATCTCAGATTTAGAAATGCCAAGAATGAATGGTTTTGAATTGTTGACTAATTTACGTCAACATCCAAATTTGGCAAAAATACCTGTGATGATTCTTACTTCTCGCAGCGCTGAAAAGCATCGCCAGCTAGCCCAAGAATTGGGTGCAAAGGGCTATTTAACTAAGCCTTATTTAGAGCATGAATTTATGTCAAAAATTAAGGATTTAGTTAACAGTAATACAGAGAATTTTAAGCATTTGCTCACGGTGGCATCTGATTAAAATTAATCCTAATTTTAATTGGGTGCTATCAAGCCTTGGGACGCGATCGCCTTAATTACCAGGTAAATTATTTGGATCTACACCTAGAGAACGTAAATACTGGGCTAACTGTTCAGCCCTTTGCTGTTCTTGTTCAGCCCTGATTCGCTCCTGTTGTACCTGCTCTCCATCTGTTAAATAGCGATTTCCTCGCTCATCATACCAACATAAAAACTCCTGTTGTATCCCGCCAATTACGGCTTGATGTCGCCCAATACCTAACCCAATTTCTGGCATGAAATAAGGTTCACCTATTTGTAATTGGTAGTTTCCATCTATTAATTTATACACTTCAAACGGTTGATGTTGGTCACGTCGCCAAAATTCAGGGTTATAAATTACGTAGTACAATACACCGAGTTTTTTGTATATCTCTACCTTTTCATCGTATTCACCTCCTGGGGTGTGGGATACCATTTCTAATGTGAATATTGGAACTATCCCATTTTCTTCCCAAACTGCGTAGCTTTTGCGAGATTTACCACCTTTTTTGCGTTCTACTCCCAGGCTCAAAAAAGCATCTGGGACTACAGGAACTCTAAAATTTACTCCTGTAGTGTGATAGACTCCCATATCTACTCCGAAGTACCAATCCATGCGATTTGCCCAAATGGAGTTGAGTAAGAAAAGTAAAATGTTGGGCAAAAAGTTTTGGTCTTCGTTATCCACTGGTGTATCGTCTGAACAGAGGAGTTCATCAGTAGTTGGTAACGCATTTTTGAGATCGGGTGAAAGCATAACCTTTGTCTCGCTGGCGTTCGATGCCCCTATTATAGGTGATTCGTGATTCAATTTTGGACTTTGGATTTTAGATTGACTCAATACATTAATGCTCTTTTTTTAATCTAGGGTTTTTGATTTTTGATTTGTTCTCCGAATGAATTCGGGGGTTGAGAAATTTTAAAACTTTAGATTTTGAATTTTCAATTCCATTATCCAAAATTTAAAATCTAAAATCCGCTGAATTTAGCGTTTGGGTGTAGTTTCACCAAACTTAATTAAAAATGCGATCGCAATACTCACCATTAAAATTAACGTCATACTCAAAGCTGAACCAAATCCCCAATTTTGAGTAGCTCCCAGAAATTGGTTATAAACTAATCGCGCCGCCGTCATACTAGAAGCACCACCAAGTAATTCTGGGTCGATAAAATCCCCTATACCTGTGATGAATACAAGCATAGAACCAGCAGCAATTCCGGGAAAAATTTGGGGTATAGTTACTTTAAAAAAAGCTTCCACGGGATTTGCACCTAAATCTGCTGCTGCTTCTAACAAACGCCGATCTAGCTTTTCCAGAGAGGCATATAAAATTAAAACCATATAGGGTAATAAACTGTAACTCATGCCAATCAATACAGCCGGACTTCTATTAAGTAATTCCAAAGTAGGCAAGCCGACATAGCTGAGCAAACTATTTAATAAACCACTAGGACGAAGAATCGTAATCCAAGCATAAGAGCGCAGTAACGAAGAAGTCCATAAAGGCAAAACAAAGCCTAATAGCAGCAAATTTCGCCAACGCTTCGGTGCAGTCACAGCAATCCAATAGGCGACAGGGAAACCTAAAATTAAACAAATGATTGTCGTGCCAAAAGCGAAAAATAGCGATCGCAAGATTACTTGCAAGTAAAGGGGGTCGAATATCCGTATGTAGTTTTTGAATCCATTAGGATTAACAATATCTCCCGGTCGAATATCTGCAACCAAACTTAACTCGAAAATTATCAAACTTGGCAACACCAACAAAAGTAATAACCAAATTCCAGAGGGTACAAGTAATACTAAAGGTTGCAGCCAATTTCCTCGGTGATGATGCAGTTCTTCTATTTCAGAAATATCATTTTTTTCAATATTTATCACTTTTAACTCCTAATTCCTAACTCTTAACTCCTAACTCTATTTAACTGCTGGTTAATTGAGTCCAGTAGCGATCGTAAACATCTTCAAATTCTCCTACAGGTCTGATGCGTTCACAATTTGCTAAAAGTGACTCTGGGGGAAACAAATTAGAATTGTTCTGTATTTTTTTTGGTAATTGCTCGAATCCCGCGATATTAGGCGTAGAAATATTTAGGCGTTCACTAATTTTGGCTGCTATTTCTGGTTGCAAAATCATATTAATCCAAGCGTAAGCTCCAGCTAAATTGGGGGCTGTTTTAGGAATTACAATAGTGTCTGTCCATAATGAAGAACCGCTGCGGGGAATCACATATTTGAGTTTGGGATTTTCTTTAGAGATTTTCACCGCATCTGCTGAATAACACATTGCCAAAAGTAAATCTCCTCCGAGAATTTGATTTTGCCAAGCATCTGTATCAAAAGCAGCGATCGCAGGTTTCAGCACCTTCAATTTATCATAAGCTTGTTTGATTTCTAATTCGTTTTTGGAATTATAAGAATAACCTAGCATCCGCAATACTGCACCCATCACTTCTCGTACATCATTTAGTAAAGTTATCCGCTTATTAAGTTTGTCTTGGTTTTGCCAAAGATAATCCCAGTCTTGTGGCGGGTCTTTGATTTTATCAGAGTTATAAATAAAACCTGTTGTACCCCAATTAAAAGGGATACTATAACGGTTATTAGGGTCATAAATAGGATTAGAAAAGCGGGGAAATAAATTTTCTAGACCGATTAGGCGATCGTGATTTATTTCTGTTAATAAACCTTTGTCTACCATCTTCTGTACCATATAATCAGATGGGTAGATAATGCTGTAAGCGCTACCACCTCCAGCTTGCAACTTAGCCAGCATCACATCGTTAGAATCATACACATCTGCCAGCACTCGCATACCAGTTTGAGTGCTAAAATTTTTTAGTAATTGTTTGTCAGTATATTGTGTCCAAGTATAGATATAAAGTTGATCACTTCGACCGGAAGTACTAGAATTAGCACGTACTTGGGCTAGCCTCCAACCGCAACCAGTTAAAGACAAGCTAGAAAGTGCTGCTACTCCTTTTAAAAATTGTCGTCTTTTAGTCATTTGTCTTATAGAAAAAATTTAGCATTTAAAACCAAGCCAATACCGCTAATATTGACTGGTTGGTAAAGCATTTATAGCGGTTGCCATTCAGATGCGGTACAACATCACATCGCAAGGTGTAGGGAACACTGCCGTGACCTTACAGGTCTACCTCACGCTTGTGGAGAAAGGCTATATAATCACCTCAGCCAGTCCAAAAAAAACTCTGGAGTACTCAGGTTAAGAACAAGCCAACCGATATTATAACCGTGCTAAGGGAGTGCATGAGCAAATCATATTTGCTTTCTCACCCAAGCACGAAATACTTTCATAGTTGCATTTCTTCCATCAGTTTTACATCGCTTTAAATATTCAGGAATCACTTGAGTAATAGGTAAACTAGAAAAAACACGACTATTATTAGATTCTATATATTTTCCATTTATCAAAACATTGATTTCTAATTTATTGCCATTCCAGCGCCACAATTCCGGGACTCCCAATAGTTGATAATTATTAAAACGGGTGCGGGAGGTAATATCTATTTCGATTGCTAAATCTGGGGGCGGATCGACTGTTAAATCAATTCTATCCTTACCTCTAACAGCCGCTTCGTTTTCGATGTAGAAGCAATCATCCGGTTCTACCCCAGCATCCATTTTTTCTTGGTCAAAAGTTGTAGACCCCAAACTCCAAAATTCAATATCAAGTTCTTCTAGTAATATTTCTACCAAATTGCCGATAATTTTTTTGCCTACCTCATGCTCTGGTAATGGAGCCATTATTTCCAACACTCCTTGACTGTAAGATATCCGAGAATTACGATTTTCACCCAATTCTGCCAAAATATTTTTGTATCCTGACCAGGATATACCTTTAATCAACAACTGATGGCCAACAGGTACAATTAGTTGATTGAGTTCAAGTAACATTACTTCCTTGCCTCTAGAGTTAACTTAAATATAGCAATCCGGTTTGATTTTTGAACTAATCTACATAGGCGGGGAGTGGAGAGTAGGGAGTAGGGAGTAGGCAATAGGTAATCAGGATTTTGTTAGCTTTATTTGCATTGCTCTACTTATTCTGAATTCTGACTCCTATGTTAGGACTGACTAATGGGAATTTTAATCACAAATTCCGATCCTTGTCCAGGTATTGAGTTACAGGACAAACTTCCATGATGTTTCTCTACCACAATTTGGTAACTGATGGATAGCCCCAATCCTGTACCTTTGCCGACATCTTTAGTAGTAAAGAAAGGGTCAAAAAGTTTGGGCAGTATTTCTTGCGGAATCCCTATACCATTATCTGAAATTCGGATTATTGCCCATTGACTATCACAAACTTCGGTGCCAATGCGAATTTGTCCTTGTTCTCCTACAAATGAATCTTCCAATGCATCAATAGCATTAGCTAGAAGATTCATAAATACCTGATTTAATTGACCTGGATAGCATTCAATTAGAGGAAGTTTGCCATACTCTTTAATTACAGAAATTTCTGGATGATTGGGTTTACCTTTCAAGCGGTTATGCAGAATCATCAAAGTACTATCGATACCTTGATGGATGTCTACATCTTTGAATTCAGCTTCATCAAGGCGGGAAAAGTTCCGTAGGGAGAGAACGATTTCACGAATTCTCTGAGTTCCTACGGTCATAGACTGGAAGAGTTTTACAAGGTCTTCTTTGAGAAAATCAAGGTCAATAGCTATAATTTCTGCTTGAATTTCTTCTGGAGGATAGGGGAAATGTTGTTGATAAAGTTCTAGCAGATGCAATAAGTCTTGGGTGTATTCACTGGCTGGAATCAGATTACCGTGAATAAAATTTACCGGATTGTTAATTTCATGGGCAACACCTGCAACCATATTCCCAAGTGAAGACATTTTCTCACTTTGGATAAGTTGGCTTTGGGTGCGTTGCAGTTCGCGCAGGGTGTTTTCCAAGTTTTGGGCTTGGAGTTGTAATTGCATTTCGGCTTGTTTGCGGTCGGTGATATCAGTTGAAACACCAAGAATTTGGTTTATTTTTCCATCTGCACCACGGCTAAACACTGTTTCTCTGGTGTATAGCCAGCACCATTCACCATTTGGTTGTTTCACTCGAAATTCAAACTCATAAATCTCACCATCCTTGGCTGTAATAAAATTTTGCAAGTGATTTACTACTTTTTTCCAATCATCTGGATGAGTGATTTTAGGCAGAATTTGTGTTCCCATTTGTTGAATTTGTTCATTAGTATAGCCAAGAAGTTTGCCAATTTCTTGATTGGCGTAAACATTACGGTGTTCTTGTAAATCGAAGATGTAGAGAATATTAGGAGAAGAGTCTGCAATGCGTTTAATGAAGTGCTGACTGGCTTGGAGTGCTTCTTCAGCTTGTTTCCGCTCTGTAATATTTAACGCTGTTCCCACCAGTCGATAAATTTGACCTTCGCTATTTTTTAAAGGATTAATTGTAGTTAGCCACCAATTTTCTTGACCATCGAAAGTCAGGCATTCTTCATACTTTATGCTAATACCAGTTTCTATGCAGATTTTGAATCGCTGACGTACTTCTAGACCTTCAACAGTACCATGTACATATTCTGGAGTTTTACCAATTACCTCTGCGTTGCTAATTCCTGTTATTTTTGCTGTTGCCGAATTCCAGCCAGCATAATGTAATTCACAGTTATCTAGAATGTCAATCACGAATATTGGCTGAGTAACACCTTCATAAATACTGCGTAAGAATTGCTCTTTTTCTTCTAGTTGAGCTACGGCTCGTTGGCGATCGCATATCGCACTTTCTTCTAGCTGTTTATGGGCGGTAATGACTTCAGAGGAGATGATGATACCACCAATTTCACCAGAATCTTCGTACCAAGAATTTATTTCCCATTTCACCCAATCGATTGTCCCCTCTCCAAAAGGGAAGATATTTTGTTCGGATTTCTCAATGGTTCCCGCCAAGCAACGTTGATGAATTTCCTGCAAATATGGGGAAATATCTGGAAAAATTTCACAATGAGAGTGACCGATGATGTCTCGATCGCTCAGTCCGTAATCTTCCCGCCAACGGCGACTCGTCAGTAGGTAGCGCATTTGTCCATCGAAGATGGCGATCGCAGCAGGGATATATTCAATAAATAAAGCCATCTGTTCTTGGCTTTTTAGCGGATTTGAAGACTTAGCACCTTGTAAACTGGCAACTAGCTGACGCAGTTCTATTAATTCTTGTTGCAGCGATTCATAGGTATTTTTATCTAGAGAAATCAGATTACAAAGCATAGTCTTGTTAGTTGCCAGCTAGGGATATTAAGTTGATTTCATTTTTTATATTTCCCAATAATCTCTAGCAAACAACGTTAATGACTAAAGAAAAAATTTGCAGATAACTCCTAATTACAAAACTTGTAATTCGTAATTCTCATACTACAGATAAATAGACCTCTTGCAAAAGTCTTTATTTGCGTTCTCTTCTGGAGCGACTCTGCGCCTCTGCGTGTTAGCGAACGCGAGTGCGTCTCGTAGAGAAGCGGGGCGTAGCCCGACGAAAAATATTTATGCAAGAAGTCTAATGTGTTGTATTTTTGATAAATTTAAGTAAGAATTAATTACGAATTACAAATTCTGTTAAAAACTATTCAATCGGTATATTTGGAATTCGACTCCATTCATTCCATGACCCATCGTAGTTTCGGACTTTTGAGTAACCAAGTAAATATTTCAAGACGAACCAAGTATGGGCTGAACGGGCACCAACAGCACAGTAAGTAATTACTTGTTTATCAGAAGTGATATTTTTGCTGGTGTAAAGTTTCTGCAATTCTTCCACTGATTTAAAAGTTCCATCTTCATTGAGAGCTAACTCGTAATACACAGACACTGCACCAGGAATATGTCCTGCGCGTTCCGTTTCTTGAGGTGGCTGCATGAAAAACCATTTGCCGCCGTATTCTTGAGGTGTGCGGACATCGACTAAAACACTATCTGATTTGCCAATAGATTCCTGTACATCATCAAAAAAGGCTCGCAAATTTGCATCAGGAGTTTGCAGTTGATATTCGGTTGGTGTAATAATTTGTGAGTCTACTGTTACTGGACGACCTTCAGACATCCATTTTTGATAACCACCGTTGAAAACGCGCACATCACCGTGACCGAAAACTTTAAAAAGCCAAAATAACCATGCACTTGTTGCAGCAAAATCACCATAAGTAACAACAGTGGTCTTATTTGTAATCCCAGAATTTTCCAAGAGTTTTTGCCATGTACCTGGGTCAAAATTAATACGGTAATCAGGTAGTAGAAGGTCAGTAGTAATATTCCAAAAAACAGCACCGGGGATATGTCCGGCGTTATAAGTCTGTGGATTCATATCTGCTTGAATCAAACGGATATTAGGGTGATTTAGGTGTTCAAAGAGCCACTGAGTATCGACAAGTATATTGTTGTGCGTGTATTGGGACATGTTTATTCTGCCAATTGTTATGCAGGTAGAATAATGTCTGTATTCTCACCACGCCTAGTCCTCGAACGAGTACATTTTGCAGCTAAGATTATGGTAAATTCTTTACAATCTTTATTTGATGCGATCGCTCATGCTCGTGATGAGCAAGAACTGCGATCGCAAGTCATCAGTAAATTTAGTGAGTATTTTGCTGCTGAACGTTCGGGGATATTTTTCTTCGATCGGCTTTGGCAATTTGAGAAAAACATACCTCGTGTGCTGCGATCGGCATTTTCCTTGAAGCAGAATCCAGTGTTGCGTTACTTAGTTGAGCGTCACACTGTAGTTCACGAAGAATTATTGTTACCGCCTGGAGAATGGCAGATTATTTGCCCACGTTTTGACCATTATCATGTAATGGTTGGGCCAGTTGTGGGTAATGGTCGTCTGCTTGGTGCCATTGGCTTGACTCGTACTCGAAACACTCCTGCTTTTAATGCACAAGAATTAGCTGATTTGAGCGCCTTGTGTCTTCATATTTCCACTTGGCGTGCAACATTACAATTGCAATCAACACTCTTCAATTCTCTGAATACTAATCCTTTAACAAAACGTGAAATTCAAATTGCTGAACTAGTAGCACAAGGACTAACAAATGCTGAAATTGGTAGAAACCTCTGGATTACAGAAAATTCTGTTAAGCAAGCTTTGAAACGGATATTCCGGAAACTTGATGTTTCGTCTCGTGCAGAAATGGTAGCTCGGCTCTCCTCAAATATAAGCTTAGTTTGATAATACAGTGGAATTCAGGAGCATGAAAATCTCCTCACGCCCTACTCCCTACTCCCCACTCTCCACTCCCCATTTTCAATATAAGAGGATGTTTGAAAAGTCGTAAAGTATACTATAAACCCCGCTTCCATTCCTCTGGCCGTTGGCGTTAGCCTGCCGTTAGGCAAGCGGAGAGAGGCTTTAAAACCCCCATTCCCTCGTAGGGAAAGGGGGCTAGGGGGTTAGGTTTCCGAGGCTTTGATGTTATGAAAAATACTTTTCAAACATCCTCTAATGCTTCGACTATGCTTGCAAGTCCAGCGAAGAAATTTCTTCTGGATTTCCAATCAAATGCCAAAAGAGTGCAATCTCAGTTACATTATCAGCGATAAATCTCAATTCTTCTGAGCTAGCGTCTTTACCCATTTCTGCTAAAAAATGTTTTGCAGCAAGAATTGTGTTTTGCCTTCTTAATGTTTTCTGTTGAGAGCCTCTATTCATTGTTTTGCCTTTAAAACATTAAATTTTGGTTTATTTTACTATAATAATTACCGAAATATACTTAATTGGCATCATTCCTGAGAATAATATCCATCGGTCTAAGCTTCTTGGATTTTACGTAACCTCATTTAGATGTTACCAATTTTATCCTTGAGGAAGATGTGGTTTTGGTTTTTATACTGTTTCATAACAATGGTATTTGATATCCTTCAGATCCCCGACTTCTTTAAGAAATCGGGGATCTTGTTCGGGCGATTAACGTCGTCCCTTAGGAAATGATTGCGGCTTAATAGATACCAGGTTGACACTTTAGAGACTGGCTCAAAATTCACAAATTTATGCGGAATTGATACCAGCAATATTGAAGTTGATAGCAGTAATGTAACTTTTGAGCAAGATTATGAAGACAACTAAGAGATATCTTTTACCCCTGATTGCTGTAACAATTCTTCTTGGTATCAGCAGCTGTAATTCTAACCCCAGCACTAATAATGTTGATGGTCAAACGCCATCCCCTACTACAACACCAAACAGCACATTATCCCCATCCCCTACTACAACACCCACGAATAGCTCGTCGTCTCGAACTTCCAGCCAAATTCCTAGCGTTGCTCAGTTGAGAGAAAAATCTCCAAATCAAGAATCTACTGGAGAAAATACGCCTTCCTCATCAACTTCTAAAACTACCATTAGCAAAACTGCAAATGTCACGATTTACACTAGTGATGTTCAATGTCAAGAATTAATTCCAGAAAAGGTTTCAGTACCAGCTGATGAACCAGTAACAAATGCAGTGGGTAAAATTATAGAAAAACGAGATACAAGTGACTTTAGCTTGTCTGGGTATCGTGTTAACGTCAAAAATGGCATTGCTACAGTTGATTTGCGGCTATCTCCTGATTCTAAGCGGCAAATAGCTTCTCTTTCTAGTTGTGAGCAGTTTGCTTTGTTTGGTAGTGTCCGCAAAACTCTAACAAGTAATGCTGTATGGAATATTAAAGAAGTTCGCTTCACTGAGCGAGGTGAAGACATTGTTCTGTAAGTCAGATAATCCTACACTGACTTTCGTCGGCGCAGTGTAGGGTTTTGAGTGACTTCCTATGAGGTTGGAGATTGACTAGAGGCGGCGTTTCCGGTTCTGCTGAGGTTTAAGCGCGTTAGCGTTCGCAGAGCGTCTCGTAGAGAAGCTTTGCCGTTCGCGGTAGGGTCTCTGAAAAAAAAAGGCATCGCCAGTTGCGAAAACAGTGTGCATTTTAGTCAATTGAAAACAGCGATAAATAATGGTATGCTGTACAGTAATATTAAAATTTTGGCTAACAGCTACTCGCGGGTGTAATTCAGTGGTAGAATGTCACCTTCCCAAGGTGAACGTCGTGGGTTCGAGTCCCATCGCCCGCTTTGTGTCGTGTACATTAACTAATTATTTGTCAATTTAACAAAATATTGTGACAATATTTTGTTAAATTGACAAATAATTAGTTAATGTACAACAACTCTACGGAACAGTAGAAAATTAAAGGGAAAAGGAACCAGAATTCTTTGCATCTCGAAAAAGTACGCTGTGGATGTTCTGACGAGATAATCGCAAGCGATCGCTAATTACAACTCCAATATCCGCTGCTATGCTGACAACGCGCCACCGCCACAACCCCACGATGTAAGGGCGCATTTGTTGGGGGAAATTCCTAAAGTACAAGTAGAGGCTAAGTCAAATCTCTTAACAGCACATAGGTTTGACGCAAATAGGATTTCAGTGGAGCGCAATTAATTATGACTGCTTTAACTTTACAATTACCTCCTAATCTGCAATTTACCGATGAGGAATTTGCACAGATTGTAGCTGTGAATAAAGAGTTGCGATTGGAATTAAGTGCTGAAGGGGAATTAATTATCATGGCACCCACTGGGGGAGAAACGGGAAATCGTAATTTTGATTTATTAGGTCAAATATGGTTTTGGAGCAGTCAAAATAATTTGGGAAAAGCTTTTGATTCTTCTACTGGGTTTAAACTACCAAACGGGGCAACTCGTTCACCTGATGCTTCTTGGGTAAGAATAGAAAGATGGGATGCTCTCACAGCAGAACAAAAAAATAAATTTATCCCTTTATGTCCCGATTTTGCAGTGGAATTAGTTTCTGAAACTGATGATGTGGAAGATACTAAAGCCAAGATGCAAGAATATTTAGCAAATGGCTTAAAACTTGGTTGGTTAATTAATCCTAAAGATAAACAAGTAATAATTTATCGCCTAAATCAAGCACCGGAAGTTTTACAATCTCCCACAAGTTTATCAGGTGAAGATGTTCTCTCTGGTTTTGTGTTAAATTTACAGCAAATTTTTACATAGATGACTGATTAGATTGATTTTATCTCTACATAACTAGCACTTACTTGTTGTTGATGTTCTAGACTTTTGTCTCTATTTTGGAACTCATCTAACAACCGATAAAAACTATTAAAACCCTCTTGTTCATTCCCACAGTGGAGCATAATAATTTTTGCCCAAGAGTTAGAAGTTGACACATGATATTTTTTCTGCACCCAAGGCTGAAAATTTTCATGGAAATCATCCTCCCATGCTGTGGGTTGAATATCTAACTCTCCTCTAGCAAATTCATATCCAACAAGAAAATGAAATAAATCACTCACTGAAGCCCTACCAATATACATCCCCGGCTTCGTTTTAATTTTTTGCAAAATTTCATACAGTCCGCCCATATCAAACCCCTATTTCAACTTATAAAACTATTTTAGAACTGTAGCAATTCTTGAATGATAAATTGTTCACTTGGACAGCTAAAATCATTAATCCAATCTTCTCTCGTCAATCCATCTGTCGAGAGATTATCAAATACTCGCCCGCGAACTTCTACGGCGTAGTGTTTACCATTAAGTGTAATTGACTCATTTATCCCGCGACGCTCCAAGCGCTTACTCAGAATATAATATTCTTTACGCTTTTTCGTCCTAAGAAAAATAATTTTTCCCTCAATACCATTTTCTTTTAACCATTGCATGACAGCAGTAGCGCATTCGTCACATTTATACAGGTTAAATTTTGCGACTATTTTAACGATTTCCTGATAAACATCCTCATCAGATAACTGACTCACCTACTTACCCCGACAATCAATGCATAAATAATAGTATTATCAGGTACTCTTGGCGATCGCTAATTAATTCAAAAATAATTCAGCCTACATAGTCCGTAGGGTGTGTTGCGGCTGATGGTACGGCACCTTGAATGTTTGACTGATTGTCTTGATTTTATTTCTACAATTACTGAGCGTTCTCAAATTAAAACTTTGATCGAATCTGATACTGCTGTACAACACTCTCTAGTAACTCAGGCTAATTCCGTAGCTAACAGTCTACCTTCAATTGGTTCATACTCATCTTCTAGTAACCATGACTTGGCTGCATCATAGTCATTACTAGAAAATACAACTTTATAACCCTGCGCTGGATCGTAAATTTGACAGTTATCTTCACTATCGCAAAGCAATAAAAGAATATATGGAGGTGATAACATTGGATCTATCCATACTTCTGTAAATTCCCAGTTATTCTTCACTGGGTCTTGTGCGGGGGATGACGTGGTATTCGTTGTCTGCATTGATTTTTATCTCCCCATAGTAAAGTAGAATACGGCTACCATCTGGACTGATTCTATAACCTATTGGTTCATTAAAAAACATCCCATAACGCTCATATCCTCGAATGATTCCCGTGAACTGTCCATTTTCTATTATGGCTTGGGCAACTCTATTCATTGTATGTTCATCGTTAAATACATGAGCGGCAAGTCCTCGTTTTAAAAGTCTTTGACTTTGAGGTGTACCAGCTATGTGCTTGGCAAGTTGTCTAACGTCAAGGGTAATTTGACGATTAATTCCGCTCATGATTAAGAGTTAAGTTTTTTGTCTTTCCAGGATTTATACTGAAAACAGATCGATTCCACAATTAGTATAAAAAAAAATTATATAAGTTGGTCTGAGACACGGAACCCAATGCTACCAATGGAATTTGTTGGGTTTCTTTATTGTTCAACCCAACATCCCACTAATTTTGTCATTTTCACCGAATATTTTGAGAACATTTGCCTGTAAGATAACCTAATGATATGTCTGATTCATTTATAACCAATGATTCCTTAGACAAATCACTTCCATCACTTGCGGGAATAAGTATTGATTTCCGTTGTTGATCCTGCGACGGTGTATTTCACGGTCCGCTTTACGAGGCTTCAGACTTTTAAATTGCCTCTAGATCCTTATCCGAATAGGCGAGAATACACCCGCAAGTGATATTTTTTTATTTTCAATCAGAGAAATTAGCATGATATCTGTGTCTAGGCTAAATTTTAATATCGTTGTTACATCGCTAAAAAGATAGCTGATTAAGGATCACTCAGGGAACAAAGTGAAAAAAAACTCTCAGTTGCTTCTCACAGATAGCCCGGAATCTTTACGAGAGAAATTTTACTCTCTTAAACAACCAATGGATATAGCTGACCTTTTAGAAGTTTCCTATTCTCGTCTTGTTTATCATATATATCTTGTTGAACCTGACAAACGTTATAAAACTTTTGAGATATCTAAAAAGTCTGGTGGGATTCGTCAGATATCAACTCCGATAACTGCACTTAAAATTATTCAGAAAAAACTTAATCAAGTCTTACAAACAGTGTATGAGATAAAACCCTCAGTGCATGGCTTTGTGACGGGTAAAAATATTGTAACTAATGCTCAAGCTCATACTAAAAAACGTTATGTTCTAAATCTTGATTTAACTGATTTTTTCCCGTCGATTAATTTCGGTCGAGTCCGGGGTATGTTTATGGCTACACCCTATGGCTTACATCCAGATGTAGCGACTGTTTTAGCACAGATTTGTTGTCACAATAATCAGTTACCTCAAGGTGCGCCAACTTCACCTATCGTGACTAATATGATTTGTGCCAAGATGGATAGTCAATTGCAACGTTTAGCTAAAGAGTACAAAGCAACTTATACAAGGTATGCAGATGATATTACTTTCTCAACGACTTTACCTAAGTTCCCTGAAGAATTAGCATATATAGTAGCTGAAGAAGATGTCGATACAGTTTTTATTGGTAATAGATTACTATCCATTATTAATGACAACGGATTTGAGGTAAATAATCATAAAAATCGACTGCAAGTTAAAGGGAATCATCAAGAAGTAACGGGATTAACAACTAATCTGTTTCCTAATGTTGACCGAAAATATGTGCGTCAGGTTCGTGCTATGCTTCATGCTTGGGCTAAATTTGGGCTTGAAGCTGTGGAAAAAGATTACCAAGACAAGTATGAGTCTAAGTCAAGATTATCCACTAAAGGAGAACCAAATTTTAGACAGGTATTGAGGGGAAAAATAGAGTTTATCGGTATGGTCAAGGGAATAGATGATTCTATTTATCAAAAATATCTAAAGCAATATCAGCTACTTTCAACTTTAGTAATTAGTTAGTTATTATTTGCAGAGTGGTAATTAATGGATAAAATAGCTCAAAACTTACTTGAACAAATTAACTTTAATCTAAAAAATATCGCTCTGTATCTGGATAAATTAACTAGGGAAGAAATTCAGATAGACTCTAACAAAATACCTATTATTGATTATTCACAGTATCTTTGGCTCAATCTACCAGAGAATAATTCACTCAGAGAACAACTTGAACAGTATAATATACAATCAGTTAATGACATCATTAATGATGATTTTGTAGAATTTTGTAGAAGGATATACTTGCAAATAGAAATCCTACTTGATCAATTCATAGCTAATGAATACGGCAACGACAAGATACAAAATAATTCGTATTCTAAATGGGAAAGATTAACTTATTTTTTTGAAGTTATTAAGGGTGGATCAGAAAAATTTAACAAAAAAAGTTGTGAAGAGTATAATATAATTACTTTTATCATGAATATCCGAGATGTTGCCAGTCATGGAGATTGGAATGGTAAATCAATAGAAGAAAGAATTGAAGGAAAAGGTAAGTCTATAAAAATCTCTCTCAATCTACTAAAAGATAACTTTACTATAACAGAAATAAATGAAATTTTTAGTTTATATGTAGTAAATAAAAAAGGAGTTATAATTTACGATAACTTGGAAAAAAGAACAGCAGATATTATTTTATATGGTCTAAAAGATACTTTTTATAATGTTGAAGATGTTGTCAATGACATTATAAATAATTTAAGTTTATTGCAATACAAATTAGGAAATAAGGTGGAAGTTATTCCACACAGATCACAGCCTCAAAATAAACTTAAAGAATTTTTCGATAAAAAAGATTATCAAAAAATACACGAGACTATAAAGTGGTTTATTAAGGAAATAGTTAATTATTTAACAAAATAGCCATAAACGACAAGAAAGAAAACAAAAAAAACGGTAGAGCAATAAATACTCTACCGTTTTCTAATTTTATATTTGAGACTAAAATCCCAAATCTTAAATCTTACTCAACGCCTTGGGGTAACAATTCCCGACGCTGTTGAGAACTCACTTGAACAGTACCGTTCTCATCGACATCAACTAAGGCTATATCACCATCCTTGATGCGACCAGAAAGAATTTCCTCTGCTAGGCTATCTTCTAACAGGCGCATAATCGCTCGGCGTAATGGTCTTGCGCCGTAGCTGGGACTGTAACCTTCCTGAATCAAACGATCTTTGAAGCGATCGCTGACTTCTAAGGTGATACCTTTTTCCGTTAGACGACCAAATACTTCCTTGAGCATGATTTCGGCGATTTGGGTCACCTCTGGCTTGCTCAACTGACGGAAGACGATAATTTCATCGAGTCGGTTGAGGAACTCTGGACGGAAGTACTGTTTCAATTCTTCGTTCACCAAGGAGCGAATCCGGTTGTAAGCTGACTCGGTAACATCTTCGGAGAACTCAAAGCCAATACCGCTGCCGCCTTTTTCAATTACCTTAGAACCAATATTGGAAGTTAAAATCAGCAAGGTGTTCTTAAAGTCCACCGTGCGACCTTTGGCGTCAGTTAACCGACCGTCTTCCAAAATTTGCAGCAGCATGTTGAATACATCGGGGTGTGCTTTTTCGATTTCGTCGAATAGCACCACGGTGTAAGGACGCCGCCGCACGGCTTCGGTTAGTTGACCACCTTCGTTATAACCAACATAACCTGGAGGCGAACCGATCAGCTTGCTGACGGTGTGACGCTCCATGTATTCGGACATATCTAAGCGGATCATGGCTTCTTCGGAACCGAAGAAGTAAGCAGCTAAGGATTTCGCTAACTCGGTTTTACCTACACCAGTAGGTCCAGAGAAGACAAAACTAGCGATGGGTCGATTGGGATTCTTCAAACCGACACGAGCGCGGCGAATAGCGCGTGAAACTGCCTTCACAGCTTCGTCTTGACCAATTAAACGCTGATGCAAGGTGTCTTCCATATGCAGCAGCTTTTCAGATTCAGATTCGGTGAGCTTGTTCACCGGTACCCCAGTCCAAGAAGCGACAATGTGAGCAATGTCTTCCTCTGTAACTACGGGTTCTTCATGTTCAGAGCCAGTTGCATTGGTCTTGCTTTGAGCGATCGCCCGAATTTCGGCTTTGATTTCCATCTCCCGATCGCGCAATTCCCCAGCTTTATCGAAGTCCTGAGAGCGTACTGCATCATCTTTTTCTTTTAAAATCTGACGCAGTTCTTTGTCTAACTCTTTGGCTGCTGGTGGAAGTTGGGAATTAATCAAGCGCACCCGAGAACCAGCTTCATCAACCAAGTCGATGGCTTTATCTGGGAGATAGCGATCGCTAATATAACGATCTGACAATTTCGCCGCTGCCACCAACGCTTCGTCGGAGATTTTCAGCTTGTGGTGTTGCTCGTAGCGATCGCGCAGACCATATAAAATTTCAATTGTTTCATCTACACTGGGTTCGCCCACCATTACTGGTTGGAAACGGCGTTCTAGGGCTGCATCCCGTTCGATGTGTTTGCGATATTCATCTAAGGTTGTCGCGCCGATGCACTGCAACTCACCTCTGGCCAAAGCTGGCTTGAGGATATTGGCTGCGTCGATGGCACCTTCTGCTGCACCTGCACCAATTAAGGTGTGAACTTCGTCAATTACCAGGATGACGTTACCCGCAGAGCGGATTTCATCCATGATTTTTTTCAAACGTTCTTCAAATTCACCCCGGTACTTGGTTCCTGCTACCAGCAAACCGATATCCAGTGTGACTACGCGTTTATCTTCCAGGATGTCAGGGACATCTTTGTTGGCTATGCGTGAAGCTAAACCTTCGGCGATCGCGGTTTTACCAACACCTGGTTCTCCAATCAGCACTGGGTTGTTTTTTGTCCGGCGACCCAATATCTGAATCACCCGCTCAATTTCTTTGGCGCGTCCTACTACAGGGTCGAGCTTGTTGTCTGTAGCCATTTGGGTCAGGTTTGAGCCAAATTCATCCAGAGTCGGGGTTTTTGTGCGACCGGATGAACCGCCTGGTGAAACCTCAGCAGTTTCTCCCAACATGCGGATCACTTGGGTTCTCACTTTGGATAGATCCACACCGAGGTTTTCTAGCACCCTGGCTGCTACGCCTTCCCCTTCGCGGATTAGGCCCAACAGCAGATGCTCGGTGCCAATGTAGTTATGCCCCAGTTGGCGTGCTTCTTCCAAGGAGAGTTCCAGAACTCGCTTTGCCCGTGGCGTAAACGGAATTTCCACGGCCACAAAGCCCGATCCCCGGCCTATAATTTTTTCAACTTCAATCCGAGCATCTTTGAGATTGACGCCCATTGATTTCAGCACCTTGGCAGCCACACCTGTGCCCTCACCAATCAGACCCAGGAGGATCTGCTCGGTGCCGACAAAATTGTGGCCTAAACGGCGGGCCTCTTCTTGGGCCAGCATGATTACCTTAATGGCTTTTTCTGTGAAGCGCTCAAACATGGCTTTATCCTATCACCTGCGTCGTGCCGGTACGCTGATTTTAGCACAGGCTAAGCTTTTGGATGCCTGTATAACAGATTATAGACATCCATTGCTTCTGATTTTGATTAATGCGGAAATTACTACCTTTTAACTACTTCCATCTGGTTAGTGTACTGAGGAGCTTTAGTTCACCAGCTTTTTTGGGATTTATGACAAATAGTTAACTGCTGAAACTTAATTTTTATTTAATTACCCAATTTCCAATCATATCATTTATTTATTTGTTTTGTCAAAAATATCTTATGTAGATAATATTATCTTATATATAAATTGTATATTGAAAAGATATTTAAATTAAAATTCTACCAATTTACGAAAAAATGGCGTCAAGTTGAACCATATGAATGCAGTAACTTCCAAAGCATAAATTACTCAAAAAAAAGTAGCAATAAACAGTAATGATAATTACTACTGTCTATTACTGCTTTTTTTGCTTGGAAGCGTCTAAAGCTGTTAAACCACTCTGACGAGAGGAAAAATGGAATCTTCGCTAGGCAATACTTTCAGGTAATATACGTAATTATGACAATAGTAGTTTCTTTCAATTCAAAAGACGCTTGCGGATAGGGCGGAACCTAGCTATCAGCAATCCAGAATCTAAAATTGATTGACTAAAGTCATGAAGTAGGGTTAAGTTCGACGAACTCAAAAATGGCAAGAGGCACATGAAAAATACTAGACAGCACCACTGTTTCTATTAAACAAAATAGTTACAGTTTTCAAAATTAGTTTGAAGTCATATAGTAGACTCCAATTTTTTTGATACTTCAAATCCAAACGAATTACATCTTCAAAATTAAGTACTGTGGAACGTCCATTTACTTGCCATTCGCCAGTCATACCTGGTTTAACGTCCAAACGTTGCCACTGTGGTACTTCGTAGCGTTCTACTTCATCAGGTGTAGGTGGTCTAGTGCCTACTAAACTCATCTCTCCTTTGAGGATATTCCAAAATTGGGGTAGTTCATCCAAACTTGTCCGGCGTAAAAATCGCCCTACTTTGGTAATTCTAGGATCGTTTTTATTTTTGAAGAAAGCACCTTTGGCTTGGTTTTGTACTAGTGATTTTTTTGCTTCTGCATCCACACACATGGAGCGGAATTTCCAAATCTTAAATCGCTTTCCCATCCAGCCACAACGGGTTTGACTAAAGAAAATAGGTCCGGGATCGTCGATTTGAATAGCGATCGCAATGGGAATAAACAAAACTCCTGTAATTGCTAAACCTATCAGCGATCCAACGATATCTATGAACCGTTTCATCCAAGATGCTACAGAAGGGTGAGTAGTAGGTAACTGCTCTATTTGACGATAACCTGTTTTCTGATTGTGTATTAAGTTTTGCTGTTTTGTTAGTGACTGATTATCAACAGACTGTAAGCTAAAAATCTGATCCAATCCTGTGAGTTTTAGGACTCCCATTACCTGAGGTGTTACGTTACACAGTCTCAGTACTATTCCTTTTGACTGAGCGTATTTGTAATTACTGACTAATGCACCTAAACCACTACTATCCATAAAAGTAGTTTGGTGAAAGTCAATGATGATTTGCTTGAGATGTGAATTGGCTTGAATTAAGTTTTGGCAAGTTTGCTTAAAGTCTACAGCTTCCAATAAGCTAAACCGTGGGGAAACTTGAACAATAGCCGTGTCGTTTAAAGAAGTAACTAAAAAATCTACTTCAGTGGATTGACTAGTCATAAAGCTTTGAATTTCAATTATCCTGTTGTGATGCAATCTACCGAACATTATTGGGCGTTAAAAAATTGCATAGTGGCGGTATGAAGTGAGGTCAATATCTATGAAACTTACAAGCTGCATTTATTCTTTTATTCGTAAATAAGTCGAACAAAATAAATAAAATTGAATTTGCTGCAACTGTGAAAGCTTTCAACTAAGCAAATTTTCCAGAACTCTGTTTGATTGCTCTGTTTTTTTTATTAGGCTGATGTATGACCTTCATTCAGCAAAACCAAAACAGTTAATTAACTTAACCGAACAACTGTCTTCTCCGGGGGATACTGCACCAAAAGGTAATCAGTGAGTTTAGGAGTATTAAATATCTTTTTCTGAAAATAAGGAGGTGGCTGTAACACTGCTTTTTCCAATTCATCTAGAGATACAAAACTTTTTATCCCCAATGTAGCAACAGCTTCGGCAAACAACAGTTGATGATCGTCAACGTGTTCGCTGTAACGTTTTAGTCTTGGTAAAAGTACAAAATGTGCCCCTTGTGCTGCAAGCATTCGTGTGGAGCCTTGTCCAGCGTGAGATATAACCAAGCGAGAGGATTCTACTAATTTGGTTAGCTCGTCCAAGCTAACTGTTGGCGCTAGAGTGACTTGAGGATATCCTTGCAATGCAGAAACATCACTATAACCATATTGCAAAAATACAGGTTCAGAAATTACACCACGATCTATTAATACTTTCAACCATAAAACTGCACGATCGAACGGAAATGAAACTGTTCCTAGCGTCATTAAAATCATGATGCATATCCTTTAAAAATTGCTTTAGGGTATTTCTTACATAACTGCGGCCATTGAACATAAAACTCATCACATACTGAGTAGATTAATTTCCCTGAAATACTCAATTCTTCAGCACGAGAAATACTCTCGATGTAAATGAATCTAATTCCGAGAAGTTTAGCTATGAATGCAAAATTGATAGCAATACTAGCTCCAGTCGATAAAATTATATTGGGTCTTTCCTGACGTAATATTTTCACAGTTTGAGGAATATTGCGTATGAGAGCTAACCAATCTCTCGGTGCTTGATAAGGCAACCAATGGACTCTCTCATTCTTTTCCAGTATTTCTGTATCTCTTTTATAGTCACTTACCCATACCCTCTCATGCATCGACCAGAAAGACTTAAGACTTTTCATGGTTGCAAAGTGACCACCTGAGGTGCAGACTAGCATTAATTTCATATTTTTTGACTTATTCAAAACAGTTAAAACACTTGATAATAAAAACTTTTTCAATTTCAATTAAGCTTTAGTTGTTTAAAAACCTTCTTTGTTACTAGTATTAGTTTTTGTATTTTTTGTATTCACGATCTGTACTTAATTGCAAAATATAAATACTTGTTACTACTTTACATGCCTTGTTTCCTACTTTCTGAATTGGTCGAGCATCATAGTTTACTATGTTGAGCGCATCAGAATTTACCGTTTGTGCCTGAATTCTTACTCCGATCTAGGCTGATATTACACCAGCTTTTTTTAGTAAAATTCATGGCTAGATAAGTTTGCATAACACACTTACTAAGTTAGAACTCACGCACTCAGACACCCTAACTTCTGCAATTCTGGTACTTTAGACTTTCCTCTGACTTAATTTGGTTCGTTCATCCACATTTTAGGCTTCAGTGCGTAAGTACTATAAGTCGTACATACTTAGTTATAGCCTCGGTCAAAGTAGCGATCTTGGGTACGGATATACTAGCAACGGTTATGGACGAAGCTACTTTGTTAAAGGTTTACTCAAAATCCATTTATTTTGCCTACTGGTTATCAGTTTATTTACTTAGATAATACCTACATAACTATCATGATGCAGAAGTCATGTAAAGTTCTTTACAGAATCTTAATATATGTAAAACTAAGTATTTTCTAATACACGGGAACTTTTTTGGTAAAAATCGTAAACATCTATCAGTTAAAATTCAAATTTTAGTTAATGCAATGTTAAGTTTTGTTAAAAATATTAATTAATTACTGTATAAAATACTTAATCGTATACGCATTTTGAGAAAATTTTCTGTTTGAGTTATTGGTGGCTATCTTTAGATATTTTCAGTAACACAGGCATTGGACGCGGTGGACATAACTGGCGAATAGCGAAAAAATCAAACTGAATATTTAGTCAATCCCCTTAATGGAGAAAAAAAAGTAAAAAAACATACTTTTTATTACTTAAATAGTCTAGACTAAAATATAAGTTTTACTTATTAACTAGTGTGAGTAAATTTTGCAGATAATCGAAACTAATCTTTATACTATCTTTATAAAGATATTCATACGCAGTATAATCTAAAAAATAGATACAAAGTGCTTTGCCTACCTAAGACAAAATTCCTCAATTAACACCTTTTAAGTAGGATTGACTGTGTGAACTATCAGAAACTGCTGTTAAAAACAGTGTGAGATTTATAGTCAATTAATTAAAAACCAGCTGCCAAGAGGATTTACTTAGACGATCGCTGACAACAGAATGCCAGCAGTCTAAAGTTGCTTGAAATTTAGGGTGTTGGAGGTCTGAAAGCCAAAGAATGAGTGCATCTTCACCGTTATCTTGGTAGTAATGCCGACGCAGCCCTGCTGTTTTGAAGCCAAATTTTTGATATAAAGATATAGCCCCTAAGTTGGAAGCTCGGACTTCGAGGGTAGCTCGCTCTAAACCGCGATCGCAGGCTGTCTTGATGAGTGAATATAGTAAAGCCTGTCCTAAACCTTGGCGGTGATATTGCGGATGAACCGCCAAAATTGTAATATGAGCTTCTTCTAAAATTGACCAAAAGCAACCCATTCCTAGCAGTCTGGAACTAGAGAGAGGGGAAAACAAGCCCAGCAAATCGCTGTTGGGACTGTCTAACTCTCGTTGGTAAGCCTCCATTGTCCACAGACCACCAAAACAAGCTGCATCTAGTTCCAGCAACGCACTCAAATGCTCTGTTTTTAATGATTGAATTTCTAAGTCTAATGAAATCACATTTATGCGTTCTTGCTGAAAAAGGTAAACTGGGAAACGGGAGACTTACTCACCCCCGTATTTGAAACAAGGACAATTAATTATAGTTATGGTATCGACTCACCCCACTGGGGTTCAACATTCTGGAAGTCAATATTTACCTCAAAGGCGCACCAGCAAAACAAATTCCTCGCCTAATCAGGAACTTTTACCCTTAACAGCCAGAGTTCACGATCGCGACTTCTTGGAAATAGGTGGGTGTGATGTCACAACCCTAGTTAAGCAGTTTGGTTCACCTTTATATATTTTAGATGAAGAAACCCTGCGTTTGGGTTGTCAGCAATACCGAGATGCTTTCAAAGCATACTACAAAGGCGAATCTCAAGTATTGTATGCTTCAAAAGCTTGGAATTGTTTAGCAGTTTGTGCGATCGCCGCATCTGAAGGTTTAGGAATTGATGTTGCATCAGGTGGTGAACTTTACACCGCGCTACAAGCAGGCGTCAATCCTGAGAAAATCTATCTTCATAGCAACAATAAATCTCGTGAAGAACTGATTTTTGCCACAGAAGTCGATTGTACTATTGTGGTGGATAACTGGCACGAGTTACGCACAATGGTTGAAATTGTCGAGACGGCAAATTCCCCTACCCTACGTCCTCGATTCCTATTGCGTCTGACTCCGGGTATTGAATGTCACACACATGAATATATCCGCACTGGACAACTAGATAGTAAATTTGGCTTTGACCCGAATGAGCTAGAGGAATTATTTACTTTTGTCAGTAAACAATCTTTCCTTAACTGCGTAGGGTTACATGCTCATATCGGTTCCCAAATTTTTGAGCGCCAACCACATCGAGATTTAGCTGCTCTGATGGTACAGTGGTTGCGTGATGCAGCAAAACATGGTTTAAATTTGACAGAGTTAAATGTCGGTGGTGGTTTAGGGATTAAGTATACAGAATCAGACGATCCCCCTAGCATTGAAGAATGGGCAAAGCCGATTTGTGAAGTAATCCAAGAAGCTTGTGTAGCCGAAAATTTACCTTTGCCAAAATTACTTTGCGAACCGGGGCGATCGCTAATTGCCACAGCTTGCGTTACAGCCTACACTGTTGGTTCATCCAAAGTTATCCCAGAAATTCGTACCTACGTCGCAATTGATGGAGGAATGTCTGACAATCCCCGTCCGATTACTTATCAATCAGTTTATCGGGCAGTCATCGCCAATAAAATGTCCTCTCCCCTAAGCGAAACCGTCACAATTGCTGGGAAACATTGTGAAT
Source organism: Nostoc calcicola FACHB-3891 (assembly GCF_014697355.1). Classification (GTDB taxonomy): domain Bacteria; phylum Cyanobacteriota; class Cyanobacteriia; order Cyanobacteriales; family Nostocaceae; genus Nostoc; species Nostoc calcicola. Next base: position 44,502 of record NZ_JACJRQ010000001.1, on the reverse strand, counting down.
CAGGAGATATCCTGATTAAAAATGCCCTACTCCCAAAGACAGAACCAGGAGATATTCTCGTAGTTATGGGAACTGGTGCGTACAATTACAGTATGGCATCTAACTACAACCGCTTGCCGCGATCGGCAGCAGTGGTAGTGGCGAATGGCGAAGCAAATTTAATTTTGCAACGTGAAACTTATCAAGACTTAATTCGACAAGATCGCCTACCCGAAAGACTGAAAAATCAAGAGTTAGGAGTTAAGAGTTAAGAGTTAAAAGTTAAAAATTATCAATTTTAAGTTTTGAGTTTTGAGTTTTGAATTAAAAGTTTTTTTCCTAACTCCTAACTCCTAACTCCTAACTCCTAACTCCTAACTCCTAAGTGTAATTAGAGGCAAAAGTGTAATCCAGATGTCATGAGAGATTGGTGGAAGCAATGGCTGATAAACCTGGGATGGTCACAGTCCTTGCTGCTTGGGACTCTGGATATTGTATTAGTGCTGGCGCTGACGTACATGATACTAGTTATTATTAGTGAGCGCCGGACACTATGGATGGTGCGGGGATTCATTATTTTGATGCTAGCCTCAGCACTAAGCGGCAGACTCGGCCTTCCTCTGCTAAATTTTGTACTGGAGAAATTGGTGATTGGTTGTGCTGTAGCGATGGCAGTTGCTCTACAGTCGGAGTTTCGGCGATTTTTAGAACAATTGGGGCGTGGCGAATTCCGTCAGCTGTTTCAAGGCGATCGCTTGGCAATTCCCAAATCTGATAGTGTAATTGATGAAATTGTTGAGGCTGTTAAGGAATTGTCGAAAAACCGTATTGGAGCTTTACTAATTTTGGAAACCACAGGCCCAATTGATGAGCGGGATTTTTCTGTTCCAGGAGTCAAGCTAAACGCGGAAGTTTCTAAAGAACTGATCCAGACAATTTTTCAGCCGAAAACTTTGTTACACGATGGAGCGACATTAATCCGTGGCTCGCGGATTGTGGCATCGGGTATAATCTTACCACTTTCGGGACGCACAGCCTCGCGCCAGTTGGGAACACGCCACCGGGCAGCAATGGGAATTACTGAGCGGGTCGAAAATTGCATTTGTGTCGTTGTATCTGAAGAAACGGGTTCTATTTCCTTAGCGGAACGAGGAACCCTAAATAGACCACTGACAATTAGAAAGCTCAAAGAGTCATTAGAGGCTCTGTTGTCCCCAACCGTAGATCGGGAAGCTGTTGCTCCTGGTCTTTTGAGCTTCGCTCGTCAGATGAGTGGCAAGGCACTAACATTGGTTTCACGTTTACTCCGATTACCACGTCTTCGACGCGATACGCGAACGACCGCTTCTCGAGATAAAAAATGACAGCACAACAAACTAAACTGCAAGATTTGCCCACTGACTTGAAACAAGAACTATTGCCCCAGCACGTTGCGGTGATTATGGATGGCAATGGTCGATGGGCTAAACGTCAAGGTCTACCACGGATTATGGGTCATAAGCGAGGAGTCGATGCTCTGAAGGATTTGCTTCATTGTTGCAAGGATTGGGGAATCCAGGCACTAACAGCTTATGCTTTTTCTACCGAAAACTGGAAAAGACCCCAGGAAGAAGTAGATTTTTTGATGACTCTTTTCCAAAAAGTTTTACGTCAAGAACTGCGGGAAATGGTTGAAGAAAACGTGCAAATCAAGTTTGTGGGAAATTTACAGGCTTTGCCGCGATCGCTCCAACAAGAAATTTCTCGTTCGATGGAAGAAACCAAAAATAACCGCGCCATCAGGTTTTCAGTGGCAACTAATTATGGCGGACGCCAAGAGATCTTACAAGCTTGTCGGGCGATCGCCAAACAAGTCCAGCAAGGTCTACTACAACCTGATGAAATTGATGAACAAATATTTGAAAGCCATTTGTACACAGCGGGAATTACTGATCCAGATTTGTTAATCCGCACCAGTGGAGAAATGCGCCTTTCTAATTTCCTGCTCTGGCAAATGGCTTATGGGGAAATTTACATCACCGATACTCTGTGGCCCGATTTTGACCGCGTTGAGTTTCACCGCGCCTTGTGTGCCTACCAGCAACGGGAACGACGCTTTGGGAAAGTTTAAGTCAGTAGGGTGGGCGTTGCTTTTAAGCATTTTGACGCGAGCGATCGTACATTAGCGCGAATTTGAGCCATTGCAGTCGGTCCATCAACAACTTCACCCCGCCGGGACGCTTCCCACTCAATGCGTGCTTCTTGTTGCAGGTCTTGCAGTCGTCCTTGATAAATGTCTTCTTTCTGTTCTAGGAGTTTTATACCCGCAAGAATAACTTCGATCGCGTTCTGATACTTACCGCTAGTGAGTTGACGTTGAACTAGGGCTTCTACTTCAGGTGGCAGAACGATTTGCATGGATTTTTGTCGGAGTAGCAGTAACTTTAATTGTAGGCGATGTCTATCGACAAGCCGCTACGCGTCTAGGCTTCATTGTGGGCGCTTTTGTCAGCTATGCTGACTTTACAAGATTGGCGATGCTGGCGGCGGTAAACTACTCATGTGACATACTCCCCGCGCCGCTCGGAAGACGAAGTGGATCTGCTGGCGGCAATAGCTCAACTCAAATCATCGGCTAAGGCTGGTTATAGTTCGCTACGAACTAAGTTCAACAGCTTACCCTGAACAGATTCCAAAATAAAATCTCGGATATAATTACTGGCATTGAGAATTTCCACGCCAATCAACTCTCCGGCTGCATTCAATTCAGCAGTGACATTTGGACTAATTTCAATACTTGCTGATTCTGGTTCTTCAGAGATTAGCAGATGAAGAATATCCTCTTCTTTGAAATAGTTTATTTGTGGCAATTGTTGCTTGATGTCAGACATTTGCGATCAACCGTCCAGTTTTGAGACGAAATCGAATTTGTTGTCGAGTTGTGGCGTGAATTGTAATCGGTGTAATCGTGTTTTCACTTTGTTCATAGGGAATTAAAACTAGCTGTTCACTATGCTTTCCAACTACAATCACCCTATCTGTTTCTACATCATAAGGGACTTCCAAGGAAAAAAATATTCCATAGTAGGGGCGCACAGCTGTGCGCCCCTACAAATGTACAAATAAATTGGGATAATTTATTTTCTGGAAGTCCCTAATATCGTTCGCTGGAGAAGCGTAGAATATTTTCAATCAGATCTAGGTCAAAGCCTCTTGCGATTGCACGGTAACGAAGATAGGATGTCCAGACAATCTCAGGCATTGGTTCATGATTAGCGGTTCTTACAATGTCCTGTACTCAGGACTTAGCTTATGGCCCAGAAAACACCGCTTGTTCTATATCTTCCCGACTGAGGGAATACTTGAATGAGCGCTGGATATCTTGTCCATTTTCCCCAGATTGGGTATATCGCACGATGATTTGCTCGACATCGAGCCAAAGTTCAGCTTGCCAACTAGGCCGCTGCACACGCCAGCAATGCCTCTGTGTTTCATCTTGTTGACAACCTTGGTCTTTTAGCCACTGCTCAATTTGTGGCAGGGGATGATTGTATAAAGGGGTATCTGAGGGAAGAAGAAGCATAGGAATTTGAGATTTTGGATTTTGGATTTTGGATTAGGAAATTTTTTAATATTTAATTGCCATCAGGGTAATTACAGAAAATTTCAAGAAGCGTGAAGTACACAAACTAAGGTTTGCTGTCAGACATTCAGCCTGTTTTACTTCTGACTCCTGAATTCTGTTAGCGCAGCGGGGCGTAGCCCATTCTGAATTCTGAATTCTGAATTCTGCTGTACAGATACAGTTGGTTGCTGCAAATGCGTTTGCAAACCAGCATCACCACGAGTTAAGCCAATGGCAATTGCTAATAACAGACAACCTACAAATGTTAACACTAGTATAAATAAAGCGAAGATTTCGCCAGATGAAAGGGGGCGATCGCTTGCATCGAGATAAGCTGATTTTGAGAAGTCATGAGAACGCGATACGGGATGATTCAAATCAGCAGGTGGTTGAATCACTCCAAAGCGAGAATAGCCAATTTTCAAATCGTAGCTTAAGCGGCGTTCTGGATGGCTCAGGGTGGCGTAGGCTTCGTTAAGTTGCTGAAATTTGGCAGTAGCTACAGCAGCGGGCAAATCTGTAGTATCAGGATGATAGCGTTTGCTCAGTTGCCGATAAGCCCGACGAATATCGATTACCGATGCCGAGGGATGCAGTTCTAGCAGAGAGTAATAAGTTGGTTTACTGCTTTGTGGCATTGCCCCGTTGTGATTCACGGCTGTTTGAGTCACTTTGCTCAAAGGTATTTTTTATATTTTAAATCCTTTGTCAATTGGTGAAGACACAAGATGAAGACTAACGTATTAAATCAGCGCGGGGTTTAAAGGTTTCAATTTGCCGCAATTTTTCGTAAAGTTCCCGTTCTTCTTGATTAATATTTTTCGGTGTAACTATTTGAATTTCCACCAATTGATCGCCACGTTTACCATCTTCATTAGGGTAGCCTTTGTTGCCTAGTCGAAATTTTTGGCCAGATCTAACTCCAGGAGGGATGGTCATTTTTACAGGGCCATCGAGGGTGGGTGCTTCTACCTGACCTCCTAAAACTGCTTCGCTGGGAGTCACAGGTACTTGACAAAGAATGTTGAAACCATCTAGCTTAAACAATGAATGAGGCTCAACGGTAATTTTTAAGTATAAGTCGCCACCACCAACGCCTTGATTTCGCAAACGAATAGTTTGACCTGTAACCATTGCTGGAGGCATGGTAACTTCTAGCGATCGCCCATCTTCTAAGCGAATGCGTTCATTACCACCTTGATAAGCTTTTTCTAATGGTAAAGTCAATCTGGCTTCTATGTCCCTACGCGTAGTACGGGGTGGAGTGTTAACTGTGTAGGCAACTTTTGTTCTCGGTGAACGAAACGGATCGCTAGTAGCACCATTGTTGGAGTTATTTGCCCCATTGTTATTTTTGACGCCGATAACTTGATTAATAAAGCTTTCAAAATCGGAAAACTGACTTGGATCTACATCCTGATTATCATTGCGACCGTTAGCGCCAGTTTGCCAGCTTTTAGCTTTTGGCGTCTTATTGCCTGCAAAGCCTTTTTGCTTCCAGTAGCGGCTAAACTGGTCATACTGCGATCGCTTGGCTGGATCTGAAAGCACTTCATAAGCTTCGCCGATATCCTTAAATTTATCCTCGGCTGCTTTATTTCCAGGATTGAGATCGGGGTGATACTGCCTTGCTAACCGCCGATAAACCTTTTTAATTTCCTCGTTGGAGGCGTCTTTAGATACTCCTAAAATTTCGTAGTAATCGCGGAAATTCTGCAAATTTTGCATAGTCAGCTATTTAAATTTTAGATTTTGAATTAATTAAAAGTTAGGAGTTAGGAGTGAGGAGTTATGAGTTGGTAGCTATAAGTGAGGAATTAGGAGTTGGTAGTTAGGAGTTAGGATCTGAGATTTAATTTTTAATTTTTCAGTTTTTATTCCTAACTCTTAACTCCTAACTCCTAACTCTTAACTCCTAACTCCTAACTCCTAACTCCTAACCTCGATCGAAAACTACAACCAATCATTGTCTTCTTCATCATCCCAGTTATCTTGATAACTTGGACGGGATTTGCGGGGAGGACGATTTTCATAGGAAGAAGAACGACTGTCTCGGCCATAGTCTCTGCCAGAGTCTCGGTCTCTGCTATAGTCTCTACCATAGGAGTCGCGTTCCCGAAATGTATCTCTAAAAGAGTCGCGTTCTCGTTCTTTATCGCCACCAGTAAAGATGTCACGGATGGTGCCAAACAAATCGTCGTCTTCGTCTTCAGCATAATACTGGCGGACTTCTCGATTTAGCTCATATAGAGCATCTTGCAGGTCGGCGTAGGCTTGGTCAATACCGCGATCGTCGTTTTCCTTGAGACTTTCTCGTAGTTCTTGGCAGATATTATCAATTTTTTGGCGGCGGTTGCGGGCAAACTGCATCCCAAATTCTAAGGCTACTTCTCTAAGTTGTCGTTCTGCTTGGAAAATTAGCGCCTCCGAACGAGTCCGCTTTTCTACTCGTTCTTTACGTTCGCGATCGACATCGGCGTATTTTTGAGCATCCTGAATCATCCGATTTACTTCTGATTCGGTCAAGGTAGAAGCGCCTTGAATGGTGATACTCTGTTCTCTACCAGTGGTTCTATCTAAGGCTGTTACCTGTAAAATACCGTTGGCATCGATATCAAAGGATACTTGGATTTGGGGAATCCCCCGTGGCGCTGGTGGGATGCCATACAGCTTAAACCGTCCTAAAGACTTGTTGTTTGCTGCCATGTCTCGTTCGCCCTGGACTACGTGAATTTCCACAGTATTTTGATTATTTTCCGATGTGGAAAATATATCAGAGCGACGTACTGGTATGGTGGTATTGCGGGGAATGAGTTTTTTCATCACGCCGCCGATGGTTTCCAGTCCCAAAGATAGCGGTGTGACATCCAAAAGCAGCACATCTTTGAGTTCGCCTGCAAGTATGCCTGCTTGAATTGCTGCACCCACTCCCACCACTTCATCGGGGTTGACATTTTCATTTGGTTCGATGCCAATTAAGTCCCGTACTAGCTGCTTCACCATTGGCATTCTTGTGGAACCGCCAACTAACACAACTTCTTCAATGTCTCTAGGTGAAAGTCCGGCATCTTTGAGGGCGCGTTTAACTGGTGTCCGCAATCGGCTAATCAAATCACCACACAAACCTTCAAACTGGGAGCGAGTGAGGCGAGTTTCCAGATGTTTGGGGCCATCTTCTGTGGCGGTGATGAAAGGTAAGTTAATATCGGTGACGCTGACAGCAGAAAGTTCAATTTTGGCTTTTTCCGCAGCTTCCATCAGACGTTGCAAAGCTTGGCGATCGCGTCTTAAGTCTACCTCTTCTGTTTCCAAAAATTGTTCTGCTAACCAATCTACTATTTTTTTGTCAAAATCATTGCCACCAAGTTGCGTATCTCCACTGGTAGCTTTGACTTCAAATATGCCATCGCCTACTTCTAAAATCGACACATCAAAGGTGCCACCACCCAAGTCAAATACTAAGATAGTTTCCGTGTCACCGCGATCTAATCCATAAGCCAAAGATGCAGCAGTTGGTTCATTGAGAATCCGCAGTACCTCTAAACCAGCAATTCTGCCAGCATCGCGGGTTGCTTGCCGCTGGGAATCATTAAAATAAGCGGGTACTGTAATCACTGCCCCTGTCACAGGTTCACCCAAATAGCGACTAGCATCGTCTGCCAATTTCTTCAGCACCATTGCGGAAATTTCTTCCGGGGCGAAATCTTTATTCAGACGGGGACAGGCGACTTTAATATTACCTATTTCGTCTTTGCGAATGGTGTAGGGTACACGCTTTGATTCTGGGTTCAGTTCGCCATATTTGCGCCCAATAAAGCGTTTGACTGCAAAAAAGGTATTTTGGGGGTTGAGGACGGTTTGTCGCCGTGCCATTTGCCCAACCACCCTTTCGCCTTCTTTGCTGAAGCCAACTACGGAGGGGGTTGTTCGCATTCCTTCTGCATTGGCAATCACCACCGGCTTGCCACCCTCCATCACGGCGACTACTGAGTTGGTTGTACCCAAGTCGATGCCGACTACCTTGCCCATGCGTTACTCTTCTCCTAAAGCGTCTTATATATTTATTATGATTGGGTGGAACTACCTCTAGCTTTGTGCTACAGGGTGAAAACACCTCAATGGTATGATAGTCGTCATTAAGGTAGAAAGTTAAGAAGTTCAGCTAGAGGAGATAGTTGCAAGACTAGGATAGCATTGACGATGCTTGGTGTGTCCAAGCAGCCTCCATTGTTGTTATCTAGCTATTTTGGATTTTGGATTTTGGATTTTGGATTTTGGATTGGTTTTTTTGGTTAGATTAAGGCTTGTTGTAGAATTAGTCAATTATTTTTTAAAGACTTGAATTTAAAAGAGCGATTACAAACTTCCCTCAGTGAGATAGCGCGAGAACGCGATCCTTATATGGCAACAGCTGGGCATTTTTTTGTCCAAGAATATATCCGCCAAGAATTTTCAAAATGGGGAAGTGTGGAAATCCACACCTTCCAAGTTAGAGGTAAAGCTTGTAAGAATTTGATTTTAAATTTACCTGCCCAAGCTAGACCACAAAAAAAAGATTTGCCACCTATTTTAATTGGTGCCCACTATGATGGTGTTCCCGGAACACCAGCCGCCGATGATAATGCCACAGGTGTGGCAGTGTTGTTGGAATTAGCCAGAAAGTTTGCTGCCGAACCTGTAAGATATCCCCTAAGGCTGGTTGCTTTCGATATGGAAGAATATGGCTTACTGGGTAGTGCTGACTATGCAGCTTTGTTGCGCGAACAAAAGCAGCAGCTACGTTTAATGATTTCACTAGAAATGCTGGGCTATAAAGATTCTACACCCGGTTCTCAAAGTTACCCGCCTTTTTTGGAGCTATTTTACCCAAATACCGGCGATTTTATCGCTTTAATTGGCAATTGGCGGACAATTGGGGACTTAATTGGTATGAGTCGTAGTATTCGCCAAGTCGGCGTACCTAGTCAATGGCTACCCGTACCAAATAAAGGTTTAATAGTTCCGCAAACCAGACTTAGCGATCATGCACCTTTTTGGGATTTGGGCTATCCGGCAATGATGGTCACAGATACGGCTTTTTTACGGAATCCACATTATCACAAACCTAGTGACACAGTTGCTAGTTTAGATTTAGATTTTCTTAGCAGTGTATGTGAAGGTTTTGAGATGGCGATTAGACGATTGTGATAGTCTATACAACCCCGACTTTTGAGAAAAGCCAGGGTGCGTTATCGGTAGTCACATCCCCGACTTTTTCAAGAATTCGGGGATCTTAGCCCTCAGAGGAATCAGATTGTTGCAGCAAACGAGTTGTGCCGTTACCGTTAGTTGACGCATTGGTAATTGCTGGTTGAGTAGCAAGAACCGCTGTAACTGGAGTAACTTTTGAACTAGATTGTTTAGTTCGTTTTCGATTAGAACCGCCAGCCTTGGAATACTCTATACTGCTTCTGCCGTAGACAATTGCAACTCCACTTAGCATTCGTTCGGACATTTCCGAGAGGGTTTTATCCACCTGGGTCATTGTTTTACACGATTCTTCAAAATTGGACACAAGGGTATTATGAGCTTCTAGCATCGCACGGCTAGTGTTGATGAGGTCGTTGTAGGCTTCAATGGTTAACCCATGTCCTAAATCCAGCTTTTCATTGATGGATTTCAGCAAGGCGAGACGACGTTGGGCTTTGTCAATAGCAGCAGAACCACGAGTTCTTAAAGACATGCAGTATCCTTTTTTAATAATTCCTTTTTCAACATAGTGGAGTACACTTTTACCTGAGATGGGTAGTTTTGTGGATTTATTTCATAAAAAATAAAACGAAATAATTACGAATTCGCCTGGGTTTTTACTCATTTGTTATTTCAATTTGTTGTTTGAGAATGAGTAAAATCAGCAACAGGAATCGCCGAAATAACAATTGCTCTAGTCGAAATAACAATTACTCTAGCCGAAATAACAATTGCTCTAGCCAAATCTATAAATGCTCTAGCCGAAATAACAATTGCTCTTGTCAAATCTATAAATGCTCTAGCCGAAATAACAATTGCTCTGGCCAAATCTATAAATGCTCTAGCCGAAATAACAATTGCTCTGGCTAAATCTATAAATGCTCTAGCCGAAATAACAATTGCAGTCGAATTACCCCCCTTAATCCCCCCTTGTAAAGGGGGGAAATTGGAAAATGTGGTTTCCTCTCCTGTTCTCAGAGCTGATTGAACCAAGTAAATTGGGAGGCGTTGGGGGAAATTGGAAAATATGGTTTCCTCTCCTGTTCTCAGAGCTGATTGAACCAAGTAAATTGGGAGGCGTTGGGGGAAATTGGAAAATGTAGTTTCCTCTCCAGTTCCCTCCCCTTTCTAAGGGGAGGGTTAGGGTGGGGTAATTCAATAACTTGTTATACAGTTTTGTCATTTGCCGAGCAATTCATCAGTTTCAAGAATATAGACTTGATTATCATAGCTATGATTGCCAGCTTGAGTGTCAATCCATAAGCCACCATAGATAATCATTTGATGATTAAACTGTATAGTTGAATGACCAAATCTAGGAGGAGGAAATTTTCCTTCTACTTGTGGAATCATCCCTGTATAATTTCCACAACTAGCTTGTTCAACAGCAGGCATATTCAATAGAACTAAATCGCCAATCGTCACATGACTAACACCATTACCGGGAGCCATCCCAGCAAACAAAACTAGGTTATCTCCAAATTTTCCATAGCCATGAATTGTCCGATACGGAATTCCATCTTCGTCATCTATACCATCATAATCTTCGTAATCTTCCTCATCACTGTTAGGCAAAAGAATTTGATAACTATAATTTTCTATGGCTTGAAATTGGGCTTTTTGCCACTCAATATCCGGTAAATTTTGGGAATCAAAATCTCCCAACTCTAAAGTTAAAATATTTGGGCAAAATCCACCGTAAGCAGCATCACCCAAAAATTTAACTAATGTGTTACCCCTAATTATTAATCCAGCTAAAGCAGAGCTATAACAGTTGTTAACTTGGATATTTATCCAGCACATCTTTGTGATATCAAGCAGATGCAAATCGCCATATGCTGTGTAGATATCATAAGAACCACCATCAATTAACAATTTATTTTTAAACAACACTGCACTATGATGAGAACGAGGTGCTGGTGGTGTTCCATTAGGGGTAATTTGCGACCACTGCCAACTTTTCAGATTGAGGATATGAACATCAACATCACTAAAAATATATCCCCCATCTTTCGCCTCTTGGTATCCTCCCCAAACCAGCATTTTATCTTCAGATAAAACAGCAGTATGAAAACTTCTTCTACTAGGAATGTCGCCGGCAACTTCGGGTTGTATCCAAGTCCAAGATTCCAAATCCAGCAAATGAATATCGTTTAGAGTTTCAAATGTATCATTGTGTTCTCCACCAAAAATAATTATGTAATTTTGATACAAAATAGCTGAATGCCCATATCTCGGTTGAGGAGGTTTGCCTTGAATTTTCGGATTTTTCCAGATGAAGTGGGGGTGTTGGATTTGCATTGGTGTTTTCTGGTAAAAACTTCTTAATTCATCAGATAAAAGCAGAAAATTTCTGTGACTTTGCCTTTTTGAATAGTAAAATTTAAACCTCCAGGGCTGGGTTCTTCAACTATGTAATTTAAATAGGTGACTTTTCCTTCTTGGGATATTTCAGTTTTTCCATAGGTTTTAATTACTTTTGATTGTGTATCGCCTACTTTTACTTTATCTATGGTGGAATATTTAGAACTGGTTGTTTTAATTTGGTAAACACTAAATTTACCTGGTTGAGCATCTTCAGCTAAATCAACTGTAAGGCCTGGATATTTGAGAGTACGAACTTTTCCAATAGCAGGTACAAAGTTATTTTCTATTTTTACAGGTTTGCCTAAAATTTTTCTGACTTGTGCTTCGGACATAGAAAGTTTTACGCCACCTATTCCTAGACGTTCAATAATGATTTTTGTTGATTTATTCTGAGAAATTTGATAATTAGCGGTGGTAGCAATCACTTGACTATGGGTGTAGCTAGTGAAGGGAATAAGAAAAGTAGCGATGCCTAAGGCGGGCTGCACCAACGCCAACAAAATTACTCTTAACATAATTAAATACTCGACTATGACTTCAGCGTGTGTATCAGTTTTATCACATGCTTTCTGGCGTGTCTTGTGAATCAGATATGAAGTGCCTTTAAAATGGAAAAATATGAAGAATTATTGGGAGGAATCAATCGTCATGAGTTTGATTGTTGCGAAGTAGACGATTGACGAATATCACCAGATGATTGACGCTGGCATTTTGAGCGATCGCCAAGTTGAACTACTCAAAGGAGAAATTGTCGAAATGTCCCCGGAAGGAGTACCCCATGCTTATTGCAGTCATGAAGCTGGCGAGTATCTCGCAAAATTATTAGGCGATGCCTACGGCGGCAAGCTACGCGCTAAAGTTCGTCATGCTAAACCAATTACCTTACCCAACGACTCAGAACCAGAACCAGATATTGCCATTGTCCAACCTTTAGGACGCGAGTATCGAGAACATCATCCATACCCAGAAAATATTTTCTGGGTGATTGAGTATGCAAACTCCAGTTTAGAAAAAGATTTAGATATCAAAAGCAAAATTTACGCCCAAGCAGGTATTTTAGAATATTGGGTTGTCAATCTCAAAAAGCTAAACTTAGTGGTGTTTCGGTAAATTTTAGACGGAGATTATGCAACAAAACTGACATTAACTAGGGGAATAATTCAACCTCTTGCATTTCCAGATGTTTCTGTTGCTGTGGAACAAATTATTAATAGTTAAAATAATTACATTTGGAATTTTTATTATAGTTTAGTAGTAAAATTGGTACATAATAGCAACAAAGGAATAAACACGTGCAGTCCATACTTTTAAGCCGGGAAGAAGTCGCACGACGTGCCAGAGAAATATACGAAAACAGCATTCGTCAACAAGTGGAACTACAAGAAAACATCGGTAAGATGGTGATTATTGATATAGAAACAGGTGAATACGCAGTTGATAAAACAGGTATAGAATCAGCGCTATATTTACGTAAAAAAAATGCATTTGCTAGACTTTTCGGTATTCGCATTGGCTATAAAGTTGCTGCTTCCTTCAGTGGTGAAATGGAGCGTGACTAACAGTGATTTCTGGTATTGTCAAAAACGGACGCGCAACTGTAGACATCATATTTAGGCTGCAAAATCAACCAGATTTCACTATTGAATTTGTTATTGATACAGGTTTCACAGAGTTTCTTTCTCTACCCTCAGCAGCAGTGGCTCTTTTGGGTTTTCCTTTTGTCTATGATATCTATGCAAATTTAGCTGACAATAGTAATGTAATTTTGCCAGTACATCAAGCTACCATTATTTGGAATGGGGAAGAAAAGGTAGTTCATGTACTTGCTACAGGACGGCTACCTCTATTAGGAACTGCTTTACTTAATGAGTGTGAACTTGTTGTTAATTTTACTGAGAGTGGTTTAGTAACAATTGATGAATTGTAGTTGCTTTCTAGATATATCAACTTTCTCTTAATGTGTTGTCGCCAAGCGCAACGCACCGTCAACAATCCAAGGTGCGTTAGCCTACGGCTACAGCTGAATGGCACTTACTTAACGTGAGTTCGATGAACCTCTCCCCAACCCCTCTCCGAGACGGAGAGGGGCAATAAGATCCTCAGTTTGGCAGGAAAAATTAGGGTTTTTAAGCCTCTCCCCGCTTGCCTAAGGGCAGGCTAACGCCAACGGGGAGAGGAATGGAAGCGGGGTTCTTTGGAATCTGTCGAACTCACGTTAAGTAAGTGCCATTCGACCCTACAGCTAATTTATATTTCTTCATATACATGGAATTTTCTCGCCGACTTACTTAAACTATCATTTGCTCATCAAGCTACGATTTTTCATCTATGACTTTCACAACAGATCGACTGGATTGGGCTAGATAAATACCTACTAAAACTACCGCAAAAGTCACCCAGTCAAACAAGCCCACCTGTTCTGAAAAAATGAACCAAGCAAAAATCGAAGCCAAAACTGGTTCGGCCAGAAGGGTGACGGCGACGACTCGTGAAGAGATTCTGCTGAGGCTGTAAGCTAAAAGTCCCTGACCCAACACTTGGCAGAACAGGGCTTGAAAAATAATAAAAAACCAACCCATCCACGAATAGGGGAGTAGTCTATCTTCGAGGAATGGAACGACGGGTAATAAAAACATTGTTGTGATTCCACAGCGCCACAGCATGATAGTTGCGGTGCTAAATCGAGAACGGAGTTGTTCTATGAGCAACATACACGTTGCCATGAAAATCGCAGTCAGAAATGCTAAGACATCACCGAGTAATTGGTCAGTGGCAAATTGCACTTTATTGATTTCAAATGCGATCGCTCCCCCTAAGGCGATGGCCAAACCAACAACGAATCGATAATCGAAACGCTGACCGAATAACAAATACCCAGCCAAAGCAACGAATAAGGAATTCAAATTAGACAATAAAGCCACGTTGGCAACGTTAGTTTGACTCAGCGACCAAGCCCACAACAGTAGGTAGGTTGCAGCAGCAGTTCCCATTGCTAACAACAGCCAGATTTCTTTTTTGGTCAAAGGCTTGTGTTCGATTGGTTGGTTATCTGACTGTTGGTAGCGGAAAGCCTCAAGTCCATTCCACAGCGCAAAGACGACTGTAGCAATCCAACTGCGATGAAATACTACAGCATTTGCACCAATTTCTAATTGACATAATTTGGTCAGAGATGGGGCCAAAGATATGGGGATTAGGGCAAAAAATAATGACAAAGTTCCTACTAAAGCTGGTGTTGAGGATAACTTTTGTTGTAGGAATGCCTGTTTTGTCGTCATATTTTTAGCAAATTTTTAACAAAAATAGTTTTGACTGATTCCTGGAATGGCGAATTAGGAGCAATTTGGCTAGATATGGCTAAGTATAGACCGATTAAAACTATAGCGAAACCCATTAAATTAAAAAAACTTAACTTTTCCGAAAATATTACAAGAGCGAAAATGGCACTAAATACTGGCTCTAATAGATGCACCAAGGAGACAACCACAGAGGAAAACCTAGCAAGGCTATAGGTCAAAATTCCGTGACCTACAACTTGGCAGATCACTGCTAGGGAAATGACCCAAAGCCACCCGCTGAGTGTAGAAGGGAAAAACCGATCTTGAGTGAACAAAAGTATGGGGAACATGGTTAGGGCAGCGATCGCACAGATCCAGAACTGAATTATATCTGGAGACAACTTGATTCGTAATTTTTCTACGATCAGCAGGTATACACCCATAAAAATCGCGGAAGCGATGGCAGCAAAGCTTCCTCGAAGTTCGTCTGTGGCGATTTGGAGTTGTTCAAATTCAATAGCGATCGCTCCCCCAAGGGCGACGACCATGCCGATCAAAAATTGAGTTCCAAAACCGTGACGAAATAACAGCCACGCTCCTAAGCTAGTAAATATAGGGGCGAGATTGTGTAAAACACTAGAGATAGCAACGCTAGTTTGAGTCAGCGACCAAGCCAAAAAGACTAAAGTAGCAGCCCAACAAACACCAGCTACTGGCAATAGCCAGAAATCCTGACTGGTGTAGGATTGCTGTTCTATGGGTTGATTTTGGGAAAATTGCTGAGATATCGTTTTATATCCATACCACAACCCGAAGATCGCACTAGAAACCCAGAAGCGATTAAATACAGTGGCATTGGGGCTGAGTTCAGTTTCGCTCAATCTCACAAAAATAGAGCCAAAAGATATAACGCCCACGCCTAGAAGTAATACTGCAAGCGCCATCTTCGTCTGATTGGATATATTCATTAGGAAAGTTAAACTCAATTGATGACCGAAACAGGGAGTAGGGAGTGGGGGGAAGAGAGAAAATACCCTACTCCCTCGTTAAACATAAAGTTGAATTTGCGTGGAGGCTGCTTGCATTCTGAATTCTGAATTCTGTTAGCGCAGCGGGGCGTAGCCCATTCTGAATTCTCTTTTAAGATCCATTAACCAACCCAATGCTCTTGAGCAAATCCTACTGCTATTTTGGCTAATAACGTCACAAACAACCCTAGTATAAAATATCCTTGGCGAGGATTGCGAGATAGTAGCACACCAATGGCTACACTCAAAGGTACAATTCCATAGGCCAGACGACTCAAGGAAATGGTACCTCCAGAGGCTAACAGCAAACCAATTCCACAAAAGCCATAGCTAACTGTAACTGGGGTGAGTTGCCGATGTAAGCGCCACAATACAAAGCTACCACCTAAGACCATAACCACGTTCAGGAAGTTATTTATCCACTGTTCGCTTGCCAAGACTGACAAAAACACAACTAAAGCATAAAAGCCATAAGCTAATTTCCCAAAAATCAAATGTTTATGGAAGCGCCATAAAAGATAGCCACCGCCAACAATTACAGCCACCAACAAGGGATACCAGGGATCTTGGATGCCACCAGATTGGTTTTGCACCCAACCAAATTGCCAATTCTTGCTGCCGACTGCAATTTGCATCAGCATGTTTAACCAACCCTGCCAATCAAACCCAAGGGAAGGTCGCCATCCCCTTTGTGCTTGGATAAAAGCTAAAGGATTACCAAAATAAATTGCACAATACAAACTGAATAGAAGTACGCCTGTAGCGGTAGCAAAACCAGCAATATAGGCAATGGGGGGTCTGCGTTCTTTCCAAGCTGCGATCGCCAAGGCCGGAATTAGTGCCATACCTGTGGGACGTGTTGCTGTGGCCATAGCGCCCCAAAAAGCAGTCCAGCGATATTGCTGGCGATCGAAAGCCCGCAAAGCCGCCGTACTCAAAAACAAATACAGTCCCTCTGTGTAAATCACCGCCGTAAACATAGACGATGGATAGCAACAAACCACAGCACTCACCCATTGGGCGGCGCTGCTGCCATACTGCTCCTTAACCCAAAAGTATAAACAGTAAAGGGCTGCGAAAAATGCCAGGTTGTTTACCAAAATCCCCGCTAATTCAAACGGCAAACCCAGCTTCATCAAAACCCAGATACTCAAGGGAAACAAGGGAAAAAAGGCTAGATTATGCTGGTTACCGTCATCGACGAATTCATAACCGGAAGTAGCGATCGCTCGATAATGTATACTATCCCATGCATCAAAAACCTCCCAGCCAAAACGGGGCAAAAATGCATCCGCTGGCAACGGTAGCCTTGGTGCAACCAGCAACATCGCTATCCAAATGAATATTCGACTGGCAAGCCATATTGCTGCTGGATATAGGAAATCAGTTTTCCATAAAATTTTTCTTATAGCTATCTGAACTTTTACCATAGACTTGAGTATTTCAAAATACTACTTTATCCATCCTCTTATCTATGAATACAGCACAGTAATTTCTGAGTGACATTATGCATTTTCAATCCTCCACCAACATCAAGTAACAAACAGAACAAATCGCCAATTACAAGAAAATATTTTCTATTTTGCTTATTTTTGCTTATTTTATTGGCATTTCTATTTAAAGATATCGTATTTATAAATACAAATTTTGTCATTTGTCCTTTGTGATTGGTTATTCTTTGCGTCCCCACCTCCCCACCTCTCCACTCCCTTTTTGTGTATCGATTATGGCGATCGCTGTTACCAAAGAGTCCTCGGCAATTTATATTGAGAGTTATCTGTAAATCCTTAAATAATTGTGAAAGCGATTACTCTTCTTGGTTCTACTGGTTCTATTGGGACTCAGACTTTAGATATTGTTAGTCAGTACCCAGATCAATTTCGGATTGTGGGATTGGCAGCTGGGGGCAATGTCGAAATGTTGGCTGCTCAAATTCGGCAATTTAGACCGAAAATAGCAGCAATTTGCTTAGAGGATAAATTACCAGCACTCAAAGAAGCCGTTAAAGACCTCGACCCCCAACCGATTCTACTAGCTGGCGAAGCTGGAGTCATAGAAGTTGCCCGCTACGGCGAAGCCCAAACGGTTGTCACAGGAATTGTGGGTTGTGCTGGTTTGCTACCAACGATCGCAGCTATAGAAGCTGGTAAAGATATCGCCTTGGCAAATAAGGAAACTCTGATTGCTGGCGGTCCCGTAGTTCTACCCCTAGTCGAAAAGCATGGGGTAAAATTATTACCGGCGGATTCCGAACATTCTGCAATATTTCAGTGCCTACAAGGTGTGCCAAAAAACGGTTTGCGGCGGATTTTACTGACTGCATCGGGTGGAGCTTTTCGGGATTGGGATGTAGAAAAGTTAGCAGAAGTGACTGTTGCTGATGCTTTGAAACATCCGAATTGGTCGATGGGGCGTAAAATCACAGTAGACTCTGCTACTTTGATGAATAAAGGACTGGAAGTAATTGAGGCTCATTTCCTGTTTGGGTTGGATTATGACGATATCGAAATTGTCATTCATCCCCAGAGCATTATTCACTCGCTGATTGAACTCCAAGATACCTCAGTTTTAGCCCAACTCGGTTGGCCAGATATGCGCTTACCTTTACTGTATGCTTTATCTTGGCCCGATCGCATTTACACTAACTGGGAACGCTTAGATTTAGTGAAAGCTGGAAATTTAACCTTCCGCGAACCAGATCACCAAAAGTATCCTTGTATGCAGTTGGCTTATGCTGTGGGTAAAGCTGGGGGTTCCATGCCGGCTGTATTAAATGCGGCAAATGAACAAGCTGTAGCTTTATTTTTATCAGAAAAAATTCGATTTTTAGATATTCCTCGGTGTATCGAATTAGTCTGCGATCGCCATCAAAATGATAACCGTGCAAATCCCTCTTTAGATGACATTTTGGCAGCAGATAAATGGGCTAGACAAGAAGTTTTAATCGCAATTGAAAAGTTAGAAACTGACTCACGTCTAATTTCTTTGCGATAAAAACTTTCACTCATATCATGTCCGCAAAATCACCCATAAAAAACCGTTTATAGTGGGAATTTCAGTCCCCAAAGCTAGGACTAAAGTCCTGACTACGAACGAAGATTTTTATTCAGCTTGATTAACCGGACATGATATCAAATACCTAAAAGGCAAATTTTCTGTCTCTTATAATACCTTCGCCAAATCGAAAAATCGCTCAATTCGTAGGTTGGGTTGAGGTACGAAACTTAAACATTTACGTTGGGTTTTCACACGGTAAGCCCAACCTACAAAAAAATGGTGAAGGTATTGCTCTTAACAACAGTTTTACCATTTCGGCTAAATATAGCGATTCCCAGTTAAGTGAGGTACAGATAATATTTTGAAAGGCAGAGGGGCGCAAAGTAAAGCGCAGAGGGGCGCAGAGAGTTGTACCTCACCAGAATAGGAAACGCTATAATACAGCAGATTTCAAGAAGCCGGAGATACAGCATCTAAGTCTTAAAGCTAACTAGAAAGACTATTTTAATTCTGAATTCTGCTGTAATTGAGTTGAGTTAGATATTTATACTTTGTGGAATTTGGGAAGGTAGCAAGAATTTGTAAGGCATTATTCTTGTACGATTCCTGTGAGTAATTTCTTGCTCAATTGCTTTGAGTTGATTTTGAAAAGTCACCAGGGCTGAATTTATTTGGGGCTTGGATTTAAAATATGAGTTGGAGTATTGCCCCAGTTGCGTATAATAAACTGAGCCAAGCAAATAAGTCACCTTCAGTTGAGTTTTAGCTTGTTCTATGGAAGGTAGCATACTCATAAAGTCGCCTGGTTGGTCGAGATTTGTCGGCGCTGGCGAGTAACTGGCGAGAGGAAAAGCAGGTGCATAAGTCATGAGTTCGCCTTGGGCAAAATTAACCGCAGCGTGTTGGGCGCTAGCAGTAAAAATAATGGTGGAAACAGCATCAATTAGATAATCTAGGGTTTTAATTGTGCCTGAAACATCTTCACCAAAATTTTGGAGGCGGCCTCCTTGTTGGGAGATTAATTCTTTTGCCCAATTTTGTAAAGCTTGGTCTGCCAGTAGCTGTTGCCCACTGATATAATAACTGCTCAAATAGGCACTTACCCATTGATGAATAGCATTCCAAATCAGCAGTCCATCATCTCGATAAGGATATTCAGGTAGTTGAGAAACTCTATCAACACCGCGACTTGTTAAAGTGTTGGGAAACATTGCATCGTTGAAATGATGCAAATAGTCTTGAGCAGCTTGAACAGTGAGTTGGCGATCGCTCTCAATTGTACTGGCTAAAAGTGTATCCACTTGACCGCCATCGGCAATCAAGACTTTATGAGCGCCGTAATTGATTAATATAGTCCCTTCAAAGTGAGGTTCCAGTAAAATCCTTAAATGATGCTTTGTTGGTAACCGACGCTTAGTAGCAATTACAAAAGGTTCGATAAATAAGTGAGTGCGACCAAGATGGCTAACTAGTTCATGGTAGTTGCTATCCGCCATTTGCACAATACTTTTGGCGATCGTCCAGTTTTCGCCATCAAGAGGTGTGAATACTGGGTGTTCCGGGTGACATTGAATAGCCACTGGAACTAAAGACCGAGATGGGTTACTAGATGGTGGTACTACAAATAATGCTAAAGGCGAATAAATATACTTTTGTTGATTAGTAAATCTGCCATTTTCCATGTTTTTCAACTTAGAATAATCAGCTTTATAAAGCCGACCTTCTTGCCTTGCAGCTTCCAGAGAATCGTTGGAAAAACCGATAATTTTTTGGTATTGTTCGTTGCTAATTTTTAAAGCTTTGTCCTGTTGTAATACCTGTTGCAGCATCAACGGATTTGGCCCAGCAACTTGCATATAACCAAAAACTAAATCTTCTTTAAACCTAGAGCTAATCTCAGGTAGAGGTATTTTTTTAAATAATTTATTATAATCTTCCAAACTTCGCTTCATTGCCGATGAATGTGTAGAATTTTCTACTTCTATGGAAGATGGCTGCTTGTCTTTTAATTCCAATAACTTGGCATCAGAATTAATAATTTTTTTGAAAGCAGAACTTAATAAATCTGTGAGGGAATCTTCTAAACTAAATGGCGATAAAAATTCGACAGTTCCTGAATCTTTATGGAATTCATGCAACTCAAACTCCTCATCGATACTTCTAATTTTTTCTTGAAAATCTGATATTTCTTCAGCATCGAGTGACACAATTTTAGATGGTGGGTTCGCACTAACAATTTCTTCCGCGATTAATTGAGTAATTAATGCCAAATTTAAAGCAATTTTTTCTAAATCTTCGCAGCTCTCAGCGTCCTTAATTTCTTGCTCCATATCTTCTAAAGCTTGTACTTTGCTATCGATGGCTGAGCTATTGTTTTTACCATCAGCATCGTGTTCGTAAGATATATCAGAGTCTAAAGAATTTGAAAAGTTAGTTAGAGTATCATTTACCAAAATCAACGTTATCTTTTGAGCTACGGAAAGTACCCATTTTAAATTAGGTAACTCTTGAATTGGGAGTTGTATTTTAATCACTGGCAATGGCAGAGCGCCCGTCATAGCTAAAGGAGGAATATAACTATAGTTGTATTCATATTGCATGTGCTGCAATGAAGCTCTGCTAAGCTTTACTAATTTATATAAAAGTATTAGAATACTTTGCACATCTGTTTTGTAAAGACTTAGAGAAGAAGATATCAACTGAGAAACCGGAGACATATTTGTTCCTATATTTAGTAAATTTTGCACTAGTAATATCAACTGTACATGTTGTTGATATTTGCGAATTTATCAAAGATAACACAACATATTAAATATCAGTAAACAACGTAAAACTTTAATATTAAAAATTATTAAAAAGCTATAGTGCATTGTTTTTATTTTTATTAAGTTTATTGAAAAATAACACTATAAAGAAGTGAATATAAAGCGAGTTTGTCCAAATCCCAAATAATCATGGTTGCGTTATTGATGGTAATAAGTAAGGTTTTACCATCGAGACTGAAGATTACATTGGTAACAAATTCTTCATGTTTAAGAGTTTATACCTCTTGCAAAAGTCCTTATATCATGTCCGCCTAATCACTTATAATTCCCGAATCTATGCAGAAAACCCGAAAACCCCTCCCCTCTGCCCCTCTGCGGTCTTAATGATAAGTCTTTAACCGGACATGATATTATTTGCGTTCTCTTCTGGAGCGCCTCTCTTGCCTAATGCGTGTTAGCGAACGCGAGTGCGTCTCGTAGAGAAGCGGGGCGTAGCCCGATAAAAAATTATTTATGCAAGAGGTCTTTTGTAATTCTTTGGCAGATTTTTATGTCGGTCTACAGTTTCATTGCCATTAGTCAGATTTTGGCGTATCTTGACACAGAACTGCTATGAAATAATTAACGCCAAAAGCTCCTAAAAATTTTTGCTGCATGACCATTCATATCATGTCTGGTTGAACACTTATCATTAGGGCTGATACCATGTCCGGTAAAAGACTTATTATTTAGACCGCAGGGGGCAGGGAGCAGGGGGAAAGAGGTTTTTCCGATTTTTGCACAGATGCAGTAATCACAAGTGATTAGCCGGACATGATATGATACCATTTCACAAAAACCCTGATACATATAGATTTCACGTAGGGAACATTGCCGTGCCCCTACCAAGGTATATGTATCATAATTAAAGTGAAACGGTATGACGTGCTGGGCGCTCTGACGCACATAAATTTTAGTAATAAGTAATTACCCAGATTTTATATCAAGAATTTGTAATCTTTTATTACTTAGTAAATGTGATATTACTGGTTACAGAATAACTTTATCCACTGCAAACAACATGAGTGAGAATACTGACTTTAAGCGGAATTTTACTCAATATAGATTAAAAAAATAATTGTATATCAGTACCGTAGCGCAGACGGAAATGAAGCTTGAAGAGCATCTGCAACCGTGGGATATCAAGATTTGGGCTTTGCTGAATCATGGGATGATTGAGGCTGAGGTCGGAACGCAAAGACACGGTGATTATGTATTAGAAAACTTTAAACAAAATCTATTCAGATATAGCTGTTTACTGGCTATAATCTCTATTGAGAGCAGATTACTGCTACCTCAGACTGATTAAGAAAACCTTAATCAGATTATATTTGACTATAAGATTTGGAACTATTAAAGTAAATTCTCAACTTTGCTATAACCATCAATTTGGAGTGGACACAGCTTTGTCCACCCCACAAAATTCAACTTAATGGTGGTGATGATGATGGTGATGGTCAGCTAGTTGGGGATTAACTGCCAAAGTTTCCTCTGATAATAATTGTGCAATATGAGCATCAGCCCATTGAGCTGCGATCGCTAAAAATTCCGGATGGTCGTTAACGCAAGCCATTTGCACGTAGTTTGTACCAGGATGCTGTTTTTCCAAAGCATGGATGATGTGATGCACATCCAACAGAGTTTCGTGGTTTTCCGTAGCAAAGCCTATTGGCATAAATACCACTACTTTTGCGCCCAACTGAATCAAGTTACTCGCTGCTTGGTGTGCATTTGGCTGCGTCCATTCAATCAGAGGCGTATCGTGATTGAGCCAACCCACGGAGATTAAAGGATAGCGGTTAATCAACTTATCTCGTACTAAATCGTATAGCGCTTGACTTTCGGTAATTCCAGAGGTAAATCCTTTGGCTTTGTGCGGACAGCCGTGATTCATTAGCACAATACCGATTTGAGAAGGTAGGTAAGCTGTTGCTAAACCAGCGTTAATTTTTTCCTCAACTAGATGAGCCATCAAATCAATGTAGGCTGGTTCGTTGAAGAAAGAAGGAATGTAGCGCTGTGCTTTAACCCAGTGTTCTTCGCCATCAGTCAACTCAACGAGAGCATTGTTAACTTGCTCGATCGCAATGCCACTAGTAAAAATAGAATCAACAACTAGCAGTGGATAAATTAGCAGCTTATCGAAGCCTTGGTTTTTGATTTCTGCTAAAACTTGGTTGGGCAGAAAAGGGGCGCAGAAGTTGAAAGCTTTGAAAACTTGAACCTTATCACCCCATTTTTCTTGTAAATTCTTTTCAATCCCAGCCCGTTGCTGTTCAAAGATAGCGTTGTGTGGGGAAATAAAATCGTGGTGTGTGTGTCCCCACTCGTGGCGGTCAAATAGCGCCAAAAGCTTTGCCAGAGGTGGATAAATCCAGGTTGGTACAGGTGCGAATTTTGCTGTCAGGAGATTTAAAGCCTGTTCGTTATAGTTGGCAAAATCTTCGTAGCTTTCGACTTCGCCGTAGCCCATCAGCAATACGGCTACGCGGTCTTTACTTGATAATTCTTCGTGAGTATGTTGTAGTTTTTCAGGCGTTGCAACCACAATAACTTCCTCAATATAACCAGAGTGCAGAGAATTTAAAGTTAGGGAATAGCTGGAACACTTTCCCTACTAGTAAATTATTATCCCATCCGGGGGGATGGGATGGGTGGAAAAATCAAAATAATACATCAAAAGTAAGACTTGCGTGGGGCATGGGCATGGGGCATTGGGCATGGGAAAATGGGGAGATGAAGGAGCAGGGAAAGCAAGGAAAGAATTCCTAACTCTTCACTCCTCACTCCTAACTCAGTACTCCCAATGCCCCATGCCCACAATAATTATTTGCCCTGGAATCCACGATGCAGCTTTCACAGAATCCTTTATATCGGGATTATTCGATGGCTCAATAGACCAAAATCAAGGTAAAGTACTGGTTTTTCCGGGTAAAGATTTTTCGAGTTTATCAGGTTTGCACATTTTGGAGTTTTTGCGCGTTAACGTAGCTCACCGCAGGTATCGCCTAAACAACTCTTTTGAATCGCCACTAATATTCATTAGTTTTAGCGCTGGCGTAGTCGGGGCAATGGGTGCGGCTGTTTTGTGGCAACTCTTGGGTGGTCGTGTGAAAGCGTTTATTGCTATAGATGGATGGGGGGTGCCACTACAGGGTAATTTTCCAATTCATCGGATGAGTCATGATTATTTCACCCATTGGAGTTCTAGTTTGCTTGGTAGTGGGCAAAATAACTTCTATGCAGAACCAGCAGTCGATCATATGTCAATTTGGCGATCGCCCGAAACTGTACAAGGTTGGTGGGTAGATTCATCCATTGGAATTTTTCCTCCCAAAGGCCATCTAAGTGCAGCTGAATTTTTGCGTATGCTGTTAAAACGCTATGAAGCAAATTAATCCGGACAATGGAGTAAGTAAACAGGAGTTAGGAATGAGGTGTTAGGAGTTAGGAGTTAGGAGTTAGGAGTGGTGAGTGCTGAGTAAGGAGTTATTAGTCTCCCCATCCCCCTCATCCCCCCATCTCCCCATCTCCCCATCTCCCCATCTCCCCATGCCCCATCTACCCAGAGTAACTGATGTTTCCAACAGAACCTGCCGCTGTGAATAACGGATTTGGCGCACTGCTAAAAAACCGTGGTTTTATGCTCCTGTGGATTGGGCAACTAGTGTCCCAGTTAGCAGATAAAGTCTTTTTTGTTTTGATGATTGCTCTCTTGGAGAACTACTCACCGCTTCCTGGGTTGGCACAAAACTCGATGTATTCAACTTTGATGCTGTCGTTTACCATCCCAGCAATTTTGTTTGGTTCTGCTGGTGGTATCTTTGTTGACCGATTGCCAAAAAAGCTGATTATGGTCGGCTCAGATGTTGTGCGGGGAATATTAACGCTGTGTCTACCGTTGTTGCCACGGGAGTTTTTGATTCTGTTAATCCTGACTTTTGCCATTTCCACTGTCACACAGTTTTTTGCCCCAGCTGAGCAAGCAGCCATTCCCTTGTTAGTGAGGCGAGAAAATTTGTTGGCAGCCAACGCACTGTTCAGCAGCACGATGATGGGAGCTTTAATTGTTGGCTTTGCCATAGGAGAGCCGATTTTGAGTTTGGCGAAAAGCTGGATGGGAGAAGAATACGGTCAAGAGCTTGTGGTTGGAGGACTGTACATATTATCGGCTGGGATTATGCAGCCGATTAAGTTTAAAGAACACAAACCACCAAGGGAACATCAAGGCGAAAATCACCCTTGGGCTGAATTTACCGCAAGTCTACGGTATCTCAAGAAAAACCGTTTGGTCTTGAATGCTATGCTGCAACTAACAACCTTATATTGTGTGTTTGCAGCCCTAACGGTGTTGACGATTCGATTAGCCGAGGAATTTGGTCTCAAAGAAAAACAGTTTGGCTTTTTCTTAGCAGCAGCTGGGGTGGGTATGGTATTTGGTGCAGCGCTTTTAGGTCACTGGGGTGATAAATTGCACCATAAGCCCTTACCTTTAATTGGATTTTTGATGATCGCTCTAGTTTTAGGAGTGTTCACTTTTACACACAATTTATTGCTAGCCCTTGGACTATGTGCAATTTTGGGTATCGGTGCTGCCTTTATTGGTGTGCCTATGCAAACTTTAATCCAACAGCAAACACCACCAACAATGCATGGTAAAGTATTTGGCTTTCAAAATCATGCTGTCAACATCGCCTTATCTGTACCCTTGGCGATTACTGGGCCATTAACTGATGCTTTGGGATTGAGAACGGTGCTTGTAGTTATGAGTGTTGTTGTCATACTTGTCGGTGTTTGGGCTTGGCAAAATACCCGCAGAGTCTTGCAAGACGTAATTTAACTAATGTAGGCTAATAATCTGGCTTTATTTGGAATCTATAAATTAATCAGGATTTAATTGAACTTTTCTATTAAAATGAAATCTTAACTACAGAAGTCAGCATTAACTTTAGCTATAGTCTGAGGTTTGACCGTGCGTTCACAAAGTGTCTCCGTGGGAGAATTACCTTCCCAAATCAGTATCCCACAAACCGAGAATCACAAACAGTCCCGTAATAACCCGCCAGTCGTGCCCAAACGTGCATCTGGCGGTTTTGCTCTGCTTGACAGCCTTCATCGCCACGGCGTTGAGTATATTTTTGGTTATCCTGGTGGGGCGATTCTGCCAATTTACGACGACCTGTACAAGGTGGAAGCAACTGGTGCAATTAAGCACATTCTAGTGAGACACGAACAAGGCGCAGCCCACGCTGCTGACGGTTACGCACGTGCCACAGGCAAGGTAGGAGTATGTTTTGGTACTTCTGGACCAGGAGCCACTAACTTGGTAACAGGCATCGCCACAGCCTATATGGATTCGATCCCGATGATTGTAGTCACGGGACAGGTCGCACGTCCATCCATTGGTACAGATGCGTTTCAAGAAACCGATATTTACGGGATTACGCTACCAATTGTGAAGCACTCCTATGTAGTGCGCGATCCCAAAGATATGGCGCGAATTGTCACTGAAGCTTTTCACATCGCCAGCACGGGGCGTCCAGGGCCAGTTTTAATTGATGTCCCCAAAGATGTAGCTTTAGAAGAATTTGACTATGTGCCTGTGAAACCAGGTTCAGTGAAGTTACGCGGTTATCGTCCCACAGTCAAGGGAAACCCCCGACAAATTCAGGCAGCAATTGGGTTGATTACTGAAAGCCGCCGTCCCTTACTCTATGTAGGTGGTGGTGCGATCGCCGCTGGTGCCCATGATGAAGTCAAACAATTAGCTGAATTATTTAACATCCCTGTCACTACAACCTTAATGGGGATCGGTGTCTTTGACGAACATCATCCCCTAGCTTTGGGAATGTTGGGAATGCATGGCACCGCTTACGCTAACTTTGCCGTGAGTGATTGTGACTTGCTAATTTGCGTCGGTGCAAGATTTGACGATCGCGTTACAGGCAAATTAGACGAATTCGCCTCCCGCGCCAAAGTAATTCACATCGACATCGATCCGGCGGAAGTCGGCAAAAACCGCATCCCAGAAGTACCCATCGTCGGCGATGTGCGAAACGTGTTAATTGACTTATTGCGTCGCTGCAAGGAAACAGGCATCAAGCCAACACCAAATCAAAACCAAGAGTGGTTAACCAAAGTTAACCGTTGGCGGGAAGAGTATCCCCTTGTAGTACCCCACCATCCCGACAGCATTTCACCCCAAGAAGCGATCGTCGAAGTTAGTCGCCAAGCACCCAACGCTTTCTACACAACAGATGTCGGACAACATCAAATGTGGGCAGCGCAATTTTTGAAAAACGGCCCCAGACGCTGGATTTCTAGCGCAGGTTTAGGAACAATGGGTTTTGGCGTACCTGCGGCTATGGGTGCTAAAGTCGCGTTTCCCGATGAAGAAGTCATCTGTATTAGCGGTGATGCTAGTTTTCAGATGTGTTTGCAGGAACTCGGAACGCTGGCACAATATGGCATTAATGTCAAGACTCTAATTATTAATAATGGTTGGCAGGGAATGGTACGCCAGTGGCAGCAAGCCTTCTATGGCGAACGTTACTCATGCTCAAACATGGAAGTAGGGATGCCAGACATTGAGTTATTGGCAAAAGCCTATGGAATCAAGGGCATGGTAATTAGCGATCGCAGTCAATTAAAAGATGCGATCGCCGAAATGCTGGCACACAAAGGCCCGGTAATTGTGAATGTCCACGTTACCAGAGATGAAAATTGCTATCCAATGGTAGCTCCTGGCAAGAGCAACGCTCAAATGGTCGGTTTGCCCAAGCAAACACCTAAAGCCGCAGCAGAGCCAGTTTATTGTGGCCACTGTAATGCGAAAAATGCTCCAACTCATAACTTTTGTGCTGAGTGTGGGACGAAGTTGTGAAAGGGAGTTAGGAGTTAGGAGTTAAGAGTTAGGAATTTTCCCCTCTGCCCCAGTCCCCAAATTTAGCCTTCTTTTATACGCAGAGGAAACATTTCTCTGCGTATTTTTTGTGAAACAAATATTCATATCAAAACCCATAGCGTTTGTAGTTTTACCGATTCTTTTGGGAATCCTAAATCTACGAGGATGTATAAACCGCAAGGTATTACTTCCTCAAATATCACGTAACTTTTAAAGGATAATTATGCCTCAACGCAGGTTGCCCAAAGGCCGTAGTGCTAGTTCAGTTGCTATAGAACCAGAAGTAGCGATCGCAATTCTGGGACTTTTTTCCGCAGCTGCTGATGGTGAAGGTATTTCTTCTGTCGAAGAATACGCTTTGAGTGAATTTCTTGGTCAGGTTGGGTTATTTGAAGATTACTCTGATGACGACTTTGAAGAATTGAGCGAGAAAGTCGTCAGCTTGATTGAAGAAGAAGAACCAGAAGATTTAGTTGCCCAAGCGATCGAATCGTTACCAAATAAAGCTTATCGGGAAGCTGCATATATCACCGCTATTTTAGTAGTGGGGATTGACGAAGAAGTACCCGAAAGCGAACAAGATTATATCTCTGAACTTCAGGAAAGCTTAAGAATTTCAGACGAACGAGCGCAAGAACTTATTGACGGAGTGTTCGGAGAAGAAGAAGAAGAGGAAGAAGAGTAATCCTTTTTGAATTGCAGCCTCAGCCATCTACCATCGTTCATTTGAGGTTGCTAATTTAGAATATGAAATAATTTTGTTTGAATTGAGTTGTTCAGATTCCCGACTTCTTCATGAAGAAGTTGGGAATCTTACAGGTTATTCTGATTCCCCTTATGGGGAGTTATTTAACTATCTAAAGTGAAATGGGTACATTTTTAAATGCGCCTGTATCTGGCACAAAAATGTCCAAATTATTGACACCATCTGGAACTCTTAGCCAGATATAAGCATCTGCGGAGGCTTGGGGACGTAGTTGGAACAAAGAAACGCTTCCTGTTGAGCGATCTAAAGCAACTCCTTTGTATGTTTCGCTAGTGTCAGGGTTACGGGCTGTTGTACTAGTAAGCGATATGATATCACCACCAAAAACTCTGTCTGTGGCAAGCCGACGGATACGCATTTGCACATTTATGACATCACGGTTTCCAGTTTGTGGATCTTTAATTCGCTTGGCTGAAAGTAATTCCACTTCTGCCTTCTTGCCAAAAGCAGGCTGCACAAATTGACCGGGTTGAATTGCTGAGGTAGTAGCACTAGCTGGCGATGGTGATGCTGTTGTTTGTTTTGCAGAAGTTG
Source organism: Nostoc calcicola FACHB-3891 (assembly GCF_014697355.1). Lineage (GTDB taxonomy): Bacteria > Cyanobacteriota > Cyanobacteriia > Cyanobacteriales > Nostocaceae > Nostoc > Nostoc calcicola. The sequence continues at coordinate 15,012 of NZ_JACJRQ010000001.1, read as the reverse complement.
TAGGTATAGAACTTGGCAGTTGAGTGGGAGTGGTATTGCTTAGTGTATTAGTTTTGGTGGCATTTAGCGTATCCCGCAGGGTGAAAACTTCGTAAGCCACATAACCACTACATCCTAAAGCCAAAGTAGAGAGTAATACAGCCACACTAGATAAAAATGTACTCACACCGTTGCCTCGATTTCGCATTTCTGTAAATACTAGGTTAATTCACCTTTGGATTTTATAGCCGTAGTCACATAAATTAGGACATAATGACAAGCGTGAATGCTAGCAATAGTAATAGTTCTACCTCCTGCCTCCTGCCTCTTGCTATATAATCCCATAAATTATGTTGACAGACTCGCGATCGCATTAATTTCTACTTCTTGAGGAGATTTGATGCTCTAAAACCGGAAGTTGCGATCGCCTCAAAGCCTAGAAGTCGAGGTAATATTTAAGGCGATCGCATTTCTATTTGGTAACCTGCCAAACCATCTCATAATCCCCAGCCCCAGCATCACAACCAAGCGCGATCGTATTGAACAGGCCAAAGTTTATCGTGTCCGAGTTGTTTGGCTGCCAGATGGGGCCAGTAAGGATTGCGGAGTAGTTCACGCCCCAACAGCACTATGTCAGCTACTTCTGTACGAATCAGTTCGTCAGCTTGTTCTGGAGATGTAATTAACCCTACGGCTCCTGTATGGATATTAGCTTCGCGGCGGATGCGTTCGGCAAATTGAGTTTGATAACCAGGTTTAACTGGTATGTTGATCCCCGGTATGATGCCCCCTGATGAAGTGTCAATGAGATCGACTCCTAGAGACTTAAGTTTGTCACTTAAAGTGATACTTTGTTCAATGTCCCAGCCCTTGTCTACCCAATCAGTGGCGGAAATGCGTACCCAAAGCGGATATGTTTGAGGCCAAACCTCTCGGACTCCTTTAACTACTTCTATTAACAAACGAGTACGGTTTTCAAAGCTACCACCATAATCATCTTGACGATGGTTAGAAAGGGGTGAAAGAAATTGGTGTAGTAGGTAACCGTGGGCGGCATGGATTTCAACTACCTTGAAACCTGCTTCTAGAGAACGTTTAGCAGCTTGGATAAAGGCGTTAATAACTTCTTGAATTCCCTCAATACTTAGGGCTTCAGGCACAGGACTATCTTTGCTAAAAGCGATCGCACTACTGGAAACCAAGGGACGCCAACCTTCCTGAGATTCATCGAGTATTTTTCCTCCCTTACTCGGTTTGGCAGTGCTGGCCTTTCTGCCTGCATGAGCAAGTTGAATACCTGCAACAGCTCCAAAATTATGAATCAATGCCACAGTTTTGGCTAAAGTTTGTATATGTGCATCTGACCAAATGCCCAAATCTTGGGGGCTAATACGTCCACGTGGTTCTACAGCTGCTGCCTCTGTTAGCACAATACCTGCACCGCCAACTGCACGAGAAGCTAGATGTATCGTATGCCAATCGTTAGCATATCCATTTGTACTCGAATATTGACACATCGGTGAAACAGCGATGCGGTTGCGAAAAGTAACTTCACGAATCCTGAATGGTTCAAACAGGTGTGGCATCGGTATTGATTCCTTCTCTTGTTAGGTGAAAGAAATTTGGAAGAGGTTTGCAGTATGAACTCAAAAAGCAGCCGCTAAAGTTAAAACGATACTTCGCTGCATCAGTGGCTATCAGTGATTAGAACGGTATGCTTTTTACACCTTGATATCATGCACGGGCTATGGAGTCAAATGCTTTTTGAATTACTAGAGGTGCGATCGAGACTGACAGGAGTCGTCTTAGAATCAGGTTTTTCGCTTTGCAATTCCCAGATATCATATTTTATTTGTTCTTGATCTACTAATAACTGTAGATGTTCTGGTAATTTAGTTGTTTGCCAAACTGACCAAAGTTCTCCATACAAACATTCTGTTTCAAGTTGTCCAAAAAACATTGGTTTATTCTCCAGTATTATCGCGGTTAATAAGTCTAATGGTCTAGTATTAGTAATAACTAAATTGGAGAAAATATCAAAAATAATCGATAATATCTATGTATAACTCTCAAATTTAGCTATTTTTATCTATCTATTTCTCAGCACCATAATTAACAATTATTATTGCTATATATATTTACAATGCTAAGAAAATTAATAAAAATGATAGAATTCTCCATTGAGGATTAGCTATATCCAGTAAGTAAGAAATCAAGCTGTCGCGCATTAAATTTACATATTTAGGGCGGGCAAGATGCCCACCCTAGAAGATTTATATTGGCGGTGGGTATGTAAATTTAAAAACCCTTAACTTACTTTTTTTTGGCAAGCATCATCCAAAAAGCTAGTATGTCACGACTCAAATCAAGCTACCATCCTAAATAGTTAAAAAACTTACAGCAGATGTATTCTGAACTTTTGCTTTGTTCTACTACTTAATTTGACTGGGAATTAGCCTGGTTATTCCAGGGGAGAATTCTGCCTTGAGAATCGGTAGACAAATTGTTCCGACCAATAAACATTTGAGCAGACTGTTCTCTCAGCCCTGCTGGAGTGCCTCCAGGTTTCCAGCCCAAGGTTTCCCGATATCCGCCCAAAAATCCTGCTTCGATGAGAGTCTGTTCATCAACTATCACAGACTCATCTGCCTGTGGAGCAACGAAGAGGGCATCCGCTGGACAATACAACTCGCACATAAAGCAGGTTTGGCAGTCGCTTTTACGAGCAATTCTAGGTGGTCCGTTTGGCACTTTGTCAAAAACGTTGGTGGGGCAGGCGGAAACGCAAATATTACATTGAATACAGCGAGATTCACTAACTAGTTCAATCACAGTGTTACTAACTCCCTTTCCTTAACGGCAGTTTGTAGTTTTTGGGGCTTGACCCAGACTCGATCTAGACCACCACTCAGTAGGCGGTGGTATTGGTTCGGGTCTTGTTCTGGATAATCTAGATGTTTGTGCATCCCGCGAGTTTCTTTGCGTTCAAGGGCGCTGGCGTACATCCATCTGGCTGTTGCTAGCATTGCGGTGGCTTCCCTAGCTTGGACAGCTTGATTTTCTGGTACTGCTTGGGTGTTGCGGATTTCTTTCCACAAGTGATGTAAGCGATCGAGGGATTCTGTCAATCCCTTTTCGGTGCGGAACAAGTTGCGATCGTAGGGAAATACTTCGGCTTGGACTGCTTTAGTCACTTCTGAAGGAATAAAACTGTTGCTGCTACCTTTATCGGCAGCTATCCCAGTTTCCCCAAGTCCTCGCACGGAACGTTGATTAGCTTTAGTTCCTAGTTGAAGGGCGTAGTTTGCTGCTGCTTCACCTGCCCAATATCCGGAAGAGGTTGCCCAAGCGGCATTATGACTACCACCACCAGTAAAGCCACCACAAATTAATTCTCGTGTTGCAGCATCGCCAGCTGCATAAAGTCCGGGTACGGTGGTAGCGCAGGTATAATCAACTATCCGAATTCCACCTGTACCGCGCACCGTTCCCTCCAAACGCAGAGTCACAGGGAAAAGTTGGGTGAAGGGGTTAATGCCCATACGGTCAAATGGCAATAAGAAGTTGTGTTGGATAGTCCGCAACATCGCTTGAATTTCGGGAGTTGCTTTGTCCAGACGAGCATAAACAGGTTGGGTGAGCAGGGTACGGGCAATAATCGATCGCCCTTTTTGCGAACCAGCACCTTCAATTTCTGTGCCATCTTCGTAATAGAAGGTTGCCCAACGATAATAAGCTCCTTTGGTAACTGAGGAAAAAGCCGGTGATAGGGCGTAAGCATTGGAAAATTCCATCCCTGACATTTCGGCACCGGCTTCTGCTGCCATCAAATAACCATCTCCTGTAAGGACGTTACAGCCTAAAGCTTTACTCAAAAAGGCACAACCACCAGTAGCAATTACCACTGCTCCGGATTTGACTTGCCAGCGATCGCCTGTTTGCCGGCAAATCCCCCGCGCCCCGGCAACTGCCCCTGCTGCGTCTACTAGCAGTTCTAAAGCTGGGCTGTGGTCGAGTATTTTCACGCCTGCCTTGGTAATCTTTTTACGCATCAGACGCATGTAATCATGAGCTTGCTGGAGCGATCGCCGATGGGGACGACCTTCGTCATCCACAGGAAATGGATAGCCCCAATCTGAGAGTTTATTCAGGTTTGTATAAGTCCGATCCAATACACGCTCCATCCAAGAGCGCTCTGACAGGAAACCTCCTAAAGCTTCCCGACTAGCCATTGCCGCCTCCCGTTGTTGTGGGTCGGGGGGCACATACCAAACACCAGTACCAGAAGGTGCTGTCGCTCCACTCGTACCGCAGTAGCCCTTATCTACCAGTATCACTTTTGCTCCTTGGGCAGCAGCATTCCAAGCCGCCCAAGTTGCTGATGGCCCGCCCCCTATCACTAGAACATCAGCTTCTAAATCTAGCTGTGAAGAAGTGGTAGAACTATTTCCTGACTCAGATTGATATGCACTCACGATCTGCTCTCCTAGATTTTCGCCATTGGGTATCGCGTATGGGGCAGAGGTAAGATAATAACTCTTAACTCCGCACTCAAAGCTCCCGGATTCCCCCGCCTTGGCTTAGACATAGCTTTTAAGAAAATCATATAATACGGTAACTCAGTCAGTTTACCGTATTATATTTATGAGATTTGCATAGATTGTCCTAAAAAACAAGAGGTAATTAAAATTTATTGATATAGCAATCCTGAATCATTAGACTTCTTGCATAAGTTGGGAAAAGGGGAAGGGGAAAGGGGGAAAGGTTTGGTATTTTCCCTTTCCTCTTTAACCTTTTCCCTTTTCCCACCTCTTGCAAAAGTGCTTTTTGCAAGAGGTCTATTTGTGATAAGCAAGATCCCCGACTTTTTAACAGGAGTTGGGGATTTGTCGCTTGGGTAGACGCTTCGTCGGCTTGTCGTCAGACATCTGAACTTTGGTGACTCAGAACTTTTTTGGTGATTTTCTCTAACAAGAGAAATGAATCAATTCAAAATTCAAAATTTAAAATTCAAAATTAAAGACAGCCACACCACTTGCGGGTGGGGTTTCTACCTACCTTGGGAAACAAGGATTTTTCGCCCACTAGGGGCGTTAGCAGAGCGGGACGTTCGCGGTAGCCTCTCGTAGAGAAGTAAGGTTTTAAACCTAACTTTTTCCTATAAAATAATTTTTTTAGTCTATCTACTGAAAAAGTAAGAAATTTGAAAATGCAAGATTTCACTTTTTCCCAAATCATTACTAATACATCTCCTAAAGTAATAGCAATGTTAGAGCTTTTGAGTACCAAAAAGTCTGTGCGATTTTGATTATTTTGATTGTTGCTACGGGTATTATTGATTTTCTATCAGCAAAAGTTAGAGCTTGGCTAGTTTGAATGCTTCTCCCTCATTTAGCAATTTTTCATTGGGCGTACCCAGTTTTTTTTAATCGAATATGGTTAACTTAAGGCTAAAACTCTTTGGAAAGTCAATTTTTTAACATAGACACGTAGCGGCTTGGAGTTCGCGGAATGTCTCGTCGGTGCAGCCTCTCGTCGAGAAGGGAAGACTACTGCCAAGACGCAGAGAACACAGAGAGAAAAAATGCTTAACTGAATTTTATCGCTTTTAAATCCATTTAAGCAGTCCTAAAAATTTTTGAAATTCATTCAATTAGCTCCCCTAGTTTTACCCGATTGCTCTCTATATTCATAAACACAAGGACACAGAACGTTGCCTAAAACAAATATCAAAACAAGGAAAAAAACAATGAAAACTGTAGAATCCATTCAACCTAAAACAATGAAGAAATTTGTGATTCGTGAAGTCGAGACACTCAGAACAACCAAAGCAGCCGCTTATGTTTGTTGGATATGTAGTAATTGCTGGTAATTTCCGAAATTCATTCAATTAGCTCCCCTAGTTTTACCCGATTGCTCTCTATATTCATAAACACAAGGGCACAGAACGTTGCCTAAAACAAACATCAAAACAAGGAAAAAACAATGAAAACTGTAGAATCCATTCAACCTAAAACAATGAAGAAATTTGTGATTCGTGAAGTCGAGACACTCAGAACAACCAAAGCAGCCGCTTATGTTTGTTGGATATGTAGTAATTGCTGGTAATTTCCGAAATTCATTCAATTAGCTCCCCTAGTTTTACCCGATTGCTCTCTATATTCATAAACACAAGGGCACAGAACGTTGCCTAAAACAAACATCAAAACAAGGAAAAAACAATGAAAACTGTAGAATCCATTCAACCTAAAACAATGAAGAAATTTGTGATTCGTGAAGTCGAGACACTCAGAACAACCAGAGCAGCCGCTTATGTTTGTTGGATATGTAGTAATTGCTGGTAATTTCTGAAATTCATTCAATTAGCTCCCCTAGTTTTACCCGATTGCTCTCTATATTCATAAACACAAGGGCACAGAACGTTGCCTAAAACAAACATCAAAACAAGGAAAAGACAATGAAAACTGTAGAATCCATTCAACCTAAAACAATGAAGAAATTTGTGATTCGTGAAGTCGAGACACTCAGAACAACCAGAGCAGCCGCTTATGTTTGCTGGATATGTAGTAATTGCTGGTAATTTCTGAAATTCATTCAATTACCTCCCCTAGTTTTACCCGATTGTTATCTATATTCATAAACATAAGGGTAACCGATATTGCCCAAAACAAACATCCAAAAGAAGTAAAAAACAATGAAAACTGTAGAATCTATTCAACCTAAAACAATGAAGAAATTTGTGATTCGTGAAGTTGAGACACTCAGAACAACCAGAGCAGCCGCTTATGTTTGCTGGATATGTAGTAGTTGCTGGTAAGTTAAAATAATCAATGAGCTATTTAATTTCGGCTTTACATTAAAAATAGTTCATTGAGCTAACTACATACTTTACCTTAAATTAGTGGTGGGGTACAATCCCCCACTAATTAATAAAGATTTTTGATATCGTGCAGAGAAAGAAAGAGTTTAAAATCAAGAGTTTAGGAAGAGGTATATTGATTCTGACTCCTGAATGTTGACTCCTGAATTCTGTTAGCGTAGCGGGGCGTAGCCCATTCTGAATTCTTACAACATTAGATTAATAAGGAAATTTGACGTGACCAGATATCCTGCTGATGCTCTGGTTTCTATTTATCCATTTACTCGCCAATCTGAAGGAGATGAATTTATTATTGGGCGAGTAGATACTAATATTTTTCTAGCATTACCCTCTGATGCAATAGAGTTACTGGATTATTTGGCTGCTGGAAAAACTATTGGACAAGCACAACGGCTTTACCAGCAAAAATATAATGAAGTGCCAGATATTGAAGGTCTGCTAGAAGTTCTAGAAGAAAATGATTTTGTTAATATTTTATCTTCTAGACAAACAGTTTTACCAACACATACTAAGCAACCAAAGCAAATAAATCATTTTACCCATATTTCGCAGTCATCTGCTCAAAAATTATTTAGCAAAAAGGTACTAATTGGTTGTGGAATAGTCATATTTTTTGCTGTAGCTGCTCTTAGCTTTAAACCTGAAATTCTGCCTAGTTATCAAGCTTTTGTCTTTACAAAAAATGTCACTATGATGACGTTAATTTTAACTGGAATTAATGTTATCGCAGTCTTTTTACATGAGATGGCTCATTTAGTCGCTGCTAAAGCAGTGGGTGTTTCTTGTCAATTAAGACTGAGCAATCGCCTTTGGATACTTGTAGCAGAAACAGATATGACGGGGATATGGGGTGTGCCTCGAAATCAGCGGTATCTACCTTTTCTTGCAGGGCCATTGCTAGATGTTGTACTAACTTCTATCTTGCTGCTGATTTTGTTCGCTCAACAAGAAAATTGGGTGGTAATATCTCCCATTGCTTTACAGCTAATGCAAGCGATCGTTTTGAGTTATCTACTAGGTTTAATTTGGCAATGCTATTTCTTTGTTCGGACTGATTTTTACTACGTCATTGCTAATTTTTTTAGATGTAGAAGTCTGATGAAGGATACAAAGGTTTTCTTACAAAACCAAATATTTAGATTATTCATATTTTCTCATCCCACTGACCAATCCTCTATTCCTAGAGGCGAAATGCGAGTGATTCGTTGTTACGCTATTATCTACGTTTTAGGTCACATCGCTGCATTTTGGTCGCTGTTTTTCATTGGTATTCCAACAATGTGGAATTATGCTTCCCTACTTTTAGGCACGTTGAGTGCAGGGTATGAATCTAATCCTTATGCCTTCACCGATGCCCTAGTAATGGGATTGCTGGTTTTTGGAATTCAAGGTATTGGTATTTTTCTTTGGATTAACAGTTTACGTCTTACTAAAAGGAGATAAATTATGAACCGCCAAAATACTGTCGAACAAAATGTTTTACAACAACCAGAAATTGCTAAGGTAATTTTGCTGGAGGCAGAATCGGGTAATTCTAGGTTAGAAATTTTGCAGCAATGGTTACACTTAGGTGAACAAAGTAAAGCAAAAACTTGGCTGCTATCCTTTAATCCCCAAGAAGATGGGTTATGGTCTGGATTAAATGAATGGCTAAATCAACTTTTACCAGATATTGAAGAAAAAGCACCACATTTGATTGAAAAACATAGTTATGAATTAGCAATGGTTTTGCCTGCATTAAGGCGTAAAATATCAGTAAAAAACCCCAATTTAACAGATAGTTCTGTTGATGATGAAAGGGTACGAAATTATCCTTTAGATCGAGCCTATAGAATCATACATGGGGTAATCAATTTACTAGATTCCTGGTTTGATTACACAGATACTTCTCCTTGGTTGATTGCTTGTAATGATTATGAACAAGCAGGATTTTTGGTACGCCGCTTTTTTGCTGAACTCGTTCGTCGTCGAGGAGAGAAACTAAAGTTAAGTTTACTCTTTGCTACTGCTCCTAATACTGGTGAAACTGCCATAACTCACTTAAACGATCGGTTTTTAGCGCAAAAGATTAGTTTGGAATTACCACCAAAATCAGAAGTATTAATTTCCCAAGTAAAAATGTCCCAACTGGCGCAAAAGTTGGAAGAACAAATTGGTAGAGACTCTATTGAACTTGAAATTCATGGCCCACGACTGGTTTCGTATTGGTTACAAAGTGACCAACCTGAAAAAGCATTGATTTGGCAAGCAAGACTGTTGGGAATTTATAATCACCAAGGTTTTTATGAAGATGCATTAGTCTACTGTGAACCCGTTGCGACTCAACTTGACCATCTTTGTGGAAAAGACAATAACATGCGATGGAATATGGTTGGGAATCTTTTTAATTGCTACGCAACAACAGGAAATATTACCAAAGCATATCAAATTGTTCAAGAAGAAGCTCTCCTAAAACTTGATGCACCAGCGCAGTTAGTTCGAGCTTATTACATAATGGCAATGTTCCATACTCGCTTTCTCCCGGAACATGACCATGCTTTAGCTGAAGATTATCTCAATCGCAGTCTGAGTATCTTAGCAGAATCAACAGCGGATATTCCAGCTGATGATAGACATTTTATGACTGCTTTCGATATGAACGGTTTAGCACTTGTTAAACACCGTCAAGGTTTTCCTGAAGAAGCAATTAAACTTTGTAAGTCGGCAATTGAAGAATTCAAAAACCATTTGAGCGAAGGTCAACATCGATTACATCGCTCAGTTTTGGACTATAATATTGCCCAAGTATACGCAGCAATGGGTGAATTAGAAGAAGCTGTGATTTATTTTACAGCCGCGATCGCCGCCGATCCAAACTACTCAGAATACTACAACGATCGCGGTAATGTTTACCAACGTCTGGGTTATCTAGAAAATGCTTTGAATGATTACCACCAAGCTATTGAGCTTAGCCCACCATACTATGAAGTCTGGATGAATATCGGACATTGCTATTATTTAAAAGGTCTACCCGAAGAAGCAACTAAGGCTTATTCAGTGGCTCTTGATTTAGAACCTACTTTGACTCCAGCATTGATTGGTCGCGCTCAAGCATTTGAAGCATGGGGACATTTGGAAGCAGCTTTATTAGATTATAATGCGGCACTTGCTTTAAATTCACAGCAACCTTTATTATTAGCAAATCGTGCCACACTTCACTACGAACTTGGACAACTACCAGAAGCTTTGAGTGATTTAGCAGGTGCGATCGCTTTATCACCAGATAATCCAGACTTATATCAAAATCGCGCGATCGTATTAATTAGTTTAGGTCAATCTGATGCTGCATCTACCGACCTCCAGACTTATCTTCAGCTTAATCCCGATGCCACAGATCGTGCTGAAGTAGAGGAAAATTTATCTAGTCTTAGCAAGGGATAATTATTAAGCTTTTCTGGCGAGATTTAGAATATTATTTGCTAGGAATGTATGGAGCGATATCTACAATATCGCTCCATATTTGCAAATAAAATAGTCAGTCTATGGGAACGGTGCAGGTTAAAATCTTCATCACTTTGCTTGGTTCAGAAGCCGATAAAAGTGGACCTTCTTTTTCCTTAGTTGCAGGTTGGACTTATAGTGTGAAAAGTCAACATTATTTACATTAAATTGCTCATCAGAGAATTTAATTTTCTCTTTCCTTATAATTAAGCAAAATATTTGAAAAAATATGTATAGTCTTCAGCAAACAAGAGGCGTAGCTGTAAATTTCAATCTGAAAACAAGATTGAAAAAAATTGTTCCTGGATAACTCCCGCATTCCACTACAAAGCGAAATAATGAAAGGATACGTCTTTTTATTTCACTTGTATAAAAGCTAATGAAAGCAGACATCAAACGGAGAAAAAACAGTGCAAATCACTAAACGAAATGTCGAGTTAAGAGTCGATGACAGTTTGATGCGCGTCTATGTAGCGTCTCCTAAAACACCAGGACTTTACCCAGGTATTGTATTTTATAGTGATATTTATCAGTTAGGCGAGCCGATAATTCGTTTAGCTAACTACTTGGCAGGATATGGCTATGTAGTGGCGGCACCGGAAATTTTTCATCGCCTTGAGCCAATTGGGCAAGTTATTGAACCAAACGATCTCGGTCGGATGCGTGGTAATGATGACGCTCGTCGAACTGCGATCGCACATTATGATGAAGATTGCCGTGCTGTAATCGAATTCCTCAAGACAGAAAGTGCAGTTTCTCCTGGCAAAATAGGCACTCTCGGCTTTTGTATTGGAGGACACTTAGCTTTTCGTGCAGCATTTAACAGCGAAATTAAGGCTTGTGTCTGTTGCTATCCTACTGGCATTCCCAGTGGCAAACTGGGGCAAGGTGTAGCCGATACAATCCATCGAGTTAGTGAAATCCAAGCCCAGATGCTAATGGTGTTCGGTACACTCGACCCTCACATTCCAGACTGCGATCGACAAACCATAATTAAAGCTCTAGAAAATGCTAATCTACCCCATAAAGTTTTCTTGTATGAAGCAGAACATACCTTCATGCGTGATGACGGTTATCGCTATGATTCTGCTGCTACTACGTCTGCTTGGGCTGAAATAATACCTTTCTTGGAAGGTGTGTTTGCAAACTGAAGAAATTTTCTTTCTTAGGGATTTCCAAGAAATAAATTATCGAACCACAGAGGCGCAGAGAACACAGAGAGAGGAGAAATACAGAGGGTTTTTGCGTCAGTTTTGGGATATTTTTTATTTGGAAGTCCCTTACTTGTTGCTAATACCGTTTCTTTATAAGGCTGCGCCAAATTTTTTTGACTTCTTATTTCTTTCTTTGCGTCCTTGGCGGTTCGTTCTTCATTAGACTTCTTGCAAAAGTCCTTATTTTTACCTTATTCTTTGCGCGGCAGTCGCTCATGGGGGAAACCCCCAAGACCGCGCTGCCTTGCCTTTGCGCCTTTGCGTGAGATAAAAACTTATTTATGCAAGAGGTCTATTTATCTGCTGTAATACTGCATTTCAATCCACACTCGCATTTCAGTTTCAGAGCCAAAAGAAGCAGAACGCCCTGTCATCGGGTCATAGGCGTGCCAAGAACAATCCCCATTGCCAAGGCGGGTTTCCCAAACTTGCAATTGAGAACTGCTTGTAATTACTGTAACTAAACTTTGCCAAGCGTTTTGAAGTTTTGATTTTAGTACCAACCATTTATCAATTATTTTCATAGAAAAATCCTCCCGACTCAATCGAGCATCAGATACTTTCTAGATTCGCTTGCTTACATGTCAATGAGAAGGTACAGATTTGCCCAATTGTGACTGGTACAGTCATAGTATTTACAACTGTTCTAGTCAAAATGCACCCAACTGTACCAGTTCAAACACAGAAAAATCTTTTAATATTGCCTATAATCCCTGCTATCATCCCGAAGGAAGAATTGCATTGTGAATATTCCTTTAGATCGGCATTCACCAACCCCGATATATCTACAGATTCGCAATTATCTTAGTCGTTTGATTCAATCTGGCAAAATACCAGATGGACAAAAACTTCCTTCTATTCGGGCAATGTCCACGAGTATTCAAGTTAACAAGTTGACTGTTATTGAGGCGTATAGTCTCTTAGAAGCTGATGGACTCATACATGCTCGCCAGGGTTCAGGCTATTTTGTCAACCGTACAATAAAAGTATCCTCTGGTCTGACTTTGCGTTCGACCTTTGCACCATCTCAAGAAGTGATAATTTCACAAGGTAGCGGGTCTTTTTTCGAGCAATATACAGCTTCAATTCAGGCTAGACGGCAGCGAGATATTATTGAGTTCAGTTCAGGTTTTCCCTGTACTAACATCTCAGATAATCTTCAACAGGTTGCTAAACGTGCATTGGCTAAAGCAGGGGATACCCTGTTTAGAGAAGACTTTCCTGAAGGACAATTTATACTGCGGCAACTGATTGCTCAGATGTTAGTCCAACAAGGGTTAGAAATTTCGCCGGAAGAAATAATTATTACCGCTGGTTCACAGCAAGCCCTATCTTTAGCTATGCAATATTACCTGCAAAAAGATGACTGGGTGATTGTGGAAACACCAACCTATCATGGTGCATTGGGAATTCTGGAAAACTTACAAGCCAAGGTTATAGGTATTCCCATGACTGCGGAGGGAATGAATTTGGAATTGCTGGAGCAATATCTTAAAAGCCATCGACCAAAATTAATTTACACCATTAGTACTTTACACAATCCAACTGGTATTACAACATCCCTTGCTCATCGACAAGCGTTATTAACGTTGGCACAACAGTACGAGTGTTTGATTATGGAAGATAATGCTTACGAAGGGTTAAATTTTGAACCAGTTCCTCCTCCCATCAAGGCATTCGATCGCCATAATTTGGTGACTTACATCAGCACATTCTCAAAAACCCTGATGCCGGGAGTGCGAGTTGGTTACATGGTGGTGCCAGGTGAGCATCATCACCCTCTGGTGAAGCAGAAATTACTCAATGACTTGCATGTATCTACGGTATCTCAGGCAATTGTAAGCGAGTTTTTAGCATCGGGACATTATCGCCGTCACCTGAATCGTTTACGTGTTAGTAACTTGCAAAGTCGGAATGTGATGTTGCAAGCTTTGGAAAACTATTTTCCTGAAGCGATCGCTTGGACGATTCCCCAAGGTGGTTTATTTTTGTGGACTCATCTGCCAAACCATTTACCTATGCAAGCAATTTGCTCTGAAGCCTTATCACACAATGTTCTCGTTGCTAGTGGTGCTGCATTTTTTCTCAGACAAGGCTATCCGGCCATGCGCTTAAACTTTTGCCACACACCAGAGGATATTGAACATGGAATTAAGGTTCTCGGTCGGCTAATCAAAAAGTATTTAACTGAGAATTCTATCACTATGAATTTGTCATCTCAACGAGTAAGTGTATCGTCCATTGGCTCATAAGTAAGCCGGCGAGAAAAATTCATGTATATGAAGAAATATAAATTTGATGTAGGGACTTTATGGGGTTGGGCTTACAGGCTTCATAAATAATTTAGGGCGATCGCAGTTTGACTTATACTTTATTGAACCATTTAATTAATGCTTTGCCATTCACGAGCATCTACAAATAATGATAGATGTTTAACATTAGTAGTAGCAATAATAACTTGATGCCCTTTTAATTCTTCAATTTTGGCTTGTGCTGCTAAAATGACATCACCATCAAGAGATTTAGGATCGGCAGTTGGTTTTCCTGCTTTTCTCACTTCAGCCCAAAAATTCGCTGCTAAAAGCATTACAGAAGTAGTAATCGGTAAATAAGTAATCGCTTTTTTGAGTTGATCTAATCGTTTAATACCTGATGTTTTTCCTGCTCTCAGTAATTCTCGTCTCACTTCGTAATCAGCAATTTCAGGTAAGATTATTTGATACCCTTTTAAGGGTAGTTCATCTAACCATTCTTTACACTCCTGACAAATAGGATTAGAGTTTTTCGGATTTGTTACCATTCCTAAAACATTTGTATCCAGGAAAACCAGTTTACTCATAAAAACTGATGCAAAATTTAAAATGGATTGTCATCAATTGCTTGAGTCAAATATTCCCAAGTTTCTGTTTGCTCTTGTTTATCTCCTTCTTCTAACCATTGTTTGGTTAATTGTTTGAGTGCTTGATGTTGTTGATTTAAAATTTCTTGTTCTTGTTGATCTAACTCTTTTTGAGAAGGAGTTAATAATTCTGGTTTAATAGTTACACTTTCCCGAAAAACCCTTAAAATTGCCAGCAAATTTGGCCAGTATTCTTTTGGTGTTTCTTGGATTTCTCTTAAAATTTCTACCAGACAAGTTTCTGCACGATTATTACTGACTTCAGCTTCCTTAATTAAATTGGGTTGAGACATTAGGACATGATTCCTCATTAAATTAATTCCAGTGAAGATGAGCTAAAAAAACTCACCTTAATCCAATTATACCAAGACAGCTTGTTTTCCTTAGCTTTACCCTTACCATAAGTTCTGGTAATTCGGCGGATTTTGACACCTTCATTTCCACAAATATAGCAGTGGACAAAACTGTTAGGACATATACTGAGAAAAGACAATCTAAAGATTGATACAGCAGATGGCTAAACCCTACAGTTATGATTTACGGCAAAAAGTAATCAATGC